>NZ_JACOFV010000013.1 GCF_014284255.1 Cognatundibacterium jejuense
AGGCGACAACAGAAGATCAAGCGTTGACAGAATTGGAGCGCTTTAGCCAGCAATGGGGTGAACAATATCCGCAAATTGCGAAGTCATGGTCGACCCACTGGGTCAACCTGAGGACGTTATTTGAATAAGCGCCCGATAAAGTCTCTTCAACAGGCGCGTTATAAGAGGTTAATGACTCTTCTCTATGTTCACTTATTTGGACGACTTATATAATCTCGAAAGATGCTCAGATAAATTTTCTTTTGAGATATTTTCATTGAGACGCAGTTGAACACGCGATCCCTCAATACGTGACACGATCCCCGCCTCTAGGTAGATTGCTGCTAATTGCGATGCGGCCTGAGCTCTTCCCACGCTGTCACTTTTACCAGAACTTCTTGCATAATGTGCAGATCCTAGTCCTGGTATTTCTGTCCCTTGAGGGAGTTTTTTAACACTATTGGCGAGGGGAAATCCAATTTTGCCGTAATGATTATTCAGCTCGTTTAATACGTCCCACAATTCGTTGACCGGAAAGCTATCGTGTCTTTGTCTGTTGGAAATCGTACGGAAGATGTGAAGCATGCCCTCGTCATCATTAAATTTCCATCTAAATTCTTTTTCTTGGGCTATTGTTTTACCAATCTTGCATTCGTTTATCCCGGATTTTTCGCCTTCCTCGATATTCAAGAAATTGGAGAGTTTAGCGACGCACTTTGTCGCAATAGACAGGCATGATGACCACATCTCAAAAAACGAAGGAGTGGTTTTGAATTATTTAAAACTTCCCAACGGTACACCATTCGGTGTTCTCCGATCTGCAGGAGATGGCTCGATCAGGGGGTATTTAATGAATGGATCGTTATGCGGGGTCTACGATCCCAGGACAGATCGCACATTCCATCCAAATGGTAGCTTCTTCGGGTATGGCAATCTGCTTGCAATTTTGATCGGGGCCAGAGAATCATAGGGCACTATCAAATCAAATTGTGCTCGTGATGGGCATAAATTAGTAAGTGATTTTTAATGTAAGGATTTCTCAATGATGCTAATTGAAAAGGCACTGTATATTTGCCGAGAAAACCCCAATGACATTTCTATTTCCTTCCTTCAGCGTAGACTTATTTTAGGCTACAGCGTGGCGTTGAAACTAATGGATGGTCTGATAGAAAACGGATGGATCATTAAAGACATCGACGAATCGCAGATAAGGTATAGGCTCAGGTAGGTAACCTGAGCATCTCTGCATGAGGCGGAAATTGAATTTCAAAAAGTATTTGATGCTCGTGTTTTATAGACTTTATATTCAGCCAATGTCCCCTTATTTTTATACACGCAAACTGCTAATTTAAAATAATGCGACATAATTTGTCGCATTGAAATGTTTATATTCAGCTTTTATTTAGCAGGATTAATTTCAAAATTCATTGTTGGAGAAAAAATGTCATTTATCTTTGGCTCGCTATTAATTTTGGTTCTCTTAGGGCTTGCCCCATTTTTGTTCATTTGGTTTTGTATATGGCTTGCAAGTACTGGCGGAATGGTTACGTGGTTTATTGCTTTCGTTTTAGGTAAAAGCGCTATTAAAATTTTCGATATTGCAAATTAAGGTTTTGTCGAATTAATTTTGAAACGAGAGTGATCGAGTGAAACTAAGGCGTTTGATGCTATTGGTTATTTCTGATGGCGACGTTGAACACCAAAGTCTGACGTTCTCCGTTGGCGCTATTTCAATGTACATACCAGCGCCATCAGTGATGGTGTAGGTTTTTTCCTTGGGCTTTGCTTTACGGATCTGTGTGTCTGTGAGGGGATGGGTTATTTTTGGGCATCTTTAATCCATAAAATTATGGATTAAACTATGGATAAAAAACCTTAGCTTGCAATAAACTTAGTTGGACGTCAAAAAACAAAAAACCCGCATTCTCAGAGTGAGTAACACGGGTTATTGGACTTCTTTGAACTGCTTTGTATGTCTTGTTGGTGCCGAGAGCCGGAATCGAACCGGCACGCCTTGCGGCGCGGGATTTTGAGACCCGTTCGACAAATTAGTGAAATGAAGTACTGGCGAGGACTTCCGTTAAATTCAACCTTCTCGTATCCTAATTTCAGGACAAATTAGGACAAAACGAGGTGTAAAAATGCAAAAGAAGTCTAAATCAAAAGAAAGAAAAGTTGAGCGGAACATCGAGGCGAGATCTGACGGATACAGCTTTCGAGTGAGGATGAAGCTTGGCAACACCTACATCAATGAAACTTTTTTTAGCCTCGATGAGGCGCGTGCTTACCGTGATCTTCTAAGAGCAGGCAAAGCAACTGATGTGGTTCAAGAAAAGGTTCTGCGCGCTAAGGCGGAGAAGAAAAAAGCGACCGGCACGACGATAGGCGGTTTATTCGACATGTACCTGACCGAAATAACACCGGCAAAGAAAGGAGCGAAGGAAGAAGAGTACGCAATTCGTCGCTTGCAGCGGTTCAAGGATTTTGCCAATCTACCAGTCTACCTCGCAGACGGCGATACAATTGAACGTCTTAAACGAGATTTACGTGCTGATAACCTTTCTAATACAACGGTACGTAAATATTTAATGATCGTTTCCAGTCTCTTCCGCGTAGCGATAACACGTCGATGGTGCGTCGGCCTTCAAAATCCAGTCAAGACTGTAGAGCTACCTAGACCAGCGAAAATGCGTAGTCGCCGTTTTGAACTCGATGAATGGAAATATTTTCGCGCTGAACTGGTCAAGGCGCAAAATCCTCTCATATTGCGATTTGTAGAATTTCTCGTTGAGACTGCCTGCAGACGAGGCGAAGTGCTGCGATTGTGCGTCAAGGACATTGACCTTGTTGCACGTACTGCAATCCTTCACGACACAAAAAATGGCGAAGATAGAATTATTGGACTTTCTTCACGGGCAGTCGAAATTCTTGAATCTCTGTTAGTGGTACCTAGCGGGGGAAACGTAGTACCGTTGCGTGGTAAAAGCACGCAACGTAAGGTATTCCAGATTACGGAAAGCGGACTCCGCTTTGCGTTTGCAACAGCGAAGGAGCATGCTAAATCTGCCTACCTTTCCGACTGCAAAATGGAGGGTTGCGAGCCGCGAAGAGATTTTCTTGAGGATATCCGTCTGCATGATTGTCGTAGAGAGGCTGTTAGCCGCATGTTTGAAAAAGGCCTTGATGTGATGGAAGTATCAAGCATGAGCGGCCATCGAACACTAAGCATGCTCAGAGGCTATACAGCACTTCGAGCCTCAAATCTTGCAAAAAAACTTGACCGTGCGTCCTAATTGGCGGTGTGCCGTGAGTTTAATTACCAACTCAAAATCCTGAATGGAACCGCGTTGCACTCGGTTAAGGGGCGCTTACGCGCCGTTTTCTCGATGCGCCATGGCCAAAGTGTGCTTCTTTAATTCATGACTGGTCTACATGGCAAAACAGATAGCAGGGCGCGTCGATAATTCAAGCGGCTTTCGCGGCATATCCTCAGTCGCTGCGCTCCCTCCGGTATTCCACGGTCCGCTTGATTTCTCACCTCATACGCCCCGCTATCGATGCCATTACCGCCCAGCCATGAACTCAAGAAGCAGATCACGTTTTGACATAGGAGCACCGCATCGAGCAAACAAAACAATCCGCCAACCGAATCTAAGAACCAGATTACACAAACCAAGCTTTTCACATCCCAGGAGAAAGAACATGAACGTACCGGACCATAAACATCAAGTAGTAATGAGTCAAGACTCGATCCTTTCATTTTGTAAGGAGGAGTTTGATGAACTTTTGAAGCCATATCCACAATTCGCCGATTTGATCTCAGACATTGATCCGCAAGTTTGCGATCGTGAATATCTTCTCATGGCAATGAGACAAGCTCCAAACGTCACTCTCAGACAATCTCTCTACTCAGTGTTTCTTTTTCGAGAAATGTTGGCTCTTATATCGGGTCGAAAATTTCTTTAAATACTTGCTAAGCCAAATTTAAACTTACTAGGAGTAAATTCATGAGCGACGATAATTTGAATATCAGCGATACAGTAAACAATCTTCACCAACTAGACGTCAGCCGTTTAACTCCAAGTATTTTTTTTTAAGAGACCAGAAAATCCACAAACTTTTATTTTGGCGGCGCAGCAGCTTTTGAGTATCGAAGCGTTTAATAGTTTAGTAGATCGCTCCTCTGAAATTGACAGGAGGGGAGGGATAAAAATTTAATTATTAACTATGAAAAAATCTATGAGACAAGCGGCGTCACCGTCTCCATCTGAAGTAATACGCATTGAACCGTGCATATACTTAATAAAGTGATAATCAACCAAATACTGCGGATACATTCGAAGTTTAGAAGTCGATTCCCAACCATACTTTAATAAGGTGCTTTCCATTTTTTTCATTGGTATGCACATACCTCTAGGTGGAAGCACGAGAGGACTGTCTCCCCAAGAAAAACTAAAGCTGATAGCCTTATGATTTTTCAAAACAGCGCCCATAGAAAAAAACCAATCCTTTCCCTGCGAAACCTGCCAGGCTTCAGTTTCAAATTTGGATATTTGTGGGTTTGAATAAGCTTCCCTCTCCAAACTCGTGGAAAAAATCTTATCTATATTGGTGCGAGTGAGTCCATCAGGAAAACTCGCAGCTACATTCAGCAACTTTTCCCACAATTCATCTGCAGTAAATGGGTACGGAGGATCAAATTTATTTATCTTATTTTTGCTAGCATTTGCAGCTTCATCCGCAGGTACAGGTAGATCTTGAGCATTTGAGTGAAGCGAAAATACACAAAGCATTTCTGCTAATAACAAAACAAAAATGTTGCGTGGATTATTTAAAGTCATTCAAGTACCTCCAAATTTTATTTTTTCGAACGAAACTTATTTATCATCGAATCCTTAAATCCTTAGCTTGCTAAATAACATGCTTGGGCATAATTTATGGCTTTGTCGCATTAACTTTTAAGTTGTGAAATCAGCTATGCTAACCGCTTTTAAAAAATGGCGACACGGCATGCTTGATACTAAACGAATGTGATTTCCATTGGATGTTATATTGGTTTGTATTCGCTGGTAAGCAGCATACCTATTAAGCTCCCGTCAACTGGAAGAAATGATGCATGAGCGTGGTGTATTTGTCGACCATTCGTCGATTAGCAGTTGGGCGATTCGATTCCAGCCTTTGTTGGAGAAAGCATTTCGCAAACATACTATCAGTTATACAACTGGTTTGGCTCACGCGACATTCTTTTTCTCGATCCGCTGATGATCCCTGCAGTGCTCTCGCCCAAACAGTTGACATTAAAACTGGAGCAGGAAGTCGAGCATCTCCTCCTGGACAACCATTGCAATCAATATCCACTGCCTTAAACGCCTCGCAACCTAAGGTTTTAAGTGCATCCAACCTCGCTGACTCTTGCATCGAAACAGAATTTGCAATTGACATTGATCAATCTGTTGTTGCATGTGCGCTACTCGCAAACATCACCCCTAAAAAATCAGTTTTAACTTTTTCATTTTTTCGCTTTCGCGGTTTGAAAAACGTATGAATAATTTTTACGGAGAAATTCTATTTTTTCATGAAACCTATATTCGCGATTGACGAATCAGCCACCATATTTTGGTGTGAATTTTCGTCTGCTGATTGAATAGGATATAGATTAAAGAGTGCACGATCGTCGGATCTCGTTAGCGTGTTCCCTAATAGTTCGAGTAGACGAGATTCAGTCCATTCTCCTCGATCGACTTTAGCGAGAACTGCCGCTCCCACTAAAATTTTACGACGTGTATCTTCACTGCGTTTTTTCTTCGATTCCGTAGTTCGTTTTTGAGCATCGATTTTTTGTTTTAAAGCTCGCAGTTGTGAAAGTTTATGCATCGCAGCTTCGATTTTTATTTCGATATTTTTTTCAGTCATTTTTTCGCATTTCTTATTAAGACAAATTGATCGTATCCTGTTTTTTTTCGATTTTTTCATCCCTAATGAAAAGAAGTACTGGCAGGTACTTTGTGATTTCAACGGCTTTGTATATTGTTTGTATGCGGTTGCGCAAAACTGAAGCCCGAAGCACAAAGCAAGGGCGCACTTATGCAAACTTCGTTTGCGTGCGGTCTGCGACGCTGAAAACTAACACCAAAATATCTCGTGGCGATTTATCACTTATCAGTCAAGACCGTTAGCCGATCGGCAGGTCGCAGTGCGACCGCCGCGGCGGCATATCGTGCAGGTGAAAAAATCTCTGATGAGAGAACTGGCGAGATGCACGACTTCACCCGCAAGGCGGGAGTCGAATCCGTCAAATTGATTTTACCTGTCGGTGCTCCAAATTGGGCTTCAGATAGGGCCGCACTTTGGAATGCAGTCGAGCGAGCCGAGAATCGGAAGAATTCGACAGTTGCACGCGAGTTTGAAATAGCATTACCAGAAGAGCTTTCTCTGACAGAGCGGAATCGGCTCGCTCACGATTTTGCAAGCGAAATTGTTGAGCGGCACGGATGCATAGCGGATGTCGCCATTCATGCTCCAGGTAAATTGGGGGATAACCGTAATCACCATGCACACATTCTGTTATCGACTCGCCGCCTTGGGCCGGATGGGTTTTATGATAAAACTCGCGAATTAGATGATCTGAAGACAGGCTCTGAGATCGTGACTCAATGGAGAGAGCGCTTCGCTGTGTTGCAGAATGAACGCTTAATTGAAAATGGAATTTCGACCCGTGTTGATCACCGAAGCCTTGAGGCGCAAGGCATCAATAGGGAACCAACAAAACACGTTGGTCCGGCCGCAAGTAGCTACGAACGTCGAACCGGAGAACTTAGCCGCAAGAGAATGAGTTACGAACTTGATGTTATGCGTCGTTTGACTCGAGCAAAAGAAACCGGTGAATTGGAGCGTAAGGCTAACGTATTAGATGAGCAGATAGTCAAGCTTGAAACGAATATTGCGGCGGCTATAGTGTTGCGCGATAAAACTTTAATGCAACAGAAAATGCAAAGAGGAAATGAGGGGCCTCTAAGCCTCGAGGCGTTACGAGCAAAGTCGCGCTTAACGGCTGCAACAGAAACGCAAGTTCAGCTGAACTCGGGAATTATTTTGCCTCAAACAACGCAATACTCAAATCTGTCGGAGATTCTAAAATGAGTACTGAAAATTCAAAAATAAATGTAACAAACGCAAGCACCCCAAGTAGCCTCCCTAAAAATAGTATTGATGCCATCCACAAGCGTTTTAATAGTATTGATGCCATATACAAACGTTTCGAGGTGAACTTTTCACAAGAGGATGCAGCTACGTTTGATATCAGTCTAACAAAGGTAAAACCGAGTGCCGTGAGTATATGTATGACTAACGCGCCATTGCAAAATGTCGAAGATATCCCTCCTCATTCCGTCACACGAGAGGAAATAGACAGTGCTTTGAGCAAACGTATGGCGGAAACTCCGTTTGGTTGTGGTGGGTGCGGTCATGCCGAATGGATCACCCAGGAAAATAAATTTGCTGTTGGGCTGTGCCGAAAAGGTATCAAATTAGAACACGCTCAGTTAACTGATGAAAATCACAAAACGTGGTCGTTGGCTGGCTACACCCCAGCATTGTTTTGTACTGCTCAAAATTCCTAAGATTTATTTCACGTTCACAAACAATTTCACAAAAATGCCTATTGAGAGGAGTAAATCTCTTCTGAGTAGGCTTAAGTATTTTTTTTCTGATTGATTAATCCCATAGGTTGCTGCCTTACATCCCATGTAGCGCCACTTCTCCCCATAAACTGCTACCTCTCATTTTCTCAGATACGATAAACAGCGAGTGAAGCATATTTCTTCTACCGCTTTTTGCCGTGTAACACGGTTTTATGTGGTAATAAACCATATTTTACTGTTTTTCGACTCGATATTTTCAGGCACGGAGACACAGTCAAGGGCCAGCCCGCAGGCCGCAGCGCCAAAGGCGACCGGGCGAGGACTGGGGCGAAGCCGAACCCTTTACAGTGGCGGAGCGCGATACGCTAAAGGTAGGGGTGTAGGGGAGGGTTTTTCTCCCTGCACCCCTGCCACGTGGCGAACGCGGGTGTGGGCAGCGCCCACGGTTCTGTTGTTCGTAGAAGGCTTCTGTTGAGCACTGTACGAGTATTTGATTTTTTGAAATTATCCACAGGCCGTATTTAGTAGATATAAGGTAGAAGAAGGTAGAGGGCAGTTAGCTCCTTGGAAAGCGTTGTTAGGCGCGGGTTTGACATAGTAAGGAGCGATGCTATGCCGATAAAACGCGATGCTATACCGATAAAGCGCGATGCTATACCGATAGGTGTGCGAGGCTATACCGTTGAGTTAAAACGTAAAATTTATAATTGTTTCGTTGCTAAAACCCTTTTTTATCTAACAGGCATTAAATAGTACAATGACATCTGTCTGTATAATTAAAGTTAGTGCTTCTTTTGGAAATTTGGTATGGAAAACAATATTGATAAGTTTAACTACTACGTAGGGTGTGTCTTCGCAATCTTACAGAGCGGTTTTCCTTGCCGAATAAGCTTGAATTTCGTTGAAATCGTTGGTGGCGAAAAATGTCCTGAGACCACCTCCAGCAGTGGTAGGTGGACAGGTCGTTACCTAGTCAATGGCGAAGTTCAAGATATAACAAAGGAACTAGAGTTTGTTTGCGAGACAGTGAACTGGCTCTATGAAACCGATTATTTAATTGGTTCTGTAGGAGTAACTGAACTCGGCAAAAGCGCTCTCGTCACATTAAGCCCAAAATCCCTTGAAATACTGAAGGTAGTTCCATCCTCAATTGATGCAAGCGAAAAAGAAAAATCAATTGGACAAGAGCTTTCAGAGGCATTTAACTCTGCTGCCAAAAAGCAAATCACAGATGTCGCAAGTAAAGCACTTTCCTATTTATTCAAGATTGGTTGGGGAGCGTTGTCTGGGCCTTAGCTATAACCAAACTTTCGAGCGGGACTGTCGCGAAGCAGCCCGCATCAGCCCCTCAACTTAACTTTAGACTTCTATAAATGCAAAGGTGCGCATCGTGGCCATTGATGTATACATTGACAGCTGTGCTTGGAACTATTTATACGAAAATATGGTCGATCTAGCGAAAGAACTGCCACAGAGTCAATTCTCGATTCATGTGACCCGCGAAGTTGAGATTGAGTTAGGCGCAATTCCTGACGTCGGGTGCGATGGCACAGACAAAACTCTGCTAAAGGCGTACATCAAACAAGGCATAAGTAGTGCCCCTGTCAAAACCAGTTACGTATTTGGCTTTAAAACACTGGAGCCGGACGGCACACAATCGCCAGTACAGGTCTACGGGGGCTTCAACGTTGGTACATGCCAATCAAACGAGGAAAGAAATTTTTATGCGAAACCTGAGATCAAACAACAACTTCTATCAGGTAAAAAGGCCAAGTCGGGCTTAGGCAAGAATCAAGCGGATGCCTCCTTAGCCGCCAAATCGCTCAGCACTATAGTGCTAACCAACGAGCGAATGAATAAAGTAGGCCCTTTAAAATTGGCCAATGCATTGGGAGGTAAGATGGTCTACCTTCAAGATCAAGTAGAGCCAAGTGGTCTTTCGATCGGCAACTACTTGACATCAATGACCTGAGTGGTAATTTGCAGCATCTTGTAATATCCGGTTTATCTTGATTGAGGTGGCAGATGTGTCGTCGCAATGTCCAGCCAACCTTTATCAAACGTAAAAGTTCGAGCGTGTTCAACTGGATTTTGGATTCTAAGGATCCTCGCTTTCGTGGGGGGGGGGAATCCACGCTATTCATTAAAAACGCCAAAATAAATAAAAAAAATGACAAGATATTGAGAATTATTTTCGCTAAGCCAAGCAATAATTTTATAACCACTTGGTCGAGACACTTTTTTGAATTCTAACTTGCTATCTAAATAGTACACAAATTCATAGACACATAATGTCAGTATTTGGATGGTTGCTTTTCGTACCGATGACGGCGAACGGAATGGCGCTCGGTGCTGACCGAGACCCACTTGACGTCGTGAACCTCGACAGAATCTAGGAAAAGTCGTAGTGTTTCCTTCCGGCAGTCTCCGTCAGGGTCCGGCGGTGAGCTGTCGTTCAAGAACGTCCCCAGAAAGCCTTCGTTGCTATCGCTTGCCTTTGATGCTTCAGATTGTGGCACGGCCTCACTCACGAAATAGTCAACTTCCCAGCCGTCTTCGGTGTTGTGGCAGGTGCTGGCCTCAATCTCAGTTCCCTTTGGAAAAGTGTCTTCCGCAACTCTCGCCGATTTATGGAAGAGGACAACGTTATACCCTTCCTTCACCTGCGCTGACGGAAAAATGATTCCGTCGAGGAGTGGGTTATTGGTAGTCGCCAGGAAGTCGGCAACGGCCTGCGTCGGTAGATAGTCGATCCCTTCGTCATCCGGCATCACGGGACGTGCCATGAGTCGCTCCAGTGAGCGCAGGAATTCAGCGCGATGTAAACGCTCGTTGAAGGACGGATCAAAGATGCTGCCCTCTTCGTACACATCATTCGCAGCCGTGAGATCGAGTAAGCGCAGCTGACGTGTGATGTCGAATCTGGCGACGACCACTTGGCTTCCGACTGGCGGCCGAACTTCAGCAATGGCAACTTCCGCCCTTGTCGCACCATAGAAGACAGAGATTCCCTGTGCATTCATTCGACCGGCGCGTGCTAATCTGGCTGGTGGTGAGCCAATGTGGGTGGCTGGGCGACACAGCGCTTCCTTAAGCCCATCTTCCGCTTGAAACACGCGAGAACGATAAAGATGATTGAGCTGCGTCCTTGGGCCAGCATCCACGACCAATGGGTGACCGTCGCGGGTCTTTAGCATGTCAGTACCACCAAAAATGCGAGTTAGAAGTTTTTCCGCCGAGTGACTGAAGAAACGCGCCCTGGTCTTAAGGGATTGTTCAAACTCGTGCCATCCCATGTGAAGCCCGATAAAGTTCGGGAGACTTCGCTCATAGTACGAGTCCGAAGAGAACGCACTTTCCTCGCCAAAGTTGTCTTGGTCCCGATATGGAGCGTGCTTCTCTTCAAGGATTTCGAGGACATCTGCGGCGGGCTCCTCATCGATACCGACAGCATCCTGGATAGCATCGTTGACCGGCATGCCATCCCGCACCCAGACGTAGTCCGACTCTCTGTCGGCCATGAGTCGCTCCTGCCATGATTCCGGCTGATCCGCAGTTCGTTTGTAGTGATCGGAAAAAGGTTCCTCGATCCGTTCTGCTAGTTCTTCTATACTAATTGAAGGCGCGCTCTGGCCGCAGTAGCTACATTTGGCATTGCCTCCAGATGAATTAATTTCGCTGGCGAGATAAATCTCGCTGACGCAGCAATGACAGATGCGTTTGATTGTTATCTCGTCGTCCTTGATGTCGGCCATGGTAGCTGGTGAAATTATCGTTATTTAGGAATATTTAATAAGAGATTTTGACGATTTTCTTTCATTGGAGTCAGATTCTAATGACTAGTTTACATTGATTCGTGGGCCATTTCACTGCCATGCCAAAAGGTCCTTGATGAGGAATTTTTCTCAATAACTTCAATCTGGATAGATTGTATTTATCAACAAATCACAGACTGCCAAGTCAGACATCTCCATCAATGACCTGCTCTACGAAAAGGCCCAATCCGAAGTACATCGCTTGCTGTCAAAAATGGCGAAGTTTAACTAGAGCGCCCAGAGGGACGACTTGGTATTTGCAGCTCTTCAACGGTCATTCAGCGCTTATCAATCACAAGCAAATGAGCATGCCAGCGCTCGCCAAGCAGCCTGGGCCGAATTTAACACACTTAACGTCAACTTTCTACGGCAGCTCCTCGTAGACATGCGTTTCATTGGCAATCAGAGTGTAGACGTCATTCAATATCACGTAACCCGCTGCACCTTTGTGTTGCGATTTAAAGGAATCTGAAAATTTCGTGGATTCGGGCTTACAACCTCTCTAGGCAACATTAAATTCGATCCATAGACTGAGCTGCTCCTTTCGCTTCGTGCTCAATTCAATTTTTCCGTGAGCTATGATTTCCACGCGTTCGAGTTCCATCACTGCACATTGAATCGCATCTCTGAAATCTCTTAATCTGCCGCTATAGTCCATCTTGGCTTTTAACCAGTCTAACGCGTAATGCTGTAACGGATCGCTAGATGTCGCAATGAGGCGCTGCAGGGTCTTTGCCATATCTTGCCCTCGCCTTAGCATCATTCTTTTTTTCCAATCTATAAGCGCATATTCTCTGTTTCCAAACATCTCCACCCATCGAGGATCGAGAACGTATTTATATTCCTTTTCAATTTCGTCGTATGTAAAACTAGAAACAATGTGAAATGCAGCAGACCATCCTATTTTGTATTTGGTGGAGCCGTCGCGTTTTTTTGCTTCAAGGAACAATGTTCCCTCAGTTAGCGCCTTGAGACGACGATGCAACCATTTGTATTGCGCGTTACCTAAATTTCTCTCAATTTTTTGCAGAAGCTGCGCACGATTGAGGGAAACTGCTTCACCGAGAGGATGGAATCCCGCAAAGAATATAAGCGCCATGAGTATATCGCCATCAGCTTCGTCTAACTGTTCGCCAGTGTATTGCAGTACACAATCTCGTCTGCTTACCATAATTTCTTGCCTATGAAATTTACGGCGTCCACGAGCAATTGGCGCTATGAAGCTGGATCTATTGAGATGGTTTGGCATCGCACCAATATCAAATCCGGGTAAAAAAAGTTTTGTAGGTGCGTTTGCAGCCGAAGTTTCTTTTCGATGCATCGCCTGCGCGGCAAGTTCTTCTACTCGCTCAATCGTAGATGAAAACGAATTACGTTCCATTTATCAGCTCGACGATTGCGAGTTTGTCTCCTTGGCAGCTAGCGCAAGTGCAGCTCTCTCTTTATTAGTTTTCCTGCCTACTTTTTTTAGTACGGTTTCCCCATTTTTAATAAAGCGGACAAGATCCTCTGTTCGTACATAATTTTTACTGCCAAATTTAACGATTTCTATTGGGAAGGTGCCTTTGGAAATTTGATTTTTAGCTGATTGGTACGCTATTCCCAAAATTCGAGGTAACAGTGTTATTGGCAGCAATTCGCTACCTCCAGTGAGCGCGTAAATGCGTTCATCTAAAGAAGTGCGAGTGAAATACGATTCATTTACTGAAGGGGAATAATTTGGGGAATGCATTGAGCGCGACCCTTTCGTACAATTGCACTTTTGCAATCGATTGAACGAGTGGCGGTTTTACGGCGTTTGTCCTCCTGTCTCGCGATCAGAAGCGAATCTCAGTATATGAGCACACGGCAAGTGAAGCTGCCGTGCTCTGACTCCGAACATCGACGACCTCGTTAAAAATTGTCGCGCTCGGTGGAGATCTGGGATATAGCCAGCGATAAAATCGCCTTCCCCTGAGTGGCCTAAAAAAAAACTCCGGTGCTGTCCTATCCGCATATTTCGGACGCCGTGTTTCAGAATTAAATTTTAATAGCGTAAAGCCATAGTTGGCAAGTACCGTTAAAGGCCTAGATGTACTTGTTAGTACTTCTTTTTGCGATTATGATGGGCAAAGCAGGACAAAATCATTAACGAAATTGTCCTCAAAGGACAATTTGGGACAATCTAGTTGGGTACGAGATGGAGTTTATGTTAGTACTTACTAGTACTCTAATTCATTGATTAGTAAATAAAAAAGCTCCTTAAAGGAGCTTGATTATCGTTGGTGCCGAGAGCCGGAATCGAACCGGCACGCCTTGCGGCGCGGGATTTTGAGTCCCGTGCGTCTACCTATTCCGCCATCTCGGCAACGCATAAACGAGATTATGACAGGACTGCCTTGATTTTGCAAGTAGGGCGGGTGCCTTGGCATCTGCGGTGTACGTTATAAATCTTTTGTAGGATATTTTCTAGTATATTTTTTAGTCTATTTTTTGCATTGTGACGTCATTTTGCTATTGCTTTTGAAAATAGTGTTGAACACGCTGTAAGTAAAGCCAAAGAAATAGTGCCACCAGGGCGATGCTCAGACTGTTGGCGAGCCAGAAGCCTGCGGCGCCTCGGATTTGTTCTGGCATGATGTGCAATGGATCCAGACCGATGAAGTAGCCGCCGCCTAAGCCGCATCCCCACAAGGCGACTGCATATAAAACGGTCGGGATGACAGCGATTTTATAGGCGCGCAGGATGAAAGCGGCGACGACCTGAATGGCGTCAAACATTTGATAAAAAGAGATGAAGAAAAACAAGGGCAGGGCGGCGGCAATGATGGCTTCATTGTTGGTGTAGGCATGCAATATCCAGGAGCGGGTAAACCAGATGAGTACGCCGATAGGGATAGCGCACCCGGTGGCTAAGCGAATGCCTGCCTGACTCATTTTTTTTGCATGTTGCAAATCTTTGGCGCCAATGGCTTGCGCCACAAGGGTGCTGGTAGCGCTGGCGATAGAGAGCGGCAGCATGTATAAAATCGTGCCGAAGTTGGCCGTCAATTGATGGCCTGACACAGCGACCTCGCCTAAGCGTGCAATAAACAACGCCATGAAAGCGTAGGCGGTCACTTCAATGAGATAGCTCAGCCCCATCGGGATGCCAAGGTGCAGCAAGCCTTTTAAGGTCTGCCATTGTGGGCGTACAAAACCAGTGCCGAATAATTCAAAAATTTTATAGTACGCAACGCGATGCAAAATAATCCAACCTGCAAATAACATAAGCCACGCGATGACGGTCGTCGCGATGGCACAACCGGGGCCACCCATCGCGGGGATGCCTAAACCACCAAAGATAAATAAAGTATTGAGTGGGATTTTTAAGGCCAGCGAAGCAAGTTGGATTGCCATCACCATCTTGGGGCGGGCTACGGCATTGTTGAGTGCGCTATAAATCCTGAAGCCCAGCGTTGCCGGTAAGGCGAGTGCCAGAATTTGCAAATAGAGGCGGGATTTTTCTGAGAGGGCGGGAGATGCTTCGGCGATATTGAGTAGGGGCTGCGGGAATAGCAGTATGGTGCAGCCCACGCAGGATAAGAAAAGTGCTAACCAAATGCCTTGTTTGATTTTTGCGCCAATTTGAGGGTAATCACGCGCCCCAAACAGTTGACCTACGGTTGGAGAAATGGCTTGCAGTACGCCATTGAGTCCGACAAAGATACTGATGTAAATCGAGATGCCTATCGACAATGCGGCGAGGTCAGTCGCTGAAAAGCGCGATGTCATTGCGGTATCAATGACGCCATTGGCAACGACCGCTAACTGACCGATCAGCATGGGCCAGGCGATGGCGGCAATGCGAGTGATGTTGCCGGTTAAGCCTGACTCTGAAGCAGATTTCATTGTTCTTTGCGGCGATACAAGGTCAGTAATTCGTCTTTATCGTAAGCGCGGTGCCCACTCCAGATACGTTGCCATTGCTTGAGTTGATACTGTGATGGTAACTGCGGTTCTTCTGATTGTTTGCGATTGTGTTGCAGCATTAAAAATTCGCAATTCTGATCAGAGAATCCTGCAAAATGAACATTGCCAAAATACGCCAATGAGCTCCGTTGTGACGGACCGATATAAGCCTCAACGCAATAGTCTTTGGCGGGCAATTGCTGGGCAACTTCTTTTGCGACAGTGGCATAAGAAATGCGTTGATTGATCCACGGTAGCCATAAGCTGAGCAACAACAGCCAACACAAAATCACACCACCACTGGAGAGTACTACGGCGCGCCATAATACTGAAGGACGGCGTGATATTCGCCAGTAAACAAGTAAAAACCAGGCAATCGTCGCTGTCAGTGCAATCGCAAAGACGAATGGGTTGAAGCTAGGTTGAAAGCCTGGCGCCAGATGTACGATTTTTGCACTCAACTTGTTTGGCCAGCCGGTTTGTTCCGCGATCCAACCCAACCAGATAAAGCCTGCGGTGCCAGTTAAGACTAACACTGCAAACCAGTCGACGGCGTTGATCGCGCTGCGTTTCATGGTTGGCAAACCAAATGCAGCCAGGATGGCGAGCGGTGGCAAAATAGGTAGCAGCAAACTTTCTTCAGAAGAGGGGTTCAGGAAGCTGAGCACCACAAAGCAAATGAAGAACATCGTTGGCAGGGAAATATGCAATGCCTTTTCTTGTCGGCGCCATGCGTAAATCGCCCAACCTGCAAATGGCCATGCGGGCCACGCGAACCATATACTGTATTTGAAAAAGTAGCTGACACTCTCTACACTTGGCCAATTGATCTGATGATAGTTCCAGGACATCCAAGCTGGAAAAGGAGTGCTGTCATACGGGTGTACTAAGCGAATCGCCAATAACCATAAGGCTGGCAATATCAGTGCTACCGGCAGAGCTGCGAGAATGAATTTAATTTGTCTGGTTTGCTGGCGATACAGACACAAAATACCCAGACCTATGATTAAGCTCAGTGGCGTTACCCAACCTCGGGTTAGCGTAAGTAAACCCAGGCAAATACCTAACTGAATGACCAGGCGGCGTTTTGGGCCGTCGAGTAAACGTACGCAGAGGTAAAGGCAGAAAGCGATTAAAGAAATCTGTAAAGTTTCTACACTCGTTTCATGGCTACGCACTAATAAACCCAGGCAGCCAAGATAGATTAAGAGAGCACCATCGGCGAGCGTGCGGCCAAAATCCTGAGGTTCTGGTTGACCGCCGAATGCCAGCTTCAACGGCTGAGCCTCCGAGCGTCGGCCCAGCAAATATGTGGCGTACCAGACAGAGACCGATCCGATAATGAAAAAAATCCCGGTCGACAAACGCGCTGCCATTGGTTCGCCAACGATGCCGCCAAATAACTTGATGCAGATCGCACCCAGCCAGTAGGTTAGCGGGCCTTTATCTGGCATGGGCAGACCGACAATGTGTGGCCATAACCAGTCAGAGATCGTGCCGTGCGCCATCGTCCACATCACACCAAAACTGGTGGCATCATCACCTTTCCACGGGTCGCGACCGATCAGGCCTGGCAGAATGTACAACAAGCAAAGGGCAAAAATGCCCCAGCGTGGAAGGGCGATAGTGGCGGCGGCAGGAAGTCGGACTGGCTTCATATGTAATTCTTTTGGTTACCGTGTCGGTGGTGAATGCGTGCATGTAATCTGCAAGTGCATCCATATTTTGCTCGCGCACAAGCCGCGGCAAAACAAAAAATATTGTAAGACTGATGCAAAATGGTTCTGATCTGAGGCCTTGCTTGCTCACTTCCAGTGCTTGCGCTCTGTTTGGCTGGCATTCAGTATCGCATCGCCAGCAAAGCTGGAAACGTTGCAATTCAGAACAATTTTGCGTCAGCCCTGCATTTTAAATATTTTTTAAAACGCGTACTTAAACATCTATTTAAATATTGTAAGGACATGCTTAGCAAAAAAGGCAGCCTGAGCTGCCTTTTTTATAAAAACCGTTGTACTGATTAGTTTGCAACAGAAGTTTTGGAACCAACGGTACCGAACTTTTTGCGGAACTTGTCAACACGACCAGCGGTGTCAACGATTTTATGTTTGCCAGTGTAGAAAGGATGGGATTCTGCAGAAACCTCGATCTTTACCAGTGGGTATTCTTTGCCTTCAAATTCTGCTTTATCTTTTGTGGAGATGGTAGAGCGTGTGATGAATTTGAAATCGTTAGAAACGTCGTGGAACAACACTTCGCGATAATTTGGGTGGATGCCGTCTTTCATGCTTGCCTCAGTATATAAAGTAGGTAGCCAATATGCACTTCGTCGATCGCACTGCTTCTTGATCCGATTGCGTATCACTTGCCAGAGTTGAATAAATTGGGATTTTGCAACAAACAAAATGCCAAGCCCATGATTATACAATGATTTTTTAAATTTTGGATAGCTGGCGGTGACTCAAATCGGTGTGGAACTTAAGCTTATTGCAAAGAAATCTTAATTTTTGCATCTCCTTGAGCGGCTTTGAGCGTTTCACGGTGGGACTTGAAGGTAAAATTGCGGGTTAAAAATGAGTAATTTACATTAGGGTAAGTATGGCAAGTAGTTATGTTGGCATGAATGCAATGTTGCACACCGCAGAAGTGCTGGGGGTGCTCGCGTTCGCTGGTTCAGGCTTTATTGAAGCACGTCGCAAACGTATGGATGCGGTTGGCTGTTTTACGGTTGCGTTTATCACGGCGTTTGGTGGCGGTACCTTACGCGACCTGTTGTTGGATCGCCGGCCCTTGTTTTGGGTGGAAAATCAAGAATATCCGATACTTATTTTTGTTTTGTCATTACTTGCTATTCCCTTGTTGCGTTATTTGCGTCACGCTTTAACCGAAAGTGCGCTGGAGTGGGCTGATGCACTGGGATTGGGCCTGTTCAGTGTGACCGGAACATCGCTGGCGCAAGAAGCGGATATGCCGCTGTTTGTGTGTGCCATGATGGGGGTTATTACCGGAATCTTCGGTGGTGTGTTACGAGACGTGATTTGCAATGAAATACCACTGGTGTTTCGCCGTAGTCAGTTGTACGCCACCTGTGCCTTTGCCGGATGCTGGGTATATCTGTTACTCAATTGGACGGATGCGTCTGAGGCAGTCGCTTTGCTGGCTGGTACGTCGACCACCTTTGCGATGCGTATGCTGGCGGTCAAATTTAATTGGAAGCTACCGGCATAGGCTTTTTGAGCGGTGGGCAGCTCAATAATCCCGCCAAAAACATATCGATCATGCTCTCTGCATGCGCAATCATGCAGTACGCCGAGGTGTCTTCCAGCCATTCATGCACGATGCCAACCAGAAACGCATGGTTGGCTTGCATGGCGATCCAGGTGTCCGTGTCAGGATGCAGTTTACCTTGCGTCACCGCACTTTTGATAATCGCTTCAACTTTGGCCATGCACTCAGCGCGTTGACGTTTTTCGTTTTCAAAAAAAGGCAGATCCGGATTTTTTTCGCAACGATGGAAAATAATGTCGAATACTTTACGTTGGCGTTTGTCACCAGAGACCAACTGCAAAAAATGAATATCAAGTTGCTTTAAGGCGCTGATAGGGTCTTTGTCTGGCGTTTCAATAATCTCATTCAACAAGGCTTCCATAGGTAGAAACGCTCGGTCGCACATCGCTTGTACCAAGGCATTTTTATCTTTGAAGTGCCAGTAGATCGCGCCACGAGTCATACCCGCCGCGATAGCGACATCGTTGAGTGTCGTGTTGGTCACGCCTTTTTGCGAGAACACTTGTTCCGCCGCATCCAACAGGGCGGCATAGGTTTCTTGCGCTTCTTCTTTTGTCTTTCTGACCATATCAATTCCTTGGCTAGCCTCATCAATTTGTTTGCCTGGGCTCGCTATTACTGCTTGTTTTGTTACTGGTTTTGCTGCGTGCTTTACGACTTCTGTTAATGCTAGTGGCTACTTACTGAGCATTGGCAGGTATTGTTACTCGCCTTTGATCATTTTACGGCTAGTGCTGTTGCAGGCCTTGCATCTCTCAGATACTTATCAGATTCTCACCAGAAAGTCGGTGCTGTAGACCTTGTTTCAGGCTTGCATGTTAAAAGCCACCGATAGAAACCGCAATCCTTACATGTATTTTCGAATAATTGTAGGTAATTTCATTGATGGACAACACAAAAACGCCTTATTTCGCGTAAAACATCTTCAAAAGAAATGTCAAAATGAAAGTAAAAATATCAAATTTGAATTTAAATTGAACTTTTTATTATCAAATAGCATCAACGTCCTTTCTTTTGTTGCAGCAAGAATTGGTACGAGAATCTCGTTTTCTCGCCAATTTCCGGCAACTTCCAGCCATTTCCGGGAAAGATTTCATCTTTTCTCTTCGATTTTCTAATGTGAACCCTGTTGCTTCGTAGGGTTGTTAGGCGACATTATATACAAACATGATTGTATGTATATAATGTCGTCCTGTCCTTCAATTAAGCAGAAAGAATTCTTTATGCGTTTTTCAGACTCACCATCATCCTCCGCTTCTCTGTCTCATCATCTATCACGTCAAGTTAAGCAGATTTACCAACACCCGGCGTTTAGGGCTATTGCCTTGAGTTTGCCCTTATTAACTCTCGCTGCCTGCGGCAAGGAAGAAACCGCACATGCAGCACCCGGCGCTATGCCTCCACCAGAAGTCAATGTCGTGACGGTAGAAAACCGCGATCTGGCTTTGGATTTTGAATATGTTGGTCAAACTGCAGGCTCACGTGAGACGGAAGTGCGAGCGCGTGTCGCTGGTATTTTGGAAAATCGTATTTACGAAGAAGGCTCACGCGTAAAAGCAGGGGACGTCTTGTTCCAAATCGACCCAGGCACATACAAAACACAACTGGCATCGGCAGAAGCCGCAGCGGGTGTGAGCGAAGCGAAACTGAATCAGGCGAAACGTGAATATGCACGCTTGTCGCCACTAGCTGCTGAAAAAGCGATTAGCCAAAAAGAATTCGATGATGCGAAATCTAATTTAGAAACGGCCGAAGCCAGTTACAAGCAAGTGCTGGCGCAAGTCAATGAAGCTAAACTCAATCTTGGTTATACCAAAGTTGTTGCACCTATCGCTGGCGTGACGGGCATTGCAAATAAATCTAACGGTAGTCTGGTGACAGCGGCCGACAGTTTATTGACGACGATTGTTCAAACCGATCCTGTGTACATCAATTTCAGCATTCCGGAAGCAGATTACCTGAAAGTCGCTAAAGAAGTGGGTAGCGGCAAAGTCGCATTACCAGGCAAACGTGCAAGTAATGGCAGTCTGGCTTTTGACGTGCAACTCAAATTGGCCGATGGCAGCATGTTCCCAACTTCCGGCAAGATGAATTTTGTGAGCGAAAAAGTTAATCCGGCAACAGGCGGTTTTGATGCGCGTGCGCAGGTCGCGAACCCAGACGGTAACTTGCGCCCAGGTCAATTTGTGCGTGTGATTCTGGCGGGGGCAAAACGTAGTTCTGCTCTGGCTGTACCACAACGCGCGGTGATCGATGGTCCTATGGGCAAGATGGTGTTTGCCGTATCGTCTGACAACAAACTGGTACCTAAACCAGTGGAGTTAGATGGCTGGTCGCATGGCGAATGGGTGGTGACTAAAGGCTTGAAAAACGGTGAACGTGTTTTGGTCGATGGCATCATCAAAGCGCATGAACCAGGCATGACCGTGACGCCAATTGCTGTGAGCGCGAAAGTGGCTGCGGCAACGGGCGCAGACAGCATCGCCTCAAAAGCGAACACCGCAGCAGCGTCCAAACCAGCCGCTACTAAATCTGTCGCTACTAAATCGGCAGACTAAGAACCCGATCAGCTTCCTTTACTGAATTTAGTGCTGCATCGTCAGCAAAGGCAAACAGGAATAATTCATGTTTTCAAAATTTTTTATTAACCGGCCAATTTTTGCGACAGTGTTGTCGTTGATTATTGTGCTGGCAGGCTTGGCCGCTCTGCGTGTCCTGCCGATTTCTCGCTACCCCGAGATTTCGCCACCGGTGGTGAACGTTACCGCCTTCTATCCAGGTGCTTCAGCTGAGGTCGTGGAACGTACCGTGGCGGCGCCGATTGAAGAGCAAATCAACGGCGTCGAACACATGTTGTACATGAACTCGGTCTCATCTGCTGATGGTCGCGTCTCCATTGATGTGACGTTTGAAGTCGGTACCAATCTTGATATCGCTGCGGTGAACGTCAATAACCGTGTGCGTCAGGCGGATGCTAAATTACCGCAAGAAGTGCGTCGTCAGGGCGTAACGGTCTCTAAGAGTTCGTCAAACTTCTTGGTCGTTGCAGCCTTGTATTCGCCAGACAATCGCTACGATGCTTTGTACTTGTCTAACTATGCCACGCAGAATGTGTTAGATGCACTGAAGCGCGTTCCTGGTACAACCAATATTCAGATTTTTGGTGCCAAAGATTATGCAATGCGGATCTGGATGCGTCCGGATCGCATGGCGCAATTGGGCGTGACGGTGAGCGATATTTCAAACGCCATTTCTGAACAAAATGCGCAATACGCTGCTGGTAAAGTTGGTGCCCCACCAAACAATACCGAAGAACTGACGATGACCGTGACGGCCAAAGGTCGTTTATTGGAACCAGAAGAATTCGCGAATATCATCGTCAAATCCGATAAGAGCGGTGCAACGATACGCATTAAAGATGTGGCGCGGGTCGAATTAGGTTCTAAAGATTACAACTTGTATGGTCGCGTGAATGGTCATCCTTCTGCCAACATTGGTGTGTTTTTGCAAACCGGTGCGAATGCCTTAGAGACACGCAAAGCAGTTGAAAAAACCTTGCAAGATCTGAAGGCGAAATTCCCTGAAGGCATGACTTATTCGACACCGTATGACACCACGCCGTTTGTTACTGAGTCGATTGCAGAAGTTTTAAAAACACTGGCAGAAGCGATGGTCTTGGTGTTTATTGTTGTGTACCTGTTTTTGCAAAGCTGGCGTGCAACGATCATTCCAACGCTCGCCGTTCCGGTCTCATTGATTGGAACGATGGCAGGTTTGCACTTGCTTGGTTACAGCATAAACACGCTGACTTTATTCGGTATGGTGTTAGCGATTGGTATCGTGGTGGATGATGCGATCGTGGTCTTGGAAAACGTCGAACGTCTGATGAATGAAGAGGGCATGACGCCGAAAGATGCTGCGATTGAAGCGATGCATGAAGTGACTGGACCAGTCATTGCGATTGTGCTGGTGCTGGTGGCGGCGTTTGGTCCGATTGCTTTCCTTGGTGGTTTGGCAGGCGAGTTATATCGCCAATTCTCGGTCACGATTTCTATCGCTGTTGTGTTGTCTGGTCTGGTTGCATTGACTTTGACGCCCGCTTTGTGCGCAATCTTGTTGAAACCAGGTGCGGAAAATCATAATCGCTTTTTTACCTGGTTTAATGCGGCGTTTTTACGTTTGACTAAGCGCTATACCGATGGTGTTAGTTTCTTCCTGAAACGCGCTACCTTAGGTGTTGCTTTGGTCTTGGGTATGGTTGCTTTGACTGGTGTATTGTGGAAACACGTGCCAGGTGGCTTAGTGCCAGATGAAGATCAGGGCTACTTTATTGGTGCGGCGATTATGCCGGATGGTGCATCTCTGGATCGTACGAATGCGATGGTCAAGCAAGTTGAGACCGTCATGCAAACCAATAAAAATATCGACACCACCTTCTCTTTGGTTGGTTTGGATTTTCTGGGTGGTGGCGGTTTGAAATCATCCGCCGCGACCATGTTCTTCCCATTAAAGCCATGGGATGAACGTAACCAATCCGCGCAGCAAATGGTCGGTGAAAGTTATATGAAAACCGGTCATATCAAAGAAGGCCTGCCATTGTTCTTCAGCCCACCTGCGATTCAGGGGTTAGGACAAACTGGTGGCTTCGAGTTCTATTTGCAAAATGCGGGTGAAGGCGGTGTCAAACGCTTAGCCACTTTATTGCCGTTGTTATTAGCCGAAGCCAATAAGCAGCCAGAACTGGCTGGCGTGAAAACCTTGTGGCAAGCACGTTCTCCGCAGTTATATGTGGATGTGGATAATGAAAAAGCGCGTTCTATGGGCGTTGCCCTTTCTGATGTCTACAACACATTGGCGGCTACGTTGGGTAGCTACTATGTGAACGATTTCAATAAAAATGGGCGTATTTACACCGTGCAGTTGCAAGCAGAAGGTCAGTATCGTGCCAAACCTGATGATATCGGCAGCATGTATGTTCGCTCTTCGACGGGGCAAATGATACCGGTACGCGCTTTCACGACGATCAAGTTCATTACCGGACCTGATTCAGTGCAACGCTTTAATGCTTTGCCTGCGATTAAATTGCTGGGCGATGCGAAACCAGGTTACAGCTCAGGTCAGGCCATCGCGGCGATGGAACGCGCAGCAAAGAACGTGTTGCCTGCCGACGTCGTGTACGACTGGGGTGGTGCATCATTTCAGGAAAAACGTAGCAGTAATGCAGCCGGGATCGCACTGGGTGCTGGTGTGTTGATGATTTTCCTGATCCTTGCAGCGCAATATGAAAAATGGTCATTGCCGTTTTCAGTATTGTTGGCAATGCCGTTTGGTATCTTTGGAGCATTGATGGCGGTGTATTTGCGTCACTTTAATAACGACGTGTATTTCCAGATCGGCCTCGTGACTTTGCTCGGTTTATCAGCCAAGAATGCGATTCTGATTGTGGAATTTGCGGTCATGAAAGTGCATGAAGGTTATGCACCAGTGGCGGCGGCGGTCGAGGCAGCACGCTTGCGTTTCCGTCCGATTTTGATGACCTCATTGGCATTTATTTTGGGTGTCGTACCACTGGCGTTTTCTCATGGTGCTGGTGCGGCTGCGCGTCAATCGCTGGGGACTGGTGTATTGGGTGGTATGTTGGCGGCTACCTTCCTGGCGATCTTCTTTGTACCTTTGTTCTTTAAATTAATTAACGACAAACGTTTGAAAACGACCGAGGCTGATTTCGCTCATCCTGTAACGACCGCACCTCACGCAGCAAAAATGGATGCATCTGTCGCAGTGACTAAGGAATAATGATGTTGAAAGCAAAATTTATATTAACAACGATGGCCGCCAGTCTGGCGCTGGCTGGCTGCGCTTCGGTAGGGCCTGATTATCAGCGCCCAGCATTGGATGTGCCGACAAGTTTGAGCGTCGCTGCAGCGCCGGGCAAGTCTGCTACTATGGACTATATGGCGTGGTGGAAAGGGTTCAATGATCCTGTCCTCAATGCGTTGTTGGATGAAGCGCATGCCAATAATCAGGATCTGCTACTTGCTGCTGGTCGCGTTGAAGAAGCGCGTGCCCTGGCAGTCGGTGCCAATTCCAATCGCTATCCGACCGTGGATGCAAATATCACGCCGACCAAACTGCGTACGAGCCAACATGCGGGTTCACTACCACCCGGGGCAGAACCAATTAGCCGTGACTATAAGCTAGGTCTCAGTGCTTCGTATGAACTTGATTTGTGGGGTAAGTTAGCACGTGCTGACGAAGCTGCACGTGCGCGTTTGCTGGCGCAGGAAGCCAATCAAGGTGTTGTTTTGACGAGTTTATATAGCACTCTGGCGCAAACTTACTTTAGCTTACGTGCCAGCGATGCCCAATTAGCATTGGCAGATGTGACGCTCAAAACGCGTCAGGAAAAACTTCGTTTGCAGAAAAAATTATATGCGTCTGGCACCATCGGTGAACTGGATTTACATATAGCTGATTCTGAAGAAGCAGCGGCAGAAATCAGTCTTGCACAAGCGAAGCAATCAGTGGCAAATACCGAATCCGCACTGGCTGTACTGGTAGGACGTTCACCTTCTGCAATTGCCAAACCGGTGATTGCACGCGGTAGTGATATTGATGGTCTGTACCAACAATTGAGTGTACCTGCTGATTTACCTTCCAATTTGTTAGAGCGTCGTCCTGATATTGTCGCCGCTGAACAATCTTTGATGGCGGCGAATGCAGATATTGGTCAGGCAAAAGCGCAATATTTTCCTACGCTCAAACTTAGTAGTGGTGTTGGTTACGAGTCGCAAAGTCTCAAGGACTTGATTAATCCGGCATCGATGTTGTGGAATATTGGTGCGAATTTAACCCAGCCGGTATTCCGTGCTGGTGCAATTGGCGCGCTCGTGTCTGGTGCAGAAGCACGCAAAACACAAGCGCTGGCGCAGTATGTGCAAACAGTCCAGGGTGCCTTCAGGGATGTACATGACGCCTTGAATAACGCCACCGCCAATGAGCAGATTTATACGTCCGGTCAGCATCGCGTATCAGCCTTGAAAGACTCGCTACGCTTAGCCGAATTACGCTATAAAAACGGCTATAGCAGTTACCTCGAAGTCTTGAACGCGCAAAGAGATCTGTGGCAAGCGCAAGTGACGGTGATTGATACCCAGCGTGCGCATCTGAGTGCTGTGGTCAGTTTGTATAAAGCGGTAGGTGGCGGTTGGGATGCGAAGCAGGAAGTCGCAGCGAAATAGAAGTTGAGGTAGTAACGTAAAAGCAAAAAAGCCGATACATGCGTATCGGCTTTTTTTTGAAGGACAATTTGTATCAAAAATTTAATCCAATTCAAATCAAATCAAATCAAATTAATTCAATTCAAATCAAACTACATTTTTCAGACCGATTAACCACCACGACGCATCATCTCAAAGAATTCTGCATTGTTTTTGGTTGCCTTCATTTTGTCCTGGATGAATTCCATCGCTTCGATCTCGTCCATCGAGTACAGCAACTTACGCAAAATCCAGATTTTTTGTAACTGATCTGGTTTGATCAATAACTCTTCACGACGGGTACCGGATTTATTTAGGTTGATCGCTGGGTAGACGCGTTTTTCAGCAAGGCGGCGTTCCAGATGAACTTCCATATTGCCTGTACCTTTGAATTCTTCGTAGATCACGTCATCCATACGACTACCGGTTTCGATCAATGCTGTAGCGATGATGGTCAGGGAGCCGCCTTCTTCGACGTTACGGGCAGCACCAAAGAAACGTTTTGGACGTTGCAATGCGTTAGCATCCACACCACCGGTCAATACTTTGCCGGAAGCTGGGATCACGGTATTGTAAGCACGTGCCAGACGGGTAATCGAGTCGAGCAAAATGACTACGTCTTTTTTCATTTCGACCAGACGTTTGGCTTTTTCGAGAACCATTTCAGCCACTTGTACGTGACGAGTTGCGGGTTCATCAAAGGTTGAAGCAACGACTTCGCCGCGTACTGAACGCTGCATTTCGGTCACTTCTTCCGGACGTTCATCGATCAGCAAAACGATCAAGGTTACATCTGGGTGATTGGTCGTAATTGCGTGAGCAACGTGTTGCAACATCACGGATTTACCGGATTTTGGTGAAGCCACTAGCAAGCCACGTTGGCCACGACCAATTGGCGCGATCATGTCGATAATACGGCCTGTGGTATTTTCCTCGCCGCGCATTTCGCGTTCGAGTGTCAATACTTTGTTTGGGTGCAGCGGCGTTAAGTTTTCAAACAGAATGCGGTGTTTAGACGCTTCTGGTGATTCTCCGTTGACCTTGTCCACCTTCACCAGAGCGAAATAACGCTCGCCATCTTTTGGTGTACGTACTTCACCTTCGATCGAATCGCCAGTGTGCAAATTGAAACGGCGGATTTGTGAAGGAGAAATATAAATATCGTCAGTCGAAGCCATGTAGCTGGCGTCTGGTGAGCGCAAGAAACCGAAGCCGTCAGGCAACACTTCAAGAGCGCCATCGCCAAAAATTTGTTCGCCGGATTTTGCACGTTTTTTAAGAATCGCGAACATCAATTCTTGTTTGCGCATACGTGCCGCGTTGTCGATATCGAGTCCTACAGCCATGTCCAGCAATGCGGATACGTGTAGGGCTTTTAATTCAGATAGATGCATGGTGAGTGTCCCGGGATGGGAGTATGGGGTGGGGGAGTGAACGGAGGAACTACAGAATAAACAGAATAGTTATTTGTATTTTGCGGTCAAATGACCATTAAAACAAGCTCTAAATTTACGTTTTATACTATACGGTGACCGTACTGCTCCAGAAATTTTCATCTCAATCTTATGAAACGATGATTGAACTCAAACCTTGAGCAGTACGTATGATACCTTAAATATTAGCGTCAATGAAAGATGTCAATTGACCTTTTGCCAAGGCGCCTACTTTTTGTGCTGCAACAGCACCATTTTTAAACAAAATTAAAGTAGGAATGCCTCGGATACCAAACTGAGCAGGTACTGCCTGGTTGGCATCGACGTCCATTTTTGCAACAACGACCTTACCATCATATTCTTTAGCAACTTCTTCCAGAATAGGGGCGATCATTTTGCATGGACCACACCATTCAGCCCAGAAGTCGACCAGAACCGGTTTGTCGGATTTTAATACGTCAGCTTCAAAAGAAGCATCGCTTACATATTTGATGTTTTCGCTCATGGAATCCTCATCGAGAGGGAAAAATTAAGGGGTAACAGCGCCACAGAATATCGGTCAGAAATCGGAACTCGCCGCATTCAGTGTTGAATCTGGAGGCGATTGGCGTAATTTCAATGGTAATTAATACTGGTACCGAGAGATGCCAACGAAGAGTCTAGCGTGGTTAGCTATGCAGCAAATAATAACCTATTTTTAAAAAAAGTGTGATGCTTAAGAATATTTTATGTGATTCGTCACATAAAATAATTGTTTGCATACAAAAATGTCGGTTTTTGTATAGTCTATTTTGGCCTTGAACAGAATTTCTATCAAATTAATCGGTTTTTTATCGTTTAAATGAGGTGTTTTGAAATTTTTCCATACTTCATTCGTTCCGGACGCGCGTTGCCAGAAAATTTACTCGTATAATAAGAATCCAGATTTGTTGCACTTGATAACCTCCAACTATGATGATTTCCGATTTTGAATTACTCGCTGAAAAAGTTGCTAAGCTCGCTGAGCTTACCTATGCCTTGCGTACTGAAAATGCTGGCTTGCGCAACGAAGTAGCGTTGTTGACTTCGCAGAATCACGATATGCAACAACGTATGCAGCAAGCGCATAACCGGGTTTCGGCCTTGTTAGCGCAATTGCCAGCAGAAGCAGTAAATGATGATGAGGAAGCAGCATGACTGAAAAAAAAGTGATACAAGTAGATGTTTCTATCATGGGACAAAGTTATAAGCTGTCTTGCAAAGATGGTGAAGACCGGGCGCTGCGCGAAGCGGCCGCTTATCTGGATGCCAAAATGTCGGCTTTACGTGATTCCTCTAAGGTCAAGGGAACTGACCGTATTGCAGTGATGGCTGCCCTGGGTATGACAACGGAGCTCTTAGCCACCAAATCACCCGAAGGCCCGTTATCTGGCATGTCCATGTCTGAGGTTAAACAGAAAATGAGTCAGATGCATGAAGTGATGGATCAGGCGCTCACTCCACAAGAAAAACTATTTTAATTGCAGGGTCATTGCATAATTTAATCAAAAACAACGACATGAAAACTCAGTTTGGGAGTAAACTTCAATTCCCTGCCGTGTTCGCCAATGTCATATATTCCTTGAACCATTTATGTGCATAGGCTGTGGAACATTGTTCGATGGGTGTGAGCGTCGCTAGTCCGATGAACCCGAAATTGAACTGACCGTGGCCAACTTGAACCGCTTAGGTTCAGGATGCCGGCATAGCGGCATCGGTGGGGACTTATTCTGAACGGCTGTCGTTATCGACAGCCGTTTTTTATTTTGAGAATTTGATTTTTTCTATCTGCGTTTGCTTTCAGATACCCAGCGTCCAAGTATGCGACAATTTCTTTTTTATCTTTTCTCTTTTTTCTTTGAGTGAATTGCTATGGCATATTGGTTGATGAAGTCTGAACCTGCTGAAATGAGTATCGACGATGCGCTGGCAATGCCAGCGGTACCTTGGTTCGGCGTCAGAAATTACCAGACACGAAATTTTATGCGTGACGTCATGCGAGTGGGTGATGGGGTATTGTTTTACCATTCTAGTTGTGCAGAACCGGGCATTGCGGGCATTGCTGAAGTAGTGTCCACTGCTTATCCGGATCATACCCAGTATGATTCTAAGAGCCATTATTTTGATCCTAAAGCCACCCAGGAAACGCCACGCTGGATGATGGTCGATATCAAGGCGATCCGCAAGACACCGCTACTAAGCCTGACTGAGATGCGTACTCATTCAGAATTGGAAACCATGCAGGTATTGCAAAAAGGTAGCCGTTTATCGATTACGCCAGTGACAACGGCAGAATGGAACGCAGTAATGATGCTGTTGATGAAATAATGAATAAAGACAAACACACCCTTGAAAAGGGCATGGCATCATTTCCTGCGGCACATCTGATCAAAGAAATTGGCAGGGGTAAAGACGGCGCCCGCAGTATGGGGCGGGACGATGCCCAAGCTTTGTATGAGGCGATGTTGGCTGGACGAGTTTCTGACCTGGAGCTTGGGGCGATATTATTGTCCATGCGAATCAAGGGCGAATCGATAGATGAAATTGCCGGTTTTCTGGATGCAGCTAAGAGCTTTATCATGCCGCTGACTGCGCCTGTTGATACCGCTTATGCGCCAGTGATTATCCCGAGTTATAACGGCGCTCGTAAAAAAGCAAATCTCACGCCTTTACTGGCTTTGCTTCTTGCGCGTCGGGGAGTGCCAGTGCTGGTGCACGGTGTAACGAAGGATGCCGGACGGGTAACTACAGCAGAAATTTTTTCTGAATTATGCATTCAGAAATGTGAAACCGTAGAACAAGTCAGTGTCCAAATGGCTGCGCAGCAGCCAGCATTTGTTGCCATTGAAACTTTATCACCATCGATGTCGGGCTTGCTAAATTTGCGACGAATTCTGGGGGTCAGAAATTCGACTCACACTCTGGTTAAATTATTGCAACCATTCGATTCGCCTGCGTTGCGTTTGAATTCTTACACGCATCCTGAGTATTTACAGATGTTACAGGACTATTTTTCTACTCATCAGAATCCGCATGAAGGCGATGTATTTTTGATGCGCGGCACGGAAGGTGAAACGGTCGCTAGTACAGGACGTGCGCAACGCATAGATTGGTTTAGTAATGGGGTGGGAAGAACGCTTTTGGATAAGCAGGATGGTTTGGCGGGAGGCACCCCCGAAGCGCCGGATAGCATTGACGCTCAAGCGACTGCGAACTGGATTTCTGCCGTGCTTGCGGGACGCATCGCCGTTCCTGAAAACATAGAGCGGCAAGTTGGATTTTGTATTGACGTCGCGCGACAAATAAAGTTGCGCTGATGTCCGACGGGAGTGCCGTATCGACGAGATTAGCATTGAAGCCAATAAAAAACGCGCCAGACTCATCATCTGGCGCGTTTTGATTTATTGCTACTTCTATTTAAGCAAATCTAAACCAAATTAGAAGTTTGCTTTGAATTGAACGCCGTAGCTGCGTGGTTCGTTCAAGATGCCTGTCAGATTGTCGAAGTCAATCGCTGCAATGACTTGTTGCTTGTTGGTGATGTTGCGACCGTAAGCAGCCAATTCATATTTACCGTCAGCCCATTGATAGCCAACACGCAAACCGCCTTCTAACAAAGATTTCGCTTTGTATTCAGCTGCTTCATACAAGAACATGTTGTAGCTGTCTTTGTATGCCCAGTCTGTCACAGCGTACAAAGTGCCTTCGCCAACTTGTGTTGTGTATTTCAATGTGAAGTTACCTACCCATTTAGGTGCGCGTGGGAGTGGGTTGCCGTTGATTGCAGCCGTGCCTGGGAACGGTCCTACAGGGTTGGTGACTGTACAGAGTGTGCCACCATTACCGCAAGTTGCGACAAACAGGTTAGGATCTTTAATTTTTGTGTCGTTGTAACTGACGCCCAAAGTGGCTTTCCAGTTGCGGTTCAGATTAGCTTGTCCATCAATTTCAAAACCTTGACCGGTAGCTTTATCTGCATTTACCAGTCTATTTTGATTCACGCCACCACTACCAGCGGTCAGTTGCAAGTCTTTCGCTGTGTATTGGAACACAGTCGCACTCAATCGAGCTGTGTTGTCCAGAAAATCTTTTTTGATACCAGCTTCGAAGGATAAATTCTTTTCAGAGTTCGCGACAGAAATCGAATTTTGATTGAGCTGGGCGTTCGTGCCTGGCGCAAACAACAGACGTCCCTGGATACTTGGTGCGCGATAGCCGGTGGCGACTCGGGCAAACAAGTTAGTTGATTTATCCAAAGCGTAGCTTCCACTTAAATCCCATGTCACGTTGCTAGCACTAGGATTTGCGGAAATAACGGCTGAAGGAGCATCATTATTCCCTGGCTGCCAAGTACGTTGTGCATCAAAGTCTTTGCTGTCTTTGGTGTAACGCATACCAGCGCGAACTTTAAACTGATCGTTCACTGCATAGTTAACGGAGCCGAATGCAGCATAGGACTTTGCATTCTGGTGTTGAACCGCATAGCCATCTTGTACATTGCCATGCAAGGAATCGTAGTCAAAGCTATCCACCTGGATTTTTTCATTGAAGTAGTACAGACCAGCAATCCATTGCAGTGGATCTTTAGTGTTGGACTCGACACGTACTTCTTGAGTGATTTGACGCAGATAAGGTAGGCCATCTGCTGTCTCAGAGTTAAAGAGATTGCCTGGTCCTGTAGGCGTGTTTGGAGGGCACCATGGAGAGTTACAGCCGTAGCCACCATCAACGTCCGCACGGCTATAGAATTTTGCTTTGTCGTAGCCGGTGATTGAATGTACAGTCAGACCGTCCAGATCCCAGCGCAAATGTGCATTAGCGCCAGATGATGTCAGCGTTTGTTTATTTAAACCGTCTGTTGGGTATGAACCGTAGTCAAAACCTGGCACGATATCATTGGTGCCTTTTTGAATAATGTTGGCGCGGAACAATGTTGCGTTGCCTGCCATGTCACGACCATGCAAATTGAACAGAGCGCTAAAGCCGCTGTTTTTGTACAGGAACTGCACGCGTGCTGCATTGTCGTGGTAGCCTTCAAATGTCTTAGTACCCGTGCTCAAAGGATTGGTCACGCGGTCATTACGGCTTTGACCCTGACCGGAGATGCGCATTGCCCAATCTTGATTCAGAGGGACGTTAACTGCACCTTCCAGATTGATCGCGCCATAGTTACCGTAACCAACGCTGCCGTAGCCTTCGAATGTACGGGTTGGTTTGGCAGAGTCAAATTTGATGACGCCTGCCGGGGAGTTACGGCCAAACAATGTACCTTGTGGGCCGCGCAATACTTCAACCTGATCAACGTCAAATACCGGGAAACCTTTGAGGATCGGGCTTTCTTGGACGATGTCATCGTAGATCAAGCCAACTGGCTGAGATGCATTTAAGTCGAAATCGGTATTACCCAGGCCACGGATGTAGAAACGTGGGAAAGAGCGACCGAAGTCGGATTCGATATTCAAGCTAGGTACGCGTGAAGACAAGAAGCGAATATCTTGACCGTTGGCACCGTAGGTGTCGAGTGCATCGCCTTTAATTGCTGAAATAGACATCGGTACTTCTTTGATGTTTTCAGCGCGGCGGTTAGCGGTAACGATGACCGTTTCCAACTTCGTACCATCGTTGCCCGAAGCTTCTGGCTTCGCTTCTTGTGCTAATGCCGCATGCATAGGAAATGCAGTGCTTACTGCCACAGCGATCAGGGTGCGTGTCGCGCCCTTAAATAGCTGCTTTGAAGAATAGTTGCGCATGAAATTAATCCCAAAGGTGAGGTTTGTCCAAATAGAGGATCTTTTTAGTGCAAAAAAAATTTAATCCAGGGGGAGAATAAAAAATTTTGCTTTTTAAAATCGGATTGCGCAAACGTTTGCGTAATCGTTGATTAGTTATCTCTTTTTGCGGAAAACAAGTCAATAATTTCTTCTATATTGAATTCAATTTGCTAACGAAAATGCACGAAATGTTGTGTTTTTCAAACAGCGTTATCGTTCTATACATATAAGAATTTCATGCTTGTTTTTGGTGCAGATTTAACTAAGGGCGGCAGTATAGATGAAAATGGGTGGTGCGTGATTTAGGCTTTCCTCTAAATTATATGTATTTTGATGCAATCGCAAATATGTCGCAGGCTTATCCGCTACAATCTTGCCCTGATTTTGATGAAGGCAATACCGTAATGAATAAGCAATTTGATGTTGCCGTGATCGGTGCTGGCGCCGCCGGAATGATGTGTGCCGCCGTCGCTGGGCAGCGTGGCAAGCGCGTGGTATTAATTGATCATGCCAGCCGATTGGCTGAGAAGATTCGAATTTCTGGCGGTGGTCGCTGCAACTTCACGAATTTGCATGCTGGCACGGCAAATTTTTTATCAGAGAATCCTCATTTCTGTAAAAGCGCGTTATCGCGTTACACCCCACAAGATTTTTTGTCGCTGATGAAACGTCATGGCATCGCCTGGCATGAAAAGCACAAGGGGCAGTTGTTTTGTGATGACAGTGCGGAAGATATCATTCGCATGTTGAAAGCCGAATGTGATGCGGGCAAGGTTCAATGGCGCATGCCTTGTGCTGTTGATGATGTGTCACCAGCTGAGGGGGGTGGCTACGTGCTCAAAACGTCGTCTGGGGAAATTTCTGCAGAAAACGTCGTGATCGCCACTGGTGGCTTATCTATTCCAAAAATCGGTGCGACTGATTTTGCGCACAAGATTGCGCGTCAGTTTGGTATTAAAGTGATAGAGCCGCGCCCAGCGTTGGTACCTTTGACGTTTGACGCAAAATCCTGGGAGCCATTTGTACCTCTTTCTGGCATCTCACTAGAAGTAGATATAGAAACGGGTGAGAAAAAATCAAAAATTGTTTTCCGTGAAGATTTGCTCTTTACACATAAAGGCCTGTCGGGCCCCGGCGTGCTACAGATTTCCAGCTATTGGCAGCCCGGCACACCAATCAGAATTAATTTGTTGCCAGAATTAGACGTTGCAGAAGATTTAATTCAAGCTAAAACTATGACCAAGAAAAATCTGGCTAACTATTTAGCGCAATACTTACCGGCAAGACTGGTCGATGGCTTGCTGGCGGCGCATGGCTTTGATGGTGATTTAAAAATTCCGGATATGCAGGACAAACGGCTGCGTGCCTTGGGCGAGAAGTTGAATCGATGGGAATTGGTGCCAGATGGATCCGAAGGTTATCGCAAGGCTGAAGTGACTCGCGGCGGAATTGATACGCGGGCGCTGTCGCAGCAAAGCATGATGGCGACTAAAGTGCCAGGTTTATATTTTATTGGCGAGGCAGTTGATGTGACTGGCTGGCTGGGGGGATTTAACTTCCAGTGGGCATGGGCATCGGGTAGTGCTGCAGGAGCGGCGTTGTAAAATCGCCGAAAATTGTTTAACTAAAATTAAGTGGCAATTCGCTATTATACTGGTAGGGGGTATATTTTTAAGTCTAGATTATATCTGGACAATTCAAGCATTTTGCTTGATACTCCCAACCTTAATTTAAAAATACTGGCAAGAAGTGTTGACTTTCTAAGTTTATTGGCAAGGCAGATTAAAGTTTTTGCGTAAGATTTAATCAGATTCCTTCCCATAAATCAAAAATCCTGTTACTATCTCTGTCTTCCTATAATCTTTCAATGGTTTGAACTTACATGACCACAATTCGCCTTAAAGAAAACGAGCCGTTCGAAGTCGCCATGCGCCGCTTCAAGCGCACTATCGAAAAGACCGGTCTGTTGACCGAATTGCGCGCTCGCGAGTTCTACGAGAAGCCAACTGCAGAACGCAAACGTAAGCTGGCAGCAGCCGTTAAGCGTCACTACAAACGCATTCGTAGTCAGCAATTGCCTAAGAAAATGTATTAATTCTGATGTTGTATCTGGCTAAGCCAGGTGCGATGTTGAATAGTGCTACTTAGGTTTTGCATGCCCGCTCCGGTCAGCCGCAGCGGGCTTTGTTGTTTTTATCTGATTCAGTTTCCCAGGTTAAAAAGGTAAGTATATGAGCTTAAAAGACCAAATCACCGACGACATGAAAGCCGCAATGCGTGCGAAAGAAGCAGGCAAATTGGGCACGATCCGTTTATTGACTGCTGCGATGAAGCAAAAAGAAGTCGATGAGCGCGTTGAGTTGGATGATGGCATGATCCTGGTAATCATCGAAAAAATGATCAAGCAGCGCAAAGATTCTATTCAGCAATTTGAAGCGGGTGGCCGTCAGGATTTGGCTGATATCGAAAAAGCCGAATTGGCGGTGTTGTCCACTTATATGCCTGCTGCATTGTCTGATGAAGAAGTGCAAGCTGCAGTTGCTGCCGCAGTTGCTGAAACTGGCGCCGCTGGTCCGCAAGATATGCGTAAAGTCATCGACGTGCTCAAAGTCAAACTGGCTGGCCGCGCTGATATGGGTAAAGTATCTGGCTTGGTCAAAGCTGCGCTGACCCGTTAATTTCTCGCTCAATTGCATAAGCCGCAAGGCTGGTAGCCAGCGTTGATACCGCAAAGTTTTATCCAGGACTTACTCGCCCGCGTTGATATTGTCGACGTGGTGGGTAAGTACGTCCAGCTCAAAAAAGGTGGCGCAAACTACATGGGTTTGTGCCCCTTCCATAATGAAAAATCCCCCAGTTTTACCGTCAGCCCGACCAAGCAGTTTTATCATTGCTTTGGTTGCGGTGCGCATGGCAGTTCCATCGGTTTTTTAATGGAATATTCCGGGCTGAGTTATGTCGATGCAATACGCGATCTGGCGCAGAGTAACGGTATGATTGTTCCCGAAGAAGATCGTATGCTGCCAGCGCAACGCGCTGAAGTGACGGCTAAAAGTCTGGCCTTATCAGAGGTTATGACTAAAGCAGGGGACTACTACAAGCAACAGTTACGCACAGCCCCGCAAGCGATCGCTTACCTTAAAAAACGTGGTTTGACCGGCGAAATCGCCGCACGTTTTGGTTTGGGATTCGCACCAGATGCCTGGGATGGCTTGCGCTCGGTTTATGCTGATTATCAGGCACCAGAGCTGGTCGAAGCGGGGCTGGTGATTGATAAAAGTGAAGAAGAAGGCGGCGGTCGCAAACGTTACGATCGCTTCCGTGATCGTGTCATGTTCCCTATTCGTAACACTAAAGGTCAAATTATTGGCTTTGGTGGGCGGATTATGGAGCAGGGTGAGCCCAAATATCTGAACTCGCCGGAAACCCCTTTGTTTCAAAAAGGCTATGAGTTGTATGGCCTGTTTGAAGCGCGTCAATCGATACGTGAAGCGGGTTATGTCCTGGTGACCGAGGGTTATATGGATGTCGTGGCGCTGGCGCAGATGGGATTTCCGCAAGCAGTCGCGACGCTTGGCACGGCATGTACACCTACCCACGTGCAAAAATTATTGCGTCAGACCGATCACGTTATTTTTAGTTTTGATGGCGATAGCGCTGGCCGTCGCGCTGCGCGTCGTGCGCTGGATGCTTGTTTGCCACACGCGAATGACGATAAGTTTATTAAGTTCCTCTTTTTACCTGCTGAGCATGATCCAGATAGTTTTATCCGTGAGTTTGGTGCGGATGCTTTTGAGCAGCAGGTGCATGATGCCATGCCTTTATCGCAATTTTTTATGCGTGAGATGGTAGGCGATAATGATCTGAATTCGGCCGAGGGCAGGGCGCGAACCCAATTCGATGCAAAACCTCTGTTGCAAGGCATGCAGCCTTCTGGCTTACGTTTACAAATCGTCAGAAATCTCGCACAACTGACGCAAACCACACCAGCAGAGATTGAAGCTTTGTTTGAGCTGGCGCAGCCGGTTGCGCGCGTCAAATTGGCACCACCGCGTTCTAAGCGTAGTGCGCCAGTCGGGCTGGAGCGTCAGATTATGCGTATTTTGGTTGCGTATCCAGCTCTTTCAGCGATGCTTGATCAGTCTTTATTGGCTGAGGCTGCCGTGCTGGCGCCAGATGGTGCTGCGATGTTGATGCAGTTAGTCACAATCGCGCAAAGCATGGGTGAAGGTGCGCAATTCGCGGCACTCGCTGAGCAGCTCAAAGCAGTTAGTCAGGATTATGACGGTTTGATCGCTGAAGTCGCTGAGCAAACGGATACCGATCCTGATCTGGTTAAATTGGAATTAACTGGCGCAATCCGGCAAATCCGTTCGCAGGCGCTAAAAAGTGAAGCGGAACGATTGGTTGCGTCCGGATTGCGTACTGATGAGGACAAGGCGCGTTGGCGTGAAATCATGCAATTGCAGGAACTCTTGCGTCAACAGGCAGTCACAGAGGCTGGCACTCGTTAGTTTTTCGCTTGAAAGTAACTGTTGCAAGATGAATCTAACTAAGCAGAAAATTTTCATTTAAGTAAGTTTTTGTCTTGCAAGTCGCGCCTGAGTTGGTGGCGGAATGTGAAATTTTCAAGAGCTATCTGAATAAAAATTGCCTATTTTTTTATCAGTTTAGTTGTCGTTTGTCTAGCTTTGGGCTAGAGAATCGCTTGACAGCATGCTATAATTAAAGGCTTATGATTCAAGGTCTTAGGTTGTTTCATTTCGTGCAAAATTGTCTGATTGCGGCGAAATGTGTTGTTTAGGTGAGCGAAATGCTCCTCCGAGTAACCCAAAACACTGGCGCTGAGTCTCGGGAAGTCTGAAACAAATATGGATTTGCACTGCATGCAGATGAGTCCTTCTGTCGGCGAGGCATTTCTTTTTTGTGCATTTTGTTATGTGCACATGCAGGCGACTTTCTCAGTTCCAGATGGTTTGATTCAATGGCTAGCGCAATGAAGAAACCCGCGAAAACACTGACGCCCGCGGCAGTTGTAAAAACTGCAACCAAGGTGTCTAAAAATGCAAGCATCGCCCCTGCAGCAAAGACAGTCAGTAAAACAGCAGTAGCCAAAGCAACAAGTGTTGACGTAAAAACGCAATCCAAGGCAGCAGGTAAAACTGCAACCAAGACTGCGGCGAAGCCAGCAACCAAATCAACTGCCAAGCCAGTCTCTGCGGCTGTTCGCAAGCTTGCAACACCGGTCGTCGCTAAGCCCGCCACCAAGGTCGCCGAGAAAAAGGCAATACCCGTGAAAGCCGCAGCAAAATTGAGTCCGGCAGCAACAAAAGCCGTTGGCAAAATAGAGGTTGCGAAAGACATTAAAGCGCCTAAAGTGAATAAGGCGGCTGAAACCGTAGCAACACCGAAGGCGACGAGTAAGTCAGGTGTGGCAACAATTAAGCCAGTTGCAAAGACAGTCAGTGATGCCGCAAAGAGTGCATCAGACAAAAAAACGCAAATAAATGAAGTGGCGACCAAGACGCCATCTCGAGTCAAAAAAAGTGATGAGAAAATTGCGGAAGTCGCAACTCATCAGATTGCTGGTAAGCAAACACGAATTGAAGCTGATTCGTCTGAAGCAAACCCAGCGGTATCCGCAACATCGAAAGCTTCCGTGACAACTAACAAAACCGATTCAAAGACAGTGACTAAGCCTACCAAGAAATCAGCGAAAGCTGCTCCTGAAGTTCAGGAAATCAAGACTGGATCTGCACCGACCGTCTCGCAGACGACCGATGCTGCGGTATTAGCCGCAATTGATACGTCTGGTTATGTTTTACCAGGTGTGAAAGTGCCTGGCCGTCGCGGACGCAAACCAAAAGAATATCAGCCTGAAAATGAAGAAATTGCAGCATTGAACGCGGTTGAACGCGCTGAGATGAAAGCAATTGATAAGGCAAAGGCGAAAGATCGTAAAGCTAAAGAAAAAGCGCTCTTGAAAGACGCGTTTTCTTCTGATCCGGAAGCGACTGAAGAAGAACTTGAACGTCGCCGTCAGAAGCTCAAAACGCTGATCAAGCTTGGTAAAGATCGCGGCTACTTAACGTTTGCAGAGATCAACGATCACTTGCCAGAAAACGTTGTCGATCCAGAAGCAATCGAAGGCATTATCGGCACGTTTAACGACATGGGTGTCGCTGTTTATGAACAAGCACCCGATGCAGAAACTTTGCTGTTGTCAGATAACGTTGTTACCGTAACGACGGATGATGATGAAGTGGAAGCTGCTGCTGAAGCCGCTTTGTCCACCGTTGACTCTGACTTTGGTCGTACTACCGATCCAGTGCGTATGTACATGCGCGAAATGGGCTCGGTAGAGTTGCTGACACGCGAAGGCGAAATTGTCATCGCTAAGAAAATCGAAGAAGGCCTGAAAGACATGATTCAGGCGATTTCTGCGTGTCCGACCACGATTGCAGAAATCCTCGCAGCAGCAGAAAAAATCGCTGCCGATGAAATGAAAATCGATGAAATCGTTGATGGTTTGGTTGATCCAAACGCCAACGACGAACCTGCTCCTGTCGTCGTCGCTCCAGTATCCGATGAGGATGAAGAAGACGAAGAAGACGAAGAAGACGAAGAGGAAGAAGATGACGACGGTGGTGCCGCAGGCGCAGCCGCCATCTCTGCTGAACAGTTAGAGCAAATGAAGCGCGATGCATTGGCAAAGTTTGAAATCATTGCCACCAACTTCGACAAAATGCGCAAGTCTTACGAAAAAGAAGGCTACAACTCTAAGTCTTACGTCAAAGCGCAAGAAGCGATTTCTAACGAATTGCTCGGCATTCGCTTTACGGCAAAAGTCGTTGAAAAATTATGCGACACCTTGCGCGGCCAGGTCGACGAAGTACGCCATATTGAGAAGCAAATTCTGGAAGTTGCAGTCAATCGCTGCGGCATGCCACGTTCGCACTTCATCAAAGTATTCCCAGGTAATGAAACCAACCTGAAATGGGTGGAAGGCGAAGTTAACTCCGGTCATTCCTACAGCGCAATCCTGGGTCGTAACGTACCAGCTGTGCAGCAGTTGCAACAAAAATTGATCGACCTGCAATCGCGCGTTGTATTGCCGTTGCCAGATCTGCGCAACATCAACAAGCGCATGTCTGCTGGTGAAATGAAAGCCCGTAAAGCCAAGCGCGAAATGACTGAGGCTAACTTGCGTCTGGTTATTTCTATCGCAAAAAAATACACGAACCGCGGTTTGCAATTCCTCGATCTGATTCAGGAAGGCAACATCGGTTTGATGAAGGCGGTGGATAAATTTGAATACCGTCGTGGTTACAAATTCTCTACGTATGCCACATGGTGGATTCGTCAGGCGATCACCCGTTCCATCGCCGATCAGGCGCGCACCATTCGTATCCCTGTGCACATGATAGAGACGATCAATAAAATGAATCGTATCTCACGTCAGATTTTGCAAGAAACAGGCGTAGAGCCAGATCCTGCAACGCTGGCGATCAAGATGGAAATGCCAGAAGATAAAATCCGCAAGATCATGAAAATCGCGAAAGAACCGATTTCCATGGAAACCCCGATCGGTGACGACGATGATTCTCACCTCGGCGATTTTATCGAAGACAACCACACCCTGGCACCAGCTGATGCAGCGCTGCACGCATCGATGCGCAACGTTGTCAAAGACGTGTTGGATTCCTTAACGCCACGCGAAGCCAAGGTATTGCGTATGCGTTTTGGCGTAGAAATGTCGACCGATCACACGCTGGAAGAAGTCGGTAAACAATTCGACGTCACTCGCGAGCGCATCCGCCAAATAGAGGCAAAAGCACTGCGCAAATTACGTCACCCATCGCGCTCAGATAAGCTCAAGAGCTTCCTCGAAGGGAATTAATGTTGTATAATTGGCGCTGATTTTTTTCAGCGCCAATGCGTTTTTTTGCGCCGATTTTTCGGAGTAAATGATTTGCAGTAGCAAATGTTTTAGATTGAAAATGCTTCGTTTTTTCGAACAGATAAAACGAGAATTTTCAGAATAAAACACGAAAAAAAATGGGCCTCTAGCTCATGTTGGTTAGAGCAGCGGACTCATAATCCGTTGGTACCGTGTTCGACTCACGGGAGGCCCACCAGAATTCAGTAGCAAAATCAAAGGGTTACATGCTTAGGCTTGTCGCCCTTTTTGTTTGCGTCTTTCATTTTAATTCCATGTAACCACTGTGTAACCCAATCTTTGAAATAAAAATCGAGTCTCTCTAAACCGAGCATAAATTTAAATCTACTAAGCATTTAATTATGTTCAAGGCCCCCTCTACCTCATTGGGTGAGCGGTAAGTACGCGCGCATTTCATCAGGTTCTATAGCAACCTACCTGAGTGTCTTATTGATGCGCAACTAACCGTATTAATTTCCCACATATATGTGTAATACATCCCATTCAACGCAAATCAATTAAATTCTAAGTATCTCGGAAGCTCATTTTATGCTTTCTCATTGGTAGTTTTTACTTAAAACAATAGTTGAGTCAAGGAGTGAGTAAATGGAATATGTGATTCAAAATGGGATTGAAGTTGCTGGGTGTTTGTCGTTGTATGACGTAGCTAGAACTATGGCAACCGTTGATTTAACTTCCTCTGGTTACATAAGTCTTCAAGATATACCTGCTAAAACTTACGTATACGTGGAGCGATTTTTACTGGATGCTTCATTAGGCGAACTACGATTGAATGATGATAACGGAAGGCTGAAGACTCTCGATGATGTAAAAGATTTTATTTCGTTTTTTCGTATTCTTTTAAGCGCACTATGCACATCAATTGCGGTAAACGCGGTTGTATTTGGGTTGTGAGTGACGGTACTAGTATTAACATGACCGACCTCTGATTTTGATCCTGAAAACGTAGCGACGCACTCTTCGATTTCATCCGATTCAGTAGCAATAATGCGACTGGCTGCAGACAACTCGCGAATAACTTGTTCGCGGCTATAAAAAGCAATGCTTTGTCTTCATTACTTAAAAAATAGTTCCATCTCAGTAATTCCCGCAAAAAAATGCGTATTTTTCCAAATTGTAATGCGGCAGTTTTATAGCTAAGATCCTCCATTCCATAAACCTAGCCCTGATTTAAACGTTAGGCTTTATTTGTTAGTCCCCCTCACCAATTCATTTTCTGGTTACGACCAGCACGTCAACATTTCAGTTGATTCAGCGAGCTACGTTTGCAACTTATTCGACAGTCGACATAAGCATCCCGTTGATTGCATCTATGCATTGGTGAGTAATTTGATCTGCCATTAGCTGATGGATTAAATGGCGTATCGGCATACATTGGATATGAGTAATTTGGATATAAAGTAATCAACTTCTGTATAAACATGGCATTGGATAGAGTATATAACCTGGCGGTGCTAGGACTTAGTGTGATAGAAGTTTGCGTTGATTTTGTAGTTGATCTGCACCAAAGGACAATATTAAAAAATAATTTCCACACGTACACTCAAGTGTGGGGGATAGGTCCGGTTATGTCCGGTGATGTAACTTCAAATAAATGAAGTTTTTTTGTCAGCAATAAAATCACAACTTACGTTTTGTGGGAATAAGAAAATTATGCGGTTGAAACAATGGTTTAAAGTAAAGAAAGTCTTTGTTGTAGCGCCATTAGTGACGCTACTCTTTGCATGTGGTGGCGGCGGTGGCGGAGGACAAAGTACTACAACCAATGCCGGAACTTCACAAAATGGAACAACATCGGATACGTCAGGGGGAGCGCCAACAGATCTAATTGCTCTTGCTCTCAAGAGTGGTGATCCAAGTCATTTAAGTATTGCCGATGCGCCTACCTTATTGCAACAAGCGACGGCATTAGCGATCAAGTATCAACAACAGCAAAGTACAGCCATCAGCTCTATATATGCAGGTAATGGAGTCACTCCGGTTTTAAATCTGACTACCAATAGTAGTGATATCAATATCAGGAATCATACGATGGCTGCTCCGTTAGTGACTGCTGATGATGGTAGTACACTTGCAGCTGTTGCGATGTATGGTCAGGGGCGTGCACTTGCGTATGGTGCCGATGTTTTAAAGTGGATCGCAACGCAGTCAAAAGAAATTCAGCATACCCCAGTTTTTAATCAGGCATTTACCTGGGCGGTGACAGGTAACGCCTCAGGTAAGCTGCCGACAACCGTCAAATTTGCGACGGCTGGCTACGATGCGCCGACAGTTGGGACGTTAATTGCCTCACTGGGCGCTACGCCACAGGCAGTGACCTGCGATCTTGTTGATCCAACGAATAGCTGTTGGATTAACCTCGATGTACTGGTCTTTGGAGCAGGAACACGCATTGATTCCGCCTTGTCGGCACAGATTTATAAATATCTCGCAGCAGGAAAAGCTGTCGTCTACATGCACGCTAGTTGGATTGACTCGGCTGGTGGACGGCAGGTGCTCAATGGCATGGGAATGGATCTGGGGGGATATCCTGGTAATTATTTCGCTTCCGCATCGGCTGTTTCGGTGGCGAGCGGTACGTCCGTGAGTAGCATGCTGCAGCGAAATGATCAGTTGACGCCTTTAGTAACTACACTGGGTTATCTCGGGCAAGCGCAGCCTTCCTTAAAGCTCAGTACGGATGCTTCCCCTGCGACCGCTATCACTTTCTTCCATAATGATCTAGGTACAATGCAAAGTAATGGGATAGATCTGTTTAATAGCCCTGCTACTGATTTGTATCGTTTACTGGTGTTGTGGGCGGATTTATACCGACCAATGATTAAGTATGGTTCTATCAACCGAGATACAGCTGCGGGCGATTTTTTGCGCACCTATGCCTCCGATTCCTGGGTAACGTTTAACCGTGCGACGACAACAACAGCAACAGCAGGTCAAGGCGATTACATGCCTGCCGCCGCGCAAGCGATTCCGGTTAGCAGTACTGATGAAACAATTACTGTCACGATTCCACAAGCATCAGGAATTACCTTGATTGGTCGCGGCGCGATTCCAGCAAAGCCAATCTCTATTCAGGTTGTCGATAGTGGTAGTGTCACTGGCTTGTCTGTACAAACCAACCATCTGCGCACTTGGGGCGATCCGTTGACGGATGATGTTGCTACAAAATACAAACGTCCACGTCGTCCTAATTCGTTTGCTATTCCACTTTCGACGTCAAGCACGGCTTCTCCAATGGTGTTTAATTCGCCGTTCGGAGGGCCACTGATGTTGAATTATTCAGGAGCAACGCCAGGTCAGACGATTACGCTCAAAATTCGTGGTGCTGCTAAGTATTCTCACTTTGATATGACGCAGCCACAATCTGCACAAGACTATGCTGATGCGATTGCGGCGACCAAGCGTAAAGACTTTGGTTGGCAGACCTTGAAGCTAGTGGGTGGCGAAATTCAGCAAATTATTGGCTATGTTAACGTCAATGTTGATCCAAATACGTTCATTCAAACGCAGATCAAGGATATGTTATTCAACTCCAATCACATTGCAAATGGATATAACGATGTTGGGATGACGACGAACGTCTCTACACTGTGCACGCAGTTTGGCTGGACCTGTGATGGTAATATCCATCGAGCACCAAACATGCAGCATATGGTCGGCTGGATTGCAACGTGTGGTTACCTCTGCTCAGGCAACCCAACTGATGGCTACGCTGGTATCGATGCAGGTTGGGGTTGGGCGCACGAGATGGGGCATAACACTGTACAACGTGTTTTGCATATTGCGTTTAACGGTCAGGGGTGTGTAGTGGAATGCGATAACAATATTCTGGCTAGTGCACAAATGATCCGCCAATATAAATTGCTGGGAGTTGATACCGGACACACGACTGATCATGCAACTTTATACAAGGATATCGTCGCCAATCGGGCAACAGGTTTGACAGGAAACGCCAAAGTGCTGGATATGCAAACCCATCTGTGGACGATGGCGAATCAGGACCCAATGCGGGCTGTGCATTTTCAGTTAGCGTTTTTATTCAGTCGCTATCGCGCTAATGAAATCGTTCCTACTATGGAAACGACTTTAGATTTCTTAAGTCTCCTTAATAAGAGCGATCGTCTGGTTGCTAAGGCGTGGGATCCGAATAACAAGGGCAAGTACGGCATGAGTCGTTTTGCAGATAACAGTAGCATTTCTAATCCTGATTTGATATTTGTATTGAGCTCGAAAATCATTGGTCAGGATCTGCGGAATATCTTTGCAATGTATGGAATTACATTATCACAAGCGGCACTCGATTCTGTGGCTGATTTGAATTTGCCGGTATTGCCTGAGCAGTTTTATGCGCTGGCACAAAGTAAATTTAATCAGGTATCAACCGGCCAATGGTTGGATTTATCGAAGTCAACGCCGGTTTATCCGTTCTGATCCGGAACCCAAGAAGTGCGATGACTCTCGCTCTTGGTTGACGACCACTAAGACTTGATCAGATTGATCAAAATTTGGTGTTCGTCATCCGCGAGGTTTATCAATGGTATTCGCAAGAATATTGTTGGAATGTTCTGTCAATAACGCGAGATTTCAAGCAATTCGGTGCCATCCAGTTTTTCAAATTGCTGATAACGGTGAGTGAGTTGATCACCAGGTTGTTCAGCTCACTAGCTACTCGCTTTGTGATATGAGAATTTTGAACCAGAAACGGCCTTTTCTTGATTGAGCGAGCGGCAGAGAGATGACCGATCGTAAGGATCAATTCCTGCCTGGCACGTTTCTTAGCGCTTTAATAAGCCGGGATATCTGCTTTATGAATGACGGATATATAAAAAAATTAGTTTGCGTTCTTGGTGCGCTGCAATATAGTATCAACTGTCTCCTCCAACTCCCGCAAAGGATTGGAATTAAGCCCGCCTCGAGCGGGCTATTTTTTTATGTGCTTTGCAGTCTGCCTGAACGATGTAGTACCGCGTTTGCTGCTGCATCAAGTATTTTTCTTGCGAACCAATATGTTTCGACATGTGTGTGAGAGGCAGATGGGAGTAACATCGTGTCATTACTGTGGACTTGAAATCCAAACCGGTTTTAATGCGCGACGTCACGTTGTATTGCTGATGAAATTGATTCGCTTTCAATATTGGTCAATATGCTTCAATATTCAATGGCGACAATTTCACAGAAATGAAGTGGAATTCTTCGGTTCTATTTCATCGTCGCTATATTTAACGAGCGCAAATTTTTTATGATTATGATTGATCAACACCAGATAACAGGCTTACTGCTTGCCGGTGGTTTAGGTACCAGAATGGGGCGCGTTGATAAGGGCTTACAGGTGTTTCGTAATATGCCCTTAGCACGCCATGTCCTCATGCGGTTAGCACCGCAAGTCGGTGCTGTTATTATCAATGCCAACCAGAATGTCGATCAGTATCAGGCTTTTTCCTATCCTGTTCTCTCCGATCAGATGGCCGGTTTTGCCGGGCCATTAGCGGGACTGCAAACCGGATTACAACATTGTCAGACGCCGTATCTGTTATCGGTGCCGTGTGATTCGCCGTTGTTGCCTTTGAACCTGGTTGCTCGATTGTCTGAAGGCTTAATAGTGAACGACGCGGATCTTGCCGTCGCTGTTACCTTAGAATCAGAAAACGGCGTAAGCTATCGTCAAAGGCATCCGGTTTTTGCCCTCATGAAATTATCGGTGCTTCCTGGCCTGAATGATTTTCTCAATGGTGGTGGTCGTAAAGTTGATGCCTGGTTTCAGCAATTAGCTGTCGCTGAAGTACTATTTGAAGATCATTCCGGCTTCGCGAATATCAATACCTTACAAGAACTAAAGCAACTTGAGTCCTGACATGAACCAACAAGTCACACCCACCATATCGTTAAACGAGACTATCAGTACGATGGGATATGATGACCCGCAGAATTTATCTGTTAACAAAGCCCGGGAATTGATTAACCAATCGATTCAGCCAACTTGTACTATTGAACATTTACCCATCCAACAAGCATTGGGGCGTGTGCTGGCAGAAGATATCGTCTCCGGAATGAATGTACCAGCCCATGACAACTCTGCCATGGATGGCTATGCTTTTTCTGGCAATACATTATCGACTGTAGAAGAAGTAAGTTACAGGATCATCGGTAAAGCGTTTGCTGGTCGGGCGTATCAGGGAACCGTAGCGGCAGGCGAATGCGTTCGTATTATGACTGGCGCAGTCATGCCCGATGGTTGCGATACCGTCGTGCCGCTAGAGTTTATCAGCAAAGCCAGCGAAGACAGTATTCACGTCGCGCCAGGTTGCATCCAGCCTGGCAGCAATCGACGAATGGCCGGAGAAGATCTGGCGATTGGCAAAATTGCTTTACGCCGCGGCAAAGTACTTCGCCCGGCAGACTTGGGTTTGTTGGCGTCTTTAGGTATTGCGACCGTTCCAGTGCAGCGTCGGCTGCGCGTAGCATTTTTCTCCACCGGTGATGAACTACGTTCGGTCGATCAGCCTTTGGATGAAGGCTGTATTTACGACAGCAATCGTTATACGCTGCATGCAATGCTAACGCGATTAGGTTGTGAACTGATCGATATGGGTGTCGTTAAGGATGACACCGTGACGCTGGAAGCGAGTTTCAGACAAGCTTGCGAACATGCAGACGTCGTTATTACTACTGGAGGTGTCTCTCTCGGAGATGCCGACTATATCCGGCAAACCATGGCGCAATTAGGTGAGGTGGCATTTTGGTCTATCGCCATGCGCCCCGGAAGACCCATGGCGTTCGGAAAAATCAACTCCAATGGTAAAGGCGCCTATTTATTTGGATTGCCTGGCAATCCGGTTGCAGTGATGGTGAGTTTCTATTTCTTCGTCAAACAAGCACTGTTGCAGATGCAAGGGGCGGAACATGCACCACCGCTGATGCTCAAGGCGAGCAGCAAACATGCGATCAAAAAGCGCGCTGGTCGAACTGAGTATCAACGCGGCATCGCAGAAATTAACGCAGCAGGCGAACTGGAAGTCAGCATTACAGGATCGCAAGGTTCCGGAATACTACGCTCGATGTCTGAGGCTAACTGTATGATTGTGTTAGACCACGATCAGGAGCATGTGACGGCTGGTGCTAAGGTGATGATCGTACTGTTTGAGGGATTGATATAGCTGTCAATTTGCTTCACGCGATTGAAGCATGGATAGATAGAAATATGAGTCGAATGAGAGTTGAATACGAGGGGGTTAAAACTTTAAGTACCGTTTGATCCAATTTGATCCAGTTTGATCCAATACAATAAGCAAGTTAACATTTGATAAAATAACCCCGGCTTAAACATTCGCTTAAGCCGGGGTTGAAATTCATTGTCACTGATGCAGACTTAAAGCAATGATGTTATTTCGATGTTGCCGCCGCCTTAGCACGTGCAGTATGCAACTTTTTGTAGCTGTCGATGAGACGGGCGTGACGATCTAGTCCCTCCAGTTTCATGCTGGTCGGGGTTAAACCGTAAAAGCGTACACTGCCGTTCACGGAGCCTAAAACTGCATCCATGCGTTCATTGCCAAACATGCGACGGAAATTGGTTTCGTAATCGGCCAGCTCCAAGTCATCATCCAGCATGACTTCCAGCACCACATTCAAGGCTTGATAAAACAAGCCGCGTTCGACGGTGTTGTCGTTGTAATGTAAGAAGGCACCGACAAGTTCATGCGTTTCTTCAAACTCTTCCAGCGCTAAATTGATCAGTAATTTCAATTCCAGCACGGTCAGTTGACCCCAGACGGTGTTTTCATCAAATTCGATACCGATCAAGGTGGCGATGTCGCTGTAATCGTCCAGCTCGTTATTTTCTAAACGGTCTAACAGGTCGCCAAGGTCTTCTTCGTCCAACTGATGCAGATTCAAAATATCGCTGCGGAACAATAAGGCTTTGTTGGTGTTATCCCAGACTAAATCTTCGACCGGGTACACTTCCGAATAGCCTGGTACCAGGATGCGGCAAGCAGTGGCACCTAACTGGTCATAGACAGCGGTGTAAACTTCTTTGCCCATTTCTGCAAGGATGCCGAACAAGGTTGCGGCTTCCTCGCTATTGGAATTTTCACCTTCGCTGGAGAAATCCCATTCGACGAATTCATAATCCGCTTTGGCGCTGAAGAAGCGCCATGACACCACACCGCTGGAATCGATAAAGTGTTCCACAAAGTTGTTTGGCTCAGTCACCGCATTGCTGACAAAGGTAGGTTGCGGCAAATCATTCAAGCCTTCAAAACTGCGACCTTGGAGCAATTCCGTCAGGCTGCGCTCCAGCGCGACTTCTAAGCTCGGATGGGCACCAAATGAAGCGAACACACCACCAGTACGTGGGTTCATCAAGGTCACGCACATGACAGGGTATTGACCGCCGAGGGACGCATCTTTGACCAGCACTGGAAAACCTTGTTCTTCCAAGCCTTGTATGCCCGCCAGAATGCCAGGAAATTTCGCCAGCACTTCTTGCGGTACGTCAGGTAAGGCAATTTCACCTTCCAGAATCTCACGTTTGACTGCGCGTTCGAAAATTTCTGACAAGCATTGGACTTGCGCTTCAGCGAGTGTATTACCAGCACTCATGCCGTTACTGGCAAACAGGTTTTCGATCAGATTGGATGGGAAGTACACGGTCGCACCATCCGATTGACGTACATAGGGCAGTGAGCAAATGCCACGTTCTTTATTGCCGGAATTGGTATCGATCAGATGCGAACCACGTAGCTCGCCGTCAGGGTTGTAGATGTCGAGGCAGTAGTCATCCAGAATTTCTTTTGGCAGGGCATCTTTTTTGCTCGGTTTAAACCAGCGTTCATTCGGGTAATGCACGAAATCAGCATTGGCGATGTCTTCACCCCAGAAAGAACCGGCATAAAAATGGTTGCAACTCAGGCGTTCGATATATTCGCCCAATGCGGATGCCAATGCGCTTTCTTTCGTTGCGCCTTTGCCATTCGTGAAGCACATCGGTGAATGGGCGTCGCGAATATGCAGTGACCACACATTCGGAATAATATTACGCCACGATGCAATTTCGATTTTGATACCTAAACCTGCCAACAAGCCAGACATATTGGCGATGGTCTGCTCTAGCGGCAAATCTTTACCGAGGATATACGTGGCTGCATCAGCACCCGGGCTTAAGGTCAGTAAAGCCTGCGCATCGGCATCGAGATTTTCTACCTCTTCGATGACAAACTCAGGACCTTCTTGCACCACTTTTTTGACCGTGCAACGTTCGATAGAGCGCAAAATACCTTCGCGGTCTTTGGCAGAAATATCGGCCGGTAATTCAACCTGAATTTTAAAAATCTGGGCGTAACGATTTTCAGGGTCGACAATATTGTTTTGTGAAAGGCGGATATTTTCAGTAGGAATATTGCGGGTATTGCAATATAACTTCACAAAATAGGCAGCACACAAGGCTGATGATGCTAAAAAGTAATCAAAAGGCCCCGGCGCTGAGCCGTCACCTTTGTAACGGATAGGCTGATCGGCTATGACCGTAAAATCATCGAATTTGGCTTCAAGACGAAGCTTATCGAGAAAGTTGACCTTAATTTCCATGAGAGATATCCAAAATAATGTTCAAAATACGTTGAACGCTATTATCCATGTTTTAGGCTCGCCTCACATGGAATTGCAGTCTCACTGACTTTGCTTGGTGTGGCGACTGGGATATGTCAATTTGGAATCGAAAGTGCTAAGAAAAGCAATCAGAAAAGATAGGAAATTGAAATCAGAACTAACTTTTTTCCCATAAGCCGCAGGCGGATACGAGATGGGTGTCATACCAATAATTTTTGATGCGAGTGGTGAGGTTGAAAGCCTGCATATCATCAATCGCGAGTTCTGCAATCAGATATGGATGTTCGGCATTGCCATCGCTAATAATTTTCATATCGAGAATAGGGCTCGCGTGGATGTGCTCAAGGAACTCACGTGCAGTTTGTTCGTTAAGGCTGTGGTGAAAGCCAGTGAAAATTATTTTATGCATAGAACTCCTGTTCTGTTTGAAACTATTAATCTACTGTTACATTCGTTTGGTTTTATCTTGGTCATTTATCAATACGTTGTTTAACGGCGCCTTTTCACATGCCGAGGCTTTATCTTATCTGTGGGATTGGCTTACTTTCTAAGTACTTTTTCCAATTACGGACCGATCAATAGACCTAAGTGCAGTGTACAAATACTGACAATTATAAAGTGATTCATTAAAGTTAAGAAAATCCTTCAGTAAATCTCGCCTGACGTTCAATTTGACATTAAATTTTAAGTGCTCTACCGAACAGTTGTTCTTCGGCGCTTTGGATAAGATCAAATTTCTTTCAAACGTATCAGGAGCAGTGATGAACCTCAAATTTGGCGCTTTATGTATCTGGGTCGCATGCACGCTGGTTCCGGCGTCTGCGGTGTATGCAGATGACGCTGATCAGGATCACCCCATTAACCTGGTCAAAGACTCTATCATCACCACGAAGATCAAAGCAAAGCTGGTGGCAGATAAGGTTTCCAGCTTTGCGAGTATTAAGGTGGAAACGGATAATAAGGGTGTTGTCTGGCTGAGTGGCAGCGCCCCAACGCAGACGTTGATTGATAAAGCAGAAGCAGTTGCACACGATACCGCCGGTGTCAGAGCCGTCAAAAACCATATCACGATCAAGACAGATTATTGACGACCTGAAAATTCGCATGGCATCGATAGACTTATCGGATGCTTCAACATTCGCATTAGCAAAGCCTGGAGATCATCAATGTTTTGGGAAAAAAAACTGGAGCACTGGGCAGCGAGCATCCGCGATAAATTGGTACTGCCTTTACGAGTTGAGTTGTGGAATGGCCAGCATTTAAATTTGAGTCATTTGCATCCGGAAGTGATCGTCCGGGTTCCACATGTCTCTGCTTTAACTTGCTTGTTCACGCCGTCTCTCTCTAATCTTGGTGCTGCCTATGTTGATGGTAAGATCGATGTAGAAGGCAAGCCTGGCGCGATCATCTCTGTTGGCAACGCGCTTGCCTCCGGGACCTTAAAGCTTGAGGGGAAATTTTCACGTATCATCCGAAAAATCCAACGTAGTAAAGACAAAGACAAAGCGGCAATTCAATATCACTACGATGTTTCGAATGCATTTTATCAATTATGGCTCGATGAAAATTTGGTGTATTCCTGTGCCTATTTCGAAAATGGCGATGAAGATTTAAATTTAGCGCAAGTAAAAAAGATGGATTTGATTTTACAAAAAATCCACCTGCAGCCCGGTGATACGCTCCTTGATATTGGCTGTGGCTGGGGTGCATTAGTGATACATGCGGCTCAACATTATGGTGCGCGATGTGTAGGAATTACGCTCTCAGAAAATCAGGCATCCTTCGCCCGCACGCAGGTGATGAAATTAGGTTTAAGCAATCTGATTGATATTCGTTTGCAGGATTATCGTGATGTTCAAGGGACGTTTGACAAAATCACGAGCGTTGGCATGTTTGAACATGTCGGCGTCCGTAATTTGCCTGACTATTTTGCTAAAATCAATTCTCTGCTGTCGGAAGATGGTGTCGTCATGAATCATGGCATTACCTCGACTGACGCAGAGAGTGGCGAGACACCTTATGGTAACGGCGAATTTATCGAAAAATATGTGTTTCCGCACGGTGAATTGCCGCACATTGGTCTGGCATTAAAAGCAATGCAAGAAGGTGGCCTGGAAGTACTTGATATTGAAAATTTGCGTAGCCATTACGCACAGACATGTACGCTGTGGGTGGAACGTTTCGAAGCCAATGCAGACAAAGTGAAACAAATATCAGGCGACAGACGTTACCGGATATGGCGCGTGTATCTGGCAGGTTGTGCTTATGCGTTCAATCAGGACTGGATTTCTTTGTTTCAGGTTGTTTGTGTTAAAGCCGGGCGTCTGCCGCAGCGGATGTCCTTACCTGACGGCCATCGATATGGTCGTGTACCATTGAAGAAATCCAGCGCAGTGCCCCAAGCCACATAGACCGTGTTGACATGAGCTCGTTGATGAAACACAGATTTCATTGGGGCAGATAATACCTTATGGTTCTGCAATTTTAATGGGAGTTCTAAAAGTGAAGAATATCATCAGCGTTAATGTCTGGCATTATCTATTCTTACCCTTGTTTCTTTTGTTTATTTTTCCTATGCCCAGTCACGCTACCGAAGAACCTGATTTCAAGCTCGTTGAGAAAATGAACGGTATCGAAATCCGGGATTACGCAGCGTATATGGTTGCCGAGGTGGTCGTTGATGGTCCTGCTGATCAGGCAGGAAATCGGGCGTTTCCGATTTTAGCTGCTTACATTTTTGGTCAAAACAAAGGCAAGCGTACACTAGAGATGACAGCACTAGTGACGCAGACAGCAGAACCAGTAAAGCCCGAGAAGCTAGCGATGACAGCACCGGTTATTCAAACTACGACACCTGCTGGATTCGTAGTGCAATTCGTTTTGCCTAAAGATATTACTTTAGCTAACGCTCCAGAGCCACTTGACCCCCGTATTAAACTTCGCCAAGTAAAGCCTTGCCGTTTCGCAGTGATTCGTTATTCCGGTTTCTGGTCAGATACCAATTACAACGAACATTTGCTTTTGCTGGAGAATGCACTGAAATCGGCCAAGTTGGCATGGGAGGGAGAAGCAATTTATTCGCGTTATGATCCACCGTTCAAGCCTTGGTTCATGCGGCGCAATGAAATCTGGTTGCGCTTACCGCAACCTTAGCAAAGTCTAATAAAGTCAAATGGGAACGGGGAATCTACTATGCCTCTCAATCACAGTAACAGCAAAGCAGCGGTCAGTGCAAATATCAAACTTATCGTCGACGACTGGAAGCAATCAGGTCGCATAGGCACCAGTCATCCCCGTACGAAAATGCAAGCGGTGAAGCAGGCAGTCGCCGTTGCCTTGTCAACGGCAGACAGAAGTTTAAAGAAGAACATCACTTCGTCAAAAAAGTGACACGACTGATCTGTCGCATCACTTTTTTATCACTGGTATAAGCAATACAGTCGGCCATACAACCCAATGCAATATTTCATGCATTTTTCATGTGGGTGTCGCGAAGACATAACAGACGTTAACTATTTCAGCTGAGACATTGCCAATAAAGAAAGCGTGACCACGATTGCGCCCCCTATGCGGGTAGAAATTTGCGCAAACGGCATGAGCTGCATACGGTTGGCTGCGGTCAGGATTGCCACGTCACCCGTACCACCCTGACCACTATGACATGCGTTCACGATGGCTGCTTCGATCGGATACATTTTTAAACGTCGTCCGACAAAAAATCCAGTGATCATCAAACTTGCTACGGTAGCGATGATCGTGATCAAATTACAGATATTAAATGCAGCGACCAATTTATCCCAAGGGGTCATTGATGCACCGATGGCAAACAAAAGCGGATACGTGACGGCAGTGGAAAAGAATTTATACACCACGAAAGACGCTTGCTCTAATTGCGGAGAAACGGCACGCGACAATTTAAAAACCACTGCCACGAAAAGCATTGCTACCGGCGCCGGAAAACCAAATAATTTAAAACACATCAAGCCAACCATGTAGAGAGAAATCGCCGTTACACCAGCCCCCGCAATATGGGCAATATCAACGTTTGCTGGTATCGATTCTTCGCTGGTCATCGAATGACTCGTATCGCCTTCCTGTAAACGACCTTCTCCGGTCAAATGAGGGTATTTTTTACCAATAAAATTTAGTCCACCTGCCAACAAAATTGCGGTCAGACTTCCCAACATAACTGAAGGTAAAACCTGAGCAAAAATATCGCCTTGAGTTTGCCCTAAAATCCCTGAATAGCCTATCGATAGCGGAATCGCGCCTTCCCCTACACCACCAGCCATAATAGGCACGACAATATAGAAGAAGGTATGAAAGGTACCAAGCCCTAAGAGGGTTCCGACTACGGTGCCAACGACACTGGCAACCACGGTTCCTGCGGCTAATGGGATAAATATCTTAATAAACCCCTGTACCAGAATCGTCCTGTCCATGCTCAGGATACTGCCGACGATAATTGACGAAATGAACAGATAGAGAAAGTTGCTGGTCTTGGTGAACTCGACCACGTTTTTTAGAACCAGATCAGGAATGAGATGGTTAAAGGCCAGATAGGAAGGAATAAACGTCGCAAAAATCGCTGCCGCACCGATATGGCGGACAATTGGCAAACGCTTACCGAATTCTGCACACGTAAATCCCCCCACGGCTAAAACTGCGATAGAAACTGAAATATCTGTCGGTACCTTACCGCTAGAAACAAAACCGACAATCAGCGCCAATAATAGGCAATAAATTGGGAGTGGAATGATGCCAACCCGCTGTTCCATGAGTTTCCACCAGGCATGTGGCCATAGTTTGCTTTGGCTGAGTCCTGTATCCATAGGACTTGCTATTACTTTTTCCATTGTGTCTCCTGTGTTTTTGTATTTGTATCTTTCTGGGTTCAAAAGAGCCAGATATTGGAATGACAGACATTCAGATAGAAATGTATAACAGCACACCCTTCTAAAAGCCTTCAAACAAAGGGGTGTGAAAAAAAAGCTACGAAGATGACAGTCCTGACGAAAATGCATTAATCTTACGTCCATGAAATTACTCTTGGTCGAAGACAATCGTGAGCTATCTACATGGCTCACTAAATTACTGACGCAGTCGGGTTATGCGGTGGAGCAGGCTTTCTCCGGGGAAGATGCCGAGCACTTTTTATTAACCCAGGTCTATGATGCGATTTTGCTTGATCTGACGCTGCCTGGCATTAAAGGTCAGACCTTATTGAAGAATTTGCGTGCAAAACACAATGAAGTACCGGTGCTGATCATCAGCGCGCTCGACACGCTTAGCGATGTGATTGAAAATCTTAATTTAGGTGCGGACGACTATATTGCCAAGCCATTTGACATCCAGGAACTTGAGGCGCGGCTGCGTTCATTGTTGCGGAGATCAAAAGGCAAGGCGAGCCCGGTGATTAGTTGTGGCACGCTAAATTACGATAGCAATGCGAAGATTTTTAATGCACATGGAAAAGATTTAAGCTTCACACCGCGTGAGCATGCGATTCTGGAAGCGCTGATCCGCAATGCACATACGACCGTTTCCAAAAAAGATCTGACGGATAGTTTGTTCACCCTTGAAGATACTGTGTCACCCAAAGCTTTGGAAATTTATATCGTTCGATTAAGAAAAAAAATCGAACACTCAGGTGCACAAATCATCACTCTACGCGGTCTGGGTTATATGTTGACATATGAAACTCAGAGTTAAAAGTTTAAAGACACAACTTGCGCTTTGGGTATTTTTGCCTACAGTGCTGATTTCATTTGTTGATTTGCTCATGGGCTATCATGATGCGGATCGTATTGCTACTTTGGTTCAGGAACAGCTGCTCAAAGGCTCTGCCAGGACAATTTCTGAGCAATTAGAAAAAGTGGATGATAATTATGAAATCAGAATTCCACCTGCCGCGTTTGAGTTGTTTTCGAATGAATATAAAGATCATATTTACTTCACTGTTCGCACCGGCAACGGTAAATTAGTCGCAGGAAATGAAGAGTTGCTGCCCTATACCGGCACCCTGCAAATGGAGCAAGGATACTATTATCTGTCCACCATACGCGGCGAGGAGGTGCGCGTCATTGCCTATGAGCAGATGTTGGCCAATGGCGTTGGTAATGAAACCAGCATTACGCAAGTTGCCCAAACGCTCAATAGCCATCACGCGTTCAGACGCAGTCTGTTTGTCCGAACCATACGTGAGCACTTGATTTTGTTGGCCATTGTTATTTTGGGCTTGATGATCGCTCTGCGATGGATGATGCAGCCTTTAATTCAGTTTGGTGAGCTACTGATGCGACGTCCTACTGGTTCGCTCGAGAGTTTGTCGGTTGATGATACGCCCAGTGAGTTGCAACCGGTCATTTTTGCTATCAATGACTATGTGACCAGACTCAACAAGACCCTGTCTTCTTATGAACAATTCGTCGCGAATACGGCACATCAGTTGCGGACTTCATTTTCGATTATTAATTCTCAAGTTGATTTTGCCAAAAGAAATCCGACCAACGGCGTTCAACAGCAGCAAGTACTCGCCGATATTAAATCAACGATAGCAAGCGGTAGTAAAGTCATTAATCAGCTATTAATTCTGGCGGCGGCAGAACAAAATCAATCCAATGCGAGCCAGGGCAAGTTATTGAACGTGTCAGAAGTGGTCAAGCAAGTGGTGGTCGATATGGCCTTGCTGGCGCAACAGAAAGAGCTTGATCTGGGCATTGATACCTTGGATGAGAGTATTTGTCTCCGTGGCAGTCCTTACCTGCTCAGAGAATTAATTGCTAATTTAGTTGATAATGCGATACAGCACATCCATGCTGGTGGCATGATCACGTTGACGCTTGTATTGGAAGATCAGCAAGCCGTGCTACGTGTCATCGATAATGGACCGGGAATTGCACCCGAGCACCGCGAAAAGGTGTTTGAGCGTTTTTATCGTGTGAATGAAGAAAAATCCAATAGCTCCGGGCTTGGTTTGGCGATTGCCAAGAGTATTTGTGATTCTTTGTCAGCGTCAATACGATTAACTGGTGTAGATCAAGGTAGTGGTCTTCAGGTTGAGGTCAGATTCCCTGCTCAGTAAAAATCATACCGGCCGGTTGCTATAATAATGTAAAGATTTAGTCTTCTTCAAAGAGCACCTATTTTCTGTTTTGGAAACGACATGACATTTTGTTTTAAGCTATTGCTGACGGTGTTTTTATACCTGGGCTGTGCGGTGGCCTACGCAGGCGAAAAAATCAGCATTGTGGTTGCAGGCATAGAAAAGCAAATTTATCTGCCGGTGAAACTTGCTGAACAGCTTGGTTATTTTGCCGAGTCCGGGCTGGATATAGAATTTTTGACCGACCGTAATGGCATCAATGCAGAGACTGAATTATTGTCTGGCTCAGTACAAGGTGTGATCGGTTTTTATGATCATACGATTAGTTTGCAGGCACGCGGTAAATTAGTGAAATCCGTGATTCAGCTTACGCAAACACCAGGGCAGGCTATCCTGGTTGCTGAAAAAAGTGCAAAAGAAATTACCTCTTTAAAACAGCTTAAGGGGCGCTCATTTGGTGTGACGGGTTTGGGTTCGTCTACCAATACGATTATTCGATATCTTGCGCAAAAGTCAGGTGTTCAAAGTAATGCAATCAACATACTACCCGTTGGATCGGGCGATAACTTTATAAACGCAATGATGCAAGGGCGGGTACAGGCCGGTATTTCTAGTGAGCCCACTATTTCACGACTTACCTCTGCTGGCCGGGCGACAGTATTGCTCGATTTGCGTGGCATCAAAGAAACTCAAGCTGTATTCGGCGGGGCTTATCCGGCGGCCTGTCTCTATATGCCCAACGCATGGGTGACAACACATCGCAACGAGGTGCAAAAAATCGTCATCGCTTTGGTTAAGGCGCTCAACTACATTCAAACGCATAGCGCATCCGAAATCAGCGATCAAATGCCCGCTTCCTTTTATGCCAACGACAAAGAAAACTACGTTCTTGCTTTGAAAAATAGCAAGGAAATGTTTACCGCTGACGGCAAGATGCCTGAGGGTGGACCAGAAACGGTACTCAAAGTTTTGCGCGACTATGATAAATCCCTCTATGGGAAGCACATCAATCTCAACAATACGTTTACGAACGAATTCATTTCCAATCCCAAATAAGTAGTTGAGGTAAATTGTCGTAGAATCAGTGCTTCAGGATTCAATTTAGAATACGAAATTTCAGATCGATTGCTGTTACTTAAAAAATATTTATCATCGTTTGATATAGAACTTTGTCTTTAAGGAATTGATTTTTTTAGGGAGTAAGATATGAAAATTCGACATTCAATTATGCTGGCATCGCTGATAAGCATTACTACATGTGCGTACGCTGCCGATCGCTTACCGACAATCGCTCCAGAAAATTATAACGATGAACAAAAGCAGGCAGCGCAAGATTTTGAAGCAAATCGTAAAGTCCCCGTTTTTGGTCCTTTTGAACCTTTGATGCACAGCCCTCAAGTAATGACACTAGCGCGTTCTATGGGCGACTATTTGCGCTACAAATCTGCGATCGGAAACACTCTCAGCGAGTTAGCCATTTTAATGACGGCACGCGAATGGACTCAGGATTATGAATGGTATGTTCATCAACCTATTGCTTTAAAAGCCGGTCTAAAAAGAGAAATTGTTGACGCCATTGCAGACGGTCGTCGTCCGGGCGTGATGAGTGCCGATGAAGAAATGGTCTATGATTTTTGTATCGAACTCCAACATAATAAGCGGGTATCAGAACCGACGTTTAAGCGCGTGGAAAATCGCTTTGGCAAAAAAGGCACCGTCGATTTAACAGGTATCATTGCTTACTACACCTTGTTAGCAATGGAGCTGAATGTCGCCGAGTATCAGATACCTGCTGATGGAAAAAAACTTGAACGCTTTCCCAAATAAAAAGCACTATTCATTTGAAGATATTATTTGAAGATATTTTTTTTAAATATTTTCTAGAATTGGGGGCTAGGTATTGGCTGCAAGCCACCGAGCCCTTCAGGAATTCCCAATCATTTTTACTTTACAAAAACATCCCGCCAGACGCTTCAATACGTTGTGCATTGATCCAGCCGTTATCCTGATTTAATAAGGAGGCAATCACACCACCGATATCATCAGGAAGCCCGACGCGGCCAAGCGCTGTTTGCGAAGCGATAAATGAATTTAAATCAGCATTGTCGCGTACTGCGCCGTGACCAAAATCAGTTTCAATGGCACCAGGAGCTACGACATTGACTGCGATAGAACGAGGTCCCAATTCTTTGGCCAGATATTTGCTCAGTACTTCAATTGCCCCTTTCATTGCAGCGTAGGCCGCATAGCCGGGCAGGGAGAAGCGCGTCAAACCAGTCGATATATTGATGATGCGGCCATGGTCAGCGATGATTGGCAGCAATTTCTGTGTCAGGAAAAATACGCCTTTGAATTGGATATTCAGCAATTGATCAAATTGCGCTTCGGTGGTTTCGTTAAATCCTGCGTAGATGCCTATGCCTGCGTTATTCACCAGAAAATCAAAGTCGCTACGTTGCCATTTTTGTTCCAGCGCTTGCTGGATAGTTTTGACGAAGGCGTCAAAGCTATGGCTGTCACCGACATCTAATCGCAGTGCAAGCGCTTTCTGACCCAATTTTTCAATTTCGGCTACCACGGCAGCGGCTTCCGCTTCTTTACTGTGGTAGGTCAAGATGATGTCGACTCCCTGCTGTGCCAGCTTTAATGCTGCACTTTTTCCCAAACCGCGGCTGGCGCCAGTGATGATTGCAATCTTGCTTGTCATGTTTTTCTCCTCAATGTTGGTCCCCGTGATTGGGAATGAAGAGAGTTTATTAGTCTATTTAATTTAAACAAAGATGCAAAAAATGATTAAACTGTTCAAAATTCACAAACAATAATTTTTGAGGGTGATGCGATGAATCAGCTTGAAGCCATGAAAATCTTCGTACGGGTAGCCGAGTTGGCGAGTTTTACCCAGGCTGCTGACAGTCTGGGCTTGCCTAAGGCCAGTGTATCGATGGCGATCAAGCAGTTAGAAAACGCTCTGGGCACGCGCCTGTTGCAGCGCACGACCCGCACCGTGCAGATGACGCAGGATGGTTTGGTTTACTATGAGTGTAGCAAAGATATGTTGATCGACATGGATGAGCTGCAATCCATGTTCCGGCAAAATGAGGTAGAGATCAGTGGCCGACTGCGGGTGGATATGCCAGTTGGTGTCGCGAGAGTAAAGATTATTCCGAGGTTGCCAGAATTTATGCGCGCCCATCCCAAGCTCGATATTGAGTTAAGTAGTACCGACAGACGGGTTGATTTGATACGGGAAGGTTTTGACTGCGTCATCCGGGTCGGTACTTTAATCGACTCCAATTTGATTGCACGTCCCTTAGGTCAGTTTAAATTGATCAATTGTGCCAGCCCTGAGTATCTCAAACGGCATGGGATGCCTCTCCGTATCGACGATCTGGATGCTCATCAAATGATTCATTACTCGCCCAGCTTTGGCGCCTCAACCAGCACGTTTGATTACACGATTGGTGACCAGTCGTATCAAAAGCAAGTCTCTGCCGCAATTGTCGTTAATAATGCCGATGCCTATCAGTCCGCTTGTCTGGCCGGATTGGGGATCATACAAGCCCCTGAAATCGGAGTGTTGGATCTGCTGCAACAAGGCAGATTAATTGCCGTACTTCCTGAGTATTGCGCGGCACCGATGCCGGTATCGATGTTGTATCCAAACCGGCGTCATTTACCAAAACGTACCCAGCTATTTATGAATTGGGTTGCCGACGTGATGCGAGAATATGAATAATTGCCTATCCCGCCTGAGCGTTTTTAACGGGCAGGCTTTTTGGCAAAATAAATCGGCGGCAGACGTTCAGATAAATAGCCGCTCCTGCAAAAACGTCACAAATGTCGCTGTCTTCAGAGCCAGCCACGGACGTGCCGGGTAAACGGCATAGACTGGTTGCCCGTGACGTAATTGATAGTCAGGCAAAAGCTGCACCAGACTACCATCAGCCAACTCATGCGCAACCAGTAATCGATCGAGCAACGTCACGCCGCCCCCGGCGACGGCAGCGGCAGCCAATGCCATCCCATCGTTGATCTGTATCTTGCTAGTGACACGTACTGGCGTACTGATGTCGTCTTTTGTGAAATGCCACTCGTCAAATACTCTCGCACCGCTGCTATAGAGCAAGCAGTCGTGCGTTAATAGATCCGTGGGACTATGCGGCGCGCCTCTGCGCGTCAGATAGGAGGGGGAGGCGACCAAAACCCGTGGGTTATCGCCTAACTTGCGAGCGACCAACGTGGAGTCTTCTAAGTGGGCAACGCGCAGTGCCACATCGATATGCTCTGCAATCAAGTCAACCATGTGATCGTCGACCGTCAGCGCGATTTCTATCTTCGGATGGAGTGCAGTGAATTCGACCAGCAAAGGCACCAGATAGCGTTGCCCAAGTGGTCTGGGGCAAGTAACACGTAAGCGCCCCTGCACCTCGCTTTGGTGTTGTTCAGTAAGTTGCTCAATATTTGATACTGCTCGATCAATTGAGCGCGCTTCTGCAAAGACCAGCTCACCAATTTCAGTTAGTGTCAGACGCCGGGTAGAACGCTGGATAAGGCGGGCACCAAGCTCATCCTCCAGCTTGGCAAGTTGACGAGATAAGACCGATTTATCCATTCCCAAAGTGGTAGCAGCTTTGCTGATACTGCCAGCATTGACGATCGCACTGAACATCGCCAGGCGCAGCGTATTCATGGGTAACTCCTTGTTTATTTATGCTTATAGAGCAACAGTATTATGCATAATTACTGACTATTCAAGCACTAATAGTGACTCTATACTTTGCTTCATCACGTCGCGACTAAGAGGGAAACTGTCATGAGTAGGCTTTAAAGCATCCTTATTCAGCAGCAAGCCCAATGCACTGCGCGATAACTGATAACGCAACACAACATAAAATTTCGATCACTTAGCCTTGGTCCTTTTGATCACGGCATTTAATTTACCAGGAGTTCAAAAATGAAAGCAGCCATCGTTAAAGCATACGGATCTGAGTTGGAAATCACAGATATTGCACAACCGGTTTTACTAGATGATAGTCTGATGATAGAAGTACACGCTACCAGCGTGAATCCGGTCGATAATCTGATACGCGCCGGTTATTTGCAGAGTATGCTCCCTTTGCCTTTACCGTATGTCGTTGGCAATGATGTGTCGGGCATTGTGACCGCCGTCGGTAAAGACGTCACAACCTTTAAAGTAGGTGACGCTGTATTCGCCAGACCGCAAAGCATGCAGTCAGGTACGTTTGCCGAATACGTGGTAATCAAAGCCGTTGACGTAGCCCACAAACCTGCCAACCTGAGCCATGAGCAAGCCGCTTCTTTACCGTTGGTTGCACTGACCGCATGGCAAGCCTTGGTTACTAAGGCAAATCTGCAAGGTGGGCAAAAAGTCTTGATACATGCGGGTTCAGGCGGTGTAGGTTCGATTGCGATTCAGTTGGCTAAACATTTGGGAGCCACTGTCGCTGCTACCACCAGCACTGATAACCTGGCCTTGGTACGCGAATTGGGTGCTGATATCGTGATCGATTACAAGCACGAAAAATTTGAAGATATCGTGCATGACTATGACGTGGTGTTTGACACTCTTGGTGGTAACACACGCGAAAAATCGTATGCAGTATTGAAAAAAGGTGGAACGCTAATCTCTATCATCGCACCTCCCGATACCAGCGGCATTGCTGAACAATTCGGTGTGAAGTCGGAAGTCTTCTTTATGTGGGCCAGCGGTGAACAGTTGGCACAGATTGGCAAATTGGCAGAGCAAGCGGTGATCAAACCATTGATTGATAAAACATTCCCACTGTCTCAGGCGCAAGAGGCATTGAATTACAGCCAATCTGGTCGTGCCAAGGGCAAAATTGTGGTGACGATCAAGTAATTGCAATAGGCGTTAGGTGTTTGAATTTACTAATTTTTGTGCGAGCCTTGGTCGGACAGACTGAGGCTCTTTTGTTTCCTATGGGCTTTATTTTTACGTTATGATTCAGGATGTTATTGCATAAAAAGCATGAATAAAGCATGAATGCAAACTTGCATTTTACCGGAAGAATAGATAGTGAACACTTTACGTCAACTATGCCAGATTGGGCTTTTTCTTGTCTGTAACACCTGTCTTCTGGCAACTGCCTCGGAGGTGATTTCAGCGCCACCTGAATCGAGTATTCCCAGCGGTATCAGTGGCGATGCCATTCGCATGGGTAAAAAAATCCTGACTGAAACGAATTTGGTCTTGCCCCGCAACGTTGACAATGGTCTCAATTGTGCGAATTGCCATCTCAAAGCCGGAACAGTGGCGGGAGCTGCACCTTGGCTTGGTATCTGGGGTGTGTTTCCCGAGTACAGGGCGCGCAGCGGCAAACTCATTTCTTTGCAGGAGCGGATTAACGATTGTTTCGAACGTTCGATGAATGGGAAGCCATTAGATTTTGCTTCTCCGGAAATGAATAATATTCTCGCTTATATGCGTTGGCTTTCAACAGGTGTCCCAACTGGTACCAGCATTGCCGGTCGGGGTTTTATATCGATCAATCAGAAATTGAAACCAGACAGTGAGAGCGGGGCGAGTATCTATGAGGAAAAATGCGCGAGTTGTCATGGTAAAAAAGGGGAGGGTAGTAAAACGGAAAAGACCTATACTTTTCCGCCGCTCTGGGGGCCTGATTCATTCAACGATGGTGCTGGTATGGCAAGGACATATACCGCCGCTGCATTTGTCAAACATAATATGCCGCTGGGGCAAGGTGAAACGCTGACTGATCAGGAAGCGATTGACGTTGCCGAGTACTTCACGCACCAGATACGTCCGGTTTATTCCAAAAAATCCTTGGACTGGCCAAACGGTGATAAACCCAAAGATGCAAGATATTAATCATGCTCATCATACAAATTTGATACTTCGTCGTTTTTATCTAGCGCAAAAATTTAGAAATAAGAAAGTAATTATGAAAATCCGTATCGATGATTTGCACGGTGATGAAATTCGCGCCTTGCTGGAAGAACATTTACAAGACATGTATGCCAATAGCCCGGCTGAAAGCGTACATGCGCTTGACCTCGAAGCTTTACGAGATCCACGCATTACCTTTTGGACTATCTGGGATGAAAATCAGCTGGCAGGATGTATTGCGCTCAAGCAGCTTGATACGCTGCATGCCGAAATCAAATCCATGCGCACGCCACGCAATTTGCGCCGGCGTGGTGCTGCCAGACAATTACTGCAGCATCTAATCGACGAAGCGCGTCAAAGAAATTATTCCAGACTCAGTCTTGAAACAGGTTCTATCAAATTCTTCGAACCTGCGCGTGACTTGTACCGGAGTTTTGGCTTTGAATACTGTGAGCCATTTGCAGATTATGCTGAAGACCCAAACAGCGTGTTTATGTCGAAAGTGATTGTTTCGATTGTTCCGATTATTCCAATTTCTTCAACTTCTCTTTAATGTGCAGGCCTTTTTGTGAAGTTTAAAATGACAAAACGTAATACATTTTGTCACAGCGCTTTGATTAAGGCCTCAAATTGTGTATGCAGCGATTTGTCATGAGGTGTTACGGGTGGGATAGGTGTGGTGATACCCAGTAATTCGTAGACCGCCATTTGTGCTGCGCGTACTGAAAATTCCACCGTAAAAACGGTGTCTAGCGGAATCTCAACAAACTGGCTGATGAAGGCGAAATTTTTAGTCCCGGGTGGAATCGGCAGCGGCCGGTCACCTTGGGCGCGTGGCATAAACATACTCGTGATGTAGGGCATGCGACATGGAATACAGTTTGCCGTGAGCACCGTATCAAAGTCAAAGCGTAAATGCCCGCAAAGCTCCTGAAGTATTTCTTCACCTGTACAGTCAGCCATTGCCTTGGGAATGAAATTGCCGATACGGTCTGGAAATAATCCATAGCCCCAAAATACGAACACGTCTGAAGGTTGGTTGGCAAAATGCGGTTGGTGTGCCAGCACAATAGACATAAGCCAGTTCGAATCTTTAAATGTAACTAATCCCCCTGTACCTGCCTCATTCCCACTAAAGTTGTGCATCTGGTCAAAGAAAGCTGAGTCCTTTAAAGTGACCGTAAATGATGCCCAATCTGATTGTGCGACGCAGCTATTGAAGGCTTTTGGATTGCCCAACATGGGTCTTCCTTCGGCGATTTTTTCCCATAAAGACCAACTGCCGCTTTGTGTTTTCTTTAATTTGGCAGGTGCAGCAGTCATCGAGCCTAAGCTTGAGGCGTCTGTCATAGAGCCATTTTGTAGAAACGTGAGGTCGCCATCTTCTAATTGCAAGGTCTCGGTCTGACCCTTCAGTAAGTAACGCAGACCGAGAACTTCGATGTTATCGCCATCGTTCTTGAATTCCAGATCCGTTACCAGGCAGTTAGAAATCATATGCACACCTTGTGCTTCCAGCCACCGTTGCAAAGGTACGACCAGAGAATCATATTGGTTCAATACAGTGCGCTTTACACCCGCCAGCGTTTCGATGCGTACAAACTCCATCAGGAAACGATGCAGGTAGCGTCTGAATTCGACCGCGCTATGCCAGGGCTGAAAGGCAAAAGTCGTTACCCACATATACCAAAATTCAGTTTCAAAAAATTCTGGCGATAGGTGATCGGTAATTCGGCTGTTGCCTAATGCCTCTTCGTCAGCACTCGCTAGTTTGAGCAGCTCAACACGATCATGGATTGAGAAACCCATCGATTTAACCGGTACTTTGGCGCGGCGGCTGTCGACCAGACGTGCCATCGCGTTGGAATGATGTTTTTCGTTAAATTCTGCGGTTTCTTCAAAAATGCTTTTACCTGAGAGTGTCAGTGATGGGATAGATTTGAAAAGATTCCAGGTGCATTCGTAGTTATCCGTGGTCAACATACGTCCGCCACGCATAGAATAGCCTTTGACCGCGTCGCCGCAGCCATCCAGACTGCCACCCATGACCGAAGCCGCATCAAAGATGGAAATCTGATTGCCTGCCATCCCGCCGTCGCGAATCAAAAATGCAGCACCAGCCAGTGAGCCGATTCCGCCGCCAACGAAATAAGCTTTACGTGTTGAAGTCATGATAAATACTTTCTGTTGCAGTGGACTAAGTGACTGACGTTATTTCATACGATCGCAAAGATCAGTACGCTGGCAAACATAAGGCGGCGTGTAACTGCCGATATTAAACGAGCTAACGCTGGCACATTGTTTTGAGCCGTGGAATGTGCTTATAGTGGCGGGAGGAATTTTTTTTGGGGTACAGAGGAAGTGAACATATACACGCAACTTAAAGCCATTTTTTTCGATGCCGTTTGTTGTTCACCGCACTGACATCAATAATCTATTTTCGATATTCTTTTTAACGTGATTATTAAAAATTTAAATGCTCTCAGTTCCAGAGAGAGCTGGAAGGTATTATCTTCATGGATACAGAACTTCATTTTCTGGTGGTCAGCGATGAGCCAAATCTGAGGTCTTTGATTGTTAGCCTTTTAAAAGAAATCGGCTTTGTCAGAGTATCGGAAGCGGAAAACGGTGAAATGGCATTACGGACGTTAAATACCACTAAGTATATTGGCGCACCTATCGAATTCATTATCACCGATTTTGTCATGCCACTTATGGATGGCTTGAATTTGATTCGTTCACTGCGTGGTGACCCAGAGTTAAATCATTTACCGATCTTGATGTGCAGCTCTCATGCAAGCAAAAAGAATATTCTTGATGCGGCAAATGCTGGAGCAGACGACTATATCGTCCGGCCTATAAATGCATTGAGCCTTTTAAAAAAGTTGGAAAAGATGCTTGCAAAGCTGCATATCGTAACCATCGATTTTCCACGTGTTTGGCCACAGAACCGAATGAGAACGTAGATTACCTAAATCAGGTTTCACTCCACTGACGCAGCAGATTATGGTAACAGCCTACCAAACTGCGGCGCGCGGTTTCGTCAGCCTGGGTGCGATTGAGCGTTTGAATCGACGTATCCATATCAAATAATAAGCTGCGTTGACCATCATCTTTGACCAGACTCTGCACCCACAAAAAGCACGCTAAGCGGATGCCGCGAGTGACCGTCGTTACCTGATGTAAGCTGGTGGAGGGATACACTACCATGTCTCCCGCAGCCAGTTTTACGCTGTGTGTACCATAGGTGTCGGCAATCTGTAACTCACCACCCTCGTATTCATCAGGTTCTGCCAGAAACAGCGTGCCAGAGACGTCAGTGCGCAGCTTACTTCCATTATGAGGATGTAAGCGTACGCTACCATCGACGTGCAATCCAAATCCCATGCCTTCACCGTAGCGGTTAAACATCGGTGGATAAACGACATTCGGCAACGCTGCACTGATGAACAGCGGGTTACGTTCCAATGCGGATAGCACAATGTGCTGGCATTGGTGCGCCACTTCGGAACGTTCGTCGATTTGTTGATTCAACTTTACTGGCGCACCTTGATAGCCAGCCGTGATGCGGCCATCCACCCACGCGTCGCCCGCCTGTAGCAGCATCGTGCGTACGGTATTTAACGTGTTGGTATCTAATACGCCGGGAATATGAATCAACATGGTCGACCTTTAATGAATGCAGAAAACGATGAACAATGTGTGATCAGAAACGATACGCCACCGACAGCATCGCGCTACGACCAGTGCCTGGCACTGAGCGACCGCCGTCGGATGGAATTAAAGCATCGTAGTACATCTTATCGCTCAGATTAAACACGTTCAGACGAACGTCGTAATTTTTTTGCTTATACGCCATGGTTGCGTCCCAGCGCGTGTAACCTGCGACACTGACGACATTCGCCCCACTTGCATATCGCTGTGACATGTACACTGGACCACCACCGATTTCCCAACGTGGAGCGAATTCATACGTCGTCCATGCAGTGAGCGTATTGCGTGGTGTGTTGGCAGGGATTTTGCCCAGCGTACCATCTGCTGCTGATGCCGCTACTACTTTTGCATCGAGATAGGTGTAATTCATGGCGAGTTGTAAACCTTTGCTCAGCAAACCACTAGCACCAACTCTAAAGCCATTGACACGCACTGTGCCATCCATGCTGTACACGCCAGCACTGATCTGGCTACGGGCGTTTTCTTTTTGAATTTGGAAAACGGCTGAATTTAATGCCAGATTTCCGTTCAATAAATCCCATTTACCTCCCAACTCATAAGAACGATTTTTTTCTGGCGCAAGATTGGTTTGGCCTACTGTACCGGTCAATTGTTCCAGAGATGGATTGAACGAAGTACCGTAGGATGCATAGTAAGATTGCTGCGCGTCAGGTTGCCAGATGCTACCCAGTCGGACGCTGGTAAATCCTATGGTTTGGTCAGCCGACGGCAACGTTGTGCTTCCTGCGGTATTGCTGGAATTGATGGAATTAGTAATGCTGGCGCTGAATCTGTCGTAGCGTAATCCCCCGACCAATTTCACGTATGGATTAAGTTCCAGCGTGTCGTTGATATAAGTGGCTACTGTGTTAGATGAACCTCCGGCGCGATTGCCTGCTTTGCTGGCAACGTTAGTTGGTGAGTTGCCAGCATTGGGATTGATCAACGGTACACAAGCAACAAAGCCGCTGGTCGCCGTTGCCGTCGTGAGAGGGACGCCGTTGCAGGAGCCATTTCTATAAAAATTCTGATTATCGTAACCATCGTGACCAAGCTCCAGACCCGCTAACAGGTTGTGTTTGTAGCCGCCACTCATGACCGTTGTCGATATTTCAGTCTGATTGAAAATCGAATAGTCGCGGATGTTGCGGTCATGGCTTTGTAAACGTTCGTATAGGCTCGACAAGGGCAAATTGCTCATCGCAGAAACAGGCAGCGGTGTAAAACCTTTTGGTCCTACCGTACCTATTGTATTTGGCGCTGTCTCGACAGCTTTTGTGCTGACGTAATTGAATTGCGTCTGGTTGCGCAGCGTTGTTTGTGGGCTAAGCTTATGCACGATAGTGCTGTTTAATGCCGCGATATCGGAGTCAGTATGATCGTCGTTGTAACCATAGGCGGTATTGCGATCTACTGGCGCTGGGCGTCCGTTGAGTGGGCCTACTCCATAGTCAGGCATGTCGTGGTTATGTTGTAGCAGGGCAGATAAGGTGATTTCTGTTGGTGTACCTATGCCTAATCTTACCGACGGAGCGAGACCAAAATCTTGCAGTTTGGTTTGATCGCGAGTCGTGGCACTGCCGTCTTGCGCCATCGCCAGAACACGGACAGCAGATGTATCAGACGTCACTTTGTTGAAGTCAACTGTGGAACGTACCAGACCATTGCTGGTGACGGATCCTGTCAATTCAGTTTGGTTCTTGAGGAAAGGCTTTTTGGTCACTTGGTTGATCGCGCCACCAGTTGAACCGCGACCGAACAACATCGATGAAGGCCCCATCAATACTTCAATCGAATCCAGCGCAAAGGTATCACGGTAGTATTGCCCACGATCGCGGAAACCATCCAGATACACGTCGGTTCTTGCAGAGAAGCCATTCAGATTAACGTTATTACCGATTTGTCCGCCTTCTGCACCACCCAAGGTAATGCCCGAAACATTGCGCAAGGCTTCCGCCATTGAATTGGCACCTTGCGATTGCATGAGTGCTTTGTTTACGACCGTGACTGATTGCGGCACATCGCGCAGGTCGGCAGGCAATTTGCTTAAAGAAACAGCACCGGGTGCAAAATCATTCTGACTGGCCTGTACGTTGATTTCTGGCAAGCTGCTTTTATTTTGCTGTGTAGCTGGTGCGCTGGACGTTGCCTGGGCGAATGTGGTGACTGGTTGTGCGAACAAAGTAATCAATGCGGCGGCAATAGGAGTGCGACGATCCATGGTTTCTTTCTATGTGAGTTCAACGGAGAGGAAAGTTGGCGGCTGGCTACTTTAAGTTACAATTTTAATGCAAATGAGAATTGTTATCAATTGTATTTGCTAATTTAGTGCAAAAAATCTGAAGAATAAATTTTTTGAGATATTAAGTTGATAAGAAGGGTATTTTTTGATAGTTACGCTGTGTTGGTTAAGCTATTTTTGCTCGTCGAAGTAAAGGGTGATGCAAATAATGCATCCTAAACTTCAGTCTGGTGCGCGCCCTTGGGGGGGATTTATGCTGTGCTTCACGCAATCAGATACGGGTTAAGACTGACATCGGGGAAGAGATTGCATCCATGTTAAACGCAGAACCCAGAGTAAAATCACTTGTTTGCTCTAAGCCCTTGATTTGTAATATAATCTCTGCTTTCTTAGCCTACGCTTACTCTCCTTAGATTGTCGCAGATAGAGGTGATGCCGGTAATTTTGCTGGTTCCCTGTGCGGCTTGCGGGAGGCCCACCATAGAATACATGACTGATATAAAGTCCGACCTTGTTCAGGGCGCTGCCAGCCCGACCCTCATAGACACGCCTATAGCCACTACTCGTTTTGAAGATTTTGGTTTGGCTCCTGAAATTTTGCGCGCTTTGTCTGAGCAGGGTTATGTACACCCGACGCCGATTCAAGCGGAAGCGATTCCTGTTGTTTTGCAAGGCAAAGACGTCATGGGTGCTGCGCAAACTGGTACCGGTAAAACCGCTGGCTTCTCTTTACCTATCATTCAACGTTTGCTGGCGCATGCCAGCAGCAGTGCTTCTCCAGCGCGTCATCCTGTACGGGCATTGATCCTGACGCCAACCCGCGAACTGGCGGATCAGGTAGCGGAAAATGTCAAAGCCTACTCGCGTTTTACGCCACTACGTTCGACCGTGGTGTTTGGTGGCGTAGACATGGCGCCGCAAACTGCCATCCTGCGTTCCGGTGTTGAAATTGTGATTGCGACGCCCGGTCGCTTGCTGGATCATGTGCAGCAGAAAACGATTAATTTGTCGCAGACACAGATACTGGTCATGGACGAAGCCGATCGCATGCTGGATATGGGTTTCTTGCCAGACTTGCAGCGGATTATTAATTTACTGCCTAAACAGCGACAAAATTTGATGTTCTCGGCGACGTTCTCGCCAGAAATCAAAAAACTGGCAGCAAGCTTTTTAAATAATCCGCAAACGATAGAAGTTGCGCGTAGCAATGCGACAGCTGATAACGTAACGCAGATTTTGTATAAAGTCGCTGAAGATGAAAAACGCGATGCCGTTTCTTTCATTATCCGTGAACGTGGTTTGAAACAAGTCATCGTCTTTTCTAATACCAAAATTGGTGCTTCGCGTCTGGCCGTGCATTTGGTGAAGCAGGGTGTCAAAGCCTCTGCAATTCACGGTGATAAATCGCAATCTGAGCGTATGTTGGCGCTGGAAGATTTCAAGCGCGGTGAAGTAGAAGTCTTGGTTGCTACCGACGTAGCAGCACGCGGTCTGGATATTTCTGAAATGCCGTGCGTGATTAACTACGACCTGCCATATAACGCTGAAGACTATGTTCATCGTATTGGACGTACTGGTCGTGCCGGTGCAAAGGGCGATGCGATCTCGCTGCATACCGATCAGGACGAGCGTCTGCTGGTCGATATTGAAAAACTGATCAAACAAAAAATTGTGCGTTTGACGCTGGCTGGTTTTGTGGCGACTTCTGTACAGGCACCTGAGCGCGCGCGTCATTCACGTGATCGTTCTGATCGCACAGATCGTAGCGGGACAGATAGACCAGAAAAATCGGGACGCAGTTTTCAAGCGCCGCGAGAGAAGGTTGATCCATGGTTTCTCAAACCGTATGAGCCTAGCGCCAGTACTTTACCGGTGGCTATTCCAGCAAATAGCCTTAGTTCAACTGGTAACACGACCACCAAGCCACAAAAACGTGCATTCCTGTTAGGCGGCACACCGAAAGTCTGATTGCAATGAGGTCGTGGTATGAAAGGCCTTGCTGTAACGAAAGTTAGAATAAAAAAGAGACCGATATTAAATCGGTCTCTTTTTTTTGCAAGGTGCAAATGAATTACAGCAAAGTAATCGTCACTTCCACGTTGCCGCGAGTTGCGTTTGAATATGGGCAAACTTCGTGTGCTTTATTGATTAAGTCTTGTGCCGCTGCTCTGTCCATGCCTGGCAAGGAAACATTGAGCGCAACGGTAATGCCGAAGCCACCTTTGCCATTGGGGCCAATACCGACCAGACCATTTACTGAAACACCTGCAGGCAAAGCTATTTTTGCAGTTGATGCCACAAACTTCATTGCACCAATAAAGCAAGCTGAATAACCCGCTGCGAATAATTGCTCAGGATTGGTGCCGTCACCACCTGCACCACCTAATTCTTTTGGTGTCGTCAACTTGACATCGAGGTGACCATCATTGGATGTAGCGCGACCATCACGGCCGCCAGTTGCGGTTGCATTTGCTGTGTAAAGTACTTGCATGGAATTCTCCGGTAATGAAATTTAAAAAAACGACTGGCTGCATCGATGGATTAATAATAGTGCACAATTAAATTGTGTGCAATCTAATATTTCATGATTTCGATTGATTTTTTCTATGGAGTCGATAGCGTAGTCTCTTTTTTTGACTATTTAAGCCATCAATGATGGCACGGTTTATTCGTTAAATTCAGTATGTAACTGGTCGCGTAATTCTGAAAGTTGCTGGCGTAGGGCGACCAATCGCTCTTGCGTCTGGCCGCTAGCGCACAAAATTTTTGGCGGAATCGTGCTGGCGGCTTTTCGTAATTGTTTGCCTTCCTGAGTCAGAACAATTCTAACCTGACGTTCATCCGCCTCATCACGGCGACGGATTAATAAACCCGATGCTTCGAGGCGTTTTAATAGCGGGGTCAGGGTGCCTGAGTCAAGAAACAAGGCATTCCCGATATCTTTCACCAGCACATCGTCTTGCTCCCACAGTACCAGCATGACCAGATATTGTGGATAGGTAAGATTGAGCTGTTCCAGCAAAGGTTTATAAGTTTTGGTCAATGCGAGAGAAGTGGAGTACAGCGCAAAACAGATTTGATTTTCCAGGGCGAGCAAATTGATCTCTTTTGTTGTTTTTTTGGTCATAAAATTGCCGATTTTTCAGTGAATAGTGATCGTTCTAAAGTCTACTATGACATGATAATCAAATTTAAGCTGAACGGTTGCAGCATTTGCTGACGGTGCCCCACGGTATAATGTCGATATTCCAAAAAAATGAAAATGCAGAGGTAATCGTGACTTTTATCAAAAAACTCAATGCCGCATGGGCCGGCAATCATTCCTTACTGTGTGTAGGCCTTGATCCCGATGTAACGCGCTTCCCAGCTGAATTAGCGGGCAAACCAGATGCGATCCTGAGCTTTTGTAAAACCATCATTGATGCTACCGCCGATCTGGCTTGTTCTTTCAAGCCACAGATTGCGTACTTTGCAGCTTTACGTGCGGAAGATCAATTGGAAGAAATTTGCCGCTATATCAAAACGACTTATCCGACGATTCCGTTAGTGCTCGACGCCAAGCGTGGTGATATTGGTGCTACCGCTGAACAATATGCGCGTGAAGCTTTCGAACGTTATGAGGCTGATGCGGTAACCGTCAACCCCTACATGGGCTTTGACTCCGTCGCACCATACATGGAATGGAAAGACAAAGGCGCGATTGTCTTATGTCGCACTTCTAACGCTGGTGGTTCAGATCTGCAATTTTTAGATGTAGGCGGTAAACCTTTATACCAACATGTGGCGCAATTGGTTGCCGATAAATGGAATGTCAACGGCCAATGCGCGTTGGTCGTAGGTGCGACGTTCCCGAACGAACTGGCACAGGTACGACACATTATTGGCGACATGCCTTTGTTAGTCCCAGGTATTGGTGCCCAGGGTGGTGATATTGCCGCTACAGTACATGCCGGCAAAACAAATAATGGTAACGGAATGATGATCAATTCTTCTCGCGCTATTTTGTATGCCAAAGCGATAGGAGACGAAAATTACGCAGATGCGGCACGTCGTATTGCTTTAGAAACTCGAGACGCTATTAATCAGTATCGGAATTAATCTCGAAAGCTTGCGAGTGAAGACTTGTAAAATCAGCGTATGCTGCCACCGTCACTCGCGAGTTTGATCGTGTAACCAAAGAGCAACCAAAGATCAACCAAAGATCAACTAAATTGCTACTAATTCACAACTAGAGCTCGAAAATGTATATCCTGATAGCATATAAAAAAAATTAGAAGGCAGACCAGACGATCAATGAGAGCCCGCTATGAGTGACAATAAGATGAATGAATTTGCCTTTTTGGAAGATTTTTCCACAGAGCTGTCAAATAAAAAGTTAATCTTCCCGACGTCGGTCGCGGCTACCATGAAAATCAGGAAAGCCTTGAGCCAGCTTGATATATCAAATGATTTGATTGCACGTATTATCGGTAGTGAACCGGTTTTGTCGGCCAAAGTTTTACATCTGAGTAATACCGCAGCATTCAATCCACAAGCGCGTCCTATCAGTGATTTACGTGCGGCGACGATGCTGTTAGGTTTTGCAGCAGTACGCAATGTCGCTATCGCCGTTGGCATGAAACAACTTGCAGAAAATAAATTCAACGGTAACTTAGCGACGCAAATGGATGGCTTATGGCGACGTAGTTTACGGGTTGCTGCTTTATCGATGGTGATTGCGCGCACGCATACCAAATTGAGCGCAGATAAAGCCATGTTGGCGGGCTTGCTACATGACATCGGCAAGTTTTATATCTTGAATCGTGCGCATCATTTCCAGGCATTATTTACGACGGATAAGATCCTTTGGGACTTGATCGATCAATGGCATGCCAGCATTGGGAGTGCAATTCTGGAAGATTGGGATATTTCTGAGGATATTCGCAATGCAGTTCTTAATCACCGTGGGTACATTCCCGGACGCGGAGTCAAAGCGAACCTGACCGATGTGCTGGCCACCGCAGATTTCCTGGACGCCCACTTTGTCGCTGAAAATATTGACCAGCTTGATTGGTCCGCAGTTCCACCGAGCTTGCTGCTACTCGGTGTGAATCAGGAAAATATCGAAAAACTGTTGCAAGACACCAGAGTTGAATTAACCATGGTGATGAAAGCAATTAGTTAAGCTGCACTGTTGATGTGACCGGATCAGCCAAATAATTTAATCATCAACGCGATCAACTTATTGGCTCTCTTATCGTACGGTGGCAGCATCATTAATTTAATCGCAGAAAATCGCCCTTGATAAAACACGGGGCGCATTTTTGAAAACGTCGCAAATCCTTCGTAGCCATGGTAATGACCCATACCGCTTGCACCTACACCACCAAACGGAATATCGTGCTGAGCGACGTGTAATAAAGCCGTGTTGACCGACACACCGCCCGACATAATTCGTTTCAGATAAAAATCCAAAAGTACAGCATCGTTTGTAAATGGATAGAAGGCTAGCGGCCGATCATGTGCATTGACGTAATCGACGACTTCTTGTGGCCGTTGATAGGTTTTTACCGGGAGCAGCGGGCCAAAAATTTCTCGCTGCATGATTTCCATATCATCGGTCACGTTAAATACCAGCGTGAGCGGGAATTTACGTAGTGCACGGTCTGGCTGTGCAGAGTGAACAGATTCAAATAAATTAACTACACGTGCTCCTTTGTCCAGCGCGTCATTTAAGGTTGCTTCTAACCTGCAATACGAGCGTTCATCGATGATCGAGGTGTAATCAGGATGGTTGATATCCGGATAGCGTTCTGCGACTAGTCGTTTGGCTTCGGTTGTGAATGCTTCCTCGCTGCCCTCGGGCAGATAAACGTAATCGACATTGGTACAAATCTGACCTGCATTAAACGCCTTGACCCAGATAATTCGATCGGCAGCTGTTGCTAAGGGAAAATCGGGCGCTACAACGGCAGGGGATTTTCCGCCCAATTCCAAAGTAACAGGCGTCAAATTGCGGGCCGCATTCGCCATGACAGCCCGACCTGTCTGCCCAGAGCCTGTAAAGAATAAGTGATCAAACGGTAGCGATGAGAATGCCGGCCCACGGCCACCCCCATCCTCAAAGAATTGCAGCTTTTCTGGCGGAAAATACTTCGGTGTGATTTCAATGAGCAAGCGTGCCAGGTGCACAGAGTTTTCTGACATCTTTAGCATGGCACGATTGCCCGCAGCAAAAATCGCCGCCAAAGGAGCAAACGACAAATTGAGCGGGAAATTCCATGGAACAATGACACCAATCACCCCCAATGGTTGTGGTATGACAGCGACTTCAGAGCCCGGGTACAGTAAGACGTCGATATGGCGACGCTGCGGCTTCATCCACTTTTTCATGTGTTTGAGATTATCTTTGATCTCTTGCAGCACAACGAAAAATTCTGCAAACAAAGTTTCAAAGCTCGAACGGTTACCATAATCTTGGTTGATCGCTGCGACCAATGCATCCTTATTCTCTTTTAGTAAGCGTGCCAAATTTTCTAAATCTGCGCGGCGGCTTGCATAATCAGGGTAGGGGTTGGTAAGGTAGGCAGCCCGTTGCAAATCAAAGCATTCGCTGAATTCGGCAGGCATGGCGTAAGACCGATGATTTAATTCAGGCGCGTTCATGGATTCTTTCTTTTCTGAAAAATAGCACAAATAAAGGTGATGTTTTTTGCAAATAACTATTGGCGATACTTCGAGGCAAAATGTAAAGAATACGCCTTTTTTCTATCAATGCATCATTATTTTCTGTCAGGGCAGATATTTGCAAGCTACTGTAAATGTTCCTTCAGACGCTCGTAGCCTGAACGGCTTACGGGTAATTTTTCACCATTGTTTAATACTGCAACGACGCTGTCTTTGTTTTGGCGTTCTATTCCTTTTAGCGCATTTAGTTGCAGGAGGTAAGAGCGATGTATCCGTATAAACTGCACTGGATTTAATTGCGTTTCAATGTCTGACAGGCTTTGTGTTTTCATCCAGGATTTGCCGGCGGCATGGATCAAAATATAATCATCTTCTGCTTTGATGTAGTCGATAGAGGCAATGGGAACAACATGAACCTGGTTGCGATCGCGAATCAGCAACCTTTTGTTTTTTTTTGTGTTTTCTGCGATTAATTGTTGAATGGCAGTTTCAGGAGATGCATCTGTTTGCTGCAGGAGTTTTCTTGCCTTATTCAGTGCCTCGTCAAAGCGTTGTTGTGAATACGGTTTTAGCAGGTAATCAATCGCATGCAAATCAAATGCTTTCAAGGCAAATTGATCGTAGGCGGTGGTAAAAATAACACCGCTACGGCGGCCGGTCATTTCTAAGACTTCTAAGCCCGTCAACTCTGGCATCTGGATATCAAGAAAAATCAGATCAGGGCATTGTTGATTGATCGCATCCATCGCTTCTGTGCCGGTTTCGCACTCGGTAATAATGTGAATATCTTGGTGATGGCGTAAATATTCGGTGATCAGGCGACGTGCCAGTTCTTCGTCATCGGCAATGACTACGCTGATTTGCTTTGTCATGATTTCTTTGATTCCCAGGGTAGAGTCAGTTCAACGATAAATTCTTGTTCTGTGCGCTTCCACTCGACTCTGGCTTGATCATCATACAAAGCGTGAAAGCGGCAACGCAGATTTTGTAAGCCAAGACCAGAACCAGTGGCAGGAGAAATATCCGTAGTAACCGGATTGGTAACGCGAATGTGTAACCAATCCGTATTCCTCAGAATTTTTACCGTAATACATCCGCCTTGACGGATGGTGCGGATGCCATGTTTAATTGCATTTTCTAATAATGGCTGTAAGATCATAGAAGGAATTAACGCATCATTTGTTGACGTATCGACCTCGATTGCGATTTGCAATTTCTTCCCAAAGCGGATTTTTTCTACCGCCAAAAAATCCTCACATAAACTCAGCTCTTGGTCCAGGCTAACTTTTTCTTGTTCCGATAAGGTCAGCGTTTTACGAAAAAAATCTGCCAGGGCGATGGTCATTTCTCGAGCTGCTTTCGCATCAATCGCTGTCAGAGCGCTAATCGAGTTAAGACTATTGAATAGAAAATGTGGATCAATCTGCGAGCGCAACACTTGCAACTCTGCATCACGTGCTAACAGGTGAGCATAGGTCTCGCGTTTTTCCGCTGCTCGCATATGTTCAAATGCAATCACGACGTCATAAGTCAATAGCGCTAACAGGTATAAGACAAAATAGCTGGCAAAGAGTGCGATATCAAGTTTTGATGTGATGTTATGAGGAGACGCAACGTCGTTTAAATTTTCCAGCAGGAGATTCCATGCATGGGCTACGCATAACGCCAGTGCAGCAGAGATGAACGAGCTGATGATAAATACCAGTGCTATAAGAAAGAACGTGTATTTCTGAATCTGAAATGAACGACAAATATAGTATGCGGAGCTGGTCAAAAAACCAAAAAATAAACTGACTGGCACTGCGAAAAAGCAAGCGTAGGAAAAATCGCTGAACTCTGCCGATACTAATATTTTTCCCATTATTAGCCCCGCTGCAAGCCATATCGCGATGTGCCAGAGAAATCTACGGAAATCCGATAGCAGTGGATGCATGGGGCTCTCGTGAATTTAGTTTCTGATTTCGACACCACCCATAATCGCATATCCTTGTATGAACAAGGTCTTGCTACGATCCATCGGTGGAACGGTACGATCTTCAATACCGCCTAAGATCGGAATCCCTTGTGAGATGACAGTCCAGTCACCAGGTACCTTTATTTCTATGCCACCCCACACTGCGAAAACATTGATGGTTGCGCTACCGTCGATCGATGCATTGCGCAAGTCGAGCTCGATGCCGCCCATGACCGCTGTGAGCTCTCCTCCGCGAAAATTTTGCGATGAATTTTGGCTTTTAGACCCACTCATGACGGCGGATAAATTACAGCAATTGTCGCCGTCTTCCATATTGCCAATCGACGGCGAAATTTCGGCCTTCAGGCGGTCTTTGAAGATGATAGATAAGCCCGCAAAAATCATCACCACTGGCCACAAACTACGGCTACTGAAATAGACAATACCCAGATGCTGTAAGGTCATCAACGCACCTACCGCAATAAAGCCGCCACCGATCAGATGACCAGAGACCGTGTCGCTGCGCGACATTTTTAGCGCGCCGATAACGATGAAAACAGTTGGCCAAAATTGGAGAATTTCTCTGGTATTAAAAATGTTTAAATTATCGATTAAAGCGAGGGCGCCAAAGATCAGAATAATGGTGCCAAACACAACGCGGTTGTGTTGCTTTTGTTGGTTCATGTAATTCTCCTTCGTCAATGGGACTCTGAGGATATTCCGGATTCTGAGGATGATTTGTTTAACGACAATAAGCCGAACACGATACTTTGCACGCCGACGGCGATCAGAATAATTGGCCAACTGGTGCCAAAGGTCCAGCCCCACAAATGTTCCATCGATGCATAGATCCAGAACGCAAAGATAATGTTGAAACAACCCTTGGCGATTTGTTTTGCTCTACGTGAAACCAGGATGTCAATCAACCCGCCCAATGCAATTAGCGCGGGAACAAATATCCACCATTTCAGGTAAGCGATAAAGTCCAAACCGTTTATCAGAAATAAAACACCGGTACCGACTAAAGCAATACCAAAAACCAGATTCTTGGCATTTCTGGCAGCCGGGCTCATCGTATCGTCACGCATAGTCTTTCCTTTCGAATACGTTTATTTTGTGGTACTCACGATACTGCAAGCGCGCCGGCTTGTCGTGCAGTCATCGGCGAATGACGGAAAGATGTCGGTGATTGACGATCGAAGGCGTCAATCACCGCAACGTGGCCGTAATATAGGGAAATCTGTCAGCCAGCTTATTGACCAACATTGACGTCAGAAATGACTTAGCTCAGCAATTGTATAAACTCATCAGCTTGACGAACGATACGCTTGGATTCGCTTCCAAATACATCGTGCGTCTCTTGAATGATGAATTCGTTTGAACCTTTGGTGCAGTACAGTATGCCCCGAAAATTTGTACCAAGATAAACAAACGGCGATAACTTTGTTTTTACGGGGGTATCGTTACCGATTAAGGCGCGCAACTTGCGTTCTACATCGTACAGACTTTTTTCATTTAAGTTGACCATCGCTCCCTTGGGTGTTGGAAAGCTGGTTTCAAATGAAGGGTTTTGTCCCATGGGATTTTTGACGTTGATTTTGACGCCTAATTTTAGAAATTTTGATACAGCAGTAAAATCGTTTTCATCGTACATGACAAACTCCTTGATTGGCGTATGCGTACAACTACTGTTGCACGAATGTATGATCTAACTTTGCCAGAATTCAAGCTAATTGACAATCGCGATGCAAAATCTTGTTGTTGGCTTGTTTGTCTACCTCAACATGGCCGATGTAATCTAAAGGCATACGGTTAATTCGACTGCTTGCAGGATATTTCCTTGTTGGTTTTGAATAAAAGCAACCAACGATAAATGCTGTCGATTGGCGTTAGCTGGAATATTGACCGTCATGGTAGTTTTTTTAGGCGTTGATGCGACAACAGCGATGGGATCTATCCACACTCTGGCAACCGCATCGTGACGTAAAGTTATTCCCTGATTTTCTCCCGCAGAGACTTTACTCGACAAACCATTTTCTAGCAGCGCCACATGTAATTCGCCTGACTGGCTGCTATTGCTGTCAATCTCGATAGAAATCTTATCGTTACTTATTCCTGTTTGACGTAGCTTGATCGAGGCCAGTGCAGCTTGCTGTTTGATTTTTTCTAATTCTGAAGTAAGGCCGGAATTCCAGTTGCGGAATTCTTTGCCGTTAATAAAAAACTCTGGTGTATATACCGTCCTGCTATGAACGTAGGCTGATAATTCCTGTTGTCGCTCTGTGAACAAGCGCTTGGCAAACGGATCTTTCCAGCCGATATAATCCCAGTAATCAACATGAAGTGCGAGTGGAATTACTTGATCCGGATGCAAACCAGCGTTTTGAGCGACGTTTTGTAAAAATTTGTCCGCCGGTGGACAGCTGCTGCATCCTTCCGATGTATATAACTCCAAAAGTGCAACAGTATGTGTAGGGCTCGATCTGCTGCAGAGCTCAATGGCGTTGCCAGTGGATATACATGACGCGAGTAAACAGAAAGTGGCTATTGGGAGTTTCATACTTGGACCTCGTAGTAAGTTAATCATCAGTCTGCAATATTCGGTTTTCCTTACATTCAAATTTTCTTTGCAAAAACGAATAGGTGACTTGAGAGGGGGCGATGCTTTGTCCCACTTTATTTATCCACTTGAACTGAATCATCAAATCGCTTTCATGGGCTGCATTGATTGTTAGTTTGATGGCTTTCGATAATTCAAAAAATACCAAGAAATATTTTATTAATCGCAATTATTGGCAACTATTGGCAATTATTGGAAATAATTATCAATAGAAAAACAAGTACTAACATCAATTAGTTTTCTCTCAAAATGCAGATTTATTATTCATTGACATGATATGTTACTTATTGTTACTACTCGCTATTTGAATTTACATTCTAAATTTTGATGCCTATAATTTGTGCATCGAGTCAATCGCAATACCAGCCAATTCAAAAAATCAGCCAGTATGTATTGCATTTTTTAGGTATTAAAAAAATGTTAAGCAAACGTTTGCTCTCAGCATCAAAAGTGCTTGGGACAATTATATTTCTGGTTTTATTGTCGACGCAGAGTAAGTATTTATTGGACCGTACGACATCTCATGGTACCCCATTGTTCTCAAAGGTGGAGCAAGCATGCCTTGGTTGGGGTCGTGACACATTTCGATCCTTCGCACAATCGATTGCACTATCCGTGAATCAACCCGCAACGCCGATTGCGAAAGCACATCTACCATCAGTCGATTCAGATCTCGGCTCGACGAATTTTTTGTCCAACGCAAACGGTGTGTTTTCTAGCCATACGATAGATCGTTTTTTTCGTTATCTGGCAACTGTATTCCTTTCGCACTTTCAGGTCGAACAACACACAGTATTTGACGCCGATCGGATTATCTCAATTCAGAGAAATAGCACATGTAATACTTCATCTGCACAGATCGACCAGCTACGTGCTGTCACTTTGAAAGCAACGGATGATTTGAAAAAATCGTATACCCACACGATATGCATCAAATCGAAAAATGCAAAACTACCTATCTGCGGAGCTATTATCAGTTAGCACGATAGCGACTAAAGCGAACCGTCTGCAATAGGTTAGGCATAAGTCGGTAACAGCTTTCGCGTTCGACTCATTTTCCAGAGAAATTTTTTATGAATGACTGACACAGTTGATGATGACTGTGCTGAATGGAGAGTTGCGTCAAAAATTTTTAACCGTGCTTAGTTATCACTCGCCATGTATAGGCACGGTTGAGCAAGTTTAAGTAGCTTGTGCACAAGATGCACATGAAACTTAAAAAGCGGTTTGAACCAGATGTTTTATCAGGTTCAAACATTTTACTAACGTCACATTTCAATATGAAAAAGTGTGATTTTTTAAGGAAATAAAATGCAAGTTTTAAACAATAGTAATGAATTGCAACAAGTCGCTGGTGGTGCTGGTTTTTTTTCTGGTCCGGCACATAATAGTGCCGTAATAAGCGGAAGAAATTGGGGAGCAGCTGGGCTCATTCTTGGTGCTGCTGGAGTATTTTTATATAGCAGCATTTCTACATATTTCCGTGGCGAATCTGCCAAGCGCCGCTAATGAAATGCAATCGTCGTTAAAAACTTAAACGTATCTTAATATTCATCTGGCATCACATAAATATCAATGTGATAGCTTTGAAAGGAAAAAAATGCAAGTTATCTCTACTACATCTGAGCTGAAACAAATCAATGGTGCTGCAAATGGATTCAATCGCTTCAACAATGCGTTGAGCGCAGGTCTTGACGCTGCACAAGGCGCTGCTACTCACCCATTTACTTATGCAGCGCTAGGCTTTGTCGCTTTTGCTGGTTATGTGTACGGTCGTTACACCTATACTCCAAGCAGCCGCCGTCGTTAATATAAGGCGAGTACGTTTCCCTTCTCCTGATAAAGCAGAGAAACGGTACTCCCTTAAAGCTTACTTTGCTCCTTGCTAGAAGGCATGTGATGTCAACCTGAGTTGGCATCACATGAAGTAACCATGTCAACAAGCCATACGTATTTGGTACGTATAGCGGCTCTAATTTTACACGAATATTTCATTATGCAATTAGTTCTCAATGTCAGTGATCTTCAGCATGTAGGCGGCGGCTTTTCCTGGCCAGCAGTCAATGCTCAAACAAATTTTCGCTTCAATAACGCCCTGACCGGAGCAGGTAGTGGCGCCTATTTAGGTTCAACTCTTGGCGGTGCAACTGGTCATCCGTTTGTTGGTGCATTCGGTGGTGCGGTTGTTGGCGGTACGCTAGGTTTTTACTTTGGTAATTATAACCCTGGCCCCATGAGTCGCCGCCGCTAGTCTAAGGGATCGTGTTCCGAATATATTGGTCGTGACGCCATGTCTGACGCTGACGTATCAGACATGGTTTGGGCATCACAAGAAACGACCAATATTGTATTGAATCATTAAAGTGAAATAGGAGTTGAAGTGAATAGAATGAATTTTAACGTTATACAAACAAAATTTACCGGCGTGATTGATCGTCGTTTTCGGATAATGCCTGTGCTTCGTCCTATATTTCCTGAAACGCCAGTAAGGAACGAACCGTTACCAACTAAACCTGTTACGCCTATCCGGTTTCATCACATGTGATCGCTTGTCGATCACGATTTGACTAACTCTCCTTTATGCAAATGCAGGCTACTGTTGCTGCATCGCTGAGAGTTGGCCGAAGTAAAGAATTGAATTCATCAACATCACGAAATATAAGAGCAAGCAATGCAGTCTCGTACAGAAATAATCGCCAGACAAGCACATCGTTACGGTCATGAAACGATACAACTCGGCATGAGTCCCTGGCGCTTAACGTCCATATTATTGGCAATCATGGCGTTGACAGTGTTGCTCCTTATCTGGCTATGCGATTACACAAAAAAAGCCAGAGTGTTGGGACAAGTTGTTCCTAGTCAGGGGTTGACCAAAGTCATCGCATTGCAGGCTGGGGTGGTCAATGATTTGCGGGTTACCGAAGGTCAGCATGTCAAAGCCGGCGATGTTTTATTACAGATTAATTCAAGTAAAGCACTCGTTCATGGCAGTTTGCAAAAAGAGGTACTGACTAGCATTGATGAACGATCAGCCAATTTAGAAGAAAGCAAGGAAGTTGTGCACTCTATGTATCGTGCCAAAAAACGCGAGGCAAAAGAAAAAGTCAGACAACTTAGTGCGCAGGCAAGTGATTTGGCTAAGCAGAAAAGCTTGTTGGAGCAAAGAAGTAAGTTAGCAAATTTGGCTTTGCAGAGACAACAAAAGTTACTGGAAGAAGGCTACGTGTCAGCGGCAAGTGTAGATGAAAAACGTGCGGAGCTGGCGATGGCTGATAGCCAGTTAGCAGCGTTGCGCAGTTCAGTTGCGGAAATGGCCCAACAACAAGCAACTGCAACATCGTTATTGGAACAGCTGCCTTTGTCGTCGCAATCTGAGCGAAATAGCTTGAATCGAGATATTGCTGCGCTGGCGGCAGAACGTGCACACCAAGAAAGCCAACGTGAGATGCGAGTGATTGCACCACGAGATGGCATCGTGACTGCATTACAGATAAAGCAAGGCGCGACTGTCACTGAGCAAACGGTTCTACTTCAATTATTGCCAGAAGGCGATAGCTACCAGGTGGAGCTATTCGTTCCAAGTCGAGATATTGGATTTGTAAAAACGGGGATGCAGGTATCGTTAAGGTATGAAGCTTTTCCGTATCAAAAATTTGGTGTTCAGACTGGACGTGTGTTGGAGCTGACTAAGACAGTGATTCCAGCTCGTGAATTGTCAGTCAGCTTACCTGAACGTGAAGACTATTACCGCTTACTGGTCAAATTGTCCTCTCAGAAAATAAATCATGCGAATCAAAGCTGGGATTTGCAAAGCGGCATGAAGGTAGAAGCGGATGTGACATTAGATACGCGTCCTATTTGGGAGTGGTTATTTGAACCACTTCTCGGTTTGAAAAAGAATCAAAAATTGAATTCTGAAAGAATGAAGTCATGAGTACGATAGACAGTTTTTTGACGATGCTGCAAACGAGCTGGCGTCGTCGATTGCCGGTGCTTCGGCAAACTGAAGCAGCCGAATGTGGACTTGTTTGTGTCACGATGGTAGCCAGTTACTACGGAAAAATGCTGGACATAGCACAACTGCGGCGTCAAATTGGCATTTCTCTTCTGGGAATGACGATGTTCGATATGATCAACGTAGCTAAGAACATGGACATGAGTGGAAGAGCATTGAGACTTGAACTTTCGGAATTAACTCAATTGAAGTGTCCGGCAATTCTTCATTGGGACATGAACCATTTTGTCGTTCTAAAAAAAGTTGGTCGTCGGCACATCATTATTCATGATCCTGCAAGCGGTATTAAAAAACTCAGTTTTACAGAGTTTAGTCAGCACTTTACTGGTATCGCTTTGGAGTTAGAACCGACTGAGAAATTTCAGAAAGAAGACACGCGTAACGCGATCAATTTGCGTTCCATCATGGGCAAGGTAGATGGCCTCAACGCTGCGATGGTACACATTTTATTGTTGTCACTGGTGATGGAAATATTTGTTCTTGCCACACCCTTAGTTATGCAAATGGTGACAGATGAAGTGTTGGTCAGTTTTGATCGTGATTTATTAACCTTATTGATCATTGGAACGATAGGCCTTGGACTTGCAAAAACCATGACTAATTTTGTTCGTGGTTGGGTGATTACGCATATATCAACAAGACTCAATGTGTTGTGGCAAACACGGGTGTTTGAACATTTGCTGAAGTTGCCGCTCGCGTACTTTGAAAAGCGCCATGTTGGCGATATTGTGTCACGCTTTGAATCTTTGCATTCGATTCAAGAGATGTTGACGATGCAATTAATCGAAGGGATTCTCGACGGTGTCGTTGCCCTCATCGCGTTTGTTTTGATGCTCATGTATAGCCCGACCTTAGCGTTTGTGGCTTTAGGTTTTGTCTTGAGTTATGGTTTTTTACGTTGGTTGCGCTTTCGTCCTGTTCGCTACGCTCAAGAGGCACAAATTGTCTCTCGCGCAGAACTTGAATCACACTTTCTTGAGACGGTGCGAGGGATGCAAACGGTTAAACTTTTTTCTGGTGGCGATATTCGCAGAGATGAATGGCTGCGTCGTTTGATTCGGACAACCAACGAAGGTCTGCGTTTGCGTAAGTTGGATCTGCTATTTCACATTGCACAAGGATTGCTGGTCGCATTTGAGCATGGCTTAGTTTTATGGCTAGGGGCGCAGGCAGTGTTGGGTGGCGTTTTTAGCGTCGGTGCATTATTGGCCTATCTTTCATGGAAAGACCAGTTTATCAGTGGGTTGGATGCTTTGATTGATAAGCTTGCTAATTTGGGAATGATACGGCTTTATGCCGAGCGTCTTTCCGATATCGTACAAACAGAACCGGAAGAGTTGCCACAGATCCCATTCTTAGGCATTGGCGAATTGCAATCAGATTTAGAGTTGCACAACGTGTGTTTTCGCTATGGTTCATTTTTACCGCGCGTCATTGATGCCGTTTCCCTCAAAGTACATGCAGGCGAGTACGTTGCTATTGCAGGAAGATCTGGCTTGGGTAAAACAACGCTTTTGAAGCTGATGTTAGGCTTATTGAGTCCTGAGCAAGGTGAGCTCAAGTTTGGTGGTGTCAATATAAATCAACTGGGTTCTGAATATAGAAAGAGAATCGCAGCGGTAATGCAAAGTGACCATTTACTGGCGGGTAGTCTGGCGGAAAATATCGCCTTTTTCGACGCGCAAGCAGATCAACAGTGGATAGAAGAGTGTGCGAAATTAGCCTGTCTGCATGAAGAGATTTTGGCGATGCCTATGGGTTACAGCACATTGGTGGGGGATATGGGAAGTGCCTTGTCAGGAGGTCAAAAGCAACGCTTGTTGCTGGCACGCGCTTTGTACCGGCGCCCACAGATTTTGTTCATGGATGAGGCAACGAGCAATCTGGACGTGTCACTCGAATTTCAGATTAATGAAAATATCAAACGCCTATCAATCACCCGTATCGCGGTAGCACATCGCCCTCAAACTTTGGCGATGGCGGATCGTGTTATTGATTTAAATCCGGATTCGCCATCCGTAAATGACGTTCCAACATACGAACAGCTTGTGACAGATAGTGAGAGTCAAACTGGTTTTGATTATCCAAGACTATTTCCCTTATAGCACCGTCGTTCACAAGTTCGTCACAATGTCTGCCGCTTCTCATCGAAGTCCAAACATTCTCGATCAATATGACTTGTGATGATGACTTTCTGAGGAAGGACGAATCTTTTTTGTGGATATTGTCTGCCGTATGTTCGATGTTTTTTTTTGATAAATCCGTTTTTATGAACTGTAAGTTACAAAGAATTAAATCGGATGATTTATTTAAATTTCTAGGTAAGTAAATGCGTCAGCTTTTTTTCGCCATAATGGCGTTAAGTATTTTTCATTCTTCATCTGCGAAGGCAATGGGGTTATTACAAATTTATAGAGAGGCATTGATAAGTGATTCTATCTATGCAAGCGCTCGTGCCAGCCAGTTAGCCGGTGAAGAGAAAGCAGTCCAGGGGCGTTCCAGTTTGATGCCCAACGTCGTATTGAGTGGTCAAATTACACGCACTTCGCAAGAAAGTATTGGCGACTTTTCCTCAACTGGTGCTGCACTAGCGACGTCTGCTTCAAATAAAACTTACGGATTGCAATTGTCATACACCTTGCAAGTAACCCAGCCACTGTTTCGTTGGGCGAATTGGCAGCAATACGAGCAAGGTAAGTTGGCAGTCGTTGCTAGTGACGCGCAGTTTGCGCAGGCAAAATTAGATCTGATTGTTCGTGTGGCACAGGCCTATTTTGATGTGTTAGATGCTCAAAACGTGTCGACCACCCTACAGGCAGAAAAGTTATCCATTGCGCAACAGCGCATAGCTGCAAAGCGTAACTTTGACATAGGAACCGCAACGATTACCGATAGTCATGAGGCGCAAGCTAGATATGATCTTGTGGTAGCCCAAGAATATGCTGCCATTGCAGATTTGAATTTGAAACGCGCGGTGTTGCAACAGATGAGTTCTAAAGATATTGGTGAACTGCCTATGTTAAAGAAGGGAGTGACTCTTGCACCACTTGAATCAGCGGAAGAAGCCTATTGGTTAAGTTTGGTTGACACCAAAAATTATGAAGTAATTGCAGCACAGGTACGATTGGAAATCGCCAAAAGAGCCATTTCGGTTAGTCGCGCAGGACATTATCCGACGGTAGATTTACTTGCGACAATGCAGCGCACACGAGCCAGTGGTGACTTACCTGGATCGTTTCCCAGCGCCGATTCAAATAGAACCAATAGTATCGGGATTCAAGTAAGTATTCCTTTGTTTTCTGGCTTCATGGTGAGCAGTCAGGTAAACGAAGCAATTGCCTTGAAGGAAAAGGCGAGATTTGATCTGGAGTCTGCTCGCCGTGGAGCTGCGCAAAATGCTCGCACTACGTTATTCGGTTTTAACAGTGGCATGGAGAAGGTAAAGGCGTTAGAAGTCGCAGTTGTATCCGGAGCCGCTTCATTGGCTTCAAATGTTCGGGGTTACGAAGTCGGTGTGCGCATTAACATTGACGTCTTGAATGCACAACACCAACTACATCAGACAAGAAGAGAGTTGGAGAAAGCACGTTATGACGCGATCATGAATGGACTGAGATTAAAAGCGATCGCGGCGTCTCTAAGAGAAACTGATTTGATCGATGTCGCATCGTTGTTAGCGTATGGTGATGAATGATTAAGTTCTAGCCTTGACAGATGGATCTATCCCTACCTATTATGAATAGGCAGAAGCGAAGGGCAATATTTTTTTCAGAAATTAATTGATTTGGTCCGTGTTTAATGAACGTAGCTCACATTTAACGATGCCAACTTTCACATTGAACGAAACGCAAACTTGCTGATTGCCTAGTTTGAAACGGGATGAAGAAATATGCAAATACTGAAGATCCTTTTTATATTTTCTTTCATTCTGTTTTCCAGAATTTCTTTATCTTCGGATTTGCCGATTTGTCCGAAGCATCCAATTCGTTATGCAGTATTTGACTCGGGATTTTACTATCATAACGGTAAAGGGATGGATGTCGATATTGCCAATGCATTGAAAACCAGAACATCATGTGAATTTGAGATTATTGTTCTACCCATTGCCCGTATTTGGGTCGAAATTCAAAACGGTAAAGTGGATATGGTAGGAACTGGAGTCCAAACGCCGGAGCGTGTGAAACACGCGTATTTTTACAATTTACGTTACTCAACGCCGTATCTTATTTCGACACGATCAATGCAAAAGAAAATCGAAACAATGGATCAGTTGATGCTTGACCCGGATATCACTTTAGGCATCCAGCGACAATTTGATCATGGCTCTTATTTTAATCACTACTTAGAGCAACTACGCGAAAAAAAAAGACTGGTCGAAGCCGCGGATACGGAGACACTATTGAAAATGTTAGTTGCAAAAAGGTTTAATCTAGCCTTAGTCTATCCTATGTCTTATCGCCCGATCGCTAAAGAGTTGCAATTGGACGATAGCTTGCTTGTGTATGATGTCAGTCCACCGCGCACTGGTAAATACGGAGGCCTGGCGCTATCCCGGCTTTCATTTTCCGAAATTGAAGCCGAGAAGTGGGGGGCATTGATATTGAGGATGCACAAGGACGGAACCGTGCGTAAAATTCTGAGTAATTATTTGCCAGAACAGGAAGCGAAAAAAATTGCTATTCCGTAAGCATTAAGGTTAAACAAATCTTGAAGCTGCATCCAAATTTAATATCAAGGATTTAAATTCGGTATAACTTTGCGGTACATTCCCGTCATGTACTAATACGGTGCGTAGTCGTTTGATCAGTTCTTCTTGTAGCAGGTTTTTCGAATTTTCTGATGTAGGCTTGAATCGTTGATCTTGAATAGATTGTAAATTATTTGTCAGCCATTGCAGATCTAAAGTTGGATGGTTGAGATGTAGTGCAGAATCTTTTTCAATTGCATGCAACTGCTCAAAATCTCTGGACATATGCTTGACCGCATACACTAATAAGTTATAACTGTCGGCAGATTTTATCCACCAGACGTTATTTGAAAACTGTTGGTGCAACATTGTGAGCATGGGTGTTAAAACGCTGGGCTTCCCCCACACGTTAGCGACCAGCACACCACTGTGGTTCAGTTGTCGGTAACAGTTGGCATAGAATTGAGCTGAATTGAGTGACGGAACCAGACCGTGGATGTCATACGCATCCAGAAAAATCACATCGGCATTACATTCTTGTTGCGGCAGCCATTCAACTGCGTCAGCATGAATAATTCTGAGTCGCGCGTCATCGTCAGGAATCATAAATTGCCGACGCATAGCGATAACATCAGCATTAATTTCTACTGCGGTAATACGGCAATCTGGTAAATTTTGATAACAATATTTGACCAGCGAGCCACCGCCGAGTCCAATCAGAATAATGTGTTTGGGGTTTGGATTGAATAGTAAAAAACCCATCATTGCTCTGGAATACGCACATAACAACTGATCCGGTTGATCAATACGCATAACGCTTTGCATACAAGTAGGTGTCAGATACATCATGCGCAGTGGCTCATCGTTCAGAATAAACGGTTTGCCTGCTGCAGCCTCCGCCAGCCCTTTCAATGTTGCTTGATGCTGCAACTCCTCGGTACTCGGCTTATTCAAAAACAAACGCGATAAACTTTGACGAGCTTTAGCCATGGTAGTTTATATTTTCAATGTCTACGTTGAATGCAAAAAACCTTTTCGAATATCATCACTTCAAGGTGTTCAGTTTTAGGCGTGCTGTTGATAGGCTAATAGCTACCAGTGTGTACTTTTTCTAATGCCGCCTGCAACTCCGCAATTTTTTTAAGCAGGGCGGCATTTTCGGATTGTAAAGCAATAATCTTTTGTTGAAGAACCGGCACTTCCGCATCGCCGCCATAGTGATGTGATGTCACTGCATTGCCATTATTGACATCTGAGGATTCTTCAGATTCTGCGACTTGCTTTGCGATTTTGGTTGGTGCTTTTTGCTCACGAATTTTTTCGCGTACTTGTCTGGCCGCTTGCTGTAATTCTTTACGACCACCTGCCACTGCGGCTTGCTGTTCCTCATCAGGCAATGAAGCGACAGCCGCTGCTGCACTGATAGAAATCGTACCATCTCGCACCGCTTGCACCAATGCAGGTGACGCTGTCCTTTGGATTTTTTCAATTTGCACGACTGCATTGCTGCTAATGCCTGCTTCCCGAGCTATTTCCTGTCGGCTTTGGGTCGGCTTAATTACGGGAACGGCGATATCCGCTTCACCTTCCACAGACGGAGCATTGGTGTCATGGTGCTTAGTGCGGGCAGTGATGATTTCTTTTTTTCTCAAAGCCAGCATGCCACGCTGAAAGTCAGATACGCTGCGACGCGCAAGGTGATTGTCTATCATCCACAGTTGAACATCTTCAATATTACTGAAATTGTCGTTTTGCACAACCTTAAACGGTATTTGATGCTTTTGGCAGATAGCGTAGCGGTTATGTCCATCAATCAGCACGTCACCCCAGCAAACCAACGCATCGCGGCAGCCTTCGGTCAATATGCTACGTTCCAGGGCTGCATACTCATGCTCGGTCAGTGGATCAATATAAGCGCGTAATGCCTCGTGAATAGTGATGTTCATCGTTCTACCCTTGCAATATTTCATGGAAGGCGAAATTGTAGCTGAGAAATCTGTCCAGAAATCATGTCAGCGTAGAAGTAGGGCTGCTCTAGCTTAGATTACGGTCGGATTGCCTGTCGCGTGTACAATACTGTGCTTAACAAAGCGTAGCCTGCCTTTTTCATACCAACAGCTATACTGAAAGATGACATTATTTGCGCTAATTGAACGATAAAAATGCCAATCCAGTGTTTTTTGCGCGCTTTCTTATTGCGTTAGTCAGAGTTGGCATCCATTCTCCAAGCTGATTTCCTGGCATCTTCTGATATCTTGAGGCTATTGCCAAAATTTTTACCCATTATCAGGTGTATTAACACCTGTTTTTAAGGAATTTCCATTATGATGACCTATGAGCAATATCTGGACGAAGTCACCACACTGATGACTGAGAAATTTGATCTGACTGACGAGGATGCGATCAAACATGTAATGCGTGCGCAAGCCAACGACTTTTTCACTTTGCATGACGATGTGCCTGAAATGCGCACCCAGGAACGTGCAGAACAAGACGCACAGACGATTTATGATCAGCGCAACAAGTCCCGTCCACATACACCACCGCAGCGTCCTTCCAAGCCGCGTAAATAATTCACTCCGCTAAAGAGTAAAGAGATTAGATGAAAACACCAAAAAGAATCCAACCACTGGTCGAAGAAGGACTGGTTGATGAGGTTCTGCGTCAATTGATGAGTGGTAAAGAAGCGACGGTCTACGTGGTGCGATGCGAGAATGAAATTCGCTGCGCCAAAGTGTATAAGGAAGCAAGTCAGCGCAGCTTTAAGCAAGCGGCATCTTATCAGGAAGGTCGCAAAGTCAAAAATAGCCGGCAAGCGCGCGCCATGGAAAAAGGCACACGCTACGGTCGCAAGATGCAGGAAGAAGTCTGGCAAAATGCCGAAGTCGATGCCCTGTATAAACTGGCTGCGGCTGGCGTCAAAGTGCCTAAGCCGTATATTTGCTTTGAGGGCGTGTTGCTGATGGATTTGGTGACGGATGCTGATGGCAATGCCGCACCACGCCTGAATGATGTTGAACTCTCACACACATTGGCATTGCAATACCATGCACAATTATTGCAGCAGGTAGTTTTGATGTTATGTGCTGGCGTGATTCATGGCGATCTGTCTGAATTTAATATTCTGGTCGATGCTGATGGTCCAGTCATTATCGATTTGCCGCAAGCGATTGACGCGGCAAGCAATACCGAAGCGGCAAAAATGTTAGACCGCGATGTCACCAATCTGGCGTCGTATTTTGGTCAGTTTGCACCCGAACTCAACGATACCCAATACGGTAAGGAAATCTGGAAACTATATGTCGCCGGAGAATTGACACCAGAAAGTAAATTAACGGGGCATGTTGCCGCAGATACTCGACCGGTCAATGTTGGTGAGGTTATGAAAGAAATTGAATCAGCGATTTTCGAAGAACAGGAACGTTTGCGCCGTATGGCAGAGATGTAAAAGTTAAATACAATTCAGTTCGGGCGGGTGCAAACAGCGCTGCAATTTTACGGTAGCAGACTTGGCGGGTTGCGCCCGCGCCTTACAATAAAATGTCTCGTCAAAGCCAATGTCCCACAAAAAAACCTCATGTTGTACACATGAGGTTGGTCGATTTATTTCTCTACTTCTCTACATAAGTACCAGCTTTTAATTCTGGCCAGTTTTGATTAGCATCTTTGATGTAGCCTGGGATATCTTCCTGCCAGCGCTTCAGTACGACTTTACTCAGATTCAGATAAAGTTTGCCGTCGACCACTTTGTAGGCATTTGGATCCGTCTCAGGTGTGTAGCCTTGCGCCACACCATAAGCGCAGTAGCCGCCGTATTGTGGTGCGTATTTTTCCGGGTCGGCTTTGAATGCGTCCAGATTAGCCTGGTTACTAAAATGCCAGGTTGCACCTTGCCATTCATACGATAAATTGGCTTTGCCTTTGACCGGCTTGTTGAGTTTAAAGTAGGCGACCGGGTCGTAACCACGGATCGCCCCAGCTTGCGTAGAGAAGATAGGCGCAATCGGATCAGCGAATGCTGTGCTGCCAGCGATTGAAAAAACGGCAGCCGCAAATAATTTGATCAAGAGTGAACGGCGAGTAGTTAGCATGGTGAGGCTCCTTTAATCGTATCAAAGCAAATTTAAAAAACTGACATAACAAGTAGTCGACGCTGATACAAAAACCTTACATAGAAAATTCTCTATTTTTAAGAACCTACATTGCGGCTTCCAGCGCTGCAATATCATCCATGATTTGAATTGGGACGTAACATAATACTTCTATTTGCGGATCAGCAAACACAGTGCGGCGATCGCGTTTCTCAGATAATTTTTTCATGATGACATCACGTTGTTCGAGCAACGCCGAAATATGGTGACGGTATAACTGTACTAATGCCTGCAAAAAGGTATTGATCTCTTTTTTGCCCTTGCTAGCCTGAATTTTAAAATGCTGTAATCCCTGCTCACATTGTGCCTTCGTCAACCAGGCACCTTTAGTTACCCAGCGATTTACCACAAAAAATCCACTTGGTATACCTTGAGCGTCCATAGACACCGCAATTAAATGGGCTGGCGCAGAAGAATAGCGAGGGTCAGGTTTTCGTAATCCCATTTTTTCTGCATGCACAAACAGATGAAAATGGCCGTGTTCGACAAAGGGGCGCTGCAATCCGGGATGTGCATGGTAAAAATATTGCGAAGCATTTTTCTCATCGCGCACGTCGTTTTCGGGGTAATGATTCCATTCGACAAAAACATCATCGGCAATCAGTGTTTGAACGATTTGTTGATTTTTTTCGCTAAGTGCCTGCAGGCTGCTAACGAGCTTAGTTGCTGCTTTCAAGGAAATCTCGAGTTCAGCGTTTGAAAATTGTGTCCAGTCAGGTGTGTTGTTAAGTACCCGGGGGAGTTTCATTATTTTGCCAAAGCGTGAATGGTGTGAAGGGGAATGGTGGAACGAAAAATGCACGCAATCAACGACAAATATTCGTTGTTGCGTGCATTCTTAGAAAAATTACTTCTTGGCAGCGCAGCAACCTTTTTTCGCAGCACAGCAGCCCGCTTTAGCAGCACAGCAGCCTTTTTTTGCGTGGTGTTTAGGATGCTTCTTCGCGCCACAGCAGCCCTTTTTCGCAGCACAGCAACCTTTTTTAGCGGCGCAGCAGCCAGTTTTAGCTGCACAGCAGGCTTTTTTGCCAGCACAAGCTGATTTTGGTGCACAGGCTGCTACTGCTGCAACAGGTGCAGCGGCAATGGCGGATGCGGCAACTACAGAAGCGCCAACAACTTTTTTCAGAGCACTTGTCAGGGATGTAGATTTCATATGTTCCTCCGGTTTGATTAAACGAGCCTGTAGCTAGGCTAAATAGGTGATGCGATTTTTGATGCTACAGTGACTTGGTCGGGCTGCATATGAATAACTTACAAGCTTATTTGAAATTTATTAAAAATAAATAAAATTTAGTAATTTGTAATTTTTTTGAATAAATACGCTGTTTAATTGTACTTATTTAAATTAATTGCTGGTGCTTTGTTGTTTTTTTTAAAGGTTTTTATACTAAGTTTTTTAAAAAATTTGCATGATGAATGCTGAAAATTCGTTAAAACGACAGAAAAAGCAGTCGCACCAATAGCTTCAGCATTAAACAAAAAAGGCATGCCGGTGGTGATCAGCATGCCTTATATACTTTTACTCGTGAGGATTTAATAAACTATCATGCAGCGTCAGGTTTATTGACGTACGCGCTTCTTTGCGCCAGTTGCAGGACTTGTTTTGGCCTTAAATGCTGGTCTGCCGCCAGCCTGGGGGAATCCAGGTTTATCTGCTTGTAAGTTTTGTGTCAGCGCCGCTGGAAATTTCACGGCAGATTTTTTTTCGACAACGGGCTTGTTAGAAACTTCCGCCGCCGTATCGGGCACGGATTTGGTTTGCGACGCGCTGGCGTTGGATTTTGGTGTGGTTGAAGTCACTTTGACTTTTTCGCTTTCTTGTTTTGGCTCACTGGCAACCGCGGTACTTTTTGTAGCTACCACTGGTTTCTCAGTTGTTTTGTTAACGTTCTTAGGGCTTGGCTTTACGCTAGTTGCGAGCGCTGGCTTGGTTTCTGCGGTAGCCTTGGCGTTTGTTTTATTCGCTGGCTTACTGACTTTTTTGGTTGCCGGTTTAGCTGCAGCTTTGACCACTGGCTTAGCAAGCTTTTTTACTTCTGGTTCTGTGAGTAAGTTTAATTGCGTATTTGCGGGTGATTTTGCTGTAGCTTTGATCGTCGCTTTTTTTGTTATTTCTTTAACTTCAGTGATTTCTTTTTTTGGAGCAGGAGTAATGTCGATAATTTCGGCCTTTTCAACTCTCGGGAGTGTCACGGTTTTAGTTTCCACGACGATGGTAACAGGCGGTGCTGAAAAAGTCTGGGTGTTTCCGACCAGATGCAATAGTTCTTCGCGCAATGTGCTGGAAATCGTTGCTAGTTCTCGACCATAAGCCAACAGGTGTTCAATTTCTGGAATCGCATGTGCATGTGCTAGTAATTCATGAGACGCATTTGCCGAAAAAGCTTGTTCAGTTTTGCTTGAAACTCTCTCAAATGCCTGTCTTGCCGTTGCAAAATTAAGTGCGATCACTTTTTCTAACCCGCTGAATGCTGTGCTGGAGAACGCTTGGATTGTTGCGAGTTGCTTCTCTATTTGATCTTGCGTTGCAGCAGAAATCTGATGGTGAATCAAAGGCATAAATCTCTCCTTAAAGTTGGGGGGGCACTAATGTCGGTAGAATGTCAGCAAAATATCCGAAGAATGCATAAATAAACATCACGATAATGCATTTTACTATTCTAACTCTGCTTCTTGCCTATCGTCACGTAAATGTTTTGCGGTGCAGCATAAAAACTCTGTAAGAATGATTTTGGGTAGAAACTTAAAAAGGCAAATGGACAAATGGGCAAATGCTATTCTTCATTTCTCTTACGGCTATTATTGGGTCTGGCAAGGTAGATAGTCATGTCGATATGGATCAGGCATAAAGCTGAAGAGGTGGTTTGGGCTTAGCCCTCAACAAGTATATTTTTGACGGTTGACGAGGTGAATGGTGGTGGATGAAGAAATGAAAGAAGGCGCGAACGAACATCATGGGCACGGTGGTTTAGATAGTATTCGTGAGCGCTTACGTGTGTTTGCGGCCGAGCGCCAATGGGAGCAATTTCATACGCCCAAGAATCTGGCTAGTGCGCTGGTGGTTGAAGCTGCTGAATTATTAGAGCCGTTTCAGTGGTTAAACCATGGGATCAAAACAGAGCTCGGCGCAGATCAGTATATGGCAGTAAAACATGAAATGGCCGACGTGCTCAGTTATCTGGTGATGTTGGCCGATAAACTTGAGATTGACCTGGTTTCGGCAACCCACGAGAAAATTACTTTGAATGCGCTGAAATATCCTGTCGACAAGGTAAAAGGAGATGCCCGGAAATATTTGGATTACCAAGACGACATCCAACAAAATAAGTAGGACTTACGTAAAACCGCCCCAGCGGCGTTATAGCACCTAGTCGTATCCTTGTACTGTCGTCGTCACCATGCCTTGCTGGAATAGTTTTGCGTAAGTTCGAATAAACGAATGTGTTGATAACTTCAAACATGGATTAAAAAACGCCTGATGTAAATGAATGCATCAGGCGTTTTCTTTCAGTTTCGTACTGCGTCAATAATTCAAAAATTACTTTTTCGCAGATGTACGCGGTGCGGCTTTCGATGCTTGTTGTGTCGCTTGAGAAATTTGTGTGACTGTGCTGTTCAGATTTGCTTCCATTGTTTCAACAGCTTGTTTTGTTGTCTGGCTCAGTTGTTCGTAGCCAGCACTTGCATTGTTCATTGCAGTTTTAAAAAAGGATACGAGCTGCTCAGAGCCTGCTGGTGCATTTTTAGACACTTCTTCAAACAAAGCTTGCACTTTACGATTGTTTTCAGCGATTTGCGTTTCTGCAGCGCTGGTAAATTCGGACTGTGCATTAGATGCAATGCTTGCCAGGTGACGGCTGTATGCCAGCAGCTTTTCAGCTGTTGGTTGTGTATGTGATGATGTCAGAGTGAAAAATTCCTGTGGATCTTTTGCGGCCAACAGTTGCTTGGTTGTTTCTGCTGACTCTTCCAATGTGCTTTTTACCGCATTCAAATTGAGTTCTACGAGCTTTTCTACACTTTCAAATGCTTTTCCGCTCAATGTCGAAAACAGCGCAAGTTGTGCATCGATATTGGCTTTAGTTGCTGCTGAGAATTGTTCTGGTACAGAAAACATAGTGATCTCCCGGAAGTGGAAAGTAAGCAAAAATGTCGCTTATGCGAGTGCTTGTAATGAGTCAAATGGTATTGCTACATTGCATTTGTGCGTTGCAACGACTCATATTACATTGATTTATAAGACTTAATCAACTTTGATTTGTGCGTTGCAAGGCGAAGTTGCTGCACAATTTTAATCGTAATAATTATTTACATTGATAAAATAAGTACAACATCTTGATTGTAGTTTGCACTTGTTTTATGACAGGATTGTGAACTGAGTTCCCTATGTTAAACTTTTGAACTGTTAAGATTGATCTTGCAAAATATAAATATCCTGACTGCGTTTTTCTTCGTTAAAAATGCGGTGACTGAATGTTGTTGTTTGGTTACACTTTATTGGCTCTCATGAAAATACAGGCGAAATCCCGCGAGCATTTCAGGCACTTTCTTCCGATTGCAACTAGATGGATGGACAATGACGCTTATGGGCACGTCAATAACGTCGTGTATTACAGCTGGTTTGATACGGTCGTCAATCAATTCTTGATAGCCCATCGGGTATTGGACATAGAGCAAAGTCAGGTAATTGGTCTGGTGATTGAAACTCAATGTAATTATTTCGCCTCTGTTGCGTTTCCCGATACCATCGTTGCCGGTCTGGCTGTCAGCAAGTTAGGTAACTCCAGTGTTCGCTACGAACTGGGTATCTTTAAAGAGAATGAATCGCAGGCTTCCGCTCAGGGGCATTTTGTTCATGTATATGTTGACCGTGAACAGCGTCGTCCCGCACCAATTCCTGACGCCATGCGTCATCTATTAATGTCGATACAAAGTGATAAACATGATTAGTTCCACCATTCAGCAGTGCGTTGATGAAGTTATCCTTAGCCGTCGTTCTATTCGCGCATTTTTACCTGACGCATTATCAGAGGAAGATGTACTTAACATACTTGAAGTCGCTCAGCGTGCACCCTCGGGCAGTAATACTCAACCGTGGAAGGTGTATGCGCTAATGGGGGATAAGCTCAAACAGTTATCCGCAGCGATTTTGGAGGCGCATAATCATCCATCGGCGGATCAACCGCATACTGAAGAATATAACTACTATCCGGTAACCTGGGTAAGCCCTTATCTTGAGCGTCGCCGTAAAGTGGGGTGGGATCTGTACGCTTTATTGGGCTTAGGACGTGAAAATAAGCAAGGCATGCACGCGCAACATGGCCGCAATTACGCTTTCTTTGATGCACCAGTTGGTTTGATCTTCACGATAGATCGCATTATGGAGCGGGGTTCCTGGCTGGATTACGGTATGTTTCTGCAAAATATTATGATCGCTGCTAAAGCGCGTGGGCTTGATACCTGCCCGCAAGCAGCATTTACCCAATATCACAAGATAATTAGTGAAAAATTGCACTTGCCAGCGAATGAAATGTTGGTGTGTGGAATGGCCTTGGGTTACGCGGATAAGAGCAAAATTGAAAATACTTTGGTGACCGAACGCGATGACGTGCAACACTTTGTGACCTTTGTGAAGTAATCTCTTTCTTCAATAAATTGCGCTAAGCCTTTAATTATCTTGCGATTTTTCGGATATTTGCTACACTCCATTTAAATTTTTGGCACATTTTATTCGAGGAGTTGTTGATAGTGAAATTTGCCCGTCAAGCTTTTGTTTTTTCTTTTGCAGTATTGCTGCCCATGTCGGTATTGGCGGTCAATGCTGACAATACATCACGTTCAAAACACGCAGCGCCCAAAAAACATGTGGTACATAAAAAAATAACATATGCCGCAGGTACGCAGCCAGTAAAGCGTTATGTCTTGGTGCATGGTAAACGACGTCTGGTGACTCAAAAAGCCACCCTTGCACCGGTGGCCTTAGATAAACCGAGCTTTGGTGATGCTGAAGGTTTGAATCACTCCAAGGATCCTTTATCACTTCAATCTAACGTCGCTTATGTCGTTGATCAGGCCAGTTCTAAGGTGCTGTTTGAAAAAAATCCTGATGTTTCTTTACCTATCGCCTCGATTACCAAGCTCATGACCAGCTTGGTTGTGGTTGAAGCGAATCAGGACATGAATGAAGAAATTGAAGTCACGACCGATGATATTGATAAAGAAAAAGGTACTGGTTCACGTTTAAAAATTGGAGCAAAACTCTCTCGTGCCGATATGTTGCATATCGCTCTCATGAGCTCAGAAAATCGCGCAGCTTCCGCGCTGGGACGTAATTATCCGGGTGGGCGTGAGGCGTTTGTCTCAGCAATGAATGCGAAAGCACGTCAGTTAGGGATGACTGATACCCACTATGTTGATTCAAATGGGTTGTCTAGTCAGAATCGGGCCAGCGCAAAAGACTTGGTGAAATTAGTGAATGCTGCTTACCAATTCCCGATTATTCGTCAATATTCGACCGATTCTAAATATGTTGTGAATCCCGGTGGATCGTCTTTGGAATATGGTTCATCGAATAAACTAGTTTCAAATCCTTCATGGGAAATCGGTTTGCAGAAGACGGGTTTCATCAATGAAGCAGGACGCTGCCTGGTGATGCAAGCGATGATAGAAGGGCGTGCGGTGGTCATGGTATTCCTCGATTCCAAAGGGAAATATTCACGCTTGGCGGACGCTGGTCGTATCAAAAAATGGCTGGAAACAACGAAGCCTCAACTTTGATGCTCTGATGTTCTGCGATGTGCAGACGAAAAAAACCGGACGCTGATCCGGTTTTTTTATGCCTGCTCAGCAAATAGTGCTTGCCACAACGAGACTGTTGCTGCCGCTTCGTTTTCGATTTTGTCATGCGCAATCCGTGCGCGATCCTCACCTTGCAAGCGAATGCTGTGCTGGAGTTTTCTGAACCAACGGTAGGCAGTCGAAGTCCTATCCGCTAATTCAGCGTCAATGAGACCCAATTCTCCACTTAATTTAAGCAGGGCGATATTGCCGATATTCGCAGTTAATTGCGGATATTGGTGTGCATATCTTAGTACCAGATTTTGTACGATAAATTCGATATCGATCATCCCGCCGGCATCGTGTTTAAGGTCGAATAAATCGCTACGATTGATATGCGCATCATGCATTTTCTTACGCATACTGAGAATTTCTTGTGCCAATTTATGTGCGTCACGTTCTTGCCTTAAAACCTGACCGCGGATTTGCTCGAATCGCTGGCCGATTTCTGCATCGCCTGCGCAATAGCGTGCTCGCGTGAGCGCCTGATGCTCCCAAAGCCAAGCTGATTTTTCCTGATATCTGGCAAATGAATTGACGGAAGAAACTAATAATCCGCTCGCACCATCTGGGCGTAAAGCAATATCGATGTCAAATAAAATGCCCGCTGGGGTATGACTGGTCATCCAGGTGATGAAGCGTTGCGCCAGTTTTGCATAATTTCCTGGCGCATCCTGATCGTCATCGTCATACAAAAAAATGACATCGAGGTCGGATGCATAGCCGAGTTCTTTGCCCCCCAGTTTGCCGTAAGCAATGACCGCAAAGCGTGGAACCGGACGATGGCGGCTGGCGATGGTTTCCCACGCGGCCTGTATGGTGGCCGTAACGATCAGATCAGCGAGCTGGGATAGCTCATCGGCCAGGTGCTCGACACTTAACTGACCTTCCAGATCTTGCGCTAGTAGCCGGAACTGCATCGCATGATGGAGTTCTCGCAAGGCTTCCATTTGCCTTTCCGTATCGCCAGTGTGTTGGGCTAATTGTTGTTGTAAATCCCGTTGAAATGCGAGCCAATCAGGGCGCTGATGCAAAGAGGATTCATCTAACAGTTCATCTAGCAGTATCGGATGGCGGGTCAAAAATATCGCCGCCCATTCACTGGCACCCATCATCCTCACCACGCGAGCCAAAGCATGCGGATACTCGGTTAGCAATGCAAGGTATGCGGATCGTCTTGCGATCGCTTCCATAAAGTCTAGTAGCCGATTCCAGCAGACCAGGTGATTATTGTCTTGCCTGGCTATCAATCCTAGCGCACTGTTGACCAGCGCGATTAATTTGCTGCGACTGGCTTCTGATAGCGTTTGCATTTTGGGAGACTGCCAAGTCGCAATCAGGCGACGTGCGGCACTAGTGGCATCGGTAAAGCCTGCCTTGGTCAGTTGTGCTGCGAGGTTCTCTTCATTCTCATTGTTGGCCAGATTGGCTGCCAATAAATCTTGTTCCGCTTCGTTATCACTGTTCGCTTTGTCTTTAAAGATGGCATCAAACTGTTCTGCCACAAATGCGCGATGCGGCTGGAGTTGGGCAAGTAACTCTGGCACATCGGCGCAACGCATCATTTGTGCAATTCTTTGCTGATCTTCGCTTTGCACTGGAAAGGTATGCGTTTGTGCATCATCCAGATATTGCAGGCGATGCTCAAGATTGCGTAAGAAGGTATACGATTCCAATAATCTTTCAACAATATGTGGGTCGAGTATGCCTTTGCTTGCTAATGTGTTTAAGGTGTTGCGGGTCGAGCGGTCACGCAGGCTGGCATCGCGCCCACCGCGTATCAGTTGAAAAACCTGAGCCAAAAATTCGACTTCACGGATACCACCGCGGCCAAGTTTGACATTATTACTGCGTTCCGGATGCTTGGTTTCCTGACGTACGACTTCCGCACGAATTTGAGCGTGCATGGAGCGTAATGAGTCGATGGAACCATAATCAAGATAGCGCCGATACACAAACGGGCGAATGATCTTGTCCAGCGTCGCGATATCATCTGCCTTGCCAGTCATGGCGCGGGCTTTGACCCAAGCGTAGCGTTCCCATTCGCGCCCTTGGATCATAAAGTATTCTTCTATCATGCCAAAGCTGGCGACGAGTGGCCCGGAATTGCCATTGGGACGTAATGCCATATCCACCCGGAAACTAAATCCATCTTCGGTAATTTCGGCAATTGCTGCAATTAATTTTTTACCCAGACGGCTAAAGTATTCGTGATTTGACAGGCAGCGCTGATTCTCATTGCTGATGTGTGTTTCACCATCCTCCGCATAACAAAAAATTAAATCGATGTCCGAAGACACATTTAATTCATAGCCGCCTAGCTTGCCCATGCCCAAAACGATCATTTCTTGCTCAATGCCACTATCTTCACCAATCGGTACGCCGTAGATCGCGGATAGTTCAGTGTGTAATTCTTGTAGGTGTTGATGGACGACAAAGTCAGCAAATTCACTGATCGTTGTTACTACTTCGTTTAAGTCGGCTTTATCTTCGAGATCGCGCTTAATCAGGGTGCAGATCACCAGATTTCGCAGGCGTCGCATGGCTTTGTTCAGACTTGCGCCACTTAACATTTCTTTTTGTAAAATCTGAGCAAAAATGGCTGGGCTCAAGGATAATCTCGACATCTCATCCAACAACGGCTGACGTTGCTCATCCGCATCGAGCCAGCGCTGCAAAAAGCGAGAAGCCGTAAGGTGGGCGGCAGCGGGAGATGAAGTCATCGTCATAATCTGAAGTTGTCAAAGATGCAGTCGTTGTGCGGAGGGAGGCTTGGATTGATTTTAAGGTATCTCTTGTTACGTGGTAAGGTATTTGTCAGAGAAAACGCAAAGAATAAACCTGTAGGCTCCAGATAGTAAATATACTCTTAGGAGTATATTTTATGATACATAATGTTTGTTTTGATAAGTTTGATATTTTTGAAAATTAATAGGGGAGTATGTTGAGAATCAGGGATTATTCAGTGACTTCTGAGACACTTGCTACAGTAAAAAGCCACTGCCCATAATGACAACGGAAATTCCTGCTACTGAAACTGTGATCGAAAACGTAGATAAAAGTGCATTAGAAAATCAAGCACCACGTGGCCTTTGGTACAGTTTAAGCCGTCTTTTTGCGCACACAACGTATGCTTGTAATGCTGGCATGCGATGGTCGCTGCGCGTGCTCGTTTTGTTTTACTTCATTTTTTGCAGTCTGGTATTAGTGTTGCGGTATGTGGTTTTACCTCACGTTTCAGACTACAAACCACAAATAGAAAAAGTTATTGGCCGTGCATTAGGGCGCGAGGTTCATATTGCTTCTTTGCAAGCCTCTTGGCATGGATTAAATCCACACCTTGATTTGAAAAATGTCGTTATTCTTGATCTTCATGGCCAACCCGCATTGACCTTGCCGGAAGTGAACACGACCTTGTCGTGGTTATCTCTGGTGACAGCTGATTTACGTTTTGAAACGATAGAACTTAAACAACCCGCTTTAGATATTGTCAGGGATCCCGATGGGAAGCTTTATGTCGGTGGCTTTTTTATTGACACGAAAAATTCTGATAGTGGTAATAATGGCGACAATAAAGCCGTGGATTGGATCCTGGCACAACGTCAGATACTGATTAGCCAAGGTGCAGTGAGTTGGGATGATCGCTTATTAAAATCACCGATACTGCAACTAACTAAACTTAATTTTGCTCTGCAAAATCGCTGGCGCCATCATTTGTTCGCTTTACATGCGACCCCGCCAGCCTCAGTTTCGGCACCGATCGATATTCGTGGCGATCTGCAACACAAGGCATTTAGTAAAAAACTCACCAATTTATCTTCTTGGAGTGGTGACCTCTATGCCGATCTCACAAAGGCCGATCTGCATCAGTTGAAAACCTATGTTGATTATCCGATAGAAGTGGATAAAGGATTTGGCTCGGTGCGTTCATGGTTGCATTTGGATGCTGGACGTATTGCGGATTTCACTGCCGACCTACGCATATCTGATGTGTTAGGTCGTTTCTCTGATGACCTGCCTGAACTCGATATGACTGAGATCAGTGGTCGTGTACAACTCAGTGAAAAAGCGGATTTGGGTAAGAAGTATTTACCATCGATCTTTGGTAAAGCAGGGCATTCGATTGCTATTCATCATTTTTCTATGCATGCACGCGATGGCAGCGTGTTGCCGCCGACGACGATTACGGAGAGTTTTACTCCCGGTGTAAAGGGGCAGCCAGAAAGTACAGAGTTATATGCGCAATATCTCGATTTGCAGATATTAGCCAATTTTGCCTCTCACCTTCCATTGCCACCTGATCAGCGACAAATGCTCACTGATTTTTCTCCGTCTGGTGTGTTGAAAGAATTTACAGCAGTTTGGCAGGGTAATTATCCGAATATTTCAGCCTATAAAGTTAAGGGAAAATTCACCAATCTGTCGATGTTGGCGCAGCCAGCTCAGCTTGCCAGCGTAAAAACTGCCACCACCCCAGCGAAAGCAGCGGTGCCTGCGATTCCTGGCTTTGATCATTTGTCAGGCACTTTAGACGCGAATGATAAAGGTGGACAATTTACCTTGGATTCGAGTGATTTATCTTTAAATCTGAGTAGTTACTTTGTTGACCCTGTGATGCCATTTAATCGTTTGCAAATGCGTGCGAACTGGCGCTTTGATGCAGGTGATAAGCTGGTTTTTCAAGTCGATCAAATGGAAGCCCAGCAAGACAGTATGCATCTGAGTCTGACGGGTAAGCATGTATTACCAATGCGTAAAACTTCCACAGCGCAGCCCGGTGATGCAGATATTACGGCACATATTACTGGTTTTGATTTAAAAAATTTGGATCGTTACGTTCCTGCCGCAACGCCTGTCGATCTTCGCAATTGGCTGATCAGAGGAATACTTGATGGTGTCGCCGATGATGTTCACCTGCGCGTCAAAGGGGATCTTGCCTATTTCCCTTTTTCAGCGAACGACATAAAAGAGCGTTCTAAAGGTGAGTTTTTGGTCAAAGGTAATCTGCTTGGTGCAAAGCTGGATTTTACCGGTGGCGCGCTGACGGAAGTGGGAAATGCGCCGCTGTGGCCGTTGATTGATGATATCCATGGTGATTTTGTTTTTGACCGGAGTCGCATGGAAATTAATGGCAATACCGGAAAAACTTTGGGTGCTGACTTACGCGGTGTAAAGGCCATCATACCGGATTTGATAACACATAATCCCATATTGAATATTGATGGCGTTGTCAGCAGTAATTTGCCAACAATGCTGACCTATGTTGCCTCCAGTCCTGTCGATGCATGGTTAGGACATTTCTCAAAAGATACCAAAGCCTCTGGCGCTGCAGGCCTACGTTTGAAACTGCAAATTCCTTTGCAACATGTGGTTGATACTAAAGTCAACGGGACATTACAGTTCTCTAACAATGAGGTCCAACTTCAGCCAGAAATTCCGCTGATCAGCGGCATTAATGGTAAGTTAGAATTTAACGAACACGGCGTGAATCTCGACATGCTAAAAGGTAGTGCTTTAGGCGGTCCGGTGGTCGTCAGTGGCGGCTCGCAAAAAGACAATAGCATCCGTATTCGCGTTGATGGCACAGCAACGAGTGATGGACTGGTACAGTATTTGCCGGCCAATTTGCGACCACATTTGCGCGATAAATTAAATGGTGCGACAAGGTATTCTACGGTCGTAGACGTAAAACAGCAGCAACCTGCAATTACGATTGAATCGGCGCTGCAAGGAATGGGTTTAAATTTTCCTGCACCTTTACGTAAAGCGCCAAACGAGTTAATGCCATTACGGGTTGATGTGATGCCATTGGCAAATGGCGGCGACGCTATGTCAAAAATTTTGCAAAATGAGATACGCATTCAACTAGGTAATCTATTACACGCGAAATATCGTCGTCAAAAAAATATTGAAAATGATACTAACTGGAAAATTCTGGCAGGAGGCATTGGCATTAACGCTACAACCCCCGAGCCTGAAAGAGGTTTGTCTGCAAACGTAGAAACGACCGATTTAAATGTCGATGAATGGCGTAATTTACTGAGTTCCAGTGCTGGAGCCAACGCCAACGATAAAGCTAAAACTGATGCTGTTGATGCTGCCTTTGATCTGGCTCCGTATATCGCCGCCGATACCTTGGCATTGAGAACGGGGCAACTTCAAATTTTCGATAAGCAACTCAATAACGTGATTTTGGGGCTATCTCATCAACATGGTATCTGGCAGGCGAATATTGATGCGAAACAGATTTCTGGTCATTTGACCTGGAATGAGCCCAGCTCCGGCAAAACTATGGGCAGTATCTCGGCGCGCCTAAGTCAGTTAATCATTCCTCAGTCTGCGGCGTCAGACGTAGGTGATTTGCTTGCTGGCAAAACGACCGGGACACAGATCCCGGGATTAGATATCATTGCCGAAAATTTTGAGCTGTTTAATAAAAAAATGGGACATCTGGAGCTGCAAGCCAATAACCAGATCAATGCGGGCGTCAGCGAGTGGCAATTGAGTAAAGTCGTATTGAAAAATCCTGACGCCGAACTAAAAGCCAGTGGCAAGTGGATAAGTCACGACGGCACAGGTAATACGCAACTGGATTACGTACTGGATATAGCTAATACCGGACAGTTATTGGACCGATTAGGTTTTGCGAATGTCATGCGCGGTGGTCGTGGTCGGTTAGACGGAAATTTGAAATGGAATGGGCTGCCATATGACATCGATATTCCAAGTATGAGCGGTAAAGTTCAGCTCGATCTCGCTGCAGGCCAGTTTTTAAAAGTCGATCCGGGTGCTGCTAAATTGCTAGGCGTGTTGAGCATGCAGGCTTTACCGCGACGCTTAACGTTGGATTTTAGCGATGTATTTTCCGAAGGCTTTGCTTTTGACGCAATTACAGGATCGGCACAAATCGAACAGGGAAGTGCAAAAACCGATAATTTGAAGATGCGTGGCGTTAGTGCTACGGTATTAATGAGTGGCACTGCAGACATTGTTAATGAGACACAGCAAATGCAAGTCGCAGTCATACCAGTGGTGAATGCCGGCGCAGCCTCAGTGGTATATGGTTTGGCTGTGAACCCAGTGATCGGTCTTGGTACTTTCCTGGCACAGTTATTTTTGAAAGAACCGCTCGCTCGCGCATTTACTTTTGAATATACGATCAGCGGGTCGTGGTTGGCTCCACAGGTCACTAAAATTGATCATCAACAAGCAATTGATGCTGCTAATAAATTGCACCAAGCCCCAGGTAAGAAAGGTGAATAATGAAAATCGCTGCGATACAAATGATTTCTACGCCAAATATTGCTGACAACATGGCCACTGCAAAGCGCCTTATGATCTCGGCGGTTGATGCTGGTGCTCGTCTATTATTGTTGCCTGAGTACTGGCCTTTGATGGGAATGCATGAAACTGATAAGCTCCGCGTTGCTGAGGCTCCTGGCCATGGGCAATTGCAGGATTTTCTCGCTGACATGGCGAAAGCGCTTGGCGTGTGGGTGATTGGTGGAACGATTCCTTTGCAGTCACCAGAAGAAAGTAAAGTCTTAAACACCACATTGGTATTTAACCCGCAGGGAATGCTCGAAGCCCGCTACGACAAGTTACATTTATTCGGTTTTCGCAAAGGTGACGAATCGTATGAAGAAGCGCGTACGATCAGTGCTGGTGATAAAGTCGTCAGCGTTGAAACTGAAGTGGGACGGGTTGGTTTGTCGATTTGCTATGATTTGCGATTCCCTGAAATGTATCGCGCTATGGGTGATTGCTCGTTGATCGTCGTCCCAGCTGCGTTTACCTATACGACAGGGCAGGCACATTGGGAAATTTTGTTAAGATCCCGCGCTATTGAGAACCAATGTTATGTACTGGCGTCGGCACAAGGCGGAAAACACGAAAACGGTCGTCGCACCTGGGGTCATAGTATGTTGATTGACCCATGGGGTAAGATTGTTTCCGAATTCGTCGAAGGAGAAGGCATTGTTGTCGGAGAGCTCGACGCCTCATTGATCCGCAGTGTCAGAGAGAGTTTGCCAGCATTACAGCACAGACGCCTGAAGGCTGCGAGTATGTTTTAAAACAAATTCATAAATCGTTTTGGCAAATTGGTGTAAATTTAATTTATTGCCTATAAATCGTCGATAAATTGCCTTTCGCCCGATAGTACTTTTTGTTATGACTGAATTTCACTTCAATTCAATCATTTCGTTTTAAATTTTATACAATGCAAACATCGCATTTTTTAGTATTGGTTAGTATCCATGACTCCATATGATTCTAGTTTGAGCCACCTCGCGATTGCACGCGATGTTTTATTGACGCCGTTTGGTCTTGATGAGCGTAATTTGTCCAAAGTACTGGGGTCCATGTTTACGCATCGTGTCGATTATGCGGATTTGTACTTCCAGTTTACCCGCAGTGAAGGCTGGAGCCTTGAAGAAGGTATCGTCAAGACAGGCAATTTCTCCATAGACCAAGGGGTTGGTGTTCGCGCAATTTCAGGTGATAAAACGGCCTTTGCCTATTCTGACGAGATTTCTGAAAAGGCTTTATTTGATGCTGCCAAAGCGACTCGTACGATCGCAACGCAAGGCAACGGCAAAATTAAAGTGGCTTCAAGTTTGCAAGGGGCGATGGGGCGTGACCTGTATTTGCGTGAAGACCCGCTGCATTCTTTGGACGCGAACCAAAAAGTGCTGCTGTTGGAACGCATAGAGAAAATTGCCCGTGCTAAAGATCCGCGAATTGTGCAAGTGATGGCAGGCTTGGCGGGTGAGTATGATGTGGTGCTGGTGGCGCGTAGCGATGGATTACTTGCTGCTGATATTCGTCCTTTAGTGCGGATTTCTATCACTGTCATTGCTGAACAAAACGGCCGGCGCGAGACGGGATCGAGCGGTGGTGGTGGTCGTTATGATTATTCGTATTTCTCTGACGCCTTGCTAGAACAATATGCAGATGAGGCTGTGAAGTCGGCGCTGGTTAATCTCGAATCACGTCCGGCGCCTGCCGGACCAATGACGGTGGTGCTCGGTTCTGGTTGGCCAGGCGTGTTATTGCATGAAGCGATTGGACATGGTCTGGAAGGTGATTTTAATCGTAAAGGTTCCAGTACTTTCTCTGGTCGCATTGGTCAACGTGTAGCTGCGAAAGGAGTTACCGTGGTTGATGACGGTACCATGCAACACCGTCGTGGCTCCTTAAATATCGACGATGAAGGCAACCCGACACAATGCAGCACCTTGATTGAAGACGGCATTCTCAAGGGCTATATGCAAGACACTATGAATGCCCGTCTGATGAAAATGGATATTACTGGCAATGCCCGCCGTGAGTCTTTTGCGCATCTTCCTATGCCGCGTATGACGAATACGTATATGTTGGCCGGCGATAAAGATCCTGAAGAAATCCTGGCTTCAGTCAAGAGCGGGCTTTACGCGGTTAATTTTGGTGGTGGTCAGGTTGATATTACTAATGGTAAATTTGTATTTTCAGCCAGCGAAGCGTACATGATAGAAAACGGCAAAGTTACCTATCCGGTGAAGGGCGCAACCTTGATCGGCAATGGACCAGAAGTATTAAATCATGTCTCTATGATAGGTAACGATTTACGTCTCGATTCCGGCATCGGAGTTTGCGGCAAAGAAGGGCAAAGTTTACCAGTCGGTGTTGGTCAACCAAGTTTAAGAATCGAAGGCTTAACTGTTGGTGGTACTGCTTAAGCAAACCTTGTGAACTGTATTGGTTGTCTTTCTATATGACGAGATGATCGAAGTGTGGGAAATTTTTTGCAAGAAGCAGACTTTGGCTTTTATTTACTTCTTTTATTTGTTGGATAATTTCCATGTACGTTATCGCCGTTGTTTCTGCTAAAGGTGGTGTAGGTAAAACTACGATCTCCGCAAATCTTGGTGCCGGTATTGCACAGAGAGGGCGTCCGGCTTTAATTATCGACCTTGATCCGCAAAATGCGATGCAATGGCACTTGGGTGGACTGGATCAAAATGACTGTAAGGGAATTAGCGCTTTAAACGCCAGTCGTACCCGTCTTGCAGGAGTGACGCACACCAGTCCTTATGGCGTCAGCTTCACTCCTTATGGCAACGGCGGCGAAAGCAGGCGTCTCCGTTTTGAAGCGCAATTAGAAAACCAAGACGATTGGCTGCTCAAAAAATTGCAAAGTGCTAATCTTCATCCGGATACGATTGTTTTGTTGGACACCCCCCCGGGGCCCTCGGTTTATCTGAAGCAAGCGGTTCATGCGGCTGATTTTTTACTCGTAGTGATGTTGGCTGACGCAGCTTCGTATTCAACTTTGCCTGAGATGGAAGAATTAATTGCAACCTATGGCGGGCATTCCGGTGCACGTATAGGCTCTGCTTATATCATTAACCAAGGCGCCAAACGCCAGCTCGCTCAGGATGTGCTCGCACTTTTTGCCGAACGACTTGGTAATCGTATGGTTCCTTTTGTTATTCCCGAAAGTGCAGAAGTAGAAGAGGCGCTTGCCTTTGAACGTCCGATTTTAGAATACAAACCCACCAATGCTGCCGCCGAAAATCTACAGGCAATCATCGATTGGTTGCTTGCTGGTATCGCGCAACGCAGCTGAGTTACTTAGTACTACAACGGTTTCAAAGAAAAATGCTGTTAGGCAATTGTAAATTATCGTGATGTATTTGATATTTTTCATGTTTTTGGTTCATTTTTATCTTTGTTAGGACGTTAACTAGTATTAACTACTTTAAAATTTTAACAAGTTTTCTTTGGTTGCTTTTTAGGCATGTATTTTTTATTACATGTTGTTTAATTTATTCTGGATAACTGTTTCAAAAAAACATATGTAATGCTCTTGATGAAAATATCCAACAGTTAGTTACTGGTTTGACATTATCGGGTCACGAATTCGTGGTTAAATGGATACATATTCGCCATTTTTGGTGGCTAATCGGTGAATTTAGCCGAAAATTTTTGGCGTAAACCAATGTGTGAAAATTGTTGCTGAATAACTCAATGCTTAGGAATTCCAGCACTTTATAAAAGTAATGGCGGGCGACCGTCTTGGATCTCTTACAAATTGTTACTTTTTATACTTTATTGACATTTGAGCATGGTGGAAGCATAGATTTTTGCGGACGCAGGATGATAAAGTAATTGCATATCAATAGTTCATTGATTCGAAATCTAATTTTAGCCATAAAACAGTACAGGGAAGTTTGCACCTATGTCGACTAAGAGCGCGGAATATTACGAAAATCAACAATGCTCGATCCAATGGAAGGCATTTTTGAAAGCTTTTTCCGTTGAGTTTGCATCGAAAGGGGACACCAGTGATCTTCGTACCTTTATGCACCAGTTGGGGCGCACGATGGCTCTGGAATTTTCAATTGGCGACGGAAGCAGCTTACTTTCCTTAGAGGCAGGTATGAATAAAATTTGGTCGGATTTGAATTGGGGTTGGGTTGAAATCATTGAAGAGGTTGATAGCCTGATTATCGCCCATCATGCATCGCCCTTAAAAGTGGCATTTGGCAATGAGGCTTTGTCATGGTCCCCTGCCTTGTTGGAGGGCATTTATGCACAATGGTTTGATGGATTGGGAATGGATAAATCTTTACGTTTATCCCAGCGCGATAATGTTTTAGAAGAAGGGCAGTTGTTTGTGTACCAGTTGAAAAAGCAAGTGGAAGAACCGTCTTATTTCACGCGTCGTTAGGTCGCATTACGTAGCGTGCTTGGAAATTAAACAAGGATGGTGAAAATTATGAATGATGATGTTAAAAATCTTTTTCAAAAATTTGGACAAACAACGAATTCGTATCAGGAAATTAATCGTGATATTGATAGTGAACAGGCAAAACAACGTTGGCCTCTCCTGCGTGATGTGCGTGTGAATGAAGCACCCCAGGACTTGAGCCACGAATTCGAAGAGGCTGGAGTTGCCATCATGGCTCCTCCTGATGCCACTGCAGAATCGCTGTTGTCACAAGTTGCTACGCCTAAAGTCAATGGAGCGGCATTGAACTCAACACCACCGGTTGCTCCTGCCGCCAATGATTTTTTTGAGATCAAACAATCTCTTTTTGCGACCAAAGTAGTTACACCACCTGTAGAGAATAAAGTGAATTCCTTATTTTCTTCTCGTCCTGTTGGATCAGCATCAACAACAGCATCAACAACAGCGTCAATATCAGCTTCAGTAAGTGCTATTCCACTCTCTTCAAAATCACATTCAGTGTCGGAAGTTTTTAAGCGTTTACTCAATCAAGATCAACAACCACAAAAAGTCGAAGCGCCAGTCAATTCATTTTTCAAAAAAATATTCAGACCATGAGGGTTGTTGCAGTTATTTCTCCCAAAGGCGGCGTTGGTAAAACAACAGTGACCGCCAATCTGGCAGCTTCCTTAGCTCGCCTCGGTGCAGTAATTACCGTTTTGGATTTAGACCCGCAAAATGCGCTGAGATTGCATTTTGGCATGCCTCATAACGATGCTGCCGGGATTGCTACCTATAACCTGCCACAAGGGCAGTGGCGAAATGCCTTGCATGAAAGTAGTTTTGGCGTCGATTTTTTGCCGTATGGCTCAGTTGACGAAAAACAGCGGGATAAATTCGAACACACAATCAAGACTGAACCGAATTGGTTACTATCACACCTCAACAGCCTTGGTCTGAATGAAATCGACGTGGTTTTAATTGATACACCACCTGGTCCTAGTATTTATCTGCAACAAGTATTGAAAGTGGCCAATATTGGTTTGGTTGTGCTCAAGCCAGATGCCGCTTCGTATTCTACAATCCCATCCATTGAATCCCTGATTCAGTTCTATACAAAGGGGCGCAAGGATTTTCTAGGTTACTGCTATGTGCTGAATCAAATGGATGCCTCTAAACAACTGTGTCGTGATGTATTTGGGATGTTGCGTTCAAATCTGGGTGAACGCTTCGTGCCTACGGCCATTCATCGTGATGAGGCTGTTAGTGAAGCGCTCGCTTGCCAGACGCCAGTTTCTTACTACGCTCAACATAGTTCTGCCACTCAGGATATGCAATACCTGACGACTTGGTTGCAGAAAAATTTTGGATTGGTCGATTAATGCGCTCGATACTTAATTCTCGTTATTTGTATGGTCGCCTCAATGAGCTTGGCTTATCGATGGTCAACTGGCCAGGGTGGGAGCACAAGGTGCCTCGTGCACTGGCTTTAATTGCTGCATCCTTACTGTATTGGGCTGCGATTAGCGTTCCTATGGAGTTGCCGCTACAGGCTTTTTTTTCCACTATTATTTTTTCAACGGCACTTTATCTACGGCGCTATACCGGAACCCTGATCTCATTAATCATGGTGATGTTTTCCGTCAGCGCGACCAGTCGCTACATCTATTGGCGTATCACCTACACAATAAGCAGTGAAAATCCATTGGACTTATTTTTTGCCTTGGTACTTGTCATGGCAGAAGTGTATGCATGGGTGGTTTTGTTATTAGGCTATTTGCAAACGGCATGGCCGTTAAAGCGTAAGCCAATCATGATGCCAGCGGATACGTCAACCTGGCCTACTGTTGATTTGTTTATTCCGACGTATAACGAAGACTTAAGTGTCGTTAAACCAACCGTGATGGCGGCAATGGGTATTGATTGGCCGCGGGATAAACTAAACATTATTATTTTGGATGACGGTAGACGGCCTGAATTTGCAGCATTTGCTGAGAGTATAGGCGTGAAATGTTATACCCGTGCCGACAATAAACATGCAAAAGCCGGCAACATCAATGCCGCTCTCAAAAGAACAGATGGCGAATACGTTGCAATTTTCGATTGTGATCACATGCCGACGCGGTCATTTTTGCAATACACCATGGGCTGGTTTTTAGTTGACCCAAAGCTGGCAATGATACAGACCCCCCATCATTTTCTGTCGCCAGACCCATTTGAGCGAAATCTGCAAACTTTCCGAAACGTGCCGAACGAAGGGGAACTCTTTTATGGTCTGATCCAGGATGGCAATGACCTTTGGAATGCAACTTTTTTTTGTGGTTCATGCGCGATTTTGAGACGTAGTTATCTTGAGGAAATCGGGGGTATTGCCGTAGAAACCGTGACTGAAGATGCGCATACAGCCCTCAAAATGCAAAGACGCGGCTATAACACAGCGTATTTGGCTTTACCTCAGGCGGCTGGACTGGCAACCGAAAGTTTGTCCGCTCACGTAGGGCAGCGAATCCGTTGGGCCAGGGGTATGGCACAGATTTTTAGGATTGATAATCCTTTATTTGGCAGAGGTTTGAAGTTCGGGCAGCGCCTTTGTTACAGCAATGCGATGCTCCACTTTTTCTACGGTTTGCCACGCATGGTCTTTTTGCTGGCACCCATCTCTTACCTATTTTTTGAAGTTCACATTATTAAGGCTTCGGCACTGTCCATTGCAGCCTATTCATTGCCTCATTTATTGCACGCCAACTTAACTAACTCCCGTATCCAAGGCCAACACCGGCATTCATTTTGGGCTGAAGTGTATGAAGCTACATTGGCCTGGTATATTTTCCGACCGACTCTGGTCGCCTTGATTAACCCTAAATTAGGTACGTTCAATGTGACGGCAAAAGGTGGTTTGGTTCAGGAGGAACACTTCGACTGGGTGATCTCTAAACCATATCTGGTCATGCTGACTTTAAATGTCCTTGGATTTCTGATCGGCATTGGACGGGCATTATGGTGGAATACTTTTGAGCTCGATACCGTAATTCTGAACATGTTGTGGACCATTTATAACCTGGTAATTTTAGGCGCTACATTAGCTGTGGCAACGGAGACAAAACAGGTGCGCAGAACGCATAGGGTGAGGGCTATCTTAAACGCTACCTTGCGCTTATCGAATGGCCACTCTATCGTCTGTCAAACCGAAGATTTTTCTATGGGGGGAATGTCCCTGAAAGTCCCAGATGGTTTTGCCATGCAAAAGGATGATTTACTTCTGGTTTCGTTATACGGAACAAATGGAGAATGCCTGTTTCCCTCTAAAGTGATCTTCGTGAAGAAAAACGTGCTGAGTGTGCAGTTTTTAGAATTGGATTTGCAACAACAAAAAGATTTAATTAGTTGTACGGTTGGGCGGGCTGATGTCTGGTTGAATTGGTCGGATGATCGTAATATTGATCATCCGTTGAATGGGTTAAAGGAAATTGCTTTTCATAGCGTACAGGGATTCGTCAGATTTGGCGAAGGACTAAAGCAATACTGGGAAAAAAGATCTGAAAATATGAATACACATACTGAAGCTGACATTGTGAAAAAAAATAAAACCAAACTACCTTGGAAACGCGCCGCTAAAACGACTTTGGTATTAGCGATTGCTGCTGGTTTGTCATTGACGATGCATGACAATGTTTATGCTAAGTCAAAACACAGCAAGCCAGCCGAAGAGCAGACTAGCGATGATCCAGCGGGCCCATCTACAACTGCTATTCCTGCGGCTGCACCTTCAAGCAATCAAAAGGTCTACACGATTACCTTAAAACAAATGTTGCCTGGCGATGCAATTGAGTTGCGTGGCATAGAAGGAGAACGTAGCTTCCCGTTTACGGTTCGCAGCGACGAGGTCATTACTTCAGCGAAAGTAAAATATGGTGTTGCCTATTCTCCCGCCTTATTACCTGAGTTGTCGCACCTCAAAGTGTTGGTCAATAATGAGTTAGTAAGTGCCGTTCCTCTACCAAGAGAAACATCGAAGGGTATCGTTCGTGAAGATACGATTGATCCACGTTTTTTCGCTGACTTCAATCAACTTAAATTCAAATTGATTGGTCACTACACCAGAGACTGCGAAGACCCATATCATTCCAGCTTGTGGGCGCAAATCAGCAACACCAGCTATCTCGAACTCACCGTGAATTCTCTGGATCTAGCCAATGACTTGGCATTGTTGCCAGCACCATTCTTTGATCGGCGTGACTCTAAATTATTGGATTTACCTTTCGTTCTGCCACAACAAGCTTCCTTAGACATGTTGCGCAATGCGGGTGTTGTCGCCTCATGGTTTGGTCACCTTGCCTCGTATCGTGGCGCGCGTTTCCCAGTATCGACAGAAGGTCTGCCGAAAGCACATGCGATCGTATTTGCTACTAGTAAAGAAGTGCCTGCGGGTATACAAATTCCAACGATCAATGGCCCAACATTAATGGTCGTTGCTAATCCCGCCAATCCTAAATATAAATTGTTACTGGTTTTGGGGCGTGATAATTCCGAACTGAAAATTGCGGCTCAGGCTTTAACTTTGGGGCAATCAGTATTATCTGGACCGAGTGCGTTGATTAAAGACTTCAAGGAGCCTGAATTACGCGCTGCCTACGATGCACCGAATTGGTTCCCAACCAATCGCCCGGTAAAATTTGGTGAAGTCTTATCCGTCGATGATTTGCAGGTGAGTGGAATGAACCCGGATGTCATCCGCTTGAATATGCGGGTTGCTCCAGATCTGTTCACCTGGCAGCGTGACGGCGTACCTATCGATTTGCGTTATCGCTTTACACCGCGACCAACGATAGATAAATCAACTCTCAATGTCGGTATTAACAATGGCTTTGTTCGTTCTTTGCCGCTGTCCGGTGCCGAAACAGAAAAAGGTAAGATCAAAGAATCAGTGATGTTATTTTTCAAAGAGGGCCATCGCTTTGCGCAAGAAGAAATTCAAGTACCTTTGTTTAAAATTGGTGCCGAAAATCAATTGCAATTCCAGTTCTTTTACGATTACCCAAAGCAAGGACAATGTAAGGACGTTTATCTGGATAATGTCCGCTCTGCGATTGACCCGGATTCGACCATTGATTTTTCGGATATGCCGCATTATGCGACCTTTCCTAATCTCGCCTATGTCGCTAATGCGGGATTCCCATTCACAAAATTTGCAGACTTATCTGCTTCAGCCGTAGTGATGCCTGATCGTCCAAGTAACGAGGAAGTTCAAGTTTTCCTAAATATGATGGGACGTATGGGCGAGTCTACCGGATACCCGGTGACGAATAGTACGGTGATACGTAGCGTTGATGTTGACAAACACAGTGATAAAGACTTGTTGTTGATTGCAACGAATGGTGATCAGCCTTTATTGAAACAGTGGTCAAAATATATGCCTATGAGCATGGACGATACTGGCAATCATTTGCAAATCCCACGTGGTTTTTTGCGCGTATTGGCAAGATGGGCAGGCAAGGATCTGGATGATGTCGAGCGTCGTTCCGGAGAAATGTTAGCAAAAACCGGGAACGCTTTTGGAGCGATGATGCAGTTTGAGTCTCCTTTATCATCTGGACACTCAGTAATTGTAGTCACCGGCGGTAATGCCGAGAGCCTACTTGATGTGGTGAGCGGATTGAATAAGGCAGATTTACGTAGTAAATTTCAGGGGGATTTGGTACTGATTAAAGGAGATAAAATAGTCAATGCTCTGGTAGGTGACACTTATTACTCTGGACATCTTCCACTCTGGACTATGATTAAATGGAGTCTTTCAACTCGCCCGATTGTGTTGATTATTTTCCTGATGCTGGCGTCACTCATTGTAGCAACGATGTTATTCCGTTATTTGAGAAGAAAAGCGGCAAATCGCCTGCACGTCAATGACGGCAATGAATAACTAATGTCATTCGCAGTACATAAGTGAATGTAAAAAAATAACCAATCAGGCCGCTTTGTTGCGGTCTGATTGGTTAGAATGTCAAAAAACCTTTAAGAGTTTTATGATGTCTGAGAATGCGGCATCACGCGGTCTGTCAAGTATTTAACAGGGATTTAACAGGGGAAATGAATGGTTTTCAAAAGAAAAGCGATGGTACTAGCGCTTTTGGCGATGTACTTCGAATTCGATGTGGCTTTTGCGAACTCTCCTCTGCAACAAAAATTAATTGAGCAAGCCCAATTCTGGGAACAGCGCGGCCGTGATGACAATGCGGCCGATGCCTGGGGCAAATTGCTTAAAGTTGACCCGGATAATATCGATGCGCTGGTTGCGCTCGGTATGTATGAGGCGCGTAGCGGTCACCCTGAACAAGCAAAAACCTATCTGGAAAAACTCAAACAGCTAAAGGCGACCCAGGCGCAAATTCGTCCAGTTGACGAGGCAATACGTCGCGGAGCAGTGAATCCCAAGGTGCAACTGGAAGATGCTCGTAAATTAGCGCGGCAAGGCGATGTTGATGCAGCTGCAGACAGCTTTCGTTTGCTCGGCGATCCGTCCCGTCTGAAGGGAGATGCTGCGCTCGAATATTATCAGGTATTGGCGGGTACCTTGAATGGTTACAACGAGGCTAAATCTGGTCAGGCAAAGTTGGTCAAAGAGAATCCGACAAATTTGAAATATGCGCTGGCCTATGCCCAAACCTTGACCTATCGTGATGCATATCGTCATGAAGGCATAGGATTGCTAGAAAACCTCAGTAATAAACCGGAAGTATCTAAACAGGCGAATGAAGCCTGGCGTCAGGCATTAAGTTGGATGGGAGTGGCACAAAGCGATAGTAAATACTACCGTGCTTATCTGGAAAAACATCCTGACGATAAAATGATACAGACTAAACTTGCCAACATCGGCAAGGTACCCAAAATAGAGGCAGTGGAAAGTCGCCGTGCGCCAAATAAGCCTAAGGTCGACACAGCATTTGTCAAAGGCCAGTCAGCTGGTTTTGCTGCCTTAGACGACAACGATGTCCCAACGGCGGAAAAAGAATTCACGACACTGATTAAGACTCACCCTAAAGACCCCGTTGGCTATGGTGGTATGGGCCTGGTAAAAATGCGTCAGGAAGAATTTGTCGAGTCACGTAAGTATCTAGAAAAAGCCTTGAAATTATCTTCAAGTAGCGGCAGGGGCAACTGGAAGCAAGCGTATGACGGTGCAAACTATTGGGCGATCATCGAAGAGGCTCGTAGTGCATTTGAAGATGACGATAGCGCAAAGGGCATTGCCTTGTTACGTAAAGCCATCGCGCTCAACAGTAAAGAACCATCAGGTATTTTGCAGTTAGCTGATGCACTCAAAGCTGATAACGATATGGTCGGTGCAGAGGAAAACTACAAGCGCGTTTTTAACGCCGACAAAACCAATATGCGCGCCTTGGACGGCTTGGTCGGAATTTATGATGTACAAAAACGGCTTGCTGATATGGAAGCGTTGACTCCGTACATGTTACCGCGACAATTGGCGATTTTGGCCAATTTGAAATCATCGCAATTAGTTGAAAAAGCCAAGCAACTAGAGGCAGCAGGCGACATTAACGGTGCGCAAATGGCACTGGAAGATGCGATTTTGATCAAGCCTGAAGATGCCTGGTTACGCATGGCTCTGGCTAAGATTTATTTGAAGCGGAATATGCCCGGTCAAGCACAAGCCTTGCTTGATGTGCTGACCAATGTTGATAAACCGGAAGCCGAGGCCTTGTACGTAAGTGCCTTGCTCAGTCAGTTACAACAATTGTGGTGGGAAGGCTTGGCAACATTGGAGCGTATTCCGCCCAATGCGCGCAGACCAGAAATGTTCACGCTGCAAAAAAGGTTGTGGATACGTGTTCAGCTTGACCGTATCGATTTGTTGAATAAGCGCGGCAAGACCGAGCAGGTCAGGGAAATTTTAGGGGAAATCAACGCTGCCGCTGATAAAGATCCGGAATTTGTTGGCACCGTTGCCGCCTTATATATCAAGCTGGGCGATACCGAGCGCGGCTACGCGATGATACGTCAGGCGGTGCAAGACACGCCAAAGCCATCCGCGAGCTTGTTGTTGGAATACGCAACAACCCTGATGCAAGCTAATCAAGAGGCCGAATTAGAGGCTGTTATGCGGCGGGTTGCAAGTATGCCGAAGCTGAATGAAGATGAGGTTGCGGCATTCAAACAGCTGCAAAAAGCCCTGGCGATGCGCTACTCAGACCGTGCCCGTGAAGCCGGAGATTACGCTAGTGCCTATACCTACATTCAGCCAATGCTGATCGAAAATCCAGACGACAATCTGTTGCTATTGGCTCTTGCTCGCATTTACTCGTCGTCTGGTGATACTGACTCAGCAAAAGAATTGTATGTCAAGGTGCTGAAAACCGAACCAGATAACCCTGAGGTTTTACAAGGACTGGTGTTTGCAGCGATACAGGTCAAAGATTTCAAAGGCGCTGAAGAAAATCTTGATAAGTTGATGCATCTGCAACCAGATAATCCACGCTTTATCGCTTTAGCGGGTAATGTGGCCAGAGCGCAAGGACAAAATGGTAAAGCACTAGGCTACTTCAAAAAAGCGCTGGCAATGGAGCAAGCGCAGAGACCATTGGCCGGTGATGGAAAAAGTGGTGCTGGTGGTCTGCGTTTAGTCGATCCGGTAGCACCTGTTGTCAACGTTGGCGATTTTAAAGTCAATCCGTTTGCCGAACGCAAAACTGAAGCAGTAGTGACTAAGACGGTCGCTGGTCCTGCATTAAAAGAAGTGCCGCAACTACCATCGCAGTATACAACTTCCGCTCCGTCGGCATTGAAGGTAACAATTCCTGCCGCTGCTGTCGGCGCTGCAGCAACTGCTCCCGTTACCAGTATGGCACCTGCAAGTGTCGGCATATCAACGGCCCCGGTAGTTCCGGTGAACCCTGCTCCTGTCCTTAAAAGCGTACCGAGCTTACCTTCAACACAGCCTGCTGCTGTGCAGGTGCCTGTTCCGGTGAAGATTTCGCCCACAAGTCAAAATACGACGTTCAATAGCAATACAGTTGCTAAAGCTGCGACGCAAAGTCCCGCTCAGAATACCTATACAACTGCTGCAATGAATGGTCGTTCGAGCGCTATTGCTTCAACAAGTTCAATGCCGACGTCTTCTAAGGGTGGACCGGCAGTCAGCCCTGAAGAAGAGGCGCTGATGAGAGAGATTGATTCGCTTAATGAGTTAAACCGTTCAGAAGTGACAGTAGGCTTGTCTGCACGTGCCCGCAGTGGGCAAAGCGGCTTGTCACAACTTAAAGACCTGGAAATACCCATTGAAGCGCATGTCTCAACCTTGGGTTACGGGCAATCTGGTTTGAAAATCATTCCGGTGACGGTAGATCCAGGCGTCTTAAACTTGAATGATCCGAATAGCGGCGGCTTGTTTGGTAAAAATGTGATTTTGAGTCAGCAGGCGCAATTCGCCAATGTCCCGTTCACAACGATTGCGCGACAACAAGGCTTGTCTAATGCAGCATCGATTGATCAAGTCGCGAAAGGTGTTGCGCTTAGTCTGAGTTACGAACTCTCTGGCTTTAAAGTCGATATTGGATCGAGTCCTATTGGTTTTCCGATCAAGAATGTTGTTGGTGGAATTCGTTGGAGCAATCAGGTTGATGACATGAAATTCAGCGTTGAACTGGCACGCCGTTCCGTTACTGATAGCTACCTCTCTTATGCCGGGGCACGTGATAGCATCTATGGATTAAGCTGGGGTGGTGTGACCAAGAACGGCTTGCGGGTTGACGCTGCCTACAACGAGGATGATGGCGGTGTCTACGGGGGTCTTGGTTTTGCAGAATTATTGGGAACCAATGTCGTCAAAAATACGGCATTGGATTTCGGCGGTGGTGCCTACTGGCGCGTCTATAAAACCAAAAATACCAGTGTCACGGTGGGACTCAATTTGACCACCATGTTCTATAAGAAAAATCTGCAAAACTTTACCTACGGAAATGGTGGCTACTTTAGCCCACAATCTTATTACGCATTGAACCTGCCAGTTGAAGTAAGTGGCCGTAGCGGCAAATTGTCGTATCAGCTTGGCGCTGCGATAGGCGTACAATCGTTCCGCGTCGATGCTGCACCGTATTACCCGCTGGTCAGTGCTGATCAGACTTCTTTAGAGTTATTTGCTGCGGCGAATCCAAAAGTCAGCATCAATACGACATATGCTGGGCAAACACATACAGGTATTCAATATAAATTAGCTGGTGCGGCAGAATACTTGCTATCGCCGCATTTTGCGCTGGGTGGACGCATGTCGGTTGATAACTCAGGTGATTTCACAGATGCATCTGCCCTGGTGTACTTACGTTATACCTTTGAGCCTAAGCGCGGTCCGGTGTCGTTCCCACCAGTGGCACCTAAGCCGTATTACATGGGAAATTAATGCAAATGGGTAAAATTTTGAGACGTTTATTCATGGTAGCCATGTTACCACTCGCTTTCTTTGCTCAGACTGCTTCATTTGCAGCAGATTTACAGGCAGAAGGCAGGATTCAACTTTCGCAAGGCGATAATGCAGAAGCGAGCAAAAAATTTGCCGAAGCAGCTAAAGTAAATCCGTTTGATCCGTCTGCGATCAATAATCAGGCAGTGGCGGTTGCGGCTCAGGGCGATTATGAAAAAGCCCTGGCTTTGCTTGAGCGTGCGGTACGTCTGGGGCCGGGTAGGGCAGATATCGTGGTCAATTTGCAAGAAATGCGCCGTTGGGTTGCGCGCAATGCACCCCAAATCAAAGTGTCAGAAAAAAGCAATCCGGTGATGAATGTCTATCCGGATAGTGATATTCCACCAGAGCCGCCGCCACTTTGGAAAAAATAATCGAGGTTTTTGATTTTTAGGCTTGCTAATTGCAAAATTTTGATGCAATATCAAAGTCTGACTTTTCAGGTTTTATCAGAATTTAATACAGGCTTTTCATTCAAGCACCTAATTTCATGAAAATGACACACTTCTTTTTCTTTTTTTACTTTAGCTATTCCCAGCCTCAGGCGGTCGGAAGAAGGTAAGCGCGCAAAGAAAAAGAGCCCAACCAGAATTCGTAAAAACCGCCAGCTGTGGCGGTTTTTTTTTGCCAGAAATTTTAGAATTTAGTATTCATTTAGTATTCACATAGCATTTAAATAGTAGTTACCTAGTATTGAGAAAAACGGGAGAAAACATGCAGCGCACCGATGATTTACGTATTCGTGAAATGAAGGAATTGGTTCCACCCTCACATTTGATTCGTGAGTTTGCCTGTTCCGAAAAGGCCTCTGAAACTGCCGCTAATGCCCGCACCGCATTGCATAGAATTCTGCACGGACAAGACGACAGATTGATGGTCGTCATCGGACCTTGTTCCATCCACGATACACAAGCAGCAATGGAATATGCACGCAAACTCGCTGCTGAGCGCGGGCGTTTCGCAGGCGAATTAGAAATCGTTATGCGTGTTTATTTCGAGAAACCACGCACCACCGTTGGCTGGAAAGGCTTGATCAATGATCCTTATATGGACAATAGTTTCCGGATTAACGACGGCCTGCGTATCGCTCGTGAACTGCTGCTCAATATTAACGAACTTGGCTTGCCTGCCGGAACCGAATACCTGGATGTGATCAGCCCGCAATACATCGCTGATCTAATTAGCTGGGGCGCGATCGGCGCGCGCACCACAGAGTCCCAAGTTCATCGTGAGTTGGCGTCTGGCTTATCCTGCCCGGTGGGATTTAAAAATGGCACTGATGGTAACGTCAAAATTGCCGTCGATGCGATCAAAGCCTCGTCGCAACCACATCACTTTTTATCGGTCACCAAAGGCGGCCATTCTGCGATTGTTTCCACCAATGGCAATGAAGATTGCCACATCATTTTGCGTGGCGGTAAAACACCGAATTATGATGCTGCCAGTGTCGATGCAGCTTGCAAAGATATCGCTAATGCAGGTCTGGCTTCGCGCTTAATGATTGATGCATCACACGCAAATAGTTCGAAAAACCCTGCCAATCAAATCCCAGTTTGCGCAGATATTGGTAATCAAATTGCTGCTGGCGATACGCGAATAGTTGGCGTGATGATCGAGTCGCATCTGGTCGCGGGACGTCAGGATCTGGTACCAGGTAAAGAATTGGTCTACGGTCAGTCAGTGACCGATGGTTGCATCGATTGGGATTCTAGCGTCGCTGTGCTGGAAGGATTGGCGAACGCAGTTAAACAACGCCGTCTCGTGCAATCTGCGGTGTAAATAGAAAATTTGTCTTAGAAAAAATAGCTGAGCCAGATTGATTTCTGACCGGATATAGAAACAGAGAAAAGCCCCACCCTTGATTTTGTTCCTGACTGCACTTTTTGTGCTGCTGGAACAGAATTATGAGGGGCATTTTTGTTAGCGCGTATATTCTGCAGTCTGGATCAAAAGCGTTTGCTCAGGGTCATTTGATCCCCTTCGCGGCGCATTTCCATGCGGTTTAAAAAGGACATACCCAATAAGGGGATGCTTAAGCCGGAGTCAAGGACGGCGGCATCGACTTGATAAAGTTCGATATCACCAATCTTGATGCTATCAAGTTTCACGCCGTAAGCGTTGACCACACCGCCAGCCGTGTTCATTCTACCGTGTGTGCCATTCGTGTAATGAATGCCCAGACGTACTGCGTCGCTAGCAGGTAAGGTGACGAGACTGGCACCGGTATCGACCATCATCCTGATACTCACGCCATTGATGCTAACGTTGGCAATAAAATGTCCTTGATCACCCGCTTGCAATACAACTTGATTGCTCTTGCCAGGGGATGTACGCGCAACGGCCTGACCCATTGCGAGCACAGAACGTTTGCCATTACTGACAATGGTGGCGGTATCGTGGTCAACGTCGACCAGCTTAGTATCGCTGCTGATTATGCTGCCGACGCTATAAGTTTTCGGTGGCGCGCCATCGACGACAAGAATCGCTTTGCCGGGAAATAAGCCAACTACCCCGACATCAGTTGCTGCTGCGTATGTGCTAAACCCCATTAAAGCCAGCGTAACAATGCGTTTCATGGCAAGCCTTTTATGGATGGGGTACAAGAAGCAGGCTGCCAGATAGGAACAACGGATTTGTCGATTTTGCAAAAAATCGACGCAGCATCTATCCAGCAGCTTTGAATATAAGACTAATTAATCACGGAAATTATTAAATTCCAGTGGCAGATCTTTGATTTCTTTACGTAATAAAGCCATTGCCGCTTGCAAATCATCGCGCTTTGCGCCTTGTACGCGCACTGCATCGCCTTGAATGCTGGCCTGGACTTTCATTTTGCTATCTTTGATTGCTTTGACAATTTTCTTTGCGTCTTCAGTTTCAATGCCGTTTTTGACTTTGATAACCTGTTTGACTTTGTCGCCGCCAATTTTTTCCACTTTGCCCATGTCGAGAAAACGCACGTCAACTTTGCGCTTACCCAGTGTCTGGGTCAGTTCGACGATAATCTGGTCTAAGTGAAAATCGGAGTCGCCAAAAACGACGATTTCGCGCTCTTTGTCCTTGAGCTCGATCTTGGCGCTGGTGCCTTTGAGGTCGAAGCGGTTGGTGATGACTTTATTCGATTGCGTTACCGCATTCTTTACTTCTTCCATGTTTGCTTCAGAGACGGTATCAAATGAGGGCATAGTGCTTCCTTGGTGAAAAAATAAATATAGCGCATTTTATCAAATGCGGGACGCTTACAAAGCCTAGCAGCTATAATTTGCGACTTATGACGACTATTAATACCCTTTCTCGCGATGTTTCTCTGCAAAAGCTCAATACTTTTGGTATTGCAGCGCAGGCAAAATTGTTTTTACCAGTGATTGAACTGGCGCAATTGCAGGCGGTGCGCAATGATCCTTCCTTGTCGCAGTTGCCACGTTTAATTCTTGGTGGTGGCAGTAATCTGGTTCTATCTGATCAGATAGATGCGTTGGTCTTGCATATGTGCCTGCAAGGTAAGAAGTTGACTTCTGATGATGCGGATTTTTATTATGTGACTGCTGCTGCGGGAGAAAATTGGCATGAATTCGTTCAGTGGACGCTGGCACAAGGGTGGCCAGGGTTAGAAAACTTGTCATTGATTCCCGGCACTGTAGGTGCTGCGCCTATCCAAAATATCGGTGCATATGGGGTCGAAATTCAGGACGTTTTTCACAGTCTGGAAGCATTTGATTTTGCTACTGGTGAAGTGGTCACTTTGGACAAAGCGGCTTGTTTGTTTTCCTATCGGGATAGCATTTTTAAGCAAAGCTTGCGTGATCGTATGGTGATATTAAATGTCACGTTTGCACTTCCAAAAATGTGGCATCCCCGACTTGCTTATGCTGATGTGATGAAATGGCTGGAGCAGGCTCAAATTCAACAAGCGAATGCATTGCAGATTAGTCAAGCAATTATTGCTATACGTCAAGCTAAGTTGCCTGATCCACAATTGATTGGTAATGCAGGCAGTTTTTTTAAGAACCCTGTCGTGTCGGCCTCAATTCGTCACGCTTTGCTCGCACAATATCCTGATCTGGTCAGCTATCTTCAGCCCTCAGGTGACTTCAAGCTCGCAGCAGGTTGGTTGATTGAACAAACTGGCTGGAAGGGGCGTAGTTTGGGCGCCGCGGGGGTCTACGAAAAGCAGGCCTTAGTGCTGGTCAATCGTGGACATGCCACTGGTGCTGAGGTAAAGCTATTGGCACAGACAGTTCAATCTGATGTTCTGAAAAAATTTGGTGTCGAGTTAGAAATCGAGCCGAATTTTTATTAAAGAGTGCTTTCCTATACCGAATAGCATGATGAATATCTTTTGGGGAAATAAATATACTCCCACCTTTAGAGCCATTTTTCAACGAATTCGCAATATTAAATATAGACCTTGAAATAATACTGATGGGGAGTATATGAGGTCATTTTTAATGGACGCAAGATATTGGTAGCGGGTTGTCCCTGCTTTATCATTGTCTATAATAGCTTTTTAATAAGCTGTGAGCCAAGTAAGGGGAGGATAAACTTTTTAAGTTTTTTGCTATGTAACAATTGACAACAAATTTGCATGTAAACGAATGTCAAAAGAACTTAATTAATCGGTAACTGATGCGATAATAAATGGGTGTTTGCGTCAAATTGCTTCTTTCTGTGCATGTCCCCAAAAATATTTTTACGATGCGCGTAAAATTTTATTATTCGTAACTACGTAGACTAGCGATAAAAGCATTAAATTGAAGTCTGCATAAAACGTCATTCATTTATCTTGATACGCAAAAAAAGAAAATTACGGGATGCGTTATTGATCAGTATTAGCGATCTGCGCGTTGGCATGTTCGTGGTCGAGTTAGATCGGCCATGGGAAAAAACATCGTTTCTGCTGCAAGGTTTTTTATTGACAGAGCTGCTTGACTGCCAGACTTTGCAAAGTATGGTACGTGAATTGACGATAGATCCAAGTCGTAGTGACCCAACTGCCTTATTGCATTTGCCATGGGACAGTGTTCACCTTCCGCCCGAAGACGATGAACCTGCGATAGAGCAGCAAACGACTGTCCGGGTTAGTTATTCAGCGCCGCCCGCGAAAATCGATGAACGCTATAGTTTAGGTGTTGTTACCAATGGCGTAAAACAAATATGGCAAGCCTTTACCGGTGTCGAGGATGCGCCTTCCGCACGCAAGAAGAGCAAGGTTTTTCAAGAAAATTCTAGCAATTCAAGGCAAAATTTTATCCAACCCGTTCCTTATTATTTGCGCTATGCCAGTGTTACTACTGCGGCGCAAGATGTGAGTATGGCTGAACGCACTGCGCAATTAGTGCCGCCATCAACCGCTTCTTTTAGCCAATTCATCGAGGAACTGTACCCGCGGGATGTGATCTACGCACCACTCGATTTCTATGAGCGAATACAAGGGTGGGTTATCAAGTGGAAAGCGGCGAAACCTTACCAAAGTACACGTGAACAAAAGCAATTTATTGCACGGAAAAAGCATCCGGAATTCATTCCTTCAACGCTAAATCTGGTGATCTATAAAGACCGGGCGCCGATGCAGGAAGAAATTAAACATGCCTCGGTAGCTGTCAGCAGAACGCAGGAATTCTTAGCGAAAATGTCCGATGACATTCATGATGGAAGGGAGCTGGAACTAGATCAGGTACGGCCCGCTGTGCAGTTGTTGACGGAGAGTGTCATTGCCAATCCGTCCGCTTTAATGTGGTTGATACGTATGCAGAGTGAGGACGTAGAAACTTATGCGCATGGCTTGAAAGTGGCTGTGTATATGATGACTTTAGGGCGACATTTAGGTTTTGCGAGACAGCAGCTTAATGAACTGGGCATGATAGGTTTGTTGATGGACGTTGGTAAGTTAAGTATGCCGGAAGAAATTTTGAAAAAACCGGCCAAGCTTGATGATGAAGAACGTTTGATTGTTTGTCAGCACGTCGCAACCAGTCTTCATAAATTACAACAAAATGGGCCACTGTCACATAACGTTTATTTGGGCATTAGTCAACATCATGAGCGTTTAGACGGTACCGGCTATCCTCAGGGTTTAAAAGCAGAGGAAATTAGTATCTATGGCCGTATGGCTGCTATCGTCGATAGTTTTGCTGCGATGACTTCGGTGCGTGCGTACGATTCGACACGTTCAGCATTTGATGCCATGAAAGAATTATTTAAACAGGCTGAGTTGGAATTGCATGCGCCGCTGGTCGAGGAGTTTGTTCAGGCGATAGGCATTTTTCCTATCGGTAGTATGATAGAGCTCTCCACAGGGGAAGCGGCAATTGTGTTGGAACACAATAAATTGCGGCGTCTGGAGCCGCAAATTCTGGTGCTCACCAATGCGGACAAAGAAGCATTGGTACATCCTTGGGTATTAAATCTGATGCACCAATCACCAGATGCCGAACCGATCCGGATCTTACGCGGTTTACCCGATGGTGCGTATGGCATCGATAGCCGCAGTTTTTACGTGGCTAAATCATGAATAACCAACTCTATGGTTCTGTTAAAGGTGATCCGCATTGCCTTAGTTCTTGCGGTGAATTCGCCGAGAAATTACAAGTAGAAATGTCGCTTGCGGCCGAAAATCAGGTACTTGGTTTGATGGTTGTGAATTTGCAGCGTAGTGACAGAATTGCAGCGCTACTCTCTGACAAGCAAGCGCGCCAATTGCAAGAAAGTTTGTGGTCGCGTTTCAAACCTATATTGCGTTCCAGGGACAGCATGGTGTTTGTGAGTCCGAATGAGTTGTGGGTAATGTTGCCAGACTTATCGGTACCCGCGCTTGCGCTACTTGCTGCGCACAGGTTGTTGGCGATACTTGAGGCACCCATTCCTGTGGATGGAGGCAATGTCTATTTTAGCCCTTGCATTGGTGTCGTATGTACGCCGATCCAGGATGCGAATGCGCTGACAATGTTGCGGATTGCTGATAACGCCCAAAAAAAGGCATTAAACGAACATCAAAAGTTCAGCTTTGCCAGCGGTAATGTTCAGACCAACTTGCTACCTGAAAACCTACCTAAATTAGTCGCTGAGGTCATTGAGGCGAATGGTTTAAACGTCGTCTATCAGCCTAAAGTTGACTTAAGTACCATGCGTATTCATTCGGTCGAAGCATTGGTGCGTTGCCCTTCCGATCATCCCGAATATATTCCAGTAAATGTTTTGATTGAAACCGTTGAACGTTGCGGTCTGGTGGAAGCACTTACATTACAGGTGATCAATATTGTCTTACGCGAATCGTCGCAATGGCAGGCCGCCGGTCTGGATGTACTCATTTGGATTAATCTATCCGCCAGGCTATTAGCGCAAGCGCATTTGACTGCGACGTTGGCGCATAAGATGAATATCTGGCTTACCCATCCATCGAGGATAGGTCTGGAACTTACTGAAAGCGCATTGATTCAGGATGTCGCTCAAACGACTGAAGTCTTATGCGAATTAAAACGCTTGGGTTTTCATTTATCGATTGACGATTTTGGTACTGGTTATTCATCGTTTGCGTATTTACGCCGTTTTCCTATTGATGAATTAAAAATCGATAAATTGTTTGTACAAGGGATGATCGAGTCTCTGCAAGACCGACAAATTGTGAAGAGCATTATTGATCTCGCACATAATTTTGGCTTACCTGTCGTCGCTGAAGGTGTCGAAGACGAGAAAACGTTGAATTTGCTCAAAGACATGGGGTGCGAACAGATTCAGGGGTTTTATTTTGCCAAGCCTATGCCCGCCGAACAATTGTTAATATGGTGCGCAGAATTTCATCGGATACATACTGCATAATTTGCTATTGCTATTGCTATTGCTATTGCTAGCGGCAGTGCAGATTCTTTATTTGTAATTCGAGTTGTTGTTTTTGCTGGCGAACGATAGCCGTTGTGGTACCAGTTGTATCGTTGAGTTTTACGCTGTTTATCCCTGCTACAAAGTCGATGAGCTGTTTGCAGACAGCATCGGTTGAAGAGATGTTTTTTTCAGCATGACTTGCACTGTTTGCTTTGGCATCCGGTGTCGGTGCATTGGCAGTTTTTCCAGCATCTTTTTCTTTTGCGCTCATGCATTCTTTTTCTATCGCCGCTCTGACGTCAGAGGCGTTTCCTTGTTGTGCATAAATATCTTTGATGAGTTGTTTGCGGTAGTCTCCCTCAGCATCGACTAATAACCGGTCTTGTGTTGCGCCAGCGCCTCGCATCCAGATAATTCTCTTAGCGTCCTCACCTCGCTGTTTGCACTGTGCATCAATTTCGGGCTTGTCTGCATTTTCTTTGGTAGGCGTCTTATTTGCAATCGGCGCTTTTTGTTCTTTGTCGGAATTGCCACAAGGTTTGTCTTGATACGAGCTGCCGCAATGATAGACAGTTTTTGCATACGTGGATTGTGTCAGGACGAGCGCGCAAAGCAAACCAACGAAGGGTAAGACAAGCAGTGCCGGTATACTGGCAGGTGAACTCGACATGCGCTCCTCTTGAATCCATCTAACAACGTGGACGAAATGAGAGGGGCATCAATATTTCAGGCGCATCTCACTTTATCGACAGCGATATTTTTATATATCGGCAAAGGGATAATTAGTTTACTGCAATAGCATTCACTATAGTTGTGAAATATTAATTATGTTGTGATTGATTACTTGTGATTGATTACTTGTGATTGAGTGCCAGGTATGACTTACCAGAACCTGACAATTGTCAGACGGGTCAGTAAAAACGACCGGTCTGACATTTTTCGGGTGTGTTTGACTCGGTTTAGGGATTGGCTTTTGTTTCTGCCGCTTCCCATTTTTCCAAAGCTTCTAGTAATAAGCCGTCTATCTCTTCAAAGCGTGCATTGAGTTTATTTGCTGCTTCCGGCCCGTTTTTATACAGGTCAGCATCAGCTAATTTCTCTGTGATCTCTTTTTGTTCAGCCTCTAATTGTGCAATAAGTTTTGGTAATTCGTCTAACTCTCGTTGCTCTTTATAACTGAGCTTTTTCGCCTTTGCGGCTGGTGCAGCGGACGCAGAAGAGGTGTTAGATGAGTTAGTCTTGGCCTCAGTTTTTGGTGTCGATTTCGAAGAGGTGACCGTATTGCGATAACGTTCCCAATCGCTGTAGCCACCGATAAATTCACGCCATTGACCTTCACCTTCAGCAACGATGACTTGCGTCACTACGTTATCGAGGAAGGTACGGTCATGGCTGACCAAAAACACGGTACCTGTGTATTCTTCTAGCAATTCTTCGAGCAATTCCAGCGTATCGATATCCAGATCGTTGGTCGGTTCATCGAGCACCAGCACATTGGCAGGTTTAGCGAATAAACGCGCCAATAGCAAGCGATTGCGCTCTCCACCTGATAATGATTTGACTGGTGAGCGAGCACGTTCGGGTGCGAATAGGAAATCGCCGAGATAGGACATCACATGTTTGCGCTGACCATTGACTTCGACCCAGTCACTACCTGGTGCGATTGTCTCGGCGAGACTGGCTTCTTCATTGAGTTGCGCGCGCATCTGATCGAAGTACGCGATTTGCAATTTGCTACCTTGTTTAATCGTGCCGCTATCTGGTTGATCTTCACCTAAAATCATTTTTAGTAAAGTCGTTTTACCAGCACCGTTTTGACCAATCAAACCAACTTTGTCGCCACGCAAAATAATGCTGGAGAAATCGCGCACGATGATTTTCTCGCCAAAGTTTTTGCTGATATTTTCCATCTCAGCTACGATTTTTCCTGAGCGTTCACCCGACGACACGTCGAGTTTTACCTGACCTTGTTGTTCGCGACGGGCGCTGCGCTGAACGCGTAATTGTTCAAGACGCTTAACCCGACCTTCATCACGTACACGACGAGCTTTCACGCCTTTGCGTATCCAGATTTCTTCCTGAGCCAGGAATTTGTCGAACTTGGCATTTTCTACTTCTTCAACTTCCAACTGTTCTTCTTTACGCGTTTGGTAGGTCGTAAAATTGCCGGGGAATGAGGTTAATTTACCGCGATCGAGTTCAATAATGCGTGTTGCCACGTTATCAAGGAAGCTACGATCATGGGTAATAAACAACACACTGCCTTTGAAGTCTTTTAACAGACCTTCCAGCCATTGTATCGATGAAAAATCCAGATGATTGGTTGGTTCATCAAGCAACAACACGTCTGGACCACTTACCAAGGCGCATGCCAGTGCTACGCGTTTTTTCATACCACCAGATAAGGTGCCCATGATGGCGTCTTTGGCTAAGTTCAGTTTATCGAGTGTGGTTTCAACCTTATTATTTAAGCTCCACGCATCAGCGGCGTCCAGTTTGACCTGAATATCATGCATGCGCTCCATCAATGCATCGTCATTGTCACCGCCAAATTGACCTGTCAATTCTTCATATTCTTGCAAGAGCCCAGGCAATTCGCCCAGACCTGAAGCGACGGCATCAAATACCGATAAATCTTGTGAGAATTGCGGTTCCTGTTCGACATAGGCGATTTTGATCCCTTGTTGCATGACAAGCAAACCGTCATCAATTTTGGATGTCCGTGCGATGATTTTCAGTAAAGAAGATTTACCTGTACCGTTACGGCCGATCAAACCGACACGTTCGCCGGCTTCAATGGAAAACTCTGCATGATCGAGCAGGGCAACGTGACCGAATGCCAATTGGGCATCGCTTAATGAGATAACTGCCATAAATACCTGTGAGGTCAGCGGCGAAAAAGGCCGGACTAAATTGGAGAAAACCCGTATTGTACGCGAGACCGGCGTGCATTCCACGTCTGCCTGTGGAGGAAGTGCAGATAAACTATCGTCTATGGCTTAAATTGACGGGGCAGCAGGTATTTGCCTGCTGATGCCCCGAAAAGCTGATTATTTATACTTCCTTTCTATCGCTGCACTGGTACCGTCTTTTTCCATATTCTTCAAAATTTGATTCCACTTGTCGATCTTTTCTTGTGGTAAGCCTAAATTACATGCCAAATACATATCAGCTTGATTGAAAGTAAATAGTGGAACGATCAGTTTGGTCAAGCCTTGTTGCTTGAGAATGTTAATACCTAGTAACTCACCGCTAGCCCAGAAATCAAAACGTCCAGCCAGCAATTTGCGTGGATTATCTGCATCGGCATTGGCTAGGTCGGTTTCGAAACCTTTTAAAGAAAAAAATTCTGCTACCGCATCATTTCTGTATCCACCGATGACATAGGTACGTAAGTCTTCTAGGGTTTTCGGGTGTCGGGTGTCATCCACGCGGGCGAAGATGGTCCAATTATTTCTGACTAAGGGACCTACCCATTTATACAGATTCTCGCGTCCAGGAGTGCGCGACGTTGAAAATACACAAGTCTCTGGATTGTTTTGCGCCATTTGTACTGCGCGAGACCATGGGTAAGCAGCAATGGTATATTTTTCATCGGAACGCTTCATCAGTTCCTGCACTTTTTCTGTGGACATCCCGGTAACTTCGCCCGTTTTTGGATTGACAATATTAAACGGTGGGTAATCTTCAGTGACCAAATTTTCGGCTTTGAGTAGATTCGGTTGAGTTGTCAGCATGTAAGCAAGACCAAAGATGTAGAACGATGAACGTAATACTTTCATATTGCCTCCTACGGTAAAAAGCTGAGAATAAGGCTTTACAACAAGGCTTTACAACAAGGCTTTACTTTGATTATCTGACTAACATTCTGCAGAAGTGAAGTCAAAAGGCAGCGATAATTTTTTTGAATGTCGGTGTCGCTACTCGTTGTTTCTTCGTATTTATTTCTTGGCAGAATAATTGGTAGGTCGTGAACCTGAGAAACACATCCGATGTTTTACAGAATAGGATATTTGTATTTTTTCGCAATGAACTTTAAGCGACTTTGTTGATGGCTTATTTTACGAATGTAATCATGCCTGTAGTTCTGCCTCTAGTTCTGTCTGTAGTTGTGTCTTTGGTAATGCACTTGCTAGCGGTAATGAAGAAGCATTTCAGACGCTATGGAAATACTTTTTACATCAAAGCAAGGTCGGATTTTTTTTGAGAAGTATTTTCTTCAGTTACGGGATGTTGATCCAGAGGCTCAGTGACTGAGTAACGATCAAATAAATCGGCTCTAAAAGCTTGATTTGATTGTTCCGCTTCGCTCAGGTAATATGGCGGGCTTGTTGAACATGGCTGGACGCTTGTTCACACCGTGTCTCGCCGTAGTTCAATGGATAGAACGTATGCCTCCTAAGCGAACTATCCTACCCTTGAGAAAATAAAAAACTCAATAAATTCAATCGCTTAAGTCCTTTCTAGTCCCTTTGTTTCCTCTAATTTCGTGTCCCAGATTGTCCCAAATTTGTCCCAATAAAATTTTCTTTATTTTGGTCGGGCGAACGAAATTCGCCAATACATATGGTTGGCGATTAAAATAGCAAGTATTAATAATGGAGTTTGTTGCGGGCGTATGTCTGAGTATGAAATGGTATCGCCAGCAGGAATCGAACCTGCATCTATCCCTTAGGAGGGGATTGCACTATCCATTGTGCGATGGCGACCTCAAGCCCGCTATTATAACCTTTTTAGTAGATTTTTAAGTGAGTAAGAATGGAAATTCAGAACCAACTAATTGAACATCTCAAAGGCAAAACCAATGGCAAGCTTGTGATGACCCCCAAGCAGTTGGCAGAAGAAATTCCAATCTCACCAAAACAGCAAAGCAAACTTAGGGAAGAGAATAAATTTCCCATTCCGCACCAAAATATTGGGCGCAGTGTTTACTATTCTATTTTCCATATTGCTGATTTTTTGTTGACTGGCTCGGTGCATCAAAGCGCAGAACCAGAGGATAAACCCAAAAAAGAAAAATCAACGCCAGAGAAGATAAGCCATCCTTCCTCCAGTGTGAATTTATCGCACTTATTTTTGCTCAGAGCATTTGCTGGAAATCTCTTCGCACAGGCGGAAGAAATTACAAATCTTGCGGAAAATATTTTGAAGTACCAAAAATCTGCTGAAATGGTTGAGCAGTTTAGTGAGAAATTTAAGCCTAAAGGCGATACCAAAAGCCTTGAAGAAAACGATGGGAAAATCTGAGTTAAAACAGTGACGATAGATAAATTGGAATGACTGCAATTTAAATAGACAGCATGGTCTCAATAACCTCGGTAGGCGTCGATGTTACATAAAGTGATTAACTTATTCAACCTCTGTAATCAGCTTGAGAGATCAACTCCACAAAATATTCAATGAAGTACAACGACTGAGAACTCAAAAAACATGGCGAAGACGTTGGACCAAAAGATACTTGATTGCGCCGTAGAGCAATGGAGTAAGACGCATGCTGGGATCACTAGTATTGACATAGCTAAACGTATCGGAGCATCCAATGGCAAAGTCATGGAAGCGATGATTGACTTAGAGGTTGCAGGTAAATGCCGCTTAAACAAAAATGCAGAACTCTTCACTATGAGCATTGGTAAAGGAAGAATGAGGATTGCAAAGAAAGCGACGATTGCCCATGTCATTTTCCCCACCCCCGAAATTCTGACTGATTATTTCTACAGCTCAGACTTAGCACGGCAAGGATTACCCGTATATGTTGAACGACTCCACAAGGGATCACATCAATATGCAATGGTGTACTTCTCTGAAGAAGTGCTTGCAAAATACCTTGATAGGCCAGAGTTCTATGATGTTGAAGATTCTCTCTCAGGTGGCTCGATTCGTTCCAACACTGCTAATGAGGCAACACATATTTATGTAAGGCATGGGCGGCAACAGCTCGCAAATGGAAGAAGTGCTGTCTTAGTCCCATACAAAGATCTCGCTAGCCTTGATGAAGCACAGCAGCGTTATTGGCATGGATTTGAAATCTCTAGTCCTGAGGTTGCTAGCCTTGACCAGAACTATTCCAAGTTCATGCAAAGAACTTTTGAAGGTGCTTTTGTAGATTATGAAAATCCGTTGGAAAACTTTGTAGAAGCCGTGAAATATGTTAATAGCAGTTTGGATAAACTTGTCTTGTTCAAACACACGGACAATCCGCACTTGAGGATTCCTTTCGAGAACACGGAGAAAGCGTTTTTCGATGCGTGTAGCGAGCTCTTCAAAATTATTGGTACCGATAGCTTGGTCGCATCCACTATCAAAAAGATTTTGGTAGAAGACTTTAGCACCAAGGAAGATGAGTTCACTCATAAGTCTAAAAGAGCTTTAAGTACGTTCCAGCAGCTACAGCTACTCGAAACAAAAGCTGGGATCGAGCCGAAGGCTACGATCATCATTGATGAAGTGAAGGGATACCGTATAAGGGCTGACCACGCGATTGTGAAGCCTCTAACTTCATCAATTAATTTTGTTGATAAGTTCCATACCTTGTGCGATGACATCGCATATGCGCTGATGTTCTTTGCTATAAAATTGGAGGCGGCAAGAGCAAAGGAATAACTCTGAACGGTAGTCCGTAGAGAGAGGCGATGTTTATTTTTTCGGACGAGAGAGATAGTTGGATTGCCATGTCCTTATATGAATTAACCCGCCATATGAAACATTTCTGAAACGAATTCAGCAACTGGCTTTCCGAAATTTTCTTCCATTGGGGCACCTAAAATTCCAAACATCAAGTATTCCGCACAGTTAGTCGCGATAATATCGTTCTGCAAAATGGTAACGTTCCACAGTGCGATAATTGCAAGCATAGTCCGTGACGATAAATTCTGTATTTTAATACTCTCACCTATTGCATTTGCAGTCGGTTCGGCAAGCAGTTTTTCAAAATCATAGTGTGGGCGACACCAAGCTTGCTGAAAATCTATTTCAGCAATGTGCTGAAATAATGTGTGGCATTTTTCGGTAAGAGTTTGCCCTGACCTATAGAGCTGTGCATCCGCAAGCAAGCTAGATACCACCCTTTTACAAACACCTTCATTTTTGTCTAGTACAAGAAACAGGGGAAACCGCTCTGACCCTGAACGGTATATTTTTGCTGTGCCAGGCAATATTTTATCTACCTCGCTAATGAGTTCTGGTCGTGGCTTTGAAGAACAAGCACTATACCGATACCACTTGTTTGAATCGCCTTCCAACCCTTTTTGATACAGCCAATACAACGTTTGCTCAAGGGATACCTGTTGGCTCCTTTCTATTACGGACGCTAACCAAAGCTGGTTCTTTAATTTCGGTAATCCCGTCAATTTCTTGTCAGTTTTTTTAATGGTGTTCATTTTTGATTGCGATAAAGAAAGAGGGTAGTTTTCTACGATAGTAATTATTGTGATTTTACCAAGCCTTGTTTTGCCAGAACGATCAATATTCCTACATGCGCAAAATTTATATAATTTCCCCCACAAACACAACTTATATAAAGGAAAGAATATGAACACCGAAAATAACGACGACTTTGATGTTGGTTTCTGGCTTAGCGCATTTGAATTGATTGAAACCAGCAGGTTGACCGAAGACGAATGGAATGATTATATCGATACCGTAACCGAATACGAATTCACGAAAAATGGCTGCCCATCCTGCAAATACGACTGTGAAGAAGATTTTTGGGAGTTAAGGAAATATGTGATTGGCTATTGGGATATGGGTGAATTCAACGAGACGATTTCTAGTGGCTTTACCGAGGAATTAGCCATTGAGTGGTTTCTGGAAAATTACCAGCCTAAGAGTTGTTATGCACCTTATATCGCCCGTTGTGAAACATTTTACGAATTGGAACAACGCATTAAATCAGGTGATACCGATTTTCCCTATGACGGACAAACAGATCGTTTTGAAAATTTCAGTAATAAGTATTACGAAGCACTGTACAACTGATTGAGTAGCAAATTCAGCGATTGAAAATAAATCGCATAACACCGAAGTTTTGTAGCACAAGGAGAAGTAAAAAACATTTAAACGAAAGGAACCACCATGCAAGAGATTCAAGAATCGATAAAAAATAGGCAGGTCTTAATGGTTTGTTACAAGGGACTACCAAGAATCATTGAAGCCCATATTGTTGGCGCAAATTCAGCAGGACAAGAATATGTGCGCGGCTTTCAAGTGGGTGGAACAAGTTGTACAGAAGAAGTCGGCTGGAAGCTATTGGATATGAAAAAAATCCAAGCAGTCAGTGTGATACATGACCAGCACTTTGCTAAACCAAGGCAAGGCTATGTCAAGAACGACCCAGTAATCACCACCATTTATTCCCAGGTGTAAAACAGCATAGAAAAAATTAGCCCACGATAAGCAGCACTGACAGTGGGTTAGTCGGTAATACAAAGCGGTAAAAAATACATCGACAAAGTTTCCAAAAAATAGAGCGAGCTTGCCGGGAGTAGCGGCAATCCGAAATCACCGGTCACTACCTGAGATTAGGAAAAAAGAAAAAAAGTAGCAGTAAAAACAATCCACTATTTTTAGAGAGAAACATTATGTCAACCAAACAAAAAAAGCACCCAGTAATTTCTGCCGTTTCAGGCATTCAAACGATCTTAGACATTGCCGATGTTGCTGGCATTGCTTTGGACAAAAAGCTCTCTCAAGACAGCCTTGCACTTTGGGTGAATTTGACTGACGGTCTCTATGACATTATGGACGGTGAAGCAATGGGCATTATGTTCGCTTTGATTATTGATATTGCCCACAAAGGCTATTCTGTCACTGACCTTAAAACCATTCAGCTCAATCAATTGGGCAACGACTTTTCTTTGAAGTTACTTTTCAAAGACGAAACCAGCGGCACCGCGACTTTTCACTAATCGCGATTCAATTCCAATTACAGCGACGTACCTATGTGTAGAGTCCTGTTGCAGCGGGGTTCACGGTGACACAACGGTTCAGGTCTGCGGGTGTAGGCTTTGAAGTTCCACCGTATCCATGGAAAACAAAAACTCAAAATTATGGAAAAATCATGAACACGACAGATAACTTAAATGAAGAATCCTTTGACCCATTTTTTGGTGCTCCAGTCACTGTGAGTGTGGCTGCAAATAAAAATGAGAATATGAAATCTGATGACAATGAGGGCGGTATTGCAAACGAAATTGCATTACTTCGTGACTTGCAGGAGTTCCGTAAAAAATATGCAATTATTAATCGCACAGGAAAAACATATATCTGCTGGGAAGACACTTATTTGCAAAGTCTTGAGTTTCAAAATATTGTGGACTTTCATAATTTCAATGCCCACCATTATCATTTCGTCCCACAGGGAAAAGCTAAGTCAGGTAAGTCTCGTGAGGATAAAAAAGTGCTTGTAACTCAAGCATTTCTCGAAGACAAGCAGGCGACTCGTTATGAAGGCATTGTCTTTGACCCTTCAGAAACTTGTGGAAAGAAATATTGGAATTTATGGCGAGGATTTAAAGTTCAACCAAAGCAAGGCGACATTTCACTTTTCTTGGATTTGATCGCCGCGTTGTGTAACGACGACGAGACCTGTATCACCTACTTATTGAACTACTTGGCACACATGGTCCAAAAACCAGCCGAGCTACCAGAAGTTGCAATCGTGATGCGCGGAACCCAAGGTATCGGTAAAGGTTCGCTCATGAAGACGATTGGCGAATTTACAGACAACTATAAACATTTATCTTCTACCAACAGCTTAACGGGTACATTTAATGGGCATCTATTGAATGCTTTCGTTATCTTTGCGGACGAAGCGGTTTGGGGTGGCGACAAATCTGCTGAAGGACGATTGAAAGCCATGATCACCGAGGGCACGAATACAATCAATGACAAAGGACGACCTGAAATTCAAGTCCGTAATTATTCCCGTATTTTTGTCGCTTCCAATGAAGAATGGTGTGTACCAGTGGGTGAAGAAGATCGTCGTTTCTTTGTAGTTGATGGTAGCCCTCGTTATAAGGGAAAAACCAAGCCAGGTGAGTTCTTTCATCAATACAATGAGTGGATTAAAAACGGAGGTCGTGAAGCAATTTTCCATGCACTTAAAACTCGTGATATTTCTAGCTTTGCACCACGAGATTTTCCTAACACCAAAGCACGAATGAATTTAATGATTCGTAGCTTGCCATTGCCAGAGCGATTTATCTATGAAGTCTTGAATGGTTCAGCCATGGTAGAGAATAAAACGATTGTGAAGGCTCCTGATAGCACCCAGAGCCGTTGTTATCGTAATGCTTTCTATGCCGACTGCCTAGAGTGGTGCAAAAGCCTTGGTTTCCGTTTTATGCCCAGTGCCGACGAAATGGGTAAAGCCATGAGCAAGGTATTTGCCTTCGACCAGGACAACCCAAATTGGCGATCCAACTGGAAGAGTAAAACTCAGGGCTATTTTTATCAGTTGCCAAGCCGAGCTGAATGCATGAAACGATTTGCACGACATATTTGCAATGCCGAGCCAACGATGGTTTTCTTTGACTATGAAGATGAGAGTGCATTGAAGTCCAACGACGACAAATCCAATATCGTCAATTTCCAGAAGCAAGCCTGATTAATTTGAGCTGCAATGAACGAAGAGCCGCAAGGCTCTTTTGCATTTCTGGGGTAGTCATGTCCAATCATGCCAAATGCGCAGAACCGGGAAAGCCAATGCCAGTAACACTTTTATTGTGAAATCTATGCTGGTATTGATTCTCCTGCGAGTAGAACCGTAAGAGTCAACATTCATCAGTGTTTCAGACAAAAAAGCAGGTTCTGCGCGAACGACACAAGTTAGGTACAGATAAAAAGCGCAGTAAGCTTTCTGCTCTTCTTCTTTATATCAATATTTTGAGTAGAACCGCAGAACCTATGGAAAGAGCTATGTGTGTCAACGCTTTCCCGGTTCTACGCGAGTTTTTGGAAGAGCAGAATCGAGCAGAACCAATAGAAATTAAAATTAACTTTATCGAAGTGATGTGAAGGATTTTAAATTTCCACTGACAAAGCGTGTCATGCAGGTTAAAGTTCAATTAAGAACTCACGACAACATCTGCAAAAAAAGTTAAATAAAAATGGAAGAAAAAATTCAATACGGTTTGAAACGGTTGGTCATTGCCTCGTCAACATTCCTCCCGATTTCGGTAGAGACATACCAGGAAATCGCCAAAGCTAAGATGGTTCTTCGCGAGGCACTTTATTTGGAGCAGAAATTCGACTTCATTGTAGAGAACTATATTGAATTTGAGGAAGCTCTGCTCAAATCAAGTTTTCGTGACATGGTTTTGGGTGGCCAAAATCACCAGTGGTTTCAAGTCACTCGAGCGACTTTTGATCGGCGAATAATGAATTTTCTGACGACTGCAATAGCGTATACCGACTCTGCAAAGCAACACCTGAATAATATTTTTTTGCGAGACAAGAGTAAAGTTGAATCAGCGGTAGCCTCATTTTCAACAGAATACGACGCACGAATAGGTTATCGGACAATGTGTAAGTTGCGAAATTTCGTGCAGCATCAAGGGCTCCCCGTGCACGGCACGACTTATCACTCTCAATGGATTGAGCAAGACACGCAAAAAAAGGGGCTCAATCGCAACACAGTTGATCCATACCTGCGCCCAGATGAATTACGCACTGGTGATTTTAATAAGACAGTTTTGAAGGAATTAGAAGCACTTGGAGAAAAAATCGATCTGAAATTTTTAATTCGTGATTATTTGGAGGGTTTGTCGAAAGCACATACAACAGTTCGACAAAGCATAAGTGGTCACATAAATTTCTCTAATCAAGTTCTCGAGGATTCAATAAAAAATTTCCAGGCTACATTCCCAAGCGAGGGGTCAATAATCGGTTTAGCGGCGGTCAAATGTGTCGATAACAAATTTTACGAAAACGATCTCGCAATTCTTCGAGAACCTAATGAATATCGCGCATATTTGGAGACAAAAAACCCTCTGACGGCAAACTTGACTAGGAGATACGTTTCGAGTGAAGTGATTCAAAAGTAAGTCAACTATTGTCCCTTGTAGCTCCACACGTCGCATCGGCAATGTCGTAGCGGCACACGTCGGCCACCTTCGCGCCGGCCTCGGCCTCCTTTGAGGGCGCCAATGATCTGTTCTTCGGTAAATCGCTTTTTCATGCCTGCCTCCCGTTGGGCAGACTCTAGATTATCATCATACTAATTCACGGGAGCAGGTCACTTTCAATCAACGGATACAAATAAAATTTAAGGTGGTAGCAGACGATGGCGGATAACGAAATTTCTGGAATCAAACTCTTATTGAACGCAGCAAAAAGCTTAATAAAGCCAGCAGCTCTTGGATTTAAATTAGGATTTAAGTTTTTTGATACGAACTTCAATCTATTTTTAACAGACGAAATTGAAAAGAAAAATGAAAAATATATTATTGCAAGTTTGATTTTTTTGCTATGTTTGCCAACTATTTTAATGGGAATAGTTATAACAATATTATTGGGGACTGCCTTTCCGAGTCTTTGGGAATTTTCCTTGATATATACAGCAGTTCTTCAAAGCCCAGTTGCAGTGTTGTTATCCCCATTTCTTTTATTGACTATTTATCTTTCTTTGGAGCTGCTTGTAGCGTTTTTTTTCGCAAAAAAAATAGTTGAAGAAATCAGCGTAGACTTTAGAAGCGTTTTTATATTTGGTGTGCTATCAATATTTGCAGCGATTTTTTATGGAACCTTATCAATGTTCATCGGAGAACTTTGTTCGCACATAGTAATTATCTCCCCAAAACCAACGCTACTTCAAGGTAGTTTTACAGTGGTTACATCTGTTTTTTGCGATCTATTATTTATCATATTTGGTGCAATTAAATACTTTGGGTTTATTCGTAGAAAAATTAAAACCGAATTAGGTCTAAAAGATGAGGTAGTTCTAAAGCTATTCAGCTCATCATCTAAAATATATCCTATCGCCTTTTATTTATTCGTGGTCACAGGAAATCAATTTTCTGCTGAGGCATTGCATCACTTTAGCTCTAAAGCATTGACTGAAGAAAATAGACGTATGCTTGATGCCAAGAAAAACCCGATCATTATTACAACAAACTTTTGTGTTTTAAGAAATGATGAAGTCGTATGTGCAATGACTGTTATTCCTCAGCGTTATCAAGACTATACTTTGTATGCCAACTGGGATGGGCGAGTTGAAAAAAGTATAGATAATCAAGGATTAATTCCAATAGTTGTTTCTACAAGATGGAAGCCAACTACAAATCAAAATACTATTATTCCTACTATTCATTTGGAATCTAACAAATTAATGGACTTTGAATTGTCAGCAAGCAAAAATGAGGCATGTAAGCTTGACAGTAGCAGTGTTGCAAACGAAACAGCAATTTTTTTTCAAGTTTCAGGTCGCTCTGATGAATATAACTTACCCCGACCACTAGAGGTCCGTATGAAGCCGAATAACGAAGAAGCCTTCAGAAATATGCTTAAGACCATATGCAATATATGACATTCTACAAATATGTAGAGTCCTCCTAGCGGCGGCAGTAGGCAAGTAAATGCAATTTACTAATTGATAGGTGTGGAAAGGCTTGTCTGTGCAGAATGTAGATTCAGAATGTTCGTATTCTGACGAAGCAGACTAATACTTAGGTTGGTATTTTCGATCTCCCATCTTAGTATATGAAAGACAATCCGCTCTACGGTATATCGTAAATTTTCGTTGGCGATCGAGAGTGGCTGAATTAAGTTTTCAGGAAATGGATCGCCATGTATTAATTTGTTCCGGACATCTGAAAGTCCCAAAATTCCATTGGTGCTGAATATAGGCCATAGGTCAGTAAGATTTATCGAATATTTTTTACAAAATGCCTCAAACGCATCTCTGAGCGATACGCGATTTAGTTCATTAAGCTTTTTATAGATGGTGGCTCTTTGGTCTGAAATAAGTTCGGGATCCGATGATTTCTTTATGCAGCATTGCAAATAATCTCTTAGTTTTTTCCACTCGATTTCAGGCAAAACAAACTCCATGTTTTCGCTTTTTCTGAAGTCTGAAACCAGCGTTTCCAGTGCCGCAAATAAACTCAGAAACGAATTCTCTATCGTTTTTGATTTGGAGGTCACGGTTGCATGTAGTGCACTGCGAAGAGCCAACTTATTTTTAAACTGAGAAAAAGTTGGATAGCACCTTTCAACGAACATCTGGAAATGTTGAATGTCAACTATTTCGTCGCGTTCATCAGCGCTATCTTCTGGCTTCGGAAATGCATAATTTCCTCGATAAAATGTTGTCAATGATTGGTCATCTGATGCAGTCCAGCCCAGGCACATTGTTCTATGCCTAGTGGCAAATGATGTCAATAATAGGAAGTCATCGACATCTTCAAGAGCTCGAGTCTTTATCGATTCTACGTCATCAGCCGCACTTTCCAATTCAGCACCGGCAACTAAATATGACCACTGAATGAGATTTTTATTTTTTTCCGTTTTGTTCCGAAAGTGGTTTGCAAATGAGATTTTTAACCCATCTCTCAGCGTGAATTCGAAATTCCGTACGGTCTCGTACTTGACTTCCCCAGTGTACGAGGTGGTACAAATCGCGCTAGGTGTGAGTGTCTTATTTTGACTAATCCAGAAGGCGATCTTGGTCCTGTTTTTATTAGATTTACTGCCGTGAATATATTGAACAATATGTAAATCTTGTGGCTCGCCTGGCATTGTCGTTTCAGATAAACCACCACCCAAAGCTCTGCGTGAAACATTGGAAAAATATACTTCTGGGGCATCTATTGCGAGTTCGGTTTCTCCACTTAGTGAAATTACCCTAGCTTTTAACGCTGCTTTCCACAAATGAAAAATTTTCCCTGCCTCATGTTGAGCTGGCTTGAGAACTAGATACGGTTTTTCGTAAATCCGCTCAGGCAAGTATAACTTACAAGACACTCCTTCGACCTCAACGCCATCCGTAGACAGCGTGGCGTTAACAAGGTAGTTTTCTTCACGATTGAAATTAAATTGGAAAGTCATGGTCAATTTTCTTTTACTTGTATTTTGGCCGCTTGTAATTTAAGCGTCCAGCGGGGTTCTGTCCGTCGTGTTTCCTTAACTAACTGGGATTGGCAGTACTGCTCCGCGCACGCATTTTTCACATTAGCGATTGGGCGACCAATTTTTCCCGAATAGCTCATCTAAATACTTTTCCAATATTACTATATATAAAAATCAATCAGACCAAAGCCAGGCGATCAGGATCAGTGCCGTCAAGATCATTTGCTACTCCAAATAAGGCATAGTCTCTTGGTTCCAACATTCCTGCTGCAATCAATTCCCTCCCAAGCTTTTTCAAGTCATTCTCAGCAAGCTTAATCACATAAGCACCAGCCAGAATTTTTCTTCTGGTATCGCGTTTTCTTTCCTCTAAAGCCTCACGATTTCTCGTTTGCTGAATACGGGCTTCTAGTTCTGCTTTCTGCTGAAGTAATTTATTCAAATTCGGTTTGCTCATTTTTTTTAATCTCCTGTTTTTATTGTGTGAGCGTTGACATTTCATTTTCACACTGTAGTACTAGGAATAACAAACAAAAAAGAAACGTCAAGAGCAAAAGGCAAAAAAATAAAACAGCGAAATGCGCACTTATACATTGAGGATAAATCTCTCAACGTGTGCTTAAAGCTGAATGCGCAAACAAAGACGTTCAGGAGAATTAAATATGGCTATATACCATTTGAGTGTAAAAATTATTTCAAGGTCCAGCGGGAGAAGTTCAACCGCTAGTGCAGCATATAGAGCTGGCCAAAAAATCCACGATCGCCGCACGGGTCAATTTTTTGATTACACCCGCAAAAAAGAAGTGTCGTATCGCCGTATCTTTACACCACCCAATGCACCGCAATGGATGAAAGACCGTGAACAGCTTTGGAATGCTGTAGAGCAGTCCGAAACCAGAAAGGATGCACAGGTAGCTCGTGAGATAGAAGTCGCCTTACCGATTGAATTAAGCCCTTCACAGCACATTATTTTGCTTGAACGATTTGTGCATACACAGCTCACAAGCAGGGGCATGATAGCCGACGTTGTTATTCACAATAAGCCAGGCAATCCACATGCACATATTTTGCTAAACACTCGTGAAATCAATATCACTTTTGATGGCTTCGGCAAGAAAAATAGGGAATGGAATAGTAAAGAGCAATTAGAGGGATGGCGCGAACAATGGGCGAGTCACTGTAATAGAAGGCTGTCAATTGCAAGTAGCAAATCCCGCATAGACCATCGCAGCTTGCAAGACCAGGGGGTGGACCAAATTCCGACTGTGCATGTCGGCGCAAATTGCCATGCGATGGATAAACGAGGCATTACCTCAAAACGAAAGGCACTCAACACACTAATTCAGGAGAAGAATATGAGTAACGAAAAAAGTAAACAATTAATCGCTTCATTGAAATTGGAGGGTGAAGCCGATCCAATCCAGCAAGAAATTGTTCAAGCAAAAAAATCCAAGCATTTATTCTTAAACCCAACCGACACAAAGAACAGTAGAAAATACCGCGAAGCGATTTTTGCCAGAACTTACATTCCGATTTTGTTGGAGATATTTGCCAGCGATTGCAAAGGAGTGGACGAGATTGAAACCGAGATTGGCACATGTTTTCAAATCAATCTCAATGGTGGCGGAAAAATTTATGACTATGGTAGTCAAATCAAAATAGCGAGTGGCACGGACGAAGAAATCAAAGTAGCGATTAGATTAGCCGTAGAAAAAGGCTGGCAAGGGCTTCACCTGACAGGCAGTGACGAATTCAGGTCCGAAATTTTTCTCCAAGCAGTTTTATCAGGGGCATTCAGACCAGAACAAATTACAGGCTATAAACCGACTAAACGAGATTTGGAGATCATCAGTGACTACAAACCTGCATTGAAGATTGCCAATGATACCAACATCATTAAAAGCTATGTAGTTGACAAAACAGATGGTAGTGGAGCTGGTGGAGCAGGACAGGTTCATCTTCCACGATTGAAAATTTGATTTGTCCAAGTGTCCAGGCAGTCCGTGTGTATTTGCATTCTTCAGGGATGCAAATATTATTGATTACATTGTAAAAAATTAACTTCAGCTAATTGGTTCTTGAACGATAAATTGCTTAAGTATCAGTCGGCTATAAGTGTCCTGAACGCCTGCTCGCTCCCGCAATGATTCTATCAACCTCATTAAATCTATCTGGTCAGTACATGCCACTTTTAACATATAGTCGGAGCTTCCAGTCATTAAGGTTGCTTCTAGTACTCCAGGGATTGATGCAATCACGCTTTCAAAATAGGCAGCAGTAGTCCCTGTCGCTAGTTTCACATCAATGATCGCCTGTACATTCAAATCGAGTTCAGTCAAGCTAATGTTAGTGGTAAAGCCTAAAATTATTTTCTTTGCAATTAATTGACGTACTCGCTCTGACACTGCGTTAGCACTTAAAAATATTTTCTCTCCCAATTCTTTATAGCTCATTCGCGCATCGCTTCGCAACTTTGCGATAATTACTCTGTCAATTTTGTCCATCGCTTAGTTTTCCTCTGTTGGCAATGCTATTTTGCTTATTTTTACGCGGTTAATTTTAAATTGAAAAGGATATAATTTGTATTTGACTTCTAGCTATTTTATCGTCCCTTCTGTGCATAGGTTTAGCATTAATCATGCTGACCGCATTCAACGTTATTGAGAGAGTTTTAGATATGAGTCAATTATCCAACGCTTATAGGACTTTTAGTGTCGTTAGTGGCAGATTATGCTTTGTTATCGGCCTATTCATTATTTTTACGTTTCAGCTTGTTTGCAATGACGTTTTTGCAATGAACCAACAAATCAGTCCTGCTGCACCTTCCGCCCCATTAGGCATTCCGTTACAGATTAAAGCGACAGACGGTACTAAAATATTTGCGATACATTATTCAGCGGTCGCACCGCGTGCATTGATTCTGTTTTTTCATCAAGGGAATTCGAACTATGCCGAGTACTACAACATCGCTCCCCGTTTAATGAGAGAGGGGTACAGCTCGCTTGCCATTGACGAACGTCACGGTGGCGATGCATTCAATAAGATCAATGAGACTGTAAAATTTCAAGGAAAAGATTCGAAAAATATTGATGCATTTCCTGATTTAGAAGCCGCATTAAAATGGGGGGCTACACAAAATTTACCAATTGTAGTTTGGGGGAGCAGTGATTCTGCTTCACTAGTGTTTGGCTTGGCAGCGAAATACCCAAATAGGGTGAAAGCCGTACTTTCTTTTTCTGCGGAAATGACCGATGTTGAACAAGATGGATGGACACAAGCTGCGGCGTCAAAAACCATTGCACCAGTATTCATTACTTCTGCAGCAACGCCAACTGAAGTGTCCGCAGCACACGCGTTATTTTCGGCGGTTGGAAGCGTTAGGAAAGTCCATTACGTAGCAAAAACAACGAGCATACATGGTTCATCTACGATTGATCACACACGAAATCCAAATGGGGCTGAAGCGAATTTGTCAGTAGTTCTTAATTTTCTAAAAGAGATATTTTAGATTCGATACTGATAAGTAATTCTCAATTCAGGTAAAGCCATTAGTTACCTGAAGAGCTTCGTTTATGTCGATAAAATTATTTAAAATACAATAAAAGGCAGGTGGGGATGGTATAACGCACTAAGTTTTAGGTCATATTAGCGTTAAGGTGTTCATCCTTGACTGTAGCTGTATAAATTACTTTATTCCACAGTAACCACTTGAAAGAAATTGTACAAGCTGTTGCCCGTAACTGGATAATTTATTAAAATTCAAGAAGCAAATTTTCATTTCTCGCATAGCCCAATCATCCGCTAGTTCTATACCTGATAGTTTTCCAGCTTGGATGTGCTCCTCAGCAGCACTATGTGGTACTACGCCAATCCCGACTCCCGCTGCCACCATGCGGCATATTGCATCAAAACTACGCACATGTATCCGAACTTTTAGCCGCTGCCCCATCTGGGTCGCCATCTGCTGTAGAAAAATTTGAATGGCCGAGTCAACGTCAAGACATACAAAATTGTGAGTTAAAGCGGTACTAAATGGAATAGATAATTCGTCCGCGAATTTACTATTTTTTGGCACGACTAAAATCAAACGATCAGTTCGAAATGGTAAAAATTCCAGTCCCATAGTGGGGATGTTGCCAGCCATTATCCCTATATCTGCAACGCCTTCCATTACCGCTAGCGCAATGGTATTACTGTTGTGTTCTTGCAGATCAATATTAATACTCGGATTGTTAGCTAAAAAAGTAGAGAGACTTTCGGGTAAGTATGAGTTGATTGAATTGGTATTTGCATAAATACGCAAACTTCCTTTTACTCCTAAGGAAAACTCATTTAAGTCAGCATGCATACGCTCAAGATTTGAGTGAATTTTTCTGACATGACTTAAAAAATTTTCTCCTGCGGCAGTCAATTCAACACCCTTTGCCAGTCGTTCAAAGAGAGGAACTCCTAGCGCTTCTTCTAAATTTTTTAAACGCAAACTTGCTGCAGATACGGATATGTGCATTTTCTCGGCACCGCGTGTCATATTGCCTGCTTCGGCAATATGCATAAAAAGCTTCATGTCTACTAGGTCGTATCGCAAGGGTTCTATTTTCTCAAAGACTGTCTTCTAAACTTACAAATTCCACAAATTATCAATTCATCTGATTATGGGCGCATGTAAAACACATTAACTGGAAATCTACGAATCGTCAATTATGAAAAACGACCACATTGAATTGAGCAAATGGCTGGGGAAAACTGAAGTTATCTGTGACGTGATTTCTCAAGCTCCATACGCTGCCTTGTCCGCAACTTTAGATCGACAAGGAAAACTGGCTGAACCGGGCTTGTCCTTACCCCCACTTTGGCATTGGCTCTATTTCTTGCCTAAACATTTACAGTCTGAAATCGGATTAGACGGACATGCAAAATTAGGATCATTTTTACCTCCGGTGACCTTACCACGACGAATGTGGGCAGGTGGGCGATTTAAATTTAATGCCCCTGTCTGTATTGGCGATGCAGTATCCCGGACATCTGAAATTGAAAGTATTACAGAAAAAATAGGACGAACAGGATCATTGATTTTCGTTACTGTACGTCATGATATTCGCATCTCTGGGTCAACTGAAATAGCGCTGTCCGAGTGGCACGATATCGTTTATCGCGATGCCTTAAAAGTGAATGATACTCCTACAATCCCATTGGCAGCACCATTATCTTCAGCTTGGGAACGTAAGTGGATTCCTAGCGAAGTGCTCCTCTTCAGATATTCAGCTCTGACCTTTAATGGGCATCGTATTCATTACGATCGAAGTTACGTCACTCAAATAGAGGGCTATCCAGGGTTGATAGTACATGGTCCATTAATTGCGACATTACTAGTGGATTTACTTCGTTGGAACTACCCAGACGCAGAACTTATTAGTTTTGAATTTAAGGCAATTCGTCCTACGTTTGACCTGCATCATTTTTTTGTCTGTGGTGAGCCTTTGAAGGATGGCAAAACTATTCATTTGTGGGCCAAAGATCACGAGGGTTATCTAACTATGGATGCAATTGCGGAGATTAAATGATGAAACCGTTAACTGGAATTACCATCGTGACGCTTGAACATGCCATCGCGGCACCGTTTGCAACCAGACAATTAGCCGATCTTGGTGCACGCGTCATAAAAATTGAACGTCCAGGGGGGGGCGATTTTGCGCGGGGATATGATGAACGGGTGTGTGGTTTGTCGTCTCATTTTGTTTGGGCGAATCGTTCCAAAGAAAGTATGACGTTGGATGTCAAAACAGAAGAAGCTCAAGTCATCTTATCCCGGTTGATTTTGGAGGAAGCCGATGTCGTGGTGCAAAATCTTGCACCAGGTGCCGCTGCCCGTCTCGGACTGTCATACGAACTATTGTCGTCTAAAAAACCTAGCCTTATCGTATGCGACATTTCTGGATATGGCAATGATGGTCCGTATCGCGACAAAAAGGCATATGACTTATTGATTCAGAGTGAATCCGGTTTTTTGTCAGTCACAGGAACCGAAGAGGAACCGTCAAAAGCAGGTCCCTCCATTGCAGATATTGCCGCCGGTATGTATGCCTATACAAATATCTTAACGGCAGTATTAGAACGAAATAAAACCGGGAAGGGGAAGCATATCGATATTTCCATGCTTGAATCGTTAGTTGAATGGATGAATTTTCCACTCTATTTTTCTTATGAGGGAGCTGCTCCGCCGAAACGCTCCGGTGCAAGCCATGCCACTATTTATCCCTACGGACCATTCCCTACAGGAGATGGGAAAACGGTCATGTTCGGACTGCAAAATGAAAGAGAGTGGTCCGCATTTTGTAGCAAAGTTCTTCGACTACCTGATCTGGCATCAGACGCTCGTTTCGTTACTAACAGCGGACGCAGTGAAGGGCGTGTTGTGCTGCGAAAAATTATTGTCAATGCGTTCGCTAGCTTGACGGCAGAAAAAGTGATTGACCTGCTTGACGCAGCCCAAATTGCGAATGCAAGGGTCAATGACATGCAGGCGGTGTGGGAACATCCTCAGTTAATGGCGCGTAATCGCTGGCAAGAAATTGACTCTCCTGTAGGTAAGTTACCCGCCTTGCTACCGCCCGGTTCAGACGCTAGAAATGTTCGCATGGATGCAGTTCCAGCACTAGGAGAACACACTGAAGGAATTTTGGTGGATCTGGGATATACACGCGAGCGAATCAAACTGCTGCGACAAGCTAATGCTATTTAAAAATTTATACAATAACAGGAGACCATCATGAGTTTTTTTAAACATACGCTTTATTCCATCGTCTTAATTCTAGGATCAATTTGTATCACCCCTGCGAATTCTAGTCCTATCGTCATCAAATTTAGTCATGTGGTGACACCAGATACACCAAAAGGAAAGGGGGCCGAATATTTTAAGAAATTAGTGGAGGAGCGAACCAAGGGTAACGTTAAGGTTCAAATCTATCCCAATAGTCAACTTTACAAAGACAAAGAAGAGCTGGAGGCGCTGCAATTGGGTGCCGTTGAAATGTTAGCCCCTTCATTGTCAAAATTTAGCCCTATGGGGTTTACTGCATTTGAACTGTTTGATCTCCCCTACTTATTTAGCAATTACAACGATTTGCACAAAGTAACTAATGGAAAAATAGGCCAACAACTACTTACATCATTAAGTACAAAAGGTATTAAGGGGTTAGGGTACTGGGACAATGGTTTTAAAGTAATGAGCGCAAATAAGCCTTTGGTTGCGTTGAAAGATTTTCGTGGAAAAAAAATGAGAATACAAAGCTCACGAATACTTGATGCTCAAATGAGGACCTTAGGTGTCAGTCCGCAAGTGATGGCCTTTTCTGAGGTGTATCAAGGTTTGCAGACAGGGGTTGTCGATGGTACTGAACAAACCCCCTCGCAAATTTATACGCAAAAATTTTTCGAAGTTCAAAAATTTATTACCTTAACAAATCATGGATATCTAGGATATGCAGTGGTCGTTAATAAAAAATTCTGGGACGGTTTAACGCCGCAGATTCGGAGCGTTCTGGAGGCCGCGATGAAAGAATCAACCGACTACGTCAATAAAATTGCGGAGCAAGATAATCAAGAGTCGCTGGCTAAAATTAAGGCAAGCGGACGTACTCAGCTATTAGCATTGACGCCAGAAAATCAAAGTAGTTTAAAGGCCGCACTCACCTCAATCTATCCGGAACAAGAAAAGCGTATTGGTAAAGATGTGCTAGACGCGGTCCGTAAAGAACTCGCGACTAATTGAAATCGTCAATTTATGAGCAGCCAAGAACATAACGATATTTTGAATAAGTAATAAACTTAGATATGAATGTTGAATAAATTTATATGAAAGAATATCCGATCACCTACCTATTTGTTCCTGGAAATCGCCCGGACCGTTTTGATAAGGCACTTGACTCAGGGGCAGACGCCATTATCGTTGATCTTGAGGATTCAGTTTCTTTAAGCGATAAGTCTTTGGCAAGGGATGCCTTTGCCAATTGGTTTGAGCGACGTCGAGATCATTCCGAGCGGATTTTACTCCGAATTAATGATGCGCAATCGTTTGATTTTTCAACTGATCGAGAATTAGTTCATGCGTCCGGAGTAAAGGGAGTAATGCTGCCTAAAGCCGAGAGTTACGATCAGGTGGAATCACTTGTGTCGGTGCTCCCTGCGGATGGATTTGCCGTGCCAATTATTGAATCTGCTAAAGGCGTTCTGAGCTGCGCGCGTATAGCGATGAGCAGTCTCGTTCAACGACTCGCTTTCGGCAATCTCGATTATGCGACAGATCTCCACATTTCTGCGGATACAAGCAATCTGGCTTATCCCTGCTCTGTGATTACCATTGCTTCTCGGGCAGCTGAACTTTTAATGCCAATTGCAGGAGTTACTCCTGAAATTCATGATGACGTGATAATTTCAAGTGATTCTTCGTTCGCTTACCGGTCTGGATTTGGTGCAAAGCTTTGCATTCATCCACGACAAATTGAATTAGTGCGCCAAGCTTTTGCCCCAAGTAATCAAGAGCTTATTTGGGCTCAACAAGTATTAGCACTTTCAGAGACATCCGCAGTAGCACAATTGGATGGCAAGATGATCGATCGCCCCGTCCTAATTCGCGCTCAGTCCATTTTGCAATACTACAAATAATTCTAAATAGAATACTGGAGACATGTATGAAGTACCTCAATCGTTTAGAGGAGTCGTTAATAACCTCTTTAATGATATCCGCTACCTGCATCATTTTTATCGCTGTATTGCATAGGTTTGCCTCAACCATCCCCGTTCCATTTATTCAAGATCCATTATTGGCACTTAATTTGAGTTGGGCCCAGGAACTTTGTGTCTTCATGTTTGTGTGGATGGCAAAATTTGGTGCTGCTTATGGAGTAAGAGAAGGAATTCATGTTGGTGTCGATGTGTTATTGAACCGCTTGCATCCTAAGAACCGCCAAAAATTAATTCTATTTGGACTTTGTGGTGGGATGCTGTTTACCGCAACCGTGGGCACATTAGGGGCTATGTTTGTATGGGGCATTGCTCATACAGATCAAATTTCCGAAGAGATTCATATACCAATGTGGCTTATCTATCTTTGCATTCCTTTAGGTTCATATTTGATGTGTTTTAGATTTTTCGAGGTGGCGATTGTATTTTTTAGAACCGGCGATTTACCTCACCACGACATTGCACATGTCGAAGGTTTAGAAAATTACGAAGGTGCAAAATGAATGCGATCATTATTTTTGCACTGTTAATTGGCTTAATTTTGACCGGGATGCCAATTAGTATTTCACTGGGGCTTACTGTACTAACATTTTTATTTACGATGACCGATGTTCCTATTACATCGGTTGCGTTGAAACTTTTTACTGGCCTGGAAAATTTCAGCATCATGGCCATTCCGTTCTTTATTTTAGCGGGGAGTCTGTTAACTCAGGGTGGGGTGGCTAGACGGATGATTCATTTCGCAACAACCATGGTTGGTCATTTTCATGGCGGCTTGGCGCTGGCGGGCGTGATTTCCTGTGCATTATTTGCAGCAATTTCTGGATCATCCGTGGCCACAGTTGTTGCGGTCGGTTCTATTGTATTGCCAGCAATGGTCAAACAGGGTTTTCCCAAGAAATTTGGCGCTGGTGTTATTACGACGAGCGGAGCTTTGGGAATACTTGTACCCCCATCTGTTGTTATGGTGTTGTATTCTGTATCGACCAACACGTCCGTTGGCAAGTTGTTTATGGCAGGAGTTATACCAGGATTGATGTTGGCAAGTATGCTCGGATTAACTACGTGGTGGATTGCGCGTAAAAATAATTATCCGCGAATGAAGAGGGCGAATTGGGTAGAACGGTGGAATGCATTTAAAGATTCAGCATGGGGCTTCTCTATTATTATATTGGTCATTGGAGGTATTTATTCTGGTCTTTTTACCCCAACGGAGGCGGCCGCGGTTGCAGCTGTTTATGCATTTTTTGTCGTTGTTTTTGTGTACAAAGACTTATCGCTTAAGAATGTCCCAAAGGTAGTTCTTGATGCCGCTAGTTTATCTGCTATGTTGTTATATATCATTACTAATGCAGTATTGTTTTCATTTTTGATGACAAGCGAAAATATTCCGCAACAAATGGCGGATTGGCTTACCTTACAAGGGCTTGGTCCGGTTGCGTTTCTTCTGGTAGTCAACATTTTGTTGCTAGTCGCTGGAAATGTAATGGAACCGAGCTCTATCGTTTTGATTATGGCGCCAATTTTATTTCCAGTAGCGGCAAGATTAGGCATTGATCCGATTCATTTCGGTGTCTTGATGATGGTGAATATGGAGGTTGGTATGTGCCATCCCCCGGTCGGACTCAACCTTTATGTGGCGTCTGGTATTACTAAAATGGGCATATCTGAGCTCTCGGTTGCGGTATTGCCGTGGTTATTTACAATGGTCATATTTTTGCTGCTCATTACCTATGTCCCTATGATTTCTTTAGCGCTGCCAACATTGTTAGGAATGTAGATTATTAATCGCATTGAAGAATAACGATGTAACATTGAGCGGGGGAAGGTTATATTTTTCTAGTTGCTTGCCTTGCTTGATACTATGATTGGGGCGCTAATAGAGCAGTCGAAATCAATCGAGAACTGATCAATGGAATTTCAATTTGGCCATTTTCAGAATGCAATTGTTAGTGCTTTTATTTAATTTATTCATTGTCTGTTTTATTTACCAAGGAGGATTTATGAGCAAGTTTTTACTTTCCCTATTCTTATCGGTTTTTATTTTTTTTGCGAACACTGCATTAGCTGCGACAGGTAGCCATGGAACTGCTGATGAAGCGGTAGCAATGGTAAATAAAGTTATTGCATTTATGAAGATTAACGGAAAAGACAAAACAATCGCAGAAGTAAACAATTTACAAGGGCGCTTTCGTGATCGGGACCTATATATCTCCATTAATGACATGAATGGGATTAATCTTGCGCATGGTGCGAATGCAAGAATACAAGGGAAAAATTTGCTTGAGATGAAAGATGCTGACGGCAAACCTTTTTACCGCGAACGTATTGAGATGGCAAAGACGAAGGGCGAAGGATGGCAAGATTATAAATTTGTAAATCCTGAGACTAAGCAAATTGAAAATAAGGCAATGTACTTTAAGAAGCAGGGGGATCTCATTATAAACTGTGGGATATACAAATAAGCAGTTTAAAATCAACGTTAGTTAGGGGCATCGATTTTATCGTAAAGGGTTATTTTGGTGTTTTAGCGCAATATTTTTTCTTGGATTTAAAAAACAGATCTACATTTTGGGTAATGCTCATTTAAAGCACTGACATCCGTTAAATACCTGCTTATGAGGCACTAAAAAATTGTTTCGGATATCAATTCGTTTCTTGCACTAATTTCGATGGGGGAATACTCATGAAATTGATTATCTTGTGTCTGCCGCTATTTGCAATTACAGGAACAGCGGTCGGAGCGGAAATTCTTATTGCTGGATTTGAGTATTCTCCATTTTCAATAGTGAACAATGCCAATCTTTCCGGTATTGGCGCGGACATTCTGAATCATTTGATAGAAGACTCGGGAAACATAAAAAAAGGCACTTCTGTCGTTTCTGTCAAGCGAATGATGTTAATGGCAAAAGAGGAAAACATAGTCTTTACCACTCTCACTCGTACAGTCGATCGTGAGGTACAGGTGCAATGGATCGGAAAAATATCCGATGATATGAATTGTTTTTTTACATTTAAAGATCGGCCGATCAATTCTGTTGAGGATGCAAAAAAATTAGTTCGTATCGGTGTCAACGCTGGAGGATTAACGGAAAAATTTTTAGTAGATAATGGATTCAAAAATATTGAGGCACTTTCAAACAATACTTTAAATTTCAGAAAAATTGCCGTCTCTCATATCCCCGCTTGGCATACCTCGGAAATCGTTGGTAGGTATACGGCAATTAACGCTAACGCAGATCCCGGAAATTATGTCTGTAATGGTAATGTGCATAAAACCAATTATTGGATTGCCGCTTCATTAAAAACCGATAAATCCATTGTTGATAGCATGAGACTAAAGTTTTCAGAAATGGAACGATCAGGTGAAATTACGAGAATTATTAATGGATATTTAAAGTAGGGCTTTGGAGGGTATGCGGAATTTTGTGTAAACGGGTTTTCTTTTAAGCGTGGTATATCCGATCTTCAAGCTGCATCGTGAAGCGGTTGCGCTCGTTTTTCCAGTACAGCAGCGGCATCGTCCACTTCGTACTGATATTGTTGCGCGTCAGGTAAAGCAATGTGTACTGGCGAGGTCGTCAGTCGGAAATGAACTGCGGGTTTTGATCACTTTGCGCAGGCTCATATTAATCGATACCATGGCGTCGGTGGTGTGAATGGCTTTGCGATTTTTTGGCTGGTAGTCAAAGAACGGCGTGATGAGATGAGTGCCCAGTTGCGTCGCCAGGATAGCGATGGTCTGGTAATCCTTGCCCCATTTGGTCTCAAATTGTGTGAGCATGTGTTTTGCCTCATCGAACGTTCAATATCGGATGCGCGCCAACATCACTTAATCTTTATTGTTCGGGACTTTCACCCTTTACTCCGTACCACTCTGCCGGCGTACTTAAAACTTTTTACATCCTCGAAATTTCTCATATTGCTAAAGGCTGTGGTTTTAAACTGTAAGCACCCGGTGAAGTCATCTTGAAGTTAAGAGCGTAAGCGTAGATGATCGTGTCCACTTATTAAGTGGACACTTGTACATGATGGAAGATGGAATCGATACGCCTAGACGGCGTCGGCGACATAGTGCCGAATTCAAGGCTCAGGTAATTCAAGCCTGCAAACAACCGGGAGTTTCAATTGCAGCTACAGCTTTACGTTACCAGTTAAACGCCAATCAGGTCCGCATTTGGATCAGGGCTCATGAACAATTGACGATACAGTCGGCGCAAGCTACACCAGTCACCTCAGTTCCTGAATTTATTCCAATTCCATTAC
>NZ_JACOFV010000014.1 GCF_014284255.1 Cognatundibacterium jejuense
TTACACAACAGGAGATTGATCACGCCATGAATAGACTGAATAATCGACCAAGAAAAAGGTTAGGATACCTTACACCCAATCAGGTATTCTTCAAAAATACGCTTGCACTTCAAAATTGAACTCGCGTATTACTATTCATTTATCTAAAGTCAAAAAAATTATCCTGAACGATAAATTTTTTGACTTACTTTGGTTTGCACCCTCATGTAACGCGGCACAAGCACTACCCCACATGCTTATAATTTCGCATGTCTAAACATCCCTGCATGTCCGATAGCACATCTACCAGGGCTAGCCGAACCAAGCAATAACGCTGATAACTCATTGGAAATAAAAAAACGCCACACCCCTTCTATTGGGGCGTGGCGCTTATTTTTCTCATTGAAGGCTAAATCAGAGTACCCGCAAAGAATAATCTGTTGCCTTGATATCCTTGGTCAAACTGCCAATAGAGATGCGGTCAACGCCGGTTTCTGCGATGGAACGTACAGTACGCTCATCGACACCACCTGATGCTTCCAGCAATGCACGACCAGCATTCAACGCAACGGCTTCGCGCATCATATCAGTGGTGAAATTATCGAGCAGCACTGAAGTAGCGCCAGCAGCTAAAGCAGCACGCAATTCAGCGATGTTCTCTACCTCAATTTGTATCATCGCGTTGGATTTCAAATCAAACGCCTGCTGCATCGCCGCTGCGATTCCACCTGCTGCAGCAATGTGATTTTCCTTGATCAAAATACCGTCGTACAAAGCTAGTCGTTGATTTTTACCACCACCAACCCGGACTGCGTATTTTTGGGCAAGGCGCAATCCTGGCATGGTTTTGCGCGTATCCAGAATAGCTGCTTTAGTACCGGCGATCATGGCAACATATCTGGCGGTGGCAGTCGCAACGGCAGAGAGCAATTGTAAGAAGTTCAGTGCTGAGCGTTCTGCAGTCAACAAAGCGCGCGCTGGCGCATCGATTTTGCAAACAACAGAATTGGCGATCATTGCATCACCTTCTGCATATTTCCATTCGATGCGAATATCCGGATGACAGCGTTCCATCACTGCATCAAACCATGGTGCGCCGCACAGGATCGCGTTTTCACGTACGATCACTTGCGCCTTAACACGTTCTTCAGAGGGGACCAGCAAGCCCGTCAGATCGACCACGCCAACATCTTCCACCAAAGCATCGCGGACATTGCGATCAAATGCCTGCTGCAAATCTGCATCAAACGGATAATGCTTATTTTTTAAATTACTGGACATAAAAAACTATCCTTGTTTCAGATAAATATTCAATCAAATGACGAAACTACTCAGGCGGGGCCTATCCCAGAAAACAAAGCGCCGTCTTTCGCCAGATCGCCGGATGGACGGACATTCGCTTTTTTCGCGGCAGCAAAGTCCAGCATGCGGTTGATGCATAATTTAGCCTTGTCGGCCGTGTCAGGGTCAACCTGGATTTCATTATGACCTTGCTCTAGTACCTGCACCAGATTGCGTAAGCCATTCATTGCCATCCATGGGCAGTGAGCGCAGCTCTTGCAAGTCGCACTATTACCAGCAGTTGGCGCAACGATGAAGCGTTTGCCAGGTGCAGCCATTTGCATTTTATGCAGAATGCCGTTATCGGTCGCGACGATAAACTCTTGCGCATCCAGCGTTTGCGCAGCATGGATCATTTGCGACGTTGAGCCAACCACGTCTGCCAGCGCCACGACGGATGCGGGCGATTCAGGATGCACCAAGACTTTAGCGTTTGGATATTCGGCTTTCAACACATCCAGCTCGATACCTTTAAATTCATCGTGTACCAGACAAGAACCCTGCCATAACAGCATGTCAGCGCCGGTTTGCTTCTGGATATAGCTGCCCAGATGTTTGTCCGGTGCCCATAAGATTTTTTTACCTTGCGCGTGCAAGTGGGCGACGATATCCAGACCAATGCTTGATGTCACCATCCAGTCAGCACGCGCCTTGACTGCGGCACTGGTATTGGCATAAACAACCACTGTACGATCCGGATGCGCATCGCAAAACGCTGCAAATTCATCAGCAGGACAACCCAAATCAAGGGAACAGGTGGCGTCCAGATCTGGCATCAGGATTGTTTTTTCCGGGCTCAGTATTTTGGCAGTTTCACCCATGAATTTAACGCCAGCCACGACCAATGTTTTGGCAGGATGATCCCGCCCGAAACGTGCCATTTCTAAAGAATCAGAAACGCAACCACCTGTTTCTTCCGCCAAATCTTGTAATTCGGCGTCAACATAGTAATGCGCCACTAGCACAGCCTGTTTTTCTTTAAGCAGTTGTCTAACGCGGGCTTTCAGAGCCAATTTTTCTTCCGCATCCGGCGCTTCCGGAATACGTGCCCAGGCATTGGCGGTACAGCTCAGGCCTACGTCCATTTGCGGACGTTCAAATTCGATAACTTTGGTGGTTTCCATACTTAGTCAAAGTAAACTAACAAAAGCAAAAAAGTAAAAATGATGGGTGAGAAAACCATTTCAAACTTGGTCGACTGTCTGATCAATCTCACCTTCAAAACTATACTGGGTAGGTGTATATAAAAACACCCTAATATCCGTAAGGACAAAAGGGTGTATTTTTAAATATACTCCTACCTCACCCTGAAATTTCTAACTACATGTAGCAAGCCATGCGACATTTTTAGCTTGCTACCATGGATTAAAAACAATCAATTCAGGCGATAGTATACGCTGTTACCAGATAATTACCTGCTTACTGCCATGACGCAAAGGTGAGCGTTCACCTTTGCAGCTAAATGCCTCGGAAAATTCTGGCATATTTGCCAATGGCGCAATAACGCGATATTTATCTGGAGAGTGAGGATCGGTAGCCAATTTTAGGCGCAAACTCTCGTCACGAATCAGGCTACGGAAACTTTGACCATTCGCCACAAAGAAACGCTGCTCTGGCGTCAAACCATCAATTTCTGCTGCCTGTGGCTTCGTCTTCAGGGATTTACGCAAAGCTTGCAAGGCGATCTTCATACCGCCAAGATCGGCGATATTTTCACCGGCCGTTAATTTGCCATTGATATGCAATTGATCGATAGGATTAAATTCATCGAATTGCTGCTCTATGGTTTTGACACGCGCCAGGAATTGCTTTTGATCTTGTTTGGTCCACCAGCTCTTCAGATTACCTTGTGCATCAAATTGGCTACCTTCATCGTCAAATGCATGCGTCAATTCATGGCCAATGGTAGCGCCAGTATTGCCGTAGTTAGCCGCAGGATCAGCATTAACGTGATATAGCGGCGGTTGCAAGATACCCGCAGGGAAAACGATTTCGTTCATCGTCGGGTTGTAATAGGCATTGACGGTCTGCGGTGTCATGCCCCATTCATTGCGGTCAATTGGCTTACCTAATCTTGAAAGAACGCGATTGAATTCGAATTCATTCGCGCGAGCAACGTTGGCAACATACGAGCCATTGTCAATATGCAGAGCGCTGTAATCACGCCAGACATCTGGATAGCCTATTTTTACCATGACAGTATCAAGCTTTTTGTAGGCTTGTTGCTTGGTGATGTCAGACATCCATTCCAACTTGCCTATGCTTTCACGCATAGCATCTTTGATATTATTGACCATTTCAAGCACACCAGCCTTGGCTTCCGGACTAAAGAATTTAGCCACGTATAATTCGCCCAGTGCCTCACCGGCATCCATATCTATCTTCGCCAGAACGCGCTTCCAGCGCGGTTGCAGCTCTTTGGTGCCAGCCAACGTTTTACCGTAAAAATCAAAATGCGCATTCACAAATGGCGAACTCAATTCATTGGCATAATCGTTCGCCAAATGCCAGCGCAAATAGGTTTTCCATTGATCGAGTGAAACGCCATTAATCATACGCCCCGCTTCAGCAATGAATTTTGGATGGGCGACATTCAGTTGACCCGGCTGATTTAAACCTACCGCATTAAAGTAAGTCGGCCAAGATGTAAAGTGATCAATTTTATGCAAGCCATTCAGATCTGACAAATGATAGCTGGCTTCCGGATCACGCAAGGCAACCTTGGTCAATGATGCTTTTGCCAGGCGCGTTTCCAGGTCCATGACTGTCTTAGCATTTTGCTTAGCGACATCAGGTGCATCACCAACCAACTCAAACATTTGCGCAACATAAGCTTGATACTTATTGCGAATTTCTACCGTTTTTGCGTCTGTCTTCAGATAGTAATCGCGGTCCGGCAAGCCAAGACCACCTTGCATCAATTGAGGAATGTAGCGCGTTGCTTTTTTTGCATCTTGCTGGACATCAAAACCAAACAAAGCATTCACACCCTGCTTATGCAAACTCGCAATAACCGCCATTAATTGTTGTTTGTCTTTGATATTATTAATCGCATCCAATTGTGGTTTCAACGGCGTTGCACCATCTTTTTCAATCTGCGCCTCATTCATACCACTGGCATAAAACGCACCGACTAACTGACCGACTTTCGATTTCACTTCGCCTGCTGCTGCGGCTTCTGCAATTTGCTTCAATGCTGTCAGATTGCGCTCAGTCACTTCGTCATACGCGCTATAACGGGAGCGATCGGCGGGAATTGGGTTGTTTTTTAACCAGGTACCATTTGCGTACTCAAAAAAATCCGTACAAGGATCTACTTTCAAATCCATGGTCGCAGATTCCAACACGAGTTGGTTTGAGGCCGCAGTATTTGCTGGTGCCGTTGTTGGCGTTTGTGCATGAGCAGAAGCTGCGCAGACCAAACCAACCAGAGTGCTGATAGAAGTACGTTTGAAATATGGAGATAGCATGAATTGCATCCTATTTATCGAAAGAAGTGAAGTGTGAATGTCTATTTTGTTCAGATCTGGCATTCTACTTTGCCAAAACTTGTACAGCTATGCCTGAATATTGACCTGGCGCGCGATAAACGCGTTGCGTCGCTTTTTGAAAATCTTCCGGATTGGCCTTAGGAATATCCATGAATTGTTGCGGATTCAAATCCACCAACGGGAACCAGGAACTTTGCACCTGCACCATAATCCGGTGACCACGACGGAAGGTGTGATTAATATCCGGCATTTTGTATGTCAAGGGTGTAATTTGATTAGCAACTAAAGGCTCTGGACGCTCGAAGCTATTGCGGAATTTTGCACGCATCGGTTCGCCACGTACCAGTTGCTGATAACCAGCCATCGTCACCGTAGGCGGTGGCACATCATGACCTCGTTCACGCGGTGCATGTTCATCCGGATAATCTGATGGATACACATCAATCAGCTTAACCACCCAATCCGCATCAGTGCCTGTTGAAGACACAAATAACTTAGGCATAACCGGCCCGACTACCGTAACGTCTTCTTGCAGCACTTCAGATTGGTACACCAACACATCTGAACGGGTTGAAGCAAAGCGTTGATCCGACACCATGTACTCACGCGGAACACCAATCGCCACGTAAGAAATATACGGTACAGGCTTTTTAGGATCGCTAACGTATTCATCATAGGCCGCGGCTGTCGCAGCCGGCGGCGTCCAACTCAAAGTACGATCAGCACCAAAATACAAGGTCTTGCTTTGTGCCTGCTGAGGCGGCCAGCTCGCATATTCACGCCAGACATTGGTGCCAGTTTCGAACACAGTTGCCTCGGCCAAGGGTTTCGCCTCTACGCCTTTCAAGTAGTGTTCAAAGAATGGGAAAAGGATGTTTTTGCGGTAGTATTCGCCCGTTTTGGCTCCAAAGTCGACGTCTCCCAACATTCTTCCGTCGGCTCCGGCCCAGCCACCATGAACCCAAGGGCCAAGTACAAGACCATTAAATTGACCTTTATTATTAGCTTTAATGCTGTCATAGGTGGCCACCGGACCATGAACATCTTCAGCGTCGTACCAACCACCTACCGTTAATACCGCTGCTTTGATATTTTTGAGATGTGGGGCAATATTCCTGGACTTCCAAAAATCATCGTAAGTACTGTGCTCAACATTCGGCATGAATAGTTCACGCTGCTTATCACTGAGTTGTGCAGCGATATTTTTAAGGCTTTGATATTTCAGAAAATATTGATAAGCATCTTTTGTCCCATAATCAAAAGATCCCCAGTTTTTAGGCAGTGGTGTAGGATTTTTTTCTGTTGTGAAACTAGAGTAAAAATCAAAATTTGCCGCCAACATGAACGCGCCACCATGATAAGAATCGTCGCCCATAAACAAATCAGTCACTGGTGCCTGTGGTGAGGCCGCTTTAATCGCCGGGTGCGAATCAATGATGCTGGCCGATGTATAAAAGCCTGGGTAAGAAATCCCCCAAATCCCGACTTTACCATTATTGCCTGGTATGTTTTTCAACAACCAATCGACCGTGTCGTGCATGTCCTGGCTTTCTATCCCCTGACCAGGTTGAAGGCGAGAATTGTTATGCGGAGTCATTTCTTGCCACACCCCCTCCGACATATAACGACCACGAACATCTTGATTTACAAAAATATAACCGCAATCTTCAAAATCCTTGGATGGACCAAGATTTTTGGGATAAAAATCAACACCATAATGTAATTCATCGTTGTAATGCACCCCCGTCCCGTATGGTGTACGTACCATCAAGAACGGATAGGTATGTGCCTTGTCTTTGGGTACATAAATCACCGTGAACAAGCGAGTACCATCACGCATGGGGACCTGGTATTCGTATTTTGTATAATGTTCACGCACATTCGACGTGACTGTTTCTGTACTTTCCGAAATGGAAGCGACGGCAGTCGTAGCGGCTAATGCATCCCCGCCAACTGAAATAATTGCAAATATAAATAATACTTTTTTTAATTGTAAAAACATGTCGTCCTTTATTTTTATCAATTGAACTTTTTGGCGAAATAACTGCACTAAGTAAGGTGCATTGATGAATACCAGTAGAAAAGTCAACCCCGAAGTCTTTTAAACGTTTTTGGGAATTTCAACCACTGGTAACAGAGTACAATTTACGCAAATAGTTTCGTTTTTTTGACGCAAACTTATCTATTTACAATAAAAGGTAGTCACAACATGAAAACCTTGAAAATTTCCTTACTACTCTTACTCAGTCTGTCGATGGTAAGTAGCAGCTTTGCTGGCCCATATGGATACTGGAGAGGACCCAGAGTTGGATTTGGTGTTTATATCAACCCATTTCCAATCGTGGTCGGCACACCTTACTACGCACCGACTTATTATGGCCCATCTTATTATGGTCATTCTTATTATGGTCATTCTTATTACTACGGTTCACCGTATTATTCTTATCCACGTGAAGTCGTTATTCAATCTCCAACGGTGATTTATAGCCCCCCAAGCTATTCCACCGCACCTGCGACCACCTCAACCTATAACATGTACGAAGCTCAGCCTTCTGCACCGGCATTAAATGGCAATGAATGGCTATATTGCGACCAGCCAGATGGCTTCTACCCTGCCATCAAGGACTGTCCGGGGGGATGGAGAAAAATAAGTAAATAAGCTTTCTCACCCTAAAAAAAAAGGGGAGCAATATAAATTGCCCCCCCTTTTTTTATTTGAATATATTTTACTTAGCGGCCAATACCTTGCGAATTGCAGCAGCCAGCTCTTCAGCCACAAACTTTGCAACATACGCATCAGCACCAACCGTTTTAATATGTTCTTCATTTGTCTGGCCAGACAACGACGAATGGATAATGACAGGCAAAGACTTATAGCGGTCGTCCTGCTTAATTTTACGTGTTAACGTAAAACCATCCATCTCAGGCATTTCAAGATCAGTCAACACCATTGCGACTTTATCACGTAACCCCTTACCTTCAGATTGGGCAGCAGCAGCCAGAACTTGCAGCTTATCCCATGCTTCCTTACCAGTTTTGGTCATAATGAATGGCGCACCTATCGCACCCAACGCCTTTTCGATCAGGCTGCGAGCTACACCTGAATCATCGGCCGCCAAAATCACAGAACCTTCTTTCATCTGCAAACGATCGCCTATTGTCTCAGGGTCGACGTCTTTTGCATCTGATGGTGTAATCTGACGCAAGATTTGCTCTACGTCCAGTACTTGTGCCAAGCGGGTATTTTCTGTATCGCCATCCAGACGAGCGATACTGGTAACCATACCACCGACGGCACTGTTTTCCGCTGACAACACCTGACTCCAATCGAGGCGCACGATTTCTTCGACTGATTCAACCGCAAAACCTTGGGTCGTGCGCGCATATTCTGTGACCAGCATAATGTTTAAGCCGGTTTTTGGCACGCAGCCAACCACTGATGGCAAATCGATCACAGGGATAATTTGACCGCGCAAGTTAACTACACCCAACATATGTGGCAATGAACCGGCAACCGCAGTAATCGCAGGCATAGCAACGATTTCGCGTACTTTAAAAACGTTAATACCAAACAACTCGGAGCGATCACCACCACCATCGCCACCCAATCTGAAAAGCAGCAATTCAAACTTGTTTGAACCGGTAAGATTGGTGCGCTCATCAACTTCTTGCTGTACGGTGCTCATAATTATGATCCTCTAAATTTATAGAATTGATTTGCCAACATCTTACCAACTTCAAACAAATTGCCCAAAATAAATTTATGTCTTTTCAGAAATGTTCATCATAGTACGAAATTGAAACCCGACAGCGCCATCAAGGACGATGCCACATAAATTCACAATAAGCGGTGTAGCAATATAACCCAACAACATTACCTGTCTATTTCACTATTTTATGATGCGATAGCAAGGAGTGTAAGCTTTACCTGGTAATTTCATGCGATTTTGCACAACAAAAGAACTTAGTAATGCGTCCATCGATTCCATAATAGCAATATCACCACAAATTTCAAAGTTTCCGTATTGTTCAATGGCACGAATTCCTTGATTTTTCACATTTCCAGCCACCACACCCGAAAATGCACGTCGCAAATTCGCTGCCAGCAAATGTGGCTCCTGATTTTTGTGAAGTTCCAGACTACGCATATTTTCATGGGTAGGTTCAAATGGCTTTTGAAATTCAGCGTCAATTTTTAATAACCAGTTGAAATAGTAAGCATCACCTTTTTGTTTGCGATATTCACGTACTTGCTTAATGCCCTTTTCCACTTCCTGTGCCACCTGAGCCGGATTATTCACAATAATCTGGTAATGTTTTTGCGCCTCAACACCCAAGGTATCAGCAATAAAGCGATCAATTTGAGCAAAATATTCAGCGGCACTTTCTGGACCCGTGAAAATCAATGGGAACGGCAATTCAGCATTTTCAGGATGCAATAAAATCCCAAGCAGATACAAAATCTCTTCCGCTGTTCCGGCACCACCAGGAAACACAATCACCGCATGACCAACCCGAACAAAGGCCTCAAGCCGTTTTTCTATATCCGGCATAATCACTAAATCATTCACGATAGGATTAGGCGCCTCAGCAGCAATAATGCCAGGCTCAGTCAGACCAAGATAACGGCTATGCGTCAATCTTTGTTTAGCGTGACCTATGGTTGCGCCCTTCATTGGGCCTTTCATTGCGCCCGGGCCACAACCAGTACAAATATCCATGCCGCGCAAGCCCAGTTGATAGCCAACCTGCTTGGTGTAGTCGTACTCCGTTCCTGAAATCGAGTGTCCACCCCAGCAAACCACCAAATTAGGGCTAACCTGAGGGCGCAACAAATTCGCATTCCGCAGCACATGAAAAACCGTATCGGTAATACCTTCTGACGAGTTCAGGTCAAATTTCTTACCATCGGCAATCTCAACATTGATAAACAAAATGTCGCGCAGGACTGCAAACAAATGTTCCTGTATACCTTTGATCATGACACCGTTGACGAACGCACTTGCTGGCGCGCCTTTGACATCAAGCTTAATGCCGCGCTCACGTTGGATGATACTGATATCAAAACTTTTATAACGCTCGAGCAACTCCTTCCCATCATCCAGACCACTACCACAATTCAAGACCGCCAATGCACAGCTACGAAACACCTGGTACAAACCACCATGACTATTGTCGAGTAATTTGCCAACCTCGGCCTTCGATAACACTTCCATACGGCCTTCTGGCGAAATTTGGGTGTCAATTACGTCATATTCGATCACAGTAATACCTCCTCATCATGCACACCATATCCCGTTTAACTACAGCCACCAACAAAGTCACTGCGATGCCACTCCTGGATATGTTTAAAAATAAATGCAGCAGCATTTCTAGCCAGACTTCATTATGCACGGATTAATGAAAATGCTTGTTATATCTACTATCTTTTCTTCAATTAACATCAGCCATACAAATAAACTAAACCAATTCAACGGAATCAATTTAAAATATTTTGCTTAGTCACTTGTATATTCGCACTGCGCCCTGTATAGTTCGCCCTCTCAGACGCGGGGTGGAGCAGTCTGGCAGCTCGTCGGGCTCATAACCCGAAGGTCGTAGGTTCAAATCCTGCCCCCGCAACCAAACAAATTCAATAAAATCAAAGGCTTACAGATTTCTGTAGGCCTTTTTTGCTTTTAAAACGTATTTTTTGCTGCATTTATGCTGCACTTAGCAGCATAAAAAATCTTTAATACGTGGATAAAAAGCATAGCTATACCTTGTTCCTTAATAATTTGGAGCATCAGAGTATGGCAACTATCAATCACCGCGGCCCGTATCAATTTCAAGCGATTGTCCGTCGCAAAGGTTAAGCTCTACAGCACCAAAACCCCGATTACGGCTGCTGATCTGCTCAATGACAAGGTGTTACCGCTCTTTGCCTAATACGAAATGGGCTTAATTCGAATCCTGACTGATCGAGGAACCGACTATTGCGGCCGACAAGAAGCGGACAATTATCAACTCTATCTTGCGTTAAATGAAATCGAACACGCAAAAACCAAAGTGCGTCATCCTCAGACGAATGGCATCTGCGAACGCTTCCATAAAACCATTCTGAATGAGTTTTACCAGGTCACGTTTCGGAAAAAGATTTACTTGTCGATTGATGCGTTGCAGAAAGACCTGGACGACTGGCTGCATTACTACAATCACGAACGTACTCATCAAGGAAAAATGTGTTGTGGTCGCATACCAATTCAAACACTAATTGACGGAAAGGAGGCGTGGCACGATAAAATCACAAAACTAAATAACTGAATTTGATCTGACAATTCCACACTTCAAACCGGGTGACTGTCAGATCGGGGCGCAACTACTACAAAATCACATAAACGAGACAAACACCAACATCTCATCAACTCGGTGATCAAGGTGTAGCATTCGTCTGCCCTACATGCGAGCGACATAACTCTACTAATTGTCGTAATACTTCAGTCGTTGCCAGCCTGCTAGCGATAACTCCACCATAGGCATCCTCAGTAGGTGCAGCCTGCGTGACGTTAAATTCTTGCCAAGCGACGATCGTATGGGATTTATTTTCAGTTAAATAAGCGCGCAGCCCTAAATGAATCACGCTTGGATACGTTGTGAATTCCTGTTCCAGTTGAACGAGCTCCAACTCTAAACGGTAGTTAACATTGATCGGATTAGGTGACCGCAAAACAACTTGAAATAAGCCACTGGCTTCAAGCGCTGCCACCACAAGAGGCGTTAGCATGCTTGCCGGTTTTTGCTGCCATTCACTTTGCTGAAAGCGTTCAATTTGATAAGGGTGTTGAACATAGAGCATATGACGGCCATTGAGCTCCGGAACCGCCCGGATAGTGCTAATCTCAATACTCAAAGAGGATGGTAATGACACCATCGATTTAGCCATCGAAGCTGCCTCTAAACGATACTCTTTCAATACTGGTGGCGATACCGGTTGTAATATCGAGCAACCTGACAAGAGCAGAGCAAACGCTAGTATGAGGGATCTATAATGAAAGACAATCATGGTGCCACGACCTCGTTCTGCATTTCACCAGGACCGGGCGGTGCAGCCTTGCGACCACGCAGCAGACTTCCAGGGTCTTGCTGAGTTTGTTCAGCCAAACTTTTTAATGTAGCGGATAACTCTGTTATTTCTAACATCATTTTTTGCAGTTCAGGCAAACTATCGACGCGTACCTGATGGATGCCACCGCCAAGTTCTTGCGCGGTTTTTTGCGCCTCTCCACTGGCTTCGCTCAGTTTATTTGCCATGGCAGTGATAGCATTGGCACTATCGCTGATGCGTAAAATTAAAGGATCTAGTTTGGTGCTTGCCTGCGCGGTATTGTCCATAGTGACGGCTGCCTTGTTTATGCCGCGGCTGATATTGGCTTTCTGCGAAGCTAAACTCGCCATTAAGCTTGACGTATCAATGAGGATTTTTGTTATTGATTGCCTGTTCTCGTCGCTTAACATTGCATTAATGTTGGCTGTTGTGTGATCCAGGTTGGCCATTGCAGTACTTAAAACATTTTCCAGACGAGTACTTAAAGATGGCTTACTTGGAATCTGTGGGTATTCAAAACCTGATTGAGCCATCAATACCGGTGCCGCGGGCGTACCACCACTGAGTTCAACATAAGCAATACCTGTGAGCCCCTGCGTTTCGAGCACCGCTTGTGTATCGGTTTTGATTGTCGTGCTTGGGTCAATGGCAAAAATGAGCAGAACCTGCTGCGGATTTAGTCGATTGAGGGTGATTGAATGTACCTTACCAACAATCACGCCTTGATACTTCACTGGCGCATCCAGATTGAGTCCGGCAACGGATTCATTTATCACGGACAAATATAATTTAGGTTTGTCATGATGGTTCAGGCCGACAGACAACCACAATACAATAACCACAAACAGAGTCCCGAGAAGTATGGCAAAGAGCCCTACGACCACAAAATTCACTTTGGTTTCCATGCCGGCACCTTTTTATCATTGACGTTTATGGTGCGATTTGCTGCAAGATTGCTTGCCTGCTCTTGTGCAGCGCGTCCACGTGCGCCATCAAAGTATGCTCTTATCTCTGGATTTTCTAGCTGAGATAGCTCCATCATCGAGCCAACTGCAAGCACTTTACCGTCCCCTAAAACGGCAACCTGATGCGTCACTTGCCATAGCAGATCCAAATCATGGGTAATCATCACAATGGTCGGGCGATAAACCGAGTGAAGCTGCAAAATCAAGGTATCGATCCCATCTGCACTCGTAGGATCAAGTCCGGCGGTTGGTTCATCCAGAAACAATAACTCGGGATCAAGCGCTAATGCGCGCGCCATCGCAGCACGCTTCAACATGCCACCACTGAGTTCGGCTGGATATAAACTGGCGGACTCCGGCTGCAATCCTGTCTGTGCTAATTTCCAAAGCGCGACTTGATCAATCAGGACATCATCTAAATCGGTATGTTCGCGCAAAGGGAGGCCTATGTTTTCGCTGACAGTCAAGGTTCCAAACAATCCGCCTTTTTGAAACAGGACGCCACAACGTTGACGCAAATCTTTGGTCATTGGCTCACTTATATCGGCTAGGTCTGTACCAAGGATTTTCACGCTTCCGCTATCAGGCTTGTGGAGTAAGATCATCTCTCGCAGCAAGGTTGATTTTCCCGAGCCACTACCACCGACAATAGCAAAGATGTCACCACGCCTCACTTGCAGGTCGACACTATCATGGACGATTTTTTCGCCAAACCGAGTACAAATCTGCTGCATCTGAATGACATAATCATCCTTTCTTGCCTCGGACTCTATCTTGCCGGAATTCATCAAAGATCCAGCAAGTTAAATACAATAGAAAAACCAGCATCGAGCACAATCACGATAAAGATGGATTGCACCACGCTACGCGTAGTTTGCTGACCAACACTATCGGCATTGGACTTAGTACGAAAGCCTTGATAACAACTAATCAAAACAATTACGATCGCAAAAACCCATGATTTACCCAGACCAATGAATAAGGTTTTAAGCGGAATTTCTGTTCCAAAGCGAGCCAAAAACTCATGCGGTGCTACTTGCAACTTATTATTGGCCATCCACATGCCACCAAGCACACCAAGTACATCTGCAAACAAAGTCAACAATGGTAAGGCAAGCATGAGTGCAATCAACTTGGGCAGCACTAATAAATTAATCGGTTTGATCCCTATGGTTTTAAGAGCGTCTACCTCTTCAGTCACCAGCATGGTGCCAATCTGCGCGGCATAGGCGGAACCCGAGCGTCCTGCAACGATAATAGCGGTAATCAACGGAGCGAACTCCCGCAACATCGCATACCCCACCAGTTCCACTACAAAAATATTAGCGCCATAATGTCGCAGTTGATCAGCACCTTGATAGGCAATGACAATGCCTAATAAAAACGAAGTTACGCCGACGATGGGTAAGGCATTGACACCGCTGATTTGCACATTGTGTAATACGCTGCGCACTCTGGCACGATTGGGTTGTAGCAATACGGCCAACAAGCTGAGGGTAGTTTCGCCGATAAAGCTAAGCAAAGAAAAACCGTTTGCACAGAACGTGATGCAATCTTTACCTAGCGTTTCTAACATCCCTGATTTCAAATGCTGATGGCGTGGCGGTTGTGATTTTGATGGCAAGTTATCGACTAACAATTGATATTCTGCAGGCCAATCCAGCATATCAATCTGTGCACCCTTCGCTCTCAATTTTTGCAATCTGGATTGCAAAATCCACACTGTAATACTGTCAATGTTGACTATTTTTTTACCGTCCAGATTTAATTGGGTAAGTGGCAAGTCTAATAATTGATCCAGTTCACGTATCACTGCGCCTAAATGGCAAACCGTCCAAGAGCCAGAAAATTCCAAGTTTCTGGGGGCTGTTTGCACAATTCTCGCTTTCTCTGCGGCGTTTATCTGGGCAGTTCGCATCTGATAGTCTAGGAGTTGATCTATGCATTAAACAGACAACTGAACCGCTACCCCATTCCGGAACTCATTTGCCGCTGGTTGCTCAGTATCTATATTTAAAGATAATTCGTGGTTTAGAAATTTTTTCCTTTTGTCACCCATCAACTTACGTAACTCCTTAATCTCTATGCCGCTGATTTCATTCATACGTATCAGCAGCGTCGCTCCCACTGCCAGATGCCGATGCCGGATTTTACTAATCACCGGCGGCGCAACTTCCAGTGCTCGCGACAGCGCAGCGTCATTTTTCAGATGGAGATTTTTTATGATAGTGTTTAATAAATGGTTCGGATCGTAATTGAGTTCTTTCGACTTGGCATCGAGATGAATTGAATTTGTCATATTTTTTCCATGTGATTGAATAGTTAAGCCAATTCCCAACATCGATTTCTGGGTTACTCATTACCATATACAATTTGGTGCTGGAATATTTCCCGACCGCCAGCCCCGGTAGTTCGGATAAATATAAAATGCTCGCAGAGTCATTAAATTAATTTTTGGTGTGTCAAGAGTGATCTATAGTCAAAAAATTCCTATCCAGTGATCAGCGAGTTATTTCATATTTCCGAAGTAAAAATGATACGTTTTATTGAGATTACGTTCCGTTCGTTTGCGTACACACCATTCCATTAAGAGAGTGCTGAATAAAAGGTACTAGCAGGCAAACATGCTCTTAGAACGCTTAGCTCTTCTTGTAAGATATCGATTTTACGCATCAGATTTAAGGCAAGAATCAGTCCATTGCAATCAAGTTCAAAATCATCACGCAGCCGCCTTGCGCTCGTTGCAAAAAGCACCGCATGCAGCGCAAAATGTGCAGTATCACCTGTTCTCACGGACTTGCCTGTTTCATTGCAGTTACTCAATGGCGTGAGCAAATCATGATCGATAAGTGCTTCTATTTCAGATTCACTTAAGCCTGATACCTCCATCAAATAATAGCCATTGCATACTGTTTTTTCTGTCCCAAGTTGATGCGGGCTCGCGCTTGCTACTTGAATCATGCTCATGTCGTTTCCTTCGCATCAGATGATCGCGTTGGCGATACCGTGATCGCTGCTAATTGGAGATAAAGTGCGCGCTGCTCGTCACTGAGTTTTTTAGGTACCAGAATTTGTATCACTGCAAAAAGGTCACCACTTTCAGCGATCGCATCTTTGTCCGCAGGTATACCTTTGCCGGCAAATCGTAAGCGTTGCCCTGAACAAGTTCCGGGTTTAATGTAAATGGTGAGTCGGGTATCAAAGAAAATAAGGTCTACGCTATCGCCCAAAGCAGCTTGCGAAGGTGAAATCGGCAAATCAACATATAAATCGCGCCCCGCAATTCGGTATATCAGATCGGGAGTGATCGTTAATTTGATATACAAGTTCCCATTCGGTCCGCCGTTTGCGCCACTACCGCCTTTGTTTGCCAGGCGCAATCGTTGCCCTTCAGTCGCGCCACGTGGTATTTGTATGCGAAAGGTATGTGGCATACGATGCGGCAAACCATGAGCATCAGTTTCTGGCAATTCAACGGTGACATCTACTTCTCCGCCAGACATCACCTTATCCAGACTAATGGCTACAGTGACAGAATAGTCATCCCCCCGGATGGGAACTGCCTTGCGGTGAGCACGTCCTTTACCGTGCCACATACCGCTCGCGCCACCACTTCTTGAACGATTGAACGCATTAAATATATCCGAGATATCGACATCGTCGAAATCACTTGCCTGACTAGAAAATTCATCTTGCCATTGTGGTGGTGGTGTAAATTGGTCGCCCGCTGATTGCTGCCCCAAATTATCGTATTCTGCTCGCTTCTCTTTGTTTTTTAAAATCGCATACGCTTCGGCAACTGCTTTAAATTTTTCTTCCCCTGCAGGATCTTTGGAAATATCCGGATGAAACTGATGCGCCAATTGCCGATACGCTTTTTTTATGTCGGATTCAGTTGCTGAGCGCGGAACACCCAAAACCTGATAATAGTCTTTGTATTTCATGGTTTCCACATAACGTGTTTTGGGTTTTCAGTCGAGAATGAACAACGCTGCCGTTCAAAAAAACCGTTTCACGTTTGTTTGACCTCTTTAAAATCTGCTTCCATAACATCATCAGGATGTGTAGAACCTTGCGATGCATTCCCCTGCCCTTCATGCTGATTTGCGCCAGCATTGCTCGCTTGTTGTTCACCTGCTTGCATAGTCTGATTCAGTTTTTGCAGTAAGCTCTCCAGATATTGATGCCTTGTCGATAACGCCGCTTTATCGCCCTCTTTTATCACTGATTTGAGAGAGAGTATTGCCTCATCAAGCTCAAGTCGATCTGATGCATTCAGTTTTTCGCCAGCCTCGGTCATTGATTTATGTGCTGCATGAATGAGTGCATCTGCGTGGTTATGCGCTTCAGCGAGCTCACGAAGTTTTTTATCGCCTTCAGCATTTGCCGCAGCGTCCTCCACCATATGACGTATCTCTTGCTCAGTTAATCCGGAATTAGCTTTGATCGTGATTTTGTTTTCTTTCCCGGTCGCTTTATCTTTAGCGCCAACATGCAAGATACCGTTTGCATCAATGTCAAAGGTGACTTCGATTTGTGGCAAGCCTCGAGCAGACGGTGGGATTCCTTCCAGATTAAACTCACCTAAAGTTTTGTTGCCAGCCGCGATCTCTCGTTCGCCCTGAAAGACTTTTATCGTCACTGCCGCCTGATTATCGTCAGCGGTAGAAAAGATTTGACTGAATTTGGTTGGTATCGTGGTATTTTTAGGGATCATCTTAGTCATCACCCCACCCATGGTTTCGATACCCAGGGACAGTGGCGTAACATCCAATAGCAGCAAATCTTTTTGATCGCCGGATAAAACCGCCCCCTGAATTGCAGCCCCAACAGCGACTGCTTCATCAGGATTAACATCTTTACGTGCCTCTTTACCAAAAAATTCTTTGACCTTCTCCTGAACTTTAGGCATACGCGTCATACCACCGACCAAGATCACATCATCGATTTCTTTGACCGAAATTCCCGCGTCCTTCATCGCAATACGGCATGGTTCTATGGTGGCACTGATTAATTCTTCAACCAAGGATTCTAATTTTGCGCGGGTAATTTTTTGCGTCAAATGGATGGGAGCACCATTTGCCATTGCAATATACGGCTCATTGATTTCAGTTTGTTGCGCTGATGAGAGTTCTATCTTGGCACGTTCGGCTGAAGCTTTAATGCGTTGCAGTGCAATGGGATCTTTTTTCAAATCGATACCATGCAAAGATTTGAATTCATCAATGATGTAGTCAATGATACGTTGGTCAAAATCTTCGCCACCAAGAAAGGTGTCGCCGTTGGTAGACAGTACTTCAAATTGCTTTTCGTTCTCAACAGCAGCGATTTCTATGATGGAAATATCAAAGGTACCGCCGCCCAGATCATAGACCGCAATCTTTTTATCACCTTTTTCATTTTTATCTAAACCAAATGCCAAAGCGGCGGCAGTAGGTTCATTAATAATGCGTTTGACGTCGAGGCCAGCGATCCGTCCAGCGTCTTTAGTTGCCTGTCGTTGTGCGTCATTAAAATAGGCCGGGACGGTAATCACCGCTTCTGTGACCTCATGTCCGAGGTAGTCTTCGGCCGTCTTTTTCATCTTGCGCAAGACTTCTGCAGAAATCTGTGGTGGCGCCAGACGTTTGTCACGCACAGCGATCCATGCATCGCCATTATCTGCCTTGACGATTTTAAAGGGCATCAGATCAATATCTTTTTGCACTTCTTTTTCATCAAATTTGCGACCAATTAAGCGCTTGACGGCATACAAGGTGTTGACCGGATTGGTTACTGCTTGTCTTTTTGCGGGAGCTCCAACCAGAATTTCGCCATTTTCCTGATAGGCGATGATGGAGGGTGTGGTGCGCGCACCCTCTGAATTTTCGATTACCTTGGCTTTGCCGCCCTCCATGACAGCGACGCAAGAATTTGTCGTGCCCAGATCGATACCTATCATTTTACTCATCTTATTTCCTTGGTTAGTGTTGTTCGCAGCGCTGGTTCTCTTCAAGTTTTTGAAGGAGAAGCCTGCGCAGCAGTGACGATGGCGGGACGTAATAATCTGTCAGCCAGCATGTATCCCTTTTGTAAAACACTGACGACCGTGTTTGATTCTTGATCATTGGTAGGAATTAAAGCGACTGCCTGGTGCTTTTCAGGATCGATTTTTTCTCCTCTGGCTGGCGTGATTTCTAACAAGCCATGACGTTCAAATGCTGAATTCAATTGTTTTAAGGTCATCTCCACACCTTCACGCAAAGCCTCAAACGATGGCCAATCAAGCATCAAGGCCATTTCGAGACTATCTTTCACCGGCACCATCGCCTCAGCAAAGCTTTCTATGGCAAATTTCCTGGCCTTTGCCATGTCGTCTTGTGAACGCCGTCGCGTATTCTCTGAATCGGCTCTGGCGCGCAGAAGCGCATCTGACGTCTCGGCCAGTAAGGCCTCGGTTTTAGCCAATTGAGCAATTAAGCGTTGATCATTCAGTGCGATGACTGGTATCGGTGACAGATCGGATGCAGTTACATCGCTTGCTGCACTATTGTTTTCCTGTTCTTGCATTACGCTACTTTCAAGAGACTTCCGCTTAATGATTGGCCCCGCTATATATACCCACGGCGAGAAAATCCGGTTCAGGTTTCAATGATGACCTTGAGCGCATCGGTCGTCGCGGCATGGCCAAAAGTTTCGTAGGCGTTCAGAATCTCGGTTAATTTGAAATGATGGGTAATTAATTGCGTAGCATCCAGACGTTTCGACTGAACTACATTTAGCAACATCGGCGTGCTAACGGTATCTACCAGGCGGGTGGTGATCGTCAGGTTACGATCCCAAAGGCTTTCTAAATGTAGATCTACCTTAGTGCCATGTACGCCTATATTGGCAATCGTTCCACCAGCGCCGATAATTTTCTGGCAAAGTTCGAATGTAGCTGGGACGCCTACGGCCTCAATAGCCGTATCGACGCCTCTGCCACCAGTCAAAGTCATGACCTCTTCACTGGCTTTACCATCCTTACTATTGACAGTTTTTGTAGCACCGAATCTCTTTGCCACTGCGAGTCTATTGTCATCAAGATCGATCATGATGATCTCGGCAGGCGAATAAAATTGCGCAGTCAACAAAGCAGCCAGCCCGATAGGACCTGAACCGACGATTGCTATCGTATTGCCGGGTTGGACCTTGCCATTCAGAACACCGCATTCAAAACCTGTTGGCAATATATCGCTCAACATGACCAACGCCTCTTCGTCAGCACCATCAGGAATCGGATATAAACTCGTATCAGCGTATGGAATTCGAACAAACTCGGCTTGCGTCCCATCAATACTATTTCCGAGTATCCAGCCACCAGTAGTGCAATGCGAATACATTTGCTTGCGACAAAATGCGCATTTACCGCAAGCGCTGATACAAGAAATTAATACTCTATCCCCTGTCTTAAATGCGCTGACTGAGGAGCCGACTTTTTCAATAATGCCGACACCTTCATGCCCAAGAATACGACCAGGCTTGCAGGTAGCGACATCTCCTTTGAGGATATGCAAATCGGTGCCGCAGATCGTAGTTTTCGTGACTTTTACTATGGCATCAGTTGGATCAATAATTTCTGGCTTTGGGCATTCATCAAGCGACTTCTTGCCGGGTCCGTGGTAGACGAGAGCTTTCATAGACGACTCCATATCAAGGTAAATCAACGTGGTGCAATATGCTTTTTGGACGAAATACCCACTGGAGGCGCGGAGATTTTGCTCAGACTTGGATTTATTCCCACCCGGTCTTTGATCATGATGGGAGGAAACTGGCAGTGCCGTGTTTAAAACTACCTTTAAAGCCAATGGTAGAACCTATGGTTAAACCGTTAGTTAAACACTACAGAGCAGAAGTTCGCTTTTCAGTACGCTAACGTACTTTCATATTAATTTTTTTGACAATGAATATCGCGTTTCTGATCGCACTCTGCTGCCCAATATTGACTCGTCAATTAACTTTTAATTGTGTTTGTTATCGAACAGATTTGATTGATGCGTTGAAATACAGTCCAAGCAGGCATGGCAATTGCCATGTTTCGGCGATGTGCCGCAAAACATATCAGGAGTCATCATGAATAAAGATCAGATCAACGGAAGAACAGAAGAAGTCAAGGGTAAAGTAAAGGAAATAGCCGGTAAGATTACAGGTAAAAAAGGCCTGCAAGTCAAAGGCAATATGCAAAAAAATGCCGGTGCCGTTCAGGCCACGGCAGGCGATGCGAAAGCGGATATTGCAAAGGCAATCAACAATATTTAAGCGCTTAGGCAACACGAGCAATAGGTTAGGATGCATTACCTGTTGCTCGCTTCCATAAAGCACAGACGTTCAATGCAAGGAAAAATCGTGCACAATATTCCCATGAAATCCGTTAATAGCGACAACTTAAGCATCATCGAAGCGATTTATCAGCGACGGGCGGTGAGAAATTTTACAGATGAGAAAACAAGCCGCGAACGGATACTGCAATTGCTCGATGCCGCGGTTCAGGCGCCAACAGCCATGCACGAAGAGCCGTGGGAATTCATGGTCATCCAGGACCCAACGCTATTAAAACGGATATCCGAATCTGCAAAAAATGCCCTAAGCCTTTCTACTGAAAAACCAGCATTCACCGCGAGCGCTATGCATCAGCACTTTACTGCGACAGATTTCAATATTTTTTATAATGCACCGAGTTTGGTGTTGGTATGCGCCAAACCGGTAGGTGAATTTGCGAGTGCAGATTGCTGGTTGGCGGCAGAAAATTTGATGCTTGCAGCGTGCGCATATGGTCTGGCGACTTGTGTGATCGGCTTTGCCGTACAGATCTTAAACACGTCAGAGTGGAAAAAAGAGCTAGGCATAAGCGACGAGATTCATATCATTGCCCCGATTATCTTGGGCGTCGCTGCGGAAAGCGCATTGCCAGTTCCACGTAAGAAGGCCAATATTCTGGCATGGAAGTAATCACATTTTTATCTTTCGTGAGGCGTACCAGAAGTAAGGTTATAGCTCGCTTCTGGTACTGTATTTTCAGTTTAAATCAAACTACGTACAATCGGGGGTGAACCCCTATCTTTTTTACTTCATTGCTTGCTGCCCTATCTTACTGGCTAGTTGCGAATATAAAGCCACGAATATTAAGACATCAAACAACATGCCTAAACACACGTACAAAACAGGCATGATCAATAATGAACAATACTGCAGCAACAACATATGGAACATCACCTGAAACGGTACCAGCACCAAAAAATAGATAAGAACGTAGATTGTGCTGATAATTTTTCGTAGCAAGCTTACTTCAAGCACGTAATAGCCCAGACTCAGCATGAAAGGAATTCCCAATATTACGACGTAGCCCATGTTGATCAGGTTCAGGCTATGGCTGTCAATGGTGTATGGAAACCGATCTGGAAAAAAAAAGAAAAAAGCCATCGAAAAAATTTGTAAAACGCAAATAATGCGCAACAAATATTTAAGAGGTATACGATGTTTATCCAACCAAAAGCTGCCGATCAACGCTAACAAAGTCATAAAAAAACTGACCCACCACGCATTGAGGTCACCCGCTGTTGCCGTGATTACACCGTTCCACGTAAAACCTAAATGGGAAAGGTCTGGCTGTTCATTCAACGCTAATAACGGTATTGACAATTGACGGGCAAAAAATAAAATACATTGCTGCCACCCGGCAAAAATGTAAGGTTTGAGTCCCAATAGCAAAATACAAAAGACGATCGGCAATACAATTATTTGAAACAACAATGCCGGTGCTAGCGAAAATGATCCCATAGATCGATGCGTGCTACTTTGGGAGTCGCGCTGCCTGATGGTCTCCAAGGCAAATAGGCCCTTTTGTAAAGCAGCGTCCTGAACTATGGCCTTAGTAAGTATGCTTTTATTTAGCTGTTCCATGGCTGACCAAGCTCAGAATTGCTGGAAATAGCCTATGCGGCCACCAGCGCGTTCGTATAGAGGGTTGCTATAGCGTTCGGCACTGAGCATGAATCCTGAAACCGGGGTCAGCCAGTGATGCCACATCACACTCACTTCGCGACTTTGAAAATTAACAATGGCCTCTTGCGATGAAATCTGTTGGTATGCCTCCCCCCCCCATCCGCTGCGCAATGTGATCTGATCATGCTTATCACGTCCATAAGTGATAGCAATCAGTTGTTGATGGGTTTCCACCTGGCCAGGGTTACTCCGGTTATAACGTAAACCTAACTGGACAATCCACGGAGATTCAAAGTAATACACGCCACCGATATTCACATTTCGATCAATATGACCATCCGGTGAACTGTAGTAACCCACTCCGAAAGAAGTGACGAAATTGCGATGCTCCAACCATTTTTTGTATAAAAAAAGATCCCCACGATACCGTGGTAAATAAAATGCGCCGTCGCCAGCGCCTGCTGATATCCTGGTGTACCAGTCGTCATTGATCGTCACGGTATCCGCGAAGCCAAGAAAATTTCCGGCAGTGTTGAATTCTCGCTTGGATGCGAGTTCAAGTTGAAAAATCTGCTGCCCCAACGTATAAACACCATTAATGGAAATATCTCGCCAATCGCCGTAGTCATTGGTGAGATGTTGATCGCCGACACTGATCTCAATGGAGCGAAGCGGTTGTGATTCCAGGCCTGACGTCAATAAGACCGGTATATTTCCATCGTCGGCGATACCTTTATTTTGTTCCTGTGCGATACCCGTTTGGCAGTGAAGGATTCCGATGCTAAGAAGTGCGATCGCAATACAATTAGCAGATATTTTTTCAAGAGACGCAGCATCGCGCTGTACAGTCTTCATGGTGTTGTCATTCATATTCACGATTTCCTATTGATGAGATGAAGGCGAGGAATTTTTTAAATAAAAGTTCCTCGTTGAGAACCTTGGTCGAAGTTACTGGACAACGGTGATGGGAAGTTCGGCAAGCTTTGACATCAAATTACCCTGGCCTAAGGTCAACACATCCACAATACGACGAGCGCTGCAGCCATCTCCAAAGGGACTATCAGCAACTTGCATACTGCGATAAAACTGTGGATCGGAAAGCAGCGATTCTGCAGATTTCATTATCATGGCGATGTCAGTTCCGACAAGGAGTGCACCACCGGAATCGACTAATTCTTGGCGTTCGGTACTTTTACGCGTAATCAACACCGGCTTAGCAAACGCTGAAGCTTCCTCTTGTATGCCACCGGAATCGGTAATGACAAATTCGCAGCGAACCAGGGTAGCAATCAGTGCCTGATATCCTAAAGGTTCAGTTAAGCAAATACGACTTTGGGCATTGGCGGGTAATTGCCGCATAACAGCTTCCACATCCATTCTCACCGCAGGATTTGGATGAACTGGCCAAACTACCAGGATGTCTTCGTGTTGCTCAAGTAATTGTGCAACGGCTTGAGCTATATCACGTATGGGTTGACCCCAATTTTCACGGCGATGCGCGGTTACTAGGATAACTCTATGGTGATCGAATTCTGTCAGAAAACTCACCAATGCAGCCGGTGCAACGCTGGCGAATTCGAATCCGGGACTGGAAATTTTCCGATGCGTCCAGAGTGCAGCATCAATAACGGTATTGCCTACTTCAAAGATACGGTCAGGTCTAACTCCTTCATTGACGAGGTTAAGTGCAGATTGTTCAGTCGGAGGAAAATGCCAATCGGCCAACCGCCCTAACATTTCGCGGTTTTTTTCTTCTGGAAATGGCTCACTTTCGTGGGTACGTAATCCGGCCTCGATATGCGCCAGTTGCTTACGATGATAATACGCAAGCAAACCACCGACAAATGCAGAGGTCGTGTCACCCTGAACCAAAATGACGTCAGCGTGAAGTTTGTCGATCGCCGTATCCACCGACTGCAATAAAGCACAGGTCAGATCTGTTAATGAAGGTGAAAGCCGTTGTAAGTGAATCGTGATATCCGGCGGCATATCAAAAAATGCATACAGTGCATCAGTCACCGCTTCATGTTGTCCAGTGTGCACTAACAACATGTGCTGTCCTCGCGCCTTCATCTCATGATAAATCGGTGCGATTTTGATGATTTCCGGACGCGTTCCTACGCACGCCAGATAGGTTTTATTTTGCATTTTATAGCCTTCTTTATCAAAGAAATGACATTCGGAAAAAACTCAACAGCGTGATCTGGTAAAACAAAGGTAAAGCGAAGGTAAAACATGTGCTGCCAAAAATCAGAGACACTTAGTGTTGTTCGCCGCCGGGTTTAATCCGTCTTTGGATAGTATTTGCCAGGCAACTTCGTCGCTGACTATCCAATGTGGTGTATGTCTTGCGCGCCCAGCGTCGCGCATCCAACAACGTGCAGATTCGCTGTCGCCCTCTTGCTGTGCAATGACGGCGATCAGCCCCCATGCAAAATCCTCGCGTGACTGCAGCAACCATTCTTGCCTGTGCCTGCGCATCCATTGTTGGTAATATTGGTGGCGATTCGTCGTAATGATCCCGTTGTTGCGATAAAGTAGAGGGAATATCTGGGCGACTTGATCGGGGTAGAATTTGCTTGCCATCTCTTTTTGTTCAGCTTGCGTCGAGACCAGGAAAATTTTCTTTTGTTGATCCCAAAATAAGCGACGGATATTGTTTTCCAGCGTCTTCGTCGGCAATAGCTTTACGTTGTCACTATCTGTTGATTGATACGAGAGAACTTCCAGGTTATCCATAAACAGGCCGTGTTGATAAACGGGAGAGACCAGATAAATTCCCCGACTGACGTCAATTAATTGAGATAGAGCGTTGATACTACGGATACGGCTCTGCTGCCATGTCGGACTTGCTTTGAGATCGTCGGGTAAAGCCTCAAGCAACCTAATCCATAGCGCCAACAAGGCATCATCGGCATCTGCAGTCTTACATGGTGCCCACACCGGTCCTATCCTACAAAAACGATCAAAAGTTGCATCGGGTTTTTGTCTGACAATCAGCCAGTTGATCCAATTTTTGCTGATCACCTTATTGCTGAGTCCATGATCATGTGCGAGTAATAAGGCTTGTAATACAAAATAGGGATCGATGGTGTCGCCATGCTCCTGAATTGAAATCGCACCATCCTTATCAGAGTACGTCGATAAATCCAATGTTGTGATTGCATTGACCGCAGCAATAGCATGCACAGATAAACATAAAATACAGTTGAAAAATATAGTTCTTGAAAGAGCTCTCAGAATGACCATACGATACCCAGCTCACGTGCCCAAACGGTACCGTGGACAATTGCACCAGCTTCAGCAACAATATTTTTCGCTGTCACAGTCGTGGGAAATTCTAGCGAACCAATAATAGAATGCTCGTTGAGATGAATGATGCTTTCTGAAATCAACGGCCCACTAATTTCTGCGGATTGTAAGATTTGTATCCGTCGTTCACTCACCACAGAGCCCAAAATCTGTGCACCAGCTTCTATCACGATGCCCATTCGTGCTTTGATATCGCCGATAATTGTTGTTCCGGCGCCGACAAATAAGCAACCGCTCACAACCAAAGATCCACGATATATGGCGTGTGCCGGTAATACGCAGTCACCAGTAACTCGACACAGAACCGTCGTCCGAAGAATGGCATTGGGCATGTCTTTAAAAAACCGTTCTTTTTGAGGAACCGGAACAGGTGAACTTAGTCTGGGAGTTCCCTCACCGAAAGAGACTGTCGGTGCATGAACACGCTCAAAAGAAGATTCGACCCCCAGTTCAATGCTAGTCATAGAGGACAGCCGGCGTCGCACACTACAGCATGGCCCAAGAACGACGCCCTTTTCAGCATGTGCCCATCCATAAATTTCACTACCGGACTCCATATGTATGCTGCCCTGCGCAAACAGAGCAGCAAGCCGGTCGCCGTCATGTAAATGGATATCGCCGTCAATGAATAATGGCTGAACGCAATGAATCGCTTGTCGGCTCACCAACGAAGTCAAGGACAGCAATGGGCGCGTTACATTACTCCACCTCATTGTCTCTATATCCGCATTCACCATCTGGAATGAAGAACTTGCTTGTGGTTCGCCGCGCCGATATGCCTGTACCATCGTTCGGAATTTTTCAGCAAAATAAATAACGTCGTTGCTATAGTCGATTCCTACTGTCAAGGGCGCGCAGTCAGTCGGTTGGCGCCATTCACGCCATGCAGGCCGAAATGCGGTCAACATTAATCCAAGACAAATAAATCCAAAAGCGGGCCAAAACAAAAAAAGTTCGGTCATGGTTCACGCCTTCCGATAGCGTATGGTTTTTTCCCACACCATATCGCGCTTGAATAGATGGTCCCCAATTAAGCTGGTGACCGATGAAGAAATCGCAAACAGACTGATGAAAAAACCTAAAAGATTAAACGGCAACAACAAAATTCTTCGCCGGTTACCATCTAACAGAACGGCAATTGTTATTTCAAAAAATGCCGCAAAATTACCCATGGTGCCGTAAGCAAGCAATGCAAACACAGGAATCAAAGCGGAAACTAAAGAACCAGCATTCAAAAAATACAAAGCAACGGCCAGAAACCAACCAAGCAACAATAAAGGTGGCATCACAAAGACGAATAGCAGCAATAATCCATCGACGCGTTCGCGCAAACTCAAATAATCGCTTTTAATAAACGAATACCAATAGCGCACTAAAACCTGATTGTGACCTTTGGCCCAGCGTTTCACCTGTTTTATCCTTACTGCCCAGTCTTCAGGTACTTCTTCATAACATTCAGAGCGGTTGGTATAAATGGTTTTCCAGCCATTGATCAATAACCGATAGGTAATATCGGTATCTTCGGCCAAAACATTGTCGTGCCACCCACCTGAAGCTTCAACGGCAGACAAGCGAACGCCCCCGACAGTACCGCCATATTGCGGTACTAATTTGAGATTCATCCTCGCTTGCTGATCAACTTGATAACCGCCAGAACGCTCTAAGTCCAGCATGCGTGTCAGCAAATTGACACCTGCATTGATGGGCACTACCCGCCCCATCACTGCGCCTACTTCCGGATCAAAAAATGGAGCAATCAATTGCTTTAACAATCCCCGCCCGGGGATGTAGTCAGCGTCAAAAATGATCGCCAGATCGCCATGCGCATGAACCAACGCGTCTTTAAGTGCAGCGGCCTTGCCTGGTTTTCCACTGGTGCGGTGAAATGGTGTAATGCGCCCGGGGAATTGGCTTACATATTGATCAATGATGTCGCGCGTGCCATCGCTTGATCGATCATTAACCGGCACAATCCTCAACGCGCTCACTGGATAATTACTGTTTAGAAGCGCTTTAAGACAACCTTCGATCACTTTCTCTTCGTTATGTGCAGCGATAAATACGGTCACCAAAGGCCATCGTGCGCAATCGATATCCAGATAGGGGTGGCGTTGATTGCCAAAAAGACGATTCAAAGTGAAGAGTACGTGCCGTACCGCATAAATCATCATAATCACGACGATAAATACCAATACTGACGCCATGAGAGAGACAAAAATCTGGATATATCCCTCATCGAAATGAATGTTGGCGCCATTAAACGGCATACTTTCTGGCCAAGATGGGATTTGCGACAGAAGAAATTGATAAAAATTAACTGCGTATAAGCTAGTAAGCGCAACAGTTTCAAGCTTATTCAGCGGAATGGGAGGCATAAAAAACGCCTTGGAAAGCAAGAGAATACTCAGGGCGCAGAGAAAAAATATGACCACAAGATTGCGCCCGACAGTCCAGATGAACCTGGCATATTGGCTAACGAACGCCTTCGCCTGGCTGAGCCAATTCTCAATTACTTCTTTATGTTTGCCGCCGACACTCGGTAAAAACATGATTGCCCCTATCAAAATGTGCTCCACATGCAGAGTTTTCCGCAGTCAGGCAAATACTAGAGGCTTGCACTTTAAGCATCTGTGCGATAACACACTTATATCGGATTGTTCAGCGATAAAGAAAGATTGATTGTGGTGTCTGCTTACAAGAGGCTTGATAGTTGGAACGGGGACTAGCCATCAGCAGATACGATCTGGAAACAAGATAAGGAAGTGAAAGCAAGGCAAAAAAAGGTACTTTTCCAAAATGAACTCTGGCAAGTACCTGGAACATATTGTCGAACTAATTTAATTCGCCACTCAATCAAATTCAATTTTTGGCGATAAATGCCTTAATATCACCAAGAGATTTTTGTGATTTCCCTGATAATTGATTGGTCGTGCCCTTCTCTTTTTGTAACCTGTTTCCAAATATTTCGCCAAAATTTTTCTGAAATTTTCCGACGATTTCTCTGGCGGTTCCCTGCATCTGATCTTTATTCATCATTTTCCTTCTCCGCTAAGTTCAAAAACAAATGTCATTTTTTAATCCCAATAAAAATTAATGCTGGCTTGGATTAATTTCTAAGAGTGGAATTCAGGCTAGCAGATTTGCTTGATTTTTCTGTACGCCAAAGAACATTCGCGGCAAATGATGAATAACAAAGGTCAAAAAAAGACGCTCCAATACTTAAACTACAGACCGATTTTTCTCAACGAAGAAAGAAAATTTATTGGCTTCCATCGGCGAAGCAATGACATAACCCTGCCCTTCTTCACAACGTATCTTTTTTAAAAAATTCATTTGTGTCGTATCTTCTACACCTTCAGCAACGACAAGATAATTAAGGCTATTTCCCATAGCGACTATGGCACTGACAATGGCGCAATCTTCGTTTAATGCCCCAATATCACGGACAAAGGATTGGTCAATTTTTAGCACATCGATCGGAAATTTTTTCAAGTAACTTAAGCTTGAATAACCGGTACCGAAATCGTCCACAGCAATTTTCACGCCCATTTTCTTTAGTTCTCGTAAGATATCTGTGCTGAGATCAACATCTTGCATCAACACGCTTTCAGTAATTTCTAACTGCAGGTATTTACCATCTAATTTGCAATCTGCCAGTATGTCTGCGACCGACGTAGCAAAATCAAGTCGACGAAACTCTAACGCTGAGATATTGACGGCGATATTGAGAATCAGAATGCCATTTTCTATCCACGATTTCATCTGTAAACATGCCTCACGCAATACCCATCGACCTATTTCAACAATCAAACCTGAATCTTCCGCAATACCGATGAATCGTGCTGGCTTAACATTGCCCCACAATGGATGCGGCCATCGTAATAAAGCTTCGGCACCGGTAATTACACCACTTCTCAAATTTATTTTTGGTTGGTAATGCAAAACAAATTCTTTTCTGTCGATCGCTTGCCTGAGATTGGATTCAATCAATTGCCGCTCAACCGCACGCTCATTCATTTCTTTTTTGAAAAATTGGAAGTTATTTCTCCCGCGTTCTTTCGCTTGGTACATCGCCGTGTCAGCATTTTTGATCAGTGTTTCCGCATTTTCACCATCATTGGGATAAATACTAATCCCAATACTGGTTGTCACATGAAGAACATGTTCCCCGACATTCTGCGAGTTGGATAAAACGCGCAGAATTTTGTTCGCGGTCAGTGCGGCGTTTTCACCAGATTGGTCTTCATTTATCAGGATAATGAATTCATCCCCGCCTTGCCGACTCACGGTATCTGAATGACGGACACAACTACATAACTTTTCAGTTACCGACTGTAATAGCAGATCCCCGACCCCATGTCCCAGCGAATCGTTAATGTGCTTAAAATTATCCAGATCCAAAAATAGAATAGCGAGTTGCGTATGTCTGCGGTTAGCGAGGTTAATGGCCTGGGAAATTCTATCGTTTAAAAGTATGCGATTAGGGAGATTGGTTAAAAAATCGTGCTTAGCGAAATAGGCCAGCTTCGCCGACATCGCCTGCGTTGCAGTGATGTCATGAAACACCATCACGGCACCGACTAAAGACCCGCTAGAGTCATGCACGGGCGCGGTTGAATCTTCAATATTGAGCTCGCTTCCGTCAGGACGAACCAACACAGCTCCTGGTTTCAGAGTACTGGGATGGTCATTTTCGAGTACAACATCAACAGGATTACGGGTACTCTTCCGTGTCTCTGCATTGATAATCGGCATAACATCGGCAATCGCACGCCCCTTAGCGTGTTGCCTTGTCCACTGTGTTAATTGTTCTGCAGCGACATTCAAATAGTCAATGTTCCCGGCCAAATCGGTTCCTACTACCGCATCACCAATAGAGTTAAGAATGATTTCTGCACGTGTTTTTTCAATAAAGCTCATCGTTTGCTTTAACTGATGTTGAAGCACATTTCTCACGGTCTGCGCAACCAGATAATTAGGGGAATGCGACTTCGCTAAGTATCCCGCGATTCCGGTTGAGTCTGATTTATCAATCGATAAATTAGCGGCTTCATCAACTAATATCAATATCGGTGTAAAAGGGACGATTCTGCTCAAACGGTGAAAACTATTCATTCCCTGGCTGTCGGGCAAAGATAAATCCAATAAAATAGCGTCTACTTTATGTGAGGTCAGGTAGCTTATTGCTTCAGAGAGTTTGATCGCACTTTCTATGTCGTACTGATCAGCCGCCTCATTGCGTAATGCATAGTCAAGCTGCTTAATATCTGCAGCGTTATTGGAAACGATCAAGACTGAATTGGTCATGAGATGAAAATATGTTCCGTATTGAGACTAAGCTTCAACATTATTTACGCTCTTTTTTACAGAACTGTTCAACACCACAGGTGTTAAGCATACCAACCAAGCCAGCAACCGCCAACGCTTGCCACGGAGATTCTGAGGATATTTTCTCTCCAATATCCTGCACGGTTTCGTTTATTACTACCCTTGAAGGGGCTGGCGCGATGCGATTCATTATTTGCTCCAGACACTCTACTTTTTGCACCAATTCATTTCGTAATATTCTCATCTGAGGATTTGACTCCCCTTCCAATTTTTCTACAATATGCTCGACCTCGTGCATCAATATACGAACCTCAAATACCAAAGTAGTGAGATGCCAGGTCAGATCGTTTTCGGGAAGTGAATTCATGATGATTTTCGGTAGATGAACTGCAGCAGAATTTACGGTAGACGATTGTCGGCGTCAGTACGATATCGCACAGTCATTTAATCATCGGGATTGCTATCGGCACTGATCACGGCAAATCTGCCAACAGGGGGCGCTATTTATTTCAAAACTAGAATTAATTGAAAAATTTTGCGTCTGCTTAACTTGTTTTTAATCATGTGTGTGACAGCGCGCATAGTATTTTTACCCGCTGTGATAGCCTTGGGATAAAGTTTTTATCATTGGGTCAGCTACCATTTGCTGATCCTATTGGATCTATTTGATGCACGATATTTTCTCTTATTTGTTGATTCGTCGGAATGCCTGTTTTTCCCGACAAAATCACTTGTTTCATGCGTCGATTTACATCGACGTTCAAGTTTTGACACCAAGGTTAATTAATTATGTCCACGCCTATCAGTCCGATGCAAAATCGTCTCCTGGCAAGCTTAGTGTTGGTTGAATTCGAGCGACTAAAGCCTAATTTAGAGGTGGTAAATTTGGCGGTTGGCGATATCATTTATGAATCTGGCGCTCGTCAGGAATTTGTCTATTTTCCTACGACAGCGGTCATTAGCTTGTTGTATATGATGGAAGATGGCGAACTCGCTGAAATTGCATCGATTGGTAGCGAGGGTATAGTTGGCATTTCCTGGTTTCTGGGCGGGCATAGCGCGATCAATTCTGCGACCGTGCAACGCGCCGGCGATGCATATCGGCTACGTGGTCGCTATCTCAAAGAAGAGTTCGATCGGGCTGGATCGTTTTTGCGCTTACTGTTGCGATATACTCAGGCACTGATTACACAAATGACGCAAATTGCGCTTTGTCACCGCTATCACAATGTGGAGCAACAATTGTGTCGCTGGTTATTGCAAAATATGGATCGTTCATCGTCCAACAGCATGAAGATGACGCAACAGTTGATCGCTAATAGCCTGGGCTTTCGACGTGAACGCATCACTGAAGTTGCGAGCAAACTGCAAGATCAACATATAATACGTTATAGTCGCGGCAGTATTGTTATCCTGGACCGCGCAGGTCTTGAAAAAAAAGTCTGCGAATGTTACTGGGTCATCAGGCAAGAATTTGATCACATGCTACACCAGCCGCAAGAACATCAAAATGCCTAGCAGGCGCTAAGTCTGGCAAGATTATCGATTATGTGTGCGCTATCGAACATACAAGGCACATAATACTGATACTCTATTGCAATAGAAGCCTTTGGGCATACTACGCAATTTTTTTCGATAGAGTTAAGAAAATACTTACTTTATTGTTAAAAAAATAATGTCTTCACATGAAGAGCGAGTCTGGTCTGAGCGTACCGGAAGACTATTCTTGTTATCTTAATTGAAGGCAATCAGACAAAGCTTACGCTTTTCTTTTTGATTGAATATCTTGAACAGTCCCTTAAAAAATCATCTGTTAGCTGCCATTCCGGCGACGTCGTTAGAAAGACTGATTGCCCATTTAGAATTAGTCGAAATGCCTTTGGGGCAAACACTTTACGAAGCAGATTCGGCTATAGAGCACGTGTTCTTTCCGACGACATCAGTGGTGTCGCTCTTGTACGTGCTTGAAAATGGAACATCCGCTGAAATTGCAATTGTCGGCAATGAAGGCATTATAGGCATTTCTTTATTTATGGGCGGTGAAAGTACATCAAGCCAGGCAATCGTGCAAAGTGCAGGTTTTGGCTACCGCTTAAAAGCTGAATTTCTTAAAGATGAATTTAGCCGCGCAGGTCCATTTCTACGGTTACTCCTGCGTTACACTCAGGCACTGATTACGCAAATGACACAAACGGCGGTATGCAATCGGCACCACAGCCTTGAACAACAGTTTTGTCGTTGGTTACTTTTAAGTCTGGATCGCATTCCCGTCGATGATATCGACATGACGCAAGGTTTGGTCGCCAATATGCTTGGAGTCCGCAAGGATAAAGTGAGTACAGCGACGGGTGAGCTTGAGCGCTTGAACATTATTCATTACCGTAACGGTCGTATTAGTGTACTGAATCGCGCTGAATTGGAAAATCATGTTTGCGAATGTTACGGCGTAGTAAAAAATGAATATCAACGCCTACTCTCGGAAATCAGTGAGAATGCAGCAATTGAAAAAAATACTGTACCAGCGATTGAGATAAACGCAAATAACCATGTTCATTGAATTGTATCGCGAAGGTAAAAACCACTCATCCGCTTAAAGTATCACTGTACCGATGAGTGGGAGGCGAAACTAGCAACTACCATTCAGCTACTAAGTAGTCCAGAACTATTCGACGTGACCGGGCGTGGTGGTGGTGGAAGCTTCGGCGTTACCGGAGGCGAGGCAGGTGTGAATATTGGTGCCAATACGATTGATGACGTTTGACGCATACCTTGTCGATGCAAGTCATCACACATGAGTCGGGCAAACTCTTTTTTGACAACAGCATGACACTCGCAAACAAGTCCTTGCAAACCAAGCGGATTGCTTATCGTAATGTGCCCGCGCCGGTAATGAATGTAACCAAGATTCTGTAGATGACCAGCTGCTTCGGTGACCCCTTCGCGTCTGACACCGAGGATGTTGGCGATCGTTTCCTGGGTCACTTTGATTTCTTTCGACACTACACGATCGTTTGTGATCAATAACCATCTGCACAATTGTTGCTCTATGGAATGGTGACGATTGCAGACCGCTGTTTGAGTAGTTTGCGTAATTAAAGCCTGGGTATAGCGCAACAATAATCGCAAGGTAGGACCGGCAAGATAAAATTCTTTGAGCAGTATGTCAGCTTTCAGCTTATAAGCATGTCCTGCTATCTGTACTATTGCTCGGGTTGGCATGGTTTGCCCGCCCTTCAACAACATCGTCCCCAACATTCCCTCGTTTCCGATCCCTGCAACTTCAGAGGAACTGCCATTTTCCATCAAGTTTTGCAATGAAATGGTTAATGAAATCGGAAAATAAACATAACTAAGTTTACCGTCAGACTCATAGAGTACATCCCCTGTTTTCAGACTCACTAACTCCAGATAAGGAGCAAGTCTGTCGTATTCATTGTCAGGTAAAGCGCCCAGTAGATGATTTTGATTCGGGTTATACGCACTATTATTCATGGTGAACATCCTGCTTTCATTCATTAGATTGATGAAGACAAAGCGGCGAAAAAGCATTTAAAACCAGACATCAATACAACGATGCAAATGAAGCTTAATGTTTCGTCAAGTATATCTCTGTGCGGAAACGGACATATGACTAAAAACAAACAAAAAATTACTAAAATAAATCGTACATAAAAAAATCAATGTTTCTATTTGTGCTCTGGCGCACCGACAGGCCAGGTAATTTTTCTGATCATAGGTATTCAGGCGCTATCGATCGTTGCTATGTATTAAGACATAACGACATCAAACAAATTTGCTTCTATTTAAACCATCACTCGGAGAAACTCATGCTCTATACGATTGCTGTCGTCTTAATTATTCTGTGGCTGATTGGGATGGTGAGCGCCTATACCATAGGTGGGTTCATTCACGTACTGTTAGTGATCGCTGTGATTATGATACTGCTGCGACTAATTAGCGGAAGAGGCATTTAAATGCTTTAAATCTATACCTAAAGTAGTAGTCGATCAGTGCAAATTGATTTACAGGGTTCAATGAAGTACATCAGTATACTGATCGAAATAAACTTTACGCTTATGTACAGATTCGATAGTAACAAGCATTTCGCTGTACGCAACGATATTTATGTCACTATGTGCTCTATCGCACATACAAGATGTAACAATTAGAGCAACCTAACAACAAATACCGCATGACGTAGAAGTGCAAGCAATGTCGTTCAGTGTTAGAAATTTCCCCAAAAATTTTATGTGAAATTGGTGTTAATCAATAACTCGTAGTGTGCTGCATTGAACACTTGCCGTAACATCAACATCGCTTTCAGGTAAAGAAACGTTATGAACCCGAGTACGAAACCGCATGAAAACCATTTGTTAGCTTGCATGCCGGAAGATGTACTAGCAAGATTAGTTTCAAAACTCGAATCTTTTGATATGCCACTAGGCAAAGTTCTATATGAATCGGGGGGGGTGCAAAACTACGTCTTCTTCCCGACTACAGCCATTGTCTCTTTGCTTTATGTTCTCGAGGATGGTGGATCGGCCGAGATTGCCGTGGTTGGCAATGAAGGCATCGTTGGTGTGTCTTTGTTTATGGGAGGCGAATCAACACCTAGCCGTGCCGTTGTGCAGAGCGCAGGAGCGGGTTTTCGACTATCTGCCTCCGCCATCAAGGAAGAATTCAACAGAGCCGGACCTGTTCTACATCTTTTACTCCGTTACACGCAGGCACTTATTACGCAAATGTCGCAGACTGCCGTATGCAACCGTCACCATACGCTGGATAAGCAGCTATGCCGTTGGCTGTTACTCAGTCTGGATCGATTGAATGGCGTAGATTTGATCATGACCCAGGAACTCATCGCTAATATGTTAGGTGTGCGGCGTGAAGGTGTAACCGAAGCAGCACTCAAATTACAAAATGCAGGCTTGATTAGCTATACGCGTGGCCATATTAAAATTCTGGATAGAATTGGTCTGGAAAAACGAACGTGCGAATGCTATATGGTTGTAAAGAAAGAATACAATCGCCTGCTTCCTGAAAGAACGGCGACATAATATTTTCCCTGCACTGACCAAAAATAAAAGGCTAAGGTATCACTTCATGTCGATCACACAGAACTTTTTCTACAGGTGTAATACAAATAGCAATCGGATCACTGGCCGGGAAAGTTTCCCATAAAGCTTCATCGAGAGCAGCTTCTTCTGCTTTACTTTCTTGTATCAAGAGATCAGAGTCGAATTGACCTGTTTTCTCCTTTACATCGACTTTTGCTGACGCAGGTAAGGGATGTAACTTGTTTTTTTTATGCATGCGATTCTCCTATACGTAGAGTTATCTGGGCAAATAAAAATCAAACATGGGAGTACCAACGTTACCCCCATATTCGAATGATTTAGCGATTGACAATGTGCCCTGCGTCATCCGAAAGAATAATCTCAACGCGACGGTTCATCTGTCGATTTTCTGCCGTACTGTTATCTAATAATGGAAATTGTTCGCCATAGCCGTGCATTGTAATTCGTGCTCTTTGCACGCCCATCAGTTGCAAAGCGCTGCTGACCGCATTGGCTCTACGTTCCGACAACTGCAAATTGTAGGCTGAACCACCGGTACTATCGGTGTGCCCCTCAATTAATAATGTTTGCTGTTGATGCACTTGCAAAACAGTGGCTAATTTTTGTAGTTCACGCATCCCGTCAGGATTCAAGCGTGCATCATTGGTGCCAAATAAAAGATCCCCCAAGGTAATTACGATGCCGCGATCGGTATTTTTTGCTTTGAGATCTACCAGCTCTACTGATAAAGCCGTGACGTTTTGTTGTGCCGTCTGCGTATTCGCCTGGGCTACCTGCGCTGCATAAACTGCCTGATCTGCCCTATTCTTTTCCTGGTTCGCTTCCTGTGTTCGTTGATCGAGGCGCATCTCATCGCGTTCTTTTCCTGCATTAGCAATCTTATTTTCTGCATTCTTTTGTTTTGCCGCTTCTTTTGCAATGTCTATTTTTTTACCAGCGAGGTAAGCGAGTTTATCTATTTCTTCGCGACTTTCATTATTGCTTGCAGCATTATTTGCTAACACCATTGCATCATCCGCCTGACGCATTTCTATTGGTGCTAACTGGGCAATGCGTGGATTGTTTTGTGCCATCTGGTATTGCTGTCGCGTGTTATCTAATAAACTCGTCGATCTCGGCGCAGTGCTGCAAGCAGTCAACATTGCCACCATCAATAGCGCGCCTGGCGTCATAGAAATTTTATTCATGATGTTTCTCCATTTTTGATTATTGATTTTTTTTGCTGCATTTATTTGTTGTTCACGCGATTTAGCTCTTCGCGTAAAACCCTGATGTCTTCCTGCAAAGCCGTTGCCGCCTGCTGCGCTTTGGTTGAGCTCACTTTGGTTTGAGCAAGTTTGGCATCTGCTTGCGCCTGCGCTGCATAATCAGACGCAGCTTGATAGTCATGTGCGGCCATTGCCGTATTCGCCTGAGCAAGTTTTTCCCGGGCTGAGCGCATTTCTGCCGGCGCATATTCACCACCGCCAACTGCTGCAGCACCATTCACTGCTGAAGTAGAAACAGCAACATCCGCCGTTGCTGGTGTCTGTAGATTGCTGCAAGCGCTGATTGTAAAAATATATGCAAAAAAGCTGCTGGCAAAAATGAGGCGCAACAAATTTGATGCTTGAGGATGTGCGGTAAGCATTGTTTTCTCCGTAAAAGACAATCAGTAAATCTGAAATGACTTTGTATCCTGGACTGGCATATCGTATCTGTACGATGCCGCACCTAGTGCTATCCATCTGCTTTCGATCTACTTTCGATCTGTTCTTCATTCCGAGCCACTATGTACGTCAGCGTACCTACAAGCTTCGGTCATTGCTCTAAGATCAATAAAATGTGTGGTTCCCCCCGCAATCAATACCGTGATATCGAGATTTAACTCATCGTCAAAAGAAAGTAGCGTGCCATTTGAAAACTATCCAACAATACCTTTCCGATGGTTTTTACAGCTTGCGCACTAACTGGCTCATGAAGCGTCTATGGTTCCGTTCGCATCGACAACAAAACACGACGGAATCACCGTTACGGGCTGAACTGTTTAGCGCGCTACAGATGGAACAACATGGAAGAATTCTCGCGATAGGCCATGTACTGAGTCCCACTTTCCATTCAGATCAGCTTCTATCACGTTTATCAAATAACGAAGAAGTTATCGTCACTACCTGTGGTCTGCTGACCGAAGTAATCAAAGATGGTCACCAAGTCACTCCGGCCGCGGCATGGTTACTGGATAATTTTTATCTCATCGAAGACCAGATCAGAACAGCCAAACATCATCTTCCTAAAAATTACAGTAAAGAGCTGCCCTGCCTTTCGACTGGCAATTGCACCGGGAAACCACGGGTGTATGGAATTGCTTTAGAAACGATATCGCATGGCGATGGGCGCATCGACCCTGAAAATTTGCGCCACTTTATTATGGCTTATCAAGTCATCTCCACCTTAAAGCTAGGCGAGTTGTGGGCGATTCCTATCATGCTAAGACTAGCTTTGATAGAAAACCTCCGCCGCGTGGCCGCGCGCCTGGCGACTACGCAAGAAAATCGCAAACTCGCGATTGTCTGGGCGGATGCCATGATTACCACCGCCGAGAAGGATCCCAGCAATCTGATTCTATTGGTGGCTGACATGTCACGCTCACACCCGCCACTGGATAGTTCATTTGTCGCTGAGCTGGTAAGACGTCTGCAAGGTCAGGCGCCAACATTAATTTTGCCCTTGAATTGGTTGTCACAACGTCTTGCTGAAACAGGGCAAACGATAGAAAAATTAGTTCAGCAGGAATCGCAAAAGCAAGCCGCGGATCAAATTTCGATCAGCAATAGCATTGGCAGTTTACGGCTACTTAGCGCGATGGATTGGCGTGAATTTGTTGAAAGTATGAGCGCGGTGGACAAAGTCTTACAACAGGATCCGGCACAAGTTTATCTACATATGGATTTTGCAACGCGTGACCGTTATCGCCATGTTGTAGAAAGCATCGCAAAGCAAAGTGAATTATCTGAAGTCGATGTCGCAAAAGCCGCACTGGATTTAGCCAACAAAGAATTGATTAAACAGGTTCCACATGATCGTCGCTCGCACATTGGCTTTTTTTTGATTGATCAGGGTTTGCCAACACTCGAAGATGTGGCACATGTGAAGCTTAGTTTATGGGAGAAAATTTGCCGCAGTACAAAAAAACATGCTTTTCTCATCTATACAGGCAGCATTGTATTGTTAAGCCTTATCGTCACAACATGCCTTGTGTTGCCGGCGATTGATCTGAAAGATAAATCATATTTGTTGGTCGCATTTTCTATCGTTTGTGTTTTAGTTGCCAGCCAATTTTCTGTCTCCGTTATCAATTGGTTAGCCACTCTGATGGCCGTACCGCATTCGCTGCCACGGATGGATTTTTCAAAGAGAATTCCGCAACAATGTAGTTGTCTGGTGGTAGTGCCTACCATGTTGTTTAGCACCGAAAATATAGATGAATTATGTAATGCCATGGAAGTACGCTTTCTGGCAAACCAGGATTTTCATCTACAGTATGGCTTGCTGACGGATTTTTCGGATGCAGATCTGGAAAAACTCGCTTCAGATGATGCTTTACTGGAACGGGCAACCCACCATATCGAGCAATTAAATATAAAGTATCCGCGTACAGGTGGTTCTTATTTTTTACTCTTTCACCGGCCACGAATCTGGAATCCGCAAGAAAACAAATGGATGTCATTTGAGCGTAAGCGCGGCAAGTTAGCCAGCCTGAATGCATACTTGCGCGATTTGAGCGGCAATGCATTTTCTCTGGTGGTGGGTGACACCAGCGGTTTGGCTAAAATAAAGTACGTGATCACGCTCGATACAGATACCGAATTGCCACGTGACGCCGCCTCCTTATTTGTTGCGACAATGGCGCATATATTAAACAAGCCTAAATACGACGATCATCTTTGTCGGGTGACAGAGGGATATGGAATTTTACAACCCCGTATCACCGTAGGCATCCCCTCCTTGCATGCATCGAGGTATGAATTATTGTATGGCGGGGATGTGGGAATTGATCCCTACACCAGAACGGTGTCAGACGTGTATCAAGATATATTCAATGAAGGATCCTTCATCGGCAAAGGTATCTATGACGTTGATGTTTTTGAGCAGGCACTTGCGAACCGAATGCCAGAAAATCGGATTTTAAGCCATGATCTTTTAGAAGGTTGCTATGCGCGCGCGGGCCTGCTTAGTGATATTCCATTGATCGAAGCCTATCCTGCTAGCTATCTTACTGATATGCGTCGCCGCCACCGTTGGGTGCGTGGTGACTGGCAAATAGCTTCGTGGATGTTGAAAAATGTCCCAGGCTCTTTGACAGAAAATTCCGATGCAAAAAAGACGTGCCAAAATCCACTTTCGTATCTCTCTCGCTGGAAATTATTTGACAATTTACGGCGTAGTGTCACGCCTCTGGCTCAGATCTTGTTTTTGCTCGTTGGATGGCTATTACTCTCATCACAGATCAGCCCCAGATTTTGGTCCTGGGCGCTGGTAATTTTATTGGCGTTTCCATCGATCTCCTCCTTTATATTAAATTTATTCAAGAAACCGACAGATATTCTGCTATATCAGCATCTCGTCGCCTTAATTAAAAATACGAAGCTACAGCTGACGTATGCGTTTCTACACCTCTGTTTTTTGCCTTATGAGGCATGGGTAAATACCGATGCCATCCTGCGTACACAATGGCGTGTTTTATATTCGCATCAACACTTACTCGAATGGAACCCGTCTCACCTGGATATGCTATCAGGCAAGAATAGCTTTCTTTACGCCTTAAAAAAGATGTGGATTGGTCCGATGTTAGCGGGTGTGCTATTTATCGTCCTCACATCAGACATGAACAGTAGCGTCTCCGCATGCGCCCCCTTTATCCTTTGTTGGCTATTTTCACCTCTCCTTGCTTACTGGATCAGCTTACCCAAAATACGCGAGATTCAACAGCTTACTGCGACACAAAATACGTTTCTGCATCTGCTATCCAGAAAAACCTGGCGCTTCTTCGAGACATATGTGGGTTCGCAAGATCATTGGCTGCCACCAGATAACGTGCAATTGGATCCAGTTGCAGTTGTCGCGCATCGTACATCTCCTACCAATATTGGTTTGTCTTTATTGGCAAATGTCGTTGCTTTCGAATTTTCTTATATCTGTGCAGGACAACTTCTTACACGTACCAATAATACGTTTCAAAGCATGAAAGTATTAGACAGATATAAAGGCCATTTTTATAATTGGTACGACACCCTCACGCTGACTCCTTTACAACCGATGTACGTGTCAACGGTGGATAGCGGAAATTTATCTGGGCATCTGCTTACGTTACGCCCTGCATTGATAGACTTAATTGAGCAACCGATTCTTCATCCTCGCTTATATCAAGGGCTCTACGATACGTTTGAAGCACTGACAGAGGCGTTGAATGGGATTCTCTCCCCTGTGATTTCGGTCATAAACGACAAGCTGATGCAACTTTTACAAACGCGCCCGCTATGTTTGCATACCACTTACTGCGATCTCAACAATTTAATTTCTCTGATTGAAGAATCCAGAACCAGCTCACTAGGGCAGCCGGTCAATCCTGATGTTTCAATCTGGAGTACTGCCTTACTAAGCCAATGTCAAAGTCAGGTCGGCGAAATACTTTATCTGGCACCATGGATCAGCGATGCACAAATTCCAGTTTGCTTTGAACACTTTCCGCAATTAAAGGGAATACCTAGCTTAAAGCAATTGGCGAATTTAAGTTGCGTCCATCATCAGACAATGGCAGATAGTCTGGCGGTACATCAGTATGATCAGGATGAGGAAAAAAATAGCTCGTGGACTGCATTAATCATTGAAGCGCAACACCGGGCCGAATTGCGTATCGCTGAAATACATCGTTTAGCCGACATGGCGACCACTTTTTCTGAGGTGCAATACGATTTTTTATACGACACGACCACCCATTTATTGTCGATAGGTTACAACATCAATGAACGACGCTGCGATGTCAGTCGTTATGATTTACTGGCTTCGGAAGCGAGGTTGGCGTGTTTTATTGGTATCGCTCAAGGTCAGCTTCCACAAGAAAGTTGGTTTGCGTTGGGGCGTCAACTCACGATCGCCGGTAGTGAACCTATCTTGCTATCGTGGAGTGGCTCAATGTTTGAATATTTGATGCCGCTGCTGATTATGCCTACGTTTGAGCATACGCTACTGGAACAAACCTACCATGCAGCTGTAAAACGACAAATTGAGTATGGCTTCCAGCGCGGCGTACCGTGGGGGATTTCTGAATCTGGTTACAACGCTTTTGATACTAATCTAAACTACCAATATCGCGCGTTTGGCGTACCTGGCCTCGGGTTTAAACGCGGTCTGGGTGATGACCTGGTCATTGCGCCTTATGCTTCTATGATGGCGTTGATGGTTGAACCTGAAGCTGCATGCGAGAACCTGATGCAAATGGCAGCGGTTGGATTTTGTGGCGCTTTTGGCTTTTTTGAGGCGATAGATTACACGCCATCACGCTTGCCCCGTGGTCAGGATCACACCTTGATCCATTCGTTTATGTCACACCATCAAGGTATGGGCTTATTGTCCTTAGCGTATCTATTATTAGACCAACCTCTGCAAGCACTGTTTGAGTCCGATCCCTTACTCAAAGCAACCATACCTTTACTCTATGAGCGCGTGCCTAAAGTAACCGCGAAGTATGCCAACACCACAGAATTGGCTGATATCCGCAGTAGCACCAACGAAGAGACCACCCCACTACGGGTTATTTCACAAGCGAATTCTAAAACACCAGAAGTGCAACTGCTCTCCAATGGACATTATCATGTCATGGTGACCAGCGCCGGAGGTAGTTACAGTCGTTGGAATAATATGGCTGTGACTCGCTGGAAGGAAGATAGCACCTGTGATGACTGGGGCAGCTTTTGTTACGTGCGTGACGTTGAAACAGGACGTTTCTGGTCTACCGCTTTTCAGCCAAGCCTGGTCAATTCCCCTCAATATGAAGTTGTATTTTCTGAAGGTCGGGCTGAATTTCGCCGGCGCGATAATAATATCGACTTACATACTGAAATTGTCGTCTCACCAGAAGACGATATTGAATTGCGTCGTACCCGTATCATTAACCGTTCAGGGCGGCGACGGACGATAGAATTCACTAGCTATGCAGAAGTCGTATTGGCCTTGCCTGCTGCCGATAATTCGCATCCGGCTTTTAGTAAATTATTTGTCCAAACCGAAATACTGCCTGAACAAGCGGCTATTTTATGCGTACGCCGTCCCCGCTCCAGCACCGAGCAAGTGCCAACGATGTTTCATTTAATGGCGCTACATGGTGTAAATGCCGATGAAGTTTCTTACGAAACTGACCGGCTGCAATTCATTGGCCGTAACAATACTTGCACCTACCCCAATGCCATGAAGCATTCTGGCCCCTTGTCGAATAGTGCCGGTTCAGTGCTTGATCCCATTGTCGCCATTCGCTATCAACTTACCTTAAACCCAGAACAAACTGCGACCATCGATATCGTCACTGGCATCGCAGAAACACGCGAGACGTGTCTGGCACTCATAGAAAAATATCAGGACCAACATTTGGCTGAACGCGTGGTCGACTTGTCTTGGACTCACAGTCAGGTTGTACTCCGTCAATTAAATATCAGTGAAAAAGACGCGCAACTCTATGCGCGACTGGCGAATTCTGTGATCTACGTTAATCCTCTGCTGCGTGCCAGCGAAGATATTCTGATGCAGAACCATCGAGGTCAATCTGCGCTCTGGAGCTACGCTATTTCAGGTGACGTGCCGATTGTCTTATTGCAAATTAGCAGTCAGGAACATATAGAACTGGCGCGCCAACTGATACAAGCCCACGCCTATTGGCAATCAAGAGGTTTAGCGGTCGATCTGGTCATTTGGAACGAAGATCACGCCAATTATAGACAAGTTCTTCAAGATCAGATTCTGGGGCTAATTTCATCGGTGATCGGAACGCACGCCTTAGAGAAACCGGGCGGCATTTTTGTGCGCTCTATCGATCAAATTTCAAATGAAGACAGAATCTTATTTCAATCGGTGGCACGTATCATTTTGAATGATCATCGCGGTTCGCTTTTAGAGCAATTAAATCGCCGTGACCTGGCGGATATCCGTCCTGGAAATCTTATTCCAATCAAAAAGAAGCAAATTTATTTACCATCAATTTCAGAGGTACCCGCAGAAAAGGAGCCGTCACGTCAATTTGAAAATGGTATTGGTGGTTTCTCGGACGATGGCCAAGAATACCTGATCACAAATAGTCATAGCTTGTCTACCCCTGCACCTTGGGTCAATGTATTGGCGAATCCTATGTTCGGGAGCATCATTTCCAACAGTGGTCAGTCATACACCTGGTCAGAAAATGCACATGAATTCCGGCTGACACCGTGGAACAATGATCCGGTGACCGATATGGGTGGGGAAGTATTTTATTTACGCGATGAAGAAACCGGCAAATTCTGGTCGCCGACCGCTCTTCCCCACTGCGGCAATGGCGAATATTACGTACGGCATGGTTTTGGATACAGTGTTTTTACGCATACAGAAGAAGCGATTCATACTGAATTGACCATTTATGTCGCCTTGAACGCACCGATCAAGTACGTGGTGTTCAAAATTATCAACGAATCACAATTGCATAGACAACTTTCCGTCACAGGCTATGTTGAATGGGTATTGGCAGATTTATCAAATAAATCGGCAATGCATATCGTCACAGAAATGAATGCCAGCCACAACGGCATTTGCGCTCGCAATTCTTACAATACAGATTTCCCTGGACGAGTAGCCTTCTTTAGCGTCAACAGCAGCAATTGCTCTGTTACCGGTAATCGCGCTGAATTTATCGGACGTAATGGCAATTTATATGATCCGGCGGCAATGAGTAAGGGCTATCTATCTGGCAAGGTGGGTGCAGCTTACGATCCTTGTGCTGCGCTACAGATTGCTTTTGATTTAAATCCCGGTCAACAAAAGGAATTGATTTTCGTTTTAGGGGCAACGGATCAATCATCAAGTTCGCCCGAAACGTTAATGCGGCATTATCTGAACGCCGATGCGGCGGCACGCTCGTTAGCTGAAGTCAGAGAATACTGGAAAAAAACCTTAGGTATTATCAAAGTGACGACACCAGATGTTGCCCTCAACGTGTTGGCAAATGGCTGGTTACTTTATCAAACGATAGCTTGCCGCTTATGGGCACGAAGTGGCTACTATCAATCTGGCGGCGCATTTGGCTTCAGAGATCAATTGCAGGACACTATGGCGCTGGCGCATACAGCACATCAATTAGCCAGAGAACAGATCTTGTTATGCGCCGCCCATCAGTTCATTGAGGGCGATGTGCAGCACTGGTGGCATCCACCAACACAAAGAGGCGTGCGTACACATTGTTCTGACGATTATTTATGGTTACCTTTAGCAGTTTCCCGCTACGTCAACAACAGTGGCGACACCGGCATTTTAGACGTCAAAATTCCATTTATTGAAGGTCGTGCGCTCAGCTCCGACGAGGATTCTTACTATGATCAGCCGTCCCGTTCACAGCAAACAGCAACCTTATACATGCACTGCGTACAAGCCATAGAGCATGGCTTACGCTTTGGGTCACACGGATTACCTTTAATGGGCTCGTGTGACTGGAACGACGGTATGGATAAAGTTGGTAATGAAGGTAAAGGCGAAAGTGTCTGGCTCGCCTTTTTTCTGCATGAAGTCTTAATGCAATTTTCTACGCTGGCACTACAGAAAGAAGACGACGTCTACGCCAAGCATTGCGAGGATCAGGCGAAACGAATTGCAGGGTTAATTGATAAGGCGGCGTGGGATGGAGCTTGGTATAAGCGCGCTTACTTTGATGATGGAAGTGCTTTAGGTTCAACAAAAAATGCTGAATGCCAGATCGATTCGATCTCTCAGAGTTGGTCCGTTTTGACCTCAACAGGTGATCCGGCGCATAGAAAGCAAGCAATGGAATCTCTGTATCAACGACTCGTCAACAAAGAAAAAGGGATTATTCAACTACTAGATCCACCATTTGATCAGTCCGGACAAAATCCTGGCTATATCCGAGGTTACGTGCCTGGGGTACGTGAAAATGGGGGGCAATATACGCATGCCGCAATTTGGGCGGGAATGGCATTTGCCAAACTAGGTGAAGTCGATCACGCTTGGGAGGCGTTTGACATTATCAACCCGATCAACCATGGCAATACACCTACCGCAATCCAAGTCTACAAAGTGGAACCCTATGTGATTGCCGCCGATGTCTATGGCGTTGCACCCCACATAGGACGCGGTGGATGGACCTGGTATACAGGTTCTGCGGGATGGATGTACACGTTTATGATGGAATCATTGCTCGGCATCCATCGCCGCAATACGGAACTACACATTTCACCGTGCTTACGCCTGAGTTGGAACGGCTATCAACTCGATTATCGCTATTGCGACACTGACTACCACATTGACGTCACAGTTCACGACGATCCGGAGCAAATCTCCAAATTGTATTTCGATGGGATATTGTCTGAAAAATTACATATTGATCTGGTTGACGACAAGCAACCACATCAACTACGTTTAGAATTTCTTCGGACTCCAGTGGGAGCGAATTAGGTTTCGGCAAACTGCGAATGCAGTGCCGGTTGCATTCACCTTACCGTCTAAAAAGCAACACGGTAACGCATTGAGAATATGTTCGATAACGCACCGAAATGAAACAGATAGTCCACTACGCTATGAGTGTGCCAAAACGCTGATCGGCATACAAATTTTCTTACTAACCAAACTGGAGAAATAAAAATGACAACAAATAGCGAAGCAGTAAGCTTACACGAACAAGCAGCTAACGATCATACTGAAGCAGCCTCACATCATCTGGATGCAGCATCACACCTTGCGAAAAACAAAGTGGAAGAGGCAAAAGTATGCGCTGATCACGCAATGAAATCCTGTGACAAAGCCGCAAAAAATACAGCAACAGCCTGTAAATCTACTGCTAAATAAAGAATTCAAGTGTCTTTACTTTGAGGAGTAAAGACACTTCAACCTCTATATATTGGCTACAACAAGGAAAATAACATCATGAACAAACAACTACGTTCTATTTATCAAACCGCCGCCCTTGTGTTCGCCAGCCTGTTTTTCGCCGGTGGGATCAATCAGGCCTACGCTGCAAGCACCGCAGCAGAACTCAATCTTGAGGCAAATGAGTCTTTAAAAGCGCTTTATCACAGCAATCCTACAGCACTTGAATTGTCAAAAAAAGCCCGTTCAATTTTGGTATTTCCTAAGATAGTCAAAGCTGGCCTGGTATTTGGCGGAAGTTTTGGCGAAGGCGTTTTGCTCAAAAGCGGCCAAATGAATGAATACTTCAACTCCGTTTCGGCTTCATGGGGCTGGCAAGCTGGTGCTCAATCATACGGATACGTGATTTTCTTAATGAGCGATCGTGTCGAGCAAAGCATCCGTGAAGCAAAGGGATGGGAAGTAGGCGTTGGACCCACTGTTGTTGTAATGAATGAAGGTGCTGCAAAAAATTTCTCTACTTCGAGTCTCAAAGATGACGCTTACGCCTTTATCTTTGATCAGCAAGGCTTAATGGTCAGCATCAGTGTCGAAGGTACGAAAATTTCCAGAATTAAAAGATAAGGTATTACTTGTTTCAATGAGCAAGATTCACTAGGATTTATGCAAAATTATTCTAATTTGACATGACCACGACGACAATAGAAAAACAAAGTTTTTTGATATGCTACTTTTTCAGGTTTTATTGTTATCAGGGATAAATTTGTGTAAGTCCTATTAAACTCGCTGTTTATTTCACGCCTCAGGTGAACTTGAATGAATTAGGGCATACTCCAGTCCGCAGCTGCCTTAAGAATTATCATTCAACACAATCCGCAACGAGACGTACGAGTAATTTTCCTCTGCTTACTTGCTTGCATCCGATTTTGAACGAAAGCAATTCGTTCACAGCATACTCATTTCCAAGGTCTTAATATGAATTCCAATATCGCAAATGGTCTGACCATCAGAGGCAGACTCTGGCTTGGGTTTGGTGTCATTTTGGCCTTACTGTGCGTCGTTACGACGATCGGTGTTGGCGAAGTAAATTCAATTGCCCGAGGGCTGATTACTATTGGTGACTTCAATAGTGTAAAGCAGCGTTATGCCATCAATTTTCGCGGCAGCGTTCATGACCGCGCAATTGCCTTACGCGATGTCGTATTAGTGCCTACTGATACTGAACTACAGGTGGTTACAGAACGGATCACGAGTCTCGCAGCTGATTATAATAAGTCTGCCGGCCCGCTGGATACGCTATTTACAGGTTCAAAAAAAATTAGCGATGATGAAAAGCAAATACTGAGCAGTATAAAAGAAACTGAAGCACGCACCCTTCCATTGATCAACCAGGTAATCTCGCTGCGTAAGTCGGGTGATTTTGACCAAGCAAAACTATTGCTGCTCAACGAAGCTAAACCTGCATTTGTAGAATGGCTGGCGCGGATAAATAAACTGATCGACTACGAAGAAAATTTAAATCGTGTTGAATCAGCTTCGGCCAGAAAAACTGCGAATGGTTTTCAGACCTTAATGCTAATAATGTGTCTCGGTGCAATCGTCTTTGGTGCTATTGTCGCTACATTTATTGCCAGAACAATTACCAGGGCAATGGGCGGCGAACCTCGTGATGCCAGTTCTATTGCACAAAATATCGCCGCTGGTGATTTGGCGGCAGAAATTCATATCGCCAGCAATGATCATAGCAGTGTACTGGCTGCCATGAGTGAAATGCGTGAGAGTCTGGTCAGGATAGTGAGCGAAGTGCGAAGTACTACGAATGCAATCTATGACGGTTCCTCTGAGATCGCCTCAGGCAATCAGGACTTATCAATCCGTACAGAACAACAAGCCTTAGTTTTAGAAAAAACTGCGACCTCAATGACGGAGCTAACCTCGACTGTCAAACAGAATGCTGAGAACGCTAAACAGGCAAATGTGTTAGCGCTTTCTGCATCGGATGTGGCTGTCAAAGGCGGTGCCGTCGTAGCGCGAGTGGTCCATACGATGGAGTCCATCAACAACTCAGCTAAAAAGATCGTCGATATTATCGGCGTTATTGATGGCATCGCATTTCAAACAAATATCCTCGCCTTAAATGCCGCTGTGGAAGCAGCACGTGCTGGCGATCAAGGTCGCGGCTTTGCCGTGGTGGCTACCGAGGTACGTAATCTTGCACAAAGAAGCGCGGCGGCTGCCAAAGAAATTAAGATCCTGATTGGTGATTCTGTGGAAAAAGTCGAGATGGGAAGCAAACTGGTGACAGAGGCTGGTAGCACCATGGAAGAGATTGTCGGGAGCGTCAAAAAGGTAACCGATATTATGGGTGAAATAATGTTAGCCAGCGAGGAACAGAGTACCGGTATTGACGAAGTGCACAGAGCAATTAATGAAATGGACGAGGTAACTCAACAGAATGCGGCGATGGTCGAAGAGGCTGCAAGCGCTGCATCGCATTTGCAAACATTGGCGACAGCCCTATCAGCCCACGTCTCCATTTTTCAATTAAGTGAGGCCACACAACAACCTGTACAAAAACTTATCCGCAGAACACCGGTAAGCAAGAAAGTTATATTGAAACTAAAATAAATATAACGACCTCCTATGAAATAGCTGAAATTGCGCTGTATTTTGAGCAAAACAATGCATTCATCCCGATATTTTCTGACTGCCGCAAACACGTTTGACGGTGTAGCGGCAGTCAAACTAAATAGTCTTATTTTGTCACTGGAGATCAACCACAGCCCGGGAATTGCTCAGTTCATTTTTTGCGCGCAATACATCTTCTGCATCGCCGTGAACGATCAATACAAATTTATCCGCTTTGACTGCTGTATCGTATTTGATCAATTCATCCTTAGATGCTCCAATCATTGATAATGCGCCACCAACTGCGGATATGCCGCCAATCACGACTGCCCCCTCTAATGCAGCAACAATGGTGGTAACAATGGGGCCAGCCATCGCTACTACCCCAAGACCTGGCAAAACAAATACTGCCGGTGCTACTAACAAGCCCCAGATTCCGCCCCAGAATGCACCAATACCGCCCCAGGATTTAATTCGGTCGCCGGTACTGTAAAAGCCAATCGGATGTTCCTCACTGTGATACCCCTTACCGATTAAGGACAGTTTCTTGACATCAAATCCTGATTTCCCCAAGGCTCTTATCGCGTCTTCGGCATCACTGTGCGTATTAAATACGTAAATTGCAGAATGTTCGCTTTGCATATAAAACCTTTCAAGTAGATTTGAACGTCACAAATTCGTGTTCTGTCCGGAAAGAACATTTTGCTCAACAGCTATCTTTTCATCTGTGCGACAACCCACGTTAGAAAAAGGATTCAGAGTACAGACATTTTTTAGACATCAAGTTCGGTGGCGTACAGATGACACACACCTATCCAAATAAAGTTAAGTGATTCGGGCTACACCCTTTTGCTTACAGGAGTTCTGATGTCTACTGACCCCACATTCATTTCTAACGCGACTCCGCAGGTAACAGGTTTGAGCAGCAGCAAAAAAAGTGTATTAATGCAACCAGTTGTCAGCAGTAAAGTACAAATTCAATTTATCGTTGCATGGTTGTTTTGCCTGACTTTTTATTTTGCGCAGTACGCGATGCGTTCGGCGCCCGGTGTGATGTTGCCGGAGCTGACGCAAGCATTTTCTTTGACCGCATTAGGCATCAGCACCTTAATCGGGTTGTACTATTACACGTATTCTCTATTCGCTCTGATCGCAGGCGCTTTTCTGGATCGCTTCGGTGCCAGACTTGTGGTACCTGCCGGGATAGCAATGCTGGCAGCTGGTTCAATTTTATTCGGATGGGGTTCTTCATTATCGGCAGAATTTGGCAGACTGCTGCAAGGGACTGGCGGGGCATTCGCCTTTACTGGTGCAGTGTATCTGGCAACACATGGGTTTCCCGGAAAATATCTGGCAACGGCAATTGGTTTTACTCAATGCGTTGGGATGCTGGGTGGTTCAGCAGGGCAATTCCTGGTCGCGCCTTTGATACACGGCATCATAACGTGGCAACAATTCTGGATCGATGCCGGTATTGCTTGCTTTATCGTCGCTGTCATCATGATGGTACTCACTCCACGTTCTGAGTCTTCACCCGTTTCTGAAAAAACCTCTTTGTGGGCAATGTTTGCGCCCTACAAAATAGTCCTGACGAATCCGCAATCATATTTGTGCGGCTTTAGTGCTGGGCTCTTATTTTTGCCGACAACGATCGGAGACATGATCTGGGGCGTCCCATTCTTACGCGTGGCTTCGCACCTTGAATTTAATGAAGCGGTCAGACAAGTATCCATGGTTCCGTTGGGTTGGGTGATTGGTTGCCCTTTACTCGGCTATCTGACCGATGTGATTGGTCGCAGAAAACCAGTGTTGATCGCTGGCGGCGTATTTATGCTGGCGATCTCTTTGGTGATTCTTTACGCACCACGAGAACTCCTGCCAGCTTATTGGCCAGGGCTGTTACTCGGCTTAGGCTCGGGTGCAGCGATGATTCCGTACACCATGATCAAAGAATTAAATCCGGACAAAGTCAAAGGTAGTGCAACTGGCGCGATCAATTTTCTGGTTTTCACGTTAAGTGCTTTGATGGCTCCAGCTTATGGCTGGCTGTTAAACCATTTATCTGGCGACACACCGATGACTTTGGAAACGTTTCAACAGGCAGGTACCGTTGGCATTGTAGGTATCGTTGCCGCCATCGTCATGGCTTGTTTTATTAAAGAAACCGGTAGTAAGGCGCTGCCGGAACGGCAAGCAAGCTGAACAAAATCAGACAAGTACAGTAAAGGCAATTCAATATGCGCTCTTCGATACTACAAGACCTGACCCCGGAAGTAAATTTGGCAAAATCACTTGGCGTTGGTCCTCGCCGGACACAACATCCAATTTATGTCGATTTGCTGCCACCCTGCAATGAAGCTTGCCCCGCTGGTGAAAATATTCAGGCATGGCTGGCACATGCGCAAGCCGGTCACGATCGACTGGCGTGGGAGGACATCGTCAAAGACAATCCGTTCCCCGCCATACATGGGCGTGCGTGCTACCACCCTTGTGAGAGCAAATGCAATCGCAATGAACTGGATAGCGCCGTCAGTATTCATTCGGTAGAACGCTATCTCGGTGACTTAGCGATAGCACAAAAATGGCACTTACCATTTGATGCGTCACCTACTGGCAAGCGCATCCTGATCATCGGTGCAGGACCAGCTGGCTTGTCCGCAGCCTATCATTTGCATATGCGTGGGCATGAAGTGGAGATTCATGACTCAAACGGATTGCCGGGTGGTATGTTGCAATATGGGATACCAGCTTATCGCTTGCCACGCGATATTGTTGCAGCCGAAATTAATCGATTACAAGAAATCGGTATTCGCATCATTTTAAACCATGCGGTCAGTGATCTTGTCGAAGAACAAAAGGCAGGCAATTTTGATGCTGTGTTTGTTGCGATAGGCGCCGGAATTTCTAAACACATCGATATTCCAACGCGAGATACCAGAAAGGTCATGGATGCGATCACCCTGCTTCACCACTTTGATGAAGAAGAAATTCCACGGATTGGCCGCAAGATGGTGGTTTTAGGTGGTGGCAACACCGCCATTGATGCGGCGCGCACTTTAAAACGCCTTGGAGCAGATGACACCATCATCGTCTATCGACGTGATGCCGCGCATATGAGTGCGCTACCGTTTGAAGTGAAAGAAGCCGTAAGCGAAGGTGTACGCTTCGCCTGGATGCGGGGCGTTGCTGAAGTCTTTGCAGACCACGTAAAGGTCGAAAAAATGCAAACGGATGAACACGGAAATATTATAGGTACCGGCGAATTTGAAGATATTCCGTCAGATGCCTTAGTGCTGGCGATAGGTCAGGATTGTGCGAGTGGTTTTTTAGAAAAAGTACCGCAAATTCAACGCAGTCCTCACGGAAATATTCATATTGATCGTCAATTCATGACGGGAGTGGACGGCATTTTTAGCGGTGGTGATGCCACCGATGGTCAACATAGCGTCACAGCCGCGACTGGCATGGGCAAAAAAGCTGCTGCCTATATGGATGCATGGCTACGTAAAACCAAATACGAGGCATATAAAAAACACCCTGTTGTGAGTTTTGATATGTTGCGCTTGCCCGTCTACAGTCCGGCAGTTTCGTTAGAAGAGAAAGAGCTTCAAGGTTCAGAGCGGCTAGTGAGCTTTGACGAGGTCATCAGCACACTAACACCGTCCGAGGCACTGCATGAAGCAAAACGTTGTTTATCTTGTGGTAATTGCTTTGAGTGTGACAGTTGTTACGCCGCCTGCCCGGAAACCGCAATCTCAAAACACGCAGAGACCCCAACCTACCAGGTCAATCTGAATCTGTGCACTGGTTGCGCCGTGTGCGTTGATCATTGTCCTAGTCATGCGATGGAAATGATGCAGGATCTTGTTCAGTCTGATTGCTAAAACAAGCAACAGACTCAGCTCACACAAAATAACGGGACAAAATTCCGGGAAAGAACATCATGAGCAAATATACGACCATGGATGGCAATACTGCAGTGGCACATATCGCATATAGGGTGAATGAAATTTGCGCTATATTTCCAATTACGCCCTCCTCCACCATGGCAGAACTGGCCGATGAATGGTCAGCCAAAGGTATCACCAATATATGGGGCAACGTACCGGTAGTACAAGAAATGCAAAGTGAAGGTGGCGCCGCTGGTGCGGTTCACGGTGCATTACAGTCAGGGGCATTAACAACCACGTTTACGTCGTCCCAAGGGCTGATGCTGATGCTGCCAAACATGATAAAAATCGCTGGCGAATTGACCTGTGCGGTTTTTCATATTGCTTCGCGTTCATTAGCAACGTCTTCATTGTCGATCTTTGGCGACCATTCGGATGTCATGACCGTCAGAACCACCGGTTTTGCGCTATTGTCTTCCGCTTCAGTACAAGAAGCACATGATCAAGCCTTGATTGCGCAGGCGGTGACCTTAATGTCGCGCGTTCCAGTGCTGCACTTCTTTGATGGTTTTCGCACCTCGCATGAACTCAATACACTCATTTTGTTAAGCAATGAGCAAATACGCGCCATGATCGATGATCGCCTGATTCTGGCACATAGAGCGCGCGCATTAAATCCTGAACATGCATTTATTCGTGGGACAGCACAAAACCCAGATACATTTTTTCAAGCGCGAGAAGCAGTCAATCCCTACTATGCAGATTTGCCAGACATTTGTGAATCAGTCATGGTGCAATTTGCTGCCCTTACCGGTCGCCATTATCATTTATTTGAATACACTGGCGCGGCAGATGCAGAACACGTCATCATTGTAATGGGTTCTGGTGCTGAGACAGTGAAAGCGACCGTCAAGCTGGCGAACCAGAACGGCAGAAAAATTGGTGTCATTCAGGTTCGTTTATTCCGCCCTTTTTCTGCTTCGCATTTCCTTGCCTGTCTCCCGGATAGCGTCAAAGGTATCGCTGTCATAGAGCAATGCAAAGAAGTTGGTGCCAGTGGTGAGCCTTTATATCTTGACGTAATCTCCAGCATTGCCCAAGACTACACGAGCGGCAAACGCGGCACCATGCCAAAAGTCATTGGCGGCAGATATGGTCTGGGTTCAAAAGATTTTTCTCCCGGCATGGCCATGGCGGTCTTTGCTGAGCTACAAAAAGTGGAACCTAAAAACGGATTTACGGTTGGCATTGATGACGATCTCTCACATACTAGCCTTAGCTTTGATGCGCAATTTGCGATTCCTGACAAAAATAGAAGCGCGGTCTTTTATGGCCTGGGAGCAGATGGCACCGTGGGTGCTAATAAAAATACCGTCAAAATACTGGCAGAAAGCGCTGGCTTCTTTGCCCAAGGTTATTTTGTGTACGATTCACACAAATCCGGGGCGCAAACTGTTTCTCATTTACGTTATGGACACGAAGCAATCCATGCCCCCTATCTGATTAGCTCTGCAGAATTTGTCGCCTGCCATCACTTTGATTTTTTATTCCGGCAAGACTTACTAGGTCTGGCAGCAACGGGGGCGACATTTTTATTGAATAGCCCTTTCTCTGCAAGCACGGTGTGGGATCAATTCCCGCGGTCTGTGCAACAGAGCATCATCAATAAACAATTGAAAGTATTTGTCATCGACGCTCAAGCAATTGCAGAAAAAGCGCAGCTAGGTAACCTGACCAATACGATATTACAGACTTGCTTCTTTGCGCTGAGTGAAGTATTACCAGTGGCAACGGCGATAGCGCACATAAAAGCCGCGATTAGCAGTAGCTATGGCGGAAAAAGTGCTGGCACAGTTGAGAAAAATCATGCCGCAGTCGACATGGCAATCGCCAACATGCATGAAGTCAAGATACCAGACAAAGTAAGCAACTCGCTGGAATTGATCGCTGCTGTGCCACCTGGTGCACCTATTTTCATTCAAAAAATGACTGCCAAAATGTTACGCCAGGAAGGCAACAGCATCCCCGTCAGTGTGATGCCGGCCGATGGTAGTTTTCCGTCCGGTACAGCCTCTTTTGAAAAACGTAATATCTCAGATTGGGTCGCCGAATGGGATGCAGAGACCTGTATTCAGTGCGGGCAATGCTCTATCGTCTGCCCTCATAGCGTCATTCGGGCAAAATTTTATAATCAGGATCAACTCTCTGGTGCGCCAGCCAATTTTAAAACAGCTGCTATCAATGCGCGCGGTTATCCGGAAGAGCGCTTTAGTCTGGATGTTTATCTGGAAGACTGCACTGGTTGCGGACTGTGTGTTGAAGCCTGTCCTGTCGTCACACAATCGGACACTACATCAAAGGCCATCAACCTTGTAGAAAAAGCACCAATATTAGAAAATGCCAAAGAACATTTGCGTTTTTTTGAAACGATCCCCATTAACAGTCGTTCCCTGGTCGACTTTGATAACGTACGTGGTGTCCAATTTCTGCAACCCTTATTTGAATTTCCGGGTGCATGTGCCGGTTGCGGCGAAACGCCGTATCTTAAATTATTATCGCAGTTATTCGGAGATCGTGCCCAAATTGCGAATGCAACAGGTTGCTCTTCCATTTATGGCGGCAATTTACCTGTTACCCCTTGGTCTTTGAATGCAAAAGGACAAGGTCCAGCATGGTCAAATTCTCTGTTTGAAGACAATGCCGAATTTGGTTTCGGGTTCAGGCTCGCGGCTGACAAACATTTAGCGATGGCACAAGACATCCTGAAAATGATGACGCAACAAATAGGCGATCAACTTGTCAGCGACATCCTCGCTGCCCGACAAATTGAAGAATCTGAAATTCAACAGCAGAGACTGCGCATCGCGAGTTTAAAAAAGATTCTTCATCGGCTTAATTCTGATCAGGCACGTAATCTATTGTCACTCGTTGATCATCTGGTCAGGCGCAGTATCTGGTTGGTCGGTGGCGATGGCTGGGCGTATGACATCGACTCTGGCGGACTGGATCACGTTTTAGCCAGTGGCAGAAATGTGAATGTTCTGGTGCTCGATACCGAAGTCTATTCCAATACTGGCGGTCAAGCCTCTAAAGCCACGCCTTTAGGTGCAGTTGCAAAATTTGCCGCCGCGGGTAAGCGAGTCGCCAGAAAAGATCTGGCATTGCAAGCCATCGCTTACGGCAACATCTATGTCGCACAAGTGGCAATGGGAAGCAACCCGCAACAATGTATTTTAGCGTTCAGAGAAGCGGAAGCCTATGATGGCCCATCAATCATCCTTGCCTATAGCCACTGCATTGCTCATGGCATTGATATGCGTCATGGCATGCGACAACAACAACTGGCCGTAAAAAGTGGATTCTGGCCACTACTTCGCTTTAATCCTGCGTTGATCAGTGCCGGGGTTAATCCATTTTGTCTTGATTCTTTAGCGCCTGATATTCCGCTGCAAGACTATGCTTATAACGAAATCCGCTTCAGTAGTTTGATCACGGAAAACAAGGCAGAAGCCGCAGCTTTGTTAGAACAAGCGCAGCAAGATGTATTGAAAAAATATCTGGAATATCAAACTTTATCCGAATTAGGTGGGCAACATTTTAGTGGCAAAGCACCTTCACGAACACCATCGTGGTCAGCCACTTGATGCTTAACATCTACGATCACGTCCCTTTTTAGTATTCATTTTTTTATCTTTTCCTGGAGTTCATCATGAAATATCTTCCTACCATTTCTACTAGCGTACTATTGACCATCACAATCATTAGCTTGAGTGCTTGCGCGGGTATGACTACACAACAAAAAAATACCAGCATCGGTGCTGGTGCAGGGGCGGTTGCTGGCGCAGTCCTTACCGGCGGTAGCGGCGTTGGTACCGTTGGCGGTGCCGTTGTCGGTGGTGTGATTGGTAATGAAATTAAGAAATAAATCACGCTTTCCATTACCGCAATTTCATGTGGTTTTTCTACACCATTGTCTGATAGCGTACCGAACAAAAACTAACAAAAAACTAAGCTTAGTCATACATTTATTTTCATCACTACATATCGACAAATTCTTAGCAATCTGTGCGATGAAGAATGTTGTGATGACATACAGGGGGTGCGTTGCACCACCCTGTGTTCATCACTTATTAAAAGCAGGAACTTACCGCAGAAGCAATTCAGCTGGTCTCTTCCTTTTGTCTTTTTATTTCTTCGAAAGCTATTATGCAATCCCGTAAAAAAATAAATATTGCGCTGACTGCGCTCTTTAGCATTGGTGCCGGGGTTTTAACCTCTGGCGCCGTCGCTGAGGACTATAATCCGTCCTGGTATATTGCGCCTAGCTTACACGCCGCTGATATCGATGATGGCTTTGGGCCGGGCTCAACGTCTTACGGTGCCGGTCTCAGAATAGGTAAACCTGTTTCCGACAATATTGATATACAACTTGGCACCACCTTCACACAAAGCAAAAACAGTTATCAACGCTTTTACCAAAACGCGTATAGCATCGATGGTCTGTATTTATTCTCTCGCGAAGCACTACGACCATTTATCGTCATGGGTATCGGTGCTGAACGAGATCGCATGAATTCTTCCAATGGAATCGCTGACCGCTACTCACCAAATGCCAATCTCGGTGTTGGCGTGCAATATGTATTAAGCGATCAATTCAGCTTGCAAGCTGACTGGCGCAAAGTACATGCTTACTTGCGCGGAGCCGATTTTGGCTTCAAACAAGCAAGTAACAGCTTTTTATCGTTCGCATTAGTCTATGCGTTTGATAAGACGCCAAGCCGTCCAGTGCCGCAGGCACCACCAGCACCGCCACCACCCAACGTCACTGCGACGCCGCCAATAGTCACAATACCTGTCCCACCGCCGCCAGCCCGATTTGAAAAAATCAACCTGTCAGCAACAGAACTATTTGGCTTTGATAGCGCTCGTCTGGCTGATAACCAACCAAAACTAGATGGCATTGCTGATGCACTCAACACCAATACCCAAATTGATAACGTCGTCATTACTGGTTATACCGATCGCATCGGAACCCAAAAATACAACCAGAAGCTGTCTGAACAGCGTGCAAATGCGGTGAAGACATATTTAGAGGGCAAAGGCGTTGCTGGCAATAGAATGAGTGCCATCGGTAAAGGTGAAAGCAATCCTATCGTTCAATGTTCTGAAAAATCAAAAGCAAAATTAATCGAATGTCTGGAGCCTAACCGCCGTGTCGAAGTGGATCAAATCATCATCGAAAAACGGGTGCAATAAGCTCGCCTTCCAAGCTTTAATCATTGAATGAAAAAAGCGGCCATTGCTACGATTGGCCGCTCTTTTTTATTCAACTAATTACCCAAAATTTTCTAATCAGACTCTTTAGTCCAGCTCGCATCCGGGTTGTACGTGACGATTTTTGGCATCAACGCCTGTGTTCTCCTACCTAAGTCTTTGCTATAGACCACGCCTTGATGACTGATCATAAAACTTTTGACACCGGTAATTGCATATTTTTCAGGGTACGCAATGAGTGCAAAACCACCTATCATTCTATCTTTTGACAAATAGCTAAAAGCGCCGCCCGGAGCGGAGCTACCTTGCGCAGTGAGGATTTTGAAATAATAGCCGTGATAAGCATGGCCACTATCGGCGGGGATTCGTCGCTGCAAACTTTGATGTGCATCGGCAAATGCCTGTCCCATCGGCGATAAACTCTCATTTTCGCCGGAGACCCAATACAGTCCATCATGTTTACCCGGCGTACTCGCAATTTTTTGTGCATATTCAAGTAGCCCATCACTATTTCGGTCCATCAAAACGTATTCGCGTTGAGCATCCGCATAGGCCAATGAAACTTGTATGGCGGCTATTTCATCGCTACCGATACGACGATTTTTCCATTCGCGAGCACCAGCCACATCATCAAAATGCCATTGAGTACCACTTTTTACTAACGGAAACGGCAATGGCCAATCAAACGCACCAACGATAATGATCGCCCTGTCATTACTCAGCAAATCTAGAGAGTTTTTCTCATCAAAGGCGAGTAAAAATTTCTCATAGGACATTTGATTAAATAACTTGTCGCTGGAGTATTCTTCCGGGATTGCTTTTTCTCCGAGTATCTTTCGTACCCTCACGTGGTCATTCTGCCGTAATGCATCCACTAACTGGGTAACAGCCTCCTCAGGGGTAGCAAAAGTGAGTTGTTTTCTGCTAACTGGAGTGTTATACACAATGATAGCCTGGTCGCCGATGTTTATTGCCGTAGCTTGCACTGACAAAGGCAAATTGATCAATACGAAGACAGATACGGGGACGATGTTGAGTAGAGTTTTCATGGCTTTTTCTCTTTTTCTGATGGCGTTATTTATTTCTTCTGGCTGGCCCAGCATGCGCTGCGGGTCCCAGGCTTTGTTGACCACGAGCTGAATGTGCCTGGTTTTCTTGTCTGGAACCGGATGGCATCATAGGATGGAAAAGCGCACCTGGGTTACCCATATTAGTGCGCTGTAATTGATGCACAGGTTTTGCCTCAGACAAACGTTGAACCTCGATCGGCGCCGCCGCCTGATTCGTCATGTGATGAAAAGACGCCTGAGGCTGCGCTATTTCAGGCCGCCCCCTTATTGGAGCGGCAGCTGGCCCTGCTACGACAGCAGGTGCAATCCTGCCACGAAAATTTTCCCTCATTACACTACTTGGTGTTGAAGATCTTTGTGGCGCAAACTGCTGCCTCACATCATCGGATCTATACGCAACACCTTGCCTATGTTGTGGTTGGTGCCGCCATGGGCTGCCGCCACCCGCTGCGCGCCCGCGCTGGCCTTCAGGATATACCATCATGTGATGGCGATGCCAATCTGGACGTGCATCCAGAAACAGGGAACCAACAATACCTATTCCTATCCCAAACGCCATGCCGTTGATCAATTCATTGTTATAGCCGGGCGAACGATAAACAATGGGCGGTTGCCAGTAAATTGGCGGACTATCCGGCCACCACCAGTTGCCATACACGACGTCGGGATTGTAATAAGGAACATACATTTGATCCGACGTGCCTGGTTCTATGCTGATATAGCCGTTGTCAGCAATAACCTGCTCTTGCTGATCACTGCGCAGATGCCCTGCCTGGCTGGCTTTGCTACGTAGCTCCTGGACTGTGTCCATCACCGCTTGCTGTTGCCCTAAAAAAGCATCACCAAGTTGCTGCATCCACGGCAAATTTTGCTCCATCATTAGCAATACAGAAGGAAACGGCAGCAGGGATCTGATACTCACATCCCACTGCGTTGTACCTGAGGCTTGCGCCAGCTGATCGCCATGCAATTGCGGATTTTTTTGCACAAATGCGGCTGCCTGAGTCACTTCCAGCGGATAAGTTGCGGCCATTAATACCTGACTCAGCAAGGCATCTGGATACAATGCGATCGGTGCCAGTAACTGATCTAATTTTTGCTGCGTCAATATATTTTGCGCAAAGACTGGCACGGAACACATTGCTACAAGAACCACGAAGACAGAAAGAAATCTGCCTCCCACTTGGCATAATTTCGTTTTCATAATGCTCTCCGGTTAAGCGAGGTAATCTGGGCTGAAATAAAGGTAAGAAAATTTTGAGATGAGAGTAACGAAACCAAAAATATGATTCAGTACTTGTTTTCGACTTTTATCTTCTTCGTTCCAGTCGCGAACAAATGATCCCAAAAAGAACTGCTGACGCCATAACAGCAATCAGGATTCACGCAATGATGCAAGGCATGCCATCGCTTCCTGTTTACCAGCCATCCATTGCGTCCCTTCCAATGATGAGTAGCATGATGTGTGACGATGTAAGCCCCATAGCCGACAACCACACCCAGTGTGATAGCGATCGCGTAAAAGGAAGTTGTAAAAAGCCACATTGGCAAAAAAATCAAAACCAAGATGAGCGCTGCACTCACAATTGTCGGCGTGCCGATACTCGATTTAGGTTGTTGATGGTGGCGATGATGCCAGACGCTGAACGGCTTCAAACCATGCAAAATGAAGCGATGAGATAAATACTCTACCGCACTCGAAATGACGACACCTAACGCAACCAAAAAAAGGCTCATTAGCCATTTATTTGAAGGACATATTGCACAAAGCAGCAATGTCAAAAATAGCGTATTAAATCCATAAAATAGAAAATCTATAGCAATATCACGCCGACTTTGTTCTAGCGATAAAAAAGACATATCGACCTTTAAATGAAATAATTTCTTCAATTCCAGTCCGTATTTTGGACTGAGACTAAAGAAATTTCCGTTCGTCAACGCACATTAATATTTGGACGTTCAGCACTAAGTTGTTAAGTGCTGAAGAGCGACAGACGATGATCGTTCGCCAACGTACAGACCTGATAAGCGAGATGACCTAATTTGAATGCAATATCCAACCAGATGCAAATACGGAGAAGCTAAGTGAATAAGATCGGAGAAAATATCAGGGTGGAAAGGTTTACTTTCCTGTCTCAATCAAGGGCTGTCAATAAGAAAACGAATCCGTTTGAGAAGCAACAAAAGGAAGTGCAATACCAATGCAAAAAACTAGAGGGAAGCATTGCCGACGCGATAGGCGCTATGAAAGAGTTGATCAATCATTCTCGACATCAATAAGCCGGCATTGTGGTTTTTTTTAGACCTTTTTTATACAAGCAGCAAATAAATCATCGATTTCTGCAATCACGCTTTCGGGGAATGGACGCCAGCTATGGAACGCAACGACAATCCACAATTAAGACGCAAATTAGAACGCAAGGTCTCATTAGACACGATGCCAGACTTTGCCGGCAATTCGCCTTTACTTTTAATGGAAGGATGCATGTATGGGATCTGCTCTGGCAGCCTGATAGGGGCAATCTCGTTCTGGCTCTGTCACGCTGTATTGGGCAATCCAGTATCCGCACCTATATTATCTTCAAGCATATTGGCATTGTGTTTCGGCGCATTCTCAGGCGCATTTATTGGAACCCTCTTTGGTACCTCCCTCGCCTATTTCGTCAACAGTAAAAAAGTCCGAAATTTTGAGGAATCTCTACAAATACCATTTGATCATGGCCTTTATCCAGACGAAATACAAGATAACTTTGATTACATTCAACAATGGAAATACCAGCGCGGGGAATATTCAAAAATTTGAATTTACTCTTCTGACCACATCCCTGCTTCGAAGCAATTCTTCACCTATAAAAATGGAAATCATCATGGATCAACGCGAAACAACCATTAGTAAAATTCATTCCCAATTAGATGAACTCAATCGTACTCTCGATGATTTGGAAAAAACCATCAAAGATAAATCAGCACAGGCGAGTTCAGCTTACGATAAAGAAATGATTAATCTTCATGAAAAATTAAATGAGATGCGCGCTAAATTAGAGGAAATGAAAACCGCGAGCACCGATCATTGGGACAATATGATGGAACACATCGAAGTATTGCAACATGCATTTATTGCTTCCTACAATTTTTTTAAAGAAGAACTCAAAAAAAATGACTTACCAAATGGCAAATCAATATGAGCCTCATCATTCTGGTACTTTTAATTCTTTTCCTGATCGGATCTGTTCCAGCCTGGCCGCATAGCAGGAGTTGGGGATATGGGCCTAGTGGTGTCAGTGGCTTGATCATCGTCATTCTACTTCTTCTGCTCTTTACCGGCCGTCTATAAACTATTTTATTGGAGCTAATATGATTTCGTCCTTCACACTAAATACCAAAAACAAGATTTTCATCAATACCTTATTGTTTACGATGCTCAGTACACTCATGTGTTCCAGTTTCGCCCAACAACGACGTGACAACGACATAGAGCAGCGCGGTGACCCGCAGCGCTGGTACCAGGAAAAGAATACACCCGAAGCGTATTTCGCGACATTGAAAAAAGAAGCCTATGCTGTGTATCAAGAGTCCATCACAGATTGCAAAAGTGTTGCAACGATGGATAAAAAGCAGTGTACAAAAGACGCTAAATCCCAGTTACAACAAGATTTGGCTGATGCTAAAACTACGTCGGATCACCCGCACTGAATCATATCTGGATTTTTTTAAGATTGAGAAGTCATCCTGCCTCGACTGCAGGATGACTTCTCAATTTTATACGTCAAGAAAGCAGATCACGCATATCGTCAGCGTGTTCTTCTTCCGTGGTCATGATGCCTATCAACATATTTTTGGTTGTCGGATCGGTGTCTTCCAAATTCTCTATCATCTGACGATAGGTCTCGATGGCGATACGTTCTGCCACCAAATTGGATTTAATCATTTCATGAATATTCGCCGACTCATTATATTCGGCATGACTACGCAGTAATAAAGTCTCAGGATTAAAATCAGGTTTGCCGTTCAATTGAACGATGCGCTCTGCCAACTCGTGTGCGTGGTCTTGTTCATCTAAGGCATGTTGTAAGAACTCGGCTTTTACCGGACGGTTATGTAAGCCTGACGCTGTGTAATAGTGACGTAAATAACGCAGCATACATACCAGCTCAGTTGCCAATGCATCGTTGAGCATCTTTATAACGTCTTCACGGTCGGCTTTATAACCAGCCGTTACCGCACCATCGTTGATATTCGATGCAGCGAGACGAATCGATTGTTTATTCATTTCAGATTTTTTAGCGATGTGCATGATGTACTTTCAGAGCGAATTAGCTGTTAAAAATTTCTGGTTTTCTACTACGGAGAGAAATAATGATTGAGGCCGGTATTTCAAAATGCGAATGTGAGTCTCAATAAGCCAAGGTTAATGAGACAACATCGAACAATAAGTCTGTGACTGTAAGATTTCGCGTGTCATCCCACCAGCGACCCATTCACGAATACGGCTATGTCCATAAGCACCAGCCACGAGTAAGTCAACATTCATTTCTGTCGCGATTTCTCTCAACTTTTCTGCCTCTTCATCCGTTGCGACAATGGTCAGAGAGCTTGCTTTAATTTGATGACGAGCTAGCCACTCAATAACAACAGCGTGTTGCAACTTGATATTGTCTTGTTCGTCGAGTGCGGCAATTTCCATTAATATGACTTTTGTCGCTTTTTTTAGCATAGGTAGAGCATCGTAAATTGCCCGCCTGGATTCCATTGTGTCTTTCCAGGCAATCATCATGGTCTGTAAATGCAGCTCGCGGCAACTGGCAGGAATCAGCATCATCGGTCGCCCTAGTTGCATCAGTACATCACCATTATTCATGTGCCGGGTAGATTCTGACTCCACATGATCAGCGGCTTTCGCAATCAAGAGATCTGCAATACATGCTTCTCCAACCACGTAGTCAGCGATGGACGGACATATTGCCGAAGAACGCCAGCTAAGAGAACCGGCGATCGATTGTAAAGATGTGCGAAATTCGGTTTCAAGCTCAAGCATTTCTGCTTGCGCTCTATCGAGCTCATCTTTCATCAGATCGCCATTGATATACCCGTCACCGTAAGGCATTTGCATTGGACTGCAACCGACGATGCCTATCACGTTCGCATTAAACCGCTCAGCTAACTGCCCTGCCACATGGATTAAATTGTGGTTATCCGCACCAAGCTCGAGATTTACCATCAGGTTTGCATAAGTCATACGATCTTTCATCAAAATGGCGCTTTGGTGCCATGATTAGTGGCTGTGAATTAGTGGCTATGAAATAGTGCAATTTATCGATCTATGTTGGCCAGTGTTAACTTCAGGTGCGAAATATCGACGTTCAGGTCATTTTCGAACTCCTGCCATCTTGTGGTACCAGCACGTTTCATTTCACCCATTTTTTTCTCTACAACTTGAATTTCCACTTGCAACAAGGCGTATTTTTGGTCCATTTTTGTTTTAGCTTCGCCACTCAGAAGCGCTGATTTTTTTTGCAATTCATTGGCTTTTTCTCTGGCAATAGTCAAATCATTTTCAGCACTCTTTACAAATGCATCTCTTTTTGCGGTATCGCTCGCGTAATCAAATTGCGGTAAATTTCTGATAGATTCTTTGGTGGCACCCGGGATGACGATCTTGCCACTTTGCTCAACGATCTGAGAGATCGGAATCGCAATGTTATGCCCACCGATACCAATAAACCCGCCAACATTGACGATGAAATAGGTCACGTTTTTTTCAGGAGAAATGATGACGTCTTCGATTTTGCCTACGCTAACGCCGGCATCGTTATAGACTTCGCGGCCAAAAATACTCTTTTTCACACTCCATCCCAGTGCCAATTGGCGGGCCTCAATTACAGTCACGCCAAGAACGGTGGTCGAACCAGCCACCTGCGCAAAGCCAGGTGTACTGAGTATTAAATTGCCTATAAGGAGCAATCCCAGGGTAGAAGCTATTTTGGTCATTTTCAGCCATCCTTTTTTATATATTGAAATCAACACGTCGTTGTAGCAACGACCGCAGATTACTTATAAAAGAACATGAAATTGCGTTCTGTGCGGCGTCTAACATAATTAGAAATATTCAATAAAGCGTGACAGCGTACATACAGCAGCACTAACAAATTTCAGAATAAAACTTCAATCAATTCAGGAGAAATAAAGTGAAAACATCCACGGAGTTAAAACGGGACGTTATTGCAGAACTCAATTGGGATCCCTCTCTTCCCGCCAATAACATAGGCGTAGAAGTCAAAGACGGGGTCGTTACCTTGTCCGGTCACGTTGGAAGCTTTGTCGAGAAATGGAATGCTGAGCGCGCTGTTCAGCGCGTCGTTGGTGTCGGCGCATTGGCAGTAGAAATCGAAGTTAATTTAGCAGGTTCAAGCAAGCGCGATGACGCAGATATTGCCCGCACAGCATCCAATGTACTTGCATGGGCATCATACGTCCCCCAAGACAGTATTAAAGTCATGGTCGAAGGCGGATGGATTACTTTAACTGGCAATGTTGAGTGGGAATATCAGCGCAATTCGGCTGCAGATGCCGTGCGCAGGCTAATGGGTGTAACCGGTGTGAGTAATGACATTAATCTCGAGCCATCAATTGCGGCTCAAGTTGTACAGAGTGATATAGAAGCTGCGTTAAAACGTTTGGCAAAATCAGAAAGTGCCAATATCACAGTGCATGTTGATGGCAGCACAGTCACTCTTGCGGGAACAACGCATAGCTGGGTCGAGCGTGACCTCGCCAGCCAGGCGGCCTGGAATGCACCGGGCGTTAAGCATGTAAAAGACAAAATCAGAATATCCATGTAACTCTCAAAGAACAATCTCCAACGATACATTTGCAGGTCACAGCCTTAACACCCCGACTTACTTCTTTTAAAATATTGAGAATATTATGATCATATCAAATACAAACAAAGCTACAGATTTCAGCAAGTCTATTCCACGCTTATTGAAACGCTCAGATAAAATTTATTCATCGGACCAAGATATTGAATCTCTAAAACGTGAAATCCTGATGACCTCAAAAAAGAAAGACGAAAAGAAAACACAAGCTTCTCAGCAGCCAGCAGGTGTCAAAGCATTGCAAGAAAAAAACGAACGGGAAGAGGTCGCTGGCAGACATAAAAATGATGGACAAAAGCATTTTAAAGGTGCGCGTTGATATGTAAGTGAGTTATGTCTGATGACTTGATACGACTTCACCGATCACATTTTCAGCTTGATCGGTGAAGTATTTTTATATCCGCCTTTCCAGCGCAGCGGAATTCCAGAGGGTAATAGCAGTCGTTTCCGGGTCGTTATGTTCATAACTTAGTATCCCAAACGAGGCAGTATCGAGTAAAAAGTGCTGGGCGTCGGACACCGGGAAGTGTATCCACCTCGCTGCCAACACGCGACAAAAATGGGCGTGTGAAAATACTGCGACATTCCCTTGCAGGCGCGCAAAATCAGCCAGGCAACGATCAGCACGATGCTCAATCTGCTCCAAAGACTCACCACCATCAGGACCATCTCTGAAAAAGCGCCAACCTGGCCTGGCAAATTGAATCTGTGCTGGTGTCAATCCTTCATCGCATCCATTGTTCCACTCGGTCAAATCTTCCCTGACGATGGCATGCGTGGCTAAGCCAGCTAACGTACAGGTTTGTCTGGCACGTCGCAGAGGGCTACAAAAGGTCGATGTGAAGGTATATTTGCGGAGCAATTGTCGCAGATACTGCGCTTCTAATTTTCCTTTGGGTGATAGCAGAATATCGGTTGTTCCCGTATATTGCCCCGAGACAGTCCAGGCAGTTTGCCCATGCCTGATCACAAAAATTCTTAATGGTAATGCCGCCGTCATTGCTTCTGTACCCCGGTGATAGCGCGATCAATCGAAGGTTCCGGAAGTTGCTGGTAGACACCGCGACGAGCACGTTGATTGTCACAAACCCGCCGATAAATAGCATCTTGAACGGCTTTTTTATGTTCATGAACACCGCCCCACAATTGCAATGCGGGGAACTGTATTGCACGTGAAAAAGAAAATGCCAATTGCCAGGGCAAAGTCTGTTTCAGATTCTTCAAATCATCAGACGTACTCGCTATACGGCTATCTCTAAGATTCATCGCATTGAGTCTGGCCGAGGCCAGATCACCCGACTGACCGCCAGATAAAAAAGCGATTACAGGAACGGCAGCAGGAACTGTCTCAAGCATACAGGCGATAGTCGTATTCGCAATGATATCGATATCGTCCTGTATTGGGCAATCGACACCTGGTAAGATCATATTTGGCTTTAAGATCATGGTTTCCACTACGACCTCTTGCTGATTAAGATGTCTGAATACAGCCCGCAAAAATTGTGTCGTCACCTCCCGACAACGATCCAAATTATGTGTCCCCGTCATCATCACTTCAGGCTCTACGATGGGAACCAAACCTGCTTCTTGAGATAGTGCAGCAAACCTTGCCAAGGCATCCGCATTGGCTTCTATACATGCTAGCGTAGGCAGTGATGCTGTGATCGAGACGGCAGCACGCCATTTTGTAAAGACCGCACCAAGCCCTGCGTAGGTATTCAATCTCGCTCTTAATCCATCCAAGCCACTCGTCATTTGTTCGAGAGGATGCAGTGCCAATGATTGCATCCCTTTGTCGACTTTAATCCCAAAGAGAATATTATTTTCACGCAATAACTGCAAGAATGACGCGCCATGATGCTGTTGTTGGTAGACTGTTTCATCAAAGAGGATGACCCCGCCTATCGCGTGATGCAAATCGGGAGTGGTTAATATTAGCTCTCGCCACGCACGGCGATTTTCTTCAGTTACAGGGATACCAAGCTCAATAAACCGTTGATTGCAAGTGGGATTACTTTCATCCATGGCGAGTATGCCTCGCTCCTCCGCAAACAGTGTTTTAATCGTATTCGTCATTTTTTTTATCAGCATATCCATACTTAACCTTTTATTTATTATTCTCAGGTGCTTGTGATGACTGCGATAGTTGTTTCAGTGCAAGCGCCATTTCTTTCAAAACCACCTGATCAACGGCTGCAATATTGACTTCAGGAATATCCCAACTAAAGATGGCACGATATTTTTCCAGCACCGCCGTCATATCGAGGGCAATCTCTTTTTTTTCGTGCAAGTAGCTCTCTATCTTCCATTTGGCTCATTGTTTACTCCGTTGCAGAATGTCGTGGTGTTGGGTTCCAATGCCAATTGCTAATCTCAGGCATATCCTCACCATATAGCCGGATATATTTTCCATGTTTGATCAACTTTTCTTCTACTAGCTGTTTAAGCTGCCGGGTTTTGTCATTTGCCTGTGGAAGATGGTCGATGACATCCATGACCAGGTGAAAGCGATCAAGCTCGTTTAACACGGTCATGTCAAACTGCGTAGTGATCGTGCCTTCCTCCTGATAGCCATGGACATGGATATTTCTTTGGTTAATACGGTCGTAGGTGAGCCTATGAATCAACCATGGATAAGAATGAAAAGCAAAAACAACTGGTTGATGCGTCGTAAATAGATCGTCGAAATCCGTATCCGACAATCCATGAGGATGTTCTGTTGCAGGCTGCAATCGCGCCAAATCAACAATATTGATACATCGTATTTTTAAATCAGGCAAATGTTCACGTAAAATTGAAATCGCTGCCAAGGTTTCCAACGTTGGTACATCGCCACAACAAGCCATCACCACATCTGGCATCTCGCCTCGATCGTTGCTCGCCCAATCCCAGATGCCGATGCCTTGCGCGCAATGGGTGACCGCCGCTTCCATACTTAGCCATTGCGGTGCCGGATGCTTTCCCGCAATCACGACGTTGACATAGTGGCGACTGCGAAGGCAATGATCCATCACCGACAGCAGACAATTCGCGTCTGGCGGTAAATACACACGGATAATTGAGGCTTTTTTATTCAACACATAATCGATAAAGCCCGGATCCTGATGAGTAAATCCATTGTGATCCTGGCGCCAGACATGTGAAGTTAAAACGATGTTAAGGGAAGCGATTTTGGCACGCCACGGTAATTGCGCGGCAACTTTGAGCCACTTCGCATGTTGATTAAACATGCTGTCGATGATGTGTATAAACGCTTCGTAGCAAGTAAAGACACCGTGGCGGCCAGTCAGTAAATAGCCCTCCAACCAGCCTTCACATTGATGCTCACTGAGCATACTGTCCAACACCATACCATCTTGCGCAAGAAATTCGTCATTCACTGCTATCTTTGCATTCCATTGTCTCGAAGTGACTTCAAACACTGACTTTAGACCATTTGAGAGGGTTTCATCCGGACCAAATATTCTGAAATTGCGTCGTGCCTTGTTTGCAACAACGATATCACGTAAAAACCTGCCCAGAACATGCATGTCCCCGATTCCAAGCATTCCGCGCTGCTGTAAAGTTTCAGCATAAGCACGAAAATCAGGCAGCAGCAAATCGCGCAACAAAACGCCTCCATTTGCATGAGGGTTAGCCCCCATACGACGCTGCCCTTCAGGTGCTAAGGCCGCCAAAGCAGGAAATAGTTTTCCAGTTGCATCAAATAGTTCATCCGGCCGGTAACTTAACATCCAGCTTTCCAGCATCGCCAGATGAGTAGCAGGTGTGCTCTCAGAGACAATCAAGGGCACCTGATGGGCACGAAACGTACCTTCAATTTGTAGATCATCAACGACTTGAGGACCGGTCCAACCCTTTGGCGAGCATAATACGATCATAGGCCAACTTGGTCGATGCAACTCCCCCATGGTGCGTGCCTCGTACTGTATTGCCTGAATCTTCTCGATCACGCTATCGAGCGCAGTAGCCATAGTTTCATGCATGAAAGCTGGATCATCCCCTTCAACAAAATACGGCGTCCAGCCATAACCTTGCAAAAGTTGCTCCAGCTCTGCACGCGGTATCCTCGCTAATATGCTTGGATTGGAAATTTTATAGCCATTCAAGTGCAATATCGGTAGCACGACCCCATCGTGTACCAGATTTAAAAATTTATTTGAATGCCAGGCCGTTGCCAAAGGTCCGGTCTCTGCTTCTCCATCACCAACGACACAAGCAACAATCAATTCTGGATGATCAAACACAGCGCCAAACGCATGACTTAGTGAATAACCCAATTCCCCGCCCTCATGTATTGAACCCGGGCATTCAGGGGATGCATGACTGGGAATGCCGCCAGGAAAAGAGAACTGTAAAAATAGTTTTTGTAATCCAGCTTCATCCTGGCTGATCTCTGGATAGATCTCGCTATAGGTACCTTCCAGATAGGTATTGGCAACGACTGCCGGCCCACCATGACCGGGTCCGGCAATATAAATCATATCCAAATCGTATTTTTTGATGATGCGATTTAGATGTACGTAGATAAAATTCTGCCCTGGGGTTGTTCCCCAATGCCCCAGCAGCATACGTTTGATATCCGCCAGTACTAGAGGCCGTCTTAGTAAAGGATTGGCGTACAGATAAATCTGCCCGACTGATAAGTAGTTTGCCGCGCGCCAATAAGCATCAATGTTGTACAACATTTCCGGGGACAGGCTGACTCTACTCATGGCATATTCCCTTTAGTTTGCGGGTTTCAGTGCCTTCAGGTATACCTGCTTGCCGTACCTTATTCTGTGCGCTAGCGTTCTTAGTGAGTTTGAAAAATATTAAAAAAGCAAGGGAGACACAGATTCTATGAAATCAAGTGAATGACCAATGACTGCACTTCTTTCAACAAACTTTCCAGATGTGGCTTACCTAAGAAACTTTCAGCGTAAATTTTGTACAAGTCTTCTGTTCCGGATGGGCGAATTACAAACCAGGCGTTTTCCGTGATGACTTTGAGACCATTGATGGCCTGATGATTTCCCTGCGCTTCATTCGTCGAACGCAGTACTTGTTCACCACCAAATTCGCTTTTTTTCAACTGACTAAAGTGCAAAGTCGACAGTATTGCTCTTTGCTGCGCATCGGCATTACCTTCGACTCTGCCTGCATCAGGATGTCCAAAACTGTCGCTTAATACTTGATAATGCGTCCCCGGACTTATTCCGGTGGCGGCTAAAATTTCTGCTGCAAGCAGGCCCATGACGATGCCATCTTTATCGGTGGTCCACACGCTGCCATCGCGCCGAAGCAAAGTTGCACCAGCACTCTCTTCCCCAGCAAAGCCAAGAGCACCCTGATAGAGCACGCCACCAAACCATTTAAACCCTACGGGAGTTTCATAGACATCTCTGTTCAAAGCTGTTGAAACGCGATCGATAAGCTGGGTACAAACAACATTTTTTCCAACTCCCGCGTGCTTGTTCCATGCAGGGCGATGTTGAAACAGATAGTCAATCGCAACCACCAGAAAATGATTCGGTGGCATCAAGCCACACTCTGGCGTGACGATGCCGTGACGGTCATGGTCAGTATCGCAGCCAAATGCAACGTCAAAATCAGCTTTACGTTGTATCAATCGCTGCATTGCATAACCCGAAGCAGGATCAAGCCTGATTTTGCCATCCCAATCCAAAGTCATAAATGCAAATCGCTCGTCGACCTGTTTATCGATGATGTCCAGATCAAGCGCATATTGCTCAGCGATTCGCTCCCAGTAATGGACCCCCGCACCACCCATAGGATCAACGCCGATATGTAACGCAGCATGCCGCAACATATTAATGTCTAACACCTCGCACAAGGAATCTACGTAATGCCCAAGAAAATCATAATAGTGAATAAAATTAGTTTGTCGGGTTTGCGCGATTGAGACTCTTTTAATGCCGTGCAGATCCAGGCGTAAAAATTCATTTGCCTTATTCTCTATCCAATTTGTTGCTCGTATATCAGCGCCATCTCCCTGGCAAGTGTTATATTTTAAGCCGCCGAATTCTGGAGGATTATGTGAGGGGCTAATAACAATGCCATCGGCAAAGCCAGACTGACGACCATGATTAAACGCCAATATCGCTAAAGAAATTGCTGGTGTCGGAGTGTATTCCTGATCAGGAGCAATAAGGACGGTGACGCCGTTGGCGACCAAGACCTGCAAGACGCTGTCTTGTGCCGGGATAGACAAAGCATGGGTGTCTATCCCTAAATATAAAGGGCCATGAATCCCATGTTCAGCGCGGTAATCACAAATGGCCTGAGCAATCGCCAGCAGATGCCATTCATTAAAGCTCGAAGTCAAAGAACTACCTCGATGTCCTGAAGTGCCAAAAATAACAGCTTGTGCGGCAACCGAAACATCCGGCCGCTCAGTATAGTAAGCTGCCACCAAACGCGGTATGTTAACGAGCATGCTGGTTGGAACTGGTTTTCCGGCTAAGGGGTGGATCCACATTTCAGCTATCCCGGTGAGCACAGTAATACTGCATCAGCTTACGGGTTGAGCCGTTATGTAATGAATCAGGAATCGCTTGATTCAGACTTTCTTGAAGCTCTTGCGTCATTTCTTTTGCCATTTGCTTTCCTAACTCGACACCCCACTGATCAAACGAGTTGATATTCCATATGGCACCCTGTGTGAAAACACTGTGCTCGTATAAAGCAATTAATTGCCCCAGACTTCCTGGTGTTAATGTCTTTGCTAAGATCGTGTTACTAGGACGGTTACCACTACACACCTGATGTAAAACAAGGTCGGCAGGAACCTGCGCATGCCGTAATTGCTCTGCACTTTGGCCATAGGCAAGTGCTTCAGCCTGGGCAAAACAATTCGCCATCAAGATGTTGTGTTGTGTAATTTGTTCATGTAAGGGTTTGCAAAAACCAATAAAATCACTAGCTACCAGCGCCGTTCCCTGATGCAGGAATTGATAAAACGAATGTTGTCCATTCGTTCCCGGTTCCCCCCAATATACCGGGCAGGTGTTAAAGGTCAGCGCTTTACCATTGACGTCGACATGTTTACCATTACTCTCCATCGTCAGCTGTTGCAAATAAGCCGGAAACCGTCGCAAATAATGGGAGTAAGGTATTACCGCAACACTATTGATCTTTAAAAAATTATTATTCCAGATCGCAATCAGTCCCAATAACACCGGCATATTTTGCTTCAATGCTACGTGCAAAAAATGATCATCCATCTCATGCATCCCGTATAGCAATTCGTAAAAGCGTTCTGCACCTATTGCAATCATGGTCGACAAGCCCACCGCTGAATCAATGGAATAACGACCTCCCACCCAATCCCAGACAATCAACATCTTTGAAATGTCAATTCCAAATTCAGCGACGCCATGTTCATTGCCAGAGACCGCAATAAAATGCTGCCCTACCGCTTCCGGATGGGTTAACTTTTCCAGTAACCAGCTCTTCGCCAGAAGTGCATTACTCAAGGTCTCCGTCGTTGTAAAACTCTTAGAACAGACGATAAATAAACTTTCCTCTGGATTCAGATCACGCGTCGCCTCTATAAAATCGCTGCTATCGACATTTGAAATAAAACGAAAGCACAAAGCCCTGTCGCTATAAAAGCGTAATGCTTCAAAAGCCATTACTGGCCCCAGATCCGAGCCACCAATGCCGATATTGATGATATTTTTAATCTTTCGTCCGGTATAACCAGCCATGCGCCCTCCCCTGATCTGATCGGACAATAAGCGCATTTGCATTAAACCTTGCTGGATTTCCGGCATCAGATTTTTTTGATCAAGGTACACGCTTTCACCAATTGGCAAACGTAATGCAGTATGCAAAGCAGCACGATGTTCGCTATGATTAATTTTCTTGCCTTCAAACATCGCGCGTATTTTTTCCGGCAGACCGCATTCTTTTGCCAGCTCCACTAACAAATCGATGGTCTCCATCGTGAGTCTATTTTTGGAATAGTCGAGGTAAAGATCACCCTGCGTCAGCGACATATGTTCTGCGCGTTGTGGATCATCAGAAAATAATTGCGATATAGTAGATCGCTCTATTTTCCGATAATGGGTTCTGAGTGCGCGCCACGCGCTACGTCGATTTACGAGGCGTTGGTTTAACATGGCAACATTCGGACAGCTATTACTCTGCAATCAGGCGTTGCATGATAGTAGGCGGGCATCAACGTTCCTTTTGAGATTTTTCTTTAGATTATCAGATTCAAGGAGGATTTTTTTAGATTCGCACTTCCTTTGCATGACCAATTGTCTGACGCAGCCAAACTAAAATCCGTACGCTAAGACACCGAGAGTAAAAATGACGCAATCGAGAAAGGATCGAAGGAAGGAGTATGTAGAAAAATTTATTTCATCAATCGCTTACGCATCGCCTGAAATTCGCGCTTCTGCTTTGGCGTTGACTTTGGATAGTGCATATCGAGCCCAATGAAGGTATCGAGAATAATGCGTGAGACAATTAATCTGGCGTTCTCTTTATCGTCAGCGGGAACGATATACCACGGTGATTCTGGCGTACTGGTGGCGCTCATGCATTCCTGATAGGCGTACATGTAGTCTTTCCAAAACTCACGTTCTTTCATATCCGCGTAGCTCAATTTCCAGTTTTTATCGGCAGCATCGATGCGTTGCAGAAATCGCTTACGTTGCTCTTCTTTCGATATATGGAGAAAGAGTTTGATAATACGCGTACCGTTAATGTGTAAATGCCGTTCCAGATCAGCAATAGATCGATATCTGTTTATCCAGATATTGTCAGACTTTGATTGCTGATCAATCAAACCCTCGCTATCAAGTATTTCCGGATGAACGCGGACAATCAATACCTCTTCGTAATAAGAACGATTAAAAATCCCTATACGGCCCCGTTCAGGGAGATTGCGCGTGGTACGCCATAAAAAATCATGTTGCAATTCAGCTTCACTGGGGTGTTGATAGCTAAACACCTGACAACCTTGAGGATTGATGCCCGACATCACATGTTTAATAACACCATCTTTACCTGCGGCATCCATCGCTTGAAAAATCAAAAGCACTGCGTGTTGATTACTCGCATACAACAACTGCTGCTGTGTACTTAACTCAGAGATGTGTTGTTTGAGAATGTCCTGATACTCTGCAATCGACTTATAGACAGGCGAACTTAAGGTGGCGCGCTTTTGTAAATCAATCTTTTCTCCTGGCAATACCTGAAATGCTTTCGAATTAATTTTGAGCATAGTGAACCCAGCTTTCAAGATCACGAAAGATGAAAAAAATTCCTGAGTAAGTGATCAATACGAACCATGCATGTCTGCTCATGAATTGTCTGTGCGCTCACGCACGAGGATATACGACATCATTAATCAGCGTACATCATGCTCAAATTAGCATTTTTCTGGTCTTATCTGAATTGAGTAATCCATATTTACGTGCGAAGAGCACAATACCAACGGTATCTTTTTCGCCGATGATTTCCATGATCTTTGAGCGATGTGCAGCCACTGTCTTAGGGCTGAGCCCAAGCTCATAGGCAATCTGCTTATTTCCTTTTCTGTTGCCTATCATCGCAATGATCTGCATTTGTCTGGGCGTCAAAATCTGTGCTTGATGAGGTAATCTCAGTGTTGGAAACTGAAAGCGTTTCAGCATTTTCATCGACATATCAGGATTCAAATAGGTTTCTTTGTTTGCTACGGCTCTCAGCGCGGTTTCGAGTTCAGCTTTTGTGACCGTTTTTAGCAGATAGGCAGAAGCACCAGCTTGCAGTGCCTCTGACATCAATTCTTCAGAGTCATCCATCGTCAGGACAACGATACCAAGATCTGGATAAGCATGTTTGAAATATTGAATCATCGAGATACCCGTCTGCATCCCAGTGTTGACATCGATGGCCATCACCGTTGGTAACGTTCTATCTAACAATGTAATTGCTTCTGATTGGCTTGCAACTTCAGCCACAACGACAACATCATCCATCTGCTCTATCAGGCACCGAATACCAGCACGCATCAGTGTTTCATCATCGAGCAAAAGCACACTAATGGTCATGAAGAAACCGTTTTTTTAAAGCCACCGGAGATAGTCGCCGCCCGCATTAAAATAATCGGCACCGCTCCCTTATTCTGTACGTTATCGAACGATGAGGTAAGAAAAATCGAAAAATCCGCGATAGACAAGCTTGCTGGCCTATCGCGACAAGTAAAACCGCAAATAATCAGATTGCAGGTTTACCAGCTAAGAGACTTTTGGTGCGTTGATAAAAACCTAGCTCATTCATCGTAATCAGGCCTCGATTAGTAATGAATTTACTTTCTATCATATGCTGTTGCGTCACTGCCATCGCCGTTTGATTGCGCAAGGCAGCGACGTACCCTAGTACGGCCCACGGGAACGGATCATATTGACCAGATTGCCAGTTAGGCGTGTACAAATTCAGATAAGTCCACGCCTTGTCGTAATACGAAGACAACTCACTTAATCCAAATGCCTGCGGAAAAACCTGACAAGTTGTTCCCGCGTAGAACGCCGTGGTTGCTTGCGCATCGCCATCGCTAGTTTTAAATCCCGCATGCGCAGTGTCGTACAAGTAATTACTAATACCTCCGACAATACCTGTCGCCACCAGGTCATAGTAATTCGCGTCTACAGGTTCCCCAAGATCACGTAACAAACCTGCAAAATCACGGAGACCACGATAGCTTTCGGCGTTATCCATCAAATATCCTAACGAATTCGATTGATTTCTTGGTGGCTGAAATGTTGCGGTCAGTCCATCCGATGGTTTTTCCATGACGGCGAGATTGCGGTAAGCAATATTTTTTAATGCGGCTTCGTTCACTTTCCACCACGCCATATCCTGACTAACGCGCACATATTTGACTGCCAGCGATAAGAAGGTCGCCGCGTAGGAATCGTCAGAATCAGATGGCACTAACACGAAATTATTTGTTCCAGGTACGAAGTTGACATCCATAATCGTGGAGTTAGCGGTCAGATTATGCAGGTATAAATTCAGATACGATAAAACGTAAGTTTGCAAATCAGCAGGCGATAAGTACTGTACGATTGGCAACAAGCCTAAATTACTGAAATACCAATTTATTCGGCCAGCTGGTGCAATCAAATATGCATTGGCATACGGACCAGATGTGATCTGAAGATTTTTTATTTCCTGTACGACATTGATGCTCGGTGCTGCTTGAGATAAAGCAGGAGATGACTGAAAAAACAATCCAGTCGAAACAACGATCGCAGCGACTGAAGAGGTAATTTTTCTAAATTGGAGCATGGTATTGAGTCCTAAGTGAGGAATGTGACGAATTCCTGAAGCGACACAATACAAATATGCAAGACCTGATTTGTTGCCGCAAGGAATGACTCAATATAAAAGCGAAGTGCATTCTCGATGTCAGGTAATTACTCAGAAGAAATGAGATAATTTCCTAACCGCAACTAAAGAAAATGAGTTATGGGGAAGGCGTTTTTGTTGTACAAAGATGTTGACGATCACCCAAAATCAAGCCACTGGGGGTGCGGATAAAATCTTGGACTACGAACGAATTTGTCTCGAAATACAATAAGCGACTGGCTCAAAAAGAAGCAATGCAGGAGCCGAAGTACCCTCAGCGGCAAGGGTTCTAATGGAATAAGCAGTCGCTGTTAAACTACCGGTTCGACCAAATTTGTGATTCATATAATGATATGACGTGCTACGCAAGGTAATCAAGCGAATGCATTACCCAATCGCGAGAACTGATTGAAGAGATATATTTATCCTTGACCCAACACCTACCATTATTGCGGTGCATACTTATTGTGCCAGCATCGACCAGACCTCCCTATCGATGAATAAAGGCATCGATGGCTAAACGTTAGCTCGGCATTGGCACAGCAACGTTATCTGACTGTCCTTGTAAAATTTCCAGTATGCCCTTCCACTCTTTATAAACCGACTTAGGGTCACCTGCCTGACTTTGAAGCGCAGCGACCTGACTCTTGGCTAAATCTACGTAGTTGATTGGCTGGCGCTCATAACTAGCTCTTTCTGCCTGCGTTAACAGAATACATTCACCATTCGACCCCACCTTTCCAAGAGGCATACCAGCAAATTGCAGATTGAATAGTTGAACGGGATCGATTTTTCCCTCAGCACACCACTGCTTTGCGATACCTTGCATTTGTGCTGGCGTCATATTAGTAAAGTTGTATAAGCTACTAGTTGTTGACGAACTACTTTGTGATGCAGCTAAGGCTTGCTGTGCAGATGGCGAGATGCTGACTGAATCCTGAGCAATCGTCTGTGCTACTGCGGTTGCGACATTGCTTGATCTATTCGCTTTTACACTAGGCGGGTAACTCGATGCGACTGACAAGCTTCCAATTTGTATGTTCATTATTACCTCCAGTCATTTGGGGAAAATAGATTTTGGAACACACTCAGGATTTCGAGGTGCTGCCATACCAATTTGCCTGTTGCAAATACCAACTGGGCTGCGATGCCATGTATTGCTGAATATTGGTATAAATATTCGCGGCGGAGAGCCCCTGCGCCTTTCCTTGTTCAAAAATTGCGTTTTTTTGCTGAAGCACCTGGCTTGCAAGTGCTGCAAATTTCGCGGTACTTTCAGCCGTCACTGGAAGACCATTTGCAGTGTAAGTCACTCCCGATAGCGTGCCGTTCGGTTCAAATTTTGACTTTGATATATCAACTAGTTCTCCATCTGACGTCGTTGCATTTTCATAGACATAATTGATTGCATTAGACTGATTAGGATTATTTTGCAAATTCGCAATAATTTGCTGTTGATAAAGAGGAAGTGACGCAGTATCTACAGTTGCTTGACTCGATAAGGTGACGACCGTGCTACTAGTTGAACCAACTGGGCTTTGTGTGTTCACGATATTGCTACTAGTTGCTTTTGAAGTTGATCCAGCGCCCCCGACACCCAAAAAGCTACTTGTCCTTAAGTTCGTGTTAGTTACTTGCATGTTAAACGCCCCTTAATTTCGTCACTCGCAAATTGTCACATGCCGCATTGGCTTTGCTTCGAGAAAATCAAATCCAAACATCGTTTTTTGTTACGCTGTTGTATTGATATTGGTACCGCTAGTCGCGTTTTTCTGATCGAGGTAGGCCAGTGCTTTGTCGAGAATCGAAAAGGGAATAATGGCATCCCTGCCTGCTGCCTCAGATGGGATAGCTTTTTGCTGATTGATGATAGTGTTGATATACGACTTATCGACTTCACCGGTCAACGAACCGCCTGCACGGTCTAAAGCGATACGAGTGGCAAATGGGTTCCCTAAATGCTCTCCAGTGGAAGAAACTGGGTCTAAACTTCCAGAGGACGCGACAATAAGACTTTTATCCGCAGGTGTGAGTTCATCCGCAATAACAAACGACTGGGGCTGACTTCCAACACTGTTAGTTGATTTAGTTGCCGTTGGCGTTACGGATAAACTAAAGCTGCTTGAAATTAACATGACGAACTCTCTCTATTATTTGTCGAAGTAAATCAATGTAAGCAGTTGCATTATTGAGGCGGCTTTAAGTCTGTATCGGCGTAGCCTGTAATTTCTACAAAGCGTCTAAGGCATTCGTGAAAAATTTTGCGCTACTGGCATCACCTCTCGCGTTTGCAGCATTCACTCCCTCCTGCAAAAGGGCAATAAAATTCGTCGGCTGCGTAGTCGCTTGCGGTGCTTGACCGTCGTAATTCACCTTAGATAAGGCGGTTGGTATCATCGTGACCAACGCCGATGAGTCGTCAAATGACAATTTTCCCGACTTAATCAGCCCATTCATTGTCGATGCCATGTTTTCAGGCGTTATATTGGTGAAGTCGTAGATGGCGTTTTGGCTAGAGACGCTATTTACTTGCGATGCACTGAGCAGGTTTTGCGCTTGTGGGGAGATAGATACTGAGCTAGCAGAGCTGCTTTGAGGCTGGTTATCAACACTATTTTTGGTCTTTTGAGGCGTGACCGGTGAGTACGATGTTGCCGCAAGTAAATTTGCTACCCTGATATTCATGATCGCCCCAAAAAAATTGCGCAAATAATACTCGCTACAAAAATAATAGGCGATATTTCAACTATGTCAATTGATAAAAAGAATAGGTAAACAGGCTATATTCGTGCTTTAGATTTTTCGTCTGACTATTCTATGGACAACAACACATTGAAGACGCTTCTGCGCAATCAGAGGTCAAACAATTTGATCTCACCTCAACCGAAACATGATGCAAACGATCAATATCAATAGCTACATGTTGGCAACATTGGACCACTGATTTACATTTCAAAGCAGTAGTTCAGTGACAAAGATAATCACAATAAACAAAAAATGATTTCTTTTGGCTGGCGCATATATGACTAGCAGTAAGGCTGGAATCAAAGCATGAAAAGACGATGTCAACACTCAATCATTGAACAAGATGTTCTGACGCATACTAAATTTCACTGAGAATTTAGTGCGTGCGCAAGAAGTGATTCCGGTATAATCGCGCACCTTAAATTGCTTAAATGTTTTGATTTGAACGGCATTTAAGCCCTTTGCCTGTCTGAAAGACGATTGAATTTGGATTAATTCCATCTCTGCGAACGCATTTTTTTACATAGCAACTTCGCAGAGCGCCAACAAACAAAGCCTGCTAGCGTTTAAACAGCATTGGCCCCAAAATGGAAATCGTCAACCAGCCAGTCCGAATTTGTACCGAAACTGATATTAGATGCTGTCTGATGAAAGATAACAAAGATAACGCTACGATGGAATTACCAGGCTTTGCCAAGCCAGCGCCAGAAGAGCCCGAAATCCGTAAAGTTGTTACTCCACCAAAACGCAGCAAAGTCGCGAAACAAGTTCAATTGAATTTACTGGAAGAACTCGGACCCACCGATATCAGCGGCCTGCCAGCCTGGGTCAATGATGAAAATACAGATTTGACAGGACTTCCAATCTGGCGCTGATCATTGTTACTTGCCGCTCTCATCCATCACATGCATTACAGTATCTCGCTATACAAATCAGCATTGAGTATCCAATCAATGCCGAGGCATAAATAGCATCATTCGGGACCCCAAAACACAAACCTGATATATCAAGGCTAAAAATCAGGAAAAAATGGCGCAGTGTTTTATAATCAGTCAAATTTATCGCCAACTGCAGCCTCTACGGTAGCCCATCTAATATGACATCTCAATTCAACAAAAAAAGTGAAGCCTGGTCTGCCCGCTTCTCCGAACCTGTTTCTGACCTGGTAAAACGTTATACCGCCTCGGTGTTTTTTGACAATCGTATGGCCAGCGTTGATATCCAAGGCTCACTGGCACATGCAGAAATGTTAAGCGCGCAAAATATCATCACTACCCAGGATTACGCAGATATACAACGCGGTATGGCACAAATTCAGGGAGAAATTGAATCGGGCAAGTTTGAATGGCTGCTAGATTTAGAAGACGTGCATCTGAACATCGAAAAACGTCTGACAGAATTGGTGGGCGATGCTGGTAAGCGACTGCACACTGGCCGCTCACGCAATGATCAGGTCGCGACCGATATTCGCTTGTATATGCGCAACGCTATCGACAATATCATTGAACTGCTGCGTGGCTTACGTGCAGCACTGATTGATCTTGCAGAGAAAAATGCTGAAACGATCTTGCCTGGTTTTACGCATATGCAAGTCGCCCAGCCGATTACTTTTGGTCATCATATTCTTGCTTACGTAGAAATGTTTGGTCGTGATACTGAGCGCATGCAGGATTGCCGCAAACGGGTCAATCGCTTGCCTTTGGGTGCTGCGGCATTGGCTGGTACTACCTTCCCTATCGATCGCGAGCGCGTTGCTCGCACCCTGGGGTTTGATGAGGTTTGCTACAACTCGCTGGATGCTGTATCTGATCGTGATTTTGCGATTGAATTCTGTGCTGCCGCTGCACTGATCATGACCCACATTTCACGCATGTCTGAAGAGCTGGTGATCTGGATGAGTCCACGCGTAGGCTTTATTGATATTGCCGATCGTTTCTGCACTGGTTCATCGATCATGCCACAAAAGAAAAATCCTGATGTGCCAGAACTGGCACGTGGTAAAACTGGTCGCGTCAATGGTCACCTGATCGCTTTGCTGACGTTGATGAAAGGTCAGCCACTGGCCTATAACAAAGACAATCAGGAGGACAAAGAACCTTTGTTTGACACTGTAGACACGATTATCGATACATTGCGCATTTTTGCTGATATGGCGACCGGTATCAGTGTCAAACCAGATGCTATGCGTGCTGCCGCTTTGCAGGGCTATGCGACAGCGACGGATTTAGCCGATTATCTGGTGAAAAAGGGCTTGCCTTTCCGCGACGCTCATGAAGCCGTCGCCCATGCTGTTAAAACTTGCGTAGAAAAAGGCTGCGACCTCAGCGACATGTCGCTCGCTGAATTGCAAACCTACTCAGCATTGATCGGTGAGGATATTTTTGAAGTCCTGACCTTAGAAGGCTCCGTCGCTGCACGGGATCATATCGGCGGCACCGCACCAAATCAGGTACGCGCAGCAATTATCCGCGCACGTAAGAATTTAGCTTTCTGATGTAGTAATACATTCAGGTAATTCACTGTTTATTTAAGCCGTGAATTACCTGCCACATTAAGTGCAAAACATCACTTATCGACATAGTTTCAGCGCTCAAACTCCACTCTGTCACGACCATTCTGCTTTGCGCAATAAAGTGCGGTATCAGCACGCGCGACCAGTGAACTGATCATTTCTTTTGAACGTATTGTCGCCACACCAAAACTGGATGTCTTATTTTTCACAACCGCAAAATGATGCGTCGCGACACCTAAACGCAATCTCTCAGCAACCGCGAGCGCCTCTGCTAAGTCAGTATCTGGGCACACCACCAAAAATTCTTCACCGCCCCAACGTCCAATAACATCATGATCACGAACGCCAGCCTTTAATATTTCCGCAATCGCTTCCAACACCATATCGCCAACCTGATGGCCGTAGGTATCATTGACCGTTTTAAAGTGATCAACATCCATCAGAATCACTGAAAAAACTTTACCGCTACGAATATAGCGACCGTATTCGGCTTCCAGCGTAAGATCAAGTTTCAGACGATTGTATAAGCCAGTTAGCCTATCAGTCACCGATAACATTTCCAGCTGCTTATTCTTTTCGTCAAGTTCCGCGGTTCGATCCAGAACCAGTTTTTCCAGCAAGCGTTTAGTTTCGGTTGAGCGACGCTGCACCTTTTGCAAACGCCAACGATAACCCACCCAAATTGCCGCCATCAGGCTCATCAACGTCAACAACCCGAACCACCAAGTTTGCCAATAGGCAGGTAAAACAAGGATAGGAATATGTAATTCGTGTGAGCTCCAGACACCTAAACGATTACTGGCACGAACAACTAAGGTGTATTTTCCCGGCCATAGATTCCCATAGTTGGCACTCAAGTGATCGGCATTTACATGAGTCCATTCTGCGTCATAACCTTTCAGAAAATACGAATAACGGCTCTTTTGTGGCGCTGAAAAATCAAGCGCGGCAAAGCCTATGCTGAAATTTCGCTGATCAGGCTCCAAAATAAGTGTTGGGTCCAACAAGCCCAAAGGAAACGATTTACCGTCTATCGTCAATTCGCTGGCTTGAACCTGAGGTTCAAAATTCCACGGAGAGAATTTTTCCGTATCAATGATTGCAACACCCTGTGTGCCGCCACTTAAAATCAACCCGTCATGGGTACTACCAAATGATCCAGTCCAACTGGAGCCTATATCGTAGCCATCCGCTTTACCCAGCTCAACGGCATGCATAGTCTTAGGATCAATGACACAACTATCAGTCCAGATCCGTCCCATCTTATCTTCTACAAGATTTTCGCCGAATGACTTACCTGGCTTACCTAACATGGCGCTAATATGCTCAAACGTAGCACGCTTCCCATCCCAGCTACTCAGCCTCTCCATACCATCAGCAGTTGCCACCCACAACCGTCCCGAATGATCAACCAGCAAGCCCTGAACCAGATTGCTTGCCAGGCTGTCCGCCCTCTGATTTTCATGAAAAATTCCAATCAAACCGCGCAGATCAGGATCCCATGCCCACAAACCGGCATCACTACCAGCCCAAATTCGACCTTGAGCGTCTTCAGCGAGGTTATAAACAGCGGCATTCATACTGGCACCACCCACTCGAATGGCAGCCTCAAAACGCTGCTGTTGTGGCATCCATCGTGATAACCCACCTGCTGTTCCAACCCACAACGCACCATTCTTCGCGACCAAAAATTTATTGATGACGTCTGGCATTCCAGAATTGGTGGGATAAGACTGCCATTGCTTAGATCCAAGTTCAAGTCTGAAAGTACCTGCTTGTTGGGTACCAGCCCACAATGCTCCATCTTGGGTCTGCGCCAGAGACGTGATTGTCCCGTCGTGCAATTTTCCTGGCTGCCCCGGGAATGGTCGATAACCCCCAACGAGGCCTGCGTATCTATCTATAATGTCGATGCCATTACCATCGCTACCGACTAAAATTCGCCCATCACGTAACTCAAGCACACTATGCACATCAGGACTCGACAGCCCCTGATTGCGTTCAGCACTATGTTTGAGCAGATAAAAGCTTTGATTCGATGGCAAAAATTTTTGCAATCCACCACCCCAGGTACCAGCCCACAACAAGCCTGAAGCATCAACTAACATTGCACCTATATGATTGAGAGCAAGGCTACTAGCATTAGTCGCATCATGGCGTATATGCTGAATCAATTTACCATTCGAAGACTGCACAACATCGATCCCCCCACCAAAGGTTGCCAACCAGATGCGACCGGACTGCGGTTCGAGGATCTTTGATATCCAACCATGTGTCGTGCGATCCAGCTTGAACTGATCGACCACCCAATGTAATTTGTAGGTACCGGGATCTAACCATGCTGCACCACTGGCAATGGTGCCAAGCCAAAGCTTGCCATCGGCAGCTTCAAATATTGTCATTATTTTCTGGTTTGCTAAGGAAGCTGGATCATCAGGATCAGATGCGATCCGCTCAAAATGGCCGCTTCCTGCTTTCCGTCGCTGTAAGCCGCTGGCACCTCCGACCCACAAACTACCTTCGTGATCGATAAGCAGACTGCGCACACGGTCATCTGCCAGACTATCGGCTTGCGCACGGTCATGACGGAAATGTTGAATCCCATGTGTGTTGCCCGCTGACCAATAATCGAGGCCTTCATTTGCGCCGACCCATACGCCACCACTTGCCTCGGCAATGATGGCCCAGATTCTGCCGCCAACATTCGAGGTGGCAGCGGCGCCTGGCCGCAAAACTGTATCAGTAGCGCCTCCGCCCATGTGATTAAAGCGTTCAGTCTTAGGGTCAAAGATGGCAAGACCATTGCTGAGTGTACCAACCCAAAGTTTGCCATCCTGAGCAGACATCAAGGCGGTGACATAATCTCCTGGCAAAGACGAGGGGTTGTTATCGTCATGTACAAATTTACGGAAACGGTAGCCGTCATAACGCACTAAGCCATGTTGCGTACCGACCCAAAGCCAGCCTTTGGGGTCTTGCACCAGAGACGTGATGGTTGAATCTAGTAACTCTGCATCACCAACGTTCTCAAAATACGGTTCCGCAAAAGAGAACTCTGTCAGTTTGCCATCTACAGCGCCGGCAAACTGTGAAAACGGGGGCACAAATATAAGAAAAAAAAGACAAGCATACGATATGCTTCTTAACATCATCCTCATGCGGCTTCCTAGGTCTACATCAATATAAGTTCTTGAGCCTGGCAGTTCTATCCTTAAGCCCTTCGACAGTACCTCTGAGTCGCACAAACATCGTATCTTTAAGCGCTTTTTAAAACAAGTGGGGAATTATGCTTTTACTGCATCATTGTTACTTTTACACAGCAAACATTTATGCGTACTCAAAGATCAATGATAAGCTTGGATGTGATTTTTTATTGCCGTCAACTAATACAAGCAATACAATCTTTGGCAAATTAAGATTTAATTAATTAAAACTTTTGCAGCCTGCTGCTTCAAGGTTTTTCATAAAAAAATTCCAGGAGATATTGATGTCACAGCAACTCAAATTGGTCATAGCAAGCGCTTTAATCGGATCAGCAACGCTCACACAAGCTGCGGAAATCAAAATTGGCGTCGCAGAAGCATTATCGGGTCCGGCCGCAAAATATGGCAGCGCGATCAAAAATGGTTTTAATCTCGCGGCAGATAAAATCAATGCAAAGGGTGGCATCAATGGTGACAAGATCGCGCTCGTCATTGAAGATGAACAAGGAAAAAAAGAAGAAGCAATTAATGCGTTCAAAAAACTGATTTTTCAAAGCAAAGTATTAATGGTATTTGGCCCAACCTTATCCAATTCTGCTTTTGCAGCAGACCCGATCGCTAACGCCAGCAAAACAGTCGTGTTTGGCACCAGTAATACGGCCGATGGCATCACTAATCTGGGACCATTCACTTTCCGCAATTCCGTTATGGAAGCTGATGTATTACCAGCCACAACCAAAGCTGCTATCAAACAATTCAATATCAAAAAAGTAGCGGTTATTTATGGCAATGACGATGCCTTCACGAAGAGTGGTTACGATGTCTTTAAAACTGCGCTGTCAGACCAAAAAATTACCGTCACTGACACCGAAACCTATGCCAAAGGCGATGTTGATTTTAAAGCGCAATTAACAAAGATCAAGTCCTCAACACCCGACGCGATTGTATGCTCTTGTCTGGCAGAAGAAGCAGCCAACATCATTCTACAAACACGTTCTTTGGGAATGAGACAACCATTTATAGGCGGCAATGGTTTTAACTCTCCAAAACTGTTTGATATCGCCAAAGATGCTGCCGATAATACCTTAATGGGAAGTCCGTGGTCTGCGGAAAATCCTTCAACGGCGAACAAGCAATTCATGGCTGATTACAAGGCCAAATATGGTACAGATCCCGATCAATTTGCCGCGCAAGCCTACGATGCCTTGCAAATTGTGGCCGAAGGCATTCAAAAAATTAAGTTGAGTGGTGACCTGAGTAAAGACAGGATAGCGCTACGTGATGCATTGCCTGGCATTAAGTTTGAAGGTGCCACCGGAAAATTCTCCTTCCGTCGTGCAGCATCAAAAGATGGCAAAGAAACTGGCTACGATGCTCAGCAAGACGCCATCGTGAATATTGCCAAAGGTGGAAAATTTGTACTCTTAAAATAATTCGCTCAAACGACTGGCAGAAGTATTACCTCTGCTGGTCTTTCACCTATTGCAGATTGCTCTTGAGATGTAGATCTGCAGTTTAAATTGAATGCTTTTTATTTTTTTCACCTATACCTGAACTGCCTCCGCTTTATGCTGAATGCATGACAGGACCAAGCAATATCTGGATCGCCATGTTTGCACAACAACTTGTCAATGCGTTGACACTCGGCAGTGTCTACGCCCTCTTCGCCTTAGGATTTACGCTGATTTTTGGGGTGCTTGGCGTCATCAACCTGTCGCACGGCGCAATCTTTATGTTAGGCAGCTACATCGCCTTACTTCTGGTCAATCACTTTCAGATGTCCTTGTGGCTTGCCATGTTGTTGGCGATGTTGGCATGTGGCACGCTCGGTGTTATCGCTGATTTTCTGGTGTTACGTCCACTACGCAAGCGCAATGCACCACACCTTGCACCAATGATCGCGACCATCGGCGTCGCCATCATGCTGACCAATATCTCCCAAGGAATTTTTGGCGCAGAAAATCAACGCTTCCCTTTGGGCACCATACCAGAAGATAGCTTCAGTCTCGGCAACCTGCATCTGACCGCGGTGCAATTAGCCATCGTCTTGATTTCATTTGCTCTAATGCTGGTGTTGTTGACAGTCATGCGCAAAACCCAGTTAGGTCGTGCGCTGCGCGCCATCGCCGAATCACCCAAAGCCGCATATTTGCTAGGCATCAATGTGGAAGCACTATTTTTCTTTACCTCATTTGCCGCTGCTGCGTTAGGCGGTGCGGCTGGCGTTTTGGTCGGCTTATCATTCAATGCCATTTCACCTTTTATGGGGCAACCTATGCTACATAAGGGTATTGCAGTGATCATTCTGGGTGGCATGGGAGACATCCGTGGCGCAATGCTTGGCGGCTTATTTCTTGGCTTTGCTGAAGTCATGAGCGTCGCGTATCTATCCAGCGACTTCCGTGATGCGATTGCATTTGGCTTATTGTTTTTGATCTTGCTAGTGCGTCCGGCGGGCATGTTTGGCAAAATTCTAGAAAGAAAGGCGTAAATCATGCTCGAATGGTGGAATGGTTTTTGGGCGATTTACAGCTCTGTGATTTTTGGCATCGGCATCAACGCTATGCTGGCACTCTCGATTTATCTGACGCTATCTTGCGGCTTACTTTCATTGGCGAATGCAGCGTTCATGGGCATCGGCGCCTATGCGGCAGCAATGATCAGCATGCAAACCAACCTGTCATTTCCAATAGCCTTGCTTGCGTCTGCGATGACACCAGCATTGGTTGCACTGGCGATTGGCATGCCTACGCTACGCTTGTCCGGTGTTTATCTGGCGATGGCGACGCTAGGATTTGGTGAAGTGGTACGGGTCATTGTCTTAAATTTAGACATCACCGGTGGCCCCATGGGCTTAAATGGGATTCCACAAAAAACCGAATGGTGGCATATTGTGCTGCTCCTTGGCGTCACGCTATTCACGCTGGCAAGAGTGCGCCGCTCGAAAATTGGACGGGCATTTGAAGCGATTAAAGAAGATGAAATCGCCGCCCGCCTGATGGGCATCAACGTCGCTCGCTACAAACTGTTAGCGTTTGTGCTGGGCGCAGTGATTGCCGGCGTTGCCGGTGGACTCAACGCCCACTACACCTTCACTATCGGCCCTGCGAACTACGGCTTTGAAAGCGCAGTCGACATTCTGACTATGGCTGTGTTTGGCGGCACAAGCAATCTACTTGGCCCCTTGCTAGGCAGCTTTACTTTAAGCGTCTTGCCAGAGTTAATGAGCTGGTTAAAAGACTTCCGTCTGGTGGCTAATGGATTGATTTTAATTATCGTCATTTTGTACCTGCCCAAAGGAATTTGTGACACGACCAAACTGCGCACCTGGCGTCGGCGGCTTGACACTAACTCTTCAGTAAAGGTGCAATAAATGTTGGAATTAGCATCCGTCAGCAAACATTTCGGTGGCCTGCAAGTATTACAAGATGTCAGCTTTAGTGTGAAGCAAGGGAGTATTTTTGGTCTGATTGGTCCAAATGGTGCGGGCAAGACCACGATCGTTAACCTGATTACCGGCTTAATCAACCCATCAGCCGGTGAAATACGCTTTAATGGTCAAAACTTACATGCGGTCGCAGCCCATAACATCACGCAGCTAGGCATCGCCCGTACATTTCAAAATATTCGTATCTTCAAAGAAATGAGTCTACTGGAAAATGTGGTGGTTGGCATGCATCGGCATCTCGGTTACAGCCCACTCAGCATGTTATTCAAACTCAACTCATTTAAACACGCAGAAGCCAGCGCAAAACAAAGAGCGTTGGAACTACTCTCTTGGGTCAGACTCGATCACAAAGCACAGATGCTGGCAGATAATTTATCTTACGGCGAACAACGCAAACTGGAATTGGCTCGCGCTTTGGCAACCGAACCTAAACTATTGCTACTCGATGAGCCGGTAGCAGGCATGAATCCGGCAGAAAAAATCGAACTCATGGAGGAAATCAAAAACATCCGTGATCGTGGCTTTTCCATCTTCATGATAGAACACGACATGCGCTTTGTGATGGAACTCTGTGATCAGATTGCAGTGCTGAATTTCGGCAAAATCATTGCCCAGGGTAGCCCACAAGAAGTCAGGCACAATCCCCAAGTTATTGAGGCCTACCTCGGCAAGGAGGAGGAAGTATGAAGCCAATTCTAACTATCAGAAAACTCCATGTCGCCTATGGCCATGTGCATGCGCTCAAAGGCATCAATCTGGAATTGCATGCAGGTCAAATTACCGCTCTGGTCGGCGCCAACGGCGCAGGAAAAAGCACGAGCTTATTGGCGATTTCCGGATTAATTAAGGCGGGCTCAGGCAGCATAGAATTTGACGACCAAGACCTGCTGACGCTGGCGCCGCATCACATTGTTCAAAAAGGACTGGTGCAAGTAGCAGAAGGCCGCGCCATTCTTGGCACATTAACCGTGCAAGAAAACCTGGATCTCGGGTCTTATACACGTAAAGACAAAGCGCATGTCGCTGCAGATCTGGATTGGGTGTTCTCACTTTTTCCGGTGTTAAAAAATCGCGCGAACGGCCTGGCAGGCAATTTATCCGGGGGCGAACAACAAATGCTGGCAATCGGCCGCGCCCTGATGGCACGTCCTAAAATATTATTACTCGATGAACCTTCGATGGGGTTAGCGCCATTAATGGTACGGGAAATATTCAGGATTATCAAAGAAATCAATCAGACCGGCTTAACAATTTTACTCGTAGAACAAAACGTCAAACAAGCTTTGAAAATCGCCGAGCGCGCTTATGTACTAGAGAACGGTGAGATGGTTCTGGAAGACACTGGCGCGAATTTGCTCAACAATCCCAAGGTGATTGCCGCTTATTTAGGAACTTGATTCAAAGTGAAAGCAGGTACATAAAGTCTATCTCAGGGACAAACTGTCATGTTTGACGCGATACGAAACCAGCATGGCCTTGGATAAATGTCAGTCGTATAGAACGTATGTAACTTGGCGATTGCGTGTATTTCTGCTTACAACAAGCTTTTATAAGGTTCGCGGCAGCAATCTGTGCTGCATCACCTTCTTTATCTATTTTGATTCATCAAAGGCCCGTACGTCCAAAGAAATAAAGCCATAACAAGGTGAGCAGAAGAATCCAATGCATCAACACCATGACTGAGAACCAGCGTAAAAATATCAGCTTGGACGATTTATGGCGCAAATAGCGATGGGCGAGCATCGCACCGGGCCAGCCACCGAGCAAACTCAAGACCAGCAAGCGCCGCTCAGGGATGCGATAGCGATGCCTCCGGGCAGCTTGCTTATCGACCAGATAAAAAATAAACGTCACACTACTCAATAGTGCGTAGTAAGCGATGAAGATACTGCCGGCATAAGTAAAAAAATAAACGGACAAAAAAATTACTCCCCCTTGTATATTTTTAATCCCATTATCTTTGATAGGTAATGGAGTTAATTTTCTTAAAATAAGGGGGAGTATATGCCAAACTGCATGGATCCCTGTTTGTCAGCAAATGCAAATTACAACATTTTGGCGATTAAGGCTTTTTCGTATTTAGCGTCCAGTGGAATACGCACCTTGTGTCCGGCACCGCCAATGATATTGATTGCCTGATTGTCCGTATTGCGCATCTCAGACAAAGTCACGATTTCATTACCAGCGGGCGAGATAATCTCGATCTGATCACCAACGGCAAAACGGTTTTTCACCTCTACTTCCGCCCAACCATCGGCCAAACTCAACACTTGCCCCACATATTGGCTACGATGTGCTTGTGACACGCCTTCCATATAATTCTGGTGATCTTGCGTGTGGTGGCGCTGATAAAACCCATCGGTATAACCGCGATTCGCAAGACCATTCAATTCACCCAACAATTGCGGATTAAATGGACGTCCCGCAACCGCATCATCAATCGCGCGACGATACACCTGCGCAGTACGCGCAACGTAGTACAACGACTTGGTACGCCCTTCTACCTTCAATGAATCGACACCAATTTTTGCCAGACGCTCGACGTGCTCAACCGCACGCAAATCTTTTGAATTCATAATGTAAGTGCCATGCTCATCTTCGAGGATAGGCATGAACTGACCTGGCTTGGTTGACTCTTCAATCAGATATGGACGGTCCGCCAAAGGATGGCGTGGCATATCGCCCATCGCCGAAAACGATTGATTGGCGTCTTCTAAAGCTTTTTGATAGTTGAACTGTATTGTCTCTACCGGAATACGCGCCAAATCGCCGGTTTCGTTTTCGGAAGCATTTTCTACCTTGTAATCCCAGCGACAGGAATTCGTGCAAGTACCTTGATTCGGATCACGATGATTGAAATAACCCGACAATAAGCAGCGACCTGAGTAAGCAATACACAATGCACCATGGACGAATACTTCAAGTTCCATATCAGGACATTCTTGACGAATTTCTTCAATCTCATCGAGTGATAATTCACGTGACAAAATAACGCGCGTCAGCCCCATTTTTTTCCAGAATTTGACGTCAGCCCAGTTCACCGCATTGGCCTGCACTGACAAATGCACTGGCACTTCTGGCCACTTTTCGCGCACCATCATAATCAGACCAGGGTCAGCCATGATCAGTGCGTCTGGCTTCATGGCAATCACAGGCTCCATATCGCGCAGATACGTTTTGAGCTTGGAATTATGCGGAAAAATATTGCTGGCAACGAAGAATAATTTACCGCGCGCATGCGCACCGTCTATACCCTGCTGCAATACATCCAGAGTTGAAAATTCATTGTTACGCGCACGCAGGCTGTAGCGCGGCTGACCAGCATAGACGGCATCTGCGCCGAAATCAAAAGCAGCGTGCATTTTTTCCAGCGAACCAGCTGGCAAGAGGAGTTCTGGGGCTTTGAGCATGATGATGCAATCTGAAAATAAAATGTTTCCGATTTTAATTCCACGCCCTGGCTTTCTCAATTTTTTTTAATCGATGTTTAATCTAAATCAAACTTACATCAACGCAAAATAAAAATGCGAAACCTGCAGAGAAATAATTGCCAAATTAACACTGTTATTACTAGCTTTAATGCCTAACTATTTCGAATTGAAATTTACGAAACTCAATGTTACTTTTCAACATATAAAAATTATTCCTCCTATACTTTGCCCGCAGATCCCACCATTCATCCTAAGTATTTACAACATATTGTCTTAGAAATTTTTTCGATAGACATGGGATTGAGCCTCATGCCATTGACAGAAAATTAGAACAGGAAGAGACAAGTATATGCAAATGAACATTACCAAGGAATCAGCAGAGTACTGCATTAATCAACAAGCCAAAAATTCTATAAAAGAGAACACTGAACGGCTGCGAAATGAAATCATTTACGCGAAGACGATCATTGGTGCAAATTTATTTAACGCAGGAAAAACAGATGATGCTCATCAGATGGCAAGCGATGTACTCGCTATCGTTGCCGCTAACGGCCCACCACTTCATCGATTAAGCCGGATACTAATGAAAGGCATTAAAAGCGGTTGCTACTCGCACGCCGAGTATACGGAAAAAACGACCACACTCTGCGCCGGAAATTTATACTCTGATCAAACCAAATCTATATCAATGATCAAAGCATACGATCTGCTCGCGACTGCAACGCCTTTTATTCAATTTGCCTATAATGCGATCAATCTCGCCATCCTTTCGCAGTCAGCTCAGTACGCGACGCTACACATCATTGATATTGGAATTGGCTCGGGCTATCAATGGTCTACATTGTTCTCGCTATTAAAAGGCACGAGTTTTTTGCCGAAAAAAATCCGACTTACAGGCATAGATCTTCCCTCAACAGAACAAGCTTTACATGCCGTTGAAAAACGATTATCAGAGGAAGCAAAAGAACTCGGAATAGAATTTACGTTTATGCCAGTTCTCGGTAAAGCTGAAGAAATTTCGTTTAATGATATTGAACGCCATCAAGGTGAATTTTTGGTAATTAATGCTGTACTATCCTTGCATCATACAGCAACAGACGATGCAATTATTCATCCTACACGCTCCCGCGATTGCTTACTAACACGGCTGCGTCAACTAAATCCGCATCTATTAACCATGGTAGAGCCTGATTCAAATCACAACAATCTTCCATTTAAAGAACGCTGCTATGAGGCATTCCAACATTACATGCATATCTTCAATGCGTTTGACCACCTATTCCCACGCAACCTAAAAGAAAGAGTGATATTAGAAAATGAATTTTTTGGCAGAGAACTCATTAATATTCTGACTACTGACGGTGCGGATAGGGTAGAACGACATGAACGAAAAGAAGTTTGGTCTAAACGTTTGCACCAAGCAGATTTTACCCACTTAGAAAACGTCTTTCAGAGAACCAGTCGAACATTAAAAAATATCCTACCAATAACGGCACCATTTGAAATGCACCAGAGTCCTGAAGCCCTGTGCTTAAACGTGTATAAAGTTCCCTTACTAGCCGCATCATGTTGGCAGCCAACGAAGCAGTAAGGAAACGCATATTTAATCCCTTGCGACGAATACCTCATTTAAAACGAGAGAAATTAATACCACGGCACCACCAACTATCGTCGCCTGTGCTGGCACCTCCCCTGCACCTATCCATGCCCAAATGGGTGCCAGCAAGACCTCCAACAAAGACAACAAAGCGATCTCTGGCGCGCTCAAGCTCTCCGAGGCACGTACCATCAACATGCATGGCAATCCCAACTGAAAGAATCCCAAAATCGCTAAAATAAAAATGTCGTGCAAAGATGCCTGAAATGGAAATGCCATCGGCAACATCACCATGGCCGAAATCGCACCGCCCATCAAAACAGCAGGAATTAAATCGACCGTGTGACCACCTTTTTTAAGCACGATCATATTGATTGATGATGCAACAGGGATTCCAAGCGCAATAAACATCCCCAGCAATCCTCTGTTGTCAATCTCCGACAAGCTACCAACAAACATCCACGACATACCCAACACTGCCGCCACTATCGCCCACCAAGTACGTAGTGGAATTTTTTCACGCAATATCAACCAAGCCAACAATGCGGTAAACAATGGCGCCAGACTCTCCATGATGGAGGTATTAGCCACTGTCGTCATCGTAATTGAGATCATAAAGCAGCTATACATAGTCGCCCACATACAGCCGGAAATAAAACCCAACTTACCCAACAAACGCAAACGTGGAATAAAGCCGCGACCGTATTGGCGCAGCATTGCACCGACAACAAAAATCGCCGCAAACAAACTACGCCAAAACGTCACTTCAAAGCCACGTGCCACCTCCAGATGGCGTGTAAAAACACCAGCAATACTCCACAAACTGGCGGCACATATCATCAGGATCACAGCATGACGATGACTGAGTTTTTTTTGCATATTGATTCCAGGATAAAATTTTCTGACTTCTACGGTTTGCAATTGAACAGTCAACAGCTCCCTGCAAAAAAGACGATCGAAAAAAGCAAGCCAGAAAATAAAAAACCCGTTAAGCCCCACCAAAGGTAAGAGCGAAACGGGTTGATCGACATGCGCTTTAGCGCATGTTCAAGCGAGCTATTATGCTTCGCGCGATGCTTTCTTACGCTCGTGTTCTTTCAAATAACGTTTGCGCAGACGAATGCTCTTCGGTGTAATTTCTACCAATTCGTCATCCTCAATGAATTCAACAGCGTATTCCAGAGACATCTGAATTGGTGGCACCAAACGTACCGCTTCATCTGTACCAGAAGAACGAACGTTAGTTAATTGCTTACCTTTGATTGGGTTAACAACCAAATCGTTATCACGGGAATGGATACCGATGATCATGCCTTCGTACACTGGGTCATTATGCACCACGAACATACGACCGCGATCTTGCAGTTTCCAGATCGCGTATGCAACCGCTGCGCCATCATCCTGAGAAATCAATACACCATTACGACGACCTGCCATTTCACCACGTGTATTGTCCACTGGTGCGTATTCATCAAACACGTGACTCATCAAACCTGTACCGCGAGTCAATGTCATGAATTCGCCCTGGAAACCGATCAGGCCACGCGCTGGAATACGGTATTCCAAACGTACACGACCTTTGCCGTCCGGTTCCATGTTTTGCAGATCACCACGACGGCGACCCAACTCTTCCATCACGCCGCCCTGGTTCGCTTCTTCAACGTCAACAGTCAGGTTTTCGTATGGCTCATGACGTACACCGTCAACCATTTTAAACACAACGCGCGGACGGGAAACAGCCAATTCAAAACCTTCACGACGCATGTTTTCGATCAAAATTGTCAGATGCAACTCACCACGGCCAGAAACTTCGTATGTGGAATCATCACCTTCAGCCTGAACAACACGCAACGCCATGTTGGATTTCAGTTCGCGTTCCAGACGGTCACGGATTTGACGTGTTGTGACGAATTTACCTTCGCGACCAGCCAATGGGGAGCTGTTAACCATGAAGTTCATGGTCAATGTTGGCTCATCCACTTTCAACATTGGTAAACCTTCTGGCGCGTCGGGCGCACAGATGGTCGTACCGATACTGATTTCTTCAATGCCGTTGATCAAAACGATATCACCAGCCAATGCTTCGTCAACCTGTACGCGATCCAAACCTTTGAACGTCAATACTTGATTGATACGTGCTTTCGTTGGCTTGTCTTCTGGACCATTCATCCAAACAACGTCTTGCAATCCTTTTACGCGACCGCGCAGGATACGACCAACGCCGATTTTACCAACGTAAGAAGAGTATTCCAGGGAAGTGATTTGCAATTGCAAAGGACCATCTGGATCATCTTCACGCGCAGGAACGTGTTTCAGAATCGCGTCAAACAACGGTTCCATTGTACCGTCGCGCACTGTATCTTCCAGGCCAGCGTAGCCTTTGAAACCGGATGCGTAAATAATAGGAAAATCTAATTGCTCATCAGTTGCGCCAAGCTTGTCGAACAATTCGAAAGTTGCGTTAACTGCTTTTTGTGGATCAGCGTTTTCGCGATCGATCTTGTTGACAACAACGATCGGTTTCAAACCTAGCGCCAATGCTTTACGTGTTACAAAACGTGTTTGCGGCATTGGACCTTCTTGCGCATCAACCAACAGTAAAACACTGTCAACCATGGACAAGACACGTTCTACTTCACCACCGAAGTCAGCATGGCCTGGGGTATCAACGATATTGATGTGTGTGCCTTTGTATTCAACTGCACAGTTTTTGGAAAGAATCGTGATACCACGTTCTTTTTCAATATCGTTGGAATCCATCACGCGGGAATCAACCTGTTGGTTGTCACGGAAAGTGCCGGATTGACGCAATAATTGATCAACCAATGTGGTTTTGCCGTGATCGACGTGAGCGATAATGGCGATGTTGCGAATAGCGCGTTTTGTAGTGGACATGATAACGTTCGTTTGGGGTAAATCGGATAACCTAAGATTATAACATGCTGCAACGCAAAAGCAGAAAACAAGGGCTAATTAGCGTTCAAACAAACCATTCCGACTACGCTTAATGACCAAAACTAACTCAACTGGTACATTTAGCAATACATCATGGGAATAATTTTGCGTAAGCCTTATTATTTCAAGGAGTTACTACAAAGCGATGACAGCCAAAAAAGTTCTAATGATTCAGATTGGCAATATTCACCTCTAAACAGCGGCGCGACACACAAATATGGTCTGACCAACTGCTAGCGGAGCACTTCTTTTTTGCTAGACTCAGACTGCCCAGCTTAGTACATTTTTAAAACTACACTTGTATTTATTGGGTATTAATTAATCTTTCTGGCGCCAGAATTTGAAACTCTTGCAACTGCGCAGATCCCAATAATTGCCCATCAGAATCACGGTAGACGCGCACCCGCCCTGCTTGTTCAGGCAGCAATACTGCTTCCTTACCCAGCGCCAATCGTTGTCCGTGCAAAAAACGGGTTGCCAACTCATCGCTTAAGCGTACAGGCGGAAAACTCGACAACAAAGCATCGACCGGATCAAGCAAAGCCAAGCGCTCTGACTCAGGCATAGACTCCAAGGATTCCAGCGTAATCGATTTTTCTAACACCAGATGTCCGACCTGTATCCGACGCAATTCCTTTAAATGCGCACCACAACCTAGCACTGCACCAATATCCTCACCCAGCACCCGAACATAAGTTCCCTTGCTACACTTTACCTTCAGTGTCAATAACGGCGCTTGATAGTCCAGCAACTCCAATTCATGGATGGTAACGTCACGGGCTTCGCGCTCCAATGTCACACCGGCTCGCGCATATTCGTATAAGGGCTTACCATCACGCTTAAGCGCCGAATACATAGGAGGTACTTGCTGAATCGGCCCCGTAAATTGCTTCAATACCTGCTCGATGGCGGATACAGTCACATCGACAGGCTTTTGTTCCAAGACGTCACCTTCAGTATCACCAGTCGTAGTAGTAACACCCAGATGCACGACGGTCGTGTAAGTTTTATCCGCCTCCAGCAAATCTTGAGAAAACTTGGTTGCCTCACCAAAACACAAAGGCAACAATCCAGTCGCAAATGGATCGAGGGTTCCGGTATGCCCGGCTTTCATGGCATTCAAAAAGCGTTTAGCTTTAATCAACGCATCATTACTGGAAAAACCAACTGGTTTATCCAATAGCAATACGCCGTGCACAGGAACACGGGGACGTTTTTTTATCTGGGTAGTCATAGGCAAGACCGGCAACAAAGCCGGTCAGTGATCATTCTTGTTCGTCGTCTTTAGCGCCATCATGGGCCGCATCAGTAGCATCATCCTTAGCGCGTGTTGCATTCGCCTCATCGATTAATTTCGACATAGCGAGGCCGCGAATGGTCGACGTATCGTGTATGAAGTGCAATTGCGGCAACGTATGAATATGCAAACGCAAACCTAATTTTGCCCGCAAAAAGCCAGCTGCTTTGGACAAAGCATCGTTGGTCGCCTTCACGGCAACTGGATCGTCAACCAAGGTTGTGAAATAGATTTTTGCGTGAGCGTAATCAGGCGTCAACTGAACCTCAGTCAAGGTGATCATGCCAACGCGTGGATCTTTTAATTCGGACCAGATAATTTCTGCCAAATCCTTCTGAATCTGATCTGCAACCCGCAAACCACGACCAGGAATATTTTTACTATGTTTTGCCATAAATTCTTTTCTTACTCTACCTTCAACGCCTTCAGCGCCATAAAACAGAACCCCGGAACAAGTCCGGGGTTTGAAGTAATTAGAGCGTACGTGCTATCTCTTGAACTTCAAATATTTCGAGCGAATCGCCCACCTGGATGTCGTTGTAACCTTTCAGAGACAAGCCACATTCCATACCGGCCTTGACTTCTTTTGCATCGTCTTTGTAACGCTTCAGAGAGTCCAGCTCACCAGTCCATGTCACTACGTTATTACGCAGCAAACGAACTGACGATGTACGTTTAACCATACCATCTGTAACCAGGCAACCTGCGATCGCGCCAACTTTGCTGACCAGGAATACTTGACGAACTTCAACCATACCAATGATCTGTTCGCGTTTTTCTGGCGCCAACATACCGGACAATGCTGCTTTCACTTCATCTACTGCGTCGTAAATGATGTTGTAGTAGCGAATATCCACGCCGTTGGATTCAGCCAACTTACGTGCAGAAGCATCTGCACGTGTGTTAAAGCCAATGATAACCGCTTTGGAAGCAACTGCCAGATTGACGTCATTTTCAGAAATACCACCGACCGCTGCATGAACCACTTGTACGCGCACTTCGGAGTTGGACAATTTCTGCAAAGATTGAACCAGCGCTTCTTGCGAACCTTGAACGTCGGTTTTGACAATGATAGGCAAGTTTTTAACTTCGCCTTCACCCATGTTTTCAAACATGTTTTCAAGTTTAGCTGCTTGCTGTTTCGCCAACTTCACGTCACGGAACTTACCTTGACGGAACAAAGCGATTTCACGTGCTTTGCGCTCATCAACCATCACCATGACTTCTTCACCAGCCGCTGGCACTTCAGTCAAACCTTGAATCTCGACCGGAATCGATGGGCCAGCTTGCGCAATATTCTGACCGTTCTCATCCAACATCGCACGAACACGACCATAAGAAGAACCAGCCAACACTACGTCGCCGCGTTTCAACGTACCGGACTGAACCAGAATCGTTGCCACAGTACCGCGACCTTTATCCAGACGCGCCTCAACAACCAAGCCTTTAGCCGGCGCATCTTTTGGTGCACGCAACTCAAGAACTTCGGCTTGCAACAAGACGTTTTCCAATAAAGAATCGATACCTTGACCTGTTTTTGCAGATACTTGCACGAACGGTGAATCGCCACCGTACTCTTCAGGAACGACGCTTTCAGCGATCAATTCTTGTGTCACGCGATCAGCATTGCCACCTGGTTTATCGATCTTATTGATCGCGACAACCAACGGTACACCAGCTGCTTTTGCATGCGCAATCGCTTCTTTAGTTTGCGGCATTACGCCGTCATCAGCTGCCACCACCAGAATGACGATATCCGTTGCCTTCGCACCACGTGCACGCATTGCCGTAAAGGCTTCGTGACCTGGTGTATCGAGGAAGGTAATCATACCGCGTGGTGTTTCGACGTGGTATGCACCGATATGCTGAGTAATACCACCCGCTTCACCAGAAGCGACCTTGGCGCGACGGATGTAATCGAGCAAGGATGTTTTACCGTGATCGACGTGGCCCATCACCGTAACCACAGGGGCACGTGGGAAGGTTTCGTATTCTGCGTGTTCAGCAACGTCAGTCAATGCTGCTTCAGGATCATCCAATTTCGCAGCAAATGCTTTATGGCCCATTTCCTCAACCAGAATCATTGCTGTTTCTTGATCAAGAACCTGGTTGATCGTACACATCTGACCCAATTTCATCAAATGCTTAATCACTTCCGATGCCTTGACTGACATTTTATGCGCTAACTCAGCGACAGTCAGTGTTTCAGGAACGAACACATCTTTCACGATGGCTTCGACCGGTACCTGGAAGTTGGATTCACGATCATCATGATGATTATTACGACGGCCTTTAGGACCACCTTTCCAACCATCGCGACCACCAGAAGTATCACCGCGGGTTTTCAAGCCACCGCTGCGCTTTTTCGATTCGTCCGACCAGGTCGAAGAGACGTTAGCGGATTTAATCGCTTTTTTATCAGTCGTGGCTGGTTTTTTGTCGTCTTTTTTCTCAGTCGTAGCTGCACCTGTTGTAGCCGGTTTCTTCTCACCAGCTTTTTTATCAGCTGGCTTATGCAAAGTACCTTCAGCTTTTGGTGCTGCCACAGGTGCAGGCACTGGCGCCTTAGCTGGTCTGCGCGCTGCATTCATCATTTCTTTGATCTGCGCAACTTCATCCGCGACGGCTTTTCTGGCCTTCTCGGTTGCTGCGGCACGATCTGCTGCCTCTTTAGATTCTAAGGCAGTTTTTTTCTTTGCTTCTTCTGCTTCCAAACGTTTCTTCTCTTCATCTGACTGAGAAGGTTTCACTTCTACAGTTTTTGCTGCGGCAGCGGCTGCTGCAGCTTGTTCCGCTTTCAAGCGCTCAGCTGCGACGCGTGCCGCCTCAGCTTCTGCCGCTTCACGCATTGCTTTTGCCTGAGCTTCTTTTTCAGCTTCCAGCTTAGCAAGGTGTTCTTGTTTTTCGCGTAATTCTGCTTCCTGACGAGCGATCAACTCGGCCTCGCGGCGAGCGTCCTCTTCATTCAACTCAACTTCTTCTACTTCTGCCACAGGAGTACGTGCCGCAGCATCGTCAGCAACCACTTCGTCACGTTTAACGAAAGTACGTTTCTTACGAACTTCGACCTGAATGGTGCGAGATTTGCCCGTAGCATCCGCCTGTTTGATCTCCGTTGTCTCTTTACGAGTCAGCGTGATTTTCTTTTTTTCATTGTCGACAGCAGATCCATGGGAACGACGTAAGTGTTCCAGCAGTCTATCCTTGTCTTCTTTTGTCAACGAATCTGACGTCGAATTTTTATCGACACCTGCCGCACGCAATTGCGTGAGCAGCAAATCCGCTGACATTTTCAGCTCGGTGGCAAATTGGGCAACGTTGTTACTCGCCATTCAGTCCTCTTTTTCTATGTGCGCGTTATGAATTTGAAACCCGTGAATTACTTTGCTTCTACGAGTTTCCAGGCGGTAGCTAACAAAGCCTTGGCCTGATCATCATATTTAGCGTCGATGAGTTTCATCTCATCATCGGTCACATCTTCAAATGCTTCTTTAATCAAATGGCGTGAACGGTCGGCAGACAATGCCAAAATCGCGCCAAATTCGTCGTAAGCCAGACCAGCGAAAGCTGCCAGTGTTTTAATACCAGCCAAGCCCAGTTTACCGGCGGTAACGCGGGTCATACCTTCGAGGTTCAACAAATTATCATCCATGCCTTCTAAACCTTCTTCGGAAGCAATGGCTTCTGTCAAAAGGGCGTCGCGTGCACGGTTACGCAACTCTGTTACGGTATCTTCATCGAATGCTTCGATTTCCAGCATTTCACTGATAGGTACGTAAGCAATTTCTTCCAGACTAGAGAAACCTTCATCAACCAGAATTTCAGCTACTTCCTGGTCAACGTCGAGTTTTTCCATGAACAATGCGCGGATACCCGCTGTTTCTTGCTCAGCTTTGTTCGCAGATTCTTCAGCAGTCATGATGTTGATTTGCCAGCCAGTCAACTCAGCTGCGAGACGCACGTTTTGACCACTACGACCAATCGCGATTGCCAAGTTTTCCTCATCAACCACCACGTCCATGCCATGCTTCTCTTCATCCACCATGATGGAAGAAACATTAGCAGGAGCCAGAGCACCGATCACGAATTGCGCAGGATCTTCAGACCACAAAACGATATCAACACGTTCACCACCCAATTCGCCAGTCACAGCCTGAACGCGGGAACCACGCATACCAACGCAAGTACCGATAGGATCGATACGCTTGTCGTTTGTGTGAACCGCAATCTTGGCGCGCACACCAGCGTCACGTGCAGCAGACTTGATGACCAAAGTACCTTGCTCGATTTCTGGCACTTCCAGCTCGAACAATTTCATAATGAATTCTGGTGCCGTACGAGACAAGATCACTTGTGGGCCACGGGCATTGCGATCAATACGCAAAATATAGGCACGAACACGATCACCAACACGCAAGTTTTCTTTCGGGATCATCTGATCACGTGGCAAACGAGCTTCGATTTTACCGGACTCAACCACGGCATCACCGCGCTCCATGCGCTTGATCGTACCGGTTACGAGCGAGTCACCACGCTCCAGGAAATCAGCCAGAATCTGTTCACGCTCGGCATCGCGAATACGCTGCAGAACGACTTGTTTTGTGTCTTGGGCGAAACGGCGGCCAAAATCAACGGATTCAATTTCTTCTTCGATGTAATCATCGATTTGAATTTCCGGGTCATCTTCCACAGCTTCAAAATGCAAAATCTCTTGATCTGGCAATTGCAAACCCGCCTCATCAGGCACCACGTGCCAACGACGGAAAGAGCGGAATTCACCAGTATCACGATCAATCTCTACACGGATATCCACTTCACCCGGGAAGCGTTTTTTTGTCGCTTGTCCCAAAGCATGTTCCAAGGCACCGAAAACGACTTCTTCATCGACGTTTTTTTCGCGTGCCAGCACATCCACCAATAACAACAAATCACGACTCATGCTTTGCGACTCCTAAAATCCACTTGTGGCACCAGACGTGCCTTATCCACGTCGGCGAGCGTAAACTCCAGCATGGCCGACCCATCTTTTACTTCAAATTCCAGCTTCAGGTTTTCGCCTTCAGGCTCGTGCAATACACCGGTAAATGTTTTACGGTTTGGCGTGCCTGGCATAGGCATACGCAATTTGACGGTAACCTCACAACCGACAAAACGGACGTAATCAGCCACTTTCTTCAAAGGGCGATCAAGGCCCGGGGAAGAAACTTCCAGACGTTCGTAATTAACATTTTCAACCGTCAACACGTGTGACAATTGGTGACTGACTTTTTCACAATCTTCGACTGCAATATTGCCTTTTTCAAGGTCAGCCGGCAAAAAGTCGATATATACCCTGAACAGGCCGCGTTCAGCCTGCTCAAAGTCAACCAGATCATATCCGGTACCGTTGACGGTTTTCTCTATCAAATCCAACAAAACCAAACTATTCTCCGATAAACACACAAGCCCAGAAAAATTATAGTCAAGGTACGCAAATGGTAAAACCAAAAAAAAATGGGCTAAGCCCATCTTTTCTTTGCGCCCGGATTTTAATTTCATCAGGCATAAACTACTAACTACCAGATTATAAACGATTATTTACCCTGTCGCAATCAGAAACAGGGCAAAACAACCACAATTCATCCGTCAAATCAAGCGCCGCGAGAACGGCGGCGAGCTGCAATACCCTGACCTATCGCCTGACCACTACCTCTAGCTGTCGGACCACGACGTTGCTGCCCAGCATCAGGAAATCCCAATGCAGTTTGCAAAGGATCCGGCTGGCGCGGGCGCTTTTTACCAGCTGCACCACCATTACTATTGCCAGCACCGCCACCATACGCAGCGGTTTTATTGCCATTCGCATTACCACCACGACCAGCACCAAATTCACCACGGGACTCACCGCGCCCACTGGACATAGGGAAATTCGGCTGTTTCTGCGCGTAAGGACTGGAAGCAGCAGCCTTATTGCCAAACGGCTTACCACCTTTAGCAGCTACTGGCTTGTCGCTGGCAGTTTTTTCCAGGCCACTTAATTTCAGTAAGCTGCGAACCGCATCTTCTTCCAATTCTTCCCAGCGACCACGTTTCAGATTAGCAGGCAATGTCATTGCGCCATAACGCGTACGAATCAAACGGGACACGGTCAGACCAACCGCTTCAAACATACGACGAACCTCACGATTACGGCCTTCACCGATAATCACGCGATACCACTTATTAACACCCTCGCCGCCACCGTCGGAAATTTTTGAGAATTGCGCCAGACCATCTTCGAGCTCAACACCCGCCAACAGCCGCTGACGCATCCCCTCTTCCAACTCGCCCAAAGTACGAACGGCATATTCACGCTCGATACCATAACGCGGATGCATTAAGCGATTTGCCAGATCACCGGATGTCGTAAACATCAGCAAACCTTCTGTGTTGTAATCGAGGCGACCAACTGCCAGCCATTTACCGAGCTTCATAGTTGGCAAACTATCAAATACCGAGGTGCGACCTTCAGGGTCACTGGTACTAACAATCTCGCCAGCTGGCTTATGGTAAATCAACACGCGCGGCGGCTTTTTGCTGACTTTGCGCATGATGGGCTTACCGTTAATGCGTACCTGATCAGTCGGCAAAATACGTTGGCCGATATGCGCCGGCTCACCATTTACAGAAACGCGACCAGCAACAATTAAATCCTCCATGTCGCGACGTGAGCCGAGACCCGCCTCAGCCAGCACTTTGTGCAATTTTGGCGCATCATCGTCAGCAGTCAAATCACGACGGACTGGTTTGGCATTGCGACCACGACCTTTTGGCTCGTCAGCATCAGCAAAGCCAGCATCAAAGGCTTCAGAAGTCACGAATGAAAACACGTCATCCGGATTATTTACCTCACGGCGCGCCACATTGGCTTGCGAAGAACGCTTACCATTACCGCGATTTGGCCCACGACCAGCTTGACCAGCTTCACGCACTGGACGCACTGGACGCTCGGAGCGTTCAGTACGCTCACCACGCTCCGGGCGCTCACCGCGATCAACTCTCGGAGCACGCTCGCCGCGCGGAGCCGCTTGCTCACCTTCAACACGCGGCTTACGGGAACGATTTGGATTGGCAACGCGAGGAGCGCGCTCACTGCGCTCACCATCAACCACGGAGTCAGCAGACTGCACACTGCTTTCTGCGGAAGCCGAGCCTTCTGCACCAGCCGCTTTAGGACGTGGGGAGCGGCGCATATTACGCGGGCCACGAACGCCGCGCGGACCGCGGCTATTTGGCTTGGATTCTTCAGCACCTGAGGCCGAAGCTTCGCCACCAGGATTTTTATCGGCTTTTACATCATCAGGATTCATGGGATTCATTCTTCAATTCATTTGATTCTATGTGAGGTTGCTGCTGATCAGCATCCAGTTCATTATCTGGCACCGATATCCCGGCAGCCTGACTACTTAAAATTTCTAATTCATTAGATACCGCAACATCAACACCCGATTCGGCACTCACTTCAAGCGCAATTACGTGATCTGGTTCATCGACATCAATATCATCACTGATGGCTACAATACTACCTTCGCTTGCAACCGCGTCATCAAACGCTTCAATAGCTAAACCAACATTCACTACATCAGGCACATTCAATTCATTGGCAACCGCGTCAACCGAGTCTTCGACGGAACCAATATCCTCAGCCATTTCACCAGCAACAACAACCATATCAACCAGATCGGGCACATTACTACCGAATCCAGCGAGTTGTGCCTCAAGATCAGGTTGCGGATCCGAGTTCTGATCATCGCCTTTACTTACTTGCTGTAGCGGCGGCAATTGATCAAGTGAAGCAAGACCCATATCACTCAAAAACTGCTTGGTCGTGGCAAATAATGCCGGACGCCCGGGAACATCGCGATGTCCTATAGTTTCTATCCAACCACGGTCTTCCAACGTCTTCACCATCTGTGAAGACACCGTTACGCCACGAATCTCTTCAATATCGCCACGAGTCACAGGTTGACGATAGGCAATAATCGCCAGCGTTTCCAGGGTTGCACGCGAGTATTTTGGCGGCTTTTCAGGATTCAGACGATCGATATAGGCGCGCATTTCAGGACGGCTTTGAAAACGCCATCCTGTTGACAAGCCTACTAATTCAATTCCTTTATCTGACCAATCAAGACGCAGATCTTCCAGCATCATTTTGATGGTATCTGCGCCAACGACATCTCCATCGTCGTCGGCATCCTGAAACAGTTTTTTCATGTTGTTGACTGTCAGCGGCTCAGGCGCGCATAACAAGGCTGTTTCGAGGACTCGCTTTGCCTCAGCAGTATTCATGCAAGTAATAGATTACACGGGTTTAATTGGTGCCATACACAGAACCACACCGGAGATGTACCCAGCTGTAGCCCACGCTTTTATGTATTTAGTTTTGTTGTAAGCCATTTTGCTTACAACGCCCGTCAAGCGGGCAGATCAGGGAGTTTTGGAAGCGCAACAACTGCTTTACGCCCTACCCATCAATTCAGTAGACACTAGATTGTAGTCCAGAATCGGCGTAGCAATCAAAAATAAATTGTCTACATGCAAAAAAAGCTACGCTTCAGGTGATTTTTTTGAACTTTCAAACAGCTATTATTAACTATTTATTAACTATTTATTAACTATTTATTAAATAAATTTAGCTCAACAAACCAACCACCAAAAACAGAAGTGAAATCTAAAATCACAATAACATCAATGAAATCAATCACTTCTAAACTTTCGGTTGTTCCATTATACCCGTTTTAACCACTCCCCAGTCAAAGTTATACGCCTGAATCAGCCCCACTTCCAAAACAAAGCCATTATTATTTTTTTAAAATCCAAAAGACCGCTGATCACATGACAACACCCAGAAAAACCAAAAATCATACTTTTATAACTTAAGGATTGCAGTAATCGCAGTAATTTGCAGTGACTTCGGAACGTAAATGCTTTTCAGATTCAAACCCACAAGCAACACATTTAAACACCACTGCTCGTGCTTGCTGCGTAGGCATATGACACTCCTCACACAGTGCGCCCAAGACCGGCGCGTGTGCGCCAAATCCCGGCGCCTGACATTGTGGACAATGGGTAGCAAGTCTGGTCGCCAAATCTTGTGCACAACGCGCAATCATCTGCATACGCTTAGGATTGCGATGCGCACGCATATCGGTAGCCAAATCCACCGCCCCGTATTCCAGCGCCTTACTTACACAAATACTCAAAGCCTGCATATCTGAACACGACTTATCATAGATGATGCCATCCGGCTGCCCCACCACTATTCCGTGCTGCGGAAAGCCGATGGCAGCGGCAAATGTCAGTGCCTCCTCCAGATCACTCACACATTTATTTGCGTAATTTGTTTCTGGACCTTGTACAAAAGCACTGATTTCAAGTTGCTCTTCAGCATCATACCAAACCAGAACTTCTCGCCCCCAACCGGTAATGCCAAACCATGGGTCACCGCCAAAACTTCCTTCGCTGCCGATGCCAAATCTGGCACCACTAAGACTACACGCGAGCTGCGCTTTACGCCTGGCGGCTTCCAGCATAGTGCCTTCACGCGCGATTTCACCAGTAAAAGTGCCCAAGCTATCAGTATTAAAATCGCTCACTGTAAATACAGCATAACCAGCTTGCGCAAGTGGCTCCTCGAGGGCCACCTGCTTTCCATGACAAGTCAGTAGTGCCGTGGGATACAAATTACTCATACTTGCGCAGACTCCAATACCCATTGATGAGCAGCGTCGCCATTTTCAGTACTCTTCACGTAACGATAAACCTCACCGCATTCAGGATCAATACTAAACAAATGCAACCAGCCGCCATCAACCAACTGCCATAATTTTTCATGCTTATGTACGATGCCAGAAATGATGTCGCGCGGCGCTTCCATCCACACTGAAAGACGCAAAGGCGTATGCACCCAGTCATCCCCGTCGTGCAAAGATTGCAGCGGCAAGCCTATGCGCAGATCGCCACCGTTACCTTCAAATACCCCAATATGACCGCCGACGACATTATGCAAAACCTTATTGCCGCTACCCCATCGACGGTTATCTACGGTCGATGCAAAATATTGCATGTTAATCCAATGCGCCACCAACACTGGCGCGGTTAATATCTGCTCAAGGACTGCGTTACCAGCATCTTCTGCATGGTTATAATCATGCAGAAAACTTCTGCCGTGCAAATTCATATGCTGCGTACGCTGACGTGGTGCGGCGATGAAAGCGGCGTTATTTGCCAGACCCCATTCAGGGCGAACTTGCGACCAGTCGCCTGCTCTCTCGCGCATCGATTCCATCAATGCTTCCGGTTTAGACGCTGGCATACCCATGGTTGGAGCGCGCTCTTCGCGTATGCGCTGCCCGGCTTGTGCTAGCCAGGCGCGTACCTGCTCCAGCTCAGCAATTTTCTTCACATCATCCTGCACGTCAAACAAACGAATTTCATCCGTGGTCGTATTATGCAACCCAGCGACGAACAGGGTATCCTCAGGAACATCGATGCCTTTTGCGCGCAGACCATAACGAATATCAACGCGATTCAACAAATGAGCCAGAACCCGGGCATTCACCTCACCAGTCTGACCGCAACACGCTCCACAATCAAGACCTGCAGCATGCGGATTGTTTGCAGTCTGACTGCCGTGTCCGACTAACAAAATCACTGGCGCAAAGTCAGATGTCATCGACATGGCACGCAATATCCCCGCGACCAGATCGATCGATTCATCCACGCCGATGTTTTCAAGAACCGGAACCAGGCGATCACGCTCTGACGCGCTTAAAGCTGCGGTGTCGGCGGCTTTCTCTTTTGTACTATGCAGACTGGATTTAACGAGCTTCCATGCATAACTCAAGCCTGTCGTTTCAACAAAACCAAAGCCACTGCTTGCGGTGGTACGGAAACGTTCCCATGCCTGCGCCACACCTAGCCGCAAGCGACGTTGTGCAAATAAATTTTGAGTTTTTTCACGATCACTTGAGACCGATACGACTCGCATTTTTGGCGCTAATAAGCCCGGCAATTGTGGGCGTGCCTCATGACCAGCAAACGGCAAGTATTCGATCGGCAAACCAAAAAAACCCGCAAAACCGTGCGTGCGTATCGATGGGTCACTTGCTTCCAACGCACGACGCATACGTTCTGAGCGCACATCAATACAAAACACCGCTTGCATTGCTGGTCGCGCAGATTTTGTAGATTCAGGTGTTGATTTAACCTGCAGTGCAAGACCTTGATTCACCTGTGCTTGCCATGTTAATTCCAATGCATCTTGCCATATCCAATCGTAGGAATTGCCAGACTCCTTCACCGGCAAACCGCGCCCGGCATGCCAAGCATCCACCACATCTTCATTCTGACTGCTATCGGCAAGCACCCATTCCCACGCCAGCCGTATCGCCAACAATTGCTGCAAATGGTTATCTGTTTTTCCTTGCAAGCCCGCTTGCCAATTCAAATAAGCGCACCACGCTGCCCAGCCATTAATACTCAACAATAAAGCAGTAAAGTAAGTTTCGTATTCTTCTGGTTTGATTCTTAACTTTTCGCAGACGACTTCTATCAATTTTTCATGCGTGTCTGGCAAAGCTGCTATACGGTCGGCGATACCATCAATGCCTGTAAATAAGGATGGGCCATTGTCATAAGAAGCAATTTCACGCCACGCCACATATAGGGATGTGGCGTGTGTCAATTTCCATCGAGCCTGCCCCTCATCAAACCATGAGGCACAATGCTGCCCAATTGCGTGCGTCACTACATCGCGACATGCTGGCTGGTGCGCCAAATCACGCTGCGCATCTAATGCATCTGTCAACAACATAAAACGGGCAGATTCACTTGAACTAGCAGAACAAGCTTGAATGAAACTCGCGATGTCCAGTGTTAAGCCATGCTGTTTTATTGCCTTTGCGAGCGCAGCTTCAGAAATACGTTTGCTCTTAAATTCAGCCAAATACCATTCGGCAGGCATGGTCAGACGTGTGCCGCACAAATGCGACATCATGTCAGAGACTTTTTGTACAGATTGATCGACAAAGCCCCACCAAGGATTGACGGCAATCAATCTGTCTAGCGGCCATGTTGGTGCAACCCGATTGCACGCCACCTGAATCGCTTGTGCCAATGCAACTTGCTGATCTTCGACAGAAGCTTGGCGCCACGATGCATTAGGAATAATCGGCGCTGCGGGTGCGACCGGCGCGACCGGCAAAGTTGACGGAACGGCAGACATCATAATTTTTCCTTATTATTAAAACGAGAGCCAGCAACGTTAAGGGGACGATTTCTTTTACTATCGGTCAATCGTGCAGGCCAGATACGGAGCGTCAGGTAAGTCACCATTTCATCGAGATGAAAGCCGGCAAATGCCCGCGGGTGGAGCCAGCGAGACAGCGCACCACGAGGAGAGCCAAGAACAATCTGCTGCACAATTAACAAGCCAAACAAACAAATCGCCGCAAAAATAATACTAAAAATGGAAGGGGGCATCGTTGACGCTGGCAATAATCGACCAAAAATAAAGTGCCAGATGCCGTACAGTAAAGAGAGGCCAAATGCGTAAATCGTCAACAGTATCACCTGATACCAGCCACGATTCTCTGACGGCGAACTAACCAATGGCAGCAGTCCGCTCGCCAGCACACCACCGAGCAACCAGATGACAGCATCATGACGCGGATCCAAACCGGTCAACCAGCCAGATAACATCAACGCCAACCCAAGTCCGGCAAACGCCAGGCAAAGCTGTGCAAAATTCAGTGGATGTGTCGCCGGAGCAATATGCAACATGCGTTGTCGCGATACCGTTTCACCTGCTGCCAAAAACGCATAAGCCTTATATAAAGAATGCGCCAAAAGATGCAGCAAGGCCAAGGAGTATGCGCCCAAACCAATCTCTAACAGCATAAAGCCCATTTGTGCACAAGTCGACCACGCCAACATTACCTTGACACTGATACGCGTCATCATTACCAACGCCGCCAAGGTCGCGGTAATACTACCAACCATCACCAACAGCAGTTGTGCCGCCGGTACCAATTCAAGCAAACCAGAGACACGTAATAAAATAAATCCGCCGATATTCACAATTCCTGCATGCAGCAAAGCAGATACCGGCGTTGGTGCTTCCATCACTTGCAGCAACCAACCGTGCAACGGGAGCTGTGCGCATTTCAGAATCGCACTGATCACAAACAAGTAAGCGGCAATTTCTATGTTGGTATCGGCCTCGTGAACATTGACCAAAGCAATTGCTATTCGATCCAACTCCAAGGTATCGAAACGAACATAAAGCAACAAAGTTGCGACCAGCGTCAGCACATCGGCAGCCCGACTGATAAAGAATTTCTTATGTGCTGCCATTAACGCAGCAGGCCGATCTTTGTAAAAAATTAATAGTTGATGCAAAGCCAGACTGCTGGCACTCCACGCCAGACAGACCAAGAGCAAATTATTGAAGATAACCAATAGCCAGACTGTAGCGAGTGTCAGGCATAACCAGATCAGATAATGCGCAAGACCCTTGTCTCCGGCAAGGTAATTACGTGAGTAACGTAAAATGACCCAACCAAGAAAAGCGGTCAGTAATAACATCATGACGCTTAAAGCATCCAATCTGACGGAAGGACACCAATCAGAAAAACTTGCGCTACCAGAACCATTAAGCCCAACCTCAATCGCGGAAAGCAAAGCGGTCAACATCGCCAGCAAAGCCCCTCCCTCTGCAAATGACCAGGCCCGCGCCAAATGCTGCGACCCACGGTTTGCCATCCACGCTGCAAGCAATAAACTCCCGGGCAACAGAAGTATCAACAGCGCCAACATCGCCTGCAATGAGGGACCAGCAGTAGGAAAAACAGTGGAAATATCCGGCATAAAAAGCACTCCAGGTGATGTACGTGATAGCTATTGTCCCAACATTTCGGTATATTGACTAATAAATTATGTCAACGAATTGCATTGATAATCATCTATGAACATCCGCCATTTGAGCTTCAGGCTATTACAAGTGTATGTACAGGTTGCCCGAATTGGCAACATTTCAGCTGCAGCCAGAGCCTTACATCTGACCCAACCCACCGTGTCACTCCAACTAAAAAAATTGCGGGAAGCCGTTGGTGAGCCATTGTTCGCTAATCGCGATGGAAAAATGGAACTAACCCATGTCGGCGAGGAGCTATACCGGGCAGCCTGCGACGTTCTGGTGCGCTTTGATGACTTTAACGGCTTTCTGGAGCAAGCACGTGGCGGCAGCTCAGGACATATCAATATTGGTATTGTAACCACTGCCAAATATGTACTACCAAGGATACTTGGTGCTTTTTACAAGCTATTCCCACATATCGGCGTCACCTTAAACATCGGCAACCGTGCACACATTCTGGAGCGTTTTTCTAAGCAAGAGGATGATTTATACGTTTTCAGCCATCCGCCGAGCGGTAATGCGGTACAAGCAACCCGCATACTTAAAAATCCGCTACAAATTATCGCCCCGTTCGACCACTGGGCAGTCAGCCGTGAAAGTCTGGAATTTGCCGAGATCAGAAACGAACGCTTCCTGATTCGCGAACCCGGATCAGCAACCAGAATGATGTTTGAATCCTGGCTTAGTAGTCAGGGTATAGAGCTGGGCGACACCATGCAAATAGAAAGCAATGAGGCGATACGCCTGAGCACCGCTTCTGGCCTTGGTTTGTCAGTTATTTCTGCTCATACTTTATACGAAGGACAAGAAAAACTGGCAGTACTGCCTGTACATAACTTCCCACTAGAAAGTCACTGGTATCTGGTCAGCAGAAAAGACCGTCGCCTGCCACACGCTGCCATGCAATTAATCCAGTTTATGGCAGAACATTTACAAGAATGCGTAGAACCGCAATGGGTTGCGCCTAATATCGCGAATCTGGCGGAAAATTTCAATTAAAACGGAGACCACAGTTGCGTGCCCTCCTTACCATCAAATAACACTGCCAGAGCTGTTGGCACTCAATGGTAAAACCAAGGTAAACGTGGAGCCCAAGCCAGGATGACTTTCCACACTGATTTTTCCGTTGAGAATCGAACTGACAATATTGTATGTAACACTAAGTCCCAATCCAGAACCACCCTGACCTAGTTTCGTGGTAAAAAATGGTTCAAAGATATGTTTAATATTTTTTTCCGGAATTCCGAGACCATTGTCTTTAAATTGAATGACGACGTGCTGTTGATCGTTTACTCTGGCTAAAATGTGCATCGATCCATTTTTTACTCCATCGAACCCATGGACGATCGCATTTTGAAGTAAATTAATCAAAACTTGACCTAAAGGACCAGGATAGCTATCCATGACGATATCAGAAGGAATATCGGCAGTAATAGTATGACCAGACAGACGAATTTGATTATTCATCGTGGTCAATATTTCTTTCACCGTTAATTCGAGATTGAAGCTGCGTTGTTTATCACTTGTTTGATCAACAGACACCTGTTTAAAGCTACTAACCAAACGTGAACTCGTTGCCAAAGTTCTGAGCAAAACTTTACACGCATCTACACATTGTTCGGTAAGTTTCAAAAATTCTGATCGCTTGATTGCCCCCGATGCGACTACGTTTGAAATGCCGCGCAGATGGTCTTCGATAGAACTGGCGATAAGCAGACTATTACCAATTGGCGTATTGAGTTCGTGCGCAATGCCAGCGACCAGAGAACCTAATGCCGCTAATTTTTCACGCTCAACGAGCTGACTTTGAGTTGAAATTAATTGCTGATAAGTTTCTGAATTGTGTAACGCCACCCCGACGTAAGATGCCAACGTACGCAAAATATCGAGATCAGTGTCATGGTATGCGAATTTTTTCTCACTTTGCACACTAATGACTCCACGTATCGTGCCACTAACAAAAAAAGGAACGTACAACATCGATAACTTGGTTTTTATCTCGTGCGAAACTACAACCAGAGTTTTATCAACAATGTTTTTCTCAGAGAATATCCACTCTGGTAATAAACCATCCTTAGATTTTTCCAACTCCCAATCATTGATCAAAATGTCGACTTCATCATTGAGACACTTTGTACTCAATACGGTTTTATTGCGACTATCAAAGCAAAATGAAGGCAGTGATACGCCATCATCAAATACACAAGAAAACATCATCTGCTGCTCTTGCGGAAGGTAAAATCCTATCGCAAAATAATCGACATCCATCAATGAATTTACTTGTTCGTAGAGGACGCGAATGATCGCTTCCTGATCTAAATTTGCCGTAATTTTCTTACCTATTTCACTCAAAACAGAGATGTTGTGGTGCGCCTGCTCAACTTCCGCTTTCTGCTTTTGTAACTCCTCAGTGCGTTTTTTTACCGTGAGTTCCAGCATGTTTTTTTGATTTTTAAGTATTTTTTCACGAGAAATTAATAAAGTAGCCACTACAAATAAAAAGGCGCACAGGGAACAAATTCGAAACCACCAGGTTTTCCAATAAGGTGGAGTTACTGTAATAATGACACTAGCCCCTTCCTGGTTCCAAACGCCATCCTTGTTGCTTGCAATGACCTTAAAAACGTAGCGCCCGGGATCGAGATTGGTATAGTTAGCATAGCGTTTTGACGCATCTGTATTTATCCAATTTTTATCAAAGCCCTGCAGTTGGTAAGCATACGAATTCTGAGAAGGGGCAGCGAAATGTAACGCCGCAAATTCAATGTCGAATGAAGAATCTGGGTAAACAATTTTAATTTCTCTGGGCGCCTGGGACGGCTGATCACCGGAAAAAATTGTCGCCCCTGGATTGACTAAAGTCTTTTTTACCACCGACAGATTATTTATGACAATTTTTGGTGCCTGATGATTTTCGCGAATATCATCCGCAAAAAACGAGGTAAACCCGTTAAAACTACCAAAATGAATTTGACCATCTGCAGTTGTTGCGCCAGCGCCAATCAAATAAGAACCCTCAACGATGCCATCACTGGCCGTATAATTTTTATAGGCACCCGATTGCGGATCAATTTTTGAGATTCCAGATATTTTACTGATCCAAATATTGCCACGTGGGTCTTCGGCGATCGCCCCGATCGATTCAGAAGAACCATCGATTTTAGTTGGATAAAAACGAAAACTTATATTATTACCACTTAGCCTGTTCATGCGGTTCAGTCCGCCAGAAGTACCAACCCACACGACTCCTTTGACGTCTCGGTACAGAAACTGAACACGATCATGACTGAGACTATCTGCTTTATCAGCATGATGTAAAAAATGGGAAAAGCTACGCGAATCTGAATCAAAGCGTTCAAGCCCGCTAAACGTCCCTATCCAAATATTTCCATCAACATCTTCAATAATCGAAAATGTCCAATTGTTTATTAAACTATGCGGATTTACCGGATCATGCGTAAAAAGCTGAAATGGAGATGCGGAAGTTGGGCGATACAAAACCCCGCCACGCGTAGCAATCCACATGCCGCCGGAACGGTCAAAGTGAACATCTTCAATATTATTAATGTCAGGCTTATCACTTAAAGGGACGTGAATAAATTGCTGCTTTTCCTGGTTAAACAGATCAAGCCCGGCAGTTGTGCCGACCCATAATTGATTATTACTGTCGCGCCGGACGTTCCTAACTTGATTGCTAACTAAACTGTGTGGATCTTTCGCGTTATGCTTCCACAGCTTAAATTCATGCGAATTCAAATCAAACAGCATCAAACCACTACTGATCGTCCCAAGCCATAAGCGATTTTTCCCTGCATCCATAATAAACCGGATACGACTATCATTAACACCAGTAGCATCATTCATTATCTGCACAAAGCGTTTAAATCCGCCACTGGCAAGATCGACACTGCTTATGCCACCAGAATGGGTTGCAATCCAAAGCGTGCCATTGGTATCTTGAAATAATCTATCCACGGCATTTGCGCTCAAGCTATGCTGATCCAGAGGACGATTTCTAAAATTTGTCAGCGTATTTGTCTTAGGATCAAACCGGGTTAATCCATTGTCCAGCGTCCCTATCCACAATTGATGATTACTATCCACCAAAAGACTTTGGATTTTTTCGTCCGTTAAATCAGTATCAGTTAACACCGGTTGTCGAATAAGTTCAGGACTACTGATATTTATTTTGGACAGTCCGGCAAAACTTCCTACCCATAATGTATCCGCTTCCGCATAGAGCGCTGAGATAAAGTTTCTCTCGGGTCTTTGCTTCTTAAATGAACTCTCACTAACATGAAAGATGTCATTGCGCGCGACATCCAATTTATCCAATCCTATCCGCGTACCAATCCAAAGATCACCATGAAAATCAGATACCAAAGACGTAATCGCATCATCACGTATACTTTGCTTATCGTTTTGATCATGCCGCCGAACCGTAAATTTTTCGCTGGCAAAATTAAAATTAATCAGGCCTTTTTCACTTGCAAGCCACAAGCCTTTATCCTGATCGGGAACGATATCGCTAATACGGAGATTGAGCGGAGGACTCTCAACATTTTCTCTGATTTGATACTGTTGAAATTTTCCATTTGCCGAGTGATATCGACTAAAACCCGACGAAGTCCCTATCCATATATCGCCTTGAGCATCGCAATGGAGCGCCAATATCCAGTTATCCGACAAACTGTCCGGCTGATCTTTAATATGTTGGAAATTTTTTGCCCGGTAGCCATCAAACACGAACAAACCGCGTTGAGTACCAAACCACATTAAGCCCTGCCTGTCTTGCACAACCGATGTGATCGACTGAACCTCCAGCCCATGTTCTGCGCCAATCTGCTCAAAACGAAGTGCGCCCTTCATTGTGACTGCTTCAATATCTTGAGCTACGCAAAAAAAAACTAGCCCAAAGTAAAGTTTTGCAAATAACAACGTTAGCTGACGTATAGCACTAATCATGAGTTTCCTGATTGTTGCAACAAACACCACGAGGGAAATTAGCTTTTCTTTGTTAAAACTTAGTTTAGCATAAGGCAATAGGCCATCACTCTGTTGCAGCAAACCAAGAAATGATATTTGACGTTTGACTTTAGTAAGAAGGGTGTTAAAAAAATAACGCAACGTGGTGATATTACTACCATCCGCGCAGATTTCGATAGCTGCGCATGGCATTGCCTGGATGGTTTCCAGATACATCAGTCAATTAAAGTGATGGCTGATTAAATTATCCAATATGTGTCAGACAAATATGATGCATATTCGTTTGTGATCGTGATAAACATAATTGTCATTGCGCTGATCGCATTTTTCTTTGAGTGGGGATTGCGTCGCTTGCAAAAAGTAGCCGTTCTCCAGGAAGCGAGAATAAAGAAAAAGAAAATCATCATCACCAAATAACACTGCAAAAACTACAATGAACGATGACAAGTGCCTTTAATTAAGGATATCAAACAACTGAAATGGATTCAATCAGGCGCCCCGTCAAATCGACGTGGCGCATGCGCTCTATCCACCACTCTAAAGCGGCACCGACTTCCCCAGCCCGCCACGTCAGATAAAGAGTCTCATCAGGTTTAGGTTCTTCTACTTCTTTTTTAATTAATGCACCGGATGCGATTGCCTTTCGGGCATAAGGCTCAGGTAAAAAACCAAAACCGATTCCACTTAACTGTAGACCCAGCTTACTTTGCATGTCAGGAACAGCAACAACATTTTGTCCATACATCAATCCAATCGTGCGCGGCGCCAGGCGCCTTGCGGTATCAGAAACGCTAATTGCCTTATGCAACAGCAATTCTTCTTTTTTTATTTTGCCTTTTACTTTGGCTAATGGATGGGTAGGTGCGACGGCAAATACGAAAGAAATCTTACCAATTTCTTCTGCCACATATCCACCGCCAGAGGGGCCTTGACCCGGCGCACCTATCATCAGATCTACCCGGCGATCAAGTAATGCTTCCCATGAACCTGTCAGGGACTCGCGTGAAAAGCGCAAACGCGTGCCTCCGGCGACGCCGCAAAACGCAGCAATATCAGTTTCCAGCGAAATGGGTGCAAATAAGGACTCCAGACCAATATTGAGCTCAGTCTCCCATCCTGACGCAACGCGCATGACACGCTTTTCCAGATCATCTGCGATGCGAAGCAAATATCGCCCCTCTTTGAGGAGCTCTTCACCAGCACGTGTCAAACTAACTTTCGGCCCTTGTCGGTCGTAAATTTGGACACCCAAATCTTCTTCAAGTCTGGCAACACTGTATGAAATGGTGGATGGAACTCGATGCAATTCAGTGGCGGCTGCTGACAAAGAACCGCGCCTGTCGATTGCGTCTAAGATCATCAAAGCGTCGAGGCTAATTCTGAACATAGCTTATTCCATTTCTGAACAATGTATGGATGTGTAAAAAATCGACATCATACACAAGCTTGCTTTGTTGAGTTTAATTGCTCAGCCGGTGTCTCCGCTCACTTCAATAAAATACAAGTAAATAAGCAGAACGGCTGGAAGTAGCAAAGCGAGAAAATGCACATGACTATAAGCGAATGCCCCACCGACGGCACCAATACCAAAGAAAATCACTGGCCAAAAAAATTTAACGCATCGGCTACGTGTTTCCTCATCGGCCGTATGACGAACAATATCAACCAGGTCAATAACAAGCTGGGTCACATTTCCCGTCATCACGGTAGTAGGCGTCATGTGTTTCAGGGTCAATCGACTAGCGGCATTTTGAACTCCCATACTCGCAGCGCCTAGAATACCGGCCAGCAGCGCCATCGTTGTGCTGGTGTCAGTAATCGGTTCAGCGCAATATCCAGCAAACAAGAAACCAAGCAGCAACACAAGCTGCAATAAAAGCAGAGAAGGAGTTGCGGGCTTGCCTTGCTTTTCGCGCCAAATGACGACTAATCTCGTGAATGCCACCGCTAAAACAAATGCAGGAAACGCGAGAAATTTGATCAAGACACCATGTGACGGGCGTACCAGCTCAGCACCTATCAATACGAAGTTTCCGGTCACGTGGGCTGTAAACAAGCCAAACAAGGCAACGAAACCGATAGTATCAATATAGCCGGCTAAAAAACTTAAGCTGATATTTTGCACCAGATGGTGTCGATCTGTGTCAGCGATTTTTAAAAATATCATAGGCGATGATTGTTTTGAATTTAGTTTTATAGTTTTTTTACATCAACAGAAAAACGACCTGCGCCTGCAATCAGAACAGTGCCGAAAATGATCATGAATAGCCAACCAAATTGCCCCTCTGCAAACGACCAATCTGGATGAACCAGAAACATCGCCACCACCAAAAGACACACGACTGACAGTGCTGCAACTCGCACGAATACACCAGCAATAATCAGTAAGGGACAAATGACCTCAGCAAAAATGGAAAAACAGAGTGAAAAACCTTTGCCTAAATGCATAGGATCCTCAATGCGCTGTAGCTCATCGCTGAAATGAAGAATTTTAGGAAGGCCATGAACATACAGTAAAAGCAAAGCGCCGCAAACGCGCAAATACAGCAGACCCAAGTCATGCACATGTTCTGTATCTTTGCTATAAAGGCGACGCCAAAATGAGGTAAGCGATGCCATCGCAATTTTTCCTTCGTTTGATACTACAAATTGATGTTGATTAAGGTTGGCTAACGTTAACCAACCTTAATCAATGCCGATAATTCAATGGATAAAATCAGGTAGAACATAGCCCAAAGTCATGGCCACAACGAGTAAGGCTCCCACGGGCGTGGGTGGCGTCGGCGACGGCAAATCAAACCAACGACAAGCCGCCCCCACCGACAAACCCAATATCGATCCTGCAACCAGCGCCATCATTTGATACCCTCAGAAGCTTCCTGTTTGGAACGCTTTTCCAAATAACGATCGACCAACCAAAAACCACTGCTCATCATAAAAACCAACAAAGCTCCACTCAATACCGGGGGTGAAGGAACGGGGATTTTTGCCATTCGGCACGCAAGCCCAACACAAAATGATAGTGATAAGCCGAGTAAAATTTTCTTTAAACGCATGTTCGTATTCCCCTTTCAAAAAGCAAAGCAGCTACATCCAAGCGCACCCCAAAAACCCGTATTGCTTGATACAGGTACAGATGATCTTCGTGCGACATCATGCGCATGCGCGTGCACACCACATGCGCCAGCACATTGGTGTGGCAAGCTAGTTTGCTTCTGCAATAAGGGTTTCCAATGACCGGGAACAGTGTTAACCGGAGACCAATCCGGCAGCACAGGCAATGAAGGCGGCCCAAATGATGCGAACGTTGATGCACCATAAACGATCTTGCCGCCGACGACCGTGAGCACTGACTCGATTGATTTGATGCTATCTTCGTCAACACTAAAAAAATCACTGGATAGTGCGGCGAGATCTGCTAATTGCCCCACCTTAATCCGACCTTTTTTTCCTTGTTCGTTAGAAAACCAGGCACTGCCGGCTGTCCACAATTCAAGCGCCGTTTCACGCGGCAAAACGCCAGCCTGATCATACAAAGTCATCCCCCCCACCGTTCGACCAGAGACCAGCCAATATAAGGCTGTCCACGGGTTATAGCTGGCAACGCGGGTGGCATCAGTACCCGCACCAACTGGTACGCCACTTGCGAGCATGCGATTAATCGGTGGTGTATTCTTTGCAGCTTCACGCCCATAACGTTCGGCAAAATACTCACCTTGAAACGCCATTCTGTGTTGAATCGCAATACCACCACCTAAAGCACTTACGCGATCAATATTGCGCGGACTAATGGTTTCAGCATGGTCAAACATCCAATGCAAACCAGCGAATGGAATGTCTCGATTGACTTTCTCGAACACATCGAGCATACGGCTAATCGATTCATCATAAGTGGCATGCAAACGGAAAGGCCATCTATTAGCAACAAGGTGACGGACAACCTTTTCAAGTTCATCTTCCATGCCTGCTACCAGCTCAGGACGAGGCTCAAGAAAATCTTCAAAATCGGCGGCCGAAAAAACCAACATTTCACCGGCACCATTATGCCGATAGTAATCATCACCCTGTCCTGGCGTAACCATGTCTGTCCATTTTTGGAAATCGTCTAATTCCTGCCCCTTGCGTTGGGTAAAGAGGTTATAAGCAATACGTACGGTTAATTGGTTTTCTTTCGCCAATTGATCAACGATTTGATAATCTTCGGGATAATTTTGAAATCCACCACCAGCGTCAATCACACTCGTGACACCAAGCCGGTTCAACTCGCGCATGAACTGCCGGGTCGAATTGATCTGCTGCTCAAGCGGTAAAGTCGGACCTTTTGCCAGCGTAGAATAGAGAATCATGGCATTTGGTTTTGCCACTAACATGCCGGTTGGGTTACCGTGCTTATCGCGTTGAATTTCTCCGCCTGGCGGATTGGGTGTGTCTTTAGTGTAGCCAACTGCACGTAGGGCGGCTCGATTGAGCAGCGCGCGATCATACAAATGCAAAATAAAAACCGGCGTATCTGGTGCTGCTGCATTAATTTCTTCCAGCGTCGGCATTCTCTTTTCAGCAAATTGAAATTCCGTCCATCCGCCCACTACCCGCACCCATTGCGGGGATGGCGTACGCAATGCCTGCTCCTTCAACATTATTAAAGCATCCGCCAATGATGGCACCCCCTCCCAGCGGAGTTCAAGGTTATAGTTCAAGCCACCACGTATCAAATGCATGTGGGAATCATTCAACCCCGGAATAACTGTGTGGCCAGCCAAATCGACTAATTTGGTCGCTGAATCACGCAAGCGCATTACTTCTTCAGTTTCACCGACAGCGACAAATTTTCCATCCTCAATCGCGACTGCACTTACAATGGGATTTTGCTTATCCAAGGTATGAAAATGGCCGTTATATAAAATTAGCTCAGCGCTCATTATTGTCCTTTTTTGTGAAACTGATTTGAATTGATACGATCGCCACGTGTTCAATATTCATAAAAAACGAGGCGATCTTTATCCAACTGCTATTGGCTTAATGCGCTTCGCTGGCGTTAAACATGGTCTTTGCATAAATCAATCCAAGACCATAACCACCACCATGCGCAATCGACGTTGCGACAGTCTCATTATAGGTTTCACTACGCGCCCAGTCGCGCTGCAACTCAAGAAGATACTGCAAAGAAGTCATTGGGCGAGCACCCTGCAAAATCATGCGCTCTATCGCTCGTTCATGCGCCTCGTCAGAAACGTCTCCACTTGCGTCAGTGATGACGTAAGCCTCAAAACCTTGATCCAATGCCGAGAGAACCGGACCAACGATGCACACGGATGTCCACAGCCCGGCAAAAACAATTTTATCTTTACCAAATGAATTAACGCGATCAGCAATACGCGCGTCTTCCCAGGTATTCATTGTGGTTCGGTCAATCACGTCATGTTCCGGGAAAACAGATTTAATTTCATCAAACATCGGGCCCGAAAATGATTTTTCTGCGACCGTCGTCAGGATCGTGGCTACCTTAAATTCTTTCGCTGCTTTCGCCACCAAAGCAGTATTGTTACGAAGTTGAACCGGATCAATGGATTTGGTGGCAAACGCCATTTGAGATTGATGATCAATCATGATCAAGGCATGATTGCTTGGATTAAGTAAAGTGCTTCCTGGTTGAGCTTTGGCGATTGGCATGAATTTCTCCTTGGTTTTACTAAAAATATGCAAGTAATTCGAATATGAATGAGATCAAATTCCTTTGGTACCGGCTGACATTCCAGTCTCGACGGCTTCAGGACTCGCATTATGAAATAGTAAAAAGAAAATGAAAAACGGAAAATTTCATGAAGTATCATCGAAATTTTCGAATATCAATTAATGGAAAAATTATCTATGCTCAAAGGAATTGCACTTTGATGAACGACACGAAAGGCCACCGAAATATCATGTTTTTTAATCGCACACATCGATGCGCTATTCAGACTTAAAATTGCAGTAGCAATTAAATGAAACGTTAATGGATGTGCGAGGTGACAAGAAAGAGATACTCGATGTGACTCACAATCAATGTAATCTGTAGCAAACAGAAGCAAACAGAAGCAGACTTTATTTCTAAAAACCTTGTGTGCCAGGTAAGTATACGAGAAGTCCGAATAACTTCGAATTTTCGACGCGGCAAATGTTGAGAAAACATATCGAGAAATGCAAAAAGGCTTACAGAAAATCTGTAAGCCTTTTTTCTGAATCTGGTTGCGGGGGCAGGATTTGAACCTACGACCTTCGGGTTATGAGCCCAAATAATCAAGGCCTGATTCCGACGAATTTCCAACAAAATCAATGCATTGGGCTACCGTTGCTTACCGCATTTTACTGGTATTTACCGCAAATGATGCAGCAAATTTGTGGCAAGGTACCTTCTAAACTTGGTAGGTAGGGGTAACCCACTGTGTCATGCGGCGGAGTGCGGCGAATGCTGCACCAACCAGCTCAACTGCTCACCGATTCGCAGTCCCTCCATTGGCACCGATATACCCACGCCACGCCGCTGGAGATGCAGGGTGAGAAACTCTCGATACCGCTTGCCAGCGAGGAACACCACCTGTGACAGGTTTGGCATTACCTCGAAGAGTTGGGTAGCAACCCGGTCGGCCCACACGCGGCGGTCGCTCACTCCCATCGTGTTGAGCGTTCGGTCATACGGGGCAATCAACTGGCTGGGCGTGACCAATCCGTGTTCAGCGGACAGGATGAACCACTGGCACCCCGACGCCTCGGAGAAGCGGCGCGCTTTGCGAAACAGGTCGGATATGTATAGGTCGCATGCTTCGCACGCCTGCTCACGTTTTTGGCTGACGCAGGATACGAGGTAGGCGGTGTTGGCAACGGGCAGCATGAGGACCTCTTGAATTATGTTACCAAAGTAGTCATGGGGACAAATCGCTTCCGGTAGGCGCGCCGGGATGACTTCAAATGGCGGACAAACTCCACCAGCTCGGGCCGCCGGTTCCCTTGAATGTTAAGCGGATAGTGATAATCCCCCTGGAGTTCAGCATGCTCCATCGCCTCTGCTTCCTCGCGAGTTCCGGTTACCTGCCAAGCGACCGACAGGCCATCGAAAAAGGCGTCGATTTGCTTCGCGCCTTGCAGGTAATCGAAGTCGTTAAGTGCTAGCAGCGTCAACCTAAACGTCGAAAGGAACCCTGACTGCAGGGCACTCTGGGTCAGCTTCTGCGCAGCGTGCCACGCCACGCGCTCTGCCAGATTATTGGCCATACCGTGATACAGGCATACCTTACCGTCGGGCGTGTCGCGGAGCCGCAGCCTGGACACATCGGTCAGTTCTGCAATGCGCAGCTGCTTAAGGGCTGTCTGTGGAAAGAACCACCAGTAAACACCCGGCGATGAGGGGATGTTTGACCAAGCTATCCCTCGGAGCGTCGAAAGTAATTGGGACTCAGTCAAAGCCATGCCCCAGCAGCCGAACCCCTCGCAAGGCTAGCCATTAGACGCCCGCCCATAAAACGATGGAGCAATTTCGACCGCAAAGGGGGTGCCGTACTCTACTTCTCGATGGCGCCTAAAAAATCCTTTCTTCGACAGGGCGTAAGGGACATAAATGAAGCGAGCGTAGTCATTAGCTTCAATATGAACTCGTAGCGCATCGGGGAATGGAGATTCATAGTTTGGAGGAACGTTAACGTTTGCGGCCAAGGCCACACCAAGGAATCTTCCAGAAGATGCGCCGCTTTCGAATTCACCTGCGAGAAGCTTGTATATCTCGGTCGGAATGGGATGTTCTTCACCATTGTACCCACCTACTGCCGCGACTTCGCCTTGCTGGGAGAGTGTGGCCCCAAATGGATAGAATTCGCCAGCGCGTTCGAGCATCGTTCGAGCAAAATCCATACAGTATTTCAGCATCTCATGTAGCTGCTCTGGGCTAGCGTTCGTGTAATTCATTCGTGGCCTAACTAAAATAGACGTTCTAGTATAACGAATTGCGTGATTTTGCTATAGGTATAAAGAGTTTGGCTATACTGGAAGCAGTCATGTGGCTGCTTTCAAGGAACATGACGTCTTGGATAAACTCCTTACTCCTAAGGCTCTGGCCGATTTGCTCGGGCTGGCCGAGCAGACGATTTACAACCGCCACTCTAATGGTGGCGATCTGCCCCAGTCCATTAAACTGGGAAGGCTGCTCCGCTTTCACTCTGCTGATGTCGATGCTTGGCTTGGGCGCCAACGGCAGCCTGCGGCTCCTCAGGCCTTGCCGCCGCGCCCCGTGCCATCTGCCCGGAGGCCTGGTCGGCCAACCAAGGCGGAGCAAATCGCTGCTCGTCGTTCGCTGACCTAAGACACAGTCAATGCCTCGGGTGCGAGGCATTGACTTGACCTCATTACGGTTTTCGTTTTGACCGTGAACGCCAATCGCATCCAGCCCAGGGGGATGCGTCCATGTCCTGCGCCGAGTGCTGCGCGGAGCATGATCGCTACCACCTCTCGGCGCGACTTCACCACCGCCAGGGCTTCCCGCAAGCCAACTTTGACGATTGCGCGCCAGGCGTCCGGCGAGACGGTGCCCAACGTGTCCTCAACGACCTCAGTGCATGCGGCCGCTACTGCCTTAACAGCGGTATTCCTGGAGGCTTTGGCCGATCCGATGTAAGTCAGGGTGTGCTTACCTTTGATGACGGCGGCATATTCCATGAACAAGCGTTTGGCCGCGTGCACGGTAGCGACGTCATTTACCTGTGCGATGATACGCAGCAAGTCCATCGGCGTCAGGATATTGGGCTTCTTGCAGTAACCCATGTTCTTAGTGTTGTAGTCCACCGCTCGCTGAGCGTCTACGTGACCGATGATGGCGACGGCCGCCTGAGCTTCTTCGCTGATGGTAATGCCCGTCTTTTTCCCGGCCTGCCGCCAGTGGGCAGATAAGATGCTGAATGCATCGTCTAGCGCGGTGCGCCATGAGTGCCCTTTGATTTACTGCGCGAGGTCCAACTTGCAGAGGAAGCTAACGTGCAGATGTGGATGTCAACCATGGTGCCCCAATGTCACCTCCAGGCGGCGTACACATCCAACAATGCCTAGTTCACTGGCTAGGCTCTTCCAGATCGGCGAACGGCGTAGGCCCTTCCAGGTTGAATCCAGTCGATCCAGAACAATCGCTAGAGGCTCGTCGAGCCGGTGGGGAACGGTCAATACCGCATCGACAAGAACACCGCCGCCCTGGTAGTGGTCATGGACAAGGTGAGAAATGGTCTGCCGCTCTCTAGTCATCTTGCGAGCATGACAAATGGGGCAGATGTGCCCTGCATCGCAGACCATCAGACCGCCGAGTCGGGTGGTGCCGCGATTGGTCGTGCTGACCACGACTGATGAATCGCCCAGACGATGCCGGAAGCAGGCAGCAACCCGACTATCAGGGAGGATTTCTCGCACGACATTCTGGAGCTCTCCGCTCTCGTACTTGCTGCTGTCACGGTGCAAGAGCGGGATCGTAGATAAGACTTGCTTGATGTGTGACATAGACGCACTCAATGTGCGCCGCAGTCCAGCTTGCTTCCAGGTCAGGTCGGCAATCTCGCCACGGCGCATGCCGCTTTCAATAGCGAGAGTGATGCAGAACGCCAGGGTTGGTACGCGGCTAGCTTTTGCAGCATCAAGCAGACGGGCTTCTTCGTCACCCACAAGGCGACGCTTACGCTCTTGCGGCAGCCCAGGTTTGCGGATGTTGGTGATGGGATTCGTGACCGGAATGGACCAGTCATTTGCTGCTACGTTGAACACCGCAGACATCACGGACAATTCAAGGCAGATGGTCTTGGGGCCAACTGCCATCTTCCGCTCCTTCACATAATTGCTGAAATCGACACTGCGAAGACTGCTCAGCATGCGAAGGGCTAAAGGATGGCGTTGGAACTGACGAATCCGGCTGCTCTCGGCGCGCCAGCCGCGTTTATCAGGCGTAATCTCCTGCAAATAACGTTCCAAAAGCTCGCCAAAGCTCGTCCGGTCAGCTTCGGAACGATCAACGAAAGTCTGCTGCCGCATTTCGGTCTCGACCATCTTGGCCCAGTCTTCGGCGTCACGCTTGGACTCGAAGGTGCGGGTCTGGGTAGGATAGCCCTTGCGGCGAACTTGGGCTTGGTGCTGGAAGGGACCGCGATGAGTGATGGTGGCCATACTGTCTTGCTCCTTTAGGGTTAGAGCAACCGTATAGCGCGCCGAGTGCAGCATGATTGCTGCAAAAACTCGACTTCCAATGCACAAAGGCTTATCGCGACGCGATAAGCCTTTGATTTGTTTGGTTGCGGGGGCAGGATTTGAACCTACGACCTTCGGGTTATGAGCCCGACGAGCTGCCAGACTGCTCCACCCCGCGTCTGAAGAATGAAACTATACACGATTTTACTGCAATGCGCAATTGCCGGCCCTCTTTATTCTGATTATCTCTGTGACCTCGGCAGATGATACACTGCTGACATCACTCAAATTTATTCTATTCTGCTATGAAATTTTGTTCTGAATGCGCTGCACCAGTTGAGCTGAAAATCCCTGTTGATGACACCCGGGAACGATTTGTCTGCACGGCTTGCGGCGCTATTCACTATCAAAACCCCAAATTAGTGGTCGGCTCCATTCCTGTCTGGGAGCACGATGGCGAATTGAAAATCCTTTTATGCAAGCGTGCGATTGAGCCGCGCCTCGGTTTTTGGACCTTGCCTGCTGGCTTCATGGAAAATAACGAGACCTCGGCGCAGGCAGCACAACGTGAAACGATAGAAGAGGCTGGCGCCAATATCGAGCTCCATGACTTATTTTCTATCATCAACGTCCCCCATGTACATCAAGTGCATTTGTTTTATCGCGCGACGTTGCTGGATCTTAACTATGCCGCGGGCATTGAAAGCCTGGATGTGCAGATGTTTGCAGAAAATGACATCCCGTGGGACGACATTGCGTTCCCCACTATCAGCCATACTTTGCGCTTTTTCTTCAGCGATCTCAAAAAAGTGCGTGAGGGTGGGCAATTTTCACTCCATGAAGAAGACATTTTCAAACCCATGCGGAGTAGCACTTGATACCCTGGCTGGAAAAAGATACACCGTTTCCCAATGTCACCACAGCATTAACAGAAAAACAAGGTGCCCCAGGCTTGCTGGCTGCGGGGGCTGATTTATCCCCCGAACGCCTGCTGGACGCTTATCGACATGGAATTTTTCCGTGGTTTTCTGAAGGACAACCTATTTTATGGTGGTCAACCGATCCGCGCATGGTGTTGCAACTGGATGATTTTAAAGTGTCAGACAGTTTGCAGAGGGTATTAAAGAAGATTCAAAAAGACCCGCGCTGGGAAATTCGCTTTGATAGTGCGTTTGAACAAGTCATGCGCGCCTGCGCAGCCCCGCGCAGAGATGGCGCTGGCACCTGGATCTCGGAAGATATTGTGGCAGGCTATTGTGCCTTGCACCGCGCAGGTTTTGCGCATTCGTCAGAGGTATGGCTGGATGGAGAATTGGTGGGCGGCGCCTATGGCGTTTGCATAGGTCATATGTTTTACGGCGAATCCATGTTTGCACGGGTCTCCAATGCCTCAAAAGTTGCCTTAAGTCATCTGGTTTTTTTCTTACGTGAACATGGCGTGAAAATGATAGACTGCCAGCAAGAGACGTCTCATCTGGCGTCGCTTGGTGCCAGACCTATTGCGCGCTCAGATTTTTTGAGCTGGATACAAGTGGCAACTGCGATGCCTGCGATCTCGACTTGGCAACCACTCGTTGAACCAAATTTCAAGTAATTAAATGATGCACCGGATGCGCAAAGCAAGGGTAACGATAACGTGACTCAACTCAATGACTTGCCTTTTGTGAGCATACAGTTCTATGCCACAGCCCCCTACCCATGCAGCTATTTGGATGGTCTGCAAGCGCGTTCGCAAGTGGCAACACCAGCCCATCTGATCAATGCTGATACTTATTCAGAGCTAGTCAAGAGTGGTTTCCGCCGCAGCGGCATTTTTATTTATCGCCCCCATTGCGACAGTTGTCGTGCCTGTACGCCAGTGCGCGTGCGAGTTGACGAATTTAGGCCTAACCGCAGCCAAAGGCGCGCCGAAAAGAAGCACGCGGAGCTGCACGCCACAGTCACGGCCTTAGCCTATTCGAATGAGCATTACGAGCTATACCAGCGATATCAGCATTACCGCCATGCAGGTGGTGGCATGGATCAGGATAGCCGGGATCAGTACGCGCAATTCCTATTACAAAGCCGGGTGAATACGAGACTAGTCGAATTTCGCGATCAGCATGGCGCTTTAAAAATGGTCAGTCTGATCGACATTCTTACCGATGGACTGTCATCGGTTTATACTTTTTTTGATCCGGACGAAGCGAATACGTCTTACGGCACTTACAATGTCCTATGGCAAATACGTCAGGCCAAAGAACTAGCGCTACCCTATGTTTATCTTGGCTACTGGATTGCCGCCAGCCCTAAAATGGCTTATAAGATCAACTTCAAACCTTTGGATGCGCTGATGCATGGTCGCTGGGAGCCGTTATAAGAATGCCATAGCGAAGCAACACCAGTAGCTATCAGAATCAACCGGCAAAAAAACTTGCTACAGAGAATAACAAATCACCCTTTTAATACGTATCTCCTATTTTCATCAATACTATGCCTGAAAAACTTTTATATGCCCTGGCACGCTCCGTCCTGTTTTCTATGGAACCGGAAAAAGCCCATCATCTGACCTTACCGGCGCTGCAACGCATGAGCAAATCGGGACTAGGTGGTTTATTTAGCAAACCAGCAGATGACCCGCGCACCGTGATGGGGGTGCACTTCCCTAATCCTGTCGGTCTGGCTGCCGGCCTCGATAAGGATGGTGCATATATTGATGGTCTTGCCGCATTGGGATTTGGATCAATAGAAATTGGCACGGTCACACCGCGCGCACAACCTGGCAATCCGCAACCACGCATGTTCCGCCTGCCTAAGGCAGAAGCCATCATCAATCGTATGGGCTTTAATAATGGTGGCGTAGATGCATTTGTTCGCAACGTTCAGTCTTCCCGCTTTTATCAGGATAAACAAGGTGTTCTGGGACTTAACATCGGTAAAAACGCTGATACACCCATTGAACGTGCCGCTGATGATTACCTGCATTGCCTGGAAAAAGTTTATCCTTACGCAAGCTATGTGACAGTCAATATTTCTTCACCAAATACCAAAAATCTACGCCAATTACAGGGCGCAGATGAACTCGATAGCTTGTTGGCACAGCTCAAATCGGCTCAACAAGCTCTGGCCGATAAGCATAAACGTTATGTGCCAGTCGCCCTGAAAATAGCACCTGATATCGACGCGGAACAAATCAAAACAATTGCAGATGCTTTGCTACGCCATAAAATTGATGGCGTCATCGCGACCAATACCACGATTACGCGCGATGCAGTCAAAGGCCTGCCATTTGCTGAAGAAGCTGGCGGCTTGTCAGGCAAACCGGTATTTGAATTATCCAATCGCGTCATTCGCGCATTAAAGGCAGAACTTGGCGATGAATTGCCCATCATTGGCGTTGGTGGAATTTTTTCCGGAGAAGATGCGGCGACTAAAATTCGTGAAGGCGCATCTCTGGTACAACTTTATTCCGGTCTGATCTACCAAGGCCCAGCTTTGGTCAAAGAATGCGCGGCCGCCTTGCGCAACGTCAGAACCTAAACGAGAGAACGCCAATGCAAACCGTCGCACTCGGTACGAGCCAGCTCCAGGTCAGCAAAATTTGCCTCGGCACCATGACTTTTGGCGAACAAAACAGCGAAAGCGAAGCGCACGCGCAACTCGATTACGCTCTGGAACGTGGAATCAATGTTATCGATTCCGCAGAGATGTATCCCGTAATGCAACGCGCTGAAACGCAAGGCAAAACAGAACAATACATCGGCAGTTGGCTCAAAAAATCGGGTGCACGCGACAAAGTCATCCTTACCAACACTATTATCGGCGCGATGAACCTGACCCTGCTCAAAGAAAATATTGAAGCATTTGACGTTCAGCGCAGTACGGACATCATGAGCGCAATCGAAACGATACATACTGACATCAACAATACAGGCCAGTAATTTCCGTAATAATCCGCACCCAAAATAAAAATAGAACAGCTTTGCCTCATAGCAAACTGTTCTATTTTATGCCCTGCACCTGTCTCTATGAGTTATAAAGTTGCACTCGCGAGCTTCACACCAAATCCAATAAACATCGCGCCCACACCACCTGACAACCCTGCCGATAAACGTTGCCGACGACGAAACGCATCCGCGAGTTTGGCCCCAACCAGAATGATCACCGTTAAATAAGAAAAACTGCAAATCTGGCATATCAGCGCCAAAAACCCATACGACAATAATGGCGAATGAAAGTCTGGATCAACAAACTGAATGAAAAACGAAATGAAGAACAAGATCGCCTTAGGATTCATCAAGCTGATGATCAAAGCTTTAGTAAATGGCTGACTCATCGAAGCTTGCGCCTCTGTTGCGGTTGTAACTTTATCCGTTCCAGCAACGATATTTTGATCTGAGGTTGCTCTTAACCATCCGCGACGGCTGTGCAACAGCATTTGCAAGCCTATCCATCCCAAGTACGCTGCACCGATATACTTCACCGCATAAAACAGCGTAGGGCTGCCTTTCAACAATGTGGCCATACCACCTGCTGAGAGCACCATTAAAATAAAATCACCGACAAAAATTCCGCATGCACCTTGATATGCCTGGCGGATGCCACGCTGGGCAGCTACACTCAACACATACATCGAATTAGGACCTGGCAACAAAACAATGAAAATGGTGCCGAAAAAATAAGTCCAGAAATTGGTGACGCCAAAGCTGGCGTGAATTAAAGCGTTCATTTGAAATACCATGTTGGAAAGCTGAGCGGGAAGAGATCATAACAGCCCCGTACAAACTTTGTCATGGACACGTGCGACTTGCCAGAGCGGCAAGCCGTCATAGAATATCCCCCATATTCACCCAACAAAACTCTTACAAGGAAAAATACGGCATTACCGGAGAAGTTTTTTAGGTCAGATGCATCAATAAGGATGCGTAACCAGTCGCTGAGAAAAGGACAATTAATCTTTCTTTTCGCGCACAGGCACTTGTACATTGCACAAATCGACGTACCCCGCTGGCACTTTATACCATTCACCTCCACGGTTACGTTGCGCTTCAACGATCGCTTTGAAGGTTGGCGTATCAGTGCGGATCACTTCCAATTTCGTGCGCTCTGTTTCTGGTACATCGGCAGCGATGCGTATAGATTTAATCGGCGTGTTTTGCTCAGGCTTTTCATAAAAACCTAAAGCACCTGTACCGCGCGGCAATGAAGTCAACAGCGACATGCCCTGCATCACGCGCCCTACCACTGTGATATTACGATCGAGCTGGCGTGGTGCCTGGCCAGTAACCACGTACAAAGATGTTCCATCACCGCTATTGACTTCGTTGCCCCGCGCAACACCCACGGCACCGTAGCAATGCGTCAGCCAGGTAGTTCCTGTTTTCGGATCACGGCCAGCAGCAAAACCGTTGGAGTGCCCAACTTGCGGCGCATAACCATCAACATCAAATAAGCGATTAAACGTTAGCGTGGGCGCATATTTGACGGTGAATTCCGGATCAAGATTTTTCTTCGCAGTTTTAACTTCACGCTTCTCGTCTGGATCGGCCCATTGCACGACATAATTATCCTGAGAACGGACGATAGCAAGACCGTCAAAATACCCTTCCCTGACCAACTTACGAATATTGTCTGCGTGATTCGGCGCAAAATCGGGCGCCAATTCAATCACGACCCGCCCGCTCGCCAATTCCAGATACAAAGTATTTTCCGGATCTAACGATCGCCAGTCATTTGCACTGGAAGCCTTAACGATATCGCTCACGCCTGGCTTCGCTTTGAGCGGATTTTCTTTCACGGCAACCACGGACAATGGCGCAGCTTTTTTGTTATTGACAACCGCTTTCGCGTTAAGACTTACCGCAAACAAAGCCACTGCGGCCAATGCAGTCCATTGAAAAGGTATATTGGACAGACCGGAAATACTTGAAAACATTGGCATCTTGATGCGTGCAGACATAGTCGAACTCCGTGAATAAGCTAAATGAAAACCCAGACAAAATTAAGTCAAAAGAAACTAAACGATATACAACGGTAATGCGTATTTTGCACTTGAGCAATATGCGCAACAACTTACGATATGAATAATTATTTGTCTACATAATTTGATCCAGACGTACTTTTGACAACACTCAAGCTCAAAAGTTTTCCACCATATCGTTTAAATAAAAAAAGCACCGTTACCGGTGCTTTTGCATGCAAACATCCAAAATAGCGTAAGTCTTAGCTATGCACCAAAGATAGGTGCGCAGCTCTGGAAGCAGCAGTCGATTTCAAACTCACTTTCAGTGAATTTTGGAGTGAGGCAAAGGATCCACCAGCACGATAGTTGAAGCTCACTTCCAGAATATCGCCGGGTTTTACGTCAATTGGTTCTGGTACTGGCAAAGACATGTAATGATTCAACCAATCAATCGTCGATGAGGTTTCCATTACCACGGCCAGAATATTTTTCGTCACAAAGCGCAAGGCGCTTAAGGTGCCAGCCTGTTCTATCGTAAAACAACCTTCCCATTGAATTTGCAGACTATTTGGCTGCGTAAAGTCAATTACGCTATACAAAGCTGGCTGCGCGAGTTCACGCGTATCAGCAGAAAAAACGCCGGGCTGTAAAAATTGAATAATTGGCGCCTGATAACCCCAGAAATCGTAGGTGTGATGCAAAGGTTGCACCGCCATCACTACCGCTTCCGGAATGAATATGGGTAATGGTCCGCCAAATTTTTCAGTGTAACGCTGCTTGAAATTCTCAATCACTTCGACCTGCTTTTCGCGCAACATGGCAACGTGAATCATTTCGCAAATCACCACATCGACAGGTTCTGGTGGCAGGTATTCAAATGCGTCGGCGTGTATTACTTCAACTTTCTCGCCATGGGCATTTTTTGCCAACAAACGACGCGCTTCCGCTACCATATCTGGATTGAATTCTACGCAGTAAACTTTGGCTGCTTTTTGTGCGGCAAACCAGGACAGCACGCCAGTCCCGCCGCCCAGCTCAAGAACTTTAGCCCCTTCAAAAACCTGACGTTCAATCGCCGCTTTGAAATTATCCATACGATTCGCATCCATCAACATATTGTGATGGTATTGCAGTGGAATAAATTGCCCAAGGTAGCAACTCTCTGCTTCACGCTCATTCAACATAGCGGTTCCTTTTTTATCAGTTTCTTCAAATGGCTGGCTTGACGTGCAAACATACAGCACTGACACTAAGACAGTTGTTCAAGCAGATGCGAAGAAAAGCCGCTATGCAGCCTTTTCCAGATCTGAGGTCTTGATTATCCTGTGATTGAAAAGAAACGAACTACGGAGCTAGCAGGGAATACTTGCTCAATTCGAGCTTTAAACACTGAATCGTCGAAAAATAAATGACGGAATTATTGACGAACTATTGATGGACTTTGGCTGGTGGAATAACAAGTATCAAAGGCAACTGCGGCATCACGTCTGAGGATTTTGGTTTTTCACAATGAGGATCCTTGAAGGCGACATTTCCTTTTTCCCAAAACTCACCTGGAGAAGTCTGTGCACAAACCTGTGCGTCAGATGTTTTGCTTTTCCAGATGAAATACGCGGCCGGTTCTGCGTTACTGGTGAGTGGAGCAAATGCCAGAGCGAATAAGATCGGTAAAACGCCATAGGCATGCATCAAACAAACTCGCATCTTGGCCTCCTGTAAAAAATGAGCTACTCAGTAACAGCAACTGCAACTTCGCTCATCCCATTAACCCAATAAGTGCTCACTTAAAAACTTAACGTCATTAAGCACAGAGACGCAATGAAGAAGCTGACACAAACATCAATACCTAGCTTAAGTTAAGTAATGATAACCAAACAATGCCATTCTCTGCATCCCTGTGTTGAGAGGATTTGTCTCAATGTTACTTACTAGCTCTAAAACAGACCCTGCCCTATTTCATGCATTATGGATGTTGGCTACGATATTGTGCAAGTTCGTCTATCGTCAAAATAACCAGATCATGGGTTAACGCATAGGTTTGCACTTGCGCTCCATGCGTCATACTGCCATCCGGGTTCATCAACTCGCACAGAACCGCTGCCGGAGCTAATCCAGCCATTGTTGCCAGATCAACCGAACCCTCAGTATGCCCACGACGTTGCAATACCCCACCAGCAACGGCACGCAATGGAAATACATGGCCAGGGCGCGCCAGATGTTCCGGCTTGGCATCAGCAGCAATTGCCGTGAGGACGGTGGTAACGCGATCCGCTGCCGACACGCCGGTTGTTACGCCCTGCTTCGCTTCAATTGACACCGTAAATGCAGTGCCATAACGGCTTTCGTTGTGGCTCACCATCGGTGGCAATTCAAGTTGCTGCAATTTCTCATCAGGCAAACACAAGCAAACGATACCGCTGCCGTCACGTATCATGCGCGCCATCGATTCAATGGAGATTTTTTCGGCGGCGACAATCAGATCCGCTTCATTTTCACGATCAAAATCGTCCATCAACAAAACCGGGCGACCATCGCGCAAATCTGCCAAGGCACGCTGCAAGCGTTGTTCAAAGGGGGCTAAAGAGAAAATTTCCGGATGAACAGAAATCGAGGACGATGCAGACTGAGTATTTTCAGAAAGACTATTAGGATTGATATTTGTATTGGTATTGGTATTTAACATAATGAAACGCTCCGCAAAATAAAAAAGTGCAAAAGACGTTTCAGGGATATTTCAAAAACGCATAGCCAAACGCCAGCGTTCATGCGAAAAGCACGAATACTGAATATAAGGCGCATCTTCTCTCATCCGGACTATCACCGTCGGCCCTGGAATTACACCAGATCTGCTGACCTTGCCAAAACACTCAAAGTGCTAAGCCAAGCGCTCGCGGGCTTGTCTGAAAAATCAGATTTACCGCCGGTGGGGAATTACACCCCGCCCTGAAGACGTACAACCTACCGAATTAACGGCAAGAGAATTATACGAAAATTTGAATAATCCTGTATTGCCCCTGTCAATTCTACAAATACTTATTTTTTAACCTATACTAAAAGTCAATAATTAAAAATTTTGTGACATTTAGCATTGCCTAAGGGTAAGTTTATTCATATAACGAGAATATCGGCCACACCGATTATGCATATATCAAAACTGCATATAAGCAAATGAATACTAAGTAGTTTGGAATATATCCGAGTTTCATTACGATTCACGTTACTTTACGCGGGGCGATATGACTTTTACTTATATATTTTCAGGATTTGCTGTTGGCACACTGGTCGGTTTGACCGGTGTTGGCGGCGGCTCACTGATGACGCCTCTGCTGACCTTATTATTTGGCGTGTCCCCCTCCGTTGCAGTGGGTACCGATCTGGCTTTTGCCTCCATTACCAAAGCTACCGGCACATTTACGCATCGTTTGCGTGGCACCGTTGACTGGCAAATCGTGCGTTTGCTGTGCTACGGCGCTTTGCCTGCGGCATTGATCGCTACGCTGGGACTCAAATATTTTGGTAGTCTGAATAAAGAAATCGGACAGGTCATACGTTACTCGATCGCTGCTTCGGTATTTCTTACCGTGATCGCCTTGCTATTTAAAAGCAAAATGCTGAACTGGCTCAACAATCATCCAGAAAAGCAATTGCAAGGCCGCCAATTACAGGCAGCCACCGTTGCCGCCGGAGTATTGCTGGGCACGCTGGTCACGATTTCGTCGATTGGAGCCGGAGCGATCGGCGCGACCTTATTGGTCATGCTCTATCCGCGCATGTCGGCAGCACATATTGCTGGCACCGATATCGCGTACGCAGTGCCACTGACAGCGATTGCCGCATTTGGTCACTGGTGGCTGGGCTCAATCGATTGGGCTTTGCTCGGCGCACTGCTCATAGGCTCATTGCCAGGTATCACACTAGGATCCATGGCGGCACGCGCAGTACCTGAGAAACTGTTACGTGGCATACTCGCAACGACCTTAACGCTGGTTGCGACCAAACTGATTTTCTAAATTTTTTCTATACTTCTTCTACCCATTCAGTATAACAAGCGCATAGTGAGGACTAAATAAGATGTACCGTTATGACCAACACGATCACCAGATCATCAAAGAACGTATCGCGCAATTCCGTGATCAGGTACGTCGTCGCCTTGCCAATGAGTTGACTGAAGAAGAATTTCTGCCTTTGCGTTTGCAAAATGGTTTGTACTTCCAGCGCCATGCCTACATGTTGCGCGTCGCAGTTCCTTACGGCATGCTCTCTTCTGAGCAGTTACGCACGTTTGCATTCATCGCACGCAAGTATGATCGTGGCTACGGCCATTTCACTACACGTCAGAACATTCAATACAACTGGATCAATCTGGAAGACGCACCCGACATTTTGGAGCATCTCGCCAAAGTCGAAATGCACGCAATTCAGACCTCCGGCAATTGCATGCGCAATATTACGTCGGATGAGTTTGCTGGTGTTGCAGCGGATGAAGTGATCGATCCACGTGCTTATGCAGAGATTCTGCGTCAATGGACGACGTTCCACCCTGAATTTGCGTACTTACCACGCAAATTTAAAATCGCAATCAATGGCTCTAAAGAAGACCGTGCAGCGATCGCTGTGCACGATATTGGCCTGACAGTCGTACACAATGAAGCAGGCGAAGTCGGCTTTAAGGTGATGGTTGGTGGCGGCATGGGTCGCACGCCTATCCTTGGCAGCGTGATTCGTGAATTCCTGCCGTGGCAGCACGTCATGACTTACCTCGAAGCGATCTTACGTATCTACAACCAATACGGTCGCCGCGACAACAAATACAAAGCACGCATTAAGATTTTGGTCAAAGCGATTGGCGCCGACGTATTTGCACAGCAAGTGGAAGAAGAATGGGCAGAAATCAAAGATGGCCCTGCGACGCTGACCGAAGTTGAATTAAAGCGTGTCGCCAGTTTCTTTAGCTCGCCTGATTATGCACAATTACCTTCACATGATGCTGAATTTGAACAGCACAAGGAAGAAAACAAAGCGTTTGCTAATTGGGTAAAGCGCAATGTCAAACCACATAAAGTAGCTGGCTACACCGCCGTCGTTTTGTCACTCAAAAAACCAGGCGTACCGCCAGGTGATGCCACTGCTGAACAAATGGATTTCGTTGCTGATCTGGCCGATAAATATAGCTTTGGTGAGTTGCGCGTCACGCATGAACAAAATCTGGTGCTCGCTGATGTGAAGCAAAGTGAACTATTCGCAGTATGGCAAGAAACAAAAGCACACGGCTTGGCGACACCAAATATCGGCTTACTGACAGATATGATTTGCTGCCCTGGCGGCGACTTCTGCGCGTTGGCAAATGCAAAATCGATTCCGATTGCGCTCGACATTACTGATCGCTTTAACGACCTCGATTATTTGCACGATATTGGCGACATAGAATTAAATATGTCCGGCTGCATTAACGCGTGCGGTCATCATCACGTCGGCAACATCGGTATCCTCGGCGTCGACAAAGATGGCAGCGAGTGGTATCAGGTATCGATCGGTGGAGCACAAGGCAATCAGGCTGCCATTGGCAAGATTATTGGTCCGTCGTTCTCTGCTGGCCAGATGCCAGAAGTGATTGATCGCATTATTCAGGTGTACATTCGTGAGCGCCTTGAAAATGAGCGCTTCATCGATACCACGCAACGTCTCGGTATTGCACCATTTAAAGATTTTGTTTATGGAACACCGATCAAGACCACAGAACACCATGGCGAAGACGCTGGTTCTGTCGTTTCATACTAATACCGGATACGCTAGTAAAGAAAACATCATGATTGACATTATTAAAGATAAAGCCATCGTTAGCGATGATTGGACCATCTTGCGACTGACCGAGGAACAAACACCAGATGCCGTAGAAGTACCTGCGGGTAAGGTTTTAGTGCCACTCAAAGTCTGGCTATTACAAAAAGATACGCTGATCAAACGTAGTGACCTTGGCGTCTGGTTCAGCAGCGATGAACAAGCCAAAGATCTGAAGGATGACATCGCTCATTTCAGCTTGCTGGCGGTCAATTTTCCTAAGTTCTCGGATGGTCGCGGCTACTCGATTGCTTACAACTTACGTTCACGCTTTGCTTTTACCGGCGAATTACGTGCGATCGGTGACGTCTTGCGCGACCAGTTGTTTTACATGCAGCGCGTCGGCTTTAATGCATTTGCGGTTCGTGCTGACAAAAACATCCACGATGCAATCAAAGGTTTGACAGATTTTTCAGAAAAATACCAAACTTCCTGGGATGAGAAAAATCCTCTGTTCCGTCGTGCTGAACGTACCGGGGCAGATATATGAACGTTGTCATTACAGAATTCGAAGCAAAATTAGAAAATACCCGCATGATTTTGAAGAACATTACACAGGAATTTAGCCCTGCGGTGTTTGCTTCTAGTCTGGCTGCAGAAGACATGGTATTGACTGACCTGATCTTGCGCGAGAAACTGAATATCGGCATTTTTTCTCTCGAAACCGGACGCTTGCATGCAGAAACCTTAGGCATGTTAGACAAAGTCAAAGCAACCTATGGTACCGAGATTGTGCTCTATAAACCTGAGGCAAGCGCAGTTGACGCTTACGTTGTTCAGCACGGTTTGAATGCGTTTTACGATAGCGTAGACATGCGCAAAGAATGCTGCCGCATTCGTAAAGTTGAGCCATTGAATCGCGCATTGGCGGGCAACAAGGCCTGGGTCACAGGCCAGCGTCGGGCACAGGCAGCCACGCGAACAGAATTAGCCGTACAAGAAGATGATGTTGCTCACGGCATGCAAAAATTTAACCCTCTTGCAGATTGGTCTGAAGAGGATGTGTGGCACTACATTCGTAGCAATAATGTACCGTACAACCCGCTACACGACAAAGGCTACCCGTCTATCGGTTGCGAACCTTGTACTCGTGCGATACAACCTGGCGAAGATGTGCGCGCCGGACGCTGGTGGTGGGAAAATCCAGAATCAAAAGAATGTGGTTTGCATGTCGTCGATGGCAAATTAGTTCGTATCAATAAGCAAGCTGAAAAGATCGGAAATCAATGATGAATACAGTCACAGAAAAACATTTTATTGATGCCGCGAGCAATCGCCATCTGGATTGGCTGGAATCCGAAGCTATCCACATCATGCGTGAAGTGGCGGCAGAATGTAGCAATCCGGCCTTATTATTTTCCGGTGGTAAGGACTCTATCGTTTTGCTACGCTTGGCAGAAAAAGCCTTCCGCCCGGGTAAATTTCCTTTCCCACTAGTGCATATTGATACCGGACACAATTTCCCGGAAGTGATTGCTTTCCGCGACAAACGTGTGGCAGAACTGGGCGAACGCCTGATCATTGGATCAGTAGAAGAATCTATCCGCCGTGGCACTGTACGTTTGCGTAATCCGGCAACCGACTCGCGTAATGCCGCGCAAGCAGTTACCTTGCTTGAGACTATCGCCGAACACAAGTTTGATGCTTGTATAGGCGGCGCTCGTCGCGATGAAGAAAAAGCCCGCGCCAAAGAGCGTATTTTTTCTTTCCGTGATGAATTCGGCCAATGGAATCCAAAAGCACAACGTCCGGAATTATGGGATTTGTATAACACCCGTGTTCATGCCGGTGAAAACATGCGCGTGTTCCCAATTTCCAATTGGACTGAACTCGATGTCTGGCAATACATTGCCCGCGAAAAGCTGGAATTGCCGCAAATTTATTTCGCCCACGAACGTCAGGTGATTCCACGTAATGGTTTGCTGGTACCACTGACCGATTTAACGCCACCACGTGAAGGCGAAACGGTAGAAACACAAATTGTACGCTTCCGCACCGTCGGCGACATTTCCTGCACCTGCCCAGTCTCATCCGATGCCGCAACCGTAGAAGCAATTATTGCAGAAACTGCGATTACCCAAATTACCGAACGTGGCGCGACCCGCATGGATGATCAGACTTCTGAAGCATCGATGGAAAAACGTAAAAAAGAAGGATATTTCTAATGAATGCTATCGCCATTGAAAAACAAGTGAACGTTAATCTTAGCCAGGAGCGTGGCCTGCTCAGATTCATCACCGCTGGTTCGGTGGATGACGGCAAAAGCACATTAATCGGTCGCTTACTGTTTGACAGCAAAGGTATTTTTGCTGATCAACTGGATGCCATCTCACGCGCAAAACACAAGCGCACCGTCGGTGATACGATCGATTTATCCTTGCTGACCGACGGTTTGGAAGCCGAACGCGAACAAGGCATTACGATCGACGTCGCTTATCGCTATTTCGCGACACCTAAGCGCAAATTCATCATCGCCGATACGCCTGGGCATGAGCAATACACGCGCAATATGGTGACCGGTGCATCAACAGCAGATGCGGTTGTCATTCTGGTCGACGTGTCTAAAGTCAAATTAAATGATGACGGCAGTGTTGATTTGCTGGTGCAAACCAAACGCCACTCAACCATCGCTCATTTGCTCAAGATCCAGCACGTCATCGTTGCGGTCAACAAAATGGATTTGGTCAATTACGATCAAAACGTGTATGACCGTATCGTTGCCGAATACAAAAAATTTGCTGACCAACTTGGCTTGAGCGCCGTTCATGCAGTGCCATTATCGGCACTCGCTGGTGATAACGTGGTCACGGCCACTGACAAGATGCCATGGTATCAAGGGCCTACCCTGATCGATTTGCTCGAGTCACTCAGCATCTACGATGCGTCCCACGATGAACCGTTTCGTTTTCCGGTGCAATTGGTTGCGCGCCACAACGGACATGAGGCAAATGACTTCCGTGGCTACATGGGTCGGATTGAAGCAGGCAAAGTCAGCAAAGGTGATCAACTGATTGTGCAGCCAAGTGGTCAGTCGGCCACAGTGAAAGATATTCTGACACTCGATGGTTCTTTAGAATCGGCCGTCGTTGGTCAATCTGTAACGATTTTACTCAATGAATATCTGGATATCTCTCGCGGCGATATGTTGGCGGGTGCCGATAGACCAGCGAACCAATTAAAAACAGTGAAAGCTGATTTGTGCTGGTTATCTGAAGATGCATTGGATGTGCGCCGTAAATACTGGTTAAAACATACGACCAAACAAGTTGCAGCACGCGTGACCGCAGTTGATACCCTGCTTGATATCAATACCCAGCAGCGTAGCCCTGCGACGAGCTTAAAACTCAATGACATTGCAACCGTTACACTCAACGTCCAACAAGCCTTAGCGGCCGATGCGTATGATAAAATTCGCTCCACGGGAGCATTCATTCTCATTGATGAGGTAACACATCAAACAGTGGCTGCAGGTATGATACGTATTGAGGAGTAACACGCATGACAGCGCCTTTCGGCAAAGTTTATCTGATAGGCGCTGGCCCTGGTGCTGCGGACTTAATCACAGTCCGTGGTGCTCGCATCCTGGCACAAGCAAGTGTCGTTCTGTATGACGCACTAGTGACGCCAGAAATGTTGGAGTTGTGCCCACTAGCCGTCAAAATATCGGTCGGCAAACGTAGCGGACAACGTTCTGCTGCGCAAGAACACATCAATGAACAACTCGTCGCCTGTGCGCGTCAATACCCACTCGTTGTGCGCCTTAAAGGCGGCGATCCCATGCTGTTTGGTCGTGCCGATGAAGAATTAACCGCCTTGGAATCGCACGGCATTAGCTATGAAATCGTGCCGGGCATTACAACGGCATTAGCTGCTGCCGCCAGTGTTAAACAGCCCTTGACCAAACGTGGCGTTGCCCGAAGTGTCGCCTTATTCACCTCAAGTACAGCACCAGGAGAAGTTGCGGATACCCGTATTCCTGAATGCGATACGCTGGTGCAATATATGGGTGGCAGAGAAGCGATGTTGACTGCACAACGTATGTTGGCTGCAAACTTTCCGCCTGATTTACCGGTCGTTGTCATTGAAAATTGCAGCCGTCAAGATGAGCGCAGCATCACACTTAGCCTCGCCGAATTGTCCCAGGGCTTACCTATCAGTAGCGGCCCTGTATTGGTCATGATGGGTGAGGCCATGCGCACGCGCGGCACGGTCAAAGCATCCTGATTAAAAAATCACCATCACGGTAAGCGCACTTCGTGTCTTTGCGCCATTTCCTGCAGAGCATTACTTGTGCGCAGTTGCTCAAACAACTCGTCATATCTGGTTCTGAGTAGATCGCAACTGGTCTTACAATAGGCAAGGTAACCTTCTTGCTTATCGATATAAGGCTGTAATATCGTGACTTTCCTTGCGAGCCCCATCTTCGCTACCAACGCGTCTGAATTACGCAAATTAGTCGCCAAATAATCGATGCGTTTGGCCACCAACATATTCAATCCGTTTTCTAAGGAATTGGCTAAGGTTGGCTTCATGCTGGTGCGCATAGGTTCAAATTTAGGACCGTACACCCAGCCATTTATCACGGCCACTTTGCCCTCGCCGAATGAAGCATAATTACCATCCCAAGCAGCGGATTTTGCTTCTTGACGCACATAAAATGCCATCACATCTTGATAAAACGGTTTCTGTGCAAAGCTGAATTTTGTCTCACGCTCGGCAGTCTTATACGGACCAATCAGTATCTGTGCCTGACTGTTTTCGACCATCGATTGAGCGCGACTCCATGGGTAGATTTGAAAACTGATCGTATCGCCATTCTGCTTCGCTAAAGCGCGCAATATGTCGACCGCAAGGCCATTACAACCGCCGTCACTGTTGCACTCAAATACATGTGCAAATTCGGTACCAACAGCAAGGATCTGCCCTGCCATAGCCAGCGGAGAAAAAACCAAACAAATGCAAAAAGCAAAACGAGAAATCGACATGAACTTTTCCAAAAAATGATTCCAGAAAAATTACACAGGCAAGATAACGCTTAGTAAGCTATATCCATGATTATTCTATTATTCTATTATTCTATTATTCTGTTAATACTGAAATTAAATAAAACAGAATTACGCCAAACTAACACAGTAGTCGCGAATTGCCAATAAAACACTCTCTTGTTCACCGACTGCTGTCGCCAATTGCATATCAAGGTCTGGATATGTCACGTTCAGTTGCTCAATCAAGATTGGTAAATCTCGGAGCACATGACCACCCTGTCCTAAAAATATTGGAGAGACCGTGATTTTTTGGATTCCTTTTGCAACCATATCTGACACCAACTCAGGCAAGGACGGCGTCATAAATTCCAGGAAAGCTAATTCCACGGCGCAATCCGGCAAACTTTCCTGGGTCATTTTTTGCAGCCGCTGGAACGGAGCCGCCCAGCGCGGATCACGTGCGCCATGCGCAAACAAGATCAATGCAGTATGTTTATTCATCAGTGTCTTTCTACGTAGCGCAAACCCATTATCGCCAGTCCCATGAATAATAAGCTGGGCACCAGCGCCGTCACAACAGGTGGCCAGGTATTGAGCATGCCCAGATGTGAGAATAAGGAATTAATCAAGTAAAACACCATCCCTATCATAATCCCGCTGAAAATTTTAAAGCTAATGCCGCCGCTACGTACGTGTAAATAGGCGAATGGCAGCGCCAGTGCCATCATTACAAAGGTAGCAAACGGGTAGGTGATTTTTTTCCAGAAGGCGATTTGATAGCGCTCGTTATCTTGTTTATTTTCCGCCAGATGCCGCGTAAATGCAGCCAAATCAATCGCTGACATACGATCAGGGTCGGCAAATAACACCGCTAAAATATCAGGGGTTACTTCAGATACCACATCCAGGCTTGGTAACTTCTGGCTCTTTACATTGGCAATATCTTCCGCCGACAAAGTCATAGGAAAGGAAGTCTGATTAACGTCAAAAAGACGCCATACATTATTACCCTGATATGCCGCATTCGCGGCTGTCACTTCACGTGCCAGATGAAAATTTTTGTCGAATTCATAAAGCTTCACCTGATTGAGTTGGCGGTTCGGCAGAATTTCTTGCACATTTAAAAACCGTGATCCGATGACCTCGCCTTTTAAACCATCCTGACGAATCAAATCTTTAGTCCATAAACCGGTTCTGAATTGTTGTGTTTCAGCCGCGCCTAAAGCCGTCAACTTCATCGCTTCCGCCATTTTGCTGGAATTAGGCGCAATGATTTCCCCAAACAAAAAAGTCAGCAAAACAAACACGAATCCTATTTTAAATAAAATACCAGCAGCCATCACATTCGACATACTGGCAGCACGCATAATAGTAAATTCGGAATTAGAAGCGAACTGCGCTAAAACATAAATGGTACCAATTAGCACAGCGATAGGCATAAATTCATAGACGTAGCCAGGCAGTCCTAAAAATACATACCATAGTGCATGCTGCAAACGATAACCACCTTTATTGACGCTAGGCAATTCTCCCATTAAATCAAAAAAGGAAAACAACGCCAGCAGCGCCAGCATCACAAACAGCACAGAACGAATAATTTCAGTGCCAAAATATTTTTGTAAAATCTTCATGCCTGTTTTTCTTTTCCACGTACGCCAGCCTTACATCTGGACCATATCACCAATGGATGCCAGTCGCTATTTACCTTGAGTCGCCACGCAAACATAGCGATCACCGACAATAACACCATTAAATGAACTGGCCACCAGCTCATACTAAATTCGCTCCTGCCTTGCGACACTGTCGCTTGAGAAATATTGATAATATTCAAGTAAATGATCACTGAAAGCAGTGCCACAATTAAGTTTGCGGAACGACCTACCCGTGGATTCACAAACCCCAGCGGAATCGCCGCCAACATCAACAATGTGCACATGATAGGTAAAGAAATGCGCCACAATAATTCCGCTTTTTTGTTGGCATCCATGTCTTTCAACAACACATTCAATGGCATGGCTTTTGCAGAGTTATCACCGACCAAAGCACCATTCTGACTAGAAACCAATACGCCATATTTATCAAATTGCATCATCTGGAAATCGGGGGCGGTCGGTAAGCCGTCGTAACGACGCCCTTTACTCATGACCAGAAATTTATCGCCAAATTTATCAATATCTATCACGCCTTCTTTGGCAACGACAATACTGGAACGACCATCACGAATCGTATTAATAAAAATATTTTGCACCTTACTCATGTCGCCAGCGACTTCTTCCACAAAGAAAATACGGTCCGACGAAGACGATTCCTGAAATTTGCCGGGAGACACTTTGGCGATATCAGAACGTTTTTCGTAGCGTTCTCTGAAATCTGAACTTTGCTGACTAGCCCATGGTGTCACCACAAAACTAAGCAAAGCAGTCAAAATGATCCACGGCGCACCAAACCGCAGCACAGGCGCTATCCACTCTGTCAAACTCTGACCAGAAGCGAACCAGACCACCATTTCTGAGTCCTGGTAGGTACGAGTTACAACCAATAAGACCGATATAAAACCGGTCAATATCAATAAAATCGGCATATTCATCAGCTCAGTAAAGCCGATGAGTGCGACCACATCGCTGGATGCAACTTTACCTCCAGCCGCCTGTCCGAGGATCTTAATGAGCATCACGGTGATCGTGATGGTAAACAATGTTGTGAAGACTGCGCCTGCTGCGCTGAGCAATTCACGTCGAAGCGCGCGTTGAAAAATCATGAGAAGGATTATAATGTCTGTTTTACGAGACTTACCAAGAGGAGTAATACGTGGACTTTAGCATAAAAACAATCGACGCAAAAAGTGCCTTAACTGCCCACAAGGCCATCAAGACAGGCTGTATCGTAGTTGGCGTATTCGAAAATAAAAAACTTTCCGCAGTAGCGGCCGGCTTAGATAAGCACGGCGCCATCGCTGCAGCACTGAAATCTGGTGACATTACTGGCAAGATTGGTTCTTCCTTATTGTTGCGTAATATTGCTGACATCGCAGCAGAACGCGTGTTACTGGTTGGTTTAGGCGAAGAAGGCAGCACAGTAACAGAAAAAGCCTACCAACAAGCAGTACAAGCCGCTGCGCGTACCTTGCTCAACTTAGGCTCCAATGATGTTGTTCTGGCATTACCAAGCATCAAAGACCGCGACATTTCCGCGACGGTACGCGGTGCAGTAATCGCCTTCCGCGAAAGCATTTTCCGTGCTGACAGCTTAAAGAGCAAAAAAGACACCGCGCCTGTCGGCGTCAAAAAAGTAGCTATTGCCGTTGCCACCACCGAAGCAACTCTTGCAAAAACTTCCTTGCTGCAAAGCATCGCTTTAGCCAACGGCATGGATTTAACCAAAGAATTGGGCAATTTACCACCAAACGTTTGCACTCCGACGTATTTAGCCAACACTGCTAAGCAAATTGCTGCTGATTACAAGATGGGCGTAGAGATTCTGGATCGCAAACAGCTCCAGGCACTCAAAATGGGCAGTTTCTTGTCCGTCACTAATGGCACAGTAGAACCACCAAAATTCATCGTACTCAAGCACATGGGCGGCAAAGTAAAAGACGCACCGGTTGTTTTGGTTGGTAAAGGCATCACTTTTGACTCTGGTGGCATTTCTCTCAAACCAGGCGCAGGCATGGATGAGATGAAATACGACATGGGCGGTGCAGCCTCTGTCATCGGCACCATGCGCGCCATCGGCGAAATGAAACTCAAACTGAATGTGATCGCCGTTGTTCCTAGCTGCGAAAACATGCCATCTGGCTCAGCGACACGCCCAGGCGATATCGTGACTTCCATGTCTGGTCAGACAATCGAAGTGTTAAATACCGATGCTGAAGGCCGTTTGATTCTGTGTGACGCCCTGACCTACGCAGAACGCTTCAACCCGGCAGCAGTCGTTGACGTCGCCACTCTGACTGGCGCTTGCGTCACATCCTTGGGTCACCACAACACAGGCTTATTCACACGCCACGATGCCAAACATGATGCTTTAGCTGATGAATTGCTGGCAGCGGGTAAAGAAACTGGTGATACCGCATGGCGCATGCCGATTGAAGAAGCATACAACGAACAGCTCAAATCCAATTTTGCTGACATGGCAAACATTGGCGGCCCAGCTGGCGGCAGCATCACTGCAGCTTGCTTCCTCGAACGCTTCACCAAGAAATACACCTGGGCACATCTGGACATCGCTGGCACCGCATGGAAATCTGGCGCAGCCAAAGGCTCTACTGGTCGCCCAGTACCTTTGTTGACAACGTTCTTGATGAATCGTGCAGGATAAGTAACAACGCACTGATGCAATAAATTAAAAAGCCGCATCCTTTTGAAAGGGTGCGGCTTTTTTACTTAACAGCTTTGCATTACAAACATTCTGAGACGTCTACTTATGCTACCTGGCTTATTTGCTGAAGTGGCAAAACTGGATTCATCTGCAACTCACTCACACAGCCGTCAAGCATGGTCACCACGCGCTCTGCAGCGTTAATTGTCTCTGGTCGGTGCGCCACCATGATGCGGGTGAGTCGCAAACCCTTCAACGCCTCATTGACCTTGTGCTCGTTGTCGACATCAAGATGGCTGGTTGCCTCGTCCAGTGCCAGAATTTTTGGTTGCTTGTACAAAGCACGTGCTAACAACACACGTTGCTTCTGGCCACCAGATAAGCTACTGCCCATATCACCGACCAAGGTTTGGTAACCCATTGGCATCTTAACGATATCTTGATGGATCACTGCTTGCTGCGCACATTGCTCCACCCGTGTTTGATCAGTATGTGCATCAAAGAAACTAATGTTGTCCCTGATAGAACCAGCCAATAAAACATCGTCTTGCATTACCGTGCCAACTAATTGGCGATAAGCCTTGAGTCCCAATTGTTGAATCGGAATATCATCAATCAAAATCTCACCTTCAGTGGGTTTCAATAAGCCAAGGATTACTTTGCATAAGGTGGTTTTACCGCAACCACTCGGCCCTACTAAGGCAATGCTCTGTCCGGCAGGGATATTGAGATTAATTCCGTTTAATACCCAAGGCTCACCTTCGCCATAACGAAACTTAATATTTTTAAGAGTGATCGTCGGATTGATACGAGACAAATCAGTTTCTATGACCGTATCAACCTCTGCCTCTTCCAGAACAATGTCTGCCAGGCGTTCACTGTGTAAGCCTAGCATTTTGAGGTTGACGACCAGGTCAATCAAACTAAAGAAGCGTCCTGAGAAAGTACCTGCATAACTAGAAAACGCCATCAACATGCCAACTGATAGGGTGTTGGACATCACTTGTCCTGCGCCGATGTAAAACAAAGCAAGTCCTTGTATGCCGAATAAGCTTGTGTTCGCAATCTTGAACATGATCGACATCTTCTGCGTTTTAATGTCACGGTTTTGCACATCCATTTTGAGATTTAACCATCTGGCTCGTCGCTCTTCTTCTCGTCCGAATAACTTCAGTGGCGATACTGCCCGGATCGTTTCTAAAAAATGGCTGCTTTCTTTGGAGGACAAAATAAGACGCTCTTGCGATGCTTCTCTGAATGGGTGATAAGAAATCCAGCGTAGTAAGGCATAAACAAAAACGGTACCTAAGACTAAAGCCGAAAGCTTTAAGCTATAGACCAACATCATGCACAGCGCCAATAAGGCCATCAAACCATCTAATGCGCTCTCGACGAACAAACTCGTTAAGGTACTTTGAATTGCACCGATGCTGCCGAAGCGCGATACCACGTCACCTAAATGACGTTTCTCAAAAAACGACACAGGCAAATGGGTCAAATGAGCAAATACCCGTGCACTCCATTGAAAACTGATATCCATACTCCAACGCATGAGAAACCAGCTACGTGCGAGGCTAATTGCTGTCTGCGTGATCATCAACAAACCAAAGCCAAATACCAAAACAGTCAGTAGTTCTTTATCACCACTGACAATGACTTCATCGACGACGAATTGATTAAATAAGGGAGAACATATGGCAAAGATTTCTAAGGCCAGCGCTAACAACATAACCTGCGCAATTGCTGGTCGCAGACCAACGACATGTCCGGTCAGATCACGGATCGCTACCTTCTTACGTTCGTCTTTTTTCTGAAAGGCAGCACTTGGAAATAACTCTAAAGCTACACCAGTAAAATGTGCCGATGCTTCTTGTAGGGAGACTCGACGCTCACCGACAGCTGGATCAAGTAAAACTAATGTGACTTTGCCGCGCCAGCTTTTAGTGACTTTTTTTAAGACAACAAAGTGATTTAAATTCCAGTGCAAAATGCACGGCGTCTGTAGCTGGAGTATTTCTTCTAGTTCCAACTGAAGCGGACGAGTCGATAAATGCAGTGCCGCAGCATGACGCATCAATTGCGCCATTGTCGCGCCCTTGAGACTAACCGAAAACTTCCTACGCAAGTCCGCGAGGTCGGTATGATGACCATAATAAGATGCAGCCATCGCAAGACAGGCAAGGCCGCATTCGCTCGATTCGGTTTGGAGGATAGTTTTCATAAAATGAACGCAATAGGGAGTGCGCGCCAACAACTAGGATTCAAAACGCCGAATCAGGTATTCTTCTAAATAGGTCTTGTACTTAAAAATTGAACTCGCGTATTGAAAAACCATTTCTTTTTAAAATATTCAATACGCTCCCCGGGCCGCAAAAATGCAAAGCTCCAATAGCAATAGTTGGTTTTTTATAAATAGTCATAAAATCCGAAATTTTTGCGGCAAAATTTTTATTTCTTGAAATAATTGTTATTAATTCAATATTTTTCAAACCATTTTTATTATTGTACTGATTTTCAATATCACAAATTTTCTCAATCCTACCTTGGCTATAGGCAACTTGAATTTGAGTTAAATAATCAACATATTCTTTTTGCATCACCGGTTTATCAATTAAATTGATAGCGTATTTCAAATAGACATAAGCATCAAACGAAGAAATATTTTGACCTTGATTTAGCGCAGAGGAATAGCTTTCGAGATAACAGTCACTGTTTAGATTTGACTCGGAAAATTTATCGAAAAGCATTTGATCAATAGATTTTCCGATTGCCAAAGGAAGTCCAAAATCATGCACTGTCAGTAGCGTATCTGCCAAATAGTAAGATGAGAATTGATAAAAATCATTTTTCTTTCCCACATCTAATTGCACATTATTTGCAATTAAATCTATGGCTTTATTTCTATATTTTTTTTCAGAAATCGTATATTTTTTTCTACTTTGTGAAGCCATACTTTTGTATTCTAGATATGCTTCGTCTGGAGTAGGTGATTTACTTTCTATACATAAATCGCGAGATGTTTTAACTTTATCTAACAACCATTGAGGCAAATTGTAAACTCCGTGGTTAGGAGCGTGTGAGCTTGCTATAAGAAACGCCGTTTTACCATCTTTATTTACCTCGTAAATCTGTTGTGCAGAAGCCTTCGATGAAAAAAATATGGTGCATAAAATAGCAAGAAATATTTCAAACCAAAAAAACAAAGCGATAATTGAAATATTTTTTAAATACGTTAAAAACTTTTTCATAAAAACTATTTCTTGGAAAAGTAAGGTTTTTATTTAGATAAACAGATGAAGTAGGACTTACGTCCTACTTAATCTTACGAACATATTTTATTGAGCCTGTAAGAAATTCTGTGTAAATGCCACGGAACAAATTAGTGATCGTATTTTTGAATGCGGTCACCAAACTCAATCATAAAACGATTTAACGCCATACGCCAATTTTGAATAGGCATTGTCC
>NZ_JACOFV010000015.1 GCF_014284255.1 Cognatundibacterium jejuense
ATTACACAACAGGAGATTGATCACGCCATGAATAGACTGAATAATCGACCAAGAAAAAGGTTAGGATACCTTACACCCAATCAGGTATTCTTCAAAAATACGCTTGCACTTCAAAATTGAACTCGCGGAGGATAAAAATTACTTGAAAGCATTGTTTGAAAATTCCGCTAATTCAGCATTAGTCTGGAAATATTTTCAAAACTACTACGATCCTGAAGTGTTGAATCTTGGGCTTCGTCCTCATTAACCATCACTTCTGCGTTTTCCCCAACACTTTTTGTAGTTTGGTAGTCTTTTCGCTATAAAAATGGGCGTTTCAGGTAGACTATGAGCGTTACGTATCTTATGAGCCTTGATATGTTAATTCTCTGTCCAACGAAGCTTCTGGTGAGATTGCTTGCAGCGATGTTGGCAGTGTGTTTGTGCTCATCAGCGTTTGCCCATTGCTCTCGACCTATTAATGTTCCGATGGCAGTGACTGGGTTTAGCGTGATCGATCAGGGCGACATTATCAGTGGAATTTATCCTGAATTTTTGCGCTCGTTGTCGGCAAAAGAAGGGTGTGAGTTTGTGATGTCTTTAGTGCCGCGCGCACGCCTTGAGCTCATGTTTGAAAATGGTCAGGCTGACTTTATGGTTGCCTCGACCCGTACTCCGCGTCGCGATAAACATGGCATTTTTTTTCCGTTTATTCGTAGTCGTGCCGTGCTGATGTCACTGTCTGCACTTAATCGCCAACCGGTCAAAAATTTTCAGGAATTGCTGAATCAATCTAAAGCCAAAGTTGCTGTAGTACGTGGTTTCGATTATGGAGAACGTTACCAGGCTTTACTGATTGATTTACAAAAGCAAGGACGACTAGTACTAGATGTCGACCCACTTTCCGTTGCTCGTTTATTGAAATTGGGAGCAGTTGATTATGTCTTGATGGCGCCTTCTATATTGGCTGGGACTGCGCAGACTGATTCGCGCGTTGCAGATATTGTTGATCAATTGCGTTATGAGGCCCTGGCTGAGTTGCCTTGGGGCGAAAGTGGCGTTTACCTTTCCAGAAAATCATTAAACCCAGAAGATCTCGCGGCTATACAAGAGATGTTTGAGAACGCGGCACGAAATGGTTTGATTTGGAAAGGCTTCCAACGCTATTACAAAGAGGAAGTGTTGCGCGAAGGCGTACGTCCTCTTTGATTCTCAGAAAAAGTCTTATAACTCTATCCGCGTTTCAAATTTACTTCTTACGATAGAAAAGAAGCTGCGCACGTTGCGGATATTGCTCTGTGTTGCAAATAAACGGTGCGCCAGAGAGTGGTAAGCAGGCATATCAGCGACCTGAATAATCAACACAAAGTCTGGCCCTGGTGAGACGCGATAGCATTGTTGCACAGCGGTTTCGTTCGCTACTAACTGTTCAAACTCAAGCAGCTTTTCTGTCGCCTGGTGATCCAGTGTAATTTCGACGATCGCAGTAAGACTTGAGCCTAGCTTCTCTGGTGCTAACAGAGCAACCTGACGGGTGATGACACCTTCATCCGTCAGGCGCTTCACGCGTCGTAAGCAAGTTGGCGGCGAAGCATGCACGCGCGCCGCCAATTCATGATTAGTCAATGCTGAATTTTGTTGTAGTTGCAACAAAATGCGTCTATCTAATTCATCGAGTGCCATCATAATGGAATAATATTTCAAATAATAACAAGTTATGAAATATAGCACTCACATTTTTTTGTGTCGATGAATTATTTCAAAAATAACTGAATTTTGAAATAAATATTCACATAAATTCTATTAGCATGGCGACATTCCAATTTTATTTTTGAGGTCATTATGTGCGGTATCGTCGCAGCAGTTGCCCAACGTAACATCACTCCTATTCTGGTAGAAGGTCTGAAGCGACTTGAATACCGTGGCTATGATTCATGCGGCGTGGCTTTGCACGTCGATGGACAATTGCAACGTTCGCGCAGTACCTCACGCGTGGCAGAACTGCAGGCGCAAATCGAACAAACTGGCCTTGCTGGTTTTACCGGTATTGCCCATACTCGTTGGGCAACCCACGGTGTACCATCATCTGCGAATGCTCACCCGCATTTCTCCCGTGACCGTATCGCACTGGTACATAACGGCATTATCGAAAACCATGAAGAATTGCGCGCAGAACTGAGCGCACTCGGCTACGTTTTCGAAAGTCAGACCGACACGGAAGTCATCGCCCATTTAGTTGATCATTTGTACCAAGGCGATTTATTTGAAACAGTCAAGCAAGCCGTTAAACGTCTGACCGGAGCGTATGCAATTGCCGTTTTTTGCCGTGATGAACCACATCGCGTCGTTGGCGCACGTCATGGTTCGCCATTGATCGTTGGTATCGGCAAAGGTGAAAATTTCCTCGCATCTGATGCAATGGCATTAGCTGGAGTGACAGACCAAATCACTTACCTTGAAGAAGGCGATGTGGTTGATCTGCAATTGCAACGCGTCTGGATAGTTGATGTCAATGGCAAATCTGTTGATCGCGAAGTGCGCACAGTCCATGCCCACAGCGGCGCGGCAGAACTCGGCCCATACCGCCACTACATGCAAAAAGAAATTTTTGAACAGCCTCGCGCTATCAGCGATACGCTGGAAGGTGTGACAGGCATCATGCCAGAATTGTTTGGTGATAAAGCTTATGGTATTTTCAAACAAATCGACTCAGTGCTGATTCTTGCTTGTGGTACCAGCTACTACGCAGGTCTGACCGCTAAATACTGGTTGGAATCGATTGCTAAAATCCCAGTCAATGTCGAGATCGCGAGCGAATACCGCTACCGTGACAGCGTGCCTAATCCAAACAGCTTGGTGGTGACCATTTCTCAAAGCGGTGAAACTGCAGACACCTTGGCTGCTTTAAAGCATGCACGCAGCATGGGCATGCAACACACACTGACCATCTGCAACGTCTCCACCAGTGCCATGGTACGTGAATGCGCATTGTCATACATCACCCGCGCTGGCGTTGAAGTTGGTGTCGCATCGACCAAAGCATTCACCACACAATTAGCTGCGTTATTCTTGTTGACGCTGACACTGGCACAAAGCAAAGGCCGTTTGTCTGAAGAAGAAGAAGCGTCACACATCAAAGCGATGCGCCATTTGCCAGCCGCCATCAGTGCAGTTCTGGCGCTGGAGCCGCAAATTATCGCCTGGGCAGAAGAATTTGCGAACAAAGAAAACGCCTTATTCCTCGGCCGTGGCCTGCACTATCCAATCGCCCTCGAAGGCGCATTAAAGCTCAAAGAAATTTCCTACATCCACGCAGAAGCCTATCCAGCAGGTGAATTGAAACACGGTCCATTGGCATTGGTTACCAAAGAAATGCCTGTCGTCACCGTGGCACCTAATGATGCGTTGATTGAAAAACTCAAATCCAACTTACAAGAAGTCCGCGCACGTGGCGGTGAGTTGTTCGTTTTTGCGGATGCTGATTCGCACATCACTTCGAGTGAAGGTGTGCACGTAATTCGCCTGCCAGAACACTATGGTCAACTGTCAGCGATATTGCATGTAATTCCACTGCAATTGCTCGCGTACCACTCGGCTTTAGCACGTGGCACCGACGTTGATAAGCCACGGAATTTAGCGAAGAGTGTCACGGTTGAATAATGTCGATGAGAAAATTTTTGCTCATGTTCTCGGCAATTAAAGTCATAAACTGGCTATTAAAGTCGTAAACTAAAAACCTTTAAGAAAATGCCCAAACCTGGATGATCGGGCTTGGGCATTTTTGTATCTGAAGCCGAGTACAAATAAGCTCTTGATTTATCGTGAGCTCGCTGTAGAGTATTTTGGTGTGACGCCAACATCAAAGATGAAATGGCGCAAATCCGTGGAAAATGACTCAATTGACGAGCGAGGGGCAAGCTATGCCATTATTCAGTTCAGAAGTGACATCGCTGTTGACTGCGCTCCCGAATGAAACCTTATTCAGTATTTCGAGTCGCCAGCATGCATTTTGGGGACATTCTCTGGCCAGAAAAACGAGTTTGCTGCTGTATGGAAAGGCGCAAGGGGGCTATGGCATCCCATCGACGATGTGAGCGCATATGATGTTCTCGCTGCGCTAAGTGATCCAACTCATCTCGATGGGCCGGGACTAAACTTGCAAGCATACGCAGAAGAGAGTAGCTCAACCTTCTTGCCGAATGGTCGCTTGGTTATAGCTCTCATGGGTGATATCGATTCAGACGAAGGCTCTATTACGCAAGGCGAACTACGAATCGTCGATTTGGAAAAATCCGGAGAAACCAAAGTTGTTCGCTCTGTTGGTCAATTGGGTACTATTTTTGCTTTAGGTAGCGACCCCTTGTTGGCTCTATACGACCACCCTCGATTGATTAATCTTGTGACCGGGAAGGAAGTTTATAAGTGGTAGCAGTTCAAATCTGGAACGCAGACAAGTAGCATTTTAATGTCTGACCAGAATTTGCCCGTTATCGCCGTCGATTCCATCAACCAACTTTTCGCAATTGCAGACCTTAATGGTCTCACGATCATTCAACTCCAAATATGACAACGATATTTTGATTGACATGTTTGGAAAATCTCGACGTTCTTCTCAAGGCATTATGCCGCCTGTTACGGAGCTTCTAAATAGTCGTTAAGGACAAATATTTGCGTGTAGCGAGAATTGATGATTTCGATAGTTCCGCTGAAATTCTGAATTCAAAAGTTTTCCGGTATTTTGATCATAAATTTCGGATACCCAATATCTTCTCTCCGTCGACATACCGCTGTACCATTTGGTAAGCGGTCTCCGCTGCGTAGCCAGAAGGCATCGCCTCTGGTGCTGCGCTAGCCAATTGAAAAGCACCCTCCATGAATGCCAGCAACGCGGCTGCCAATCGAGGAGCATTCTTTAAACTTTTACGTTTGTCTTTCAAACATGCAGTCAAAAGACTTTGGGCTAGAGCTAACTCTTCTTTGATAGATTCCTGGTAAATCAATCTCACTTCTGGTTGACGTACTGCTTCTGCGCCAATAACTACCCATGCAGCCACCGCTGCTGGATTGGCACCATCACCTTTCCCTAGTCGTGCGTTGATATACGCTTGAAGTTTATCCTCTGCGGATGATGCGTTCTTCGAAAATTCGAAATACCGTGCACGAGACAGTTCCGCTAAGGTTTTAACCAGAGCCAAAAGGATCTCATTTTTGGTTTTGAAGTGGTAATGCAATAACCCTGGGCTGAGATTTGCCTTCTTTGCGATGACCTGAATCGTTGCCTTTTCGTAGCCATGCTCTGCCATAGAAGCGAGGAGCGCGTTAACTATCTCTGTTCGACGCTGTTCGGTATTGGGAGGTCTGGACATGGCATTAACATTTAATTGGTTGATTAACCAAATTATACTTGCATTCTTTTGGGTTTCCCACTAATCTCCAGTTTATTGGGTGATTAACCAATTTAAAATATTGAAAAAAGTGGTTGAGAGAATGTTGAGCGTAGAACAAAAACCTTGTTTAAGAACTGTGCCGCATGTGGTGGCACTGACCGGAGGTATTGGTAGTGGCAAATCAACGGTGAGGAAAATGTTTGAGGATTTAGAGGTGCCGTGCATTGACGCAGATCTAGTTGCTCGAGAAATTCATCAAAATCCGAAGCATCCAGCAACAGTTGAAATTATTGAGGCATTCCCGGAAGTTGCAAGCCCAGACGGAAAGTTAAGTCGTGGAAGTTTGCACACACTCTTCGCAGTAGATTGCATAGCCAATGTGAAGTTAAAAGCGATCTTGAAGCCGTATGTGTTAAATCATGTCCAACACTGGACGAGTAGCATGACAGCGCCTTACGTTATCTGGGAATCTGCATTGATTGTAGACGGTGGTATCGATGCAGATTATGTTGTATGCGTCGATGCATCAAACGACATCAGGGTTGATCGAGTTCGAGCAAGAAATCCTAGTTGGACCCATGATCAGATACTGCGCATCTTCGCGATGCAGGCATCAAGAAAAAGCTATTTGACTGGTGCTGATCAGATTATTTGCAATGAATGTTCACGTAGAGATCTACAGTTGCAGGTCGCCAAGTTACATAACAAGTTCATTAATATTTGGAAATAAGATCATGAAGAAAATTGCATTTTCAGGCACGTTAGATCCCATCACTAATGGTCATATGTGGGTAATTCAAGAGGCGCGTGCTTTAGCAGACGAAGTCGTTGTTATGATATCCGAAAACCCTTTCAAGAAGCCGCAATTTTCTGCATCAGAACGCAAAGCGATAGTCGAAAAAAGTGTCATGGCACAAGGTTGGACGAATGTGAGTGTCGTACTCGTGAAAAACGATTACACCGCAAGAACTGCAAAACGATTGGGTATTGACTACCTGATCAGGGGTATTCGCAATACTGCCGACTTCGACTATGAAAATCTCATTCAACAAGCAAACGTTGAGGTATTGCAGGGTGCTAAAACGATCTTCGTCATGCCTCCACGTGACCTTGGCTCTGTCAGTTCCAGTTTTGTTCGGGCATTGCAAGGCCCTGTAGGTTGGCATTGGAATGTAGAGAAATTTTTACCTGAGCCTGCATACAAGGCCTGGATAGTCGATTGGCTCGGTCGTGAATGGCGATCACTTTGGATTCAGTCTGACGTCGATACTTCTGCACGTGCAAATGAAGACAAATGGTTCCAGTACCTTGCGGGAGGCTCGGCATATGGATCTCCTCAGCGCCATTACCATAACCTCAATCATTTGGTTCATGGACTAACTGAGATTGCGGCATGGGCCGCTACGACGAATGCGAATCGCAATGATATTAGCACAATTAAAAAGGCGTTTTGGTTCCATGATGTTGTGTACGATGACGTGAAGCAAGGCATCTCAAACGAAGAAGCTAGCGCAAGACTGTGGCTTGAATCAGGCCTCGATATCGATAATGCGGCAGAGGTCGCTGATTTAATTCGCGCGACGGATCATTTGCAACAGAATGAAATTGCGCATCCACTGAAAGACATCATGATAGGTGTGGACTTGGCGATCTTGGGTCAGCCAAACGAGGTCTATGACCAATATGCGCGCGACGTCAGAAACGAATATCGCTCTATTGAAGAAGAAACCTACCGCACGAATCGAAAAACCGTCATGATGTACTTCCAGCATAAAGCGGGCTCTGAGGAACTCTTCCATGATGCCTACTTCAATGATCTCTATAACCAGCAAGCACTTGTTAATTTCGAACGGGAAATCGAAAGTCTTAGTTGAGTTTATGCCAGTGACATTCTGAAACGAAGGATCGCATCATCCAATGTGATCCTTATTCCAAAAAGAGTGTATTCCATGAAAGTCCAAACTTAGCTAAGTATTTCTTCAGCCTGTCGGAATCATTGGGCTTCTCTTTGGCACTTCGTGAGGCGGCATACAATTTTCTCCCGGCATCGGAAATGGATTTCGAACGTTTACACACGCCTAATACGGCTCTAAGTTGCATCTCATCGAACAGGTCAAGCCTATCTAACTCATCTCGCGCCAGCACTTTATTTAATTCAATTCTGTCTGAGGTGTCATTTTGCTAGTAGTGCCGCCAGAGTTTTTTAGCCGCAGAACTTCGTCCGAAACGACTGTGTCCGTCACCCGACCAGCGTCGGCAAGTGTGGCCAGTCGTCTCTTAGCCTTGAAACGACCCGATTATTTCGTGTGCGTGGATAAAGCTAATAAAAGCAAATTGTCTGAGGCCATAGGCATCAGGATGAATCATATAACGCTCGATTCGTACTGGTCTCATGTTATTCGGCCTTTACTATGCAGCCCCTGGTGGAACTCGAGCCGTCCGAGCGATGATCTCGGCGGTCGTATTTGGGATTCCAGAATGGCATGCATTGACGCTTTCTGCTATGAACGCTAGAGAGAGCGGTTTACTAGCGGCATCCCACTACCTTACGCGTTAAGCTGAGAGCCCGGTGCAGTGCTGCATCGAGCGAAAATAATTCTGGCTCCTAGTGAATTTTTGCTAGGGTTCATTTTTAAATCACTCATTCTCAAGAATTCTCATTTGTTCGAATCACTTTGTAGACAGTTTTAACCATCGACTCTAATTTGGTTTCGTGCTTATTTGCGGAGTAGGACAAAAACTAGTTTACGACTTTAATTGACGAAAATATCCGATAAAAATATCAATCTGAAAGCGAGTTTACGACTTTAATTCTGATGTGATTTATTTGCCTGCTCTGAACACCGCACCAGATATAGACGCAAGTTTACGACTTTAATGTACGAGAACATCACTTTTTAGCCCTTAAAGAAAACATCAAAGTCAACAATTAAAATCTTTAACAAAGCCCAGACCTGAACACAGGTTTGGGTATTTTTATTCGATACGCAAGTTTGGAGATGATTGACTGCGAGCTTGAATAGTACTACATGGTAGTCTTATTCTTTTAAAAGTAATATCGTGATTGATAGTCTGATAGTCTGATGGTTTGATAAACCAAACTCTATTTCCCATTGCTAGTTCGCTGTCTCGTATTTTCGAGGCGTGTCGCAAATGGCTCAGTTGTATGTTTCGAATGCTCCTTTTCTTTTTCACGTCAGCGAATCCCACCAGAAATCGTCGATCGATTAAGTCATGCAATGGATGAGATGCGCAAAGATGGGAGCTTAGAATCGATTTATCAACGATATTTACCTGCTGATATCGCAAAAACTATGTTGCCTTAAAGTACTCATTTTTCCCGGCTTGAAACAGGTACAATGGTGAATCATTGACATGAAATACACCTATTCATGCGACGTCGGATACTTTTAAAGTTGACAGGGTTGCCGTTTTTAATGGCGTTGCCATCGCATGCGCAACAAGCGGCTACGCTACATATTTCTACTTTAATGGGGAGTGATCCCGCGACCATTATTGCTGAGAAAATTATCACTGAAGCATACCGGCGACTGAATATTCATGTGGATATCAATGAACTACCAGGTGAACGTTCATTGTTAAGTGCGGATTCTGGATTGACGGATGGTGAGTTGTATCGCAAAGCAGGAATCGAAGCACAGTATCGAAATCTGGTCATGGTACCTGTTCCTTTGATGAACTACGAAATTGTGGTGTTTTCCCGCGGCCTGAATTTCCCTGTCAATGGATGGGAAAGTCTGCGACCATATACGATAGGATTTGTAAAGAGTATCAAAATTATCGAAGAAAACACCAAAGGTATGAAAATCGAAGTGGCGACATCACTTCGCAATGCTTTTCTTAAAATGATGTTGGGACGTTCTGACGTCGTGGTTACCAATCGTTTGTCGGGGTTGGCAATGATAAGGGAACTCGCTCTTCCCGGAATTGCTCTGCTTTCTCCCGCACTGGTCGTCTTTCCTGTGTATCATTATTTAAATAAAAAACATGCAGATTTAATTCCTGATCTGACCAGCGTTTTAAATAAAATGCAGAACGAAAAAGCAATCAGAGATATTCAAAAAACAGTCAAATCAGATTTAGGCGTGGACTAGTTTGTACTGCTTCCCCGTAGCAGCACTTGTTTATTTTTGTATATCCTTAAAGGACAAAAATGAGTCAAATACTACAACATCATTTTTTTCTTAAATCTGCCATAATTTCTCTGCTGGCCTGTGGCGTCGTATTGAATGCGCCTTTTGCCCAAGCCGGACCATCACTCAACATTGAAGAGGATGCGCTTGCAATTAAGGCGCAATTGGTTTTTCAGGAAGAATGCCGGCGAGATGAATTTTCTGGCGCGATGTTGATTGCTCAAGGTAGTAATGTGATTGCCGAAGGGGTATGCGGTGAAGCTAGCAAACGCTACCATGTGCCGAACAAGATAGACACTAAGTTTAATATCGCCTCTATCGGTAAAATGTTTACCGCGGTTGCTATTGCTCAACTGGCAGAAGCTGGCAAACTTAAATTCGACGATAAGATTAACAAGTATATCGATCCAAGTTGGTTACCAGCCAAGGTGACTGAACGCATCACCATTGGCCAATTGCTGGCTCATAGCGATGGATTAACTGAGTTTATGACAATGGAAAGAGCGCGTCAAAGTTCGCGTGCACTGTATCGAGAACTCGATGACTTAAAACCTATGTTGCAAGGCATACAGCCTGAGTTTGAACCGGGTACAAGATATTATTACGCCAATACTGGCTATGTATTGCTGGGAGTGATTGTGCAAAAACTATCGGGTCAAAATTATTATGACTACGTGCGGCAACACATCTACCAAGTGGCCAGCATGAATGACACGGATAGTTATGCGCTTGACGAACCAGTAGAAAATCTCGCAATGGGCTATATGAAGATGCCCGGAGGCATAAGAGAAAGCACTTTTGAAGGCGTGATGCGTGGCTTCTCTTTTGGATGTGGTTATTCGACCGTGCGTGATTTACTGCGCTTCACTCAGGCTTTGCAAGATGGCAGGCTGATCAAGCCTGCGACCTTGAAAACGCTATGGCAAAACCATTCGCCTGAAGAAACACAAAAACACGGTGGCTACGGTTATGGTTTTGAACTTAGTAACAGCAAAATAGGACCCGTCGTCGGGCATAGTGGTGGTTTTCCGGGTGTCAGTGGAAACGTCAATATATACACCAACAGCGGTATTGTGGTGATAGCGTTATCGAATTATTGGCATGCTGCTCCGATTGCGGAAAGCATTGAGCGTATGCTTAGCATTCGAAATATTAGTCAGTAAGCTTGGTGCAATCCGTACTGTCAAATTTTTATGAGGGCCGGCGGCTTATACCCACCGTACCTCACTGAAATACCGATCAGCCCTGTGTACCTGCCTTACTCCGGCTTCGTCATCGCCATTGGTTTGACCCACTCATCAAATTGCGCTGGCGTGACCAGGGCGAGTTGTTGCGCCGCTTGTCGCAGAGTCAGACCTTCATGGAGTGCTGTCTTGGCGATTTTTGCGGCGTTGTCATAACCAATGTGGGGCGCTAAGGCGGTGACCAACATGAGGTTATTGTCCAGATTGCGATTGATGACTGGCAGATTGGGTTCTATGCCTAGCGCGCAATGATCGTTAAAGGCCTTGCAGCTGTCGGCTAATAAACCTATGCTTTCCAACACATTGTGCACCATGATGGGCTTGTAGACATTGAGCTGGAAGTTGCCCTGACTGCCTGCAAATGCAGTTGCCGTGTCATTGCCAAATACTTGTACGCACACCATGGTTAATGCTTCGCATTGCGTCGGGTTAACTTTGCCGGGCATGATGGATGAGCCAGGTTCATTTTCAGGGATAAAAATTTCACCAATGCCGCAGCGTGGGCCACTTGCGAGCCAACGCACATCATTGGCGATTTTCATTAACGCTCCCGCCAGAGTGCGTAAGCTGGCTGACGTATTGACCAGTGCATCATGCGCCGCCAGTGCGAAGAATTTGTTGTCTGCGGAACGGAAAGCGTGGCCGCTGAGGTATGCAATATGTTTCGCACAGGTTGCGCCAAAATCTCTATGTGCGTTTAATCCTGTACCCACGGCGGTGCCGCCTATGGCCAAATCCAGCAATCCATTGACCGATGCTTTGATGAGTAGCGTCGCGTGATCTATTTGAGCGACCCAACTGCCGATTTCCTGGCCCAATGTGATCGGGGTTGCGTCTTGCAGATGTGTTCTGCCGGTCTTTACAGTCGTCGCAAATAGCTGTGCTTTGGCATCGAGTGTATCGCGTAATACTTTGAGAGCCGGGAATAATTTTTGATACAGTTCATCGACCACGGCAATATGTATCGCAGTTGGAAAGGTATCATTCGAAGACTGTCCGCGGTTGACATGATCATTCGGATGCACTGGTTTTTTTGAGCCAAGTTGTCCACCCAAAATTTCAATTGCGCGATTGGAGATGACCTCATTCGCGTTCATATTTGATTGAGTACCGGATCCGGTCTGAAACACCACCAATGGAAATTGCCCATTGAGTTTGCCGTCGATCACTTCCTGCGCAGCTTGTGATATTGCGTTGGCGATGTCTGGTGCTAACTCGCCCAATTCCAGGTTAGCTAGTGCGGCTGATTTTTTGAGTATACCCAAGGCACGTATCATGGCGAAAGGCCATTTAAATCTATCCACGCCGATCGGAAAATGTTGAATAGAACGTTGCGTTTGGGCGCCCCAATATTTGTCGGCGGGCACTTCAACATTACCCATAGAATCTGACTCAGTTCTGAATGCTTGCATGGCTTACATCTCTCATCAAAATGTTCATTTCTTCGATCAGGGGGGGGGCTTATCTAAGGTGATTGAATCGACTCAGACATGTCGCATCGAATTATAAATGACATTGCAATTTCAGAAATTAAATCTGACGTAAATGAGCTTCTGGCCGTCGCGCCAGCAAATGCGAGAGTCGTCTTAGCGCCGCTGCCAATTGTTCGCGCTGACGTATGCCACCAAGTGCGATGCGAACGCTATGTGGTGGATTGCTTTGGTTATAGAAAATTTCTGACGGCGTAATAGCAAGCCCATCATTGCGTGCTGACTGCACCAATTCTTGTGCTGTCCAATAACTCGGTAAGGGTAACCAGACATGTATCCCCTGATTATTTAAACAGGATCGTCCTGCTAATAAATCGGCGGCCATACGTTGGCGCAGGCTAGCTTCTTCATGGATGCCAGCTAACAAAGTCGTGGCCGTACCATTGCGTATCCATTGTGATGCCAAGGCGCTCGTGAGCGGTGGCGTCATCAGGCTGAATGACCTGAGTGCAGTGAGAAAACGCTGTTGCAGTTCATGTTCCTGCAGCCAGACAAATGCCGTACGCAAGCCGGGAGCCAGACATTTTGCCAGCGTAGCGATGTAACACACGCGGTCAGGAATCATGGTCGCCAAAGGTGGCGGCGCATCGTCCAACAATAACCAATACGGATCATCTTCAAGCAAATAGGCATCACTGTGCGCGATGACTTTGGCGATCTCCTGACGGCGTGCTGTGGGCATGGTGTGCGTTGTCGGGTTCTGCAAGGTCGGGTTTACATAAACCATGGGCGCCGCATATTTTTTTAGTGCTGCAGCCAGAAGATCGGGGCGCATGCCGTCGATGTCGATGTCAACCGCAATGATGCGTCGTCCCAATTGTTCTGCCGCCATACGCAAGCCCGGATAGATCGCTGGTTCAGCCAGAATGACATCACCGTGCTTTGTCAGGCTCATGATGAAAGCCGCCAGTGCTGCTTGCGCACCGGGGCAGACGCTGATCTGGGTAGGCGCAATTTTGCCCAACATAGGTTGTAGCCAACTGACCCCGGCGGCTCTGTCATCCAGGCTGCCACCACCTAGATGATAGTTGATTAGCAAATCATCGTCGGCATTGCGCTGTACTTGTGCTAATCCTTGCTTGAGCAACTCTGCCAGAGCGACGTTTGCGGGTGGGGGAGGGATATTCATACTCAGATCCAACATCTGCCCGAGATCGAATTTGGGTGCGGTTGCGTAGGTTCCGCGAGCACCAAGTCCACTCAGTAACTGACGTCGTTTGGCTTCTTCATATGCGCGAGTGACGGTGGTCAGATCGACTTGCAATAGCTCAGCCATGCGTCTTTGTGATGGCAGGCGATCACCGGTCTTGAGCTGTTGATTGTCGATTGCCCGTTCGATGAAATCGGCGATCTGCATATAGCGCGGTCCGCCATGCTGGACAAATTGACCTAACCAGACAATTACCTGGCTTTCATCTTGTATGGATTTGGACTGCGGCATTTTGTCTTCATGTAGGGACTTTGTGTTCGGATATTATCCGCGTAATCCTCATTTCTTTCCATACATAGAAAGCGCGATGACCGCACACCGCTTGGATAGTATGACGGTGAAGTTCCTTATCGACGTACTATCCAGTCTGCATTAGTTTGCCGTTGCAATCTTATCTTGGGTTTTTGTTTCAAAATCACTGGCGTCGTGACGCTCATGGAGCTGCTCAGACAGTTCGCCACTGGTACGGTTGACCATCCGTCCGCGCACTACCGCCGGGCGTTGTGATATCTGTTCTGCCCAACGCAGCACGTGCTGATATTCTGCGACGTTGAGGAACTCGGTTGCATTGTAGACCCAACCCTTTACCAAACCGCCATACCAGGGAAATACGGCAATGTCGGCGATCGTATATTCTTCGCCTGCCAGATAGGTGTTGTTTGCAAGGCGTTGGTTTAACACATCCAGCTGGCGCTTGACTTCCATTGCAAAGCGGTCGATGGCATATTCAATTTTCGTTGGCGCATACGAATAAAAATGTCCAAAGCCACCACCCAGATACGGCGCACTGCCCATTTGCCAGAACAGCCAGTTCAAGGTTTCAGTACGAGCCGCAATATCTTTCGGTAAAAATGCGTCGAATTTTTCTGCGAGGTACAAGAGAATCGATCCCGATTCAAATACCCTGACAGGCGCATCACCGCTATGGTCTGACAAAGCCGGAATTTTGGAGTTGGGATTGATGTCGACAAAGCCTGAACCAAATTGATCGCCTTGTCCGATTTTGATCAACCATGCGTCATACTCAGCACCGCTATGACCAAGGGCAAGCAATTCTTCCAACATGATCGTCACCTTGACACCGTTAGGCGTCGCCAATGAATACAGTTGCAACGGGTGTTTGCCAACTGGCAGTTCTTTATCATGCGTAGGTCCGGCAACCGGGCGATTGGTACTTGCGAAAGTACCGCCATTAGGTTTAGCCCAGGTCCAGACTGTTGGTGGGGTATAAGTGCTTGAATCGCTCATCTTCATCCTCAATTGTCTTTGATTTTATCCGTTGTCCCCGATCTCGGTATTTTGATGAAAGGGAAAGAGGTAGATGGTAACTCAAATAGAATTTTTGCATCAAAGGCAGGAAAATCAAACATCGGCATGAGAACGTTTGTTCATGTAAGTAACTTAAAAAATACCTGATGTCTGTTGTCGTTGAGGTACCGCTGACGAATTTTTATAAAAATGATCAGGTGTAACTACAACAATGATAATTTGCTTCATGCAATTGTGCTGCCAACCGTCATTCGAGGCTTCATCAACTCTCCTTAACAGACTCTGTTAGCATATAAAATTTTAAGGGATCGCTGTAAGCTTTTTCAGCTACGGACGACTACCTCATGCACACCATTTGAATTTGCAAACACAAATCAGGCATCGTGTATTACCTAGAAACGGAGTTTTTATGACACGCTACACTAAATCGGCAGAAGCGATCAAAGCATTGACGCCAGAGCAGTTTAATGTCACCCAGCGCAACGGTACTGAGCGACCAGGCACCGGTGAATATCTGAACAATAAAAAGCCAGGTATCTATGTGGACATTGTTTCTGGTGAGCCCTTGTTTGCTTCAGCAGATAAATACGAATCCGGTTGCGGCTGGCCGAGTTTTACCAAACCACTGACCCATGGTTTTATCAAAGAATTGCACGACGACAGTCACGGCATGCGCCGCACCGAAGTGCGCTCAGCGCATGGCGACAGCCATCTTGGACACGTTTTCCCTGATGGCCCGCGTGACCGTGGCGGTTTGCGCTATTGCATCAATTCGGCCTCATTGCGGTTTGTGCCGTTGGAGAAAATGCTCGCCGAAGGTTACGGCGATTACATCAGTCAGGTAGAGGGAGTTTGAGATGACAACAGAAAGAGCCGTTCTGGCAGGTGGCTGCTTTTGGGGCATGCAGGATTTAATCCGTAAATTGCCCGGCATTCAAAGTACACGTGTTGGCTACACTGGAGGTGACGTGAAGAACGCCACCTATCGTAACCACGGCACCCATGCCGAAGGCATAGAAATTAACTTTGATCCCGCAGTGATTAGTTATCGGAAAATTCTGGAATTCTTTTTCCAGATTCACGATCCGACTACACCCATGCGTCAGGGCAATGACCGTGGTATGTCGTATCGTTCGGCCATTTATTACTCGAACGAAGCGCAACGCCTTGAAGCATTAAACACGATCGCTGATGTCAATGCCTCAGATCTTTGGCCTGGCAAAGTGGTTACAGAATTACAGCCGGTTGGCGATTTTTGGGACGCGGAACCAGAGCATCAGGATTATCTGGAAAAACATCCGAATGGCTATACTTGTCATTTTCCTCGTGCAAATTGGGTATTACCGCGCCGTTAAACCTCGTTAAATCCGATTCAAACAGACTTCCCGTTATCGAAGTCTGTTTGGACGCCTCTCAATTTGCCTCCGGTAAATTGCGTACCGCACGTGCCATGTCAGGCACATAAGCAAAATCATGTGTGTGGACTTCTCCTAGTTTAGTAGACATTTCGTAATGTCGAAACTAAGAAGGGGAAACAATCGTTACACAGCAGAATTTAAAGCAGAAGCCGTTAAGCAGGTCCTTGAGCGTGGGCATGGCGTTGCCTCAAAATCCAAGCGACCGCTGACCACACATAGCCGCCATTCGTGATAGAGCACAGTAAATTAAAAATAAAAAAATAGCAATTTTATTGGCGGTAAAATTCCTGTTGCTATTAGCGGACTCTATAGCTGAATCAGGCAACGCCCCACATATTTTAAGCCCAGAGGATGGCTTTCTTGAGGTGTCGATTGACGGCTTATTTGAAATGCAGTCAGAACGATAGAAAATATGATCACTGATCGACGGGGTAGTGAATTATTTTGATGTGAATGTAAGTTCTCGTGACATACTTTGACTAAGTTAAGAAAACATCAAGTTTGATCAACTTTTTAGAAACATGAACTTTTCACCAAGGAAAATTGACATGAACCGAGGTAAAACTAGTCGCCAGTTTGTCTCGCTGAGTTTCATCGTAGCATTGCTGAGTACTCTACTTATGAGCGGTTGTGCCAGCGTGTCTGCTTTCCATGGCGAGAATCAATTTCTGACGCTGCCATTGGTTCCAGGCTGGTTTGAGGGTAAGCGGGTTTGGTATCTCACGACCGATATCTCGGATGAATCGATGGCAAAGCAAGCAAACATTAATTTTGTAGCCAGACTGGCGAATGCATTGCCGCCAGATCCTCCCGTACCGGGAAAACCTTCTTCAGTTGATCGTATTTATAAGTTTATGAATTTTGATCAAGGTAGCGTCTTGCCTTCGATCCCGCAACCATTAGGTGGTGGAAACGGCAACGCGAATTACAGCCCGTTGTGGCAGTTGTATGCGGTTTATTGGATGCCTGATCAAACACCACACGAACTGCACTCAGAGCAAGAAGTCTTAGACGCGCAAGAGCAGAACCTTATTCAGATCAAGCCGCTTCGCATCATTGTTAATTGTCCAGTGGTGAAAGTGGAGAATTCGTTGCTACCGGGTACGCGATTGCCATAGTCTGTTGGCAAGTCGCTGGTAATGCAGATGTGTTTGTTTCTCAAAATAATTGTTGTTGACGGCTGATCAGCGCATCAAAACTATCATCCAGCAAAGGAAGAATCGCATCAGCAATCGGCTTGAGCTGGTTTGAAATATAGTGCTCATAATCGATTGCTGCTTGCCGGATCTCTAGCGGTTCTGGTCCGTTACGTGTGATGACATAACTGATCCAGCCACCGTTTTGATATTGCAACGGGCGCCCACGTTGCAGGTTGTATTCGTCAGCGATGCGGGCTGCGCGTACATGCGGTGGCACATTACGTTGGTAGTCGGCCAAAGGGCGGCGCAGGCGTTTGCGGTAGACCAGTGCGTGGTCGAATTCGCCGCGCAAGGTGCGTTGTACATAGTCACGTAAAAAATCTTTATATGGCTGTCGTCTGAAGATTTTTCCGTACAGCGTTTGCTGAAATTCTTGTGCCAGCGGAGTCCAGTCGGAACGGACGGTTTCTAAACCTTTATACACAATATCGTCGCCGCCGTCGGCGCGAATCGATAATCCTGCATAGCGCTTTTTACTGCCTTCTTCGGTACCTCGTATGGTAGGCATGAAGAAGCGACTGTAATGTCTTTCAAACTGAATTTCTAGGGCGCTCGTCAGCTTAAACTGCGATAGCAGATATTCTTTCCACCAATTGTTAATGTGCGTAACTAAGGTTTTTCCTATCTGTGTTGCATCGTCTTCGCTGCGAGCTTCTTTTAACCAGACAAAGGTCGAATCGGTATCGCCATAAATCACGACATAGCCTTGCTGCTCAATCAACTTGCGGGTCTGGTGCATAATTTGATGACCACGCATGGTGATAGACGAAGCGAGTCGTGGATCAAAGAAGCGGCAACCGATTGAACCCAGTACACCATAAAATGAATTCATGATGATCTTCAATGCCTGTGATAACGGTGCGTTACGTTCACGTTTGGCGACGTCACGTGCTTGCCAGATCTGAGTCACTATCGACGGCAAGCAATGCTTTTGTCTGGAAAAATGTGCACCGATAAAGCCTGGTACCGAGGCTTCGTCATCAGGATTGTTGACGCCTTCAATCAAGCCCACAGGATCAATCAAAAAACTGCGGATGATAGACGGATAAAGGCTTTTATAATCGAGCACCAGCACCGAGTTATACAAGCCCGGCTGCGAGTTCATCACAAAGCCGCCGGGGCTCGGTTCACCGTGGATGTCGCCAATATTCGGTGCGACATATCCCTGACGATGCATCAATGGTAGATAGCGATGCGTGAAGGCCGCTACCGAACCACCGCTACGATCTGCCGCTAAGCCAGTCACGGTTGCGCGTTCCATTAAAAACGAGATCAATTCGGTTTTAGCAAAAATCCGCGTCACCAGTTCGCAGTCTTTGAGGTTGTACTTGGCTAATGCAGGTTTGTCTTCATCAAAACGGCGCTGGATTTCATCCATGCGTTGATACGGATTGTCACTGGCCTTACCTTCGCCTAGTAACGTTTGTGAAACGAATTCCAGACTAAATGATGCAAAATTCCAGGTTGCAGATTTCAGTGCTTCGATACCATCAATGACCAGACGCCCGGCAATGCTGGCAAAGTAATGATCTTGTCGGTTGTGCTTGCGCCATTCCATCGCGCTGCCATCGCGCCCGAGTCGCAGAGGTATCCGGTATTGTTCTGCATGTTGCTGCAAAATGCGCAGGTCAAATTGCACCAGATTCCAGCCGATGATGGCATCAGGATCATGGCTCGCGATCCAGGTGATTAGTCTTTCCAGCAGGTCGGCGCGCGTGTCGCAATATTCAAGTGCAAAATCGATTTTTGCCGCTGCATCATCTTCGCCATTCGCAGGGCCCAGCATATAGACCTGCCGCTGACCGCAACCTTCTAAAGCAATCGAATACAAGTCGCCATGCACGCTGGTTTCGATATCGAGCGACACCAGTCGTAGTTGCGGGCGATAATCGGTGGCGGGCTTTAAGTCCCCACTTAACACCTCGCCGGGGTTGAGCACTTGATCGTGAAATAACACGGGCGCGGTGATAAAACGTTCCATCAGATAGCGGTCGGGCGGGAAAATATCTGCCTCATACACGTCCACGCCACCTTGCCGAAGACGACGTTCCAACGTACTCAAATGTCGGTATTGCTGGCAATATAATCCCAGCACAGGGCGCTGCTGAAAATCTTTCAGGGATAGTTCGCGCAGTTCCGCCTGCCTTCGTTCATGTTGAGTCTGGCTGTGAAGGATGAACTCTGTCCGTTCGCGTTGTTCGGCGGGGATAAACGCCACCGAAGGCTGATGCTGTAAGCGTAAGCGCCGTGGTCCCCGGTCGCTGGTCAGCCAAAATTCTATCTCTGTCCCCGCAGCAGTATCGCGCCAATGGCGTGTGAGAATAAATCCTGGTTGAAGCTCGGTCATGCGTCATTTCCGGTGGTGCTGGTGTTAAAGCTGTAAAAGCGTTGAACTTGCTGCGTTCGTCACGGCTCTGGTCAGACCATCGAGTAACGATGATGCAGAACGTGCTTGTTGCCAGTATAGCGGCACGTCTAAAGGTGTGTCAGGAACCAGTTCTACCAATGTGCCATTCCTTAAATGATCCTGGATCATCGCTTGCGGATGCAGACCCCAGCCCATACCAACGGCCGCAGCCGCAACAAAGGCATGGGCGGCTGGTAGTGTATGCCGTGGTAATTCAACGTGGCGATGGCAAAGCCTGCGCACCCAGCGCGTTTGTAGTTCGTCTTTGCTATTAAACACCAGGCTAGGTGCTTGCACCAAACTAGCAGCATTAACACCTTTACGAAAATAACGCTCGATAAACTCTGGGCTGGCAGCCGCCAGATAACGCATCGCGCCTAATGAGCGGCTATTGCAGCCCGATGCCGCTTGGGCGCTGCTCGTGACTGCCGCCAGCACGGTACCAGTGCGCAACCATTCCGCCGTATGGTCCTGGTCATCAACGGCCACATCCATCAACACTGGTGCGGTAGCAGCAAAAGCCGACATAGCAGGCGCAAACCACGTGGCAAGACTGTCAGCATTGACTGCGATAGGCAAAGGCACGCGGCTCGGCGCTTCTTGGTCGGAACTCATTACTGTTGGTACCGATTTTTGTAATTCATATTCCAGCAATCGAACCTGGTCCACATGCTGACATAGACGGCGTCCGGTTTCTGTTGCAATACAAGGCTGACCGCGGATGATCAACGCACCGCCGATAAATTCCTCCAATAATCGTATGCGTTGCGATACTGCTGAAGGCGTGACATGCAGTGTTCGTGCCGCCCGTTCAAAGCTTCCTTCGCGAACCACGGCAGACAACACAGCAAGTGAAGTATAGTCCAGCATAAGATTAGTTTTACTTAATTGGATGAAGAAAACGTAGTTTGACTTCATTTTAGGCTGGGTGCAAGCTGGCGGCATGACATATCTTATTTCTTCATTTTCTGGCATCGCGCCAGCATTTACCCAGGGGCTGCTGCTCAGTCTGGGACTGATTGTTGCTATTGGTGCGCAAAACGCCTTTGTTTTGCGCCAGGGTCTGCGGCGCGAATATGTTGCCAGTATCGTTTTGTTTTGTGCAATGGCAGATGCGCTGTTGATCGCTGCCGGGGTGTTTGGGATGGCGCAAGCCTTGGGTGAGCGCCCTATGATCACCAAAGCACTGTCTCTGGCTGGCGCTGCATTTTTGGCGACCTATGGCTGGCAAGCTTTACGCCGGGCGCAGCAATCGCATCAGTTACGTCCCGCTGAGTCAGGTGCGCAAGGCAAGCTGGCAGCAGTCATTCTGCAAGCTGCCGGATTTACTTTGCTCAATCCTCATGTCTATCTGGATACGGTGTTATTGCTTGGGAGTATCGGCGCCCAGCAAGCCCCCGCGCTGCGCCCTTGGTTTGTCACCGGCGCATGTTGCGCGAGCCTGTTATGGTTCAGCATGCTGGGGTTTGGCGCCCGCTGGTTAGCGCCCTGGTTCGCTCGTCCTAAAGCCTGGCAGATTCTGGACGGATTAATCGGTGTGACGATGTGGTTGCTGGCGATTTTATTATTACGGCATACTTTCTTTGTATGAAGCGCTTGTTTCGATTTCCTGGCCTGGTAAGGTGGGTGTGACCCGCCACATTTGCTTACCAAACCTGATAAATTTGCCCGGTTTGCGCACCTTCCACGCTGCGACTGTAGGCCAAAGCGACCCGGCGAGCAGGCACTGGTTCGAATCCGCGAAAGAAGTCGCCATACACATCCATCGATTCTTCGAGTACGTTTGGACTTACCACATTGATGCGCAGACCACGCTTGAGTTCAATGGCAGCACCGCGCACAAAACCTTCTACGCCTGCGTTAGCAAGGCTGGCTCCACTGCCGCCCACAATGGGCTCTTGTGTGAGAATGCCACTGGTTAATGTGATCGAACCACCGTCATTGAGCATTTCTTGTGCCACCAACGTGACATTGACTTGTCCCATGAGTTTGCTGTGTATGCCTAGGTAATATTTCTCAGGACTAAACTCAGCGAGTGGTGCGAAATGCACCGCACCAGCCGCTACGACCACAGCATCCACTTTGCCGGTTTTTTCAAACAACGCACGTACCTGAGATAGATCGCTGATGTCGGCTTGATACTCTCCGCTATGAGTGCCAACGCCAATGATTTCATGGCGCTTACTTAATTCTGCGGCGATGGACTTTCCGATGGTGCCATTAGCACCGATAAGAATAATTTTTTTCATGCTGGGACTCCTGTGTGTGATAACGATGAATGAGCGTTCAGTATGCACCCGGTTCGGACAGGAATAAATGAGCTAGAATGAAGATCATTACTAACCAGGAGTTAGCAATCATGGATAAGCTACGCAGTATGGAAATATTTGTCGCAGTAGTTGATGCTGGTAGTTTTTCGGCGGCGGCTAAGGCATTTGAGATTTCGCCAGTGATGGTCGGCAAACATATCAACCAGTTGGAAGAGTTGCTTGGGGCACGTCTTTTAACACGTACTACACGGCGTCAAAGTCTGACTGAAATCGGTGCGCAATATGCCGAGCAATGCCGCGCCATTCTGACGCAAATTCAAACAGCCGAGCGCGGAGCTGAAGCAATGCGTACCAGCCCACGTGGGCGGCTAAAAATCACGGCGCCAGTTTCGTTTGGCAGCGAATGGTTGGGGCCAGCGATGACTGATTATCTTAGCCAATATCAAGAGGTTTCGCTGGATCTGTCGCTCAATGACAGACTGGTGGATATCGTCGAAGAGGGTTACGATGCGGCGATCCGGATTGGTAAGCTGGAAGACTCCGGTTTGGTGGCGCGGGATTTGTTTCCTTATGCGATGGTCATCTGCGCTTCGCCCGCCTATTTGAAGCGTTTCGGAAAGCCACGCACACCAGATGAGTTGGTTGATCATGAATGTCTGGAATTTATGGATTGGCCACACAACGTGCGTTGGCGCTTAAAAGGCCGTACGGATGCTCATTTGGTACCACCAGCACGCTTTCGCTCGAACAATGGTCAGGCACTTCGCATGGCGGCTTTGCACGGCTTCGGCATTGTGATGCAGGCAGAGGTGTTGCTGGCGCAGGATATTGCGGCCAAACGCTTGGTACCTATCCTGAAAGATTATGTTCCCGCTGCGCGGCCTATGCATTTGGTCTATCCACGTGATCGTCAGGCGACACCTAAGATGACCAGCTTTATTGATTTTATTTTGGAGCGCTTTGGTCCGGCGAAACGTTTGCCGTAGATTTGTTTTGCTTAACCAACGCATGTCTCTGTCTCTGAGCATGTTGTCGGGCAGTATCGGGACTAAAACAGACCCGCGCCTGCTCTTTGTCGTTCAATCAAAATTCATTTTATCGATACCGGTGGAATTACTCACCACTTGCAACCACTATCTGACACAGCGCCTTTCATCAGAAAAGGAATTTTCAATAAATTCTGAAATTTCACGCCGCCCAATTGGGGCGTGTAATCTTTATCGCACTTAGGACGCGCTGCTTTTTCTATTGACCGGCTTACCGTATCAGAAGTGACTGTCTCTCGCTTTGATTCTCGCTGTGCTTCTTTTTCTCTATATTCAAATGGATGTGTGCGGACGGCTTCTTTTAGTGTTTCCAGATCCAGGATTTCCGCTTGCTGCACTGTCGGCATGGTTTGTGAAGAAGAGGATGTTTCTGAGATTTTTGTAGCCGTTTCTGACGACGTTTTGGTGTGCGTTGGAAGTAACTTTTTTTCCGGATGAATACGCTGCTGAGACACCGTAGTGGTGTGCTGCTGTGGAGGCGCTGTTGAAATGATTTGTAAGATCAATGGCTGCAATGAGGGGCGATGTATTTCACCTTGCAATCTGAGCTGTGGCGAGACGAGTAAATACCAGGCAATGACCTGGATGCTGACCGAAATCAGAACGCCGGTAGCGATACGTCCGTTCGTCGTTCTTTGTTGATACCTCGTAGATAGCAAATGGACAGTCATCGATAGTGTCGAAATTTTTTCAATGGAGTAGGGTCGGTACTATCGCCAAATCTCGTGATGGCAAACGCTGCGCAGTTTGCACCCATCTTAGCAATTTGTGCTGTAATCAAAATATTGCCATATTAGACATAGTTAAGGGTAAAAGCTGCTATTTTCTTCTATCTTTCTTATATTTATGTGCTATATTTCTAACTTGTAACGTTATATGTAATTTTGTAACGTTGCATTTCGCTGTCCAATCGGGCTAAGTTTGGTGCGTTTTACCTTGTTTTATCCAAGGTCAGAAATATCTCAGGGTGAAACAAAAGTAGTTTGTCCGCATCTCAATAGTCTTCGTTGGTGATTGGTCTTATTCCAGGCAATTACATTTATGTCGCTGTCACCAATTTTTTCCTGTGCGAATAAAAGGTGATTTGTCATAATTTTTTCTACATGTCTTGGTTATCTTTTGTTAATAAAAGTTCCCTTAGATTCTGTAATTCTGTAATTCTGTATCTGATGGTCTTAATGCATGTTATTTCAGGAAGGATGAAAACGATGAAAAAGCTAGTAACAACGATCGCATTTATTTTTGTCACCCTCTTCGCGATTGGCGCTCCGTCGATGGCAAGTGCCGGGCAAATTCGCGGTATCGCAGGTAAGTGCCTTGATGTGGCACAAAATCGGGTCTACGATGGTGCGAAAGTGCAAATATGGGAATGCAATGGCACTTCAGCGCAGAATTGGGTTTACTACCAGAGCACCGGTGAAATCCGCGGACCTGGTGGTAAGTGTTTAGATGTAGACAATGCAGGTACTGCGGATGGCACACGTATCCAATTGTATGAATGCAATGGAACCGATGCCCAACGCTGGTTCTATGCCAACGGTGAACTGCGCGGTATTGCAGGCAAATGTCTGGACGTGGATAACGCTGATACGAACGATGGCACGCGCGTGCAATTGTGGGAATGTAATCGAACTAATGCGCAAAGTTGGGTTTTAGTGCGATAAGAATCTTTAGACCCACATTCAGCCGCGTTGTTGATGTGGGTCGCTTCATTTTTGGTATCGGTTTTTAGATTTTAAAAGTTGGGAGAAGATCATACTTTCCTCGCGCGGGAAGACACGATATTTGTTCACGATCAAACTTTCGATGCCCCAAACCACTGCGTCAAAAAATCCAACATGCTACGCATAATCAAAGCTTGATTCTGGCGTGACATATATACGCCATGAATTCCTAAGGTGATCGGCTTATCCTTCGGCACTAAAGCGACGAGTTGACCGCTGGCGATGTAGGGTGCAGCAGACATCACTGGCTGCATGGCAATACCAGCGCCTTCCAGCGTCGCTCTCAATATCACGACAGAATCATTGGCACTGAAATTGCCACTCACGGGCACGCTGAGTGGTTCGCCTGCGCGCTCAAAATTCCATAAATTTTTGCCGAAGTAAGAATACGTCAGGCAATTGTGCACCGCGAGGTCTTCAGCATTTTTAGGGATGCCATGCTCCTTTAGATACGCAGGTGATGCGCAGATCACTGAAGGGCAATCACCAAGTCGCCGCGCGATCAAGCCTGGATCAAGCTGATTGGTGATGCGTATTGCCAGATCAATGCGATCCTCGACCAAATTGACAGTGCGGTTATCAACGCGCAGCTCGACAGCGGTGCGTGGGTATTGCCTTAAATAAGCCGCAATGGCTGCGGAGAGCGAATCTTGCGCGAGCGCTTGCGAACAGGCAATGCGCAAGATGCCGCGTGGTTCATCTTTTTCGGTATTCGAGACGGCTGACATTTGTTCTGCCAGTGCCAGCATGTCGCGACAACGTACCAGCGTTGCTTCACCAGCGGAGGTCAGATTAATGCGCCGCGTCGTGCGATGAAAGAGTCGAGTACCTGACCAATTCTCCATCTCAGCCAGATAGCGCGTCACCATTGCACGTGACATATCGAGCAATTCGGCAGCGCTACTCAAACTACCGCGTTCAGCAATAGTGACAAACACTTGCGCAGCAATGATGCGGTCCATATTGAAAATTCCTGTTTATTTGATCGATTTACGCAATAATTCATTTCATTTTAGGCTGTTTATAAAACAATTGGAAGCAATTATGATTCAGTCCTCAACACCTGCTTCTCCCGTTTTTAATAACTACTAAGAGGAATTTTATGACTATTCGTAAGCTCACTACTGCACTGTCCGCCATCAGCTTAAGCGTTGCCGCAATGACTGCGCACGCTGCTCAACCTTTGCAGTTGCAGGTATATAACCCTGGCGAAAAAGCGATATTCCCGGTTTCGTCGGTGATCGTTAGCGGCGCACATGATGCGATTCTGATCGATGCGCAATTTCAGCGTAATGATGCCGAGCAACTGGTGCAGCAGATTAAACAAAGCGGTAAAAAACTCAGTACCGTGTATGTCAGCCACAGCGATCCTGACTATTACTTCGGTCTGGATGTAATTCAGGCAGCATTCCCTGATACAAAGATCGTTGCGACACCGCAAACCGTTGCCGCGATCAAGGCCAATATGGAAGGTAAAAAAGCATATTGGGGCCCGATTTTGAAAGACAATGCGCCGCAAAAATTGGTACTGCCACAAGTATTGAAAGCAGACCACCTGAACCTCGAAGGTAAAACCATAGCGATTAAAGGTCTTAAAGGCCCTAGCCCTGACCGTAGTTATCTGTGGATTCCTTCTCTGAAAACGGTGGCTGGAGGAGTTGTTGTCGGTAATGGTATCCATGTCTGGATGGCTGATACACAAACAGTAGAATCACGCAATGAATGGCAAGCAACGTTGGCAGAAATCGCAGCGTTGAAACCAGCGACGGTTGTTCCGGGTCATTTTTTGGGCGCTGCTCCAGCAGGCTTAGCTGCAGTGACCTATACCAGTGACTATGTCAAAGCGTTTGAGGAAGAAGCGGCAAAAGCAAAAGACTCAACAGCATTGGTTGAAGCCATGAAAGCACGCTACCCACAAGCGGGTTTGCCCGCGTCACTGGATATCAGTGCCAAGGTCATCAAAGGCGACATGAAGTGGCCTCAGTAATTTAAGTGCGGTCAGATAGCAATGCGTAATACGTTCGCCGAAATAACAAAAAAGGAAAAAGAATGACTCAGCTACACTATATTTTCGATCCGGTATGCGGTTGGTGTTACGGTGCCGCGCCACTTATTTCGGCGGCACGTACTATCCCCGGCCTGAAGCTGGTGTTTCATGCCGGGGGGATGATGACCGGTATGAATCGTCGCCCGGTGACAACGCAATTACGTAATTACATTGTTGCCAGCGATGAACGCATTGCGCAATTGACTGGTCAGGTTTTTGGTAAAGATTATCTTGATGGTTTACTGCGCGATAGCAGCGTCGTATTGAATTCTGCACCACCAAGTACAGCTATTCTGGCGGCAGAGCAATTAGCTGGTCGTGGTCTGGATATGCTCAAGCAGCTTCAAATTGCGCATTACGTTCACGGTCTGCGTATCGCTGAAATCGAGGTTCTGCAAAACATCGCAAATGAGATGTGCTTAGATGTGACTGCATTTATCGCAGCATATGTGCGGTTGGATGGTCTCGAAACACAACTGCATTTTTCTGACAGCAGAGAAATGCTGGCGCGTGTAGGTGGGCAAGGATTTCCTACCCTGGCATTGGAATATGCAGACGCGACGTTCGAGCGTATCGACCTGGGTAAATGGCTTGGGAACGTCGAACAATGGACAGACTATTTGCGTCACATCACAGGCAGTAAAGGCGATGAGGAATCATCTATCAATGAGCTTGCTTGTAACATTGATGGCTGTTCTATATAAAGATCGATGAGTTTTAACTTTGACTTCAGTTGATACATCCACTGAAGTCAAAGCTGACATAAAAAATAGAACAGGCGTAACCATGAGTTCTCATCTCGAAGTTCTGAAAGCCACCTACGAAGGTGTGTCCGGCGACAACATAACCCGACTCCTCTCAGTGTTAGCACCAAATGCTGAATGGACTGAAGCAGCAGGGTTTCCGTATGCCGGAACATATGTTGGGTCAGACGCCATTATCGCCAACGTCTTTCAGCGATTGGCGACTGAATGGATAGATTACCGCGCCGAAGCCAGACAATACCTGGAACATGGAAATCAAATCGCCGTCTTTGGCGTCTATTCAGGTACCTATAAAGCGACGGGTAAAGCGATGACGGCGTCCTTTGCACATCTTTATACTTTTGCAGACGGTAAGATTTTACGCATGGTGCAATACGTAGATAGTCACATGGTGCAACAAGCATTGGTGAAATAAGCTACGTAGAAACGTAGCTAAGTATTCAGGAAACGGTCTTTTTCGCAGATACCCACATCGTGATGATGGCCTGAAATACCAGATCGTTCATGTCGTCCAACACATCTACTCTGACTTTATACTCGCCAGCCTCCGACCAATCATTTGTTTTCACAGGCGTAGCGATGGCGACCAGATCGCTGCTGGCTTTTTTAAGGTATTCGACGGTCATTCCCTTTGGAATCCAACGATGGGTTGCTGGCACTGTCACCTCTGTCATGGTTCCACCAGCTAATTCCGCCATGTTGCACATTGCGATAGCATGTACTGTTCCAATATGGTTGAGTACGGCGCGACGTTTGTTGATTCGTACTTTGCAGTGCTCTGGTCTTAGTTCCACGAACTGTGGACTAATGCTGCTGAAATACGGCGCTTTGAAACACAACATCTTTGCGAAGAGCCATTTGCCACCCAATGTAGAAGCACAGCGCTGCCATAACTTTAACGTATTCATTGTCTTGCTCATTTTCTTTCCTGGATTATAAATAAATTTCTTTTGGATATTCTGGTAGTTAAGTGAAGTAGGACGGGGTCACCCGCCAAGTCTCTGTCAACGCAATCACTATGCGGGTTGCACAAATCCAGGTTTTATAAACTGCCGACTGGAAAAACATCGAGTGCTGTTTGAATAAACGCATGTACATTGGGTGACGTGTATCGATGGCCCGGGTACACAAAATGAAATGCGACCGCAGCTTCTAATTTCCATTCAGGTAAAACAGGTACCAATTGTCCGTTTTCAATGGCGTCGATGGTAACAAAGCTAGGAAGCCATCCTATTCCCACGCCGTTCATTGCCAGTGATTTTGCGGTCTCTACGTCGTTAGCGAAGACGCGGCAATTGAGCGGTATTTCTACTTTTAATTTATCTTTGGTCAGTTTTAGTTTTTCTATTCCCTTTTGGCCGATAAAAGTGGCGTTCAGCAAATCTTGTGGACGCGTGATTTTTTCCAATTGCTTCAAATAAGCAGGTGCAGCCAACAGACAATTATGTAAATCAAAAAAGTGTCTGGCAATCATGGTTGAATCTTTGAGCACGCCGACCCGAATTGCTAAGTCAATACCCTCTTGTAGCAAATCTATTTTTTGATTAGTGATCACCAGATCCGAAGTGACATCTGGGTATTTATCCAGAAAAGCACTGGTAATGACGGGTAGTACCGTGTGCCCTATGTCGACAGGTGTGGTGATTTTTAGTACGCCGGATGGCTTTGCTTGTAATGACTGCAATACTGCCTCACCCATTTCCACTTCCCGGACGGCATTCGCACAATGCTGAAAAAATTGCTTGCCAGCTTCAGTGACATGAAGTTGGCGCGTCGTTCTTTGGATCAGGCTGACTTTGAGCCGTTTTTCCAGAGCGGCTAGTTTAGCGCTGACAGTGGTTTTCGGCATACCCATTAATCTTGCCGCCTTGGAAATACTGCCAACTTCTACAATTTTGACGAAGACGGTGATGGAATCGAAATCCATATCATTGTCCATATTTCTGCGCAGTAATTCCCAACTTTACCATCTACCGAAAAATTTAACAAACTTTTACAATGCCGCACTTTCAATTTGTGTTGCCTCAAATCGAATCGATACAAAAAAATATCAAAGGCATTTTTGTACACACAAAATGTGTCAATTTGCTTATTAATTCCAATTACCCCTACAGGAATTTTGAAATGAAAAAATCTATCCCATCATTGTTATTGTCCCTCGCTGCTTTGGCCGTCAGCGCGACCGCTTCCGCACAATCTGCCGCTGATATTGAATCCATGAAACGTCAGTTGGCTGAAATTAAAAATACCAAGCAACACGAAAAAGTGAACTTGGAAAATTTTGACGACTTGGATTTCAATGTCTATACGGGTCAAAAATGGGATCAGCTTAGCAAGAGCCATGCTAAAGACATCGTTGTGCATTATCCAGACGGTCACACCACAAAAGGCATTCCAGCACACATCGAAGAACTGAAACCAATGTTTATTTTTGCGCCAAATACCAGCATCCATGAGCACCCGATCCGTATTGCATCGGGTGAGTGGACTGCGGTACAAGGCGTGGTGGAGGGCACATTTTCACAGCCTATGCCTATCGGTGAAGGTAAAACAATCCCTGCAACGGGTAAATCTTTCAAACTCACCATGGTCACGATTGGTCACTGGAACGGCAGCGTCATGGATGAAGAATGGTTGATGTGGGATAACCAGGCTTTGTTGAAGCAAATCGGTTTGGCGCAATAAAGTTGGTAAAAAGCGAAATCTAAGCTGCCTCAAAGTAAGGGCTCATAGCGGGCTTTTTTAGCCCGCTATGTAGAAAACGAATTTGTTATAGAAAAATGATGATTGCTAACGTATCGAACACATTGAAGAAAATTACTGCTGCAATCGCCTTAATGACAGTTGCAGTTGCAACAACAGCACAAACCAAAAGTGCATCCAGCAACGTAGAAAAAAATAATCAGCAAAAAGTGAATACCATGAACAACATCAGCTATCGCGGTAAGGTTTATCTGGTGCGTCTCGACAATGGCGTTGTTTTCCGCAACACCTACAGCGCCGACGGTACAAAGATGCGCTATGAAGTGCTGGAAGGCATGCCCGTCAGTACCGAAGAAGTTACTTTAATGGCGACAGAAGTAAGCCAAGGTCTTCATTTTGTGAGCTGGGTTGAAAAGTCTGGTACGACCGTAAGCCACGTGCTGGACTTGAACACGAACACACTCAAAGCATTCTGGACCTGGCAAGACGCCAATGGCCGTCACAGTGAATTGCACATTGGCACTATAGAGTTGGCACCTGCCACAGCCAAATAAAGAAAACTAGACTACACTCATTGAGAACAGCCTGATAAAACTCGAGCTCTGAGTTTTATCAGGCTTTTATAGTATTGATGACCTGAGAAAGCATTGATGACAACGCAAAATCATGACATAGCGATGATGCCAGCAGCATTTATTGGGCATGGCTCGCCAATGAACGCATTAGAGAATAACCAGTTTACGCAGGCTTGGGCGGGCTTCGCTCAGCGCATACCAAAACCGAAAGCGATACTCGTCATTTCTGCACATTGGTATATTGACCATATTGCGGTTACTGCAATGCCGCAGCCGAAGACGATTCACGACTTTTATGGTTTTCCACCAGCAATCTCGGAGATGTTGTATCCGGCACCGGGAAATCCGCTACTTGCGCAGAGGGTAGCAGAATTACTCAGTCCGATGGATGTCAGACTCGATCAGAATACCTGGGGCCTTGATCATGGCGCATGGTCGGTCTTAGCTCCTATGTTTCCTGAAGCAGATGTTCCTGTTATTCAACTTTCTATCAATGCTCGTTTGTCGTTTGATGAACATGTGCAACTTGGCGCAAAGTTAGCACCACTGCGAAACGAAGGTGTATTGATACTTGCCAGCGGCAATGTTGTTCATAATCTGAGGCTGATGCAGCGCGGATCTTATCCGTGGGCACAGGAATTTGATGATGAAGCCCGTAACCTGATAGTGCAGAGACCTCAGGACATAGCACAATTGCTCAATCAACCGGCCTATAAACTGGCGGTGCCGACACCGGACCACTTTATTCCTTTACTCTACATCGCAGGTCTGGCGGCAGCCTCAGGGGAAAAGCCAGAAGTCTTTATCGATGGTATCGCCATGGGGTCCATCTCCATGACCAGCTTTGCACTGGGTAAATGATCAGACACAACCGCTTAATTTCAGGGAGCAGAACATGAGCATAGAAACCGTCGTTGGCCGTGAGGCTACTATCCATTTTGATGCCAGCAAATGCATCCATTCGCGCAACTGCGTGTTGTCGCATCCGGATGTGTTTGTGCCAAACGTGCAGGGCGAATGGATACATCCCGATGCCCAGCCTGTCGAAGAGTTAATGCATCTAGGTAAAAGTTGCCCATCAGGCGCTATCCGCGTGGTACGCAATGCCGCTGGTGCAGGTGTTGGGGCCAATAGTGATGGCGCTCCGTTGGTTAACACAGTGCGCGTGCGAGAAAATGGTCCATTGGCAATCGAGGCAGAATTGCAAATTCGCGGTACACCGCAAACCTCACCACGTGCGACTTTGTGCCGTTGTGGCCAGTCTAAAAATAAGCCGTTTTGCGATGGTGCACATGCAGTTGCTGGCTTTGTTGCATCGGGCGAACCAGTCACTGTGCAGTTTGAAGCGTTGGCAGTACGTAACGGTACTTTGAATGTGCAACCGCTTCCAAATGGCCCATTGATGGTAAAAGGAAATTTGGAAGTGGTCAGTGGCACAGGGCGTACGTGCAATAAAGTGTCCGAAACCTATCTGTGCCGCTGCGGACACTCTAAAAACAAACCGTACTGCGATGGTAGTCATAACTCGGCAGGTTTTATCGCTGAGTAGTCTGTCGTCTTTGTGTTCTGCTAAGCGGTTTTGGTACGTACGCTGTTGAAAAATTCACAAACAGATATCATATTGCAATGAAGCATTTTTATGAGCTAATTAGTCACGAAGTGCATATCAGAACAAATCAGAACAAATCGCAAAACTAAACAAGGAACAGGCCATGACGATAGAAGCAAAATTACACCGCGCGAATGGCGCATTGACCACGCTGTCCAACGGCCGTCATGTCTGGAATGCGGACGTGGATGAATCTCTCGGTTCGCACGATCTGGCTCCTGATCCGCACGATTTATTGGATTCTTCACTGGCTGCTTGCACGACGCTGACCCTGGAGTTGTATATCCGTCGTCGTCAAATGGCAGTCACAGATCTGCGCGTGACGGTGGATCATGTGGAAGATAAAGATGAAAGCGGCACCGTGCGTTATCAAATGCAGCGCCGGATTTTTATTGAGGGTGATCTGCCGGAAGCTGATCGTCAACGCTTGTTAGAAATCGCTAATAAATGCCCGATACATAAACTACTCAGTGGACAAATTTCGATCCAGTCTGAGATGGTGGATGGAAGCCAACATGGCTGATTTGCTTCAGATCCAGGGGCACGTTACTGAGTTAGCGCCAGGGCTGACCGTGCGCCGCGTGTTACCAGCGGCGGTGAAGCGATCAGTGGGGCCGTTTGTGTTTTTTGATCATATGCGTCCAGTGGATCTCGCACCGGAAACCGATAGCGATGTCGGTGCGCACCCGCATATCGGCCTGGCGACGGTGACCTATTTGTTCGAAGGTAGCTTTGTTCATCGCGACAGTATCGGTAGCGTGCAATTGATTACACCGGGTGACATCAATTGGATGATCGCTGGCAAAGGTGTGGTGCATAGCGAGCGTGTGACTGATGACGAGCGCGGCAAGGCACGTCGTATGCATGGGCTGCAATTGTGGGTCGCATTGCCACCAGCCTTAGAACAAGTAGAACCATCGTTTCAGCATGCGGCCGCAGCAGATATCCCAGAATACAAAGCACTCAGCGGTGCGGTGGTCAGAGTATTGCTTGGTGAAGCATTCGGTCATACGAGCCCTGTTAAAACCAGTTCACCTACGCTTTATCTGGATGTGAAGCTGCCACCCGATGGCACATGGAATCTACCTGCATTGGCATCAGAAATGGCGCTATATAGTCCAGAGCATGCGCTAGTGGTGAATGGCGAAACCATCCCGGCGCAGCACATGGTGGTGTTGCCACCAGATGCTGCGACCAGTATTTGTGCAGGTGAAGATGGTGCGCGCTTTGTCGTTGTTGGTGGTGCACCGTTGGAACAACCAGTGCGTATGTGGTGGAACTTTGTTTCTGTTGATCGTGACCACATTGCTGCCGCAGCTAAACGTTGGGAAGCGAACGAATTTACCATGATCGCCGGAGAGACTGAACGCATTCCGGCACCGAAGTGGCGGGAGTAATGAAGAACCGACCACGCCTGTACTGCGCCTGTTGACATACTCAACCGATTCAAAACCGAAAGCCTCAGTCGTAGGCTTTCGATTTCATTTTCTCTCTTTTGAATACATTTCTTCTTCAAGAAGCCAACAAGCTCAGACCATGACGGCGACAGTCAATCGTCCTATTTTGCTAGCGACAAGAGTGGATTAAAGTAGATGGGCGTTAAACAAACAGGTTTAAATTGCTTTTGATTTTACGCCGGGCTTCTTTTTATCTGATCCCAGTAATCGCGGGCCGCTACCTTGTACCGATAGTTCATCTTCAGGGTTACGAAGTGCACATGCTTGTAGCGACAAGCAACCGCAACCTATGCAGTTGCTCAATTGCCCCCTCAATTCCAGTAATCCGGCAATTTTTTCGTCAAGCTCAACCTGCCAGCGCGCTGATAAGCGCTTCCAATCATTTGCATTCGGCGTTCTGGCTTGTGGCAAATCGGTTAAATTTTCTTTGATTGATGCCAGTGAAATGCCGATCCGTTGTGCCACCTTAATGACTGCCACACGACGTAAAGTATCCCGTGTATATCGGCGTTGATTGCCAGCATTACGCGTGCTCTGGATTAAGCCTTTGGCCTCATAAAAATGGATGGTTGAAATCGCTACACCACTGCGCGAAGCCAGCTCACCAACAGAAAGCAAACGCCCTTTATCGTTGGCTTTTAACGTCGACATAATAATCCTTGACCTGAAGTTAACTTGAGGTTTTACACTGACTTCTTTGAAAACTCAAGACTTAACGGGAGAACAGGCATGGGTACGGCAATTATTCTTGGTACTTCGCGACCGCAAGGAAATACTCATCAGTTGGCAATGTACGTTGCGGATCGTATCGCTGCAACGCTGTTTAATTTAGCGGACCATGATATTGCGCAATATGACTACGAACATAAAAATAGACACGATGATTTTTTACCCTTAATAAAGCAGGTACTCGGCTTTGATAGGATCTTGCTCGCATCACCAGTATATTGGTATGCGCCAAGTGGCATCATGAAAATATTTCTTGATAGGCTGTCTGATTTAGTCACGATAGAAAAAGAACTCGGACGTGCTCTCAGAAATAAACAAGGCGGTTTGCTTGCCACCGGTTGTGATGTGATTTTGCCTTCCTGTTTTGAACAGATATTTGAATTGACTTATCAGCATCTCGGCGCCAGGTACTTAGGTATGTTGTATTGTCCTTGCAATGATCAGATTGATATTGGTGCGAATAAAACGACGTTTGATACGTTTATCGGGAGCTTACATGTTGGATGATCAGCAGGTCGCATTGTATCTGGAAAGGATAGGCTACCGCGATAGTCGGAAGTGTGATCTTTCTGTGTTGAATGCACTGCATACAGCACATATGTTGAGTGTCCCATTTGAAAATCTTGATATTATTCTCGGTCAACAAATAAACCTGAACCTTGATGCTTTGTTCGATAAAATTGTCTTAAAGCATCGTGGTGGATTTTGCTACGAGCTTAATACTTTATTTCGCGCACTATTGTTAAGGCTGGGGTTCAAGGTCAGATTTTTGTCCGCACGCGTATTCAATGGCAGTCATTATGGTTCGGCTTTTGATCACATGCTCTTGCTCGTTAATATTGAAAATGTTGATGTGATTGTTGACGTCGGGTTTGGAGATTCGTTCAAACAGCCGTTGCCATTGAGTGGTGCAGCTCAAACGCAAAACGATGTCAGCTATTTTCTAAAAGGTGAGGGAGGTGAATATATTTTGCATAGAGAAAAAATTCTTTCGCATCCTGTGCCGCTTTATCGCTTCTCAGCAGACGTTCACGAGCTTGATGCTTTTGAACAGCAATGCAACTTTCATCAAACATCTCCGGAGTCGCATTTTACCCAGCACGCGCTTTGCTCGGTAGCGACGTCGTATGGTCGGCAGAGCATCAGGGATGGTTATTTCATCGATACCTGCAAGGGAATACGCAATGGATATCAAATTAAAAGTGAAACTGAATATCGTTTGATACTGAAAGATAAATTTCGAATGTCACTTCACGAAGACGCCAATTTTTCGATATTCTTCGGAGTAAACCCGATCTGAATTTTGAATTGCTTACATCCGATTCGTATTCAGAGCGGGCAATTTAGTCTACCTCAAAAATTTTCTCCAAAGGTAGCTTAAATAATTTCGCAATGGCAAAGGCAAGTGGCAGACTGGGGTCGTATTTACCGGTTTCAATTGCATTGATGGTTTGTCTTGAAACCTGAAGCTGATCGGCCAGGTTGGCCTGACTCCAGTCCTGATTTGTGCGGAGTTCGCGGATAATATTTTTCATGTCAGGCATCGAGCTTTTTACGCAAACAAGCAATGATGCCCCAGCCACCCATAAAAATGCCCCAGATGACAAACATGCTCAGCCTTGGAAAACCTATGCCTTCCATGAAACCATAGGTCAGACTGAAGATCGCAGTTAAGCCACCAGCCATGGCAAGATTTTCTAAGCTCCATTGACGCAAATATTCATCAATTCGCCTGAAATGGCGCACTATTGCCCATAAGGAGAAGAGTACCGGAATCATAGGACAGAGTGCGATCAGCAAACGTAATATGCCTGCTTGCATGTCTCTTGCAATCCACACACTGGTGAATAGCACGACAAGATAGATAGCAATAGATCCAAATAATTCCCGGAAATAGATTTTGTTGACTGTTGATTCGTACATCGTTGCCTCCAATATTCAAAAGAGTGGTTCAAATGAGCTAAATTAGCTGTGTCTAAGCGAGTTTGTATAGACGGTACCAAAAGAAAGTAATGTCAAACAAACTTGACATGTATGATCAAAAAAATTGCAGCTCTTTTCAGTGCTGCAAATACTAACATCAAACTTTTCGTCGCGATTCGATGTAAAGTATGCTTTACATCTTAGGGCAGTAAAAATGTAATGTCAAGCATCCTTTACATTGCTTGCATCTGAAATTTAAAGATAATTATTTTTATCAACTGCATCATGAAGGAACAATGTTTTAAAGATGGAAATCCCGGCGGTTACTTGATCGCATTGGAAAAAGAAGTTATTGATCGGTTAAATGGCGCTAGGGCGGGAACGGTTACTGGAGGCACAGTACCGTGTGAAGGAGTGGCGTAGACAATCACGTCTGACATGGGGTTGCCTTTTTTATCCAAGGCTGTAGTGACTACTTCAGTGGCACCTACTGACTGTGTCAGCGCCACACCCAAAGATAGGAAAAAAGCGGCAAAAATTCTGCCGCTACCGATTTGTTTCAATACTCTGGTAAGCATCGTCATCTGCTTACTTCGTGACAACCACGCGTTGCATTGGTGCCAGTTTAGCGATCAATTTATTTTGTATGGATGAGGGAATATCATGCTTATCCATCGCTATTTGCAAGTCTTCTGCGAGAGCATTAAATTGAGTGTTGCTAATGTTCATACCTTCATGCGCGCTATTCATATCTTTGCCGCTATATTTGCATGGGCCGCCACTGAGTTCACAGAACTGTTCTGTCAATAAAAATCCCAAACGTTCTTTATCGGCATTCGCAAATGCTGCGCTAATGCGATCATCGGTCGTGATGATGCTAACAAAATCTTGCATAAAGCTGGCAATACCGGCTTTTTGGCCTAAACCTTGATAAACCGCGTCGGCACCAGAATCAGCCAGTGCATTGATGTGTACGGACAGACTTAAAGCTGCGACGCTGCATGCAACAGAGATCGCGCTAGTGAAGGATGAGAAGTTTTTCATTTGAATTTCTTTCTGAGAAAATAGTCGCTAAAAATAAGAATAAAAGTCCTTGATCAGAAACCTGTTTGCAAGGACAAATACCAGCCATGCTGATCTTTAGGATTGAAAATCGTGATGTCACCCAGACGTGCGTACGCCGCAGTCACAGACACATTTTTAGTTGGAAACCACGCAACGAATGCGTCGTAGTATGCCTTCTCGTTGTCGACATTGAGATTATTAGGCTTCATGCGGTATTCGATGCCGGCAACCAGTTTGCGGTTAATCAGATACGCAGCAGATCCTTCAAACATGGCCTGGTAGCTATCTTTTTTATCGCCACCAAAACCGAGTATGCCCATTTGATTGGCTTTGGTTAAGCGAACTGTGCCATTGAGCAGCAAGCTTTGATCTAACAGGATTTTGGTTGCAGATGCGTAGTAATCAATGCCGTGGTCATCAGATGCGCCCAATTGTTTGACGTTAGTCACCCCAAGTGCTTCTAAACCTGCAATGCCGTTATTCCGTTTATACATCGCACCTATCGCCACTTGCGGCATCCAGCTACCCTGATCATAGACCGCGTCACCAGCGACTTTGACTTTGATACCAACGATGTCCTGGCGAATCTTGAGGGCGTTTAATGGTGCCAGGCTGCCAGTGAATTCCTGATTCGCTAAAGAAAATTCAACGCGGTCGGCGACACCAACGGCAACGCCATAGGATGTCAGACCATAGTCCTGTGTTGAAATACGAGTAGCATGCGCATTACCACCGTAGCTATCGCGTGAACCATAGCCAGTGATCAGTGCCCACGGCGTAATGCCACCACCACCGGCACCTTCTACGCTGCTGACACCGCCAGTGGCGGTTAATTTACCCATATCTGGTTTGCTGAATTCTTGCGCATGCGCTGTTTGTGCGATGAGTGCTAATCCAGCCAGCAGGCTGGTGTAACGTAAGCCTAGTATCAGTTGCATCATTTTTCCTTGGATTTTCGTCTGAAAACATCGCTTAAGCGTTTGAAGCTACTCAATCTGCGATGACCTGATAACTGATACGCAGCGAAAAACCAATTGGATTCAAGTTTTTTTAAAAAGCTGAAAATATTTTTGTTTGTGTGGTTTCGTGCGCATGGCGTGAATGAATGGGTAAAAATCTCGTTACAATTTCTGCCAACATAAATATTTTTTGGAGAAGCGATTGACTCAGGCAACTTCCGATGCCAGCCAGTTACATCACTGGTTGGCTGCTATTGCGAAACAAGATGGGCGTGCATTTCAGGCTTTATATGATGCGACATCGGCGAAACTGTTTGGCTTTGCGCTGCGTATATTGAATAAGCGCGAGCTGGCAGAAGAGGTATTGCAAGAAAGCTATGTCAATATCTGGAATAATGCCGCCAATTATCAGTCCAGCCTTGCAGCGCCGATGACATGGATGGTGACTATCGTCCGCCATCGCGCAATTGATCAATTACGTCGCATTGACCATGACGTAGAAATCGATGGAGAGGATTTTGATATGGGTTTGCTACACACATTAGAAAGCAAAGAGCCTACGCCGACCCGACATTTGGAATTGAGTCAGGACGCACGTGCCTTGTCGTCGTGTATGTCGCGTCTGGAAAATACCCATCGACAAGCAATGGCACTGGCGTTTTTTCATGACCTGTCGCACTCGGAAGTGGCGCAGCAGTTGAGCTTGCCGATAGGTACAGTGAAAACCTGGATCCGGCGCGGTCTGGGTAAACTGCGATTGTGTCTGAATTCCAGGGAGGCATCATGAATCTACAAAACTTAATGGCGAACTCCCGGCTGCAACAAAAGCTTGCGGCGGAATATGTGTTGGGTAGCTTGCGTGGAGGTGCGCGGCGCCGCTTCGAATACTGGTTGAAACAAGAGGCCACACTACGCCACGTCGTTCGGCAATGGGAGGCACATTTATTGCCGATGGCAGAATTGACCCCTGCGATTGCGCCCCCACCTCAGGTATGGGAGCGCATTCGCCAGCGCGTTGGGATCGCTGTGCCTGTCCATGATCGTTGGCGCTTCTGGCGCGAACTGCGCCAAGATTTGGCGTTCTGGCGTGGTCTTGGTATGGTATCAACTGCGGCTGCAATGATTTTAGTGTCGGTCTTGTTTAGCACGTTAGAACGTCAACAAAATGGCGCGGTCGGTAATCAATATGTGGCGACTTTGACGGATGAGAAGGCGCAAGCCATCGCTTTGATTACTGGCGACAAAAAACGCGGTGAATTGGTCGTCAAGATGGTGAGCGCCCAGTCGATTCGTGCTGATCAAAGTCTGGAATTATGGTCGATTTCTAAAGAGGGCAAAGTACATTCACTGGGTTTGATCGCCAGTGCTGGTCAGGTGACGGTGCGGATGCCGGAACACATGCTCAAACAGGAGCAGGCTGTGTTGGCTATTTCTCTGGAACCCAAAGGTGGATCAGCTAATCCGGAGAAGCCATCAGGTCCTATTTTGTTTAAGGGGCAATGGTTGGTGATTTAGTTGGTGATTTAGAACGAGGATCGTAGCGAGGGAATTGGGCTAAGAGTTCAGTCCCTCGTTAGATTTCGCGTTATAACAATCGTGACTGATCAGCTTGCTTCACATCAGCTACATGCTCTTGCGCAGTTCACTTGGCGTGATGCCGTAATGTGAACGAAAACGATGTGAAAATCGTGATGCTGAAGCGTAGCCGGTTTCGATGGCGATTTCTCCAATCGCTTTCGATGTCGTTTGCAACAAATTTAATGCCTGGCCAAACCGGACTTCAAGCAAGATTTGTCCGAATTTTTTACCTTCTGCTTGTAGTCGTCGGCGTAAAGTCGACTCGCCTATATGTAGCTGTTGGGCTATTTTGGTGGTACTCCATTCGTAAGCAGGGCGTAGCGCAATTAGGTGCTGTATGCGTTCGCAGAGTGTATCGGCGCGAATGCTGATGATCGGTGAGAGATCGTTATTGAGGCTCAGCGCCAGAAGCACACCCTCAAGATAATGTTCCTGCAAACTGTCTGGTGCTTGCGCTGCAATACTCGCCATTAGTTGACGCCATGCTTCTGTAGTGTGTGTATCGACTTTGCAACGTAAATTGTTTTCGAGTGGTTGACGCTTAGTGATCAATAATTGATCGCCATAACGTTGGCGGAAGCGCGATATCAGTTGCGGTGGAACGCTGACCATTTCTGCCAGATAGAGATCTTTGTCAGGAATATTGCTGACGGTGAATTTCATCCCGGCAGGAAAGAGTAACAGCTGTTGCGATTCGATATCCAGGAATTGTTCATCCCATATAACTTGTTTGGTCCCATGCTTTACCAGGCATAGCGCTGGCAGGATGCTGGAAACCTGCCGCAAGCTATGTCTTTTGTTGGCTTTGACGACCGTTAAATCAATCGCAGGCATGGCAGCTTACCGCGTGAGATGTCATGCCCATATCAAGTTAACGTCCGTAAGTTGCAGTGATTGATGCTTTGGCGATGACATTGGCGTTCAACATATAACCGACCATAGCGCCACTTGCATGTTTATCAATCGGCAAACGATCCGTCTTTAATGCCCAGACAGTAAATTGATAGTGATGTGGTTTATCTCCAACTGGTGGGCATGCACCGCCGAAACCATTAGTGCCAAAATCTGTCAGACCTTGTACGGTACCTTTTGGTAATTTGCCGCCTTTGCTGCCTGCACCTTTAGGCAATTCCGTCACGGTTGCCGGAATGTTAACCAGCGTCCAGTGCCACCAACCACTACCGGTCGGTGCATCAGGATCATAAGCGGTAATCGCAAAACTCTTGGTTTCCGCTGGCGCACCTTGCCATGCTAAGGAAGGAGAAACATTGCCGCCTTCACAGCCAAAACCTTTAAACACTTGTTCCGCACTTAAAGTCTGACCTTCTGCGATGTCTTTGCTGCTGAGTTTGAAATCATCAGCCAATGCGGTACCCGCTAAGCTCAATAATACAGAGAATAAAACGCGCGTTTTCATCGAGGTATTCCTTTCAAAAGTGAGTTGCTAGTGTAGGCCTTAAAAGAAAGTCGTGTTGTGCCAAAACGCTCATTTTATATGCGATTTTGGTCAAAAACGTCCAAATTTGTACATCGTGATCACTACTTTGCCTATTTTTTTTAGAGAGCGAAGCAACCAGCGTTTTTCCAACATTGCGAGCATTCTCACTGAAAAACAACTGACCCCTAGGCAACTTGGTGTTGATTAGGGCTACTTTGATTTGCATCAATTGATTTTGCTGTTTCAAGCCTATGCTGAAATTAGTGCATAGGATTAGTTATGTGTATTTATTATTTTTTGAATACGCTTTCCTGGCTCATTGCATAGAAATTAACCATCTGGTCGTTTCAATGTTACCCAAGATTTAAGACGAGGTCATCAATGAGTAAAGTTCTGACTACCTTTCGTGCTGATCACTCTCTAGACGTGTATATCTTTGGATTGGTTGCTTTGATCATGCTGATGATATCTGGCTCAGCCCACGCTTTACCTACTTTTGCCCGGCAGACTGGACAGTCCTGTGTTGCCTGCCATGCGGGTGGGCAATATCCTGAGCTTACACCTTATGGTCGCTTGTTTAAACTGACTGGATATACCTTGGGCGAACGTCCTGCAGTGCCACTTTCGGTGATGGGCGTGGCAAGCTATACCAAAACCATCAATGCTGATCCTTCATCTGACTTTCCAAAAAATGCAGCCGCATTATTTCAGACTGGCAGCGTTTTTCTGGCTGGAAAAATCACTGACAATATCGGCATGTTCGCTCAGGCAACCTACGACAACTATGCCAATCAGGATCCAAACACCAATCAATGGAGCGGGCATTCGCATTCCGACAATATTGACGTGCGTTATTCTGATCGCTTTATCAGCAGCGGGAGTGACCTGATTGTTGGGCTCAGCCTGAACAATAATCCATCCGTTGCCGATGTCTGGAATACGGCACCAGCATGGATACAATACGTGCCAACCAAATTCGGTTACACAGGTGCCAGCGCTGCACCGATGATGTCACAGTTAGGGCAACAAGTCGCCGGTCTTGGTGCCTACGTGTTCTGGAATAAAACACTCTATGCAGAGTTATCTTTGTACCAGACCGCCAAAGGAGCATTCACCATCCTGAAGTCAGGCAATGATATCGGTAACCGGCTTAGCGGCAGCAATCCCTATTGGCGTTTGGCTGCAAGTCATGAATGGGGGCCACATAATATGATGGTGGGCATGTTTGGCATGAATGCTGATGTGTATCCAGATCCCACCAATCCAACCGGACCGACTACCCACTTTCGCGATCGTGGTATCGACGCCCAATATCAGTATCTACTCGATGATCACACTTTTACGGCACAACTGAGCTATATCCGTGAATCGAGCAATGGCGGTGACGTGACAGGTGTGGCGAGTAATAGCAGTAATACCTTGAACCAGTTGCAAATCAAAGGCAGCTATATTTATCGCGCTAAATATGGTGGTAGCTTCACTTATCGCCAATCCACTGGAAGTTCGGACGCCACACTTTACGCAGGCTTGCAGGACGATGGAACCGGAACGGGAAATATGATTCCGATTCCAGGAAGCGGGAGTATCACCAACAATCCCGATACCAGAATTTTGATTCCCGAATTGTTCTGGATGCCGGTTCAGTATGCGCGAGTCGGTTTGCAGTACTACAAGTTCAATCGTTTCAATGGTGCCAGCAGCAATTACGATGGCGCCGGACGGAATGCGAAAGATAATAATACCCTGTTTGTTTATGTGTGGGCTGCTTATTAAGCGTGACGTCGATTGACGATTAACACCATGGGAGAAAAACGTGAAACACAAGTCAATCTATGCACTGATGCTGACCGCTTTGTTTTTAAATGCCTGCGGCACCCCAGAGCGCTCGCGCTCTCTGGTTACTCAGCATGTCCCGACTAAAACGATAGTGATGCAGCTGTGTTCGAATTGCCATGGAATGACCGGCAATTCGAATTCGCCAAATTTTCCTAATTTGGCAGGACAACCAGAGGCATATCTGATATCGCAGTTGCAAGGTTTTCGCGCTCACACACGCTCCGACAAAGATGGCTATGACTATATGTGGGGCATTACGGCAAACCTGAGCGATGCGCAAATACAAGGACTGGCAACCTATTTTTCAGAGCAAACAGCGCAGACATCAAAGAACGTTTTCTTGCCTGAGAAGCTAGCTCGTGGGCAGGAAATTTACGAACATGGTATCCCGGAAAAAGAGGTACCTGCCTGCGTTGCATGTCACGGTGCCAAGGCGGAAGGAAATCAAATTTTTCCTCGTTTAGCTGGTCAACATTCTACGTATCTGCTCAAACAACTAAACGTGTTTCAAAACACGGAACAACGCCCCAATGGCGCGATGATGAAGGGTGTATCACATGCGCTGACCAAAGAAAATATGGATGATGTTTCGCATTATCTTGAGTCGATGGGGAGTTAGGTTCAATGGTAAAAATGTTGATTATCGCATCGCCTGAATGTGGTGGCTGGTACAACCCGTCAAGCAAACCTCATGGGTTTAACTGAAGAGTTTCGCCTCAATCTTAGAAGATCAATTCTCAGGACAAAAAAATCCCTGAAAAAATCACCGTGATTAATACCGCCAACCACGCCGGCAGCCTTGCCAACGTCAGCAATGCAAGTGCTCCCGCCGCGACTAGAAAGTCGCTGACATTGTGTATCGCACTCGTCCATACCGGATGATAAAAAGCAGCGAGCAGCATACCAACAACGGCAGCATTGATGCCTAGTAAAGCATTTTTTAAATACTGTTGATGACGCAACCTTTCCCAAAAAGGCAGGGCACCAATGACCAGTAAAAATGCAGGTAAAAATATCGCTGCCAAGGCAATCGAGGCTCCCAAACAACCGGAAGGAACTTGGTTGGAACTTGCGCCCAAAAATGCAGCGAACGTAAATAGAGGCCCCGGCATTGCCTGCGTAGCACCATAGCCCGTCAGAAACGTCGCTTCTGATACCCAACCACTTTGTACAACTTGTGACTCCAATAATGGCAGCACCACATGACCACCACCAAACACCAGTGCACCGGTGCGATAGAAATTGTCGAATAGTGTGACTGGGTAGGACTGAGCAGCCTTGGCCAATAAAGGCAAAGCGATGAGTAAAGTAAAAAATAAAATCAGAGCAATGGTCGCGGTACGCTTGGAAATAGTGGCATTTTCTTCCTGCTGACTATTGTCAGGTGCAGCTCGTAAAAAGCACATACCGATCACACCAGCGAAAGCAATCACAAGAATTTGCCCGATCGCTGGAGGCAGCAGTATTACGCCCGCAGCAGATAGCAAAGTGATGAGTGCGCGTTGCCAACCCGATGAGAAATTTTTCCCCATCGCCCACAGTGCTTGTGCAACAACCGCCACAGACACTAATTTAAAACCGTGCAACCAGCCTTCACCCCAATGACTACCAACTTGCGCGTAGGTCAGCGCAAACAAAGTCAAAACAATCGCAGACGGCAAAGTAAAACCAAGAAATGCCGCCAGCGCACCCGGAATACCGCCACGTGATAAACCCAATGCAATCCCCATCTGACTGCTTGCTGGCCCCGGTAAAAATTGGCACAGCGCTAGCAGATCAGCATATCTTTTGGCATCGAGCCATTGACGTTTTTCAACGAACTCTGTGCGAAAAAAACCGAGGTGAGCAATCGGGCCACCAAATGAGGTACATCCCAGGCGTAAGAAGATCTTAAAGATAGTCCAGACACTATTGGATGTTTTTTGTACTTCCTGATTTGTCATCGAAGTTTGATTTATTTGGTGAGATAAGATTGTGCTGCCATGCCAGATTGTTCCAGCCAGGCTTTCGGAGTGCAAGCTAAATATTGACGGAACACTTTGATAAAAGCACTAACGCTTTGATAGCCCATGTCCAGAGCAATTGTGGTGACTGGTAATCCAGCACTGAGTTTTTCTAAGGCCAGCAGCAAGCGCATTTGTTGCCGCCAGTGTCCTATGCTCCAACCCGTTTCTTGTTGAAATCGACGCGTCAGGGTACGCCGTGACATACCAATTTTCTCGGCCCAACCATCAAGATTAGTTTCATCGTCAGGCTGCTTTAGTAAGGCCTGTGCCATCCTTAGTAAGCGTGGATCAACAGGCATTGGAACGAACAGTGTTTGCGCAGGAAGTCGATGTAGCACATCTGCAAGAACTGCAATGTAGGCAGGGTTTTGTTGATGGCACTGATGTTCACTGATTTCTGCAAGTAGTGAGGCAAGTAGTGGTGAAGTACGAACGACTTTCAACTCGGTGGGCATTTTTTTTCGGCTAAAGGCTTCGGAGAAATACATGCTTGTACCCCTCATATCACCGTGCACTGTAGCACCGTGTAGCATCTGTGGCGGCACCCAACCGACGCATCCGGAGGGCATAACCCAATGCTGGTTTTTGGTCACGACGCTGACCAGTCCGGAATGCACCAGAAACAACTGTCCCTGCGAATGTGCATGTGGTGACGAGTCTTCGAGTGCGCTGTGAGCTAAGTGGCGAACATCAAGTAAGTCCATATTAATTGCTTAGGAGATAAATTGGCCTGTTCGAGATATTGAATGACATTATAGCGTTAGCAGGCAAGTCTGGGTATTAGCACAATAAGCACTCCTTCAACCCGGAGAACAAAATGAAAACGCTGATTGAACAAATTGATCCTAATACCATCACTGCCCTACTTATTCGCCATGGTGCATGGCTCTTGCAGCAGCAACCAGCATCTGCGCCCCGTGATCTGACAGCCATGCAAGACACTTTTGAACGATGTTCAGGTACTGTTTTACAACAACTTGAAATGGCTTTGAGTGGTCATTGGCCAGAAATACCTTTCTCACATGCAGAGTTTGATCCAGAACAGCAAATCAAGCCTGAGCATCCCGCCTACTGGATTTGCGATCCTATTGATGGTGCTGTGCAATTTTTGTCCGGCTTGCCGCTATGGACATTGAGTCTGTGTCTGGTCATCGATGCAAAACCTGTTATGGCCTTCGTTTATGATCCAGTCGCTCATGCGATGTATCACGCACTCGCTGGTCAGGGTGCATTTTGCAATGGGCGACGTCTGCAAGTGAGACACCGTGATCAGTTAAGTCTCGCTGTATTGGGTACTAGTTTTCCAAATTATCCACAGCGCCCACAATCTGAAATTGATGAATTTCTTCACTTACTATCGAAAGTGATTCCACAGGTTTTTGCGCAAAGATGGATGGGGCCAAGCTCACTGAGTCTGGCGCAATTGGCTGAAGGCAAATTGGATGGCTATTGGGAAACTGGACGCAGTTTATATGATTGGTTGCCAGGTATCTTGATTGCGCAAGAGGCCGGAGCGATTTGCTCAGACATCAAAGGAGAGAAGTTGGATTGGAGCAGCGATGGCATCTTATTTGCCAGTCCGGTAATTTATTCAATGCTGTCAACGATTCTTAAGAAATAAATCTGGAGCTAAAATGAAACCGAACGATATTTTAGCGGATCAGGATAATACGATAGTGATCAATGAAGTGTTGGTGCGCAAAGGTAGTGTCGGTGCGTTTTTGATGAACTGGCGTATTCTGCAAGATCCAAACCAGCTAAGCGCACATGCACAGGCTACCAACGATTTGCTGGACTTAATCCCCGCATTGAGCGCGCTTGGTTTGTTTGAGGTGTTGGCACCGCGTGATCCTACCCTAGCGAAATTGGTACAAACTGGCGCAAGTTAAACAAGAAAAAAGAGGGGCGTAGTGAGTGCCGTCCCCTCTTTAGATATCTAAAAATCAGAGCTGGGTAGTGCCAGCTATTAAAGCTTAGTTTTGTAACGCGCCAGTCAAATCACCTGCTGTTTCACGTACGCCTGGTAATGGTGCCAGTTTAAAGCGCTTAGTGATCAACTTAAGAATCGACGTTGTATCGTAAGGCGTGCTATCGATGTAACCACGTTTTGCATACGGCGAAATAATGATAGCCGGAATGCGGTTGCCTGGTCCCCAGCGATCGGCCTTTGGCGGTGCGACGTGATCCCAGAAGCCACCGTTTTCATCGTAAGTAACGATGATCAGCATGTTTTTCCATTGTGGGCTGGCTTGCAGTTTTTTAACCAGATTGGCAATGTGTTCGTCACCCGACATCACATCAGTGTAACCGGGGTGTTCATTCAATTCGCCTTGCGGTTTGTAGAAGGTCACTTGCGGCAGACGGCCGTGCTCGATATCGTCAAATAATTCCGCACCATCTTTGAGATGTTCAGCGCGGTCTTTAGTGCCTGGTGCAAAGCGCGAAAAATAGTTAAACGGCTGATGATGCGGTTGGAAATTAATTTTGCCGCCGTAGATTTGCGAGCGATCTGCTAACGCCTGATTCCAGCCACCTGCGTACCATTTCCAGCTGATAGTTTTTTGACTCAGGGTGTCACCAATGGTGGTTTGAGTTTGTGGTGGTAGCGGGTGTTTGCTGCTATCGGCTAATGCAGGGTCATTCGCTGATGGAATGCCACTAGGCTGGTAACTCGACTGTAAAGTATTCACACCAAAACCATCGGGGGTCACGCTACCGTCCTGGAATTGCGGCGCACCTGTTAGTGGGTCAGTAGGAGAACCTGCTTTCAATAGCAAGTTGCCTTGAGCATCAATTTTTGCACGCATAGAATCTGGCGCATCCTTGAATACCGGCGTACAAGCACAAGCGAGCCATATGTGGTTCAAAAATGAACCGCCAAAAGCACCCATAAAAAAATTATCTGCCAGGGTATATTCCTGAGCGATTTTCCACATCGGCAGAGACGCGCCGTTGTAGTGTCCCATACTCAAACCACCAGCGTCAGAGATCGCCGCAAAACGGTCATTTTTCCCACCATTGATTTGCATTTGGTTTTGATAAAAGCGGTGTACCAGATCAACCGTTTTTTTATCTAAGCCCTGGTTGACAGGCGCCGCATCAATACTGAAAGGCATGTTAGGCATACCCTGAGGGAAATCCTTATTTGCCACGCCAGGTTTATCCCATGTCGGTGGCAATTGTGTCAGTGGTTTTCCCTGCATATCGACCTGCGTATAACGTTGTTCCGCAAATGCTCTACCGATTCCGTTTGCACCGGGGAACATACCGTACAAATTGTCGAAGCTACGATTTTCGCCATAGATAACGACAATGTTCTGGATTTTTTCTATGCTACTTGCGGCAACTGTTGCCGGGGCAAATGCGCTTGCCAGCAAGGCTGGAATCAGGAAAATTTTCATGGATTTCGCTCGGGAGTGAAAGGAGGCAACATTCTAATTCTAATTGATGAATGCTTGAAGAACTGTCGTGTCACTGGAATTTGATCTTACGGAAGAAATAAAAAAGCCCGGAACGTCTCCGGGCAAATTCATTGTGTCGCAGATCAGGAAGTTTCAATTGCATGGTCAAGATCTGGTCGCTTCCATGGATCAATATGCGTCATCAAATTGAGAACCCGGTGATGTTGCATGACACGTTTTCTGGCTTCAACGGCAATGTCGTGGCCTTCTTCTACCGTGATTTCTGCATCCACTTCGATGTGTGCATCTACCACGATCATGTCGCCCATTTTTCGTGTATTGACGTCATGCACACCGATAACACCGGGTGTTTCTTGCAAGGTGCGACGTATTGCTTGCACCTCTTCGTCGTCAGCGGCTCTGTCCATCAAATCGTTTAAGGCTTCCCAGCCGAATTCCCAGCCCATTTTTGCTACCATGAAACCAACGATGGAAGCCGCAATCGGATCTAAGATCGGATAGCCTGCGAGGTTGCCGATAATACCTAATGCGACCACCAGCGAAGATGCTGCATCAGAACGCGCATGCCATGCATTTGCGACTAATAGGCTCGATTTAACCCGATGTGCGACGGCCAGCATATAGCGAAAGAGCAGTTCTTTAGAAACTAATGCAAACCCTGCCACCCACAATGCCAGCGTATGCACTTTAGGCACGGTTTCTGGAGATTGTAGTTTTAAAAATGCCGACCACAACATGCCTAAACCAACCACCAGCAATATCAACCCTAACGCCAGTGAGGCTCCGGTTTCAAAGCGTTGATGACCGTAAGGATGATCTTCATCGGCATCTTTTTTACTGTGATGACCTGCCAGCAAAACCACGAAGTCTGCAATCAGATCGGATAAAGAATGGATACCATCGGCAACCAAGCCTTGTGATTTACCAAAGATACCTGTAGCAATCTGGGCCGTACTTAAACACACGTTAACAGCAACGCTGGTCCAGGTGCTGCGCGACATCGCTGCGGCGCGTTCAGTTGTCCCATATTGCGGGCTGTCGTGTTCATCGTGATGATCAATATTTTTCATAGTATCTAAATCTGAAAGAGTGCGCCTGGTGATGCAAAATAATCGATTGTATTGGCCTATTTTTCAGGCGCCATTGTATGGTGCTTAACTCCGTCTTGCATCAAGTTTTATCGATAAATTGAAATATTTTTTGTTCGATGAAGACTGATTCTTATTTAGAAAAAGGAAGGATTCTTATTCGATTTTTTATAGCAATGTTGGGACGTAAATTTTACGCAGTAATACTAAATTATTCTGATTCTCAAACTGTTCAGGCAAGATGCCGTATTTTTAAAATAGAGCGATAATGCACATATCTTTTTTCACTGCTGGTTAAAACATGTACACATTATTCTTGCGACGCTCCTTACTGTTTCCAGCGCTCAGTTGTTTAGTGCTGGCCGCATGCTCAATATTGAACACCGATGTGAACAAAGACAGCATCCGCGGACCAGTTTTACAATTACAACTTGATGCGCAAATAAAAAATCTGAGCCAATCTGAGCTGCTGCATTCTAGGTTAGTGCAAAGCATCGTGATCCCGGACGACGCGTCTTATCATCGTCAGCAGACCTATATGGCTGTGCCTTTATGGTCTTTGGTTGGATCTTTACCGTCACAAGGCAATTTACAATTTACGGCATTGGATGGCTTCGTCGCCACCATACCAAATCAGCTAATAACAAATGATGCAAATGCGGCACAAGCGTGGTTGGCGATAGAAGATCCGGCTCACCCATGGGACGCATTGAAGCCTGGTCAACCAAGTGCCGGGCCATTTTATCTGGTGTGGTTGGCGCCAGAAAAATCACACATCTCTGGCGAACAATGGCCTTATCAGATCGCAAAAATCGCGGTGACGACGCCGTTAGAAGTGCGTTATCCACAATTGCTACCACATGCGGAGGGAGAGTTACAGCTGACTGCTTTGCGGGGTTTGCAAGTATTCACCAAGAATTGTGCGACTTGCCATTCTTTAAATGATGGTGGCGATGCAAAAATAGGTCCAGATTTGAATTTACCTATGAATCCCAGCGAGTATTTTCAAGAAGCTGCATTGCGGCACTTGATTCGTGAACCGGGGTCAGTACGTCGTTGGAGTCAGTCTGTAATGCCGGGTTTTAAAGCCGATATCGTTTCTGATAATGAATTGGACGATTTGCTGGTTTATTTGCGTCAGATGGCAGCACAGCGCAATGGTCTAAGTGTGCGCTGAAAATTTGAAATGATAATGCGACATGCCGGGAGGGGGCAAAGTTGCTCCAAATTAGTATACCTCAGTACAACCTTGAGGGTCGCAACTTGAGGAAAGTCTTGAATACGACGAAGGCGAGCAGCGAAATTGTTATTACGCTGCCTCTTAATATTTGCCAACACAGTTGTTAATCAGGCTTTTACGTTGACTACTTGACCAACAGTTTGGCCACTCGTGTTAACTGATGGCACTGGCGGTGCTGCTTGCGTTGTCTGCACCTGCGGCACTGGTGTTTGCTGCGTTGAATCTTGTTTATTTTTTACATCCTGATTCTGCTGTGCGGCTTTTTTAACTTGTGCTGGATCGGGTTTACTTGTCACAGCTTCACTGCTAAAGCTGTTTGTATTAATTGAGCTGATACTCATTTTTAGCTCCCAAATATACTAAAAGAAATGAATTGCCTATTACTAACATCAGTCAAAGCCAATCTTCGACACAATTTTAGAAGCTTAGTCAACGGAGTTTTATGTCTTTGATATTTTTTTCGAAATGACGAATATCTATTAAAAACACTACCTCTCGGTAATCAGTGTAGGACAAGTTGAGAATTTATGCATGACTGAATCGTGGGTATTTAAAGAAAATCTTTCTTTGAGAAACTAGTATTTTAAACAAACGTCACTTCTGATCGATTGTATGTAGGCAGTGACTTTCAATAGTGATGCATTGGATATGCTTGATCAGTCTTGCTGTCTTAGTGGCAGTGGGAGCGAAAAATATCCCTGTTTAAACATATTTACACAAGCAGCGACAATTTTTGCATTAAGTTGTTTGCCAGATTGCCTTTGAATTTCATTCAATGCAATATCGATTCCCAACGCTGGACGATAAGGCCTGTAGGATGCCATCGCCTCGACAATGTCTGCGACGGCTAATACGCGGGCTTCAAATAGAATTTGATCCCCGTGTAATCCACGGGGGTACCCAGAGCCGTCGATTTTTTCATGGTGCTGATACACAATTTCAGCGACTGGCCATGGAAAAGGCACATCTTTTAGTATGTTATATCCCGTCAGCGGATGCTCTTTGATCAGGCTAAATTCTGCGTTATTCAGGCTTTTTGGTTTGGTTAAAATTTCAATAGGTACCGCAATTTTACCAATGTCGTGTACCAGGGCTGCCATTTGAATGGACTTTAATTGTTCCTCTGATAAGCCAAGTTGCTGTCCAATCGCGCACGCAATGATCGATACCCTGTCTTGATGTCCTGCCGTGTAAGGATCACGATTTTCCATGGTTTTTGCCATTGCTTTAATGGTTTCCAGTAAAGCGTTTGACAAATTGAGCTCCGCAACTTTGCACTTCCTGCGCTCATTTTCGATCAGATCAAAATGAGAGAAAAAATTCAAACCATGGGCAATTTCATCGGCCAGTCGTTCAAAGAGTTCAATCAAGGCAGGTCCGAATGTGCTGGCGTCTGATGAGTAGACCATCAAGGCGCCGTGGCGGTTTTGCTCAAAGACAAAAGGAATCGTGGCACATGAGCGTATGCCAGCCAGCCGTGCTTTTTCGCCCCACGGTTTGAAATTTGGATGCATTTCAACATCATTAAGAACTTGAATGATACCTGTTCGAATTGCTATACCAGTTGGACCTCTCCCATGCGGGGAACGTTCTGACCAGCTGATTTTCAAATCGTCGATATAACTTTTACTGCGACCTGATGCTGCCACAATGCGCACGTCTTTTTCATCGGTATCTTCTGCAATGCCAACCCATGCCAGCGTGTAACGATGCTCATGAGTAAGTGCATCGCATACCGCTTGCATCAGATCTTCACGTGATTTTGCATTGGACAATGCCATGACAGCACTGGCATAGGCAGCTAATTCCCACTTTTTAACCTGAAGTTCAAACTCCGACTGCGAGACATGTTTTAAGTCGCGAAAACTGATAATCAGTATCATTACGTCCTGCACTTCCAAACTACAGGCGAATGAAATCTCTATAGGAATCGCATGACGGTCTTTGTGCTGTAGATGTACATTTTTTAACACTGTGGGCCCTGAAAATTGCTCAATCGCGTTTGCGATAGCAGACTGCTCTTCAGGAAAATGTAGCAAAAAATAGGACTTTCCTATCAATTCCACCGGTGAGTAACCAGTCATTTCCTCAACGGCATGATTGACGTCAAGGACGATACCAGTGTTGCGATTGATGGCAATCAGTGGAAAAGATGAATGCTGCCAAGCGCTCGCGTAGATACCTGAGTCGTTCTTGGTAACGTTTTCGTCTCGCGCATTCATGTGCCCGTCCGTATCGTGGATACAAAAGGTGATGTGGATCGGACATTTTTTAAAAGCTTTTTATTCTGCCCGTTCTTTCAAACAACTTACTTTGTTTAACAAAGTTGGGTGATGAATAAATATTACTTTATTATTAATCAAAATGCAAAATTAAAAATGGTTAAGGCGTACGCAAAACCGCCCGAGCAGCAATATAGATCCTAAACAGTTATTCGTACTATCTTGGTCAACATGCCTTGTTGGGACAATTTTGCATATTTACTATTGGTTTAATTATCGCTTTTTGTTTTGCGAAAATTCATCACCAATACCAACGCTGCAGAAACAAGCATGAGCATCAGACTGATGGCATTTACAACTGGCGTTGCGCCGTCTTTCATGCGGCCATAGATCATCACCGTTAAAGGTGCATCACTTCCGGTCAGCATATAGGTGGTATTAAAGTTTTCAAAAGACAACAAAAACGCAATCATCGCTGCCCCGACCAGCGCGGGACGTAAATACGGCAAAATGATGGTTATAAATATTGCCCAGCGGCTAGCACCGAGATTGAGCGCGGCTTCTTCCAGGCTGACGTCAAAACGTTTCAGACGTGCACTAATCGTTAAGGTGGTAATCGAGGCAATATAAGAAATTTGCCCTATCGTCACCAATACCAACCCGGGACGTAAAAAATCCAGCTCCATGCCTGTCATGTCTTCAACAAATTGCGCGATGTGACTCATTAAGGCAAGAATAGAAATCCCCAAAATTACGCCCGGGATCACCAAAGGTAATAGCATCATGACTGAGAGAACTTGCTGACCCTTAAACTTAAAACGCTCCAATAAAAAGGCATTGCAGGTCCCGAGAAACACACTGATAGCACTGACACAGACTGCTACTCTCAAGCTATAGCCAAGGCTGGTCAGAATATCCTGATCAAAAAATAAGCCAGTTCTGTCACTACTACCATCGGCTAAAAACCAGTCCAGTGTAAAACCATGCCAAGGTGGCATAGGGTAAGCGGCATCGTTAAACGCAAAAGCGATAACAACAATGAGAGGAATAAATAAAAATAGAAAAAAAGCGGCAACATAAGTCAGCCTTAAAGCTTTGATCGTGCCCGATTGATGTATGGTCGGTATCATGTACGCCTCATGACATGAGTAAAGGATTGGCGACTCAATTTTAAGCCGCACCACACCAGGAATGTGGATAAGCCCAGTAACAAGAAAGCAAAGGCAGCGCCTTGTTCCCAATTAAAACGGGTAATAAATTGCGTATAAATTTGCTCGGTGAACCACATGGAATTTTTGCCACCCAATAACACTGGCGTCAGGTAATTACCGAGGGTCAACATGAACACCATAATGGTGCCCGCCGCGATCCCTGGTGCTGCATGAGGAATGATGATCTGACGCACAATATTGGATGGACGACCACCTAAATCGTAAGCTGCTTCAATTAAACTGTCGTCCAGCGTTTCCAAAGCATTGATCAGAGGAATCAGCATAAATAGCAGTGAGGAATACACCAGGCCTAATAAAATTGCTGCGTCGTTGTATAACAACTCTATCGGTTCTGATGTGAGGCCTAAGTGAAATAATAATTGCGGTAGTACACCATTGCCGCGCAATAAAATCATCCAACCTAATGTCCGCACCATTTCGCTGACCCAGAACGGCAGTAATACCATTGCCAGTAATAGCGGCTTAGATTTGCTACCGGCAACTTTGGCGATATACCAAGCTACAGGAAACGCCAACACTAAAGAAATCGCGGTCGCGGAAAGAGAAAGAATGGCGGTGCGTAAAAACGTATGCCAATACAAAGGCTCATCGAAAAATGTCGCATATTGCTTGAGGCTGAATGCGTACTCTTGTGGTGCGACGCGCGTGCGCAAAGAAAGGGTCAGCATTTCCAGATGCGGCAAGAGTATCAATAAGCTTAACCAGATCAGCGCAGGTGCGAGCAGCAACCAGAGTAATAGCGATTTTTGCTTGGTAATCATAGTAATACTCAGGCAGAAAAAGCTTGCACGTGTTCGGCGCTGATCGCCAGATGCACAGCATCACCCGCTTGCAGGTCTTTGAGTTGACCATTTTGTGGCAAGGATACTTGTAATGAAAGTGCGCTATTGTCCAAATTAACCAAGACGGACGAATTGGCACCATCAAATAAAATGCTATTTACATTGCCGCGCAAATGGTTTGCATAGGCTTCACTTGGCAAGGCTTGCTGACTGATGGCGATGCTTTCCGGACGTATGTATAAACTCAATTCCTGTCCATTGCGAAATGCGTGCTGGGAACCGCAGTACAGCGATAAATTGTCGGCTATTTCAGCAGAAATTAAATTTGTCATTCCGGGTAAAGCTCGCCCTGAAAGTTTGTTTGCATTACCCACAAAACCTGCAACGAAGCTGGTTTGCGGACGATAGTACAAATCTTGTGGCGTACCAATTTGTTCGCATTTTCCGTGATTCATGACTGCCACCATATCCGACATCACTAATGCTTCAGACTGATCGTGGGTAATGTATAAAAAGGTGGTGCCGATTTGTGCCTGCAATTGCTTGAGTTCGACTTTCATATGTTCGCGCAATTTCAGATCAAGTGCTCCTAATGGTTCATCCAACAATAATAAAGTCGGTTCTAACACCAACGAACGGGCAATCGCCACCCGTTGTTTTTGTCCTCCGGATAATTGCTCAATACGTTTGTCTTCTATGCCTGGCAAACCGACGCGGCGTAGCATGTCTTGTACTTTATGTTGAATCTCGGCCTTTTTAAGCTGGCGTCTGGCGAGTCCGTAGCCGACGTTTTCGCCCACCGACATCATTGGAAATAAAGCCAGATGTTGAAACACCATATTCACAGGTCGTTGATTTGGAGGAACCGAACGCATACTTTTTCCGCCGACCAGGATCTCGCCTTCATCCGGCTCGATAAAGCCAGCAACCATACGCAATAGCGTTGTCTTGCCGCAGCCAGAGGGACCCAGAATTGAGCAAAACTGTCCTTTAGGAATTTGCAATGACAGTGAATCAACCGCGGTAAAGGTTTGCCCGTTAAGTTGATAGCGTTTAGATACGCCTTGGATATCCAGGTCGATCGATTCTGTGGATGACGTTTGCATAGTGAAAGTTAAAAGTGATTCTCAGCAAAACGAGTGTGCATCAGGCGCGTGTGCTAGATTTTTTTTCGTCTTGCGATAATGAAATTGGTGCTTGAAGTGCGCTGAACTATCGGGAGGGGGCATCAGACTCCCTCCTTCATAAAAAAAGCAAAATATATCAGGATGCTTTGATTCTATCGAGAATTTTGCCGTCCAACTCTTCCAGACCAGCAGGAATCGCTGGATACCATTTAATATTTTTTAAGGCGTCGGCAGAGAATGATTCATTGAATTGTGCTTTCATTTTGGCGTCCATGAACTTGTCTGCATCTTTCACTGCCGTAAAGGTACGCGCAGATTTTGCCATGCGTCCGGCGATTTCAGGGCGTGTTACAAAATTAATCCAGGCATAAGCAGCGGCATCATTTTTGCCGCGTGCGGGTATCGCAAAGCCATCAACCCAACCTAGTGCTCCGGATTTTGGCGCAATAAATTTAAGATCCGGATTTTCTGAGTTAAGTTTCCAGCCGCCGCTATCCCACATTTGTGCAGCCAACAACTCGCCAGTGCGTAAATCGTTGAGCAACTGGTCTTTGCTTTCCCAGAAATATTTCAGATTTTTCTTGCAGGCGATCAGCTTTTCGCCTGCTTGTTGCATGATTTGTTCGTATTGTTTTGGGTTGTTGTATGCCTTGAAAGGATCGGCACCCATAGAAAACGCCATGCCAATCAGGGTCGGGCGTTTTAAGCGCACAGCAACTTTGCCGTGTAATTCTGGTTTGCACAGATCGCTATAATCAACAATTTTTGCTTTACTGCTGGCAAGCACCAGACCATCGGTACCCCAGAAAAATGGCAGGCCGTAAAGTTTGCCATTGACTGTGGTAACTTTTTTAGTCGCCTCTAACATGTCTGGCATGAATTGCGCTGTTTTGACTTTAGACAGATCGATTGCTTTGTAGATGCCAAATTCCGTTGCCGGACCCGCGATCCTATCCTGACTCGGTTGTACCAGATCAAAACCGGCACCGCCGGTGGCGCGCAGTTTTGAAATCATCTCTTCATTATTCGACAAAGTGAGTTCAACAGCGATACCAGTCTCTTTGGTAAATTGTTCCGCCACATCCCTAGGAACATAATCTGCCCACGTCAGTATGCGCAATTTTTCAGCGGCAAAACTGGTGCTATGCAAGAGACCAAATGATGCACAAACAAGCGACATTGAAATGAAGGAGCGGCGAAAATTTTTCATTTATATTCTTTACTTAAATTGCAGATTAACCAAGCATGATTTCACACTGTGATGACAATTTGATGACAGGTCAAGAATTTGTCGTCATCAAATGTATGTCAGTTGTAAAAACAGCTCTGACTAAATGGTACCCATGAAAAAAGTGCCGGAACATTTCTGCTCCGGCACTCGATTTCTCAGATTACATTAACTGGTCTTACATTTTACCGCTAACAGAAACAAAGAATTGACGTGGTGCGCCAGTCAGGATTGTTTGTGCTGTTCCGTTAGGATCTGTCGCCTGGAAACCGTTAGAGCCGATGGTGCTGATGTATTGTTTGTTCAACAGATTTTGTACATTCAACTGAATTGAAAAATCTTTCAGACCAGCAAACGATTTCTGTTTGTAGCCCGCAGTCAGATCAGCGATCCAGTAAGAAGGAACGCTGGCATCATTGGTGTAGGTGTAGAAACGTTTGTCTGTAAATTTCGCGCCAACACGAGAGAACCAGACTGGCGTGTCATAGGACAATTCTGTTTTAAACATCGTTTTTGGTGCGTCAACGACTTGTTTTCCAGCGATATTCACAACGACATTATTGTCAACATAGTTGGACTTGTATTTCGAATCGTTGTAAGTCAGAGAGTTGAACAATGTCCAATCTTTAGCCAAAGACCATGACAGTGCTGCTTCAACACCTTTCGTTTCAACTTCACCGACGTTCACTAATGTGCTTGGGCAACCTACGATACCAGCGCATGTGGCGACTGACAGCAAACGATCGCTGAATTTAGTGTAGTAGAGAGCAACAGAACCAACAAAGTCATTTCTCTTGAAGCGATAGCCACTGTCAAAAGTTGTTGATGTTTCTGGTTTCAAATTTGCCTGACCCAGATCAAAGGCAACTTGTTTTTGAGAAAATGGACCATCCACACCTGGTTGGAAGGCACGCATATTTTGCGTTACGCTGGCGAACAATTCGTCATTCTTCGTCATCGCATAATTCACACCAACTTGAGGCAGGAACGTTTTGGATGCTTTGATTTCGCCACCTGCGCGGCTGCCAGTGATCACCACAGAATTCACTTTCACGGACGGCGATTTGAAACCATAGTTCAGCTTGAATTTATTGTCCATGAAGCTCATGGTATCTTGAGCGTAGAACTGTGTCGTTGTCGTCGTGAAATTTTGTTTGAAGTCGGTTTTAAAAGGATTACTTAAGTAATAGTTAGTGTCTTGTGGACCCGTTGCATCGTAGTAGTTGCGTGTATCTGTGTGCAAGCTACTTTCAACCCAGAATCCAGCATTGACTGTGTGTTGACCAAGTTCCCATGTCAAATCTGATAAGAGACCGTTGCGGCTGATGGAATATTCAGTCGTACGGATAGACAGAGGTAAGCCGTTGGTCGATGCCTGGTACGGTGTGTACCAGTGACCTTGGCCTTGATTGCTGTGGTGATATGCCGTTGTCTTCAACGCCATTGCGTCAGATAAATAGCTGTCTAAGGTCGCACCAATCAGGCTATCTTTACGCAAGCCACTACCTTGATAGTAAGCGTCATCCAGGCTATTCACACCACCCGTGTACACTTTTTTCGCTGCATTCACTGCACGCTGCCAGTCAGGTGCGTAGTTATCCCAGTTGTAACCGAGGCGGTTGATCATTTCCAGAGACATATCCTGGTAATCGACTTCCTTACGATCGGAATAGTTGAAGAAGGCCGACAGTTTATTGTTCGTACCTAATTGTTGTACCAGCTTGGAATTGAACTGATCCTGGTTCTGGGAACCACTACCTTTCCATTTGTCTGTGCGTTGACGTGTGACGCTCAAATATGCCTTAGTGCCGGTAGACAGCAAACCTGTATCAATGCGAGCAAAAGTACGTGACGTGCTATTGCTACCGAAAGTTTGCCCACCAGTTAAGCCAAATTCTTCAGTTGGTGCGGACGAGTAAAACTGCACTGTACCGCCCAGATTGCTGGTGGAGGCTGTGCCTACATCACCCGCGCCTTGGGACAAAACAACGTGACCGATATTTTCGGAAGAAATCGCACGGCTGATGTGTAAGCCGTTATTGTTGCCGTAGCTCATATCGCCAAGCGGCACATTATCCAAGGTAAAACCTAAGTGATTCTGATTGAAACCACGTGCGCTGAAACGGGTAGACCATTCGTAAGCACCGAACGGATCAGCCGATTGGAATGATACGCCTGGCAATTTATCCAAGGTTTTCAATGGGCTGGAACCAGGCACAACTTTCATCAAATCTTCTTTGGTGATGTCCTGTACCTGGCGAGTTTTTCCTTCGCCGACGATAGTCACTGTTGTTGCAGCAGATGCTGTCGCAACTGGAGTAGGGTCAGGTGTTGCCACTGCTTCAGCAAATGCAGGTGCTGCAAATGCTTGCATCAAAACGAGATAAATCGGGGTGCGTCGGAAATGGTTTGCCACAGGAATTTCCCTTCAGATCGTTGGATTTAAAATTTTTAAGGTGTTGTCTAAGCGGCACGTCGTCTTTTTTAATATGGTTGACGAATGCTTATTGAGGTGTGTTTTGCAATATTGCGATACAAATTCAAGCTTGAAGATCAACGCGGCGAAGTCTATAGAGTGAATATGACAAACTTGTGAATAGAAACGTAATACAACACTAGTGAATTTGAATAAAGTTACTAGGCCTATGTCATGGCAAAGACATATTTTTTTGTTATAAATATTAAAATTGCCTTAAAGTTAAGTAAAAATAAGTATAAATTTCGAGACTTATTTCAACATAATGTGTCGCTTTATTTTATTTCCGCTTCATTCTCGCAATTTCTGTTGATGCACCCTTTGTGTTGACACTCTGAAAACATGGCGCTTACAATTCACCCGTTATTGTTCTAAAGGATTCCCATCGTGGACTGTAGTGGTTGTATTTTTCGATACGATGAATGGGATGATACGTCTATCTTTTCTGCTTGCTTCATGTAGATTTTTCCTGCTCTGGCTCGCGGTAAATGTGAGCTGTCGTATTGTGGTAAATTTTTCCGCATTCCCCATTCATTTTATTTTCTGAGCAAGTCATTGTGATTGCTTGCTCAGATGCCAATCAGAGCTCCTTGTGGGCAAATTTATTTGGAGAATGTTGATGATGGAATGGGATATTTTTACCGTTAGATTATTGTTGGCACTGACCCTAGGCTCACTCATCGGTGCTGAGCGTCAGATGCGTCAACGTATGGCTGGTCTGCGCACTAATGCCCTGGTGGCAGCGGGTGCGTGTCTATTTGTTGGCGTCGGTGTGATCACCGGCACGATTGAAGGCCAGGCCAGGATAGCGGCGCAGGTTGTTTCTGGCATCGGTTTTTTAGGCGCTGGTGTCATTATGCGTGAAGGCCTGAATGTACGTGGGCTTAATACCGCTGCTACTTTGTGGTGTTCGGCTGCCATCGGCGTGTTAGCAGGTTTGGGTCACATGTTGGAAGCGACCATTGGTGCCATCGTGATTCTTGGTGCCAACCTGGTTTTACGCAGCGTCGGTCAGTTGATCAATAAGCAAAGTATGGAAAGCGCGACGGAGGTTGAACAAATGTACCGACTGTCTATCGTTTGTCAGGCCGACGATGAAGTCCATGTGCGTACTTTGATGTTACATATGCTCAACGGCATGCCGCAACTTGTTATTCAATCTTTGCATAGCGAAGACATTCCCTTAGCGGGTCAACTCGAAGTGCGTGCAGATTTGATCGCATCACCAAATAACCTGTTACAGCTGGAACAAATTGTCAGCCGTATCAGTTTGGAAAAAGGAGTCAGCGCTGCGCGCTGGGCAGTATTGCACAGAGTGGAAGAATGAGTTTGCACTACGCCGGTGGTATTAAAAAAGAGGATTGAGTTAACTTTGATGATTGTGTTTTAAGATGGTCTTTTAACTTAGTCGTATTAACAATATTTGCGTCCAATTTATACCCCTGTATCAGCGATGATGCAGGTTTTTTTTTATGTGGCGACATAGCTCAATATGACTAATTAATAGGCAATGCAAAGATATTAATATATTTAATTTAATAAAATTCAACGCTTTTTACAATAACTTAAGTTCTTTTAATGTAAATAGTAAATAAATTGAGCAATTTCTAATTAGCGTTGTATTTACGTGAAAATTAAGTTTCATAAAACTGTATCGGACTGAAACTTACTGTTATGATTGTCACCCGGCAATTTAAATTTCAATATAGATATTTTTGTTAATTAATATTTAAAAATGCTTTTAGAGCTTGAAGTTGAGTGGCGAAGTTGTTCGACGAAAACAGGCCGGCTTGGCATACCGAAGTAAGGATAAGGAAAATGAAGCAATCAGGTTTTACGTTAATAGAAGTGATGATCACGGTTGCTATTATCGGCATATTGGCGGCTATCGCCTTACCAAGCTATAGCCGTTACGTTGCGCGCTCAAAGGTTGCCGATGCGATTGGCAACTTATCTAATGCCAAATCAGGGATGGAGCAGTTCTTCCAGGACAATGGTACCTATCTCAGCGGCGCAAATTGTGGGGCCGGCACGCCAGCATCAACAGATGGATTCGATTTTGGATGTACGGCAACGGCTACCACTTATAGCGTGACAATGACTGGATCGGGTTCTGTCTCCGCATATAAATACAGCATTGATAATTTCGGTACAAAGGCGACGCTTGCCAGTCCTTTCGGAACCTCAACTACTTGCTGGTTGATTTCCAGTACCAATTGTTAATTCAAATGGAGTCGCGATGACGTCGAAACAACAAGGCATGACCTTAATAGAGTTGCTTATCGTATTAGTGATCACTGGTATTCTCTTGATGGGTGTCATCAGTACCGGCAAAAATTATATGACCAATGCCAAGGTACGATCGACTTCTGAAGAGCTGCGCGAGGGCCTGCTCTACGCACGCGCGCAAGCAATTACACGCAATACGGTGATTAATTTCAGTGCAACTGCGAATGGTAGCTGGCAAGTGATTACACCTGCAAAAGTTGTGATTCAATCCCGATCAACGAATGTCGCTACTGTCAATGTGAATGGCGCGGATGCCAACGGTACGCCGCGAATGAGCACATCGTTCAGCGGTTCAGGGCGACCTGGTACACCAGTGATTTTTGATATCACACCACAGTCGGTCAGTTGCAGCGGCACGAATGGTGGTAGTGCCAATTGTTTACGTGTTCAGGTAGACAACGGTGGGCAGGTAAAAATTTGCAATCCCGGTGCAGCAAGTGCTCCGTATGCTTGTGCTTAATCGACAAGTTAGACAAATGATGAAACTTCATAGAAAAGATCAGCAAGGCGGCTCAGTTCTGCTAGAAGGTCTGATCGCAATTTGTATTTTTTCTTTCGGTATGCTGGGTCTGGTCGCTTACCAATCAAATATGGTGGCGCAAAGTACGCAAACATCGTATCGATTAAATGCCAGTATGCTGGTGAATAGCTTGCTTGGTGCAGCTGACGCCGATGCTGCCAATTATTCATGTTACACCTATCCGTCACAAGCGGTGGCTGGCGCGAACTGTACGGTTGGAACGGCCTATGTCAATAACTGGGTCACGACAGTGAAGAAAATGCCTGGTGCAGCAACGACGACGCCAACTGCCGCTTTAGATGCGAGTGGTAATTTAACAGTGACCGTTTCCTGGAAATTACCCAGCGAGAAGGCAAGTGCACTACCTCATCAATTAGTGTCAATAGCGCGTCCTGCTGGTACTTGAACTTCTGCCACATCAACGCTGTGGGTTTCTTATGGTTAATCAGATGTGAATTCACTATGCGTAGCCATATGAGTTGCCACATTTAGTGGCCTGAAACAATTCGATCTTCTGGCCTCGATGAGGTGAGGATACAAGGATACTCAACGCTGACGAAGACGCGGGCAATAGAATGGGTATCTTGTTTGGAAATAACGGAAATGTCATGAAAAATTGTATCAGACCTAAGCGAATACAGAACGTGTTTCAAATGAAGAGTAAAAAAGAGAATCAAATTGGGAAAGCGCAGAGCGGTTTTTCTATGATTGAACTATTGGTCGGTGTATTGATTTCAATGCTAGTGGTATTAGCGGTAGCTGGTACGGCACAGTTTCTTGAAGTTCAAAAGCGTATCACCGTTGGTAAAAACAGTACGTTAGAAACGCTAGCGATTACGACCAATACTCTTGAAGAAGATATTCGCATGGCGGGTTTTGGCTTATCTAGTTGTCCTGTCACGCATGTGGTCAGTTCCAACGACACAGAAGATCTGACGCGTGCCGTGACCATCACAGCTGGTGCCAATAACAAGAGTTCTGATACATTGCAGCTCGTGTATGGCGATTCGCAATTTGGCATCTCAAAGTCGTTTTTAACTGCAATGACTACCACCACTTTCAATGTGAATTATGCGGGGCAGTTGACAAAGGGAAGTTTAGCGTTGATATCTGATGGCATATCGTGTGATGTGTATTTTGTGAACGCGGCTCCGGCGCAAAATTCGGCTGGCAATAGTTATACCGTTACGTATGGAAGCGACAAAGATGCCTATGGGAATAGCTGGACGGACGCGACGATACGTAAAGCTGGCGCAACGGTGCTCGGATTTAACGGCATTAAAAATCTGACTTACAGTTTAAATGGTACATCGTTGCAAGTGGTTGATGCGGTGGCAGGGACACCAGCCACGTTGGTCTCAGACAATATTGTCATGGTGCGATTTTATTACGGTTTAGTGGACGGTAGCTTTGTGTCTGCTGATAAAAATAATAATGCTGGAACCGACTATAGCCCGGCTGGTTTAACGGCAACGCCTGCTAATCTGAAAAACATCAAATCAATCCGGATGTTCATCGTGGCTCGCAGCCCCGTTTTGAATAAAACAGATAGCAACAATAATTGTACAACTACCACCACTGCACCAGTGTCATGGACTGGTGGACCGACAATTGATTTGAGTAGTACTAACAATTGGGGGTGCTACCGCTACAGCACCAGTGATCTGATTGTGCCTCTGAAGAACGTTCTTTTGTCTGCAACTTAGCAATGAAATCTATGATAACTAAAGCGAAGCAACAAGGTAGCTCTCTGATATTGGCACTGATCGTTTTGGCAGTACTACTGGTCGGCGCCATCGCCATGTTCAGAAATGCCGATGTGTCATCCATGATCGCTGGCAATCTGGCGTTTCGTGATGTGTCCGTCAGAGCATCCGATGTGGCAATTAAGAACGCCACCGACTATTTAACGAATACCCTGACGTCTGCTAGTTTCAATACTGATGCTGCGCCCGCTTATTATGCGACGCAACGTGCTGTGACAGGAGATGGCATTCCTTGTTCACTTGCTTTGGGTGGTACTTGTACCGCTTCAACGATGAATTGGGGTACGGCAGTTACCGTTGGAACAGCACAAGTATTTACCGTCATCGACAGGCTGTGTAACGCTTCACCCAGCGCCGATCCTTCTTTAAATTGCCTCATTGATCAACAGGCGATCAGCGACTCTAGCAAGGTTGGTAACTCCTTAACCTCGACAACGATTTCAACCACCTCAATTTACTACCGCGTTACCGTTAAAGTACTGGGTGCAAGTAATACCGAGAGCTATGTCCAGGTCGTCATACCTAAACAAATTTAAGTAAATTTAAAAATCCTGAACCGAAGAGACTAATGAAAACTCACTACCTCATTGCGACTTTGTCGTTCGCATTTTTACAAGTGGCTGCCATAGCTGCAACGCCGACTACCGATATTGCGCCAGGCCCTTTGGATGCTAGTTTAAAAGTTAATCCGAATGTAATTTTGTTGATTGACGATTCTGGGTCGATGTTGTGGACGAATATTCCTGATAGTTCCGCACAGGATAATATTGATCCATCTTTGAGTCCGCAGGGAGTTTTTAACTCGCAGTCTGATGCTGATAGTGGTAATGCTACGGACTACAATCCCGTTTCATTGCAAAGTAATTATTACAATGCGTTGTACTACAATCCCAAAGTAACCTATACCCCATGGGTCAAAAAATCAGCAACTAAAACAACCTATCCAAATGCTGATTACACCCATTTGATCTCCAACTGGGTTGCGACTGGATCGCTTGTGAGCAGTGGCATTTTATCGAGTGGCTCAACTTACGTAGTGAACTATAGTTGTAATCCAAATGCTTATAAAACGACCTATGATTTTGACACTGGCAAAGTATTCGCCAACAAATCAACATGTCTAAGTAAAAGTGGTAAAAAACAATATACGTTAGCCGCAGCCTACTCGGTTCAAGCAGGTCAATCCTGGCAAAAAATGATTCCGCAATCTTCAGCGGCTTATTGGAATTTGGTCCCATCAGGTACCTGTACTCCGAGTAATTGGTCGTTGGATAGTTCTAGTTTGCCGGATCAGGGTGTTACTTGTGTCAATGCTCAAGTATGTACTTCAACATCAGCATGTAATGCTGCGACTCCTAAGGGAGCGTTGATGCAGCAGGTCACTATTGCACCTAACGATATCACTAATTTACAAAATTTCGCAAACTGGGAGCAGTATGCTAGTACACATATTTTATTAGCTGCATATGCGATGAGTAACGTGCTGCCCAAATTAAAGGGCATTAATATGGGGATAAGTTTCATGAATCCTCCGGTTGACAGTCAAAGCAATAAGGCAACCGCTCAAAGATACGGGATGCAATATGCAGCAAATGCAATCACTAACAGCGTTACGGCAGGAATGGATTCAAGTGTCACTTTAGTGACAGATAAGTATGATTCTTCATACTGGGCGAGTTCAGGCAAGATGTTTAATCTGTCAATTGCTTCCGATACGGATGCTTTGTTAGATATTATTTATAATGTATTGCCTTACAACGGCACACCGACCCAAGCTGCGTTACAAAGAACTGGTGCTTTGTATCAAGATAGCCAGCTCCCGCTTACTTTAAATCAATACAACTCTGGTAACGCGATTTATACGCCATCAAATTTGAACGGCATTATTCAATATGCATGTCAAAAAAATGCCGTATTTGTTGTAACGGATGGATTTGCGAACTCCACAAATTTACCCGATGCTATTACCTATGCCAAGACCGCAGGTGATCAGAACGCACCGTTTGCAACATCCTATTCCCAGAGCTTGGCGGATATAGCACTTGCTTACTATGATTTGAATTTGCGACCTGATTTGCCTGCTGGTTTGGTGCCAGTCGATACGTTTACGACTGGTGGTGGTGCTGATAAGAACACCAACCTGCACATGAATACCTATGGTTTAACCTTAGGTGCGAAGGGAAAGCAATTTGGCCAACCTTCGTTCGCAGCACAACAAGCTGATCCCTATAATCAGATTACATCTACTTCTTTCTGGACTGATCCAACCACGTCATCTGCATTAAATACGCCAATAGAGATTGATGATTTATGGCATGCAACGATCAATAGTCGTGGTCTGATGTTTACCGCATCTAATACAAATAACATGGTGACCTCAATCCAAAATGCGATGAACGACATCGTATTACGTGCCGGGTCCCAATCTGCTATTGCCGTTGCAAACGTTAACATGACATCGACCAATAACTTTGCCTATGTGGCGACGTATAACGCAGGTGGTTGGTTTGGTGACGTGCAACAGTACACCTTAAATCAAACGGATGGTACAGTGACCGGTGGATCGAACTGGAGTGCACGTAACCAATTGCAAGCGCTCACAAAACCTGCGACGACACGCTATATTGTGACGTCCAAAGGCACAGCAAACAGTGGCATGGCGTTTTCTTCGGCCAATACGATAAGTATAGATCCACGCCTGACTACCGATATGGTGGCCTATTTGCGTGGTGATCAAACCAGTGAAGCGAGCGGACAATATCGTCAGCGACAATATTTGTTTGGTGACGCAGTGAATGCTTCGCCTTTGGTTATTAGTTTAGGTACCGGTTCGTCAGCGACGACAACAGTTTATCAGGCTGCCAATGACGGCATGTTACATGCGATTGACAGTACAACCGGTAATGAACTTTGGTCGTATATTCCTTATGCAGTACTGCCAAAAATTGCTGATCTGGCTTCTCCTACGTACTCGCATGAATTTTTAGTGGATGGGACCCCGGTGGCAGCTGCTGTAGGTACTAAAACAATACTGGTCGGTGGTATAGGTAGCGGTGGTACAGGTTTTTATGCACTCGATATCAGCAATCCGAAAGCGGCGTCCGAATCGGATGCTGCCAGCAAAGCATTATGGGAATTCCCAACTGCGGCATCCGATATCAAAAATATGGGCACTTCCAGCAGTAAGCCCAGTGTAATTATGACAGCTGCATTAGGTCAGGTGGTAATGGTCGCCAGTGGTTATAACAACGATGCGAATGGCACTGGCGGGGATGGCAAAGGGCATATCTGGTTCCTCGATCCATTGACCGGTGCGGTGAAGCAAGAGGTGGTGACCCCTGCTGTGAGCGGAATGGGCACGCTGGGCTTTGCGACACCATCGGCCTATGCAGCCAATCCTAAAGTGAGTGTTACTGCAACCGCTGTGTATGTGGGTGATCAGCTAGGGAATGTCTGGAAATTTGATATTAGTGATTCAAAGGCGTCTTCTTCGTGGGCAGCAAGCCGTGTAGCGACCGTGGGTTGTGTCAGTGGATGTACGATAGGGGGTGTTTCGTATCCGGCAGGTCACCCCCAACCGATTACTAGTGCCCCAGAATTGAGCACCTACGTGCAAGATGCAAGTAATGCGTATCCAATTATTTATGTTGGTACAGGGCGACTCTTAGGTTTGTCCGATTTAACGGATACGTCCCAGCAAAGTTTTTATGCAATTAAAGACAGTGGCAAGTCTGTCTCGAAGATGGATCGCTCTTCGAGTCAATGGATCGGTAAGACCGTCACAACAGTTGGTGGAAATGCTGCCGCTGCAACGACCTCCAGTACTATCTCTGATCCTACTGGAACGATATTTAGTTTTGCTAATAATGATGCCTGGTATCTGGATTATCCAGTAGGTGGTGAACGTAGTATTGGTGATCCGGCATTTGCTTTGGGACAAATTACATTTACGACGAACGTATTGTCATCCAATTTGTGCTCTTCTTCGAGCTTCAGCTATATCCTGAGCAATACCGGTCAACAAGTCTCACCTTCGCAAACGCAAGGTGTAACCACATATGGCCGTAGTTATATCGGTAACTTTACCGTATCTAGCCCCGTCATTGTCCGATTGACTTCAGGTAAGGTTATTTCTGAATTCAATCAAAATGGACAAATTGTACCGATGGTATTTTCGTCAGCGAACTCTGTTCCTCGAGTGACATCATGGAAAGAAATTATTCGCAAATTTAGCTTTTTTTAAGGCTAAATTAATCAATCTCCTGAAAAGCGCCAACTTATTTGGCGCTTTTTTTTATCGAACGTACAAATTTCTTATGCCCAGGCGATTCTTGAAAAAACGCTTGTATAGAATGGAGCATCTCAGAGTATCCTAAAATAGCGAATATATTAAATCTTGGTGACCGTGCACTGTTCGAGTTTTAGCGACATATAAATAATAAACATCATCTCTATGAAACAGAATCTACATCTACTCGTTATTGATCCACAAAACGATTTCTGTGATTTGCCACAAGCCTATCTCGGTTACGATTCACAAAAAAAAGAAAAACTTTTTCCGGCATTGGCGGTACCAGGTGCTCATGCCGACATGCAAAGAGTGGCACAGTTGATCAAACTGGGCGGTGCAGGTTTATCGGCGATCAGCGTGACACTGGATTCGCATCATCACTATGACATCGCCCATCCATGTTTTTGGATAAAAAAAGATCAGCAACCTGTTTTCCCGTTCACAGTCATTTCTGCGGCAGCGGTACGCAAAGAGGATTATTTGCCGCGTGATCGTACTGGACTACCCAGGGTGTTAGCCTATCTTGATGCGTTGGAAAAAAATGGACGTTATCAATTGATGGTCTGGCCAGTACACTGCGAAATCGGAAGTTGGGGACACAATATTCATCCTGATGTGCGTCACGCCTATAATGCCTGGGAAGAAGCGTATTGCAAGATTGTGCAAAAGATTTATAAGGGGAGTAATCCGTGGACTGAGCACTATTCGGCCATCATGGCGGAAGTGCCAGAAGAAAATGACCCACACACGCAGTTAAATCAGCGTTTGATACAAACCATTAATGAGGCAGATACTGTTTACATTGCTGGAGAAGCAAGCAGTCACTGCGTAAAAGCAACGACTGAGCATCTTATCGAACACGTTGAGCCTGCCGCATTGTCTAAGTTGGTCCTTTTAACGGATTGTATGAGTCCAGTGAGTGGTTTCGAGGCAATGCACGAACAGTTTATTCAAAATGCATTGGCGCGTGGTTTGCAAATTGCGAATGCCGGCGATGTATTGCCGGCATTGATCGCCAATAGTCAAAGCAGATAGTTAGGAACACCCGCACAAAAGAATGGCGTCTGGTGCGTTATCAGCCCCAATTTGTGTTTGTCCTATTAAGAAGAAAAAATCATGAAACCTGTTGTTCGCAGCCTGCTAGAAACCGATCTCTACAAATTTACGATGTGGCAGGCTTTGCTTCACAAGCATCCTGATGCGCATACTGAATACGCATTTGTATGCCGTAATGAGCCAGCGTATCCACTGGCTGAATTGCATGCAGACGTGGAGCGGGAAATTGATCATCTCTGTTCTTTACGCTTTACCGAAGATGAACTTGATTATCTGCGCTCCTTACGTTTTATCAAAAGTGATTTCACTGACTTTCTGACGGTATTTTACTTTCAAAGAAAATTCATCAAAGTCACGACAAATGGCAAGGATTTAGAAATTGTTGCAACCGGCCCGCAAGTCCATGTGATGGGCTTCGAGATCTTTGTACTTCATATTGTTAACGAATTGTATTTCCGTCGTTTGCAAAAGCCGAACACGATGGATGAAGCGCGTCTGCGGCTGGGAAAAAAAATCGACGATTTACGTGCGTTTGCAAAAGAAGCGCCCCGCGCGCATCCATTTGAATTTTCCGATTTTGGCTTACGCCGTCGTTTTTCTGGTGATTGGCAAGATGAAGTTGTTCAAACCCTTGCGCGTGAAGTGCCGCAATTTTTTAAAGGTACTTCCAACGTTTACCTCGCCAAAAAATTTAAAATCATTCCTATCGGTACCATGGCGCATGAATACCTGCAATCTTACCAGGCGTTCGGCGTACGTTTGCGCGACTTCCAAAAAGCAGCCTTAGAAGATTGGGTGCAAGAATACCGTGGTGATCTGGGTATCGCATTGACAGATGTTGTTGGCATGGACGCCTTTCTGGCCGATTTTGATTTGTACTTTGCGAAACTCTTCGATGGCTTACGTCACGATTCTGGCGATCCGGTAGTCTGGGGTGAAAAGGCACTCGCTCATTACGCAAAAATGCGTATCGATGCGCATACCAAACGGCTGGTGTTTTCAGATGGTCTGGATTTGGATACGGCATTTTCCCTCTACCGCCACTTTGCTGATCGCACCATGCCAGCATTTGGCATCGGCACCAATTTAACGAATGACACAGGAATTACGCCACTCAATATCGTCATGAAATTGATGTCCTGCAACGGACAGTCTGTGGCTAAGTTATCTGATTCTGCAGGCAAGACCTTGTGCACAGATGAGACCTTTCTGGCCTATTTGCGGCAAATTTTTAATCATCCTGTCGTTTAAGAGACGTAAAATCAGCTTCGCTTCAATTGTCTCTGCATGCAATTACGACATAAAGATGACACTAAAAAAGCTGCGAGATGTTGTGATGGTTTCAGTCCGTTTTTAATTGTTCTGAAAGTCACGGATGACATCGATGTAGCAGGTAAGACTCTGAACAAAACAGACATAATAATTTTTTGAAATTTTGCTCTTTACATAAGGTGTGATGTGACTACTTTTTTTACTCTAAAGAATATCAAGTATCTGGCTTGCGCTTCTTTCGTTTGCTTACTATCGGCCTGCAATCAGCCATTGAAATCTGCTGCACCTGCAGATGTGGCTGTTACTGCTGTTACGGCTGACCCGTCACAAAAAGAACCCGCCGCGCAAGTTACGCGTCCGGCAGTGATTCTGGTCTCTATAGATGGCTTTAAACCAGAATATTTGCAACGAGGTGTGACGCCAACTCTCAATGGTCTGGCGAATAAAGGGGTATTAGCCGAAGCAATGCATCCTTCATTTCCTTCGATTACATTTCCAAATCACTACACATTGGTAACAGGCTTGCGTCCTGATCATCACGGTATTGTTGGTAATAGTATGGATGACGTACAGATACCAGATCAACATTTCACGCTTAGTAATCATGCAGCAGTGGTTGATCGTCGCTGGTGGGATCAGGCCGAACCAATCTGGGTGACAGCAGAGAAACATGGGGTGCATGCAGCCACCATGTTCTGGCCGGGATCGGAAGCTGACATCCACGGAGTGCGTCCAACGCAGTGGCAGGTATTTGATGGCAAACTTCCGCCCGACAGTCGTGTCGATGTGTTGTTAGGCTGGATGGATAAACCGGCTGCGCAAAGAGCGGGATTCTTTACTTTGTATTTCGATGACGTGGATCATGCAGGGCATGAGTTTGGACCTGATACGCAGCAAGTGACAGACGCAGTAGCCAAGGTTGATCGTGCTATGACTCGTTTGATGACTGGGCTTGATGCGCGCCACATTGATGCCAATATCGTGATTGTTTCTGACCACGGAATGGCAACAACGAACGAGAAGCGTGTGATTTATCTCGACAAATCAGTAGCAAGCAATAGCTTCAAATTGGTGACGGCGGGCACTTATGCTGGCATTGATCCGCTCCCTGGACAACAAGCAACAGTTTCACAGGCGTTGGTCAAAAAACATGAACACATGGAATGTTGGAATAAGGCAGATATTCCGGCACGCTTGCAGTATGGGAAAAACCCGCGTGTTCCGGCAATAATCTGTTTAGCGGATGTAGGTTGGTTAATATTTGCGGCTGAAGATCCACGAATTCATGCCAATGGCGGTGCCCATGGCTACGACAATATGAGCAAAGAAATGGGCGCCTTGTTCATCGCTTCTGGCCCGGCATTTAAGCAAAATATGATCTTGCCCGCATTTGACAATGTCGATGTTTATCCGCTTTTGATGAAATTGATTGATGTTCCTGCTTTGCCTTCAGACGGCAATATGAATTCTACTGCGGCAGCATTACGTTAACTTACTTCCCGCGATATTAAGCGATATTTACCGGCGTCATACGGTTCAGATATTTGACCAGTATCCGGTAAGTATCGCGATCAAACCGTGGTTTTCCTGATGCCAGTAAGGTTTGAATTTCGGCTTCATCTTTAGCCCGTCCGAGATAGCACCAGGCTTCGATCACGTGGTGGATGTTGCCCTCTTTAAACATGGCTGGGCCGTTAAATGGCCAAGCTTTTAATTTCATTTCACTTAAGGCTTCAACCAGGCGCAGATTATGTTGCAGCGGAGATTCCTGACCGACGCAAGCACCTTTACATTGTTTTAACTGACGCGCAAAACAAGGTTTTCCGGCGCCGCCTTTTTCTAGCCCCAACGTGGCGGCACAGAGCTGAAACTGTTTTACAGCTTGCATCAAAAATTCGCGTGCACTCGCACCGCTTTTGAATAGACCGTACAACTGTTCCTGTCGTCCCAGATCCAGATCACGTCCATACGCGAGTTGCGGTTGTAATAAACCGGAACCCATATCGACCAGGCGCCACGAACAGAATTCTGAATTCCGGCGTAACTGACGATTGAGTGTCGGTTGCTTTTCTTTGATCAAACGCGCTTCGGTAATCAAAGCGTCTACTTCGCCTTCACACTCTATCCATTCAATATCACGCACTTGCAAGGAAATATTCATCTCTTTTGCAATCGCATGATCAGAAGAAAAATGCGATAACACGCGTTGGCGCAGGGTGTTGCTTTTGCCTATGTATAGCGGAAGGCGGTTCTCCGCATAAAACAGGTAGACGCCATAACCCTTAGGCAACTGGTCAACGATGTCAGCATCCAGATGCGGTGGCAGACTTGACCGCGTGGTCAATTCTTTGACGGCGGACTCCAACTCACCTTCAGGTAGGCTCGATACCAAGGCACACCAGAATTGATAAATCGCATCGGTATCGCACATGGCGCGGTGACGTTCGCCTTCAGCAACGATATGATGGCGTTCCATGATGCTATCGAGATTGTGCTTGGCAAATTGAGGAAATAATTTACGCGACAGCTTCAAAGTACATAGCACTGTGGAGCGATATGACTTCTCCAGTCGCTTGCATTCATTTTTCAGAAAACCGTAATCAAAACGGGCATTGTGTGCGACAAAAATATGTCCGTTCAGACGCCGTAGAATTTCGTCTATTACATCGGCGAACTTCGGCTGATCCGCCACCATCGCATCGCTGATGCCAGTCAATTGTTCGACAAACGGCGGTATTGGCGTTTCTGGATTCAGCAACTGGCTCCAGCGTTCTACCTTCTCGCCATCAAAAGTAAGGATAGCGATTTCAGTAATACGGTCTCGGGTTGCGATGGTGCCTGTGGTTTCCAGGTCGACGAAGGCCAGCGGGCGTGCAAGTAAGGTCAAGGTGGTACTCATTTAATAAATTTCCCGCCATTGTATAGGTTGAGTGAGGTTCTGGCGCTATCAAGGCACTAACATTGCCTGCTTGTCATTATCCTGGCGTGGTCTTTGGCGCGATTTAGCAATACATAGGGTGGTACTGCTCCAGCATAATCATGCACATTCAATAACCCATATTTATTCAAAGATATCTTATGTCCGAATTTTTTCTCGCACCTGTTCCGCAAACCGTTCTCAATACGCAAGGCGAGGTAGGTTTTGGAAAATTTTCTGGTGCGATAGCGGATATCGATTGGTCGGGTTTAGCAGCGCCTTACCAGCGCAGTGCCTTGTGGCGCGCTGTGCATCACAAGCATTGGCAATATCTGGCACTGGCGACGGCAGACATTTTTTGTGGCATCGCGATTGTGGATGTCGGTTGGACGAATACGGCCTTTGCCTATGCTTTTGACAGAAAAGAGAAAAAACTGATTGCCAGCTTTTCACAAGATGGTTTGCCGGGGCTGACTGCCAGCATCAATTCCCGGCCGGCGCTGGGTGCCACCAGTCATTTTCATTTTTTAAGAAACCGTATCGATTTTACGGGGGGGAGCGCGACCGGCTCGGCCCGATTGACCTTGGTCTGCGGGGACTTTTCTATTCATGCACAGTTGCACGAACAGCAGGCAGCACCTGCGCTGACTGCGATTGGTACAGTGGTTGGCGGCACTGTGCACGCCACAGTTAAATCTGCAGGAATGCCAATGACAGGCGAGGTGCAGGCTGCAGGCCGTCGCTATTCGCTTGACGATGGCGTCGCCAGTACTGATCACAGCAATGGCTTTCTGGCCCGAGAAACAGATTGGCGCTGGGCATCGGCGCATGGCCTGGACGTAGGCTTCAACTTACAGTCTGGATATTTTGGTAACAATGAAAATGCCTTGTGGTTAGATGGAAAACTGATTTCATTGAGCGCGGCACGGTTTGACTTTGACCCTGCCAATCCGTTGGCAAGTTGGCATATCACCACCGATGATGGTTTGTTGGACGTCATTTTTCAGCCTGAAGGTTGTCGACGCGAAGATAAAAATCTGCTGATCGCCGCCAGCCGTTACGTACAGCCAATCGGTACGTTTAGCGGATGGGTCAAAGCACATCCAGCTGCCGAACCAAGGGCGATCAATAACTTGGTTGGCGTGACGGAAGATCATTTTTCCCGTTGGTAACTTGTATAGATCAATGGCCTTGTGCCGTTTTTTTAGACAAAGTTTGATCTGGGCGAAACGTTCAGGCGGAACATCATGCTACAAGAGGGGTTTATACATTTTTGTGGCGCGCCATGTTGACACTCCAGCTCAGTGAATTTTCCATACAAGAATTTCTGGCCAATTATTGGCAGAAAAAACCAGTGTTGATACGCCAGGGCTTTCCGGGTTTTTATGATCTGATACGCCCCGACGAGTTGGCGGGTTTGGCGTGTGAGCCACAGATCGAATCGCGTGTGATTTACAAAAAAGACGGTGAGTGGCAAGCCGAATCAGGGCCGTTTGAAAGCTATGGCCGGTTTGGGAAAAAAGACTGGACGCTGGTCGTTCAAGCCGTTGATCATTGGTCGCCGGATGTAGCTGATCTGGTGCAGGCTTTTTCGTTTATTCCGAAATGGCGTCTGGATGATGTGATGATCAGCTATGCGGCGGCTGGCGGCGGCGTTGGCCCTCACATTGACTTATACGACGTATTTATCTGTCAGGGTTCTGGACGGCGCCATTGGCGGGTTGGTGATCGTGGCAATCATCGTCAGTTTGCAGCGCATCCCGTACTTTTACATACTGAAGCATTTGAAGCCATCATTGATGCTGAATTGACGGCAGGTGATATTTTGTACATACCGCCTGGATTTCCACATGAAGGGGTATGTCTGGAGAATTCCATGAGCTTTTCTGTGGGTTTTCGTAGTAAATCGGCGCGCGATATGTTGAGCGGTCTGGCTGATCATCTGATCGACCAGGATTTAGGCTCTGCTTTGATCACTGATCCTGAGCGCCCGTTGCATACAGAACAAGGGCATATTAATAACAGCGATCTGGCTATGATTAAGGCGCAGATGCAGGCGATTTTGAATGATGAAACCGTGATGACGGATTTTATCGGTAGTTTTTTATCCAAAACGAAATGCGAGTTGGATTTGCAGGCTTTGGACGACGAGATATCGGAAGATGAGCTTATCGATATTTTGCATAATGAAGGTTTGCGACGCACTGGTGGTTTGCGCTGTTTTTATATCGATCACAGCATAGGTCAGGGTGTTTGCTACATTGATGGGCAACGTTACGTGTTCGGCGCGCAAACACAGGATGCGGTGATTGCGTTGTGCAATAACGATGAGATCGATGCAGACATGCTTGCCGATGGTTTGAGTAATCCTGTATTTGTTAAGGCGTTACAGGAATGGGTAAATCAGGGTTATTGGTACACTGACTAAGGCGGAGTTCTATGGCATGAAGATGCTGAAAATAAAAACGGCGCTCAGATCGATCTGAGCGCCGTTTTTAATCGGATATAAATTTATTCCGGTAAAGCGACTTGATTATCTGTACTGAATTGATAATCACGGAATACGTGCTCGGCACTCAATAACTGGTAACTACCGTCTGGTAATTTGCGTGTTGTATCTTTCAGGCGATACGTGGTTTGCCCGCAAGTCCAGCAATTGAAGTTGCGCATGTGAGTGCACAGGCAAGTTTTGTCCATGACGACGACTTTTTTAGCGTCTGGATGCGCAGCTACTTCGCGGTTATATGAGGTGATATAAGCGCAGTTGCCATTGCCGTCGAGCAGGTAGCCATAGGATTCACAACCCGGGCGGATGCCATCGCCAATCGCTGGTGTGTTTTTCAGCATGCGCATAGGGTAACCAGTTGGCGAGATATGATTGACTTCAATATCTCCTTCGCTGGCTTTAAAGTACTCTTGCTTCACATCCGCTGGCAAACCGCATTCATTTGTCACGGTAAAGCGCGTCGCTACCTGAACGCCGGACGCGCCGTTTTCGAGGAAAGACACTGCATCACTGCCAGTGAAAATACCACCGGCGGCAATCAATGGAATATCCAGATTTTCACCCTTTAAGTAGGCCACAATCTCAGTAATGATGGTTTGCAGATCGTGCGTTGCCCAATCATCACCAAAACCTAAGTGACCACCCGCCAAGGGGCCTTCAACGATCACATAGTCAGGCAAGCGATTAAGCTTGGCATTTTTACGCAAGAACAATTGCAAAGCGCGCACCGAAGATACGATGATGCCCAGTTTGGCTACCCGGAAACGTGGATGCTCTGCCATTAGGCCAAACGAGCTCAAATGCAAGCCTGCGCTTAAGGTAATGCCATCAATGCCAGCGTCGAGTGCGGCTTCGAGACGTACCTTTAAGGTTTCGCGCGGACCATTCATGGTCAGCTTTTCCATGCAGTTAACAAAGATCATGCCTGAGCCTTGTTTGGCTTCCATGGTCTTGCCGACATGCATACGCGTGGCTTCTGCCAAATGCTCAAGATTGAATTTGATATCAGTCTTGTCGGTATTGTTAATATTGTATTTATAGAATTTGGTTTTTTCTTTGATGTAGCTGGTGTCAAAGCGGCGATCCGAGACATCATGCACCATCGCATCAGAAATGTGACCGATACCACCGAGGCGGGCAGCGACCAATGCCAATTCTGCCGTGGAAATATCAACGCCCATCCCACCAATCATGATAGGAACCAGTTCATCTTTGCCTAACTTCAGGCGGAAATCATCTACTCGTTTCATTGCTATCCTTGACACATTGAGCCTAAAGGTCACACCCAATTCCAAAGCTTATTTTATGGGCGAAGCCCGCATTCAGAATGAGGGCGACCCAGATTGTAAGCCAGGCGAGGGATGTCCTGTGAATAATTTAAAAGCGAAAATCAAGCTGATCGCCGTCTGAAAATGCTGAAAATATCGCCTTTTAAAATTGCAAATATTTTAATATTCTTGATGTTGCGTACAGCTAGGCGATAAAGGCTGAAAAATAATCAGAGTTAGACTGTTTTCTCTAATTTTAGTTCCGGTATGAATTTTATATATCAGTCTGAATTTGTCCTCAAATATATTTTTAAGACTAAAATTTTTTATGCATTCTTGATGAGAATCAAACATATTCGGGCGAATTTTTCCAAAATCAGCGTGTATTTCTCGCATGGAGAATGTGCCTGAAAACTATGTCAGGGTAGTGACACTGAGCTAAATCTTTTCAATCGCACAAGAAACCAAGGTCTTTAGACCAGCTTACCAGCGCATTTTTTTCCATCCTGCTTGTTGCACGGGGTTCAAGAATGTCCAGGCCAGAAACCGGCTTTGTTTATTTCCCTGTGCCATATTGACTTCACGTAGTTCATACACCTGGGCGCGCTTGAGCGCCGTTTTCAGTGGTGCTAAGTTGGCCGATTTTGACACCAGGCAAGTGAACCAAAAGCATTGGCCCTGAATATCTGCACTTTCTTTGATCATGCGTTCAATAAATGCCAGTTCACCACCCGGGCACCAGAGTTCAGCTCCCTGACCGCCGAAATTAAGCAAGGGTGCTGCCTCATCGGAGGTTGATACCTTTCCCAAATTACGCCATTTTCTTTGTGTGCCAGCCTGCGCTTCTGCCAATGAGATATGAAAAGGCGGATTACACATAGTCAGATCAAACCAGTCATCTTTGCTGACAATGTGTTTAAAAATCGCATTGGGATCGCTTTGCAAACGTAATGTAATCCGCTCACTCAATGCTTGATTGGTGCTCAGTATCTGCCGCACATTGTTGAGTGAGTCTTGATTGATGTCTGCAGCGACGAAGTGCCAGGCGTATTCCGCTACCCCAAGTAAGGGGTAAATGCCGCTGGCGCCGGTACCTACATCCAGCACATCCAGACGTTTCTTTTTGGGATATTTTCCGTTATTGCTGTGTGAGAGAAGGTCAGCGAGGTAATGGATATAGTCAGCACGTCCGGGTATCGGTGGGCACAATTGACCTTCAGGAATGTCCCAGCCGATGATGCTGTAGTCACTTTTTAAGATCGCTGCATTCAGGGTTTTTACCGCCAACGGATCTGAAAAATCAATACTGGTACCACCATGCTGGTTGCTTGTGATGAAACCCTGCAACGCAGGGCTGGCTTGTGTTAGCCGGGCAAAGTCGTACTGCCCCTGGTGGCGGTTTTTAGCGTGAAACGGTTGGACGGTAGTTGGCATTGATAACGATGAAAAGGGAGTGTTTATCAGAGGCGACCTCGGTTCAGGGAGCCACCGCCACACCATTGTAAGCCCAAGCCTGCTTTATCTTCAGATTCGACTTAATTTTTATGGTTTGCATATGCGTAGAAAAAGCCTTCATTGCATGATTCGTATAAATACGACATTCTATTAGAGCAGGCTTTCTAATCTGTAACATTTTTTAAACTTTTCATGCCCCAGTCATAAAGTGCTGCGAGACTGCGGCATCCTTATCACAAAACATGGTCATTAACATCATGTTTTTTATATAACCAATTTTCATTTCTGGAGATGTACGATCATGAGACTTCGTTCGATTGCACTAGCTTGCTCTATCCTGGCGATTGCCACGGGTTGCAGCAAAAGTTCTACGCCCGCTGCAGCCTCACCGACAATAGTTAGTGTTAATGGTGTTGCTTCTGCTGGGACACCATTAGTCGGCGTCGTGGTTAGTGCAACCGATGCAACCGGAGCAATCACAACGTCTACTACAACTGATGCAAGTGGTCGCTACACGCTCAATTTGTCAGGCACCGCACCGTATTTGTTAACTACGCCATATAACGACGTAGACGGCACACCTGTCGTATTATCTGCAGCGATTAGCCCGACAGTCGCAGCCGGTCAGACCGTGACTGTACAGGCTAATTTGAATCCTTTAACTTCGTTGATTTCCCAACGTGTTTTGGGTAGCGTTCCAACGAGCAGCAATGTTGCCGGTTCCGCGGTCGCGACAATTTCTGCAACGCAGATTACTGCCGCTGAACAAGCGTTGAGTACCTTGTTGCAACCGGTTTATACCGCATTAAATATTCCTGCTTCCGAGACAACAGATCCTATCGGTTCTACTGCTTACAAAGCGGGTAGTGCTGATCCCCTGGACAATTTGTTTAACGTGACTAGTTTCAACGTCCATACTGGTCAAATCAGCGTAGGTACTGATGCGAACAATACGGTATTGAATGTTCCTGCGACAGGTACTATTTCTACAAGCGTTCCGGCAACTGCAGTGAGTTCAGTGGTTGCATTGGCAAACGGTGCGACGACAACCCCAATTACCAACGTGATCGTCGTCATCGGTGAAAACCAGACATTTGACGGTGTTTTCGGCGCTTACTCTGCACCGCAAGGCCAGACAGTGAAAAACTTGCTGTCCCAAGGCATCATCAATGCTGATGGCACGCCAGGTCCTAATTTTGCTTTGGCGACGCAAAATCAGGCAGCGAATCTCAGCACCTATAGCATCACGCCGACCCGTACGACAGCGTACACAAACTTGCCGCAGCCTTTGCAAATTGGTGAATTGGTTCCGACTAAAACTGGTTTAGTGACACAGGGTGGTACACCTGATCCAAAATTCCCGGCTAATTTGCCGAATGGACCATTTCAAATCACCAAATACGTTCCTTACGGTGTGACTATGGCCAATCCTATCGGAACGACGACGGGTGATCCAGTGCACCGTTTCTTCCAGATGTGGCAGCAAACTGGCGGTGACAATTCTAAATTGGATATGTTTACATGGATTTCTAATTCAGTTGGACAGGGCGGCGATACGACTGGCATCACGCCAGCGAACCCATCGCAAGGTGGTGAGCTGATGGGCTTCTTCAATATGAATACAGGTGATGCACCTTATTTCAAATTCCTTGCACAGAACTATGCAATGAGTGACAACTATCACCAATCGATTCTTGGTGGAACTGGTGCTAACTTCTTTGCAATTGCGACTGCTGACGTACCATACTTTAATGTTGCCGGTGCAGTTGCCGTGCCGCCAGCTACGCAAATTGAGAATCCTAATCCGCTGTCTGGCACGTCTAACTTCTATACCAGAGACGGCTATAGTGGCGGCTCTTACGTGAATTGCTCAGATGCTACCCAGCCTGGCGTTGCACCAATTTTGGCGGCACTTGCTGTCAAAGGTGTAAAGAGTAATTGCGATGCTGGTAAATACTATCTGGTCAATAACTATGGTCCGGGCTATGACATGAACGGTAATCCTCAGCCTATTGGTCCAAACAATTACAACTACCCGCCACAGACAGTACCGACAATTGCCGAAGCGCTTGCAAGTAAAAATGTAACTTGGAAGTGGTACACCGGTGCACGTGACCTGGCCGACGTAACACAAGATGCATTAGCTTTTGGCGTTCCCGCACCGTATGCGCAAGTTGTTCAATATAATGCGATTGGCGATCCATTGGTTGCGTCCTCAAACGTGATGACAAATCCTAAGTTGAAGGCAGGTTTGGCAGGGTTGACAACTTTCTTCTCCGATCTGAACAGTAATAACTTGCCTAAAGTCTCCTTCGTTGTACCTAAAAATCTGGACAGTGGACACCCAGGCTATTCGGTCGCTGCTAAATATGAGTACTTCCTGCAAAATCTGATCGCCCAAGTACAGGCCAATAAAGCTTTGTATGCACACACTGCGATTATCATCACGACCGATGAAGGTGGTGGTCACTTCGATACTGGTCCTATCCAGAACATTGATTTCTTTGGCGATGGCCCGCGTATTCCGTTCCTGATCGTTTCTCCGTATGCACGTACGAACTATATCGATCATACTTACCACGATCATTCTTCAATTTTGAAGTTTATTGAACGCAACTGGAAACTCCAACCTTTGTCAGCACGCAGCCGTGACAATCGTCCAAATCCAGTCAATACGGCTGCAGATCTGTATCGCCCGGCAAACTCGGCAGCATTGGGTGACCTGACAACGATGTTCAAGTTTTAAGTTGTAGCATTGAGTAGCAGCGGAGTGAATGCCTGGCATTGACTCCGTTTTTTGCTTTTTATTGAGGCTGTTAAGCGCGAAATATCAGAGATACACTGATTTCACAATAATGGTTTCATTAAGTAAGTTTAAGCAAGTTGAGCACTCTAAGTATTTTTGATTACGAAGGTAAGTTTGCATGTCTATACGAAGTAAGATTTTTTGTTCAATTTTTCTGTTGGCGCTGGCTGCTTGCCAGAAGCAAACCGAATCACAGCAAGTGGCAACAAACTCAGCGTCAGTAGCTACGACCCGCGCACAAACTGCGTCAGCATCAACATCAGCAGTCTCCGCAAGTCAGGTCGCTACGCAACAGAAGAAAAGAATCTGGGTCCAATATCCTGATCCCAACACGCCGCTAAGTCCTGAAGCGAGTTTGGGTAAACAATTATTCTTCGACGCTACCCTTTCTGCTTCCGGCAAGATGTCGTGTGCGACCTGTCACGAACCTGATCATGCTTACGCTCCATCCAATAATCTGGCGGTGCAATTAGGCGGTTCTGACATGCAACAGCCGGGTACTCGTGCTGTTCCTTCTCTCCGCTATCTGGCATTTACGCCAAAATTTACTCGGCATTTTTATCGCCCTTCAAGTGAAGGTGTAGAGGATGAAGGGCCAACCGGTGGCTTTACGCATGACGGTGCGGTTGATTCATTATCGTTACAAGCGGCGATTCCTATTCTGGCCGCAAATGAGATGGCGAACTTAACTGCAGGGGGTTTCACAGAACGATTGCGCCAAAGTCCTTCTGCGGCTGCTTTTATTAAGTTGTTTGGCGCGGATATGTTGCAACGTCCAGAGCAAGCCTTAGAGCGCGCAGGGGCAGCCCTGGAAGCGTTTCAAATGGAGGACTATAGCTTTCATCCTTACACAAGTAAATATGATGCGGCAGTATCCGGTGAGACGCAGTTAAGTGACGCTGAAATGCGAGGCTTCATTGTCTTTAATGATGTACGCAAAGGTAATTGCGCCAAATGCCACACCAATCAGATCGGGCCCGGTGGTCGTCCGGCACAATTTACTGATTTTGAATTTGAAGCAATCGGCGCTCCACGCAATGCCGAGATTCCTGCCAATAAAAATCCTGCCTATTTTGATCTTGGTATTTGTGGACCTGCGCGCAAAGATCTCATTAAAGAAACTAACTATTGCGGCATGTTTAAAACACCAACTTTACGTAACGTCGCAACACGTCAGGTTTTTTTGCATAATGGTGTTTTTAAAAGTCTCGATGATGTGATTCATTTTTATGCCGAGCGCGATAGCAAACCTGAAAAATGGTTTCCTAAGTCGCACGGTAAAACCGAACTCTACAATGATCTTCCAAAAAAGTACCGTGAAAATGTCGACCATATCACAGCACCATTTAATCGCAAAAAAACCGACGGTCCAGTTATGACGGAAGCCGAAATGCAAGACTTGTTAGCATTTCTGAAAACGCTTGATGATGGTTATCGAAAAGTAGGGCATTAAAATAATCTGGAATTCAAGACGCAGGCATCTCAAAGCGGTAACCAACCCCATATACAGAATTAAGGCAATCTGGTTCTGGCAGTTTGCTTTGAATTTTTTTACGGATATTTTTAATGTGAGAATCGATGGTTCTGTCATTGATATCGCGTTGGTCTTCATGGGCAATATCAAGCAAATGCTGGCGTGAAAAAACCCGACTTGGGTGGCTGACCAGTTCTGACAGCAGGCGGAATTCAACTGGAGTCAGAGCTAATGCGCTGCCGTCGACTAAGATTCTTTGCTCTGCTTTTTCTATATAAAAGCGATTTTCTGGCGCTGATTTGAGAGTGCTATGGCGTAGATGTATTTTTGCTCGTGCCACTACTTCGCGCGGGCTGAAAGGCTTGCAGACATAGTCATCCGCACCGACCTCTAATCCCAATAAACGATCGACTTCCTCGACTCTGGCGGTCAACATAATGATGGGAAGCTGGCTAAATTTTCGGATTTCCTGGCAAACCGAAATGCCATCCAATTCGGGTAACATGAGATCAAGCAATAGCAGGTCAGGCGTGCTTCTTCGAACAGATTCGAGTCCTGACCTGCCATCGTGTATCTGTTCGACCAGATAACCGCTGGCAATAAAATAATCCTGTAACAGCGCAGCAATTTTTAAATCGTCTTCAATGATTAAAATACGTTGAACTGGATTTCCCATTATTATCTTTCTACTTAATCAAAGGCAGGCGGATTACAATTTTTAAACCACCTATGTCAGAGGGCATGGCGTCAATTTCACCATGATGCGCAGCCACTAAAGCGCGGCATATAGATAAGCCAAGACCACTACCACCATGGGCGCGACTGCGTGCCTGATCGACACGGTATAAGCGGTCAAATAGCAAGGCATGGGTATGTGGTGGAACGCCTGGCGCACTATCTTCGATACCAATTTCAACCAGGTGATGGCTGCTTGTCACGCTGCATCGTAGTTGGCCGGGGCTATTTGTGTAGCGTATGCTATTTTCCAGCAAATTGCTGATGACTTGCGTCAGGCGAACCACATCTGCGTGAACAAATAATGGTTCATGCGGCAGTATTTTTTGCACGCTGATCTGTGCTTTCTCTAAACGTAGGGTGTAGCGTTGTATTGCCGAGTTGACTAAATTAACGATATCAATTCTGGCAAACTCGTAGCGCAAATCACCGGCATCGGCGAGTGTCAATTGGCGTACGTCATCGACCAATTTATTGAGATGAAGGACCTCAGAACGTAGTGATTCCATGGCTTGCGGAGATGAGACACGAACACCATCGATCAATGCTTCTATTTCACCAAGAATAACGGTCAATGGTGTTCGCAATTCATGTGAAATATCAGCCAGCATCTGTCGCCGTTGAGTCTCATTTTGCTGTAAAGAGCGTGCCATGCTATTAATGTCTTTGGCTAAATCACCGAGTTCATCGCGACTGACAATTTCTACACGCGCTTGAAATTGCCCTTTGGCGATACGCTTAGTGACTTGATGCAGTGACTTCAATGGTCGTAATAAGTGCCGCGCAAGATATATTGAAAAAATGAGTGCGAATACGATTAAAACCGTGGCTAACCAGATTGTTTGCCGGATTTGAATACGGACGAAATCGAGCCCATTTGCATTCGAAATATTGCGTAAGGGAGCGAGCCGTAAGCGACCAATAATGTGTTTATCGTAGACTATGCTTTGCCAACTTCCATCAGGTGCCGTGGCGACATCTTTGGGACCGATAATGACCTTACCTTGTGCATCAATCAGTGACAGCCTTTGCGCGAACCCGGTTGGATCTGGCGGCGGACGTTGTTCAGGTGGGACTTCTGGCGGTGGAATATTCAATACTTCGCTATCGTCGCGTGGTCTCGGTGGTGGCTGGCGGTGGTTTGGATTGTCATTTTCATTTTCGCGATGCGAGCGCAATTGGTCAAGTACATCGCGCATGTTTCTGCGGTCATGATAGAAGCGATCAAAATTACCGTTTTTTCGATAATCTTCCGCCAACAATTGGCTGAGTTTGTTCAAATCTTGTTGTTCCAGTTCGCTCAGATACGAAATAAAACCGCGCTTTAAATTCTGGCTACTAACCCATGCCATTGTTCCTATACATAAAATCACGATAGCAGTGATTGCAATCGCGAGCTTTTTGGCAATGCTTAATTGCATAAAGGAATATATTTAAGTAGTTAAAAAGATTTTTTATCGTCCACGCTGTGCATGATGGTACATAGTAAATCTTAATTGTGAAGAAAAATAGCAATTAAAATTTTTTTAAAAATAAGTTATTTGGGCCGTAAAAAGTATGTCAAAAAATTCTCAATAATTCGTTTTTTCTCCATTTTATCTCCATATTTTTGATGCATTGTGGCAAGCATGCGCCTCAATGTGCGCTGCGTACTGCATATGAACATGTACGGTTATTTTCACGCGCATAGATGGAGGCTACGAATGGACCAGAAAAAACGGAGTTGGAAGTTTGGCAAACAATTATTGACGCTAAGCTTTCCTATAATGAGTTTAAGTGCCTGTGGCGGCGGAGGTAGCAATAGCACTCAGGCGGCAACAGATACAACGACTGCCATAACCAGTACGTCCGCATCAGCCGGTACCACCTCAAACGTGGCGGCTCCCGTACCACAAGCGAATAGTGAAGGTACCGTGCTCACTAGCAGCACCTCTGGCAACATTGATCTCAGTAATGCATTTTTTCAAGCATTCGGTAATGGTCGTAGCTGTGCCAGCTGTCATCAGGAAAATCAGGCATGGAGTATTCGTCCGGATGTCTTGCAACAGCGTTTTGCCAATACTAATGGTACCGATCCTATTTTTAATTTAGTTGATGGCGCTACCTCACCGAATGATGTCGTCGCAACGCTGGATCAAAAACGCCTCGCGTATAGTATGTTGCTGACCAAAGGCGTGATACGCATTGGTTTGCCAATTCCCAATGGTGCTCAATTTACGTTGACGGCTGTCGATGATCCTTATAATTTTGCCAGTGCATCTCAGCTTTCTTTGTTCCGTCGACCTTTGCCAACGACGAACTTAAAATTTGAAAGTACGGTGATGTGGGATGGTCGCGAAACGTTCACCAATCCGCAATCTAATTTATGCATTAAAGACGCTAACCCCGCATCATGTTTTGCGACGGCTGATTCTGATCTGTTGAATCAGGCAAACACCGCCGTGATTACTCATGCCCAATCACCGCAAGGATTGACCGCGGCGCAGCAACGCTCGATTGCTAATTTTGAAGAGTCCTTGTTCACCGCGCAACTTACCAGCACGCGTGCCGGTAGCCTGACTGATGCGGGTGCAAAAGGTGGAGTGGTTGCTTTAGTCGCTGCCAATTATTATTTTGGTATCAACGATATTAGTGCAGGAGATTATCAGACTGGTGCGGCTTTCAATCAGAATGTAATGACCATGTATAGTACCTGGATCGGTTTAGATGCGCCTACACCGGGTGCGCAAGGTCAGCCTCCTGTAGCGCCGACCGCAGTCAATGTGCTGCGAGCATCCATCGCACGCGGTGAGCAAATTTTCAATACTATGCCAATCAACATTGCTGGCGTAGCCGGTTTCAATGGTCAGTTGCGCGCTTCATTACAACGCGGTACTTGCGCCAGTTGTCACAGCACACCTGCAGTGGGTACGCAATCTGTGCCGCGTCTGTTTAATACCGGGGTAGCTGCAGCGAATTTGCGTACATCTGATATGCCCTTGTACACGCTTAAAAATACAATAACCGGAGAAGTGATTCAGACGACTGATCCTGGTTTTGCGTTGACAACGGGACAGTGGGCTGATATTGGCCGTTTCAAAGTTCCCGCTTTACGGGCTTTGGCTGCACGTGCACCTTATTTTCATAATGGCTCCGCGGCAGATATTCCTGGTGTGATCCGATTTTATGACAGGCGTTTTAATATTGGTTTTACGCCACAAGAAGTCAATGACCTGACCGAATTTTTGAAAGTACTTTAATCTTAAAAAAAACCGGAATTGCGATAATTGCAGTTCCGGTTTTGGAATTTGGTGATTGCAGATTACGCTGAATAAAAACAGCGTCCACAAACATGCTGGTAACGTTCATTGCCGCCGATATCAATTTGTTCGCCGGACTTCATACGTTTTCCGCTGGTATCAACGCGAATATTCATAGTCGCTTTTTTTCCGCAAGTACAGATATTTTTTAACTCTTCTATCGTATCGGATAAAGCTAATAAGTACGTAGAACCTGGAAAAGGTTCGCCCAAAAAATCACTGCGTATGCCATAACAAATCACAGGAACGCCGCGCACATGTGCGAGTTGATGTAATTGCCTCACCTGTTCTGGCGTCAGAAATTGCGCTTCATCCACCAACACGCAATTGACTTGTGGCGCTTCTTTGAAAAAATTAAATTGGCTATCAAAAACTGCTGCCTCGCGTTGTGGACCTAAGCGCGAAGTGACCTTGCCTACGCCATACCGATGATCAATTGCTGCCGTGTATAAATGGACACTCTGCCCTTGCTCTTCATAGTTATGTGCAACTTGCAATAGAGCAGTAGATTTACCTGCGTTCATTGCAGAGTATCTGAAGTAAAGCTTGGCCACGGTTGGGTCCTTAAATTTTTATCGACGGGTGCATATTGTAACGTTATGCCAGAATTTCAAGAGCTTTGATTGCATTAAAAAAAGCAAAAAAAATGTCTTGAAATCGAAAAAAATCACCTTATCTTTGACTCAGCAGATGCTCAATCGAGGTCTGCTGAAAATAATTTATATCGCTTCTTTCTAAAAGGATATCACCATGCGTAATTTTGACTTTGCCCCTTTATACCGCTCCGCTATCGGTTTTGACCGTCTGGCACAATTGTTTGACGATGCCCAACGCAACGATGCAGCACCTAGTTACCCACCTTACAATATCGAGTTAATTGCCGAAGATAAATACAGCATTACCATGGCTGTTGCTGGCTTTGACCGCAGTGAAATCGAGATTGAAAGTGAGCGCGATACGCTCAAAATTGTGGGACACAGACACAAGGATGAAATACAAAAAAATTATCTGCATCGTGGTATCGCTTCACGCGATTTTGAACACCGTTTCCGCTTAGCTGATCATGTGAAAGTCGTTACAGCTAGCATGAACAATGGCTTGCTGACGATAGAATTGGTGCGTGAAGTACCTGAAGCCTACAAGCCACGCCGGATTCAAATTGATGGCGATAATCTGCAACTGGTGCAAAGCCAGGCGGCGTAAATCTGAAGTTTCTTTTCCCAGGTAATTTTTACTTGGGGAAATAAATAAAAAGCATGGCGTACGCAACGCCATGCTTTTTTTGTTGCTCGTTACTTTTCAACATTTTTGCGTATTGAGCGGCGTCAAAACTACTCTTTTTGGTTGTTTATAAGAAATAGATTCCGTAAATAATCAGATGCTTACTTGTTCAACTTGGTTTTACATTCTCTTACGAAATATTTATGTATCTTTTTTAGCATTTTTGGAAAAAATGCATGAAAAATTATTTATTAAGCCACAATCTGGTTAATATACTGTTATAAGTATTGTCGAATAGTTCAGTTTTTACGCGTTAGCAAATTTTTTTTGGACTAACTTGTGTGCAGAAAAATAAGTGTGTGAAATAATGTAATCGAGTTTTATCGATGATTCATCAAAGTCCATTCCGGTGTTCGGTGAATTCGATGCTTGATGACTGAAGTTGAATAAGCTTAATTTCTCGCTGATTGGTGTTTCTCTTGCTAATAGGGAAAGTAGTCAGATTCTGGAAGTACTTGCATAAAACGTCAGGAAAGGATGTCGTATGTCCAAGACCATCATGGTAGTAGATGATTCAGCATCGGTGCGCCAAGTCGTTGGCCTTGCTTTAAAAGGGGCTGGCTATACCGTGATTGAAGGATGTGACGGTGTCGACGCCTTATCCAAACTCAAAGGTCAAAAAGTTCACCTGATTATCTCCGACGTTAATATGCCCAATATGGACGGTATTAGCTTCGTGACAGAAGTGAAAAAACTCGCCGCCTATAAATTCACCCCGGTGATTATGCTCACCACTGAATCACAAGAAAACAAAAAATTGCAAGGTCAGGCAGCTGGCGCAAAAGCATGGGTGGTCAAACCTTTTCAACCAGCACAAATGCTGGCGGCAGTCTCTAAACTGATCTTACCTTAAACGAGGTTTGCCATGATTAGCCAGTCGATTGAGGGTGAATTAACCATTTATACGGCAGCCATTGAAAAGCAAAGGCTGATTAATTTTCTCGATTCAGAGGTTGGTCCAGACCGTGAACTGGAACTCAATTTATCGCAAGTATCGGAGATGGATACGGCTGGCTTACAAGTACTAATTTTGATGAAAAATGAAGCCAGACGTCGCGGCAAAGTTTTGCATTACGTGATGCATAGTAAAGCGGTGTTAGACATTTTAGAAATTTCAAACATGACCGCTCACTTCGGTGATCAAGTCGTATTAACTTAAAGCTTAAATACTTTTCAGATTCATCGGATTCATCGGACTCATAACATTCATAGCATTCATAGCATTCATAGCATTCGTTTTACCGGATAACCGACATACCATCTCAAGTACCTGAAGCACAGCATTCCATAGGAATATAGGCGGAGGATTGAATGAGTTTCGATTTTGAAATGAAAGCTGCGCTGGAAACGTTTATCGTTGAAAGTCGCGATTTGTTGCGGGATATGGAAGATTTGTTGCTGAGCCTCGAACACAGCGATGACTCTGTTGATGCGATCAATGCTATTTTCCGTGCTGCGCACACCATCAAAGGCTCCTCCGGCTTATTTGGACTAGATCACGTTGTGCGTTTTACCCATGTGCTTGAAAGCTTGTTAGACAAAGTCCGTGATGGTGATATTCCGATTTCTTCTCAATTAGTTGCTGTTCTCCTACCTTGCTGTGATCATCTTGGTTTGCTGATAGACCGGATTGCTGCCGGTGAATTGGGTGACGCCATTGATTTAGCTGCGGCAGGGGCACAACTACATCTTCAGTTAGGACAGTTTCTCGATCAGAAACCAGATGGATCGACCGATCATGGTCGGCTTGCTCACCATCGACACGACGAGGCAAACCCGGCAAGTCGCACGGAAGGTGAGGCAGTGGATGCGGGTAACTGGTACTTATCTTTACGTTTCGGCCCTGATTGTCTGCGTAATGGCATGGATCCCCTCTCTTTTATTCGTTACCTGAGCACCTTAGGTGATGTCGTTCACTTGATTACTCTTAGCAACGATTTGCCTGAAGCAGAAGACATGGATCCTGAGACCTGTTATCTGGGTTTTGAGGTCGTCTTAAAAAGTAATGCAACAAAAGAAGCGATAGAAAATGTCTTTGAGTTCGTCAATGAAGACAGTGTGATTCGCATCGTTCCACCAAATAGCAAAATTGACGAGTACATAGAAATCATCAATGCGCTGCCGAATGATGATGAATTGCTTGGCGAGATTTTGATCAAGAGCGGTGTACTGACCAAAAATGAATTAGAAACTTGTTTGCAACTGCAGAAGCAAAGAAAAGAAAATCTGTCACCAGAAGATCGCGCATCGCAATTACCTATCGGTGAAATTCTAGTGAAAGAGGAGATGTTACAAGCGCTGGTGTTAACTGCGGCGCTCAACAAGCAGCAACAGGTGAAAGACTCTAAGGCGCGCGAACGACAAAGCATTCGTGTCGATGCTGAAAGGCTCGATAAATTAATTGATCTGGTGGGCGAGCTGGTCATCGCTGGTGCTGGTGCAAATTTACGTGCTAGTAAGACGGCTGACATTGCATTATTAGAATCTACTAGTGAAGTGATGCGTCTGGTCGAAGAAGTCCGCGATAGTGCCTTGCAATTGCGCATGGTGCCTATCGGAACGACCTTCAGTCGCTTTCAGCGTGTGGTCAGAGATGTCAGTATGGAATTGGGTAAAGACATCGTGCTTGAGATTTCTGGCGGTGATACAGAAGTCGACAAATCTGTCGTTGAAAAAATTGGCGATCCGTTGATGCATTTAGTTCGCAATTCTATGGATCATGGCATAGAGTCTTCTGCCATACGGCTCGCCAGAGGCAAGCCTGCACAAGGGATTTTACGCCTGAATGCGTATCACGAATCTGGCAGCATCATCATTGAAGTCAGTGACGATGGTGGCGGTTTGAATAAAGACAAAATTCTTGCAAAAGCGGTCGAACGCGGTTTAGTCGCACCCAATACTAACCTGAGTGACAGAGAAATATACGCACTGATATTTGAGCCCGGATTTTCAACGGCCGATCAGGTGTCCAATTTATCTGGCCGTGGTGTCGGTATGGATGTGGTCAAACGTAATGTCAATGCCCTCAGAGGTACCATCGATATCGATAGTGAAATGGGCGTCGGTGCCACGATGCGCATACGCCTGCCGCTGACCCTGGCCATCATTGATGGATTTTTGGTCGGGGTTGGTACCTCGTCGTTTGTCGTCCCTCTCGATCATGTGATTGAGTGCCTGGAATTACCTAAGGATAACCAAGATCTTGATTACATGGATTTGCGCGGCGAAGTGTTGCCGTTCATCCGTTTGCGTCATCTGTTTGATATTGAAGGCGATGTACCGCGCCGTCAAAACATTGTCGTGGTTGGCTACGGCAATACCAAAGCGGGATTGGTCGTTGATCGTTTGATGGGAGAATTTCAAACAGTGATTAAACCTTTAGGCCGGTTGTTTAACCACGTTAAAGGTTTAGGTGGTTCAACAATTTTAGGTAGTGGTGAAGTGGCGTTAATACTAAGTATCCCAGCCATGACACAACTCTACACAGCACAAGAACAGAGGAAGCATTTGACTTCCAGTATGTCAGTCATTGGAAATTCCAAACAGGTTCAGGAAGTTTAAACGAATACTTTTAGTTCATAGTGAATGTTGTTCCCCGAAGAAAGGAAGCACAGATGAAATCGCTCTTAGAATCCTTGAAAATGTGGCAGAAATTTTCACTCGTCGGCTTATTTGTCATAGCCTTATTTGGCTTGCCATTTGCGTTGTATCTTCGAGCGGCGAATCAGGAAGTGCATGATTCCGACTTTGAAAAATCGGGTGCTCATTCTTTGGAGCCCGCTACTAAGCTTTTGCAATTGGCGCAACGCCATAGTCTGCAAAATCAGACCCTCATTAATGGTGACAAAAATGCGAGATCTCTGCGCGACGGTACGGCACAGGAATTTAATACTGAGATTGATGCGATACAGGCTTATAGCAAACAATATCCCGAGCTGACCCTCGATGAAAAAATCAACCAGTTAAAGCAAACCTGGACTACCACCATTGGAGAACAAGATAACCAAAATTTAGAGCAAAATCGGGAAACGCATGGAAGATTAATTGGTAAAATTTTTGAATTGATAGAGACGATTTCTGATAATGGAAACTTGCTCTTAAGCCCAGATGCAGGCACGTTTTATCTTGCTACCATGGGTAGTGATAGTGTCGTCAGATTGACAGAAAACTTCCGCATAGCGAGAGCAATCGGCGTTGATGCCTTGGTCAATAAAGCACTCACTGATTCAAATAGAGGAAAGCTCGCGGCAAATAATGCAGTCATTGCTGATCATGTCGTCAGAAATGAAAGGAATTTTTCTAAACTCATTGCTGTCGATAATATCTACAAAGATGCACTTAGTAGCAAAATGGAGGAACAGAAAATTCGCGCCAAAGAGGCTGCGCAGCTTACGGCTGAAAAATTACTGGATGCCAAAACATTCGATATTGAAGCGCCTGCTTATGCACAAAAAATCTCAGCAATCATTGACTCGACGCACGATTTAGAGCGTTTAGTGATCAAAGAATTAGTCAGACGTACTGAGGATCGGAATAAGCAATTGAAATCGCAACGCATGCTTACTGTCGGTGCGTGCCTGTTGATGTTTTTGGTTGTCGTATTATTGGCGTGGTTCATGATTAAGATGGTGATCCGTCAAATCGGTCAGGAACCTACTGATGTGGTTGAATATGCAAACCGCGTGGCATCCGGAGATTTTTCTGCAGAGCTGAAATTGGCTGACAATGATATTTCCAGTATTGCTGCTAACCTGGCAGCTATGGTAGGTAATATACGCGCTCGCATGGATGAATCGGAAATCGTCGCCAAAGAAAATTTGCGGATTAAAATTGCGCTCGATAATTGCGCAACCAACGTCATGATTGCTGATCCTGATCGCAATATCATTTACATGAACAAGTCGATAGGAGACATGCTGACAGCGGCGGAAGCTGACATTCGTAAAGTGCTGCCAAATTTCAATGTGTCGAAATTGATGGGTTCAAATATCGATCAGTTCCATAAAAATCCCGAACATCAAAAAACCATGCTGGGTAGCTTTACCAGCAATCACAAAGCACAAATCGTGGTCGGTGCGCGTACCTTTTCCTTATCTGCAAATCCGGTCATGAGCGATAAAGGCGAACGCTTGGGCAGCGTGGTGGAGTGGGTAGACCGTACTGCCGAAGTTGCGATTGAAAAAGAAGTTGGCAATATTGTTGAGCAAGCGGTGGCCGGTAACTTTACAACCCGTATTGTTGAAGAAGGTAAAACCGGCTTCTTCGGCAAACTCAGTGCTGACATTAATCGTTTGATGGCAACCAGCGATGAGGGTCTGAATGAAGTATTGCGCGTTCTGGCTGCAATATCCAAAGGTGATTTAACGCAAACTATCGATAAAGATTATGAAGGTACTTTCGGTGCCTTGAAAGCATCTAGTAACGAAACGGTTGATCGTTTGTCGCAAATTGTGACTGACGTGATTAACGCCACAGATGCTTTATCTAACGCCTCTGAGCAAGTGAGTGCCACTTCACAAGCTTTATCGCAAGCGGCGAGTGAGCAGGCTGCCAGTGTTGAAGAAACCAGTGCCAGCATAGAACAGATGGCAGCGGGTATAAATCAGAATGCAGAAAATGCCAAAGTTACCGATGGTATCGCAGGTAAAGCAGCGAAAGAAGCGACTGAGGGGGGTGTCGCTGTCAAACATACCGTATCGGCAATGAAAGAAATCGCTTCGAAGATTGGCATCATTGATGACATCGCCTACCAGACAAATATGCTGGCATTGAATGCGGCGATTGAAGCGGCTCGTGCGGGTGAGCACGGTAAAGGCTTTGCAGTAGTTGCGGCAGAAGTACGTAAGCTGGCTGAACGCAGTCAGATTGCAGCCAAAGAAATTGGCGACCTTGCGGGTGGTAGCGTTAAGACGGCAGAACGTGCAGGTGAGTTGATTGACGAAATTGTCCCAGGCATTGGCCGCACCTCGGATTTGGTACAAGAGATCGCGGCCGCGTCGCAAGAACAGTCTGCAGGTGTATCGCAAATTAATACCGCGATGAATCAGATGAATCAAATTACCCAGCAAAATGCTTCATCGAGCGAAGAGCTTGCAGCAACTTCTGAAGAAATGACCAGTCAGGCTGAACAGTTAAAAGATCTGGTTGGTTTCTTTAAAATTGCGCAAGACAGTCATCGTCCTCATGCTGTTGAAATCAAATCAGTCCGGCATGGATCGAATACTTCAAAACGTGGCCGTATCGTCGCCGTAGCTGGAAATAATATTGATGAAGCTAAGTTTGAGCGCTTCTAGGAGCTAGAAATGGGGGCGATTATCGAGGCAAAAAAACGGTCCGGCGAGGTGTCAGCGGGCGAAGCTAAAGACTTGGGTACGACAGGTCAATACTTAACCTTTGTATTAGGCGGTGAGGTGTATGCATTGGAGATTCTTCATATTAAAGAAATTATCCAATATGGAGATTTAACCGAAGTACCTATGATGCCAAGCTTTATACGTGGCGTTATTAATCTGCGCGGTAAAGTAGTTCCGGTGGTTGATATGACGGCACGTTTTGGTAAAGGCATCACCAATGTCGCACGCCGTACCAGTATCGTGATTATCGAAATGGCGCAAGAGCATGAAGACGAAACCGAGAAGCAAAGTATCGGTGTCATGGTGGATGCGGTAAATGAAGTCGTGGACATTGCGAATGCCGACATTGAACCGCCTCCGGCTTTCGGCGGACGCATACGGCAGGACTTTATCAGTGGAATGGCAAAGCGCAATGGGCGTTTCATCATTGTGCTTAATCTTGCGCAAGTACTGTCTGTCGAGGAGATGTCTGCACTAGGCAGCTCCATGTTGGGTGGTGCAGAATTGAATATCAGTGCGGAGTCGGAGCATGAAGCCTGAACCGATGGTGCTGAGGGGCATACAACCACTGAAAAAAAATGAGTTTGAATGGATATCCCGGTTCATGTATGACCGCACCGGAATCACGCTCAATGATGGTAAACAGGCCTTGGTCATGGGGCGCTTGGATAAACGTCTTCGTAAGCGTGGTCTGACTGCTTATGGGGATTATTTTGCTTTGCTCGGATTACCAGGTTTTGAAGATGAAACGACGGTTGCCATTGATTTACTGACGACCAATGAAACCTATTTTTTCCGTGAACCCAAGCATTTTGATTTTTTGCAAAAAGTGATATTTCCGCAGTATGCAAAGCAACGTGGTTTGCGGATCTGGAGTGCTGCCAGTTCCAGTGGTGAAGAGGCATATACGATAGCGATGATGTTAGCGGAATATTTTCCGGGTGACGGGTGGGAAATTATAGGCTCCGATATCTCTACCCAAGTACTCGAGAAAGCGTCTCGTGCTTTATATCCCATGAGTGCGGCCGATAAAATTCCGCCATCACTGTTAAAAAAATATTGTCTTAAAGGGCGTGACGAATTTGAAGACTTTTTTTTGATCGACTCGGCATTACGTTCACGTGTGCGATTCTTGCCGGTAAATTTGATTGAGCCATTACCGGATGTTGGTCTGTTAGACGTTATTTTCTTGCGTAATGTGATGATCTATTTTGATCAGGAAACTAAACAAAAATTGGTGCAAAGACTGGTTGAAAAATTGCGACCCGGCGGCTACTTATTTATCAGTCATTCCGAAACACTCAACGGAATGAAGACTGCATTGAAATTAGTGAATCCTTCGATTTACCGGTTAGAGGCTTAAGTCATCTCAGCCAAAGCTGCTTGTTAAGATTATTTTTCTTTTTTGGTGGGCAGTGATTTTTGAGAATTTTTAAAAACGCGCTGCTTTTGAATACGTTCGACACACCAAATTTTTCAAGTAAAGTGATCTTCTTAGTATGGATGCTCCCAGTTTTTACATAGAAATTTTTTTACAACCCGGAGAGTTCTATTTCGGTGATAGTGACACGCGTATTCGTACTATACTTGGTTCATGTGTTGCTATAACGCTGTGGCATCCGATCTTGCGAATTGGTGGTATGTGTCACTACATGCTTCCCAAGAATAATCGTCGTCAACAACATGCGCATCTTGATGGCCGTTATGCCGAAGATGCGGTACAACTGTTTATGCATGAAATTAAAAAATTTCGCACTCTTCCGCGTGATTTTGATGTCAAAATGTTTGGTGGCGGTAATCAATTTCCGTCCCAAAATGTGGGGGAAATGACGGTGTCGGACAAAAATATCGATTTAGGTCGCAAGTTGTTATCTGAGCACGGTTTTTTAGTCAGAACCGAGCACATGGGGGGCGTGGGGCATAGAAACATTATGTTTGATCTATGGTCGGGTGACGTTTGGGTCAAGCACGTAGAGAAAGTGATCGTACCGTGAGTACCAAAATAAAAGTCATGTTAGTCGACGATTCAGCGGTTGTCCGTCAAGTATTGAGTGCCGTGCTGAGCAAAGATCCTGACATTGAAGTCATTGCGTCGGCATCTGATCCCATCTTTGCGATGGATAAAATGAATCAGCGTTGGCCCGATGTCGTGGTGCTAGACGTAGAAATGCCACGTATGGATGGTATAACTTTTCTCAAAAAGCTGATGTCTGTCCGTCCAACCCCTGTGATTATTTGTTCTACCTTGACAGAAAAGGGTGCTTCGACCTCGATGCAAGCGATGGCCGCAGGTGCGGTCGGCATCGTCACTAAACCGAAAGCTGGGTTGAAGGGTTTTTTGGAGCAAGATGCCGGCGAGATAATTCAGGCAGTGAAAGCTGCAGCGTCGGCTGATATGCGGCGCGTCAAAGCGCTGAGTATGGCATCGCTGAATCCGACAGCTAAGTTAAGTGTTAGCGAAGCGATTCCAGCGTTGGAAGCCAGAGGTACAGTGGCGATGTCAGTGACCACCGATAAGTTGGTGGCGATAGGTACGTCTACCGGCGGCACACAAGCCCTGGAGCTGGTCTTAAGTGCGTTAAATCGCACTACGCCCGGTATGGTGATTGTGCAGCATATGCCAGAAAAATTTACCGCCGCATTTGCTGACAGGCTCAATAAAATCTGTCCTATCGAAGTGTTGGAAGCAAAGAATGGTGATCGCGTAATCAATGGCCGGGCACTGATCGCACCCGGTGGGCGGCATATGTTAGTTAAGCGCAGTGGTGCTCAGTATCACGTAGAGATTGTTGATGCACCACCTGTCAACAGGCATAGGCCCTCGGTCGATGTTCTGTTCCGATCTGTTGCCAAATGTGCGGGGGCAAATGCCCTCGGTGTGATGATGACCGGCATGGGAGATGACGGCGCGCTAGGCATGAAAGAAATGCATGATGCCGGTGCAGAAACGCTGGCGCAGGACGAGAAGAGTTGCGTCGTCTACGGCATGCCCAAAGAAGCCGTCAAACTTGGTGCGGTTGATACCATCCTGCCCCTCAAAGATATCTCCGGAATGATAGAGGCGTACGGGCGAAAAAATACTTGAAATGAGTTTGGTTGGGCGAGTGCAACACGCCAAATTTGTTATGGTGCATTCGCTGCGCGGGTGCCGCCAGCACTAAGCGCCAGAACCCTTCTCCCGCAAGCAGGGGAAGGGCAGGGATGAGGAGGCTTGATGAGCCGCGCTACAAATTCATGCGATCGACATGTTGTTATCGCCTCAACCGATAACTAATCTATCTTTTGCAATTACCTCCATCACCTATTTTTCTCTTTCACGGGTGAGACGAGTACGGCATTTGATTAGCGGATAATATTACTCAACCCAACATCACGTATATCCTTGGTGCCAGTCAGCGCCATGCTGACATCCAATTCTTTCTGCAAAATCTCTAACATCTTGGTCACGCCTTGCTCGCCCATCGCACCCAGACCATACAAAAACGCACGTCCAACCATGCTGCCTTTCGCACCTAGCGCGGTAGCTTTTAAAATATCCTGACCAGTGCGGATGCCGCCGTCAAACCAGACTTCAGTTTGATGGCCAACCGCTTCAACGATAGCAGGCAAAGCTTCAATCGATGACATTGCGCCATCTAACTGACGCCCACCGTGATTGCTCACTACGATCGCATCGGCTCCCGCTGCTACTGCCAATTTTGCATCTTCCACATCCAGAATGCCTTTAAGAATCAGCTTACCGCCCCATTCTTGTTTGATCCATGCTACGTCTTCCCAATTCAGGGTGGGGTCAAACTGACTTGCGGTCCATTGACTCAAAGTCAAAATACCATCACCACCTTTGACGTGACCGACCAGATTGCCAAAGGTTTTGCGACCAGTTAATGCACGCAATGCCCATGCTGGTTTGGTTGTCAGATCAATGATATTCGCCAGGGTCAACTTTGGTGGCACGGACATGCCGTTTTTGAGGTCTTTATGACGTTGCCCTAAAATCTGTAAATCGAGGGTCAACACCAGCGCCGAGCATTTGGCGGCTTTGGCGCGTTGTATCATTTCTTTCACAAAACCGCGGTCGCGCATTACGTACAACTGAAACCAGAATGGCTTGGTAGTGACACTCGCCACATCTTCGATCGAACAAATACTCATGGTTGACAAGGTGAATGGCACGCCAAATTTCTCAGCTGCAATGGCGCCTAACATTTCGCCATTAGCCCATTGCATGCCAGTCAGGCCGGTGGGCGCAATCGCCACGGGCATGGTCACTTCTTGTCCCACCATCGTAGTACGGGTAGAGCGGTTTTCAACGTTGATAGCAACCCGCTGACGCAATTTGATTGCCGCCAGATCACTGCTGTTCGCCTTGTAGGTGCTTTCGGTATAGGAGCCACTATCGGCGTAGTCGTAAAACGCTTTCGGAACGCGTTTTTTTGCGAGCAAACGTAAATCTTCTACACAAGTAATGACAGGCATGCTGAGACTCCGGATGGAAATTGAATAAGCAAAAGTGTAGGGGATATTTTCTGTTTGATGGGGGAAATCGTTTCAGTCTAAGAATGAAGTTTTTTCAGCTCAGAATCGATTTATCTTATTTTTTGCCGAATTTTGCCGAATTTTTGCGAATACATTGGATTTTTATGTAGTTAAGTTTCTAAGAAATGTTCTGAAATAAAATGTCTTAACCACAAGTTACCTGCATCCTGATGATATCGACGATGCCAGAAAATATTGGTTTGTAAACTTGGCAAACGTAGCGGTGGCTTGACGTACTTCAGACCAAAAGGCACTGCTGCACGTTCGGCTAATTTTTGCGGCACCGTAACCAGCAAATCCGAGCTGCTGACGATGTAAGGGACAGCCACAAAATGCGGCACCTTAAAATGCGCCGAGGCGCTGATTCCAGCTTTTTCCAAACTTTGATTAATTTTTAGGTAAGGCTGTTCCTGCGAGGCAACAATAAGATGCTGTGCCGCCACAAATTCCTTCATGTCAATTTGCTTGTCAGCTAAAGGATGCGTCTGGCGAAACATACACACATAATTTTGCTTGAATAAACGCCGCTGATACCAGGCTTCAGATAAATCATCAAATGCGCCAATGGCCAAATCGACGCGTCCCGATTCCATTTCTGTTTTGAGATCAATGCTGCTGGCACGCACCGTAGTCAGACACAGATGTGGGGCACACGCATGCAATTTGGCGGCAAGCAAGGGCATGAAATAAACTTCACCCACATCGGTCATGGCAATCGTGAATTGGCGCTGACTGGTGCTGGCGTCGAAATCTTCTTTCGGATTAAGGGCGAATGTTATGTGCCTCATTGCAACAGTGACCGAATCAGCCAGCTCTTGCGCTCTGGGGGTCGGTTGCATACCTGTGGCGGTCCGCACAAATAACTCATCACCGACGGCACGCCGCAAGCGGGCTAAAGCATTGCTGACCGCTGGCTGCGACAAACCAAGCTGCCGCGCTACGGCAGAAATTTGTCTTTCCTGAAATACATGCTGGAAGATGACCAGCAGATTTAAGTCTATGTCTTTGGCTTCCAGCATTATTGATTTAGTGAATGATCTGTATTTTTGTATTTATATCGCAAAAATACTTAACATGCACTACATTCCGGACTGACACGGAAATAACACATAAGAACTGACGAATTTGACCCGGTGTCCGGCGAGGTCGTATCGTGTTACCAGATAAATGAATTTCACATTGAATATTTTGATCAAGGAGTGATGATGAGCGTGCAGATAAATACACCCGTGGCAACAGAAGACCTGGTCTATCAAACCGGTTTTGCGAATGAATACGCCACCGAAGCCTTGCCAGGCGCTTTGCCACAAAATCAGAATTCACCACAAAAATGTGCGTATGGCTTATATGCCGAGCAAATTTCTGGCACGGCATTTACTGCGCCGCGTCACGCGAATCGTCGCTCCTGGACCTATCGTATTCGTCCGGCAGCGATGCATCAGCCATTCAAACAAATCGATAATGGTAAGATGACCAATGACTTTTCAGCTGCACCTTCAACGCCAAATCAATTGCGTTGGGATCCGCAGCCAATGCCGGCCGTGCCGACCGATTTTATTGATGGCTGGTTGACGATGGCAGGTAATGGTTCTGCTGATGCGCAAACCGGATGTGCGATTCATTTATACGCAGCAAATAAAGACATGGTTGGGCGTTTTTATTACAACGCTGATGCTGAATTGCTGATTATTCCGCAACAAGGTCGCCTGCATTTGCGCACAGAAATGGGGCTGCTCAATATTGAGCCGCAAGAGATCGCAGTCATTCCGCGTGGTATCCGTTTCCAGGTGCAATTACCCGATGGCGAAGCACGTGGCTATGTCTGCGAAAACTTTGGCTGCATGTTGAAATTGCCAGATCTGGGCGTGATTGGCTCCAATGGTTTAGCCAATCCACGGGACTTCCAGACCCCAGTTGCCTGGTATGAAGACAAAGAAGGCGACTTTGAACTGGTCGCAAAATTCAGCGGTCATTTGTGGTCGGCAAAAATTGGTCATTCGCCTTTAGATGTCGTGGCATGGCATGGCAATTTCGCGCCTTACAAATATGATTTGCGTCACTTTAATACGATTGGCTCGATCAGCTACGACCATCCAGATCCGTCGATCTTCCTGGTTTTGCAAGCGCCTAGCGATACACCAGGCGTCGATACGATTGATTTTGTGATATTTCCACCGCGCTGGTTAGCGGCTGAAAATACCTTCCGCCCACCCTGGTTCCATCGCAATATTGCATCCGAGTTCATGGGTTTGATACATGGACAATACGATGCGAAGTCGACCGGATTCCGTCCGGGCGGTTCTAGTTTGCACAATTGCATGAGTGGACATGGTCCCGATGCGCCGACTTTTGAGAAGGCAAGTAATGCCGATACCCGCACGCCGCACAAAGTCGATGATACGATGGCGTTTATGATAGAAACGCGTAATATCATCAAACCTACCCGTGCCGCGATGGAATCGCCGCAATTGCAGGCCGATTACTACCAATGCTGGCAGGGTATTAAAAAGTATTTCAATCCGGAGCAAAAATAAATGACGGTTCAACTCAACGAAACCCACGACATCAACCTGCGTAGCTGGGTCGCCTCGGCCAACAATGCTGAGACTGATTTCCCGATCCAAAATTTGCCGTATGGCATGTTTCGTCGTCAGGGCAGTAATCAGACTTTCCGCATTGGTGTGGCGATTGGCGATCAGATTCTCGATCTGGCCGCAGCGCACGCCGTGCACGCCTTTGCCGGGTATACCGAATTGCAGGGCGGACATTTTACCGCTGCTGTGAATGGTCAGAATTTAAATGGCATGATGGGCTTGGGTGCGCCAGTATGGTCAGCATTACGCCTGGCGCTGTCCCGTGTGCTGCGTGAAGGCTCCTCACAGCAAGGCACATTACAAGCCTGCCTGTTGGCACAATCTGCAGCGGAGTTTGCATTGCCAGCACAGATTGGTGACTACACTGATTTCTATACGTCGGTGCACCACGCAACAGCGGTCGGTAAATTATTCCGTCCAGATAATCCATTGTTGCCAAATTACAAGTGGATACCAATCGGCTATCACGGACGCGCTTCGTCTATCGGCGTGTCAGGTCAACAGTTCCGTCGCCCGATTGCACAAACCAAACCGCCTACGTCCGAAACGCCAGTATTTGGTCCCGCTAAACGTATGGATTATGAACTGGAAGTCGGTATTTTCATCGGTCAGGGCAATGCACTGGGTGATGTGATTAATATGGAACGCGCTGAATCCCATGTGTTTGGCCTGTGCCTGTTGAATGACTGGTCGGCGCGTGATGTGCAAGCATGGGAATATCAACCGCTTGGCCCTTTCCTGGCAAAAAATTTCGCTTCGACGATTTCTCCTTGGGTTGTCACCTTGGAAGCGCTCGCACCGTACCGCCTAGGCTGGACGCGCGATGCTGCTGATCCACAGCCATTGCCTTATCTCGATTCTGCTGATTTACGTGACAGCGCAGCATTCGACATCGAACTCGAAGTCTTGCTGCAAACTGAAAAAATGCGCACTGACGGTACGCCACCACAACGCTTGTCTTTGTCGAATTTCCGTCATTCGTATTGGACGGTTTCTCAGTTAGTGACGCACCATACCGTCAACGGTTGTAATCTGAATCCTGGTGATTTGTTAGGTTCAGGCACGCAATCAGGCCCAGCACCGGAGGAAGCAGGTTCGTTGTTGGAACTGACTGAAGGTGGTAAAAAGTCCATCGCTTTGAGCAACGGTGAGCAGCGCGTTTTCATGGAAGATGGCGATGCCATTATCATGCGTGGTTGGGCACAAAAAGAAGGCGTAGCACGGGTAGGTTTTGGTGAGGTTGTAGGTACTTTGTTGCCTGCACGTAGCTAAATCTATATCAGCCTGACTACTATATTCAGGCTATGCAAAACTGAAGACCTTCTCCCGCTTGCGGGGGAAGGTAATGACAAAAGTGAGTGAATTTTATGCAATGGGTGCCAGCGCCAAGGCATAGCAAGCTATCACTTCTTATGCGCCGCCCACAAACCCATTCTGGCGCCAGGCTTCATAAACGACGACCGCCACGGTATTCGACAAGTTCAGGCTGCGGTTGTCGGGACGCATAGGCAGGCGTATGCGCTGGGCTTCCGGAAAGCTGTTGCGTAGATCTGGGGCAAGACCGCGGGTTTCGGCGCCAAATACAAAATAATCGCCAGGTTTAAACTCTGCATTAGCAAATACACCAGATCCATGCGTAGTGAGCGCAAACATACGACTTTGATCTGGTTGTTCCTGAGCGAGAAACGCTTCCCAATTTTTATGCACTTTCATTGTCGCATAATCATGGTAATCCAGACCTGCACGTTTCATTTTGCTATCATCAAGGGGGAATCCCAACGGTTCGATCAGGTGCAGTTGCACCCCCGTGTTTGCGCACAAGCGAATGATATTGCCAGTATTTGGTGGTATTTCGGGCTCAACTAAGACGACGTGAAACAAGGCATTTCCTTAATAAAAATGAGGTGGCGTGCGGGCAAATACGTAATTCGTGACTTTCTCCGCACCAAAGCGTTTCAGCATTGTAGCGATTTCATGCAGGGTCATGCCAGTCGTCATCACATCATCGACAATTGCAATGTGTGCACCTTTTACTTTTGATAACCAGGCTTCATCCAGCATAAACGCATTTTTGACGTTTTTCACGCGAGCATCCGGTGTCAGGCTACTTTGTTGGCTGGTCTCGCGGATGCGATGCATTGCCTGGACCGCGAATGGTATACCAAGATGTTGTGCTAAGGGACGGGCAATTTCTGTCGCCTGGTTAAAACCCCGTTCGCGTAATCTGTTCTCCCCCAGCGGCACAGCGCACAAGAAATCAGGCAGGCTATCCGGCGTGTTCTGCAAAATCGCATCTCTTAACATCCGCGCAAATAAAGGTGCTAAAGCGAGTTGATGACCGAACTTGAGTGCCAACACCATTTGATCTCGTGGTGCTGCGTAATCACATGCCACAATACTGGTATCAAACGAGGGTGGGTTTTGCAGGCAATCACCACAACGTGGCGTGTTCGCGCCAGGAGGCATAGTCAACGCACACTGTTTGCAACGGCTTGTCGCTCGTCTAAAATAGTTGGTTTGACAATCTGTACATAATATTTTGGATTGATGCGCGTGGCACAGCACGCAACTGCATGGCAGCAGCGCGTTCATTGTCACGCTCAGGCTTTTTCTGACTATCAGGGGTAAATAGAACATAGATAGGTGGCAAATGGGCAGCAAATCAGCGTGAGGTATCACAAACGTGTAAACTACGACCTTACCACATTCAAATCCAAACTTCGTTCGTTTCCATTTTATGCTCAGTGCTCCTATCGATCTGCAACTGGTTCGCCAGCTTTTCTCTCGTCCTGAAAAAATCTCTCCATCTGATTTTTTACGCAGAGAAATTGCCGGACGCATGCGCGAAAAGCTGGAACTCGTCAAAATCCAGCCCATACGGGTGCTCGATGCGGGTTGTGGTGCTGGCGCTGATTTGCCTGAATTGCAAAGAATGTATCCGGATACGCAGGTAGTCGGTCTGGACGCTGCATTACCAATGTTGACGCAGATTCAGCAGCAAGAGCATGCCGCCATGAGCGCGGTCGGACGCCTGTTGGCAAAATGGACGCCTGCTGCTTTGCGCAGTGAACAAGGCGCCACCTTACTATGTGGCGACTTTGCCAGTGTCCCTCTGGCACCGCAAAGTGTTGACTTGATTTGGTCAAATCTGGCTTTGCACTGGCATCCTCAGCCCGATCTGATTTTCGCTGAGTGGCGCCGCATTTTGCGCACTGAAGGTTTGCTGATGTTCTCTTGCTTTGGTCCGGATACGTTGATCGAATTGCGCGAGGCTTTTGCCCAGGTCGATGCAACACCGCACGTACTGCCATTTGTGGATATGCATGATTTTGGCGACATGCTGGTCAATGCTGGATTTGCGACACCGGTCATGGATATGGAAAAAATCACACTAACCTATCAAGATCCGCATAAACTTCTGGCCGACGTGCGAGCCTTGGGTGGCAATCCATTAAGTACGCGTCGTCAAGGCTTAAGCGGAAAAAACGCCTACCGCGCTTTGCTGGCAGCAATAGAACGCCAACGTGCTGCCGATGGTCGCATCAAGCTGACGTTTGAAGTTGTCTACGGCCACGCCTTCCGTCCCGTCAGCCGCACAACGGCTGCAGGAGAATCGATCGTGCGTTTTGATTTGCCGAAAAAACGGGATTGAGATTCTGGTAGCTAATGGCATTCGTGGATCTGAGCTTGCCTCTCAAATGAAATTGCCAGAGTGGATTAAATTTTTGCTAATTTAATCCAGATCAAAAACGAATACAAAAACTTGTAAAGCATTTTTTAATTATTTGTTTCATTTGAGCCAGATCAACGATTTCTGTCGTGCATTCTGCTTGATATCCTTTCACTTTCCATCTTATACTCAGACCGTTGTAGAAGTTGCCAGTTCGCACTTTGTTAGGTCTTATGCAAAAAATGCCGCTGTCGGCATGAAAGCTTCAAGGTTCAGCCTAGTACAATTTGCACTGCCTTCGTCGATATGGTGTAGTCGGAATAGTGCTCTTTAGTATTAGCCGATCAAATGAATATACTGTGTCATATGAATTGATGACAGGATATTTCCCTAACCCCGAATGCATTTGCGCCTTGCAGTCATGTTTTTGCGTTAGCTCTAAATGTAATTTGTAGTCAAGGTGATGCGTCTTGGCGCTGGTTCATAATAATTCTAATCGGGGTTTTGGGGAAAACATGAAACAAGCAAAGCGATTAAAGTCGTTCATGCTGGGTGCCTCTCTGCTGGCGGCCAGTTTGCCGACATGGGCAGTGGTAGATAGTCAGGGCGGCCCTGCGGTACTTCAGCTAAATTTGCAAACACCAGTTACGCAGATAGCCGAACAAATTTACTCGATACACAATCTGATGCTGATCATTTGCCTGGTCATCTTCGTGGCCGTGTTCGGGGTCATGTTTTATTCTATTCTGAAGCATCGTAAATCTTTGGGTCACAAGCCTGCGACTTTCCATGAAAGTACATCAGTAGAAATTGCCTGGACCATCGTTCCTTTCCTTATCGTGATCGGTATGGCGCTGCCAGCGACCAAAACGGTAGTAGCGATGAAAGACACCTCAAACGCCGATATCACCATTAAAGCCACAGGTATGCAGTGGAAATGGGGTTACGACTACCTCAAAGGTGAAGGCGAAGGGATTTCATTTTTATCGACACTCGCTACACCGCGTACGCAGGTTGGCTCACCTGGTGTCGCTCCAACGGAAGCGCGCGGTGACAACTACCTGCTCGAAGTCGACAATGAAGTTGTGGTGCCGGTCAACAAAAAAGTCCGCCTGATTACGACGGCCAATGACGTGATCCACTCTTGGACTATCCCCGCATTTGGTGTGAAACAAGATGCGATTCCGGGATATGTGCGCGATACCTGGTTCAAAGCAGAAAAAATCGGTACTTACCGTGGCCAGTGCGTAGAGTTATGCGGTAAAGAGCACGCCTTTATGCCTATCGTGGTTAAAGTGGTTTCTGCTGAAGACTACAAATTGTGGGTTGACGGTAAGAAAAAAGAAATGGCCGCAAAAGCCGATGATCCTAATAAAGTCTGGACCATCGATGAGCTCAAACAGCGTGGTGAAAAAGTCTATGCTTCCAATTGTGTGGTTTGCCATCAAGCCTCAGGTAAAGGTGTTCCTGGTGCTTTCCCTGCATTAGATGGTTCCGGTGTTGTTGCAGGTCCTAAAGACGCGCAGGTACATTTGGTGTTGAACGGTAAAGCGGCGATGCCATCCTGGAAGGCAACTTTATCTGATACGGAAATTGCAGCAGTTATTACCTACACACGTAATAACTGGTCCAATAAATCCGCAGAAAACATTGTCCAGCCGGCCGAAGTTTTGGCGGCGCGTAAGTAATTGCACAGAACAGTACAGGAGACAAGATGAGTACAACCACCGTTGATCACGCTCACGATCACGACCATTCTCACGGCCACGATCATGATCATGCGCACGACCATCCGCATGGCTGGCGTCGTTGGTTATTTGCCACTAACCATAAAGATATTGGCACGCTGTATCTGTGGTTTGCTTTCACCATGCTGTTGACGGGTGGTGTATTGGCTTTGATCATTCGAGCAGAATTGTTCCAACCTGGTTTGCAATTGGTGCAACCAGAATTCTTTAACCAATTAACCACGATGCATGGTCTGATCATGGTGTTCGGTGCGATTATGCCGGCCTTCGTTGGTTTTGCGAACTGGATGATTCCATTGCAAATCGGTGCCTCCGATATGGCATTTGCCCGTATGAATAATTTTTCATTCTGGTTGATGCCACCTGCAGCGATTTTGCTGGTGACGTCGTTCTGGGTACCTGGTGGTGCCACGGCTGCGGGTTGGACCTTGTACGCGCCGCTGTCGACGCAAATGGGGCCTGGTATGGATATGGCAATTTTTGCTGTGCATATCATGGGTGCTTCGTCGATCATGGGTTCGATCAATATCATCACAACGATTTTGAATATGCGTGCTCCAGGTATGACATTGATGAAGATGCCAATGTTCTGCTGGACATGGTTGATTACTGCATATTTGTTGATCGCTGTGATGCCTGTCCTGGCTGGCGCGATTACCATGACGCTGACAGATCGTCATTTTGGTACTTCCTTCTTTAATGCTGCTGGCGGTGGTGATCCTGTGATGTATCAACACATCTTCTGGTTCTTTGGTCACCCAGAGGTGTACATCATGATTTTGCCAGCGTTTGGTATTATCTCTCACATCATTCCTACGTTTGCCCGTAAGCCTTTGTTTGGTTATGCATCCATGGTGTATGCGACGGCATCGATTGCGATTTTGTCCTTCATCGTTTGGGCGCATCACATGTTCACTACTGGTATGCCAGTGACGGCCCAGTTGTTCTTCATGTACGCGACGATGTTGATTGCCGTACCAACTGGCGTGAAAGTCTTTAACTGGGTAGCGACAATGTGGAGAGGCTCGATGACATTCGAGACGCCAATGTTGTTTGCCGTTGGTTTCATCTTCGTATTTACGATGGGTGGTTTTACTGGATTGATTCTGGCGGTGACACCGATTGATATCCAGTTGCAAGATACTTACTATGTGGTGGCGCATTTCCACTATGTGTTGGTGGCTGGCTCTTTGTTTGCCTTGTTTGCTGGTTACTACTACTGGGGACCAAAATGGACAGGTTTCATGTACAACGAAACCCGTGGCAAAATCCATTTTTGGGCATCGTTGATTTTCTTTAACATCACTTTCTTCCCTATGCATTTCTTGGGATTAGCGGGGATGCCACGTCGTTATGCCGATTACCCAGCGCAATTCACTGATTTCAATCAGCTTGCAAGTATTGGCGCGTTTGGCTTTGGTTTATCTCAGGTGTTCTTTATTCTGGCGGTGGTGATTCCTTCCATCAGAGGCGGCAAACCTGCACCTGCAAGCCCTTGGGAAGGTGCTGAAGGTCTGGAATGGACTGTACCAAGCCCAGCACCATTCCACACATTTGAAGAACCACCTGTCGTTAAATAATCAACCTGAACGACGCTGTAGTTGACTTATTCAAGTGCAGCGTCACGGATGGCAAAAGCCACTATGAAAAACGATAAAAAAAAGCCGAATAATCTCAGGACTGCGCTGATCTTGTTTTCAGTTGCCATCATCTTTTTTGCTGGTGTCATTTTGAAACAGACCCTGCGTTTTTAAAACGGAAATTGCATGGCTGAGCAAGACCAGAAATTGTCAGATATAAGTAAAAAACTCAATGCGACCATGCTCGGTAAGTTGATCGTGATTGCGATAGTGATGTTTGGATTTGGTTATGCTTTAGTGCCGATTTACAAACAAATTTGTGAAGTGACGGGCATTAATATTTTGACGCCTAAAGATATCTCTGCCAAAGAGTTATCGAATTCACAGATTGATCGTAGTCGTGAAGTCACCATTGAGTTTGATGCTAACACGCAAGGTCCATGGCGCTTTCGGCCGACGGTGACAAGCATGAAAGTGCATCCTGGCGAGATGTCGCAGATTGTGTATGAAGTGGTTAATAAGCAGTCGTATAAGATGGATGCGCAAGCGATACCCAGTTATGCGCCTCAGCAAGCGAGTGCGTTTTTCAAAAAAATAGAATGTTTTTGTTTTAAGCAGCAAACGCTGGGGCCCAATGAGGCGCGGCAAATGCCGGTGGTGTTTTATATTGATCCGGCTTTACCTGAGGATGTCAAAACAATTACGCTGTCCTATACCTTTTTTGAGGTAGGCGGGGCACCGAAGTTAAGTAGTTCGACAGAACAAGGTAAATCATGAGTGAAGTAGAAGAAACAACGAAACCCCAGGCGAAACAGCAAGCCTCGTTTTTTAAAGCAATGAAAGCGGTGTTTTGGTCGTTTCTTGGTATTCGTAAAAAAAATGATTATGAGCAGGACGCAGCAAAGCTCAATCCGGTTCACGTCATCATTGCCGGATTGATCGGAGCACTAATTTTTATTTCAACTTTAGTGCTGATCGTTCGGCAGGTAGTCGCAAAATAACAATTTAAGTAAGTATATTCAATTGCATCAGGAGATGGAAATGAGTTCTTCAAACGCGAAAGCGCCTTATTATTTTGTACCAGGGCCATCTCAATGGCCAGTGCTGGCGGGCTTCTCTCTGCTAGTGACCATGTTTGGCGCATCTGCCTGGGTCAATGGCTTAGGCTGGGGGCCATACGCGAATGGTATTGGTATTTTCTTGACGCTGGTGGTGTTGTACAACTGGTTTGGCGATGCTATCGCTGAATCCGAAGGTGGAAAATATAGCGAGCGTATTGATACGTCTTTCCGTTGGAGTATGAGCTGGTTCATTTTCTCTGAAGTGATGTTTTTCGGTGCATTCTTCGGTGCTTTGTTCTATGCGCGTAGCATCTCTATGCCATGGTTGTCTGATCTGGACCATAAGGTCTTATGGCCGAATTTCTCTGGTCAATGGGGCAACACTGGGCCAGCGGGAACGATAGAAGCATTCAAAACCATGACGCCTTTTCCTATCCCGACGATCAACACGGCTTTGTTGTTGACATCTGGTGTCACATTGACGATTGCGCATCACGCTTTGCGTGCTGGTCATCGTTCTCAAACGGCCTTCTGGTTGTTTGCGACGATTTTGCTCGGTGCCACTTTCATGGGTTGCCAGGCGTATGAGTATATCGAGGCTTATCACGAACTGAACCTGAAATTAACCTCCGGTATTTACGGTTCCACCTTCTTCATGCTGACTGGTTTCCACGGCTTCCATGTGACCATGGGTGCGATTATGTTGTCAGTCGTGTTGTTCCGCGTCATGAAGGGTCACTTTACGCCTGAGCAGCATTTCGCATTTGAAGGGGCTGCATGGTACTGGCACTTTGTTGACGTCGTTTGGCTGGGCTTGTACGTGGTTGTATATTGGCTCTAAGTTGCCTGGCTGTTCATTACTTACTTCGCTGTTTGAATGAGCATCACCATGTAAAAAGCCGCACTTTTTCAGTGCGGCTTTTTTATACGGGGAATGAGGTTTTATCTGATACCAGTGGGTTGTATTAAGCCGAAATGATTGGCCAGCAGAATTAATAAAAACAGACTGATAGAAAAGCCAACGCGAAACGCCAGTGCTTTGACGGTGCGATTGCTGCGACCTTTATCTTTCATCAAAAATACCAGGGCAGAGCCCATACTGAATATAATCAGAAAAAAAGCAATGGCGACGAGAATTTTCATACTTGAACTTTGCTAAGACGTCATACTAGTTGAATGATTTTCCATTGTAATACTTTCGTCATGCGCTTATGTTTATTTCCTTTCGATTGAAGTTTTTTCCCTTCGTTGCTACCGTCGTGGTGGTTAGCATTGGTATCGGTTTAGCCCAATGGCAGACGCGACGTGCGCTGGAAAAAGAACAGATTGCGAGCCAGATCAGTACACTTGCTCGGATGCCTGCGCATCGCATCGCTGCTGATAAAGCCTTATCGACGGTGCCAGTATTTAGTAAGGTTTTACTACGTGGTGAATTCGTCGCACAATGGCCACTCTATCTCGATAATCGTCCTATGCAGGGCAATGCGGGTCTGTACGTGTTGATGCCGTTTCATCTCGAAGGTAGTCAGCGCAACGTGCTGATCGCACGGGGTTGGCAGGCACGAAATCAGCAAGACAGAAAGACTGTGCCCACGCTGATAACGCCAACAGGCGTCGTCGAAATCGAAGGCGTTCTGCGTGATAAGTTAGATAGAGTGATGCAATTAGGGCAGCCAGATGCTTTAAAGCCTGGTGCTATTGTGCAGAATCTTGAAGTAACGAGTCTGGCACAACAAAGCGGCATAGCGCTGGAGCCGCTCATCGTGGAGCAAACGTCGGATACTTCCGACGGCTTGTTGCGACATTGGTCTGTGCCGTCTGCCGGTGCTGAAAAACACCGTGCCTATGCATTTCAGTGGTATGCCTTATCGGGCATGGCATGTTTATTTTTTGTAGTGACAGGAATTCGTCGTGGAAAACACAAAGTATCAAACAGCAATGACAAATCAGACACAAACAATGCAGCAACACACTAATACCGCCAAAGGCCGCTGGAAACTATTTTTAGTCATCGCTATTTGCGCGGCTCCGATGATTGCTTCGTACATTGCGTATTATGTCATCAAGCCTGAAGGGCGCACCAACTATGGCACGATACTCGATCCACGCGAACACCCAATGCCAGAACTGCACGCGCATTTGTTGGGTGATGCCACGCCTGTGAATGCAGGCAAAACCACGGGATTAGAAGCGTACCGCGGCAAGTGGATCATGTTGAGTGTTGATAGTGGTGATTGTGCGGATGCCTGTCAAAAAAAGCTGATCGATGTGCGTCAGCTCAGATTAACTCAGGGCAAAGACATGGACAGGATAGAGCGTGTCTGGCTATTAGCGGATGAGCAAGCAATCGCGACCAGTCTGTTGCGCGAACACGATGGTTTGCATGTTTTGCGTGCTGATGCCAAGGCGCTCAAAGGCTGGTTGCCCGCCACCAATGAATCAGAAATCAGCGATCATATATACTTGATCGACCCTCTGGGAAATCTGATGATGCGCTTTCCCAAAGATGCTAATCCGAATCTGATTAAAAAGGATCTGACCAAGTTGCTGCGCGCATCAGCAATAGGTTAAACATTATGTGGTTACAACTTGCTTTAACTGGACTCGGTGTCGCGGTCATACCGTTGTGCATTGTGTTCTTATCAAAAGAAACAAATAAACATCGCAAACTGATCGCGGTCACCTTAACGTTGACGTTTGAACTCATCATGTTTGGTGCGTTTACCCGGCTGACTGATTCCGGTCTGGGATGTCCCGATTGGCCGGGCTGTTATGGACAAGCGAATCCTTTGTTGTCTCATGAAGCGATCAAAGCTGCCGAAGTCGCTATGCCACATGGACCAGTAACAACACAAAAAGCCTGGATAGAAATGGTGCATCGTTATTTGGCGATGAGTGTCGGTGTACTAATCTGTGCTCAGGTCTTGCTGGCTTGGATGCGAAAAAAGACGACTGATATTTCACCGTGGTTGACCACCTCTGCTTTGCTTTGCGTGTGTGTACAAGGTGCTTTTGGTGCGTGGACGGTCACGCTCAAATTACAACCTGTTATCGTGACCACCCATTTGTTATTGGGCATGGGTCTTTTGGCTTTGTTAGCGGCTGTACTTGAACAGCATAGCCACCAGATTAAGCATGTCTCCAGTATGGCTCCCAATGTCGCAAAAGCATTGATACTGCCCGCGACGTTTGCTTTGATTCTCTTGTTTATACAGGTCGCCTTAGGTGGTTGGGTAAGCACTAACTACGCAGCACTCGCTTGTCAGGATTATCCTTTGTGTCACGGTCAAGTCGTGCCAACGATGGATTTTGAACATGGTTTTAGTCTCTGGCGTCAGCTAGGGATGACCACTAATGGAGAGTACTTGCCTTTTCCTGCCTTAGTTGCGATACATTGGTTACACCGGAACTTTGCCTTGCTGGTAATAGTGGTGGTGAGCTATGTAGCATGGCAGGCAATGCGCACACCAGGGTTTGAGTCACTAGGAAATAAATTGTTGTTGGCAATTGTTTTACAGTTCCTGATCGGGGTGTCGACCATTTTCTTTTCTTGGCCCTTATTATTAGCAGTTTTACACAACGGCGGTGCGGCAATGCTAGTCCTGTTGCTGACCATGTTAAACTATCGCGTTAGGCATGCCAGCCATGCCCTCAGTTCACCCATTTAACATGACCACTTTAAGTTTGCCCTCAAACCGTTTAGCCCAATACTGGGCATTAACCAAACCGCGCGTTACCCAATTGGCGGTATTTTGTGCCGTTATTGGCATGTTTCTCGCTACCCCTGATTTGCCTGACTGGCATGTTGTAGTAGCTGCGACCATCGGTATCTGGTTATTGGCTGGTGCTGCATTTGCGATTAACTGTCTGGTCGAGCGTGAAATTGACGCCCGTATGGCGCGCACTGCACGTCGTGCCACAGCGCAAGGAGAAATCAGTGCCTTGCAAACTCTGGTATTTTCTGGTGTGATTGGCGGCATCGGTATGTGGGTACTCAACACCTTGGTCAATCCACTCACGATGTGGCTAACGTTTGTGACCTTTGTCGGTTATGCCATTATCTATACGATCATTTTAAAACCGGCAACGCCACAAAATATTGTGATTGGCGGTTTATCCGGTGCGATGCCACCTGCTTTAGGTTGGGCAGCGGTTGCCAATGATGTGCCTATGCAAGCTTGGTTGCTGGTATTGATTATCTTTATCTGGACACCACCGCATTTTTGGGCTCTGGCGATGTATCGCCGTGACGATTATGCACGTTCGGGGTTGCCGATGTTGCCGATTACTCATGGACCTGAAATAACACGCTTGCATATCTGGCTCTACACCATTGCTTTGTTTGCGACCACGATGTTGCCGTATGCAGTACATATGAGTGGTTTGATTTATTTGTTTAGCGCTGTGGTGCTGGGTGGGATCTTCCTGTGGTACGCATGGCAAATGTATCGCAATTACAGCGATATTCTGGCGCGTAAAACCTTTGCTTACTCGATCATTTATTTGTCTTTGTTGTTCGCCGCTTTGTTGGTCGATCACTATCTGAAGTTTTGATTATGTTAAAAAAAATTCTGTCTTGTTTTTTGATTACCGGTCTGCTGACGCTGTTAGCGGCTTGTAATCCTCCTGCTGAAAAATTTTCAAACACCGACATCACCGGCATCGATTACGCCAAGGATTTTGCGCTGACTGATCACAATGGCAAGGCACGTACTCTGGCCGACTTTAAAGGCAAAGTGGTCGTTATGTTTTTTGGTTATACCCAGTGTCCTGATGTCTGCCCGACGACCATGGTAGAGATGGCAAATGTGATGCAACAATTGGGACAGCAGGCAGACAAAGTGCAGGTGATCTTCGTCACCATTGATCCTGAGCGCGATACGCAGGCTTTGCTGGCGTCTTACGTGCCGAATTTTGATCAACGTTTTTTAGGTATGTACGGTGATGCTGCCGCCACTGCCAAAATTGCGAAAAATTTTAAAGTGTATTACCAGAAAGTCCCCGGCAAGACGCAGACCAGCTATACGATGGATCATACGGCTGGTAGCTACGTGTTTGACACGGATGGGCATATACGCTTGTTCTTAAGCCTTGGTCAAGGAATAGAGCCTATCGTGCATGATTTGAAATTGCTACTTAAGTAATTTGTTTCAATACTTTATTGAAGTCGAAAAAAAAGCACTCATTGAGTGCTTTTTTTGTATCAGATGCAGCTTAAGCGTAATTCGCTAAAGCGCCCTTCATTTTTTTCAATGCTGCGCTTTCAATCTGGCGGATACGTTCTGCAGAAACGCCGTATTCATCAGCCAACTCATGCAGTGTCGCACCTGAGCCGTCGTCATTTTTTAACCAGCGCGCTTCGATGATGTGACGTGAACGCGCATCCAGTTTTGACAAGGCACTTTCCAGACCTTCGCTTTGCAGGCGATCATACTGGCGAGTTTCCAGCACTTTGGTTGGTTCGTCAGATTCAGTTTTTAAATACGCAATAGGTGCGAATTTTTCATCGTCGTCATCCGTTGGTGCATCCAGTGCAATGTCATGACCTGACAAACGCATTTCCATCTCAATGACTTCTTCGCGTTTGACATCCAGTGTTTTTGCCAGCGCATCGATTTGCTTAGGAGACATCGTCTCTAAGCCTTCTTTGTGACTACGCAGATTGAAAAACAATTTACGTTGCGCTTTGGTCGTTGCTACTTTCACCAGGCGCCAGTTTTTCAAGATGTATTCGTGCATTTCAGCCTTGATCCAATGCATGGCATAGGACACCAGGCGTACACCCTGATCAGGATCGAAACGTTTAACGGCTTTCATCAAACCGATATTGCCTTCTTGAATCAGATCTGCGTGTGGCAGACCGTAACCCAGATAACCACGGGCAATAGAAACAACTAAACGCAGATGTGACATAACCAATTGTTGCGCCGCGCCCAGATCATTGTCAGCACGTAAGCGGCTGGCGAGACTGATCTCTTCTTCGTGCGTGAGCATAGGCAGGCGATTGACTGCTGAGATATAGGCGTCAATATTTCCGAGCGTGCCACTGAAACCCAGGGCGAGCGCTTTGCTATCTGTTGCCGGGATAAGTTGTGTCGAAGTCATTGCGATGGTTCCTCCTCATTGCTGCCAGTTTCAATAAAAATAGAAAAACTAGCTGTATAAGCCCTTATATTAGCACTCTCTTGAGAAGAGTGCTAATAGTTGGAATTGATGCTCAAATCTGAGTGCGGCAGGCTGATGAATTTGCCATGCGGAAAGATTTTTTGCGTCTATCCTCGTTATCTGTATGTGTTTTATCTGGGATAAACCGTCTTAGATAACGATAGTGCCTGACTGGGTAAAGATCTTGATATTGCACAAGAAAGCACAAATAACGATATTAAGAGTCCAATTTATCCAAAAAGTTGCATGAATTTGGAGAAAATCCGGTGTTAGCTAGCGCGCGCCAATTGTCGGCGAACCGATAAGTACGCACCACATAGGCCTAAAAGCATGCTAAATGCGAGCAAAGCAAGGCTAGGAATAATCCCTAAAGGCGTGAGCCGGAATTCCGATGCGTAGAGTTTTGCAAAATCGGCAATTGCCTGATTTAAAGGCTGCAAGGATGCCGCAATTGCGCCTAGTGCCATTGCCCCAGCCAGTAAGCCGAGCAGGGCACCTGTGTAGTAATAAGGCCGGTGGATGAAGCTATTGGTCGCTCCTAACAAGCGCGTGACGGAGATTTCTGCCTGATGTGAAATGACTTGCAAACGGGTTGCATTAAAAACCACCACAATCACAACCACACCCAGAGTAATCGCCAGGAACAACAAACCCATTTGCAAAATTTGGACTAAAGCCGCCAGACGTTTAACCCAGGCAGAATCCACCTGAACCACATCAACATCTTGCAAGGATTTTAATTTTTCAACCAAGCTGTCCAATTTCTCTGCATCGTTGTTCGATAGCGACAAAATATAGGCATCAGGCAGTGGATTGCCACCTAAGGTCGACAACACTTCCGCCAGGCTAGACGAGTCTTGCATCGCTGCGAGCGCTTTTTCTTTGGGAATAAAGGTCAGTTTGCCATTGATCGCATTTTCTTTGAGCAAACGTTTGATTGGTACCGATACGGCAGTTGCGCTGTCACGCCCTGTGTCCGGGCTGACAAAAATACTGATTTCAGGTTCTATGGATAATTGTGAAGAAATCGGTTTGATGTTTTCAATTAATGTCAGGCCAGCGATAGGCAAGGCCAGTGCAATTGCAACCACTAACACATTAAATAAAAAATTGCCGGTACCTGCACGCAAGTGGGTGTAGGCACTTTTTAATGCAAACAGATGCTCACGAAACCAGATGGTCATGGGTTTATCCTTGAAATAAGATATCAGGCGGCGATGGAAGAATTCCAGGAATCAGTGATCTGGCCTTTGCTCAGATAAATCACACGGCTGGCCTGATCCAGAAACTGTTCATCGTGGCTGGAAATCAGGCACGTAACACCAGCGCTCTGAAAAGCTTTTAAAGCACTCAGTACCTTGTTCGCATTTTCTCGGTCAAGAAATGCCGTTGGTTCGTCGGCCAGAATGATTTTAGGACGGTTGACGATTGCGCGGGCAATCGCAACGCGTTGTTGTTCACCACCAGACAAAGTCAACGGGAGCGCATTGGCCTTGTCCAGCATCCCTACTTTTTCTAAAGCGACGCGGGCGCGTGATTCGGCTTCTTGCGCCGCGGCTCCTGTCACGATCAGCGGTAACATCACATTCGATAAGATGCTGCGATCATTCAGTAGCTTTTGATCTTGTAAAATCAAGCCTAGCTTACGTCGCAGGTAAGGCAAGCTGCTGGTTTGCAACTTGCTCACATCCTGACCATTGACCATCACCCGACCAGTTGTTGGCTTCTCAATGCCAGCAATCATCTTCAATAATGTCGATTTTCCTGCACCGGAAGGGCCAGCTAAAAATATCAGCTCGCCATCTGGTATCGTCAGGGAAATATTGCGCAAGGCGCAGGCGTCGCCAGCATACAGTTTAGAGACGTTATCGAATTCGATCATGGCGGTGTAATGTCCGTACTATCGTTAAATTTAATTGAACAAAGCGTCGACAAATTCTTGCGCATTAAATGGCTGCAAATCTTCAATTTGCTCACCAATACCAATGAAATAAACCGGGACAGGGCGGTTCTTAGCAATCGCTGCCAACACGCCACCTTTGGCGGTGCCGTCTAACTTGGTAATCACCAGTCCCGTCAATTGCAGTGCGTCGTCAAAGGCTTTGACCTGTGCCAACGCGTTCTGCCCCGTATTGCCATCGATGATGAGCAATATCTCTTGTGGTGCGCCGTCCATACCTTTTGCAATGACACGTTTGATTTTCTTCAATTCTTCCATCAAATGCAATTGCGTCGGCAGACGACCAGCGGTATCCACCATCACCACATCCGTACCCTTAGCGCGTGCAGAGGCTACGGCATCAAACGCGACTGCTGCAGGGTCGCCAGATTCTTGCGAAATCACCGTGATGTCATTACGCTCACCCCAGATCGTCAACTGTTCGCGTGCGGCAGCACGGAAGGTGTCACCCGCGGCGAGTAAGACCGACTGGCCGTGTACTTGCATATGCTTGGCCAGTTTGCCTATCGTGGTGGTTTTGCCAGCGCCATTGACGCCAGAAATCATCATGACCATAGGTTGATGTCGGCCGAGTTCTAAAGGTTTTTGCAGTGGTGTCAGCAATTCGAGTAATAAAGCCTTGAGTGCTGTTTTTACTTGTTCGGCTTCCGTCAGCTTTTCTTCTTTGACTTTTTTCTTCAAGGCATCAAGCAAAAATAATGTTGCTTCTACGCCAGCATCAGATGTCAGCAATGCTGCTTCCAATTCATCGTATAAGTCATCATCAATGCGTGCACCAACAAACAAGGTGGTCAGATTGGACGAAGTTTTTGCCAGACCTGCTTTTAAACGGCTTAACCACGAGCGTTTTTGCTCTGCCGGGGCAGGAACTGTATCAGCGGTCGGAGCTGATGCAGGAGCTGGTTGGGTGGCAACTTCGGCCGTGAATGGCGTTGCTGAAACCGTTTCAGTAACAGGAATTATGCTCTCAGAGGCAGGCGCAGCAACACTTTGCGGCGTTGGCGCTGGCTCTTCTTTGGGTTTTCTTTTGAAAAAGCTAAACATCGGGGATGATTTTGTCGGAAGATGGATGGCTGTCTACTGCCCACCCAAGTATTATAGAATGCTGCCATTCTAACAGACCGCGCCCGGTAATTCGATTTACCAGTGTCAAGCAAACAATGAAACCCAAGACTAAAAAGCCTGTATCCCCACAACGTGCCGCCCATCAGGTCAGAATTATCGGTGGCCAGTGGAAGCGCAGCCTGTTGAGCGTGATCGAAGCGGAAGGTTTACGACCCACCCCAGACCGTGTCAGAGAAACCACATTTAACTGGATTAACCATCTTTTTGACGCGCATTGGACGCCAATAATCTGCCTTGACCTCTTCGCTGGCAGCGGCGCTTTAGGTTTTGAAGCAGCGAGTCGCGGTGCTGCACAGGTCGTGATGGTCGAATCCCATACCCCAGCTTTTAAGCAATTGGAGCAGGTAAAAACTAAACTAAAGGCAAACCAATGCCAGTTAGTTCGCGGTGATGCTGCTAAAGTGATCGCGAATGTGGCTGCACAAGGGCAAAAATTTGACCTTATTTTTCTCGATCCGCCATTTGAACAAGGTTGGTTGGAAAAAATATTGCCAGCATGCAAAGAAATTATTCATTCTAAAAGCTGTGTCTATGTCGAATCAGAATTTGCATTAGATCCTGAAAGCACAGAGGAGAACATGCAAGCTTTGCTGAGTGGTTGGCAGTTAATACGCGCTGATAAAGCCGGAAGTGTGTATTTCCATATTCTGCAACGCAGCATTTGAGTACGTAAAACGCGCGAAAATCAGGCATAATGGCAGGTCAAATTGGTGCATATCATTATGCAATTAGCGAAAATAGGGAGTGAAGATGGTCACAGCCGTATATCCGGGAACATTTGATCCGCTGACACGCGGTCACGAAGATCTGGTGCGTCGTGCCTCGGGTTTGTTTGATACATTGGTGGTAGGTGTTGCGGATAGCAAGAGCAAAAAGCCATTTTTCTCTCTGGAAGAGCGTTTGAGTATCGCTAACGAAGTACTCGGTCATTACCCGAATGTGCGGGTAGAGAGCTTTTCAGGCTTACTAAAAGATTTTGTGCGCAAAAACGATGCGCGTGTGATTGTGCGCGGTTTGCGTGCGGTGTCGGATTTTGAATATGAATTCCAGATGGCAGGTATGAATCGTTATTTGTTGCCAGATGTTGAAACTTTATTCCTGACACCGTCTGACCAGTACCAGTTTATCTCTGGCACCATCGTCCGTGAAATTGCGATGTTTGGCGGCGACGTGTCTAAATTTGTGTTCCCATCAGTGGATCGTTGGTTGAAGCAAAAAGTAGCAGCAGCGAATGAAAATAAATAAGCGTTGCTGCATAGAATTTTAGTTATAGCGAAAAAATCAGGCTTGGCAGGTTGTTGAGCCAGCCTGATGCAATGAAAGAGAAGTGAGTAAGTATGGCCTTAATGATTACCGACGATTGCATTAACTGCGACGTATGTGAACCGGAATGTCCGAATGATGCGATTTTCATGGGGCCAGAAATCTATGAAATCGATCCACACAAGTGTACCGAATGTGTCGGTCACTATGATGAACCTCAGTGCAAACAAGTTTGTCCGGTCAATTGCATTCCGTTTAATCCTGAATGGCGTGAAAGTAATGCCGAATTGAAGGCAAAATACGAACGTTTGCAAGCAGCACCAACCAAATAAATTCTTGCCACGATGCGTGACCTGGTGTTTTTATTCGCAGCGCACCATATTGCGGCCTGAGCGTTTGGCGTCGTACAACGCGCGATCAGCTCTGGAAATCATTTCTTTAGCAACGATTACTTCATCGCCGTGGTTTTGTTTTTCCGACACGGTCGTCAGACCGATGGAAATACTCGTGTTGCAGCTACCCCCTTCAGATAGCGGAAACGCCTTCTCAGCGATGCTGCGGCGTATGCGTTCTGCCACCATCATGGCGTCTTGCAAATTGGCATTGATCAATAGCACGACAAATTCTTCTCCACCAAAACGTCCGAGTGTATCGCTGAGGCGTAATTCTGCTTTGATCCTACGTGCAACTTCGCAAAGTACATCATCACCGCCCTGATGACCGTATTGGTCATTCACTTTTTTGAAGAAATCAATGTCCAGATACATGCAGGCAATACCATAGCCCTGACGCCTTGCCCGACCGATTTCTTCCAGCGTGCGTTGTTCAACGTAGCGACGGTTGCTGACATTGGTCAGCGGATCGGTGAGCCCTATGTAAGTCAGGCGTTCGTTGTTGATCACGTTTTCAAGACAAATTGCAATGATAGAGCCCAACCGTTGAATAAAGTCGGTTGCCATGCTCGATAAAAAACGATCCGCCGAAAAACTACCCAGATTGAGATAACCGATCAATCTTCCTTGTCGTATTAACGGAATCAGCGCAACGCTGGCCGGCTTTTGGCTGAAACTGCGGAAGAACTGTTCGTACAGATGACGTTGGTAAGGTCCCAGGACTGGCTTTTGTGAACTGATACAGGGCGTCTGCAATTCGCGTTCGCTGCGGACAAACAACATATGTGGAAATTCGCGCAAATTGATGCGCAAATCGGTCAGCATTTGTTGCAAATCCTGGCGTGGATCAAGCAGGATCAGACTCACCATATCCAGTTCTGATGTTTCAGCGAGAGAGCTGAAAATACTGGTGATTAACTCTATGAAATGGCTGGCACCGATGATTTGCAATTCAAATTTCTGGTGCCGCTCCATGATGTTTTGATTGCGATGTGCATGCTCAAGAATATCGTCCAGACGAGAGCGCAGCATGTTGTTTTCCAAACGCAATTCATCCATCGCTGATAAGCGCGGTGGATGTTTAGCGGAATAGGGAGCAGCACCGTCCATCAATTTCTCTCAAGTTGCACATGCACAAAGTATGCAAGCTAATCTATGTGGTATTAAAAGGCAATAGCTATTTCGACGTTATCGCCTACTGACAAAATATGTCCGATGCCATTCTCTACGATGACATTCATGCCAAACGTGATCTCGCCATCCACGATAGGATTAGCGCGATAAGATTGCAAGATATCCACTGGATTGGGTCCCACTTCGCCTGTCGTTTGATCCACTGCTGGCATGGGGCAGCGTGGGCAGGGTTTAACCGGACGTAATTGTATCCCATCGCCTATGCTGTAGGTCTCGGCATAGTCTTCCTCAAAGGCTTCAATCCCATCGAGTACGATATTAGGCCGGAAGCGATTCATTGGCACCGGCGTACGACCTTGTGCAATAGCTTTCTGGTTCAAATCATCTAAAGAAGCCTGGGAAACGAGCAGCAGAGGGTAGCCATCAGAAAAACGGGTGGGCACTAGTTTGTCGCCAGTCCATTTGGTGTTGGCAAACCGTTGTGCTTGTTCAGAAAAACGCACTAAGCGACAAGATTTATTCAGAGCCTGACTAAACCAAGCCGCGGCAGCGTCGCCAGCGTCGTCGGCAAGTAAAGCAAATTCCCAAATGACGACAGGAATCGCTTTTTCTGAAGCGGTATGCGTATTGCGTGCTAACGGCAACAATAAGCTTGGCATCTCGTCGAAGTCTACGCGCAAGGAATCTGCTGCGATGGTGCAACGTATGCGCGCCATCTGTGGATATTCGCGCTGACTGATAAATTGCCCTTGCAAGTCCACCAGCATCCACTCTCTGTCATGCACACCACCCACACTTAATCCTGTCGCTGTGACTGTTGCTTCGGATACGCTAATGCCAGCGCAGGATTTGATTGGATAGATCGTTAAATCGGTGATATTAGGCATGACTCTCCTTTAGACAAGCTGGTGTTGCATTGCGGATATCAGCTATTTTAATGTAAGTAGGCGGGTTTGCTAGGATACAGTTTTTCAGATTTTACCAATTCAATGCGATCACTTACCCTGAAACTGACGACGATAAGCTGAAGGTGAAATTGTGAATTCCCGTGCAAAGTAACGCCGTAGCAATAACCCCGAGCCGAAACCCGCATCAATCGCGATATCTTCGATAGAACGCTGGCTGGATTCGAGTTGTCTTTGGGTAAATGCCAGTCTTTGATGTAATAACCATTGACCTACTGTTGTGCCTGTCATTTTTTGAAAATGCCGGGTAAAACTTCGGCGGCTCATCAAAGCGCGTTGCGCCAGTTGATCCAGATTATGTGATTCTGTCAGATGTGCAAGCATCCATTCCAGTATTTGTGATAAACGGTCATCACTGGCGAGAACCGGTATTGCTTGTTCTATGTATTGCGCCTGTCCGCCTTGTCGATGCGGTGCCACCACCAGACGGCGTGCAACGGCAGCGGCGACATCTGCACCATATTTACTGCGTAAAAGATGCAGGCAACAATCTATTCCGGCAGCAGTACCCGCTGACGTCACGACATCACCAAGATCGACATACAACACATTAGGATCCAGATGAATATCCGGAAAACGCCTTGAAAATTCTTTCGCCAGTGCCCAATGCGTCGTTGCACTGCGTTGCTGCAACAAGCCCGCTTCTGCGACGACAAATGCACCCAGACATAGCCCGACAATGCGCGTTCCTGCTTTATGCGCCTTGCGTAAGGCGTTTAATAATTCAAACGGTGCAGGGCGCAAGTCGTTATACCAAGATGGAATGATGATCATATCTGCACGCGACAACGCAGATAAGCCATAGCGCGTCTGGATAGAAAATCCGGCATTCGTTTTAACAACCTGCTCTCCGCTCTTCGCGGATATTCCGCAGACCTTGATCGCAAATTTCGGCAACGGCGTATCGCCATGCGACTCACCAAATACCAGGCATGGCACTGACAAATGAAACGGACTGATGCTATCAAACGCAACGATAGCGATATGGATAGTCTGTTCCATATCAATCAATTTGTTGCTAGAAATAAGATTTTTCATTGTGACCCGATTGTATCGGATATTGGCTATCGGGTCACTGCTCAAACAAAATGGTAAAGCGCAAAATAGCATCCAGTAACAGACATCTTCTTTAACGATTTTTTTTGAAAGCTAGCCATGACAACGACTTCTCACTCCCTTACCCAAAAACGTGCCCTGATCGTGATCGACGTGCAAAATGAATATTTCACCGGCAATATGTTGATTGAATATCCTGATCCAGCGGTTTCTTTGCATAACATCGGTATCGCCATGGATACAGCGCGCGCGGCCGGCATCCCTATCTTAGTGGTGCAACATTCCGCACCAGAAAGCTCACCCATTTTTGCGCGTGGATCCGATGCCTGGCAATTGCACTCGGTAGTGCAGCAACGGTCGTTTGATCATCTGATCGAAAAAAGTATGGCCAGCATCTTTGTTGGTACCGAAGCCGGCGCATGGTTGAAGCAACATCAGATAGATACCCTCAGCATCGTTGGTTACATGACGCATAACTGCAACGCCAGTACGATCTACCAGGCGTCTCATGAAGGTTACACCGTGGAAGTATTGAGCGATGCGACGGGGGCCTTACCGTATGCCAATGAAGCAGGCTATGCCAGTGCCGAGGAAATACATCGTGCTTTTAATGTTGTCTTTCAATCGAATTTTGCCGCTGTATGTACAACAGAGAGTTGGATCAATGCGGTAAAAAATCAAACCGTCATCGAAAAAAGTAATGTATTAAGTTCACACCTGGCGGGGCGGGGGCGCAGATAATTAATTTTTTTGGCGTAATGTTGATATCAATTTGAGCCGAAGGATTATTTAATTCAAACGAATTTGTTCTTTTATTCCTTATATTTTAAACAGTATAATTCTTAAAAATTAAATAATATGAAGAACTTGGGATCATTTTGATGAATAAATTTTATGTGAAGGTTGTTGCGTCAACTGTAGTATCCATGTGTTTGGTAGGATGCGGCGGCGGTGGCGGATCAAATGTATCGACGGCTAGTGTGGATGGTGGCAATACTGGCGGAAGTGTAACGCCTCCGCCTGTATTGCCGGTAACCTATACACGACAAGTTCCAGTAGCAGGTGATAGTTTTACTTATCAACATTTGGTTCGTGATGATCAAGGACAAAGCTGGACTTACTATTCAACAGAACAGTATGGAAATCCATACCGTGGAGTGACCGGCAGCGCAAGCGTTCTAAACGATAAGTTGCCTAAAGCAGGGTATTTTTTTGCTGGAACAAATACATCTGCTACCTTCTCTTATCTCAGCTTGTACGACGCAAATGGTGCAGAACTCTTGTTTTCTCCCCGGTCAGTTTCTTCCTTTCCATGTTCTTATTCGCAGAATTATCTTACCGCCAAATCGCCCTACTCTTTGGGCCAGACCTGGGATGTCAATGTCACGTTGAATTGCACTTCAGGTAGCTCTTCAGTCACTTACAAAACTGTGCGAGATACTGGAAGTATTGTCGGTGTTGAAGACGTAACCGTTACGGCAGGTAAGTTTTCCACTTTAAAAGAAGTGGCAACAATAAAAGAGCTTACAACCTATACCCCACCTGGCGGCAACTATACAGATACAAGTAAGGATGTAAGTCGTACTTGCTGGCGCGATACGGTGAGCGGTCAGTATGTCAAATGCGTCACGACTGGTTTTGATTCTGACTTTCAGTCATCGAAACCCGGAGGAAGTAAAAATTTAATCATTACGTCGGAGTTGATTGGTCGCCTTAACGCCAGCAATGTCGGAGTCAAAGTGCTGCAAAGGTTTGCGGGTCGCTGGAATTTAACTATAGCTGGCAACACTGGCGTCAATTTGATCGAGATTGACCCAACGGGAACAGCCTCATACCTGTTTGGTATCAGTGCCGGTGGACTTTCTACGGATTATTCAAGCAAACTACTTAATGCCAGTGTAAATAACGATGGGGATATTTCTGTCACGATCAGCTCGTCCAGTGCTAACGGTATGAATGGGACTTTGAGCGGAAAGCTTGACTCATTGGTAGGTGGAAGTGGAGTAATTAATTTGAAGAACGGCTATACGGCAACTTGGAAAATGTCTCGACAATAATTTATTTCGGATTCGTGATTATGTTCTCATTTGTTGGTGTAGTCTTTTATGTTCTAAAAATGTTCTGCTAAGGCTTCTCCATACAAAAAGATGCTAGGCACTGGAAAACGTCATTAACAAGCTGACGAAGTTTTGTGTAGCTCTGTATTGAATTCTTTATTTAAAGTTTAGCCCAATATCATATATTGATGATGATTCTATTTTTCTATGTTGATGGAAAGCGTGTTTAAAAAAAATGCCGCGAAAGATTTCGCGGCATTTTTTTGCTTTATCTATTTACTTATTTAGTACAAGCCTTGCCATGATCTGGACGATTTCCAGCTGCTTTTGCTTCGGCTTCAGTCATGTAGGAGCCTTCTTTGGTTGTACCGTAATACTTAGCGCCTTCGCAATGGTAAACTTTGGAGCTCGTGTTAACCCACACTTTACCTGCGCCTCCGCCGGCCGCTGGTGCCGCGACTGGTGTTGCTGCTTTCGCTGGTGTTGCTGCTTTCGCTGGTGCTGCTGGAGCGGCTGGGGTTGCTGCGGCTGCTGGTGTGGCTGATGCTTCTGCAGTTGCCCATTCTTTTACGCCTTTGTGACCTGAGCATGCGCCTTTTTTACTTGCTCCAGTGTATGCAGTGCCGTCATTGCAAGTTGCAGAGACCGTAGCAGCATCGGCAGCCATGGCAGAGTTCAGAATACCTGCCGAGCCAGCAACAGATAAAACACATGCCAACAACATTGATTTGATTTTCATATTCATTCCCTCGTGTGGTTAAAAAAATTAATTGCTCTTTGGTGTATCAGCCATCTTAGATAACGCAATCGTTAAGGCAGCGCCACCCAGTGTTTTGATGAGGCCAGAATGTTGGGCATAGAAATCACTCATATGCTCAACGATGCCTGCATCTTGCTGGTGTGCATGATCAGCAAGTTGTTGTATCTGGTCTGGCGAAATTTGCGCTGCTTGCTCTGGCGTGACTGTCGCGTTCGCGCCGCCCAATTGCGCCAAAATTGCACTTAAGCCGCTGCCACCCGCACCACCGGCAATCGCGCTTAAGACCTGAGGCCCCATGCCACTCAACAATTGATTGAGCATGCCTGCTTGCTGATTTGGATTTGCTTGTCCAAATAATTGCCCAACCATTTGTGCAAATGCAGGTGTCTGGTCAGAATGAAACATCGTTGCCAAACCCTGGCTGATCAATTCAGCAGGTGAACCTTGTGCGATCTGATCAAAATGATTTTCTGCAGGAGAGTTGCCTCCGATAACTTCTTGTAACAAGTTTCCCAAACCAAATACCATAATGTACCCCTGATGAGTAATCTAAAACATAAAAATGAACAAATATTGCGTTGTACTTCATTAAGATCAGCCACCAAAGAAAAATTATCGTAACAATTTGTGAATCATTTGGCGACGGTTGATTCTATCGACAATTCATTTCAATGCGATTACAGAGTGACAATGTTTAAATTTTTTTAACATAAATTGTTGGATGGACTTAACAAATTCAGAGGCTACGCGTTGAATGAGCAAGAATTCGCATTGAAGCGTGAAGTGGGAACTAGTTGCCAGGCAAAAATGTCCTGCCTTTAATGGAGGTGTGCAGTCCGAAGCTAACTCACGATGCTTTGAGCAGCGACATACGTTGAAGAGGGAGGTGAAAGAAAGCGTAATTTTTTTCGTTCAGTTCGGGCGGGTGCAAGCCGCCAAATTTCTATGAACACAAGATCAGCGCGGCTTTCATCTTCCGCGCTGAAGTCCTACGGATTTGTTGATGGCGTAGGGGATGGTGTCAATATATCCTTCAGTTCTACCAAGGCATTTCTTACTGCGGGTCCGCCAGCGTAGAACGTCAGTTGCAATATCGTCTCGATGATCTGTTCTTTACTGGCACCAATTTGCAGTGCTGCTTCGACATGTGCCCGTAGCTGCGGCATGGCGTGTCCAAGCGTGACGCAAGAGGCAATTAATACCAATTGCCGTGATATCAGATCCAACCCTGGTCGCGCCATGACGCCACCAAAAGCCCAATCGATAGTCATGGTGGCGAAATCGGGACAGATTACTTTCATTTCGTCTATCATCGATTGCCCTGCATGATTGCCGTGCAGTTGCGCGATTAAAGCCAATCCTTGCAAATAGGTATTTCCAGCTTGCTGTGGCATGTGAATTTTTTTCCCATTTTTAGAGGAACTATTTATCGGCAACGAGCTTGCCAGCTTTGGCCCAATCGTCACGGGCAATTTCAGTGATCACAATGTCGATGCTCTCTGGAGGGCAATTCAACGTTTCGGCTGTTACTCGCGTTACTTCACAAACAAAAGCACGTTTTTGATCTAACGTACGGCCGGGGTGCATTTCTAAATGTAATAGAGGCATGAGATTTCCTTGATCATTGACGCTCAGGATTGAGCGCCAGTGGATACAGTATTACTTGCATTCAAAGATAGATAAATATGCTATAAGTTGAGCCATTTAAAACCTAAAGGTTCTTAATTATGAGCAAATTGGCTGGTATGGAAATGTTTGTCAAAGTAGTCGAATGTGGCAGCTTTACCGCGGCAGCAGAACTCAGTGGCGTTTCATCAACGATGGTGGCCAAGCATGTCCGTATTATTGAAGAACGGCTCGGGACACGGCTGTTACACCGCACGACCCGGCGACAGCACCTGACCGAAGTGGGGCAACTTTATTACGATCGTTGCAAACAAGCACTGGCAGAAGTGGCTTTAGCAGAAGCAAGTGCATCCGAGTTACATGCCACCCCGCGCGGATTGGTTCGATTGGTCGCACCGGTCAGCTTCGGCAATCAGAATCTGGTCCCGGTATTGGCTGCGTACTTAGCGCGCCACCCTGATGTCAACGTTGAATTGACGTTGGATAATCGTGTATCTGACCTGATCACAGATGGTTACGAATTAGGCATTCACATTGGTGACATTGATACGTCATTCTCAGAATTAGTCGCCCGTCCGTTACGCCCTTATCGCAGAATACTTGCAGCAGCACCGATATATCTTGCTCAACAGGGGCATCCAGAACACCCAGAACAATTAAGCACTCACAGTTGCCTCGGCTTATCGTACTGGCGTCACCATGATAAATGGCATTTAATCGGGCCAGATGCAGCGACCTGTGAAATTGCCGTAAGTGGCAGATTCAGTGCAAATCAAGGCAGTGCTTTGCGCACCGCCGCCTTGCTTGGCGCTGGTATTGTGCTACAACCGGAGATGTCGCTCGCTGAGGATATCGCCACAGGTCGCTTGGTGCATGTTTTGCCACAGTGGTCATTCAAACCAACGCCCATGTATCTCATCTATAGGCAGAATACTCGCCCAACAGCAAAGCTACGCAGTGTGATTGATTTTTTGGTGCAGCATTTTGGACTGGAACCGTAATGGATAAAACTTCTCGGCTAAGAAAACCATAAGTTAACATTTTTCAAATAACAATTTATCGTCTGCTGAGAAATACAAAAAAATAGCCCTACGTAAATAGGGCTATTTTTGATCAGATTCGCTGGTGATTCCCAGCGATGTAAAACCGTACTTAGACGTTAAACAAGAAGTTCAGCACATCACCATCTTTCACCACATATTCTTTACCCTCAGCACGCATTTTGCCGGCTTCTTTCGCGCCAGCTTCGCCTTTGTAGGTGATGAAGTCTTCAAACGCGATGGTTTGAGCGCGGATGAAGCCGCGTTCGAAATCGGTGTGAATTACGCCCGCTGCTTGCGGTGCTGTGTCCCCGATGTGGATCGTCCAGGCGCGTACCTCTTTTACACCTGCAGTGAAGTAGGTTTGCAGACCTAACAATTTGAACGCAGCGCGGATCAGACGATCCAGACCTGGTTCTTCCATGCCCATGTCGGCCAGGAAGTCAGTTTTGTCAGCGTCGTCCAGATCAGCGATTTCTGATTCAATCGCAGCGCAAATCGCCACGATAGGCGCGTTTTGTGCAGCAGCAAACGCGGTCAATTGATCCAGCAATGGGTTATTAGTAAAGCCAGAGTCAGAAACGTTAGCCACGTACATGGCTGGTTTTGCGGTGATCAGGCACAAAGGCTTGAGCAGCGCCATTTCTTCTGCATCCAGACCAAGCGCACGTACTGGTTTGGCGTCGTTCAGGGCTGGCATGATGCGTTCTAACAAGGCAACCAGTTTGGCTGCATCTTTATCGCCAGAACGGGCTTTTTTGTTTTCGCGGTGGATGGCTTTTTCTACGCTACCCATGTCGGCCAAGGCCAATTCGGTTTGGATAACTTCGATGTCGTCCAATGGGCTGACTTTACCAGCGACGTGGATCACGTTGTCATCTTCAAAGCAACGAACCACGTTGACGATGGCATCAGTTTCGCGGATGTGCGCGAGGAACTGGTTACCCAGACCTTCACCTTTGGAGGCACCAGCCACCAGACCTGCGATGTCGACGAATTCAACGATAGCGTTTTGAATACGTTCTGGCTTAACGATTTCAGACAACTGTTTCAGGCGTGGATCAGGCACTTCAACGATACCAACGTTAGGCTCAATCGTGCAGAAGGGATAATTTTCTGCCGGAATGCCCGCTTTTGTCAGTGCATTAAATAAAGTAGATTTGCCGACGTTAGGCAGGCCGACGATGCCGCATTTGAGACTCATAGTATGTCCTTGTGCGCCTTAGGGAGCACGATAAATGTGCCTGTCGGCGTGAGGCAGACAGGCAAAAAAGCCGATAAGATGGAATTAACCCGCTATTTTACCGGAATTGGCGGCCATTCTGACCCGCAGACTGCTGATTCGCTGTAAATAAGCCAGCAATAGGCCGCCTGCCACGGTCAGGCCAAGTACCAAGCCTATCCAGAAACCTTGCGCTGCCATAGGTGTATCCGGGTGCCACGGCATCCAGTCTGGCGCTAGACCAAGCACACTGCCGATAGGCAAAGCGAAGCCGTAAAACGCCATCAAATGGATTAACATTGGCGTTCTGGTGACTTTATAACCACGAATAGCGCAAGAAGTCGTGACTTGCGCCGCATCAGACAACTGGAAAATCGCCGCGAATAACAATAGATGGGCAGTCATTTTTTGTACATCCGGGTCGCTGGTGTAGGCCGCAGCGATCAGGTCTCTGAAGACCATGATAAAAGTGGCTGAAATAATCGCAAACGCCAGACCAATACCAACCCCGACCCAAGAGACAAAGCGCGCCCGTTGCGCATCACCTTCGCCCAGCGTCTGGCCGACGCGCGTGGTCAATGCGATACCGATGCTTAACGGCACCATGAACACCAGCGAAGAAAAGTTCAGTGCAATCTGATTAGCTGACACCGGTATCACGCCAAAACGGGCGACCAGCAACCCCACCGCACCAAACGCGGAAACTTCAGCGAAGTAGGTCACGCCGATTGGTAAGCCGAGTTTGAGCATGGAGCGAATTTCACTCCAGACCGGGCCTTCTGCGTGGGTAAATGGGTAGGTGGCGCGATACACATCGGCACGGCGTATCCACAGCAGCATCGCCACCAGCATGAGCCATAAACCCAGGCCAGTCGCTACTGCACAGCCGGTGGCGCCAAGCTGCGGCATGCCTAAATGGCCGTAAATAAAAATCCAGTTGATCACAATATTAAAACCCAGCCCGCCAAGCGCAATCATCATGACTGGCTTAGTCTCATTGAGACTGGTGGTATAGCCATACAAGGCCCGGTACATACCAAACGCGGGCAAGCCAAGACTGATTACATGCACGAATTGCGAGGCTTTTTGATTGACGACCGCATCAATGTGCAGATGATCAAAAATTAAGGTTGCTGCATTCAGTAACAGGCAGGCAATCAGACCAACGCCAAAACCCATCCACAATGATTGGCGTATGGTGTGTGGCATTTTATTGAGGTTATTGGCACCAACTTCATGTGCCACGACGGCATTGACGGCCATCATGATACCCATCACGGTCACCAGAATGATGGACCATAAAGAAGCACCTAATGACACTGCGGCCAGCTCTTCCGCGCTTAAATGCCCCGTCATCGCCACATCAGAGACGCCCATGCCGACGGTAGCGAGTTGACCAATTAAAACAGGCCAGGCGATTTGCCACAGGACGGCGGCTTCAGTGCGGATACGGGTTTTCATAGGAAATTAATACTTTTTTTTCAGAACAGCGCGCTAGCTTAACCTATCGTCTCGCTAAAAAGGGGAAGTGTCACTGATATCGCTTATCTGCTTGCGCTGATGGCATGACAAATCAGCAAAAAAACAGATAAAACGTCCTTGACATGCAGAAATTCTATCCTAAAGTGATATCACTTTGATTTCATTGTGAGATCTAATAGCAGAATAGCTTTGCGATCAAGGCGGTAAGCCCTTAGATAAGAAGAGTAAGAAGAAAAATAAATTTCCCTGGAGTAATCATGAATAACGTGAATAAAAGCGCTGAACCAGCATCACATTCAGCAAACCCAGCAAACCCAGCAAGCACTAAAAGAATGCTGCTCAAAGAACGCAACCTGACATCCTGGAATGGTTACGTCATGTTTGCGATTGCTCTGGCCTTAATCGCTGGTGCAGCGTATTTGATGTTTCAGCTCGCCAATCAAAATCAAGAGCCACCGTTGTCATCCTTATTTTTGCGATTTGCGATGATCGCCGTCGGTGTATTTATTTTAAAAGGTTTTTACATGCTGCAACCGAATGAAGCGGTGTTGCTGACTTTGTTTGGTGGTTACATGGGTTCAGATCGCAGTGAAGGCTTGCGTTGGGTGAATCCGTTTTATGGCAAACGCAAAATCAGTTTGCGTGCACGCACCATGAATACCGCGCCCTTGAAAGTCAATGACAAACGCGGCAATCCGATAGAGATCGGTGCGGCGATTGTCTGGCGCGTGCAGGACACGGCTTTGGCAATTTATAACGTCGATGATTATGATCGCTTTGTGAATGTACAAGCAGAAGCTGCGATTCGTCATCTGGCATCGCAATATGCGTACGATGATGGTGAAGATTTAGCAGAGGGTGAAACCACGCTGCGTGCTGGTGTTGAGATTGTTGCTGGAGCATTACGCAACGAATTGCATCTGCGGTTTGCTGCTGCGGGGATTGAAGTTGAAGACGCAAAATTAACGCATCTGGCCTACGCCGCTGAAATTGCCCAAGTCATGCTGCGTCGTCAACAAGCCGAAGCGATTATCAGCGCTCGCAAAAAAATCGTACATGGTGCGGTTAGCATGGTGGAAGCTGCATTACAAGGTTTATCTGAACGCAAAATTGTCGAGCTCGATGATGAGCGTAAGGCAGCAATGGTCAGTAATTTATTGGTGGTCTTGTGTTCCGATAAAGAAACGCAACCTGTCGTTAATACGGGTACCTTGTATAACTAAAAATAAGTTTTTAAAATTAAAAATTGGCGAATAAAATGTCTCATCCTATCTATGAAGAAAAACAGTATTTGAAAGTACTTTGGATCTCTGCGCCTTTACTGGCTGCTTTTTTCATCTGGCAATTTACCAGAGGTGAGTTTTCCGCTTTTTCTGGACTGCTGAATGGTAGTGGAAGTTGGCTCCTTCCAGCGTTTTTTATTTTAGTCATTGTTATCCAATTAAATTTCGGAATGATGAAGATTAACGTCGACGAAGAATATTTACGCTGGCAGTTCGGCTTGTTGACTCTGCCAACGTGGAAAGTCGCTTTGAATGACATTGCGGATATAGAAATCGTTGATCTACGTTGGTATGAAGGTTATGGCATCCGTCTGACGACCAGCGGTATGTTGTATCGTGCGTCAGGTTCTCAGGCACTACGTGTGGTTCGCAAAAATGGCAAAAGCTTTCGCCTGAGTAGCACCGATCCACAACGTCTGCTCAGTTATATCCAGCCGCGTCTCAACAAATAACGATGGCCAGTCCAAGTAAAAAATCGTTTGCATTGCGTATCGATCCTGCCCTGTGGGCAGAGATCGAGCGCCTTGCCGCGCAAGAGTTGCGTAGCGCGAATGCACAAGTGGAATACATGTTGCGACAAGCGTTGCTCCAACGTGGTCGTCAGGTGCCGCCAGCATCAGAAGATCCAGCTGAAGCGGCGCGATAATACAGAACTGATGCCGTATTAAAAATTCAAAGTCTGCACTTTTTGCATGTCTGGCTTTGTGATGAATGCGATCAACTCATCACGCATTCTGGCGCTTTCTGCGATCGCTGTTCTCCATGCTGTCATTCGTTGCTGGTGATTGGTTCCGTAATAGAAAAAATCTTTACGGTCCGGTAATTTGCCGCGTGGCAGACTGCGCAGGAAGTCTTTCGATGGCGAAACCATGATCACATTATCGAGCCAGTGTCGATCTTGTCCCGCATGGGCACGTCGCCACGGCAACGACTTATCTAACCATCCTGGAACAATGTGATCCGTAAAGTGCGGATACAACACTAATTCGCTATTGCCACGGACATTTTTTTCCGGCAGACGCGAGTATGGCAAGGCAAGATGGTAATCAATGATGCCGCCGTCCCAATACGTGCCTGCTGGTGTGTGTGGAATATTTTTGACTGGCTCCATAATCAAAGGCAAAGTGCCAGACGCTAATAAAGCCGGTGCCAGATTATCGACGCCAAGAGCACAGAATTGGGTCTCAAAGCTGTCAAATTTGGCTTTTAACCAAAATAGCGGATCACGCGCATCACCAATGACCACTCTATCCAAATGCTTCGCTAAGCGTGAGCGCGAAGCCAGATTGGCAAACGTTGCAGCCACAAATCCCAGTTTGGCTTTGGCTTCAGAGTTTGGTGCATTTAAGGCCCCCCGCCCGCGATTTGTCATCAAATGCAGACGGTGCAACGGCTGCTGCACAATTTCACGTTCATAACCGCCGATGAAGGCTCGCAACAAGCTTTGAATTTCTTTGGTGACGTCATTGGCGCTTGGTTTTTCTGGATAGCTTTGTTCGCAATATAAATCCGCCAACCGCTGAAATGCAGCGACCGGATCAGCGCAACTCGCTGCCGCCATGCGCCAAGACCCTATCGATGCACCGATCAGGCTACGTTCACGCGGCGCAGCTGGCAACCATTCGCCGAAGAGCCACTGGTCTATCCCTTGCAAAATCAAACCTTTGGGGCCTCCGGCGGCGGCGGGTATTACGGCCACATCTTGTGCCTGTAAACCGTGTTTTTCCAAGTGAGCAAACGCTGTTTTACCAGCATGGATTTGGATAGCTGAACTCATAGTGTGACATTCAATAACATTGAAGTGAAACAATGCCCATGTGCGATATTGCTATCAAACAAGGGCGTTCGCCCTAGGCATTACTTTGTTGTGTGCAATTGCATCATCGCTTCCGGAAATTTTCCTTCCGCCAGCAAAGGTAAAATATCCAAGCTTTTAGCGATAGCTTCATCGATCAGGGGCTGTTCTTCTTTGCGTGGCCGGTGCAATACAAAATCGGCCACGCCTTGCTGCAAATTCAACGTGCGCGGATGACCGATGCCGATGCGTAAGCGCCAGTAGTCTTGCGTCCCCAAGGCAGCGGTAATATCTTTCAAACCATTATGACCGCCTGACGAACCGCCCTTCTTAAGTTTGGCAATGCCCGGCATGATGTCGAGTTCATCATGCACAACCAATACTTCATCCGGCGTGATTTTATAAAAGCGACACAGCGCTCCAACCGATTGCCCGGAACGATTCATATACGTCTGCGGTTCTAACAACCAGACTTCATTGCCAGCGATACGGGTTTTACCAACGAGCGCATTAAAATTTTTATCGCGCTGCAAGCTGACCGGAAATTGATCCACCAGCCAAAAACCCGCGTTGTGGCGGGTTTGTTCATATTCAGGGCCAGGATTACCCAGCCCTACGATCAAACGAATAGACATGTTATTGAGAATTTTTTAAACTTACTTTGACAGATTTAAGACTTGTGCTTTTTGAGCAGTGGCAACAAATATTTACCTGTCACGCTATCGGCATTTACAGCCACTTCTTCTGGCGTTCCGCTCGCGATAATCAAACCACCACCAGCACCACCTTCTGGCCCCAGATCAATCAGCCAATCGGCGGTTTTAATCACGTCCAGATTGTGTTCAATAATCACCAGCGTATTGCCCTGATCGCGCAAACGATGGATCACTTTGAGTAGCAGGGCGATATCGTGGAAATGCAAACCAGTGGTTGGCTCATCCAGAATATACAAAGTGCGGCCAGTGTCGCGCTTCGACAATTCAAGTGACAATTTCACGCGCTGCGCTTCACCGCCTGACAGCGTGGTCGCACTTTGACCAAGGCGGATATAACCCAGACCCACGTCCAGCAAGGTGTGCAATTTACGCGCAATGATAGGAACTGGTTTAAAGAATTCATGCGCATCTTCTACTGTCATTTCTAGTATTTGATGGATGTTCTTGCCTTTGTATTGCACTTCCAGCGTTTCGCGGTTGTAGCGTTTGCCGTGGCAGACATCACAAGGTACATACACGTCTGGTAAGAAGTGCATTTCGACCTTGATCACGCCATCACCCTGACAGGCTTCGCAACGACCGCCTTTGACGTTGAACGAGAAACGTCCGGCACTGTAGCCACGTTCTTTCGCCATCGGCACAGTCGCAAATAAATCGCGTATCGGTGTGAACAGGCCCGTATAAGTTGCCGGGTTAGAGCGTGGTGTACGACCAATCGGTGCCTGATCGACGGAGATCACTTTATCAAAATGTTCCAGACCACTGACGTGCTCAAACGCCGCAGGTTCCGCTTGTGAACCATACAAGTGACGTGCCGCAACGTGGTACAGCGTGTCGTTGACCAGCGTTGATTTGCCTGAACCAGAAACACCTGTCACGCAAGTCAACAAGCCAACTGGCAGATTCATGGTGACGTTTTTCAGATTATTGCCACGCGCACCGGCGATCACTAATTGCTTATCGGGATTGCTGATGGTACGTTGCTTTGGTACCGCGATTTCTAATGCACCACTCAGATATTGGGCGGTTAAAGAACGTTCGCTTTTCATAATGTCAGCAAGTGTACCTTGTGCAATGATTTCGCCACCATGTACACCAGCACCCACACCCATATCGACCACAAAGTCGGCACAGCGAATGGCGTCTTCATCATGCTCAACCACCAGCACGCTGTTACCGATGTCGCGCAAATGTTTAAGCGTGTCGATCAGGCGGTCATTATCGCGTTGATGCAAACCGATTGAGGGTTCATCTAGTACGTACATCACGCCAGTCAGACCAGAGCCAATTTGCGATGCCAATCTGATCCGCTGTGCTTCACCACCCGACAAGGTGTCGGCACTGCGATCGAGCGACAAATAATCGAGGCCCACATTGTTCAAGAAAGTCAGACGGGAAGAAATTTCTTTGATAATACGATCTGCAATATCGCGCTTCGCACCATGTAATTTCAGGTGTTCAAAGAAATCCAGTGTCTGGCGCAAAGGCATGGCGCTGATATCGTAAATCGCTTTTTCTTGTTTGCCTGTACCAACCTTGACGTAACGTGCTTCAATGCGCAAACGCGCGCCGTCGCAGGATGGGCATTGTTTTTCGTTGATGAATTTAGCGAGTTCTTCTTTGACTGCCATCGAATCGGTTTCGCGATAACGGCGCTGCAAATTATTCACCACACCTTCAAACGCATGTTCTTTGACGACCGCGCGGCCTTTTTCATTGATGTACGTGAATGGAATTAATTGCTTACCGGAACCATGCAAAATAATTTGCTGCGCGGTTTCAGGCAATTGTTCAAACGGCGTGTCGATATCAAAATCAAAAAACGCGGCCAGATTGGAGAGCATCTGGAAATAAAATTGATTGCGTCTATCCCAACCTTTTACCGCGCCGCTGGCTAGCGACAAATTAGGAAACGCGACAATACGCTTAGGATCAAAAAACTCTATATGCCCCAGACCATCACATTCCGGACAAGCACCCATCGGGTTGTTGAAAGAGAACAAGCGTGGTTCTAATTCTTGCAAAGAATAGCCGCAAGTCGGGCAGGCAAATTTGTTCGAAAACAATTGCTCGTGCTTGCTATCCATGTCCACCACCAGGGCGCGACCATTGGCAATGCGCAAGCAGGTTTCAAATGACTCTGCCAGACGTTGTTTGATTTCTTCTTTGACCTTGACCCGATCAACCACCACGTCAATCGTGTGTTTTTCGGTTTTCTTTAATTTTGGTAAGTCATCGACTTCGTAGATTTTGGCTTCATGCGTGCCACTTTGCACACGGAAGCGGATAAAACCTTGTGCCTGCATTTGCTCGAACAAATCGACATGCTCACCTTTGCGATTCGCCACAACGGGTGCCAGGATCATCAGCTTTGTGTCCTCTGGCATCGCCAACACCGCATCGACCATTTGCGAGACGGATTGAGCCGCTAACGGGTTTTCTGGATGATCCGGGCAATAAGGCGTGCCGACGCGGGCATACAACAAACGCAGGTAATCGTGAATCTCGGTCACGGTACCAACGGTGGAGCGCGGATTGTGCGAGGTCGCTTTTTGTTCGATGGAAATCGCTGGTGATAAACCTTCTATCATGTCGACGTCAGGCTTTTCCATCAACTGTAAGAACTGACGTGCATAAGCAGACAGCGATTCGACATAGCGACGTTGTCCTTCTGCATACAGTGTGTCAAACGCCAGCGATGATTTACCAGAGCCCGATAAGCCAGTAATCACTACCAGTTTATTGCGCGGCAAATCGAGATTGATGTTTTTCAGGTTATGCGTTCGCGCTCCTCTGATCCTGATCAACTCGCGTTTCTGCATGAGTGCGATATCATCTGCGCCGAACTCAATTTCAGCTGGTTTTGGCGCTGCTGTGGCTTTTACGGCTTTTGGTCGTGTCGTCATAGTATTTAAAACTGCAAGTGAACTGCGTTTGATCCGAATTTGGGCGGGGACAATCAACCTGCTACTATAACGGTTTTTTGAAAATTACCGCAGACTCCTCTGCGCTTTCAACAAATTAGCCTGTACCTACCGGTTTTAAATATGACTTTAGCAACAAATATCAAAGATGCCAGTGATACACGGCAAGATTTGGATGAGAAATCCGGCATGAGCCGTGCGGAAATTCGTTCCAGCTCTTCATTGGCTGCCATTTTTGCTTTGCGCATGCTGGGTTTGTTCATGTTATCCCCCGTATTTGCTATTTATGCAAAAAACCTCAGCGGGGGCAATAATCCGCTCTTAGTCGGGCTGGCGCTGGGCATGTTTAGTCTGGTGCAAGCTTTTTTCCAAATTCCTTTGGGCATGGCATCTGACCGCCTGGGACGTAAGCCCGTGATTGTCGCGGGCATGCTGATGTTTGTGATCGGCGCCGTCATCTGCGCAGAATCGACGAGTCTGTTTGGCGTGATGCTCGGTCGCGGCATTCAAGGCCTAGGCGCGATCTCTGCCGCCATCACTGCTTTAATTGCAGATAGCACACGTGAAGAACATCGCACCAAAGCGATGGCGATGGTTGGCGGCTCTATCGGCATCAGTTTTGCGTTGGCAATGGTCATCGCTCCGGTTTTGTTTGAAAGCGTTGGCATGCCAAGCATGTTTGGCATGATGGCGGCGGCTGGCTTAGCGGCGATTGCTGTTGTGTTGTGGGTCACACCGGATGCGTCGGCATTACCAGTACAACGCGTGCCTTTTTCAAACGTGTTAAAAAATCGCGAATTGATGCGTTTGAACTTTGGCGTGTTTGTGTTGCATTTTGCACAAATGGCGATGTTTGTTGTCGTACCCGCAGCATTGGTACGGGTTGCAGAAATCCCTCTGGCGCATCACTGGAAAGTGTATTTGCCAGTGATGCTGGTTTCTTTTGTCGCCATGTTGCCAGCGATTATTGTTGCGGAAAAGTATGCCAAAATGAAACAGGTGTTTCTCATTGCAATTAGCTTGCTGCTCGTCGTACAGCTTGGATTCTGGCAATGCATGGAACATCCGGTGGCGCTGATTGCATTATTGTTTGGCTTCTTTATCGCCTTCAATACGCTGGAAGCAAGCCAGCCATCCTTGGTTTCCCGCATTGCGCCACCCGCTGCTAAGGGAGCCGCCTTAGGCGTTTATAACACCTTGCAGGCGCTGGGTATTGCCTGCGGTGCAGCCGCTGGCGGAGTGATGAGCAAGTTTGCCAGCGCCCCGGCAATCTTTGCTTTGTGTGCAGTCTTGACAGTTATCTGGCTTATAATCGCAGTCAACATGCCGGAAATACCTCGCCGCTCGGCACCACAGAGCGCAAAGCAGGTCTAAAGCCGCACACCATTATTAAAAATTATCGGAATTAATCAGTAAAACAGGAGAAAACCATGGCATCCGTCAATAAAGTTATTATCGTTGGCAATTTGGGCCGCGATCCGGAAACACGTTATATGCCAAGTGGTGACGCAATGACCAGCATCACAGTAGCAACCACTGACAGCTGGAAAGACAAAGCATCTGGCGAGAAAAAAGAACAAACCGAATGGCACCGCATTACCTTCTTCGGCAAACTGGCAGAAATCGCCGGTCAATATCTGAAAAAAGGGTCACAAGTCTACGTTGAAGGCAGCTTGCGTACACGTAAGTACACCGACAAAGACGGCGTAGAAAAGTACGCGACCGATATCAAAGCCGACAGCATGCAAATGCTGGGCGGTCGTCCAGGCATGGGCGGCGGCGCACCGATGGACGACAGCGGCTTTGGCGGTGGCGCACCTGCCCCAGCACCACGCCAGTCAGCCCCAGCACCACGCCAACAAGCGCCCGTGTCACGTCCGGCACCGAATTTCTCGGATATGGATGATGACATTCCGTTTTAATCCAGAGTAAGTATATTTTCTGTTGATTCAAGCCCACTCTCTACTATGAAAAGTGGGCTTTTTTTTATCCACACTTTTTTTTGTGGTTTAATGCTTATACGCATGACTACTACTTAAAAGAAACGGTGGGTTGATGAAAAAGTACGTTGCAAAAAGATTGCGTTTTCGGAATGGAGACAGGCATTCGATAGTGCAGGTGGTCGGTGGCTTGCCGGTCCATGAAGTAACCTTGTTCGTCCGCAAGTACCGTACTAAAGGGCGAGCCGCAAATACCATTCATTTGGTCTGCCGCAGCCTCGCGCTTTTATATCGTTTATTGGAAAACAAGCGCATCGACTTGCACGGGCGTCTTTCTGAAGGAAAGTTCCTCACTATCCCAGAACTTGAGAACATCGCGGTTGACCTTCAGTATAGAGCGGAGGACCTTGACGATGAAGCTGATGAGCCTAGTCTGGTTTCCGGCAAGTCAAACGTGGTTAATATTGCCAAGGTTGGCATTTTAATTTCGCGAGGCATTGTCACTTTACGTGCTTGCTTTACCTTACTGCACTACCCACAAACTTGACGAAAAGCGGTCAGATTGTCGGTAAGACGGCCTCGAAGTGCGAACTACCCACAGAGTGGTGGGTTCAAAAGTAGTAAACCTGTCTGTTTTACTCACTCACATGCAACTACCAACACTTTTTAGTCCGGATAACCGTTTTAGCGAGAACTTTCTCTAATTTGTAATTAATAAGCCCGTACGTAAATGACTACGGGCTTTTTTCTTATTTACATTTTTTTTGATCATTTTTTGATTTTTGTATTACCTAGTAAGCTGAAATGTAAATAAAAAAAGACGTAGTTTGTATTATGCGTTTTTCAAAAAATTTATATTTGGGTCATCGTTGCAGCTTGAAAGGGTAAGTTGTAACAAGAAAGCGACGGTCAACAACTGAACTGAAGGGATTGATGAAAAACGATGAGATTACTTCAAATTTTCTTATTCCTGTTGATGTCTGTTTCTGCGTTTGCAGAAACCTCAACCGCTGAGCCAGCGCTTTCTCAAAAGTCAAAATTAGAAATTCGGTCAGTTCTTGACGATGCTCTCAAAGATAAAGATATGACGAGAGCGCAATACGATCGATCAATATTTTTATTAATGACAAACCCTTGTGAATCCATGGATCAAGATTTAAACGATCACCGAAAATCTGATCTTGAGACGGCGATATTAAAACAAGAAAATGTTGAAAAGTTATTAGTTAGGAAGGTAATTACATTGAAAGGATGGAGCATAGTTTATGTTGCTACATACGTGTCCGATGACTCCTACCTTTTTTATAGCAGCGACCCAATTTTTGCAAATCATGCGATAAATAAATGGGGGGGCGGCGCTAGTCTATTGGATGCACCAGATATCGAAAAGTGGGTAGTTGAAAATGTACCAGGGATTCCTCCTCAACTTGCTAGTTGTTTCGCCTCGCATGTTAGTTTTAAGAGAGATTAAATTAAAGTGAGAAATTTTTTCGCAAAATCTAGTAATCGATACGGAAGGTTTTGACGCGAATCGGTAGACTTTGTGAAAAACAGAGGACATTTGGCGGAACTACTACAATTGACAGTGACGCGAAATAAGAGCCTGTAAATAAATTTGTGTAAATGTCCACGGTCTATTAACCTCTGAAGAGGAATTTACCGATGGACATTGTAATGGATAGAGAGAAACTTAAAGCGTTGGCAAAAGAGCTTGCCAAGGACATT
>NZ_JACOFV010000016.1 GCF_014284255.1 Cognatundibacterium jejuense
AAGTGGCAAGCAATCCAAATCAGCCAGAAGTTCACCTGCGTCCGAACGCAGTCGTACCGTACAAATCGGTCGCTGCTGTAATGGCTGCAGCTCAACGTCTGGGTGTGACCAAAATCGGTATGGTCGGCAACGAGCAGTTCTTGAAGTGATCTGTACATTTAATGTGATTTGAGCACTTCAATGTTTAAGTCTTGATGTATGATAGAAAATTGGCAGGGTAACCCCTGCCTTTTTTCATATTTGCAGAGATCGGTGCTTTCTCTTTTTGGGAAATCTGCACGATTTTTGAGTTTATTTAATTTATTGATTGAGAGATCAACATATGAAGCAACTTCGCTTGTCTCGTATCGCTGTATTGGTTGCAGCGATTGGTTTTGCTGCCGCGCCAGAATTAACTAATATTGCTGCCAATACTGCCCACGCAGATGAAGCAATGCGCCCTGAAATTGGCCGTATTGTCCAGGCTTCCAGTGAGTTGTATAAAGCGAAAAAGTACAAAGACGCTTTATCAAAAATCCATGAAGCTGATAGCGTTAGTGGTAAGACAGTGAATGAGAATTTCACGATAGAACGTATGCGTTTGTCGATTGCATCTGCTGCGGGTGACAATGACGCGGTGATACGTTCAGCTGAAGCGATTGTAGCTGCTGCGAAGTTGCCATCCAAAGAGCAATTGCAAATGATTCAGGTTTTGGCGAATGCTTACTATAAAGCAGGCAATTATTCCAAAGCGGCTTCTACCTACAACCGTTATTTTGCTGAAGGCGGTACCGATCAGTCTTTGCGTCCATACATGATTCAAGCAATGAATCAAGGTGGCGATAGTTCTAAAGCTTTAAAAGAAGTCATGGCCGATATGGCCGCTGATGAAAAAGCCGGTCGTGCGCCAAGCTTGTCGAATCTGGAGTTCTATGCCAATGCGGCATTGAAACAAAAAGATATGGCTGGATATTCCAGTGCGCTGGAAAAAATGATCACCTACTACAACAAAAAAGAATACTGGGTTAACTTGCTCAACAATATCGAGCGCAAACCTGGCTACTCTGAACGTTTGAAATTGGATTTGTATCGTTTGAAAATCGCGCTCGGTCAAGTGACCAAAACGTCTGATTTTATGGATTCTTCTTTGATGGCCATTCAAGCCGGTTTCCCAGCTGAAGCCAGCAAAATAATCGACGCTGGTTACAAGGCTGGTGCCTTGGGTGCTGGTGCTGATGCAGAGCGTCACAAGCGTTTGCGCGATATGGCAACCAAAGCTCAGGCGGAAGCCGATAAGGGCTTGGCGGCAGCTCAGGCTGATGCGCAGCAAAGCAAAGATGGTACAGGCTTATTGAACATTGGTTATGCTAATGTTACTGCTGGTAAGTTTGACCAAGGTCTGGCGATGATGGAAGAGGGCATCAAGAAAGATAGCCTGAAGCACGTTGATGACGCGAAGTTACACTTAGGTATTGCGCAATTGCAAGCTGGTAAAAAAGCGTTTGCGATCAAAACTTTGAAAACAGTCCAAGGCAATGATGGTACTGCAGATCTGGCTCGCTACTGGATTATTTATGCTAACCAATCTGGTAAGTAATTGATTCGATAGTTGAATCTGGGCGGAGGGCAACCCGCCGCGCAAAAAAAGGGAGGCAATTTAATTGTCTCCCTTTTTTATATCATCTTAATTGTTTTAGCCGTGACGTTTTTTTGGCGTCTTCGCGTGCGCAACGATTGTATGGGAATTGCGCATCGTCGCTTGTACTCTGACTGCTGGTTTACCGTGTGACGCCACTGTTGTACGGGCGGCTTTATTAAAAACGGGCACCTGTAAATGCAAGGTTTGGCCCGTCGTGACGGAATCGTGTTTTAAATTATTCCAGCTACGTACCTCGGCAACGCTGACCTGATATCGTTTGGCGATCGAGTTCAAATTATCTCGTTTACCGACTTTATAGGTGATTTGTCGCGTGGCAACTGACTTTTCAATCACCAACTGTGCTTTGTCTGCCAATTCCGGGGCAATATCTTTATCTTCGTTCTTGTCAGATTTTGGAACCAGAATCGTTGATCCTGCTTTTACCAGCATCTTTGCTGGGATCAGGTTCACGTCTCGCAATAACTCTGGTTTAACACCTATGCGGGATGCCAGGTTTTCGATTTTTTCAGTTTTTTGTACTGAAAGTGTTGACCAACTCGATAATGGACCTTGCCACTTGCTTAAATTCTCTTTGAATAGTGTTGCATTATCGGTAGGTAATAAAATTTTGGTGTTACTACTGCCAGTAATTACTGGACGATTAAATTGCGGATTTAACGCGTTAAATTCGTCCAGAGACAGTTCAGCCAGTTGTGCCGCAACCCGGACATCGATATCACGTGTTTTATCGACACTGACAAAATACGGCTGATTTTCAAGCTTTGGTAAAGCGAGATTGAACTGTTCAGGATGGGCAATAATGTTTTTGACTGCTTGCAGCTTAGGCAGATAGTTTCGGGTTTCCGGCGGCATCAATGCCGACATACTGTCGAAATCAACTGGTAAACCTAAGGCTTGCTGCTTTTTAATCGCACGCTGTACCGAACCTTCTCCCCAGTTATAGGCAGCGAGCGCCAGCTGCCAGTCGCCGAACATGCCATGCAGACGTTCGAGATAGTTCAATGCGGCGTCGGTAGAATCAAGGACACCGCGGCGTTCATCCTTAAACATATTTTGTTTAAGATTAAAATCCTTACCGGTTGCCGCCATGAACTGCCACATGCCAGTCGCTTTGGTGGTCGAAATTGCTTGCGGATTAAATGCGGATTCAATGAAAGGTAGTAATGCCAATTCAGTTGGCATCCCACGTTTCTCCAATTCTTCAACCACGTGGTACAAATAGCGTGATCCTCGTTGAACTGTGCGGAGGATGTACTCGGTGCGTGTGCTGTACCAGGTGACCTGATTATTGACGAGCTTATTATCCAGATCAGGTATGGCGTAACCGGCACGTACTCGTTCCCACAAATCGCTTTCTTTGCTGTTATAGGTGAAATTAGGGATTTCAGTCGGTGTATGAGCAGAAAGATCGGCTGGGGAGTTTTGGAAGCCTTTGCTATCATTAAATACAGGCGTTTTGGTGAGGGCGACAATGGATTGCGTATCCGCGTAACTGTGTTGCGGTAGTGTCCATATCAGAAGTGCGGACACAACGGCAAGATGAACAGAGGGGCGTAATCGTTTCATAGGCAGGACCAGGGGCTCATCGACCAGCGTCGAGATAGAATGCAAGATCGTGAGAGTGTACGCATTTGGTAAAGCTCACGTCAAGGAAAATGTCAGTTTAATGACTAGAGTGTGTGCACAAAAAAACAGCAAACTGGTGCAGCTTTGAACCAGCGCGAACTTGTTTGCTGGTTTAGAATTAGCTGATATCGGTTCGTGGCTAGTTTCCCCTTGTTGCTTTATTCGCTGTCTGGGTGCAGGTTGAATTGCAATGCTGCGAGCGTCGCATAAACCCCGCCCTGTTCGACCAATGAATTATGCGTGCCGGTTTCAACAATTTTCCCTTGGTCCATAACGATGATCCTATCCGCTCGTTGGACTGTTGCCAATCGGTGGGCGATGATGAGGGTCGTGCGGTCGCGCATGGCAACTTCTAATGCACCTTGCACCAGACGCTCCGACTCTGCATCCAAAGCGCTGGTCGCTTCGTCGAGTAGCAATAGAGGCGGATTTTTCAATAACGCCCGCGCAATAGCGATGCGCTGGCGTTGACCGCCAGACAGACGAACGCCACGTTCGCCCAGGAATGATTGGTAGCCTTCCGGAAGTTTTTCGATAAACTCATGTGCAGCGGCCATTTTGGCGGCGGCAATGACTTCTGCATCGCTCGCATTCGCTCTGCCGTAGCGTATGTTTTCCATGGCATTAGCTGAAAATATAATGGTTTCCTGCGGAACGACACCTACTGCATCGCGCAAGTCATGCAAGGTCAGATCACGGATATTGATGCCATTGAGTTCGATAAAACCTTGTTGTGGATCATAAAAGCGCAGTAGTAATTGAAATAATGTGGTTTTTCCTGCGCCCGACGAACCGACAATTGCCACCGTTTCACCGGCAGCGACCTGCAGTGAAAGATGGGATATCGCTTGCGTGTTGGGGCGTGATGGGTAGTGAAAACCGATGTCATTTAAACTCAGCGTGGCACCAGTTTGAATTTTAAACGCGTTCTGTGGTAGCGATTTTGGCGATGCAGGATTTTGTATCGGCGACTCGACCGCCATTAAATCAAGTAATCGTTCAGTCGCACCTGCTGCGCGTTGGGCGTCGCCCATAACTTCGGATAGAGCACCCAAAGCGCCTGCAACTAAGGACGCATATAATATAAATTGACCTAGTTCGCCGCCACTCATGTTGCCTTGTAGTACTGCATGCGCGCCCAGCCATAAGACAAACACAATAGAACCAAATACCAGCAGGATGGCGATCATGGTCAACAGTGAACGCGCACGGATTCTGCGCATGGCAGTTTGAAAGGCGTTTTCTACCGAGCCAGAAAATCGATCGGCTTCGATATGTTCATGTGTGAACGCCTGCACCGTTGGCATGGCATTCAGAATTTCTCCGGCGATAGCAGAAGCATCGGCGATTTTATCTTGTGAATCGCGTGATAGTTTGCGCACCTTGCGGCCAAATATCACGATAGGAAGCACCACCAAAGCTAGCATCACAATGATGATGGAACTCAGTTTGATACTGGTGACGAATAGCATCACCAGTCCACCGATAAACAGCAGAATATTACGTAGCGCCATAGAAATACTGGTACCTACTACTGTTTGTATCAGTGTCGTATCAGTAGTCAGGCGTGACAATACTTCGCCTGTTTGCGTGGTTTCGAAAAATTGTGGGCTTTGCGTGACGACGTGAGAATAAACCTTGCTTCGAATATCAGCGGTAACACGTTCACCTAGCCAGGACACCATGTAAAAACGTGCTGCCGTAGAGATGCCTAGCACTGTTGCGACGCCAAACAAGGCAAGAAATGTCAGGTCAACATGTTTGATGCTATGGTCACCCGTACCGCCAAATCCCATGTCTATCATTTGTTTGAAAGCCGCTGGAATGGCTAAGGTGGCGCATGCTGCGACGACGAGCGCGATTCCTGCTACAAAAAAGCGTGCACGATAGGGACGCAGAAAAGGAAGTAAGCCTTTCAACGTGCTCAGGCTGCTGCGTTGACTTGCCGGGGAAGAGTTAGGTGTGCTCATGCAATTGTATGTAGTAGTGCAGGGTGGGAGTAGGCGCCAGATACTCGAGTAAATTTGAGTGGGCGTGGATGCCAAATTTCAGTTGTATCTCTGTCGCAGTGACACGCTAGTTGATGGTCATCTTTATTATTTCAAGAGCTCATTATCGCTTGGCTTGCCATGTAACGTAGTGCAACGACGAAATTTTCATTTTTTATAATTTCTATATCCTGGGTGAAATTTTTGATTGGGGCGTAAGTGATCTGAGGAAATCGATATAAACATGTCGTCGATGTTATGCAGTCTGAAATGATTGCTGCAAATGTGGCACTTTCACTAAAGTGCAACGTTGTCTGTTGATTTTTGTCACGAAGTTCATGCTACATCGATTTCTGTGTGCAGGGAAATTATTGTTAAGTGTAGAATCTTTATACTCCCTTAACCGAAAATTAAAAGCGGAAAGCTTGACAATGAGACGACTTCTGAAGCGAAGTGCGCTGGTACTGCTGGCACTACTTGTTTTAATGTTTATTGCATTGGGGTGGTATTTGCACACCAAAAGGGTGCAGCGCGACGGGAGTGCCTTACTGATGGGTCTGTCTGCCAATGTGCAGGTCAGTTATGACGAACGTGGTGTGCCACATATTCAGGCGCAAAATGAAGCCGATTTGTATCGTGCTTTGGGTTATGTGCATGCGCAGGATCGCTTGTTTCAAATGGAAATGGTGCGACGCCTCGCGCGTGGCGAGTTAGCGGAAATTCTCGGCCCTAAGTTGCTTGACATGGACCGCTTATTCCGCACCTTGGGTTTGCGCGCTTTTGCCGATGGGTACACAGCAAAGCTGGATAAAGATTCCGCATCCATTAAAGCGTTGACTGCCTATCTGGATGGCATCAATCAGTTCCAGGCAACGCACCCTGCGCCACTGGAATTTGATCTCTTACATATTCCCAAACGTCCATTTACGATCGAGGATACGATTGCTGTGTCGGGATATATGGCGTACAGCTTTGCTGCTGCATTTCGGACGGAGCCAGCATTAACGGCGATTCGCGATAAGTTAGGTGCTGACTATTTAAAGGTGTTTGATCTGGACTGGCATCCTTCAGGTGTGATGCAAACCGTACCCGCGCTCGCGCAGCATGACTGGATGCAACTCGATAAGATTGCACAATTGAGTCAGGCAGGCATAGAACAACTGGCGATTCCGCAACTAGAAGGTAGTAATGCCTGGGTTGTTTCCGGCAAACATACTGCAAGCGGAAAGCCTTTGTTGGCGGGCGATCCTCACATCGCTTATTCGGCGCCGGCGGTCTGGTATGAGGCACAGTTGTCGTCCCCCGGCTTTGAATTGTATGGTCACTTTCAGGTTTTGAATCCTATGGCCTTGTTGGGGCATAACCAGCAATTTGGCTGGAGTCTGACGATGTTTCAAAACGATGATATCGATTTGGTGGCAGAAAAAATCAATCCGCAAAATCCAAATCAGGTCATGTTTCATGATCAGTGGGTGGATTTGACTAGCAGAGAAGAAACGATTCAGGTTAAGGGAGCCGCCCCAGTCAAGCTGGTGTTGCGCAAGTCGCCGCATGGGTTGATCATCACCGATGCATTTAAAGACAATTACGGAGACGCACCGATTGCGATGTGGTGGACTTTTCTGGAGGCCGACAATCCAGTGCTAGACGCTTTTTATCAGTTAAATCGTGCGGATACCCTGGATAAAGCACGGACAGCCGCGAGTAAAATTGGCGCTCCGGGTCTGAATGTAGTGTGGGCGAATGCCAAGGGTGACATTGCATGGTGGGCGGCAGCCAAGCTGGTAAAGCGACCAGCCAATATCAATCCAAGCTTTATTCTTGATGGCGCCACCGCTGACGCGGATAAAACGGCATTTTATGATTTTGCCGATAACCCGCATGAAGAGAATCCGGCGCGTGGTTACATCGTTTCAGCGAATTTTCAGCCAGTGTCGCCAAGTGGTATTGCTATTCCAGGTTATTACAATTTATACGACCGCGGACAAAGGCTTGATCAATTACTCAGCCAGCCAGGTGTGAAATGGGATACCAAAAACAGTCAGGCATTGCAGCTTGATGTTCAAACAAATTATGCATCGCGCGTGTTACGCCCCTTGCTACCGATATTAAATCAGGTATTGGTTACGCCGGAAGATAAGCGTCTTCTGGACAGTTTGAGCAAATGGGATGGAAATTTTCAAACCAAAAGCATTGCTCCAACTTTGTTTAGTCAATTGATTTATCAGATTGCGCATAACGCTATGGTTGAAAAAGTGGGGGCAACACAATTTCAGAACTTATTGAGAACGCGTGCACTGGACTTTGCCGTACCACGTTTGCTCGATGACCCACATTCTCCATGGTGGGGTAAAGCAGCCAATGTCAATATGGATGCGCGTCAAACAATGGTGTTGGCAGCATGGAATGATAGCCTTGTCCATTTGCGTTCGACCTTAGGTGCGGATAGTTCGCGATGGTTATGGGGACATGCGCATACCCTGACGCATCGTCATCCTTTGGGGCAGCAACAACCTTTGGATAAGCTGTTTAATATCGGGCCATTTGTTGTTCCGGGTGGTCGAGAAGTTCCAAATAACTTGTCTGGCCCCATCGGGCCTGCCCCTTGGAATGTGGCATATGGGCCATCGACACGCCGTTTGATTGATTTTGCAGATACCAGTAAAGCGCTGGGCATTAATCCGGTCGGACAGAGTGGTGTGTTGTTTGATGTCCACTACAATGATCAGGCTGAAATGTTTGCGAATGGCAACTATGTAAATGAACATACAAATAGTGCTGATGTGCAAGCGCATGCACGAGAGCATTTGGTGTTGCAATCTCATTAAATATGATTATCTTAAAACTAATTTAAACCGGCTTTCAGCAATTATTTGGTTTTGAATATATCCAAGCTCATGCAAGCCTTATATAATCGCGCTACTTGATCGGGAGAGAGCAGTTTGAATTTAGTCGGTTTTTGTTGAAAAACCACTTAAAAGTAAAACTGCCGCCGAAGGGGCTAATACCCAAAAACTCTCAGGCAAAAGGACCGATCAACGGGGAGGTTAAATACTCCCCACACTCTGGAGAGTGGTAGCGGCACATGAGCCGGACTACCCACCGAAGGTGCGCACGAGATGGCAACTTAGCTATACGCTGAAGATGCTCTCGTAATCTCTCAGGTACCAGGACAGAGGGGTATGCGATTTTCGCATGCGATGGACGTCGTCCATCAGCGTGTGTTTGTTCGTCCCTTCTATTTTGGTAATGAGGTTCACATGACGCAAGCGACACCACTCAAGGCAACTCCTCTCAACGCAGCCCATCGTGCGGCTGGCGCAAAAATGGTCGATTTTGGCGGTTGGGATATGCCAGTCAACTACGGTTCCCAAATCGAAGAACACCACGCGGTGCGCACTGATTGCGGTATGTTTGATGTCTCCCATATGTGCGTCGTTGATCTGCGTGGCGACAATGTCCGCAGTTTTTTGCGCGGTCTGGTTGCTAACAATGTCGATAAATTACAAGTTCCAGGTAAAGCGCTGTATTCATGCATGCTCAAACCTGAAGGTACTGTGATTGACGACCTGATTATTTATTTCTTCAGTGAAAACTGGTTCCGCTTGGTTGTCAACGCGGGTACCGCCGAAAAAGACGTGGCATGGATGAATGCCCGTAACGTCGAAACCAACAGTGGCCTGACCATTACCCAACGCCGCGACGGCGCTAATGCGTTCGCATTGGTTGCTGTTCAAGGTCCAAATGCACGTGCCAAGGCCTGGGAAGTGTTGCCAGAAACCAAAGCTGCTAGTGCAGAAATCAAACCATTCAATGCTGTGATCGTTGAGAACACCTCTTTTGGTGAAGTCATGGTGGCGCGTACTGGTTACACCGGTGAAGACGGGTTTGAAATCGCTGTTCCAGCAGAACGTGTCACTGACTTATGGAATGCCTTAGTTGCGGTGGGCGTGAAGCCAGCCGGTCTCGGTGCCCGCGATACCTTGCGTTTAGAAGCCGGTATGAACCTCTACGGTCAGGACATGGATGAAACTGTCAATCCTCTCGATGCGGGTCTGGCATGGACCATCGATCTGGTTAGCGAACGTGACTTCGTCGGCAAACAAGCCCTGCAAGAACAAGGTCAAAAAGCACAATTCCTTGGTTTGATTCTGCGCGAAAAAGGCGGCATCTTGCGCGCTCATCAGCAAATCATTACTGCCCACGGTGATGGTGAAATCACCAGTGGTACTTTTAGCCCAAGCATGCAGCAGGCGATTGCCTTAGCACGTTTGCCGATGGGCGTTGCGATTGGTGACACCGTTCAGGTCGTTATCCGTGACAAGCAATTAGCGGCAACCGTTGTAAAGCTGCCGTTTGTGCGTAATGGCAAAGTACTCGTTGCCTGAGTACGTATCGAATACAAAATCAACACAATTTATTTACAATTTAATTATTTGGAGCCCACCATGAATGTCCCAGCAGAATTGAAATACACATCCTCCCACGAATGGGTACGCGTTGAAGCAGACGGTACAATTGCCGTTGGTATTACTGAGTTCGCGCAAGATGCGTTGGGTGATATCGTTTTTGTTGATTTGCCAAAAGTTGGTTCTGCATTGACTGCAGGTAAAGACTGCGCAGTGGTGGAGTCTGTTAAAGCAGCGGGTGATATTTATGCACCAGTGTCTGGTGAAGTGGTCGCAGTGAACGATGCAGTGAGTGATGCGCCAGAGTCCATTAATACTGATGCATTCTCTGCCTGGTTGTTCAAATTGAAGCCAACCAACATCGCTGATGTTGACGCTTTGATGAACGCTGAAGCTTATGCTAAAAATATCGGCTAATTTAATCTGATAGCAGACTGGCGGCGCGGCCGCCAGTCTGCTTTTGTCCGTGCCGCTTTCTTATCTCCTCGGTATTTCCAATTCTGCTCATATCATGACCCGTCCTTCATTACATCAACTGGAAGCACAAGATGCTTTCATCGCTCGCCATATTGCGCCATCCGATGCTGAACAAGCAAAAATGCTGGAAGTGCTTGGCTACCCTAACCGTACCGCATTGATCGATGCGATTGTGCCGGCGAATATTCGTCGCCACGACGTGTTGCCATTGGCAAGTTTTACTGCACCAAAATCTGAGCAAGCTGCTTTAGCGCAGTTGAAAGAATTGGCAGGTAAAAACCGCGTCCTGAAATCTTTCATCGGTCAAGGCTATTACAATACTTACACTCCCGGCGTCGTGCTGCGTAATGTGTTTGAAAACCCGGCGTGGTACACAGCATACACACCGTACCAACCAGAAATTTCTCAAGGCCGTCTCGAAGCGATTCTGAATTTCCAAACCATGATCACAGATCTGACTGGTATGGATATCGCGAATGCATCGATGTTGGATGAAGGTACAGCGGCAGCAGAAGCGATGACTTTGTTGCAGCGCGTTGGCAAATCCAGCTCTAACGTGTTTTATGTTGCGGCAGACGTCTTACCGCAAACACTCGAAGTGATTGCTACCCGTGCAAAACCTTTGGGTATCGAAGTTCGCACCTGCCACGGTACAGATGCTTTGAATAACGAATGCTTTGGCGTCTTATTGCAATACCCGGGCGTTGATGGCGAAATTCGCGATTTTCGTGAATACGCTGCAGCGATTCATGCCAAAGGCGGCATGGTTATTGCCGCTGCAGATTTGCTGGCATTGACTTTGATTACGCCACCAGGCGAATGGGGTGCTGACGTGGTAGTTGGTAACAGCCAGCGTTTTGGTGTGCCGCTTGGTTTTGGTGGTCCACACGCAGGTTATATGTCCACACGCGATGCGTTCAAACGCAGTATGCCAGGCCGTTTGGTTGGCGTGACGATTGATGCGCAAGGCAAACAAGCTTATCGTCTGGCTTTGCAAACACGTGAGCAACATATCCGCCGCGAAAAAGCGACCTCCAATATTTGTACAGCACAAGTGTTGTTAGCAGTGATTGCTTCCATGTACGCTGTGTATCATGGTCCACAAGGCTTGCGTCAGATCGCTCAACGTGTACAACGCTACACCGGCATTTTGGCTGCTGGCTTGCAAGAGATCGGCCTGACACTGGCGAATAACACGTACTTTGATACCCTGACAGTCAATGTTGCTGATGCGGCAGCTGTCCATGCAGCGGCGGTAGCAAAGGGCTACAATTTACGTCAAATCAGCGCGACACAGGTTGGTGTATCCTTCGACGAAACTGTGAGTCGTGATGACGTAGCGAATATCTGGACTATCTTTGCCTTGGGTAAAGCTGTACCAGACTTCAATACAGTCGAAGCAAAAGTCAGCAATGGTGCGGAAGCAATTCCGGCATCCTTGATTCGCAACAGCGACTTCCTGACCCATCCTACATTCAATCGCTATCACGCTGAACATGAAATGTTGCGTTATTTGCGTAGCTTGTCCGATAAAGATCTGGCTTTGGATCGCAGCATGATTCCGCTCGGCTCTTGCACCATGAAACTCAACGCGACCAGCGAAATGATCCCAGTGACCTGGCCAGAGTTCTCAAATATCCATCCGTTTGCACCAAACGATCAGACTGTTGGTTATCGCGAAATGATCGATCAGTTGGAGGCAATGTTGTGCGCGGCTACTGGTTATGCAGCTGTTTCTCTGCAACCAAATGCAGGTTCACAAGGTGAGTACGCCGGTTTGTTAGTCATTCAGGCCTACCACGCGTCTCGTGGTGAAGCACATCGTAATATCTGCCTGATTCCATCTTCCGCACATGGAACTAATCCGGCATCTGCCGCGATGGTTGGTATGGAAGTTGTTGTGGTTGCTTGTGATGAGCGTGGTAACGTTGATCTGGTAGATCTGCAAGCGAAAGCTGAAAAGCACAGTGCTAATCTCGCTGCGGTGATGGTGACCTATCCTTCAACGCATGGCGTGTTTGAAGAAGGTATCCAACAATTGTGCGAAATTGTGCATAGCCACGGTGGCCAAGTCTACGTTGACGGTGCGAATATGAACGCGCTGGTTGGCGTTGCAGCGCCAGGTCATTTTGGTGGTGACGTCAGCCATTTGAACTTGCACAAAACGTTCTGTATTCCTCACGGTGGTGGCGGTCCAGGTGTTGGTCCAGTCGCTGTTGGTGCGCACTTGGCAAAATTCTTGCCTAACCAAAAATCGACCGGCTATTTGCGTGGTGAAGCAGGCATCTCCGCTGTGAGTGCTGCACCATTTGGTTCTGCCAGTATTTTGCCTATCTCATGGATGTATATCGCCATGATGGGTGCTGAAGGCTTGAAAGCAGCGACAGAGACAGCGATTCTGGCCGCGAACTACATTGCTAAACGCCTGGCGCCACATTATCCAGTGCTGTATTCAGGCCATGATGGTCTGGTTGCGCATGAGTGCATTCTGGACCTGCGTCCATTGACCGATGCAACAGGCATCAGCAATGAAGACGTGGCAAAACGTCTGATCGACTTTGGTTTCCATGCGCCAACTATGAGCTTCCCAGTGCCAGGTACGCTGATGATAGAACCAACAGAAAGTGAATCCTTAGCTGAGTTGGATCGTTTCATTGATGCGATGATCGCCATCCGTGAAGAGATTGCTAAAGTCGCAAGTGGTGAATTTGATGCGAAAAACAATCCGCTCAAACATGCACCGCATACAATCGAAACGCTGATCTCTGGCGAATGGGATCGTCCATATAGCCGTGAAACTGGGGCTTATCCAGTGGCAACTTTGCGTCATCAGAAGTATTGGGCGCCAGTTGGACGTGCCGATAACGTCTACGGTGATCGCAACTTGTTCTGCTCTTGCGTACCATTGTCTGACTATCAGTAATGTGATTTAGCCTGAAATTCAGCTTGAAATTCAGCCTGAATTTCTTCAGGCTGATCGAATGCAGGCTGATGAACTAAAAACGCGTAACACTCAAATTGAAGTGTTACGCGTTTTTTATTGGCTTATAATTTTTGCTGACGATCGCTGAAATCCAACAAAAATTTAAGGTAAGTGGAATATTTACGCTGCTATTTATAGAGCAACCTGATTCCGCCCGCCATCCTTTGCTCTGTAAAGGGCCGTATCTGCTGCGGTCATCAACTGCGCGCTATCCATGCCTGGTTCCAGCGTCGCCACCCCAAATGACCCCGTGATGTGCGGGAGAGGCTTGCGATTATCTAAAAATACTCTTGTCTTGCTGAGTTTGGTGCAAAGTCTTTGGGCAACCCCAATTGCGGCTTTTTGTGCCGTACCCGGCAGGATTACCATCATTTCTTCTCCACCATAACGTGCGGCAAAATCGGTGGGCCGTAAGCCAGCATTTAAGACCTTCGCTGCCGTTTGTAAGGCGTCATCGCCTAACAGGTGACCGTGTTCATCATTGAAGCGCTTAAAGTGATCCAGATCGACCATAATGATGCTGAGGGCGTTGCCAGTCGCATGTGCGTTCTCTATCAGGCCAGGTAACTGCGCGTTCAGCCAGGCGCGATTATGCAAGCCTGTGAGTCCGTCGACCATCGAAAGCTGGCGATAAAATTCACCGACTTTCTGGCGGCTGCGAATCTGCGCGTTGGCAGCACGGATGCGGAATGATAATAATTGCAATAGATTTCGTGCTACGCCATTGAGTTCATCGATCAGGCGCCATAAGATGTCCGCCTCGATGACCAGCAGCTCACTGTCGGACAGCGCAGAAATGGTAGCGGAGTGAATTTCTTCATCTAAAACTGAAATTTCACCGACACATTCGCCTGGCAAATATTGGGTGATGGAGTTTTCAATGTGATTATTGTCTTCATTGAGCTTGGTGATTCCAAGAGCGCCGTGTAGCACAATGAACAGCCTGGAGCCAGAGCTATTGGCGTCGAGAACGACTTGTCCCTTACACGCTTTGACGACGGGGCAATCTTTAATAATGTCGTGACTTAAAGCCAGATTTTCTTGATCAAGATCGCGAAATAAGTGGATGTCTTCAATTCGATATTCTGTATTTTTGAAATACATCAGTTGTTCCAAAATTGTTTTTTCCAGATACATGAGTCAACTTGCGTTCAAATGAAAATTTGGTTTAAAGCTTCAAAGCGCATTTCCGTTTCTTTGAAAATAGCAATGTAGTCGGCTTCGTTAAGCCCTAGCGTATCCCAAGCGTGCGCGGACAGCAAGGGGACGAGCTCATTTTCTTGTTGAGCCAGATCCAGAGCATGGACAATCACGTTTGCAACATGCACAACCGAGGCAAGTGCGTTGATGCCAGGGATATCAGGATTATGATGTCCTTTGATTGCGTCTTGTACCGCATCTGAAAAATTCCATAGGTGCGCCAGAACAACGCCCGCTTCGATGTGATCAACGTCCAGAATATGCCGCTCCGCCTCCAGTAATTCACATTCGTTTTGATTTCTGTAACGGATCACTTCTGCATATTCGGCCGGGCAATGTGTCACTAACACCAGACGCCCGATGTCATGCAATAGACCTGCCGTGAAAGCAAAATCATGCTTCATATGCAGTGCCCTTGAAATCAATTCAGCGCAGTTGGCTGTCGCTATCCCATGACGCCAAAATGCCCGAAAGTCAAATCCAGGGCAGTTTGTAACCGGGAAACGGTTGACCATAATCGTCAGCCGGATCAGATTTTTGATATTTTGAACGCCAAGCATCGCCGTGGCCTGTTGTATCGTTACCACGCGTGAATTGACGCCAAAATGCGATGAATTGGCAAGTTTGAGGACTTTAGCGGTGATCGCCTGATCCATCGCGATTTTTTCGCTAATTGACTCTAAGCTGCTTTCATCGTCGTCAAGTTCAGTCAATAGCTCTTGCGCGACCTCGGGTAGGGTAGGTAAGTCTTTGAGGTGTTTAACAATCGCTTCCAGATGTGCGTGGGTTTCCTCTTGATGGGTCATAGTATTTCCCCCTCGCGGTAATGAATCAGGTACTGTTTTAAAGCATTAGCCGGTTCCTGATCTGGCTGTAAGCGAAATAGATAGGCGATGCGCCCTAATTTAAGTTGCCGTTCAGCTTCGACTTCTTGTTCATTAACAGTCTCTTTTTCGATGCAAAGCTGTTGCACATGGTGATGTGCGAGCGATTTGAGCATACTGGCAGTCAGCGTGACCCCGGCGGGAAGCAGAACGTGACCCACTTTATCTAGCAGGTCATCAGCGAGCACCATGCCCTCAGTAACTTTAGCCAGCACCAAATATTGACTGTGTTTGCTCATAGCGAATCTATTCCTCAGAGTAGTGTCCGGGTCACCAAAGCCATACGTAGGCATTGAGTCAGCAATTTAAATATCGCACGAGAATGCCATGTGGAGAATTAGTATATCAAGTCATTAGCGACAGGTAATTATTAAGCAATACAATATCGAAAATAGTAAAATTGGTAGCAATTTATTAACAAAACGGAAAACCACAGCTTGTTTTCATTAGTCTTAAACTGATCACCGCTAGGCTTATACTACACCCAGCATAAAATTCTTTCTTGGAAATGCATAGAAATATAATGCATTTTTATAAATATTGTGGCGCATTTTATTCACTCCTTTCTTTGTTCACTTATTGATGCATTCCGCTAAAAATTTATTACTTCATCGCCCTCGCTTGCTGATATCGTTTTCAATCGCATTTATCAGCGTATTCTTTTTGCCAACTGCATGGCTCTGGACTACCAGGGCTCTGTTTGCCTGGAATCTTGCGGTCTGGGCTTATTTGTTGTTGATGGCATGGTTAATGATGCGGGCGAATCATCATCGGGTCAAAGCAATGGCTATACGTGAGGACAAAAGTGCTGTGACCGTATTGGCGCTGATTTCTTTGTCTGCGATGATCAGTGTCGGTGCGATTGTGGTTGAGTTGTCTGGGACAAAAGATCTAAGTGCAGAGGTGCGTGCCATGAAATATTTGTTCACAGGCATGACAGTGCTGGGGTCCTGGCTGTTAGTCGCAGTGGTTTTTTGCTTTCATTACGCCTTATTGTTTTACCGATCACCAGAGTCGCGACGTGCCTTGCGTTTTCCGGATGATGAACAAAAGCCCGATTATTGGGACTTCTTGTATTTTTCTTTTACCATTGCGGTTGCAGCGCAGACTTCGGATGTCGCTGTGACATCGCATAGCGCACGTAAAACAGTGTTAGTGCAATCGGTACTCAGTTTTTTCTTTAACGTGGCGGTATTAGGGTTTTCTATCAATATTGCAGCGAGTCTGGTGGGTAATTAAGCTGATCTAATTCTTGCTTTTTGCGTCACCGTTGAATGACAGGTTTTCAAAGCTAAAAATGCCACTCAGTGGCATTTTTGGGGGGCATGAAGCGCTGTGCTACGCAAAAGAAAAACGCTTACTTTGGCGCAATATTCGTCCGATACACTGGGTATTGTTGATATTCCTGATCCCAGGATGAATGACGGCGGGCGAAAAATTCCAGTCGTGTAGCAGGGTTTTTGGCAAAGTCTTTATCGTCTTTTAATTTCTTTTCAAATGCCTGTTTTAATGCTGGATCAGCAGCTAGCTGTTCCCGTGCAACATCTTCGGCGACATAGGCTTCCATGAATTCTTTTTTCTCGAAATTATTATTGAAATAGCCCCAGCTAACCAAAGAATCCGGTGATGCCGGTTCAAACATCGCTGCAACCAATGCCGCTTTAGGCTGCGCTGCTGGAACAAATAACGCGCCCTTTACAAAGTTATGTTGTGCATCCACCCAATTGCCTTGTAATTTCAACGTTTGATGGCTTTCAAACGAATCCGGCGAGATCGTCGCGCTCGTCGTGTTGAAGCGCTCAATAGCAACATCGTTCAAAGCTGCATTTTGCGCTTCAAACTGAATGCCATGGGCACGCAATTTTTCCACCACAAACTTGGCATACGCAGCAGGGATCAGGTAGCCGCCTTTGGGTAAATTGATCATGGTGTCAGGTACCACTTCATCGCGTAGTTTGACTTTCCAGATCTGAGGTTTAGTTTCGTCGTAGCGCGTCATCAACGCACCGGAAATGTCCGATGGTTTTCTGGTGTACGCGTAACCGCGAAAATTAATCATCTGAAATTGATCAGTCGTTTTATAGGTCAATGGAATAGTTTGACCTGCTAAATTCGCAGAACGCATGTCAGCTTCCAGGCTTTGCTTACGCCAATCTGCACCACTTTTTGCGACTTGATCGAGTACCGAAATGATGGTGTTTCTGGTGATTTTGACGCGGGTTGGATAGTCTTTCCATGAGTGTGTTTCAACTAAGATGCCAAAACGATTTCTCAATTGAAAATAGCCATGCGAGAGACGTGGTGACGCAACGCCGTCTGCAAAACCTGACATAGGATCATCTTCTTTTTCAAAGGCCATGTAGAACGGAAGTGGCAACGATCCTTGTGCAGACAAATCAGCGATGATATTTTGTTGGAAAGTTTTTCCAGATTGTTGGAGTACCTTATCACCCGCATGAGATGGTTCTATCTGAATCGAAATATCATGCTCAAATTTGGCGCCGTCTGTGACGTGCAAATCGACGACGACCAATGGATCCCATTGATTAATAAGTCTGAGCATGGCCTGCATTTCAGGTGTATCGGCTTTGACATAGTCGCGATTTAAATTGAAATTTTGTGCTGTTGTACGCCAGCCCATTTCTTCCGGGCCGCGTTGATTCGGGCGATTCCATTTTGCAAAGCGCTCATGCCCGTCAACATTAAAAACCGGGATAAAGATGAGGACTTGTTTGTCGAGCGCATTTTTTGCTGCAGTATTGTTTAGTGCTTCTCTTAGTGCCAGAAAACCTGCATCCTTGCCATCGATTTCTCCTGCGTGAATGCCACCTTGTATCAGCGTTACCGGAACTTGTTTATCTTTTGCCAGATAGGGCACAAAAATGTTGGTGCGTGTCGCAATGATTGCCATCATAGGACGGCCTTCTGCTGAGCGGCCAATTTCCTGACAACGTACCATCTTTGGATAATTTTTTTGGAAATTACGGCAAAGGGTTTCTACTTCTTCGTAACGACCGGTTTTTTGAAATCCTGATTGTTCGGCAGTAGTGCTGAGATTTTCCAGGGCAAAAGTCGAATTGCTTGAGATAGTAAGTGCAAAAGCAAAGGCTGAAGCAAGAGTGACAGGACGACGTTTTATCATTTTTGCGAGTGTAAGAGGTGGTTCGGATAAAGCTTCGGAAATGAACCGACTATCTTACACTATGCGTAGATGATGAAATATGTCCTATTGTGGGGTTTGATCAGAAATGCGTTGCTGCCACCAATGAGCTTTGTTGAGCAGTTCTTCTTGATCCAAACGGGTTAAGCCGCGATTAAACATCAGACATTGTCCGTGTACCCATACGTGGCTGATCTGATCGCGACTGGCAGCGTAGACAATTTGAGAAACCGGATCAAACAAGGGTTGGGTTTCAATGTCGCTCAGATCGATGGCGATCAGGTCGGCGAACTTGCCTGGAATCAGGCTGCCGATTTCTTTATCGAGCCCCAATGCCTTGGCGCCGTTTAACGTGGCCATTTTCAGTGCGGCATGTGCGCCCAATGCCGTTGGGTTATTGGATTGCGCTTTCGCGAGCAAAGCCGCCATGCGCAAATCGCCCAGCAGATCAAGCTTATTATTGCTGGCCGCACCGTCGGTGCCGATGCCCACATTCACACCAGCCATTTGCATTGCATGAATTGGTGCAAAACCGGAAGCAAGTTTTAAATTACTGGCTGGGTTATGGGCAATATGTACTCCGGTTTGTGCCAGCGTAACGATTTCTTCATCGTTCGCATGCACCATATGCGCGGCGATCAATTTGTTACTCAATAACCCGAGATTGTGCAGGCGTTTAAGCGGTCTTACGCCATATTGTTTCAGACTATCGGTAATTTCTTGCGCAGTCTCATGAATGTGGCAGTGGATCCCCATCTCATGTTGCTCTGATAGAGCAATGATTTTACGGAAGGTTTCGTCTGCGACCGTGTAAGGTGCATGCGGCGCGAGTCTGAAATAAATACCTTGCTGATGTTCAAATTCTGATTTTGCAGCAATTCCCTTGGCCAGATATTCATCAGCATTTTGCGCATATCCCGTAGGAAACTCAAGTACGCTACAGCCAACGATGGTACGCATGCCGCTATGTATGCCGGCACGCGCGACGGCGTCATTATGGAAATACATGTCATTCACAGTCGTCGTGCCGCCACGTATCATTTCTGCCATTGCATAGACTGTGCCGTCAAAAACAAACTCGTCATTGACATGTTTTTTCTCTGCTGGCCAGATATGCTCATTGAGCCATTCCATTAATGCCAGGTCATCCGCAAGACCGCGCAACAGGCTCATTGCTGAATGTGCGTGCAGATTAATAAACCCTGGTAGCAGGGCATGTTTATCGAGATTGATGTGATTTGCAGTTGGGTAAATCTTTCTTGCCTCAGATTCTGGCAAAATAGCGATGATTTTCTCATCTTCCATGACCAGTGAGTGTTTTAACAGAACGGTCGTGTCTGGCTCTATTGGTAATAAATAGGTGGGATGAAGGCAGGTAATTTGTGTCATGGCAGTCCTCATGGTGAACTTGCATTATATCTGTCGAATTTAAGTTCGTTCAATTTACAAAGAACGCTCAAATAAAATAATTAACTTCAACTAATACGGAGAGCATATGGAACTAACTTTTGCAGCACCAGTAGCGCCAGTGATTCCGGTTGCTGGATCGGACGCATTGTTTCCTGTGCATAGAATTTATTGCGTGGGACGCAACTATGCCGAACATGCAAAAGAAATGGGCGGCACGGGGCGTGAAGCGCCATTTTTTTTCATGAAACCAGCCGATGCCATATTGGCTGTTGCCTCTGGTACAACGGGCAAGATGCCTTACCCACCGATGACAAAGAATTTGCATCACGAAGTTGAGCTGGTGGTCGCTATCGGAAAAAGCGGGCGTGACATCGCTGTGGCCGATGCTGCGCAGTATATTTGGGGTTATGCAGTTGGTTTGGATATGACCCGACGCGATTTGCAATCGGAAGCAAAGCAGCAGGGGCGACCATGGTGTACAGGTAAGGGTTTTGATTATTCAGCACCGGTTGGTCCTCTCGTTCCGGTGGCAGAGTTGAGTAAAGTTGAATCTGCAGCGATTCATTTAGACGTCAATGGTGTTGCGCGTCAGCACAGTGAGATCCATAAAATGATCTGGAATGTTTCTGAGGTTATCGCTCAACTGTCTCAGTTTTATACTCTGCAACCTGGCGACTTGATCTTTACTGGTACGCCGGAGGGTGTGGCTGTGGTTGTTCGTGGCGACGTACTGGAAGCGAGTATCGGCGGTGTAGAACCTTTGAAAGTGGAAATTATCTGATTCCGGCGAGCGTAAAAAACTTTGCGTGGTATTTAATGCAATGATAACGCGTAACATTCGAATGAATAAAATTTGTAAGGGACATCATGAAACTGTATAGCTACTTTAGAAGTTCAGCATCTTACCGTGTGCGCATCGCACTCAATTTAAAAGGTTTGGATTACGAACAAACTGCAATTCATTTGGTGAAGAATGGCGGAGAGCAACTGTCTGAGGCTTTTAAAGCCCTGAATCCAGAAGCCCTGGTGCCAGCATTTGTCGACGAATACGAAGGGGAAAGTAGGGTTCTGACGCAGTCTATGGCAATCATTGAGTATCTCGACGAAGTGTACCCGCAGCATCCTTTGTTGCCTGCCAATCCTCTTTTGCGTGCCGAAGCGCGTGCATTTGCTTTGGCTATCGCTTGTGAAATTCATCCGATTAATAATTTGCGGGTCTTAAAGTATCTGACCAATACTATAGGTGTAACTGATGAGCAGAAAAACACATGGTACCGTCATTGGTGCGAAACAGGTTTGGCGACTTTGGAGCAGACCTTATTAAAGATTGGAAAAGCTGGGAAGTATTGCTTTGGAGATACGCCAGGATTTGCGGATTGTTTTTTAGTCCCACAAATTGCCAATGCGCAACGCTTTAATTGTGATTTGTCGGCCTTGCCGACGTTGATGCAGATTAATCAAAATTGCCTTGAACATCCGGCTTTCGTAAGCGCGATGCCAGCCAATCAGCCAGACGCAGAGTAAATTCAGGGGCGTAAAAAACAAACCCGATGACTGACGTCAAAAGTCAATCATCGGGTTTGTTTTTAAAGGTTAGTTGGCTAAGCCTGGATCTTTGTCTGGTCCAGCGAGAGTATCGTTCAAAACAGAAATCAACAATGAGCGGGTTAGCTTTGATTTGGTCGTATATCCATCGATCGCTAACTGATGGCTCACTTGTTCTTCAGGTGCATAGCCAGGCTGACCCGTGCGTAACACTATGCGCAAGTCTGCTTTGTGCAATTCATCCCGTATCACTTGTACCAGCTTCAAACCTGCATCAACCGTTTCCATCACGACGTCTAATAAGATGAGCGCCAGATCAGGGTGCTCAATGATAATACCTTTTGCTTCTTTTGCAGAATAAGCGTGTAAAAATTCTAGCGGTCTGCCATGAATGCGAACGCCGCTGAGTGCAAGTAAGGTTGTTTCATGTACATTGGCATCATCATCGGTAATCAGAATTTTCCAAGGATGAAGATTTGCTCTTGGTGCAAAATTTTGATTGTCTTCTTCAAGAAAATCAATGATGTCATCTGCATTGGATGCAGAAGATCCTCCATCATGGTTGAAGCAACTCAAGAATACCGAGTTTGCAGAATGTACGCGTGCGCTCGAATTTTGCTTCGCATTCACAGCAACAATGTTGCTCATTATTAAGCCGGGCGCTCTACTGTGTTCATGTTTCATCAGTGTTCCCCCTAACGCTTTCGATTGCATACTTCTTGATCTTTATCTTATGTTAAGACGCAGGCTTATTCAAGTTTGAAGCCCAAATTTTATTTAAAAAAATAACATCAAAATCAATTTTAAACCTAATTTTGATTTTTCACAGTCGTAATTATGATCATATCCAGAAATTTGCTTTCTTACCGACTAATTCCGTAAAACGTCGAGTTTTTGCAAAATATAACATTCAACTACAAGAAATCATTACCTATGTAACAGATTTGCAAGTCTAATGATTTTTCTTCGTTTATGTGCCGTCATTTTTAGAAAATGAACAAGCTGAAACTAATTACTTTTCGCGCGGCATTGATTGGGTAAAAAATCCGCTGCAATCGTTGTTTTATCTTCCCCCATGACCGTCATTTGTCCCGGAACTGGCGCACTTGCACATATCCAATTCACTGGAACAAGGTGGGTGCCTTCTACCACGGCAGGTCTTAACGAGAGTATCTTACCTTTGATCGCATTGTTGGCCTGATTACCAAAAGTGATGTTGACGACACCGTTTTCTACGTTGACTGCACTGATGTAACTACTGACGATCTTCTCCGCTGGAGGCAGATTTGCTTCAGTGTTATTGGCAGGGAAGGGGAGTGCAGCTAACCAGGCGGCTTCGGTTGGTTTTTTTGCGAGATCGGCTAAGGGCAGTGCCAGTGTGATTTGATTGCGCACGATTCTGTATAAGAACGAGGGCATAGCAATACTGGCGAGTATCGCCATAACTGCGATAACCGCTAACATTTCTATCAATGTAAAGCCATTGTGTTTTTTCATAGGCTGAGAATATGACGAATATGCAGACAATATAATTGAAATGCGCAATAGTTGCTCACCCATTTTAATGCATAGAACATAGAACAACGTCGTCAACAACGAACGAGTGCAATGCAAGTTAGCATGACACCAGCGATACTTTGACCGATAATGCGGCATTCAAAAAAAGCGAAAATTATGATGAGTGAGACGTTAACAATATGGGGATTTAGTACGAGTTGGATGGAGCTTGTTTCATTCTTGCTGTCTGTCATCACCGTCGCATTAACTATACGCCAGATCCATTGGGGCTGGTTGTTTTCTATCGTTTCTTCCGGTTTGTATGCTGCTGTGTTTTTTGATGCCAAACTTTACGGCGATATGGGCTTGCAGTTCGTATTCATTCTGGTTTCAATGTGGGGATGGTGGCAGTGGTGGCGGGGGATTGATGGAGAAACTCCTTTATATGTGGCGCGTCTGACCTGGCAACATAAGATCACTTCAGTTTTTTTTTGGTTGCTATCCTTTGTGGCCTTGGTATGGTTTCTGAAGACATTTACCGATACCGATGTGCCTTATGCCGACGGGTTTCTCACAGCAGGAAGTTTATTGGGTCAATTTTTATTGTCGCGTAAAAAACTGGAAAACTGGATCGTCTGGATCATTGTCGACATCTTATATGTCGGTTTATATGTGGTTAAAAATTTACAGTTGACTGCTTTATTGTATGCAGTGTTTGTTGTGATGGCCGTCATGGGCTTACGTTCCTGGAGTAAAGCATGTCAAAAATAACTAAAAATTCATCGGCTGATCTCTCAATAAAGTTGGTGCAAAAAATCGCAATACTCGGCGCTGAATCTTCAGGCAAGTCCGCGTTGGCGGAGGCGCTGGCTGCGCATTACAAAACGCTGTGGGTGCCAGAATATTTGCGTGAATTCGTCGAAGTGCAAGCGCGAGTGCCAAATGCGAACGAGCAATTGCTGATTGCAAGGACGCAAGTACAACACGAGGAGCAAGCGATGGTCGATGCGTGTGAATGGTTGTTTTGCGATACGACACCATTAATGACTGAGATATATAGCAAGCATTATTTTGACGAGGCGGAACCAGATTTAGTCGATTTATCGTCGACCCACGCAGAACAATACGCATTCACATTGGTGACAGCTCCTGATTTTCCATGGATGCCGGACGGCCTGCAACGCGAGTCGCCAGCAGTCAGGCAGATGATTCATGAGCAGTTGTTGGAGATCTTAGAAGAGCGTGAAATTCCGCATATGCTCATTGAGGGAAGTCTTAAAGATCGTGTGCAGCAGGTGGAGTTTGCTTTATCGTTTTTGACGCAATGATACTATCATTGCGTCGTGGTTTTTGTATTCATTACTGTCACTGTAATATGAGTGATTCCAATATTTAAGTTCCATCATTTGATTTTTTTAACTAGCATCTTAAGTGCTTGAGGCTATTTAAACGTTTATTGAAAGTGACTCGCAAGCCAGTTGGGTGTAGCGTTAAAAATGTTCTTGCGACTGTTTTTTACCCCTGCAATTTTTTTCTCAGTCGTGACATCTTGGCGATAACAATTAAACACCAGGTCCCGTCTGAAACAGGTTGATGATCTCCGGTTGAGGTGATGGTTGCCCATTCCAGTGGGCTCCTGGTTGGAGTGCAACGCGTTGCACTCTCCCGACGGGAAGATGAATGCGTTGATTACCCTTGAGTAGGGCGGCAGTGATACGGTCAGGGTCGTCGCCGACGTAACCTCTACGGTCGACATGTCCTCGTCCCCATGGAAGTAATCATTGTTCATTAAATTTCATCAACTGATTCCAATAATGAAACGTAATAGCTATCACCTTTTGACTTCCATCACCACCATTACATCTGCCGAATCCCCCCGAGTGCTGCTCCCATATTGGAATTTTCGGTGCGGCATTGATGATGTGGCTGCCGCATATAACAAAGTGAACATAAAGACTTGAGAAAAGCATAGATCCGCGTGTCGTGTGCGTACGACCCGCCAAAGCAGTTCAGACTCAAGCGTAGTGTGGCTTGCTCCCGTTCTAAACAACTTTGTCTATTTTTAGTTACTCATCGATGAAAATAAAAAACCACTCAGACTTTCGTCATTGAGTGGTTTTTATTTGTAGAGTGTTGACCTTACTGGCTTTCCATCAAACTCTTCAAGTGATCCGCCTTGCCTGGGTGGCGCAATTTTTTCATTGCTTTGGCTTCAATCTGACGAATTCGTTCACGGGTAACTTCAAATTGTTTGCCCACTTCTTCGAGGGTAAATTCGCTGGTAGTTTCCAGGCCGAAGCGCATGCGCAATACTTTGGCTTCGCGTGGGCTCAGAGAGTCAAGTGCTTCTTTTAGTTTCTCTTGAACCGACGCTTGCATTGCTGCCGCCATTGGTGACATGGTCATGCTGTCTTCGATAAAGTCGCCCAATTGCGAATCGCCATCGTCGCCGATAGGTACGTCAAGCGAGACTGGCTCTTTTGCGATTTTAAGAATCTCGCGTACCTTGATTTCAGGTAAGCCCATTTTTTCCGCAATCGCAGCTGGCTCTGGCTCTAAACCAGTGGCTTGCAATAGCTGACGGCGGACGCGATTCATCTTGTTAATCGTTTCTATCATGTGTACCGGTACACGGATAGTGCGCGCCTGATCTGCAATCGCGCGGGCAATCGCTTGGCGTATCCACCAGGTGGCATAGGTTGAGAACTTATAACCGCGGCGATATTCAAACTTGTCTACAGCTTTTAACAAGCCGATATTACCCTCTTGAATCAGATCCAGAAATTGCAGGCCGCGATTGACGTATTTTTTGGCAATGGAAATGACCAGACGCAAGTTTGCCTCAGTCATGGCACGTTTCGCTTCGCTTGAGCGTTTTTCACCGGCGATCATCTGTTTATTGATGTCACGCAATGCGCTCAATGGCAGTTCTACACGCTGTTCCAACTGAATAAATTTTTGTTGCAATTCACGTGCAGCATGAATATGACGTCCAAGCACGGCAGCATAGGCTTGTGTGCCTTGTATTTCATGTTCTAGCCAGGCTGCATTGGTTGCATGTGTGCGCAACATATCGACAAAATAGCTGCGTGGCATACCGCATTTATTAACCAGCAATTCCAGCATTTGCTTTTCAGTATTACGTAAATCTTTCATTTGCTTACGCAAGGTGTCGCACAATTTTTCTGCGATTTTTACAGTAAAACGCATGCCTTGCAATTCGGCAGAGATTGCTTGTTGTGCAGTGACATAAGCGGCTGATTGGTAGCCATCTCTTTCGCGCGCCAATTGCATGAGTTCGAAATTTTTAGCGACGATAGCGAATTTTTGCAGACAAATAGTTTTTAATTGCAACAGTTGTTCATCGCTGATACCGCCGACATTGTCTGATACAGCTTCATCATCGTCTTCATCTTCCTCGTCATTGTCGGCGATTGCCAATGCCATTGCATCGTTATCTTCCGGACTGATCAAGCCATCAATAATGTCATCAATACGTATTTCATCAGCCGAAATTTTATCGGCAATGATCAGAATTTCTTTGATCGTACCCGGGCAGGCAGAAATTGCCTGCACCATGTCTTTGAGACCTTCTTCTATGCGTTTGGCGATTTCAATCTCGCCGCTGCGTGTCAGTAATTCGACGCCGCCCATTTCACGCATATACATACGTACCGGATCGGTAGTACGACCGAAGTCGGAATCGACGGTCGCCAGCGCTGCAGCGGCCACGGATTCGGCTTCATCATCACTGACCGCGGTTGCGACGTTGTCGGTGAGCAGCATCATGGTGGCATCAGGGGCGCGATCGTAGACTGCAATACCCATATCGTTGAGGGTGCTGATAACGTCTTGTATCGTTTCCTGATCAACTAATTCTTCTGGCAGATGGTCATTGATTTCAGCGTGAGTCAAATACGTGCGATCTTTACCTAAGCGAATTAATTTTGTTAATTGCTTGCGATATTGTTCGAGTTGTTCTTCGGTGTTGGCTGATGTACCTGGTTTTTTTGACTTGGCACGGGCAGCACGTTTTAACTCGGCAGATTCGGCTGCATTTAAGGCCTGGATTTCATCATTTTCAAATTGAAATTCAGAAGGCTTGCGACCGCGTTTTGCAGGCTCTTTATTGGCTTGTAATACGTATTTTGAAGTGTCAACGGTGTTAATGTTATTTTCTGTTGAGACGACGTTGATTTTTTCAACTGCGATCGAAGGCGCAGCCATCGTCTTGGTGACGGGTACTGCATTCATTGATTCTGCGAAAAACGATTTATCCGCGACAACTGGAGTAGTATCCCGAGTCATTACCGGAACAGCAGCAGGTTTGGACATCAGTGTCGCTGCAACTGCTTGGGTTGCCATCACTTTTTCCGCAGGTGCTGCAGCACGAATAGTGGTGGTAGCTGCCATTGGCTTTAATGTTGTGACAGGCGCTGCAGGTGCAAATTTACCTGATCCTATGCGCGCTTCACGTTTGATTGTTGGCACAACAGGTTTGGACGCTTGCTGATCGGATAGCAATAATTTTTTTGCGACTTTTGGTGCCGTTTTACGTATAACAGCGGCACGCGGTTTGGCGATGTCAGCACCTGAGAGTGTCTGTAATCCAGCTTTTAAGTCGGCCCGAATTTCTGCTTTTACTTCCGCTTTGATTTCTGGCTTGGCAAAATTTTCTGTTACGTCAGTAGCTACGTCACTTGCTGCGGTTACTTCGTTGTCATTTTGCGTGACAGGTTCATCATTTGCAGTTGGCTCTGCTGTTAGTTCAGCAGCGTCAAAAGGCATGGCGGCCATGGCTTCAATATCCTCGGCTGTCCAGGCTTTTGCTGGCGCGATGATGGCCTCAGTCGTGACTGCCTGCATACGTGAGCGACGTTTGGTCATCACGGTAATTGCGGGAACGGCGGATGCGCTTGCATCCACTTCCAACAGGGGTTCGGTCTGTTGTGGTTGTTCGTTCTGCACTTTTGGGACGTCGACTGGCTTCACAGCACTTGGCTGCGAGGCAGTAGCAGGACGATTCAACTGGAGGGTTTTTTTACCTAAAGTGAGAGTAGAGCCTGTTTTTGGAATAGAAATAGTTGAGTCAGTTAAGCTGTTTTTCATGTAACAAAATCGAGTGCGACAACAAAAGCTTGTCAATAGTATATGGCGATGGCAATGGCGATAGGCTGTTGACGATCATATTTTCTGATCAACGGCCGACACGGACGAAAAAGCCCGCTGGTAAAAGCGGGCCACGCTGATGAAGGCGATTCATTCATCTTGCTCAAACTAGATCTCGGAAAGAGACGCGAGGGCAGAATTATCCTCGGCTTAGCACTTCTTGACAAGGATTGTCTGCATTTCTTGAAAAGAAAATTGATGCAATATTGTGTATCGATATTAGTTGTTGCTCCAAAAGCCTTGTGAAATAAGGCTTTGCTAAAAAATGACGTAATCTGGCATAAATAAAATACACATTATTTTTTATTAAATATTGTCTGGATCTTGTTTGGATGTATAAGTTTTTTTGACACTGAAAAGGTTTTAATGTGAGCGGAGACGTCATTTTATTGGTCTCAAGTTAGCGGCGTTAAAAACTCGCATGGCTTTTTTGATAAGCTGCTAATCTGTTTTTTTTTAATTCTTTCTTTCTTTGCGCATTCAACAATGTCAAATTTTGTCAACTTTCTATCCGTGCGTCGTTTCTCGTATCGGCTTTCTTTTCTGTCGATAGCGCTGTTGTTTTCAATCACAGCGAGTGCGCAAAATGTACCCGATACACTTGAACAGCGATTAAAGGCTTGCACTTCGTGCCACGGAGCGCAAGGACGTGCAGGAACCGATGGTTACTATCCACGAATTGCTGGTAAGCCAGAAGGGTATTTGTTTAATCAACTCAAAAATTTCCGCGATGGTAAGCGGACATTCCCCATGATGACTTACATGGTTGTAAATATGAGTGATGACTATCTTCATGAAATTGCAACTTTTTTTTCGAATCTACATCCGCCATATGCAGCACCGCAAAAGCCAGATATACAGCCCGGTTTGCTTGAGCGTGGGCGTCAATTGGTGCTGCATGGTGATGAGCAAAAAAAGATACCGGCTTGTATTAGTTGTCACGGTCAAAAATTGACAGGGCTGGCGCCGTTTGTCCCAGGTATTTCAGGATTGCCCAGGGACTATCTGATTGCCCAAATAGGTGCGTGGCAGACAGGGAGCAGACATGCTGCTGTACCCGATTGTATGCAGTCGATTGCAAAAAAATTGCGACCCGAAGATATTGGCGCACTATCAGGTTGGTTGGCAATGCAATACGTGGCTGACGATGGTATAGCGGAGGCCTTCAGCGATAAAGTTAAAGGCCACTTTCCTCTGGCTTGCGGCAGTATACCGGGCAGTTGATTTATCCGTCTAAGCCAGCATTTTTAGAGACGTTTTTAGGGGCGATTTATGCGCGTAATGAATGCCATGAATTTGAATACAATCACAGAGATGGATAAGTGATGACACAAGCGATAAAGTATTTTATGTCAGGAATGGTGATGCTGGTATTCGGTTTGGGGTGGTATGTTTACGAAGTCGGTTATCTTATCCATGATGATGTCAATGAAGATCATGCTCAGCGTCAGTCTACCTTGACGAACGATATTGCACTTAGTGAGCAGATTAAACGTGGCGAATATTTAACGCGGGTTGGTAATTGTATGGTATGCCATACTGCCCGTGGTGCTTCACTTTATGCTGGTGGGAAGTTAATACCGTCAGAATTTGGTAATTTTATTTCTCCTAACATTACCCCCGATGTACAAACAGGAATAGGGAGTTGGACGGCGGATGACTTCTGGCGTGCGCTACATTTTGGTAAGGCTCGCGATGGTAGTTTGTTGTACCCGGCTTTTCCGTATCCTAATTACACGTTGGTGTCGCGTGGTGATTCTGACGCTATGTTTGCTTACCTCAAAAGTATTCCTGCAGTAAGTCAGATATCACAGTCGCATCAATTGGCATTTCCGTACAACCAGCGTGCTTTGCTGGCTGTTTGGCGAACCTTGTATTTTAAGCCTCACGCTTACGAAACTGTTCCCGAAAAATCCAACTCATGGAATCGTGGCGCCTATTTGGTGAATGGGCTAGGACATTGTAGTGCTTGTCATAGTAGTCGCAATACGCTTGGTGCCAATGCCGGAACGCAGGATTTGGATGGTGGTCCAATGCCAGGGATTGCGTGGTACGCGCCTTCCTTGTTGCGCATGAATGAAGCACATCTGGCAAAGTTGAGTGAGACTGAATCCAGTAATTTATTTAATCGCGCGATTGCAAACAATGCCGCGATGTCCGGACCGATGGCAGAAGTGTTTGCCAATAGTTTGCAATATTTGGAGGTTACTGATCTGGAAGCGTTGACTTCGTATTTAAGGTCTTTAGCTTCAAAGCCAGACTCAACACAATCTTATAAAACCGAATATTCTCAGCAAGTATTTTCCCAATTGATGACGCAGGGTGCTGCTTTATATAAGACACATTGTGCTGATTGTCATGGAACTTCGGGGGAGGGAGTTAGCGGTATTTACCCAGCACTGAAGCAAAATAACTCTGTCACTATGCCTGATATCGCGAATTCGATTCGTATTACTTTGACTGGTGGCTTTCCACCTGTTTCCAGGCAATATACCAGGCCATATGGCATGCCTCCCTTCGGTCCGGTGCTCAATGATAATGAAGTCGCGCTGGTACTCACTTATATTCGTAATAGTTGGGGGAATCAGGCAGGTGCCGTGACTGTGGCGGAAGTAAATCGTTATCGGAATGCGCCTGTGAATTAAGGAGCAAGTGAAATAAAAAAAGGAGGGCGAATAATTATCGCTCTCCTTTTTTTCGTCATTCACTTAGCCTAATTGGGTATGGATGGCATCAACTTATTGCAGACTCCACTTCAATGGAACGCCAGTTGTATCGGTTACAGTGGTCATTTCCTTAAACACGCGGGCTTGTACCGGATCTGGAAGGCGCACAAAGTCAACGGTATTAACGAAACGATCGCCATTCATAAATGCCCAAGTAAAGAACTTCAAGGTGGCAGTTGATTTGTCGATATTTTTGGCCGCCTGTTGCAGAATAATGAAGGTGCCCATCGTAATTGGCCAGGTTTTTGGACCTGGCTTATCAGTCAACATTTCCTCAAACGTCCCTTGTGCTTTCCAGCTGCTCGCTGCTAATGCAGCTGAAAAACCTTCAGGTGAAGGCATCACGAAACGACCATCGTGGTTTTGAATTTGCACTACATCGAGTTTATCTTGGAGCACATAGTTGTAATCGATGTAGCTGATGGTGTAAGGATTTTTACGAATCGCGGCAGAAATTCCGGTACTACCTTTGACTTGAGTAAATTTGGGATCCCAGGTGATAGTAAAGTTTTTACCGAATCCAGATTGCCATGCTTTACTTACTTTGCAGAGATAATCTGTGAAGTTGTAGGTAGTGCCTGATCCATCTTGACGCACCTGAGGCAAAATTGTTTTTGATGGTAAGCGGGTGTTCGGGTTCAATGCAACAATTGCGGGGTCGTTCCATTGGTCGATTTGACCTGAGAAAATTTTAGCGATGATGTCGCCATTTAGTTTTACATCACCTGATTTTAAGCCGGGCAGGTTGATGACGACCGCTACGCCAGAAATTGCCGAAGGAAATTGGATAAGTTTGGATTTTTTCAGATCTGCCTGTGGTAAGGCAACATCACTTGCGCCAAAGTCTATGCTGCTTTCTTTTATCTTTTTTATACCAGAAGACGAACCGGATGCTTCATAAGCGATATTACTGTCAACATTTTTAGCATATGCTTCCGCCCATATCTTATACAGTGGTGCAGCAGCAGAGGACCCTGCACCATGTAATTCGATAGCCTGTACTGATTGCGTAAGCAATAGGGCAACAGAGAGTAGGTAGTATGAATATTTCATAGTTTTTTGATAATAAAAAGCAATAGTGGCAGAATTGTCGGCGCGATTATCGCATGACAGTAAATGAATTGCTTGAGTGTATTTTTGGTAATGTGCTTGTCATCTGAAGCGGTTATGCTTAAGCCTTGTTGTTTATGCACATATTGTTTATATTGTTTATACGCATTTAACTTGGAGGCTCAAATGGCAACCGTTACAAGCAAAAAAGAAGCACCGATAGCAAAAGCAACAGCAGTAAAAATACCTGCAGTGAAGGTTGCAGCTGTAAAAGCACCTGTAGCAAAAAAAGTCGTTGCAAAGAAGCCTGTTGTTGCTTCTGAGAAAAAAAATGCGCAGGAAAAACCAATATCAAAAGCAAATGGCGTTGCCAAGGCAACTGTCAGAAGAGTCGCGGCGAAAGCTGATGTGCCTAAATCGGCAGTTGAAGTTGTCGACAAGGTAAAAAAAGCCAAGTTGATACGGGATAGTTTCACTATGCCAGAGGCTGAATACGCTGTATTGGGGCACGTTAAACGCGCATGCCTGAAAGCGGGTGTTGAAGTCAAGAAAAGTCAGTTATTGCGCATAGGTTTGGCATTGTTAAATAAAACCGATGTGCCTGCGTTGAAAAAACTCATTAGCGAATTAGCTCCTCTTAAGGCTGGTCGTCCGAAAAAAGAAAAATAATATTTTTGTTCAGAGTTTTTTTCTGAAAAGCCTTCAAGACATGTTCTGTTTTGAAGGCTTGTTGTTTTTTTGTTTGTCATAAAACCGACATGAATCTGTCATCTTGTTGAAGTAATCGTCCTCTATTCTTCGTTCGTTGAACCAACGACATCTTGAGACATAACAAGGACGATGAATGCGATTACTCACGATACCCGCGGATGCTAATCCCAGTTTTTCCAAACTCAATCTAAGCCTGGCGACGACGCCAGAAGAAGTGAGAGAAGTGCAGCGTTTGCGCTACAAAGTATTCATTGAAAGTATGGGCTTATCAGCCCTTTCCAATCCAGATGGTCTGGATAAAGACGAGTTTGATGCTCATTGCGACCATTTAATTGTGCGTGACACCAAAACACTGAAGGTAGTCGGCACTTATCGGATTTTGGGGCCTAACGCCGCGCGTGAAATTGGTCGCTATTACTCGGAAACCGAATTTGATCTGTCCCGTCTGCAAAACGTTCGTCATTCTATCGCTGAAGCGGGGCGTGCTTGCATTCACCCGGATTATCGTAGCGGTGCTGTGATTATGCTGCTGTGGGCAGGCCTGGCAGCTTATATGCGTCGTGAACGTTGTTCGCATTTGATTGGTTGTGCAAGTATCAGCCTTACTGACGGCGGTCAGAATGCCGCTGCGATTTATCGTAGCTTAACTGAAAAAGACTTTTGTCCCTTAGAGTATCGCGTGACACCACATGTCCCTTTCCCACTGGACGAAATCGATACTAGCAACATCGAAGCGAGAATACCCCCGTTATTAAAAGGTTATTTACGCGCAGGCGCGTGGGTGTGCGGAGATCCTGCATGGGATCCTGATTTCCATAGTGCTGATTTGTTTGTGATGTTGCCATTGGCGAATCTGGATGATCGTTATGCGCGTCATTACAATACAGGAGATCAGTAATTGTGAAGCCAGCAGAACAGTTCCTGAGTAAGAAAATGCACAAAACAGGGAAGCGAGATGTTACTCGCTTCCGGACGATTTGGATTTCTGATTTGCATCTTGGGACTAGCGGTTGTCAGGCAGCAAAACTGTTAGAGTTTCTGCGCGCAACTGAATCTGAAACCCTGTACCTGGTGGGTGACATTATTGACGGTTGGCAATTGAAACGCCGATGGTACTGGGACCAGACGCATAACAATGTTGTGCAAACAGTTCTTAAGAAAGCTAAAAAAGGAACCAACGTTATTTTTGTTCCTGGTAATCATGATGAGTCTATCCGCCAGTTTATCGACTTGGATTTTGGTGGCATTAAAGTCAGAGATGAGCTGGTTCATACGACGGCAGATGGTCGCCGTATGTTGGTGCTGCATGGCGATCGTTTTGACGGCGTAATTGCTTGTGCTAAATGGCTGGCGTATGTTGGGGATAGTCTCTACACGGTAATTTTGAAATTCAATCAGGTATTCAATAACTGGCGTGCCCGAGCCGGCTTGCCTTACTGGTCGCTGTCGCAATATCTGAAGTTAAAAGTAAAAAATGCGGTGAGTTATATCACTCAGTTTGAGGATGCATTAGCTGACGAGGCGCGTAGAAAAGGAGTGGATGGCATTATTTGCGGCCATATTCATAAGCCCGAAATTCGAGACATTAACGGCATTTTGTATTGCAATGATGGTGACTGGGTCGAGAGTTTATCGGCATTGGTTGAGGATGCTCAGGGACAATTGAGCTTAGTAACCTGGCATGACATTATGCATGCGATTCCTGCAAATCTGCCAGTTGGAGATATGGATGCGGATGTTGAAATAGATGGTGAAATAAGCATCGCGGTATAAAAATACAAGTCTTCTAAAGTAAAACGCCCCTGCATTTTTTGGGGCGTTTTATTTTGTATGCTTCGAATAAATTCGGTTAGCAGGTTACCTATATTTTACTTAACAACCAAATCTGGCGACATGATCGCTTTAAGGTAGGTTTGTAATTGTTCACCTTGCCTTTGCTTTTGTGAGATCCACCAGACATTGCCCTTGCGAATACTGTATTCTTGTAAAGGGTGTCCGAGCAACTCACCTGCCACTTGGCCGAGGTAGGGTTGATGGCCAATGATCATGACTGGTTCGCGACTATTCGGCCAGTTCACCAGGCGTAGCACATCCTCGATTTTTGCGTCAGGGGCCAGCTCAGGTGCAACCTTAAATTTTCTTCCACTGGCATTCAGCGCTTCGGCGGTATCGCGCGTGCGTACAGCTGGGCTGACCAGAATGCGACAAGTTTCTGGCAATGTACTGTCAAGCCAGTAAGCAATTTTACTGGCCTGCTTTAATCCCTTGCCGGTGAGTTTCCGGAATTCATCTGTGATTTCTTCCGTTGCCGGTTCGGCTTCCGCATGTCGCCAGAGTATCAAGTCCATTATTCATTATCCGCAGTTGATAGGGAGCCTAATTGTTGCATCAGGTATTGCTGGGCGCAGAAGTTGGCTTGCTGTCCGCGTGCTTTCTTGCGTTCGTAATGGCCATTGGAGTCGAGCACCCAAGCGTTCATATTGTCCTTCAGATAGGGATCAAGTCCTTCAGCAAGAATACGTTTTTTCAGCGATTTGTCTAATACCGGAAACGCTACTTCAATGCGGCGGAACAAATTGCGGTTCATCCAGTCGGCGCTGGCCAGATAAATGTCATGTGCCAGGTCGTTGCGGAAATAATAAATCCGGCTATGTTCGAGGAAGCGTCCGATGATCGAGCGTACCCGGATGTTTTCCGATAATCCTGGCACACCAGGCCGCAAAGTGCAGGCGCCACGAATAATCAGGTCTATCTTCACCCCGTCAGCGGAGGCGGCGTATAAAGCGCGAATGACAGATTCATCAGATAGGGAGTTCATTTTAGCAATGATTCTGCCTGGGCGGCCTTCGCGGGCAATGCGCGCTTCGTTTCGTATCGCTTTGATTAATTGCGGCTGCAATGCAAACGGTGCCAGCCATAGGTAATCTAATTTCTTTGGTTTGGTCAGGCCAGTTAAGTGAATGAACACTTCATTGACTTCCGCCGCCATTGCTGGATGGGCAGTAAGTAAACCAAAATCCGTGTAAAAACGGGTAGTGGACGGGTGGTAGTTGCCCGTTCCTAAATGAGCGTAGTGGCGCAGGATTCCGCCTTCTTCACGGCGAATAACCAGTGCGAGTTTGGCATGCGTTTTGAGTCCTACGACGCCATACACAACTTGTGCTCCTGCACGTTGTAATTTATCTGCCCAATTAATATTCGCTTCTTCATCAAAGCGCGCCATCAATTCAACAATGACGGTGACTTCTTTGCCCAGTCGCGCCGCGGTAATCAAGGATTCCATCAAATCCGAGTTCATTCCCGTGCGATAAATGGTTTGCTTGATCGCTACGACGCTAGGATCGAGCGAGGCGGAACGGATAAAATCGATGACCGTCTGGAATGGTTGGAACGGGTGGTGCAATAAGATATCTTGTTTGCGCAGCAGAGTGAAAATATCTGTGTGAGAGTATTTCGCAATCGCCTTTGGAGAAAAAGGAGGGAAGCGCAAATTAGCTTGCTTAACGTGGTCGACCAATTCGCCGAGGCGAACCATATTGACCGGACCGTCGACTGGATACAAGCGATCTTCGCTGAGTGAAAATTGTTCCAATAAAAAGCGTGCCAAATCGTCGGGACAGTTTTTGGCAACCTCGAGCCTGACTGCAGCACCGAACTGACGCGTCTGCAGTTCTCCTTGCAAAGCTTGACGAAGGTTTTTTACTTCTTCTTCATCTACCCATAAATCACTATCGCGGGTGACGCGGAACTGAGAGTAGTTAATCACTTCGCGACCATTGAACAGGTCGGCAATGTGCGAGTGAATAACAGAAGAGAGCAAGCAAAATGACATGCCCTTTTCAGAGAGTTCATCTGGCAACCGTATAATCCGCGGTAACACGCGCGGTGCTTTCACGATGGCAATTCCGGTGCCGCGCCCAAATGCATCTTTTCCTGCGAGAGAAACGATGAAATTGAGACTCTTATTAACGACTTGCGGGAAAGGGTGAGCTGGGTCAAGACCGATTGGTGTTAAAAGTGGGCGTACTTCTCGTTCAAAATACTGTTTTACCCATGCACGCTGCGCCTCATTTCGTTCCGAGTGACGCAGCAGGTTAATGCCTTTTTTGGATAATTGCGGCAGAATTTCTTGATTCAGTAATTCGTATTGACGTTGTGCGAGTTGATGGCACTCGGTACTGATGCGTTTGAGGCTGGCTTGAAAATTTGGGTGCTGGACTAGTTCTCCATCTACGGTATTTTGCGCCAGGAGGCTGGCTACTCTGACTTCAAAAAATTCGTCCAGATTACTACCAACGATGCAAAGATATTTCAGGCGCTCTAATAATGGAATAGTACGGTCTTCAGCTTGTGCCAGAACGCGCCAATTAAAGGCAATTTGCGACATCTCACGATCGAGAAATATCACTGATCTTGATAGTTCCGTGGGTGCCGCTTGTGTGGTGGCAAGGGGGGTGTTTTTTGATGACTTTTTTTGCTCACCAGAATTGGTAATGACGGCGCCATCTTCCCGAGTTGTTTTTTTTGTCACAATATTTGCGGTCGATGGATTTACTTCTTGATTTGGCATATTTCCCTGCTTGTCATAAAGGCTTGCATATATATACGACCTTATTTTAGTTGCTTCGCATGACAATTTTATGACAAAAAACGTGATAAGAAAATTAAATATTTCACAAATATTTCATGAAGTCATCGTATTGTCATAATTGGATTGTAGAGTTGCGGCATTAGAAAATCCCCCCTTGCAATCGAATCTTGAGGTGAATATGCAAATCAATCGTGTTATTAAAACTTTAGTCGCTATGGTAGGTGTTGCAGCGTCAATCAATGTTGCGCAAGCTGCTGATATTACTGGTGCTGGAGCAACATTCCCTTATCCGATTTATGCAAAGTGGGCTGATGCTTATAAAAAAGCAACAGGTAACGGATTGAATTATCAGTCTATTGGTTCTGGTGGTGGTATTAAGCAAATTAAAGCAAAAACGGTTGATTTCGGTGCTTCAGATATGCCACTGAAGGCAGATGAATTGAATACGGAAGGTTTGATTCAGTTCCCGGCAATTATCGGTGGAGTCGTGCCTATCGTAAACTTGGATGGTGTTGCACCAGGCAAGATGAAAATGACGGGTGAGGTTCTGGCTTCCATCTATCTAGGCAAAATTACCAAGTGGAACGCACCAGAGATCGTTGCAATCAATCCGGGTCTGAAGCTGCCAGCGGAAGACATTACCGTCGTTCGCCGCTCTGATGGTTCTGGTACAACGTTCCTGTGGACAGATTTTTTGAGTAAAGTAAGCCCGGAATTTAAATCCACAATCGGTTCTTCCACTGCAGTTAAATGGCCTGTTGGCTTGGGTGGTAAGGGTAATGAAGGCGTGGCCGCTAACGTTCAGCGTATCAAAAACACCATTGGCTATGTTGAGTACGCGTACGTGAAGAAAAATAAAATGGTTTATACGCAGCTGAAAAATGCAGATGGTCAGTTTGTCGAGCCAGAAGATGATAGCTTTAAAGCCGCCGCAGCAAATGCTGATTGGGCGAAAGCACCTGGTATGTTCTTGGTGCTCACCAACCAGCCAGGTAAAGCATCCTGGCCTGTGACTGGTGCTTCATTTATCTTGTTGCACAAATCTCAGGATAAACCAGCTGAAGCAAAAGAAGTATTGAAATTCTTTGACTGGGCTTTTAAAAATGGTGCAGAAATGGCGGTTGAATTGGATTATGTTCCATTGCCTCCAGCACTGGTGAAGCAAATCCAAGAAGGCTGGAAAGCAAATATCAAGGATGCATCTGGTAAAGCTGTCTGGTAAATCAGGATTCACCATAGTTAGTGGTCAAGTTTATTTTTGTATTTAGTTGAACGATTCTTGCAAAGGCAATTCGATCCGTGTTGAATTGCCTTTCAGTGAAAAAGCACCTATGCCAACTCCAATGTCCTCTGTCAATATGACCGTACCTTCAGCAAGTCCTAGCATTTCCAGTCCAGATTACTCACAAAGTAACCAACTCAGTGATGAAAAGCTGGCTAAAGTGATGCGTCGCCAACGTTGGCAAGATTTCTTTTTCCATAAATTAACTCTGAGTTTCGCCGCTTTTGTGTTGGTGGTTTTGCTTGGAATTATTTTCTCGTTGTTTATGCGCGCCATTCCTGCGATGCAGGAATTTGGTCTGGCATTTATCTCTACCGTAGAGTGGGATCCTGTTAATGATAAATACGGTGGTTTGATTGCGATTGTTGGTACGCTCACAACTTCTATCATTGCGTTGTTGATTGCCTTTCCGGTCAGCTTTGGTATTGCTTTGTTTTTGACTGAGATTTGCCCTGCCTGGCTCAAGCGTCCATTGGGCACTGCGATTGAACTATTGGCTGGCGTGCCAAGTATTATTTACGGCATGTGGGGTTTGTTTATTTTTGCACCCCTTTTTGCGAAATATATTCAGCCAGTCTTACACGCGACATTGGGTAATTTACCGGTCATTGGCGCTATGTTCTCAGGGCCTATGATAGGTATCGGTATTTTGTCTGCCGGTATTATTTTGGCGATTATGATCATTCCATTCATCTCTTCAGTCATGCGCGACGTGTTCGAAGTTGTTCCACCAGTGTTGAAAGAATCTGCTTATGGTCTGGGTTGTACAAAATGGGAAGTGGTTCGCAAAATTGTTTTGCCTTATACCAAAATCGGTGTAGTTGGTGGCGTCATGTTGGGTTTAGGGCGTGCCTTGGGTGAAACCATGGCGATTACGTTTGTGATCGGTAACGCGAATCAATTGTCATGGTCACTTTTCGCCGCCGGTAATAGTATCGCATCGACATTGGCGAATGAATTTGCGGAAGCTGAGACTCCACTACACGTGTCATCATTATTCTTGTTGGGTTTAATTTTGTTCGTGATCACATTCATTGTGTTGTCTGCCGCTAAATTAATGTTGTTGGGTCTGAGCCGTAAAGAAGGAACAAAATAATGAACGACACGTTGACACAGTCACCTGATAACCCGGTCTACCGTCGCCGTTTGTGGGTGCATAGAGTTGGGATCTTTTTATCATCTGCAGCGATGGCACTGGGCGTCGCATTCTTGATGTGGATTTTATTTACATTGTTAATTAAAGGTGTGTCGGCAATTAATTTTGCGATGTTCACCGAAAGCACCCCAGCGCCTGGTAGCGAAGGTGGTGGTTTGATGAATGCGATCGTTGGTAGTTTTATGATGGTCGGCAGTGCTACATTGATTTCTACTCCTATCGGTATTCTTGCTGGTATCTATCTGGCGGAATACGGCAACAAGAGCATGTTTGGTGCCGTTACACGTTTTGTTACTGACATTATGTTGTCTGCACCGTCGATCGTTATTGGCCTGTTTGTGTACGCAATCTACGTTGCAAACGTCAAGCATTTCTCGGGTTGGGCAGGGAGTATTGCGATTTCTTTGATTGCGATTCCTGTAGTTGTTCGCACCACTGATAATATGTTGGGGCTGGTGCCAGCTAGTCTCCAGGAGGCAGCATTTGCACTTGGTGCGCCACGTTGGAAGGTGGCTCTGATGATACGTTTGCGTGCTGTAAAAGCGGGCGTGATTACCGGCATTTTGTTGGCTGTTGCGCGGATTTCCGGTGAAACAGCGCCATTGTTATTTACCGCGTTGAATAACCAGTTCTTTAATGGAAATATGAATAAGCCCATGGCAAACTTGCCAGTGGTAATTTATCAGTTTGCAATGAGTCCTTACGATAATTGGCGTGACCTTGCCTGGGGCGGTGCTTTACTCATTACGTTTAGCGTTCTGGGTCTGAATATTTTGTCACGTACATTATTTAATCAAAAATCACAGCATTAATCTGGACATCGATATGACTACTACACCAGCAAATACACAAAAAAAAGCAATCGAGATTGATGGGCTGAATTTTTTCTACGGAGCTACCCGTAGTTTGCGCGATATCAATTTAAATATTTTTGATAAAAAAGTGACGGCATTTATCGGGCCTTCAGGCTGCGGTAAATCAACTTTGTTGCGTACTTTGAATCGCATGTATGACTTGTATCCAGGTCAACGTGCCGAGGGAAAAATTATCTATAAAGGTAAAAATATTCTGGACGCTGATCAGGATATTAATCTGTTGCGCGCCAAGGTTGGTATGGTGTTTCAAAAACCAACACCTTTCCCTATGTCTGTCTACGACAATATTGCGTTCGGTGTGCGTCTTTATGAAAATTTGTCGAAAGGCGAAATGGACGAACGCGTTGAATGGGCATTAAAAAAAGCAGCGATCTGGACTGAAGTGAAAGATAAATTACACAAAAGTGGTTTGAGCTTATCCGGTGGTCAGCAGCAACGTTTATGCATTGCTCGTGGCGTTTCTGTGAAACCAGAAATCTTATTGTTAGATGAGCCGACGTCAGCACTGGATCCTATTTCTACGGTAAAAATCGAAGAACTGATCAGTGAGTTGAAAGAAGAATATACAATCGCCATTGTGACACATAACATGCAACAGGCGGCACGTTGCTCTGACTATACTGCCTATATGTATTTGGGCGAATTGGTTGAGTTTGGCGAGACGGATCATATTTTCATGAATCCGGTGAAAAAAGAAACTCAAGATTACATTACCGGCCGTTTCGGTTAATAACCTATCCTTAGTGATACAGAATTCAGGAGACTACCTTGACTGGCGAACATTCTTCAAAACAATATGATCATGACCTTGAGACGATACGCTCTAAGGTATTGTTAATGGGCGGGCTCGTGGAAAGTCATTTCCATGATGCGATGTCATGTTTTCGCACTGGTAATGCTGATCAGGCCGAGGCGGTCATTCAATCCGATCTGGAAGTCAATCGCCTTGAGGTTTCCCTTGACGATATGTGTAGCCACCTGATTGTTAAGCGTCAACCTGCAGCAAATGATTTGCGCACAGTAATGGCGACAGGAAAGGTGATTACCGACCTCGAGCGTATTGGTGATGAATCAACGAAGATTGCTCGGATTTCCAAAGAGGCGCATGCTAATCGCCGTGGTACTGCAATGTTTAATGGTTATGAAACAGTGCGCGTGCTGGCTGGCAGTGTCGCCGACATGTTGCATCATTCATTGGATGCGTTTGCCAGACTGGATGACGCCAAAGCGGTGCAATTAATCGCACAAGATGCAATTATTGACAATGATTTCCGTTCTATCATGCGTAATCTGATCACATTCATGATGGAAGATCCAAGCACGATTACATCTTCTCTGAATACCTTGTGGGTTGCCAAAGCCATTGAGCGTATTGCAGATCACGCAAAAAATATTGCTGAACATACGATTTATATCGTTGAAGGTAAAGATATCCGACATTCTGATTATGTCGCAATTAAACAAGATCAAAAAGTTGATAACGGATAATGGCTGCTGATACCACAATATTAATCGTCGAAGACGAGCCTGCAATTGTTGAGCTGGTGAGCTTTACCTTGCGTGCTGCCGGATGGAACACATTTTCCGTCAACAACACGGCAGACGCTTGGGATTTTATCCAGCGTCGTACGCCACAACTGATTTTGCTGGACTGGATGTTGCCTGACCAAAGCGGTTTACGCTTGTTATCTAAAATTCGTTCTGATCGTCAGTTCAATGAAATTCCTATCATCATGCTCACTGCTAAAAGCATGGAAGAAGATAAGATTGCCGGTCTCGATCACGGCGCTGACGACTACGTTACAAAACCATTTTCACCGCGCGAGCTGACTGCCCGCATTAAAGCTCTTTTGCGACGCAAGAGCCCTGAACATTCACAGACAGCTTTAACTGCAGGAACTGTTGTGCTTGATCCGGTCAGTTGTACAGTAAAAATCGAAGAACAAAAAGTCGATATCGGGCATGCTGAATATAAGCTATTAAAGTTTTTTATGGCGCATCCTGAGCGTGTATTCTCACGCAGCCAATTGCTCGATAAAGTCTGGGGTGATCACGTGGTGATTGAAGAGCGGACTGTAGACGTTCACGTTTTGCGTTTGAGAAAAGTATTGAAATCAGCCGAGTCTTTGATTAAAACAGTACGGAGCGTCGGCTATATGTTGTCTGAGAAGTAATCTTAAAATTCTGTCGGGGGGATGCTGTGCTTACTTTAAATCCTCCTGGCTCGCATTCTATTAAATGTAGATGAGTTGTAAATGAGCGCTAATGCAATCTACTGGCTATTGTTGATTGCATTACGATCCCTCTGAATCTTAAGACATTAAGATCTTCAGACTGATAAGACTTATTTAAGAAGACATATTGTTCTTTTAGTTCTCTATCCATACTCCCAATTAAAAAAATATCAGGGATATTACATGTCGTCTCGCCTTATATTCTGGATTTCGAATTCAGTACGTATTTTGTTAGTGGCAATGGGCACTGCGGCTGCTTGTTATATGTGGGGTACCGTTATAGGTTTGTTGTTGGGTATCCTGGCAATGGCATCGTTGGTACTTGTGCAACTCTTTTATCTGCAACGACTGGCAGACTGGCTCGATCATCCCACTAGTTCCCGCTTACCAGACGGCTGGGGTGCATGGACTGATATTTTTTCCAGATTGTATAAACTACGCCGTGGCGACGAAAAAAATCAAACAGAACTCACTGAATGGTTAGCGCGTTTCCGGCAGGCGATGACCTTGTTGCCTGACGGCGTGGTGATTATGGATGACGTTCTGTTTCTAGAATGGTGTAATCCCGCCGCTGAACGCCACCTTGGATTGAGTCTGACAAAAGACAAGGGTATGCGCGTAACCAATCTGGTGCGCAGTCCGGAGTTCATGGACTATATTATTCTGGGGCGCTACGACACTCCTTTGACCTTATCATTTCGCGACCGCAAGCTGATTGCGCACATTATTCCATTTGAAAACCGCCGGCAAATTCTGGTCACGCATGACGTTACAGAGTCTGAGCGTATTGATATGATGCGGCGCGATTTTATTGCCAACGCTTCGCATGAATTGCGTACCCCTTTGACGGTGATCAACGGTTTTTTAGAAATTGCTTCATTGCAGCCGGATCTCGATATTCCTACCAGAAATGCGCATTTGAAGTTGATGTCCGAACAGGGCGAGCGTATGCAGCGTCTGGTTGAGGATATGCTGACATTGACACGGCTCGAGTCGATGGATCATCTGTTGAGGACGGAATCAATTAATATGCGGGGGCTGCTTGAGCAAATTTTACAAGAAGCTCATGCACTTTCTGCTGGTCGACACAAAATCACGCTTGATTGTCAGGGGCCGGATATTCGTGGAAGCACCGATGAAATTCGTAGCGCATTGACCAATCTGGTCACAAATGCAATCCGTTACACTCCAGAGCACGGTGAAATCCAAATTCAGTGGTGCAATGCCCCGCAAGGCCCTAAATTTCTGGTGATCGATAATGGCATAGGAATTAGTCCGGAGCATATTTCGCGATTGACTGAACGCTTTTACCGCGTCGATAAAAGCCGCTCGCGTGAAACTCAGGGAACAGGCTTGGGCTTGGCGATTGTCAAGCACGTTTTATTGAGACATAACGCGAATTTATTCATTGATTCCGTGCCTGATCAAGGTAGTAAATTTGCAGTTCAATTCCCACCGGCAATTGTCATTGACGCCTAAAAATATAAAATCGTTGTTATTCAAGCATGCCAGAATGTATAAATTTTGTTATACCTGGCTTGTTATGGGTTCTAAATACGGTACACTCAAACTAATTTGAGATTATTAAACAGGTCGTTGGCGAACTGGGTTCGGCGTGGGAGGATGTTCAATGGAGATGAACGTTTTAGTGCTTGACGATGCGCAGATCAACGTGACCCTGTTGTGTCTTTTACTAAAGAAAATAGACAATTGTAATTCTGTTTCTTTTATAGAGCCTGAGCCTGCTTTGCTCTGGTGTGCTGGTAATGTCCCTGATTTAGTCATGGTCGACTACATGATGCCGACCATGGATGGCGTTGAGTTTATACGACGTTTCCGTGAATTACCCGGATGCCATGATATCCCCGTGTTGATGATTACTGCCAATAACGAGTTGGCATTGCGTTATCAAGCCTTAGATGTTGGCGCAAATGATTTCCTGATCAAGCCTATTGATAAAATCGAATTTTTGGCACGCACCAAAAATATGCTGGCATTGCGCAAGAGTCAACGCTTCCTTGAAGATCGAGCCATTTGGCTGGACGTTGAAGTTAAAAAGGCCACGTCTGAAATTCGCGCTCGAGAGAGAGAAACGATCTTCCGTTTATCCAAAGCCGCAGACTCCCGCGACCCAGAAACCGGTGCCCATATTTTGCGTATGGCGAATTATTCCAGAATCATTGCCGAACATCTTGGATTGTCAGAAGCTGATCAGCAATTGTTGCTGGAAGCCGCTCCCATGCACGACATTGGCAAGGTAGGTATCCCTGATAGTATTTTGCTGAAACCTGGCAAGCTCACAGTCGATGAATTCACGATCATGAAACGGCATGCTAGCCTGGGTTATGAAATTCTTGCTGGTAGTAGCTCGGAGATGTTAAATGCGGGGGCCGTTATCGCTTTAGCTCACCATGAAAAATATGATGGCAGTGGTTATCCTGGAGGTTTGAAAGGCGATGATATTCCCTTGTTTGCGAGAATAGTCGCCGTTGCGGACGTATTTGACGCACTTACTTCCGAACGTCCTTATAAGGCAGCGTGGGAAATAGATAAAGCCCTTGCTTTTCTCGAAGAAGGTGCAGGACATCATTTTGATCCCAAGTGCATTGCAGCTTTTAATGCTGGCTTGGAACAAATTCTCGAAATTAAAAATCGCTACCGCGAAGAAAACGACGACAAAAAAACTTTTGGCGCTGAGTGGAATTTGTAATCGTTTCTATTTTTCAAAAATTATCAAAATTTATCGTGTCTGTGGCAATACCCTATGCAAAAACGATGTAGATCATGGTCTGCGTCAAATCTCTCAATTTCGTGAGCTGAATATGAAAATATCACAAATCGCAATTCAGGATATTTCTGGGATCGTTGGAAAGCTATCGCACTTAGCAGAAATCTCTCCGCAGTTAATACTGGTCTTTGGCTGCGTTGAGCATTTTTCTCATCCGGATTTTTTTCGAATACTGAAATCTGCGTTTCCTGCGGCAGAGATGGTCGGCTGCACCACGGCTGGGGAAATATCTTCCGCGGTAGTCAGCAATTCGACATCAATCATTACGGCAATACATTTTGAATCAGCGAGTTTTCAGGTGGCAACGGCTGAACTCAAGGAGATGGATGCATCCTTTCAGGCCGGTAAGGTATTGGCACATCAATTGCAATCGTCAGATTTAAAGGCGGTTATGTTGTTCGGGCAAGGGGTAAATATCAATGGTAGCGCCTTGATTGAGGGAATGGTGAATGTTCTTGGGACCAGCTTGCCGGTTACCGGTGGTTTGGCTGGTGATGATGGGGCATTTTCTAAAACGTTCATTCTTTCACCTCAAGGTGTGTCGACGTCTGATGTCGTAGCAATTGGCTTGAAAGGCGAAAAATTACTGTTCTCACATGGTAGCTTCGGCGGGTGGAGGGCTTTTGGTCCAACCAGGAAAGTAACAAAATGTGTGGGTAACGTTCTATATGAACTTGATGGCAATCCTGCACTCGATGTGTATAAGCGCTATTTGGGCGACTATGCAAAGGATTTGCCTGGTTCGGGTTTGTTATTCCCATTCGAAATGCTAGGTGATAGTCGCGAATCATTGGGGCAAATACGCACTATTCTTGGCATCAACGAAGGTGATGGAAGTTTGATTTTAGCTGGTGCGATTAACCCCGACGGTTACCTGCGTTTAATGCACGCGCATACCAATGATTTGGTCGATGGGGCTGAAATGGCAGCGCATGCAACAGTAGATGGCTTACCAAGCCCAAGCGGACAGAGTTTGGGTTTGCTGGTTAGTTGTGTAGGGCGAAAATTAGTGATGGGTGGACGCGTCGACGAAGAGGTTGAAGCTGTTCAGGACATCCTGGGAAAAAATACAGTCCTGTGTGGTTTTTATTCGAACGGTGAGATTTGCCCCGGATATAAGTTGGAAGCATGTAGCCTACATAATCAGACGATGACCATAACCTATTTGGCTGAGTTAAGCTGATGCCACACAAGCTATCTTCACGCCAGTACAAAAGGTTGCTTGGCATCGCAGATGAAGTTCAACTTGAAGCTGTATTGTCAGAATTTGAAACGCTGGCGTCTACTGAGTTAATCAGTGCTTCAGCAAAAAACGCGCTTGCAGGTTTCCGGCAGTTTTTATCGCATGTTGAGGAAACCTACCATCAGGCCGATCGCGATTTGGCGTTGGGAAAACTTAGTCTGGAGTTGAGTTCCAATGAATTGAGTCAGGCGAATGAAACCTTAAGGCAAGATGCTGAGGCACGTCAGCAGGTGCTGGTAACTTTACGCAATACCACCAATCAAGTTCTTGCTCAATTGGGTAAACATCTTGATGATGATCGTAGTCTTGAAGGCTTGTCGCAATTATTGTCCGGCCTGGTTACCGAGTTACTCGACGCCAGAAAAGATGTTCAACGTGCCTTAGCAGAGGTTGAAAAACAAAAATTTGCGCTTGATCAGCATGCTATTGTCAGCATCACAGATGCAAAAGGCACCTTGATCTATGCAAATGAAAAATTTTGCACCATCAGTAAATTTGAAGCGAAAGAATTGATCGGTCAAAATCACCGCATCGTCAATTCTGGTTTCCACAGCAAAGAATTTTTCCAAAATCTGTGGCACACCATTCAATCCGGTAATGTGTGGCATGGTGAAATCCGCAATGTCGATAAAGAAGGAGGATTTTATTGGACCAATGCAACCATCGTGCCTTTCCTGAATCAGGATAATCAGCCTTATCAATACATCTCAATTCGCACTGATATTACTGAGCAGTTACGCTTACGTGAAAAAATTCAGACTAGCCAGCAATTGTTGCAAAACGTCATGGATACCCTTGGGGAGGGCGTCTATACCCTCGATGCCAAAGGATTCTGTACGTTCGTAAATCCTGAGGCAGGAAAAATACTCGGTTATCACGCCTCTGAGCTACTTGGTCAGCGTATGCATGACCTTATTCATGCGATTCAACCAGATGGTCGCTGTGTGGAAATGAAAGACTGCGCAATTGATCAGGCAGTGTCAGCGGGTAAGGTATTCCGATCAGAGTTGGAGTATTTTCAGCACCGATCCGGCATTTTGTTTCCGGTAGCGATTGTTGTTTCGCCTATTTTTGAACATGGCATTATTGTTGGATCGGTGGCGGCTTTTCAAGATGTTTCCAGTCGGATTAAAGCTGATAAGGCGCTACGCGAAAGTGAAACTAAGCAACGCATGTTACTTGATCACGCCGCCGATGCAGTGTTTGTCGCCAATACACAAGAGCGTTGGACCTATGTGAATGACCTTGCGCTTAATATGTTAGGTTACGTTAGGGAAGAGTTAATTGGTCAAAGTATTTATGATTTACTTCCTCGCGAACAGCGTGAAAAAATACAAAAAAGTTTCTTGCATCGCCTGTTAGAACAAAAATTTATACGTATAGAAATTTCACTATTAAAGAAAAATGGCGAATTAGTTCCAGTGGAGTTAAATGCTGCTTTACTTCCCGATGGCAGCATCTATGGTTCTTGTCGTGATATTACTGAGCGTCAGCGATTTGAGTCTGCATTGATACAGGCAAAGGAAGATGCGGAGGCGGCCAACACCGCCAAGAGTGAATTCCTGGCCATGATGAGTCATGAGATCAGAACGCCCATGAATGGCATCATAGGAATGACCGAACTGGCTTTGGATTCTTATCTTGCACCTGAGCAAAGAGAATATCTCGAGTTAGTTAAATTTTCTTCTTATTCTTTACTCGGCATCATCAATGATATTTTGGATTTTTCCAAAATTGAATCGGGCAAAGTAGTACTTGAAAAGATCGATTTTGAAATCCGTGAGTTACTTGCCTCTTGCCTTAAGGCGTTGGCAATCCGAGCTTCTCAAAAAGGCATCGAGTTAGTTTATAAAATTGACGGTGCAATTCCTGATGTTATTCTTGGTGACCCCGGGCGCTTGCATCAAATTATTACTAATTTAGTTGGGAATGCCATTAAATTTAGTGAGCAAGGTGAAATTATCCTTGACGTTCAGCTTGTCCATCAAAGCACGGAATCGCTCGATATTTACTTCTCGGTGACGGACCACGGTATTGGTATCCCTTTGGATAAGCAAGCAAGTATTTTCAGTGCGTTTAGCCAGGCCGATGCATCGACGACCCGTAAATATGGTGGTACCGGTCTCGGGCTTACTATTTCCTCTCGTCTGGTGCAAAGTATGCACGGGATATTAGAGGTCAATAGCGTGCTCGGTAAGGGGAGTACGTTTTATTTTACCGCTCGCTTTGAAGAGGGCGTAGGCTTTATATCTGAAGTTGCAGTGCCAAATGTTTCTGGTTTGAGAGTGTTAATTGTTGACGATAATGCGATTAACAGACATTTTTTCTCAGACACTTTAAAAAAATGGGGTATGCATACGGTTGCAGTGAGTTCCGGTGCTGATGCCTTGGCGAGACTATCTGACGAAAAAGTAGGTGAAAATTGTTTTGATCTTATTCTTCTCGACGTCTGCATGCCAGAGATGGATGGATTCCATTTTATACAGGAGCTACAAGCCGTTAATGGTTGTGTACGGCAAAAAGTCGTTGTCTTGTCTTCTGCGGGGTCACCGGATGATGCACGTAAATGTCGGGATATGGGAATACGAGATTACGTAACTAAGCCTGTTAGTCAGCATGAGCTGTTGGATTCAATTGTTACCGCTATGTCCGGCAATGCGTCACGAGGTATCAGAAAACAAGTGCCGGCTTCGGAAATATCGCCTGGCTTGGCACCGTTAAAAATAATGGTAGTTGAAGATAATCTGGTCAATCAAAAGCTGGTTTTGTCTTTGTTGAAAAAATGGAACCATACCGCTGTGCTTGCTGAGACTGGTCTGGTCGCTTTGGAGAAGTTTCAGCAAGAAAATTTTGATCTGATTTTAATGGACATGCAAATGCCCGAAATGGGTGGAATAGAAGCAACTCAACAGATAAGATCGTTAGAGGTGCAGCAAAAAGATCGCAAACATACACCTATCATTGCTATGACTGCAAATGCAATGCCCGGTGACTGGGAGAGGTGTCTTGACGCAGGGATGGATCATTACCTATCCAAACCGATTAAAGCCGCACTTTTGCAAAACTTCTTGAGTCAGTACCAGCAGCTCGCGTCACCGATGGTAATAGAGAGGAATATAAACATGACTGAAGTATCGTATGAGCGCACAGCGGAGTTCCCCCATTTTGATTATGCACATGCTTTGCAATCAGCGGATTCAGAGATTGTTCACATTATTGGACATTCATTTCTTGACGTGTGTAATAAGTATATTGCAGAACTCTCTGATGCTGTCACAGCTAAGGATCCAGAACTCTTGCATCGCTCCGCACATACGATGAAAGGCGTCGTGGGTAATTTTTGTGCTTATCCCATAGAGGAATTAGCCTTTAAGTTAGAGCAGAAAGGTAAGGATAAGAATTTCGAAGGCACATCAGAATTACTGACTGAAATTGCTGGAGAATTAAAACTGTTGACCGTGGAATTGAAAAAATTTCTGGATGCTTACGCCAATCTGGCTTCTGAATAATGAGCATTTTTTTAGGTCAATTTATCTTCCAAAATTGTCCCGCTTGCATCACAGTTGCGTATGTCATTTAATAAAAATGCCGCAGCTGAATAACCGCTGTGGCATTTTTAGTGAGTGTAGATTTTATTTGACGATTGCCTGAGTACGCTCCGTTAGCCAGTTCAGTGCGGCACCTGAAACGCGTGAGCTTAAACGTTCAAATACCAGTGCGTGGTAACCGTTGATCCATTTAATTTCATCTTCTCTCAACATGCCGATGTTCATACAGCGCGTGTCGATAGGGCAGAGGGTCAGCGATTCAAATTGTAAATATTCACCAAACTCAGTTTGCATAGCAGAAATGTTCAGCAGAAGGTTCTCGATACGAACACCCCATTGATTAGGGCGATAAATGCCAGGTTCATTCGATGTAATCATGCCTTCTTCCATTGCGGTATGTGCTTCCGGAAGAGCTGCTGAAATCGATTGTGGGCCTTCGTGAACGTTGAGGAAGTAGCCAACACCGTGACCAGTGCCGTGGCCATAATTGATACCTTCAGCCCAGATCGGAGCCCGTGCCAATGAGTCCAGCATCGGTGATGGTGTGCCACGTGGGAACACTGCTCTGGACAAATTGATCATCCCTTTCAGAACGAGCGTGAAATCACGCTTTTGTGCCTCTGAAACTGTTCCAATAGGCATGACACGGGTAATGTCCGTCGTACCATTCAGATATTGACCACCAGAGTCGATCAACAGTAAGCCATCGCCTTCAATGACTGCGTGTGATTCTGGTGTCGCTCTGTAGTGCGGCATGGCGCCGTTGCCATTGAAGCCAGCGATAGTGCCAAAGCTTGGTGAAATAAAGTGGGGTTGGCGTGCACGTGCCTCACAGATTTTTTCATCGATGGTGAGTTCAGTGATGCGCTCTTTACCTAAAGCACCTTCTAACCAACTAAAAAATTCGCACAAGGCGGCGCCATCTTGTTCCATGGCTTCACGGATAAATGCTGCTTCTTGTGCATTTTTGCGTGACTTCATAAAAACGGAGGGATTGATCGCATCGACTACACGCATACCCGCTGGAATCGCTTGCTGAAATCCTAGTGTGATACGGCGTGGATCGATCAGAATGCTACTATTGGCTGGCAAAGCTTTAAGTGCATCTGCTGCGTTATTGTAGCTGGCGATCTTGACATGATCTTGCGCAAGAATTGCTTGTAAAGCAGGAGGTATTTTGTCGTCCGCTACAAAGATAGTTGCGTCATTCATTCCTATCAATGCGTGTCCCGCGAATACTGGGTTATAGCTGACATCGCTGCCGCGTAAATTGAATAGCCACGCCAGATCATCGACGGTTGAAACGAAGTGCCATTCAGTGCCTTTGGCGCGCATTTGTTCGCGTACCAGTACTAATTTTTCCTGACGAGAAATGACCGCGAACGGAGCAAGATGTTCAAAAATCGGTGACGAGGGTAAGCCAGGTCTGTCGCTCCAGATTTCTTGCAGTAAGTCGATATTCGTTTTTAAATGTATTGCTTTGGCTTTTAAATTTTGCTCAAGAAGCCGTGCAGTCATGAGCCCCAGCACCATGCCATCAACGCTAACGGTTTGTCCTGCCAGGAGCGATTCCGTCAACCAGTCTATATGCGCGGTTGAGCCAGCGGACGCTATTTTCATCATCTGTATGCCAGTTGGCGCAAGTTCTTTTTCTGCCTGACTCCAGTAGCGGCTATCGACCCATAAGCCAGCAAAATCAGCTGTTACGATCAAGGTGCCGACGGAACCCGTGAAGCCTGAAAAATAACTACGTCCCTGCCAGCGATCCGGTAGATATTCAGATAAATGCGGATCTGCAGAAGGAATGATGGTGGCATCAATACCATGTTGCTTCATGGCGCTGCGCAATTGCAGCAAGCGGGCAGGAATCGACGAGGTGATGGCGTTAGGGCTGCTTGGGCTGTTCATGACATGTTCTTTCAGGAGTACGTATCTACAAATGCTTATTCAAGTGGACTAGTATACTTGAAGTGAATTTTGATGCGCCGAATATGCCAATTTCGTCATTTTCTTAAGTATTCACGCATAACTTCTGAATTGCAGTGGAAAAATTTCTGGATGCGCCTAATTTAATGCTGAAAGCCAAGGGCGGGTACAACCTACCAATATAAGCTAATCGGTAAGCTCAGCGAAGGCTGCACCCGCCGTGCAGATTTTGCACTTATTGAAGTGGCAAGAAAATACCGCTGTACTTTTTAAACACGCAGACATAAAAAAATTGGCGGTCTGAATTGTCTATTCGGACCGCCAATTTATGAGAACTAATTACTCAGTGTAAGGTATACTTATCTTACGCGCATACCAGGCTGTGCACCTGGCCAGGCTTCGAGGATGTACAGACCTGGATTGGCTTTTTCATCGGCGGCGGAAGCTGCCAGTACCATGCCTTCAGACATGCCGAATTTCATTTTGCGTGGAGCCAGATTGGCGACCATCACCGTGAATTTGCCAATCAACTGTTCAGGTTGGTATGCTGATTTGATGCCAGAGAATACATTGCGGGTGCGACCTTCGCCGACATCTAAAGTCAGGCGTAATAATTTGTCTGAGCCTTCAACATGTTCACAATTGACGATTTTTGCAATGCGCAGATCAATTTTGGCAAAGTCATCGATTTTGATTTCTTCTGCCAACGGCTCGATATCGTTCGGGTTACCAGCAACTGTGCTGTTTGTATTGGCGACAGCAGAAGCCTCCGTAGTAACGGGCGCAGCAGTTGTGGCAGGTGCCACTACCGGCGCATCAAACAATTGATCAAAAATCTTAGGATCTACACGTTGCATCAAGTGTGCATAAGGATGAATCTTATGTTGATGCGGCATTGCTACCGTCACATCAGCCCATTGCAATGGCGCAATATTCAGTTGTGCTTCGACCTGAGCTGCGAGCTGTGGCAATACTGGTTTCAGGAAGATCGTCAGAATACGGAAAGCTTCGAGCAGGCGGCTGCATACTTCTTGTAATTTGGCATCGTTCTCTGGTTTTTTCGCCAGTTCCCAAGGCTTGTTGGCATCCACGTAGGCATTGACCAGATCGGCTTGCTCCATGGCAGCGCGCAAGGCTTTGCCATATTCGCGCGCCTCATACAAGGCTTTGATTTCTGGTGCCGCTTTGTACAAATTGCCAAGGAATGCATCATCTGCATGTGCCCAGTCAGTGGTAACCACACCATCAAAGCGCTTGCTGATAAAGCCAGCGGCGCGTGAAGCGATGTTGATGTATTTGCCAATCAGATCGGAATTGATACGCGCCACGAAGTCATCGGGATTCAGATCCAGATCTTCGACTTTTGCGTTCAGTTTGGCGGCGAAGTAGTAGCGCAGCCATTCTGGGTTCATGCCGATTTCCAGATAACGCAAAGGTGAAATACCCGTGCCGCGGGATTTCGACATTTTTTCGCCAGATACCGTCACAAAACCATGCGCATACACATTGTCAGGTGTTTTATAGCCAGAGAATTTCAACATTGCTGGCCAGAACAGCGTATGGAAATAGGTAATATCTTTACCGATGAAATGAATCTGCTCGGTCGTCGGGTCTGCCATAAACGCATCAAAATCACGACCAGTTTTGCCGAAGTAATTTTTTAATGAAGCGAGGTAACCGACTGGCGCATCGAGCCAGACATAGAAGTATTTGCCTGGTTGGTCAGGAATTTCAATACCAAAGTACGGTGCATCGCGGCTGATATCCCAGTCGCCCAGACCGCCTTCGCCTTCCAGCCATTCTTTGCATTTATTCGCAACTTCTGACTGCAAGCGATTGTCTTGCAAAGCCCAGCCACGTAGAAAGTCAACGCACTTCTGATCCGACAATTTGAAGAAAAAATGCTCAGAAGACTTCATGACAGGTGTCGCACCAGTCAGGACGGAATAAGGATTGATAACTTCCGTTGGCGCATACACAGCACTGCACACTTCGCAAGAATCGCCATATTGATCTTTGGCGCCACATTTTGGGCATTCGCCTTTGATGTAGCGATCAGGCAAGAACATATTTTTTACCGGATCGTAAAACTGTTCTATCGTCTTGCTAGTGATAAAACCAGCAGCTTTTAATTTACGATAGATGTCTTGTGACAAAGCATGGTTTTCAGGGCCATCCGTAGAATGCCAGTTGTCAAATTGAATATGGAAGCCATCCAGATATTGCTTACGGCCAGCCGCAATCTGTGCCACAAATTCTTGTGGCGTAATGCCTGCTTTTTCAGCGGCAATCATGATCGGTGCGCCGTGCGCGTCATCAGCACCAACAAAGTGTACCTCGTTACCCGACATTCGCTGATGCCTTACCCAGACGTCAGCCTGAATATATTCCATGATATGGCCAAGGTGGAAGGGCGCGTTAGCGTATGGAAGAGCAGTGGTAACGAACAGCTTACGAGTCATGTTGATGCACTTTTAGGATTAACGGACAAGGGCATTATTTTAACAGCGAATCTCTGACAGAGAACACCCGTCAGCGCAGAAGTCTGCGCTCAGAGGGCATAAACGATTATTTTTGCGCTAATTTAGGCGAAATATTGAGGTAAAGCCGCTGCCTTGATTCTCTGATCGTGCAGAAAATACCTTTCTACGGCAACCAACAACGCTCAAGCTACTTTTAATGTGTTGTTGATTTGACTCTGAAAATAGCCTTTAACGTCGTAGGGGAGCACATCTTGTCGTTAAATACGGCTCGTATCAGACCACCCATTGCCCATCACGATACACTTCATCGTCACCAAATTTGACTGATTTTGTCACTGCAAAGACGTCCACGTGGTGACGGCCTTCGCCGCGTTTGATATGGGGTTTGGCATAGCTGCCGTGCTTAGAACCCAACGACAAGTGAATGCCACACATGCGTTCATAAGTACCAATATCACGCACCGTGCGCTCTTTGTTGAAGGCGCGGTTCATCCCCAGACCGAGTTCTCTGACCCAGACCACGCCGTCGTCCGCCCGGATGTTGGTCAATACCTGATCAAATTCTGGTGTGGAATCTTCAGTGGCAACGACCTGGCCTTTTTCTATGATCAAGGTGATTGGTGTTTCAGGCTGATTAATGCTGAACGTGGTGTCGCCGAAGATGAATACGCGCACCCGACCATAGACATCTTCCAGGTTGACTGATTCGGTAAATACCTCACCGATTGGGAACTGGCCGCCGACGTTTTTCATTTCGCTGTAATCGCCGACGTTTAACTTGGCGGGTTCAAATTTTCCGCTGAAAATCAATTGCGCACCGTCGCTGTCTACTACGCCGTGGCTGGCCTGATCAATTTTTTCTTTCAGCTTACGACCGACCACCCGATAGTAATCCGGATCATAGGCAAGGGCATCAATGTAATAATCGATTTCAGCACCTTCCATGCGTCCCAGATGCGGATGTTCGATGACTTTCAGACCCTGCTTAAATAATTCGACCCGCAATCGGTAGGCTTCCAGCCGGAAATTTGTAGACTGCACCAGAATCGCCAGATCGCCACTTTGCAGTGTAGCCAGCGTTTCTAAAATATCAGAGGGCGCTGTCTCATCAAAGTTGATACACAGGGCTTCCGGCAGGCAGAGACGATAGGCGCTTGCTAATACCCGCGCTAATTCACAACTTTCGTCATATACCAGAACCGCTTTGTGTGCAGCCGTATGTTGAAAAGCATGTTCTAGCACGTTTTGTAAATGTGCGTGGCTGTTGGCGACACGGGTTTCAAAGTTGGAGCTGAGTGATGACATGAGGTATTTCTTAAAAATAAGCGGATTACGTAGTGAGCGGGGCACATTTCTTAGTAACATCGAAATGTCGAATGCCGGACCAGCATTTTACCAGAGTGGTATGCAAGGCTCCCTGTCATGGTTTTTGCGTATTTTACGATTTGCTACGTTGAGATGTAACTTTGATACCAAAAAATACTTATTTTCTTGATTTTAGTCATGCCAATGTCATATTTTTTTGATATGATTCTTCGTACCTGCTGTACATACAACTGATATGTATGACGGCAGCGAGGTGTGCTTTGTCTGCGTTTAGTGGACAAGCCGCCGTCCTGACATGAATGCGGAGCTGGGAAACCAGTCTCCGCATTTAACTTTTATCCGCTACGTTTTGATTGTTGATCACGATAAGACTTAGGCGTCATGCCTGTCCATTCCTTAAACGCATGTTGGAACGCGCTTTGTTCTTGATAGCCAAGCATAAACGCAATATCTGAGAGGCTGAACGCTGCTTGCCTTAAATACTCTTGCGCGACGGAGAGGCGGGTTTCATCGAGTAACTGTTGAAAACTGAAGCCTGCGTCGGCCAGCTTACGTTGCAATGTTCTTTGGCTGACACCTAATTCCAGTGCGATCGTAGGTAAGCGCGCCAGATCGCGTGATAAGTTTTTACGAATCGCGACCCGCACTAAGGCCATGATGCTACCGTCATGCTCCGCAGCTTGCTTTTGTTTTAAAAGTTGTTCCGCATGCTGCTGAAGCAGGGGGTACATGCTGACATCTGCGTTGGGAACGGCCCAGTCCAGTAGCGCCGTTGGAAACGTTGAGCAATCAAGTGGCTTTCCAAAAACGACGTCTGCACCAAAAATTCTATGATGCTCGCTGATGTCCGATGGTGCGCTGTGCCTGAAAAATACTGGAACAGCAGGTAAAGTCGTGCCAGCAAACCAGTTGCCAAATACTCGGATTCCAGCAAACACACTTTCGGCCAGATGTCGGCTGGCGTGCGGGAAGTGGCTATGCCATTGGTATTCGGTCTGTGTGGCATTTTCAATTAATACTGAACGCCCCAGATCATGCGCTAATCCTTCGTAGCGCATCGTCTGTTGGAATGCCTGCCGGAAATCTTTGCAGCTCATCAAAATCATGCCGTACACATTGTAGGTACCAAGTTTGACACGCTCACCCACATGCAGACCAAAGTGCTGGTCATTGCATAGCGCCGCACCAGCGTCGAGCAAACGCACGTAAGCGCTGGCTGCGATGCTTTCGCCCATGTTAGTTAGCGACTGCGGTGGCAATTCCGCTTTTTCCGCCAGCGCGATTAAAGATAGGCCGCGTTCTGTGACCAGTTCCAATAGTGGTTGTACATACGCAGCTGCTACCCGACCGTCAGGCGGGCTGCGGTGCAAAGAACTGGTCAGGTTGTTTGGCATATTTCCACAAGATCCTTGTCATAAAAGCGCAATACGTGTGTTGCTACGCTAGGTAAGCTAGCCGACAAGTATAACAAGGGAAATCTGCGTCATTTGTGTAAATTTCCCACAGATCAATTCAAAAGGGCATGTATGCGACGATGGAACGGCTGGGGTGACGATAGTATCGAATTTGCAGTGAATGCTGATGCACTGGGTTTTTTGCAAGAACGCATCGGGCAGGGTGTGCTGCAAAAGGATGCCAGCAAAGCTAGCGTCATCGCCAGTGTACCGACGTCGCGTTTAACACCGCATCCATTGATTGATACCAGTCCGGAGGTGCGGGTGCAACATAGTTTGGGCCAGAGTTTGCCGGATTGGTTGAAGATGCGATTCGGCCGGATTGAACAGTTTCCGGATGGTGTGGCTTTTCCTGAAAGCAGCGAGCAGGTCCGTCAATTACTGGATTATGCGAGCCGTCATGATGTCGCTTTGATTCCGTATGGTGGTGGCACCAGTGTGGTTGGTCATCTAGCAGTACCTCGCAGTAACCAGCTTGTACTGAGCGTCAGTATGGTACGCATGGCGCAATTGCTCAATCTTGATAAAGAAGCGCAACTGGCGACATTTGGTGCTGGTGTATTTGGCCCGGATCTGGAGGCGCAATTACGCGCCCATGGTTATACTCTGGGACATTTTCCACAATCGTTTGAATATTCCACACTCGGTGGATGGGTGGTAACACGTTCATCGGGTCAACAGTCGTTACGTTACGGACGTATTGAGCAATTGTTTGCTGGCGGGCGCATAGAGACACCAGCTGGACGTTTGGATATACCGACATTTCCCGCTTCGGCTGCAGGCACTGATTTACGTGAAATCATTTTGGGCTCTGAAGGCCGGATCGGTATTTTGACTGAGGTCACCGTTCGCATCAGTCGTTTGCCTGCATCTGAAGAGTTTCATGCGGTATTTTTTCCGGATTGGGATAAAGCGCAACAAGCCGTGCGTAGCATTGCGCAAGCGAAATTGCCTTTGTCGATGCTGCGCCTTTCCAATTCCACTGAAACGTTGACCAGTCTTAAATTAGCGGGCCATAAAAAGCTGATTGGCTTACTTGAAACCTATTTGGCACTACGTCATTGCGGTGATAAAAAATGTTTGCTCTTGCTGGGAGCAAGTGGCGACAAACCACATGTCCGTCATGCGATCAACAATGCATTGAAGTTAGGCAAGGCACACGGTGGCGTGCATGTCGGACAAACCATGGGGCACAAATGGAAGCAGGGACGATTTAAAAATGTCTATCTGCGCAATACCTTATGGCAGCAAGGATACGCGATTGATACCGTTGAAACAGCATGTGACTGGCCTAAAGTGGCAGGTATGATGCAAGCGATCGAATACGCAGCCACCAGCGCACTCGCAAGTGACGGCGAGCAGTTGCATACTTATACCCATCTGTCGCACCTGTATGCGCAAGGTGCCAGCGTCTACACGACGTTTGTTTATCGGCTTACCGGCGATTACGAACGGGATTTGAAGCGCTGGAAAAAACTCAAAGCAGCGGCATCGCAAGCCATTGTTGATCATGGTGGCACCATCAGTCATCAACACGGCGTCGGTAGCGATCACGCGCCGTATTTGCATGAGGAAAAAGGCGAGCTGGGTATTGCCGCATTACGTCATCTATATCAACATTTCGATCCGGATGGCATCATGAATCCCGGAAAGTTATTACCTGAATTATCTTCCCCAAAGGAAAACTAGCATGGCTTCATCAGTGTGGGATAGCGATGAGCGTAGTGATCTTGGTGCCGTTTTATCGAATCAAGGGCTGCCATGGGACCTCGTGGTCATCGGCGGCGGTATTACTGGCGCTGGTATTTTGCTCGAAGCCGCACGACGCGGTTTAAAAGCCTTGTTGATAGAACAGCGTGACTTTGCCTGGGGGACGTCTAGCCGTTCCTCTAAATTGGTACACGGTGGCTTGCGCTATCTGAAAGAAGGTAAATTCCACCTGACTCGTGATTCTGTGCGGGAACGACAAGCGTTGATGCAGGATGCGCATGGATTAGTTGATCATCAGAGTTTTGCCTTTGCCGACTATCAAGGCCGCAAACCTGGTCGTTGGATGTTTGCGCTGGGTTTGGCGATTTACGACAAAATGGCGCGCCAAACGGCACGGCATTATTTCCCGACCGATGAATTTCTTATGATGACGCCGCATATCGGACGTCAGAATTTAAAAGGCGGTCTCAGCTACCACGATGCCAAAACAGATGATGCACGTTTAGTGATGCGCGTGCTGCAAGAGGCGAAAAGCCTGGGGGCAACGGCCATTAATTATCTGGCCGCATCGAAGATTGACTACGTGAATGAGCTGGCCAAAGGTGTGCAGGCAAACGATACCATCACAGGACAAGACTACCAGATTCGGGCGCGCAGCATCATCAATGCCACTGGTGCGTGGGCAGATCGGCTGCGTTTATCAAAAGAACTCAACGGAAAAATTCGTCCTCTGCGCGGCAGTCATCTGCTCATGCCCGGATGGCGCTTGCCCGTTGCCCAAGCGGTGAGCCTGATGCACCCCCGTGACGGTCGCCCTGTCTTTGTGTATCCGTGGGAAGGCGTGACGCTAGTCGGTACGACAGATGTAGATCATCACGCAGATTTGCAAACTGAAACGGTAATTACGCCAGATGAAGTTACTTACTTGATGGAGGCGTTGGCATTTCAGTTTCCGTCGCTGGCTTTGGGGCTTGACGATATTATCGCTACGTATGCTGGCGTCAGGCCTGTGATTGATACCGGTAAAGCAGATCCATCCAAAGAAGGGCGAGATCATGCGGTCTGGATGGAAAAAGGTTTGCTCACTGTGACAGGCGGAAAGCTCACGACCTTCAGATTGATTGCACTAGATGCTTTGAAAAATCTGGCACCCTTGTTACCAGAATGGCGTCCCGATTTACGTATCACGCCTTTGTTTGATAATCCACGAAATAATTGCAATAGTCATTTGGAATTAGACCTGCCGCGTTCGCAACGCGATCGCTTATTCGGTCACTACGGCAGACTCGCTCCAGAAGTTATTGCTTCTGCCCGCGAGCATGAGTTGGAACTCATCCCTGGTACAGAAACCATGTGGGTGGAATTGCGTTGGGCGGCGAGATACGAATCTGTGCTGCAATTAGAAGATTTGCTTCTGCGCCGCACGCGTCTTGGTTTGTTGTTGAAGAACGGTGGTGTAGAGTGTTTGCCACGCATACGAACTATATGCCAAGGCGAATTAAAGTGGGATGACACGCGCTGGAATGTTGAACAAGCAGCGTATCTGGAATTGTGGAAAAAGAATTATGCCTTGCCCCCAAAGTCAACAATCAAAGATTGGCTAGTCAATGAATAATCACATAGAAAAACAATACATTTTAGCGATCGATAACGGTACCCAAAGCGTGCGGGCAATTCTGTTTGATTTGAAAGGGAATATCGTCGCCAAGTCGCAAGTGCATCTGGAAGCCTACTTTTCCGATCATCCGGGTTGGGCAGAACACCATCCTGAGGATTATTGGCAAGCCGTTTGTACGGCCTGCCAGCGCCTGTGGGCAAGTAGTGGTGTGTCACCTGCCAGTCTGCACGGTGTGGCGGTGACTACGCAACGTGGCACCATGATCAATCTTGATCAACACGGTAAGCCCTTGCGTCCGGCGATTACCTGGTTAGATCAACGGCGCACCGATGTCGTGCCAGCCGTCAATCCCTTATGGTTAACTGCATTTAAAATTGCTGGTGTCAGCGATACGATAAATTTTTTCAGAGGTGAAGCAGAAACTAACTGGATTAAAGAACATCAACCAGATATTTGGGATAAGACAGCACATTACCTGATGCTGTCCGGTTATCTGAATTACCGTTTATGCGATAAATTTATCGACTCGATCGGTTCGCAAGTCGGTTATCTTCCTTTCGATTACAAAGCCTTGAAATGGGCAGGGAAACTGGATTGGAAATGGCAGGCGCTGGCAATCAAAGCAGAGACCTTGCCCGAACTGGTTGCGCCCGGAACGATCATGGGTAGCATTACCCCGGAAGCCGCAGCACAAACCGGAATTTTAGCCGGAACACCTTTGCTGGCGGCCGCTGCCGATAAAGCATGCGAAGTGATTGGTGCCGGATGCCAACAAGCACATATCGGTTGCCTCAGTTATGGCACAACGGCGACCATTAATACGACCAGTAAAAAATATCTGGAAGTTACACCATTCATACCACCATATCCTGCCGCTATTCCCGGTTCGTATAGCACGGAGGTGCAGATATTCCGTGGCTATTGGATGGTGAACTGGTTTAAAGAACAGTTTGGTCATCACGAACAATTGCAAGCTGCTGCGCAGGGGCTGGTGCCGGAAGAGTTGTTTGATGAGCTGGTGAACGCTGTCCCGCCGGGGTCGATGGGATTGATGTTGCAACCCTATTGGACGCCGGGGATTAAAGTGCCGGGTCCAGAAGCAAAAGGTGCGATGATCGGTTTTGGTGACGTGCATACGAGGGCGCACATGTATCGCGCGATCCTCGAAGGCTTGGCTTATGCCTTGCGAGAAGGCAAAGAGCGGATAGAAAAACGTAGTGGGGTGGCAATCACGGAATTACGTATTTCCGGTGGCGGTTCGCAAAGCGACGCAGCGATGCAGTTGACTGCAGACATTTTTGGCCTGCCGACTTCACGCCCACATATCTATGAAACATCAGGGCTGGGCGCAGCGATTGACGCTGCTGTTGGATTGGGTCTGCATCCGGATTTTGATACGGCGATCCGTGCGATGACTCGCATAGGAAAAACGTTTGAGCCGATTGCCCATCATCACCAGATTTACAACGAGCTTTACCATCGCGTCTACCAAAAAATGTACGCGCGCTTACAGCCTTTGTATAAAGAGATACAGCAAATTACTGGTTATCCTCAGATGCATTAATGCTTGATTTTAGTTGCTAGTTACTATTTTGCGAGGGAGACGTTGACCTCAACGTCTTGCATGCTACCTACAGAGCCATTGTTATTCAAATAGATGCCGGATGATTCTAATTCTCCGGAAGATCCACCATTGCCGCTGCTATCGCCAATTGCTGTGTGCGTACTGACGCTGCCGAGGTAGAGTGCACCTATGCCAGCTTGCTGCAAACTCATAAACTGCGGTTTGCCATTGCTGCCTTCAATTAAAACCCCCAGTTTGCTATAGGCTGGGTTACTTTGATCTATCCAACCGTTATTGTTTCCAAAGCTATCTGCCAGAGACTGTAACTGGGTAAAGCCATTGCCTGTTGTTGGGCCGAATAATTGGGTCTTGTCGGTGATTTTTCCACTATCGTCCGGGTTATATGCTAGGTAGCCACCACCTTGAATAAACGGCATGGTAACTTTTTTGCCATCGTTATTCAAATCGAATGAGAACGTCTGTTGACCTAACTGAACAGAGTTGCCAGAAAAGTTAATGACCAGAGGGTCTTTTAAGGCACTGCCAGACTTGATCGTCACAGATTGGGTTTCTTGCCGTATCGTTTGTACCGATTGATTCAAGTCGAAATGAATTTTCTGGTGGTCACTGGTTTCAATATCACCCTCGGCACTAAAACTGGTACTGGTTGTTTGCGTCAAGGTGGTTTGTGCATTGTAAATAGCGCCGCCGCCCTGCGCTGTGGATGTCGGTGTTGATGCGGTGCCCGTTGCTTGATCTGTATGCGAAAAATCGGCTGGATTGATGAGGTGTATGGTCTGTCCAAATATTTCTTGCAACAACTCGATCAGTGCCTGCATTTTCGGATCAATGCTGGTGTAAGCGTTGTTACTGCTTGTTGCATTGGATGAATTGGTTGCATTGGTTGCATAGTTTGGACTACTTGATGTCTGGCCAGAGTCCATACCTGAATTGCCATTGGCCAAATTAAACGTTGCCAGTGCAGCCTTTCCGATATCGGATATTTGCACTAAAGACGAGTTGTCCGGCACATCATTTGCCGCCCCGCCAAATATCCTGAGCTCTTGTCTCGCACTGAACTGAGACCTGACATGTTGAACGGATTGCATTGCAACCTGAGATGAACTAATGATCATGCCAGTCTCCAAAATTTGGGTGTGTACGCCTCATTATCGACCGTTGCATGAAAAGCTTGAGATGAATTTTGATTTCTTGTCCGTAAGCTTTCTGCTGTAAAAATTTGCATTCCTCAGAGTAAGTTTTTCAGTGATGCTTCGATGCATTTTGCTGCTTTTGCTAACAAGTAGGGCGGCTGCACCGTAACAGGTACTTTTACTCACCGACTTTGTGCGATGCACTATCTTTTTGGTGAAAATAGAAAATTCACGAAAAATTTCACTCAATAAAATTTCCTAAGATTATTTCTCCCCGATTAATAGAGTGAGTTTCAATAGGCGTATTTACTGAGATGTCCTAAGGCGAAAGCACATGAAAATTTTATTGCGCTGCACAAGCTGGCACGCTTACTGCTAACTGGATGATGAAGCTCGTAGTCTTTTTGTATTTAACCATCACCAGGAGAAATCATGACACGTCGCACCGTTTTAAAAGCAGTTGCTCTGGCAGCAATGACTTTAACTAGCACCGGTTGGATGTCGCAATCCATGGCGGCTGACACGATTAAGGTAGGGATTTTGCATTCGCTGTCCGGTACGATGGCGATCTCGGAAACCTCGTTAAAAGATGTTGCTTTGATGACGATAGACGAGATCAATGCACATGGTGGTGTGTTGGGTAAAAAACTCGAACCTGTCGTGGTCGATCCCGCTTCCAACTGGCCTTTGTTTGCAGAAAAAGCACGTCAATTGGTTGCGCAAGATAAGGTATCTGTCGTTTTTGGATGCTGGACTTCGGTATCGCGAAAATCAGTGTTGCCGGTGTTTAAAGAGCTCAATAGCTTATTGTTTTATCCGGTGCAATATGAAGGCGAAGAGTTAGAGAAAAATGTGTTTTACACCGGTGCAGCACCCAATCAGCAAGCGATTCCTGCGACTGAATATCTGATGTCAAAAGAAGGTGGCGGCGCCAAGCGTTTCGTGTTGCTCGGAACCGATTATGTTTATCCGCGCACGACGAACAAAATTCTGCGGGCATTCTTGCATAGCAAAGGCGTGAAAGACACGGATATCGATGAAGTCTATACACCGTTTGGTCATTCTGATTACCAGACCATCGTCGCCAATATCAAGAAATTTGCAGCGGGTGGAAAGACTGCGGTGATCTCCACTATTAATGGAGATTCCAATGTCCCATTCTATAAAGAACTTGGTAATGCTGGTTTGAAAGCCACCGATGTTCCAGTGGTCGCTTTTTCAGTCGGCGAAGAAGAGTTGCGCGGTGTTGATGCTAAACCACTCGTCGGCCATCTGGCGGCATGGAATTATTTTGAATCGGTCAAAAATCCTGTGAATGCCGAATTCATCAAAAAATGGAAAGCCTATGCCGTTGCCAAAAAATTGCCTAATGCAGCAACGGTGGTGACGAATGATCCGATGGAAGCGACCTATGTGGGTATCTACATGTGGAAACAAGCAGTAGAAAAAGCGAAGTCAACGGATACCGATAAAGTCATTGCTGCCATGGGTGGGCAGACATTTAAAGCACCATCAGGTTTTGAGTTGATGATGGATGCGACGAACCATCACTTACACAAGCCAGTGATGATCGGCGAGATCAAGGCCGATGGTCAGTTCAGCGTTGTCTACAAAACCAAAGAACCAATACGTGCACAGCCTTGGAGCCCATACATCCCGGGTAATGAAGGTAAGCAAAAGTTGTAATTGATAACGATAGCGTTTGAAGAAAACATGCGCGTCAGTGATGATGTAACGCACTGACGTCGCGTGCGATTTTTTACTCGATGTCGTTCTTGCATTTCTATGGCACGTATAACGCACATTCTTCTATGAACATAAAAAAAATCCTTGGCGTAGTGCTGGGAGTGATCGTTTGCTGTAGTGCACAGGCGACGATCGATCAACACTTGCTGCTCGATTTGGCAGGCGATGATCCCGATGCCCGCATAGTGGCTGTTAATACCATGGCAGCCTTAGCCAATGACGAGGCGGCGCAAGTATTGAACGCGTTAAAAAATGAAAATCTCTATCTCAAAGATCATGTTATCTATGAAGTTGATGGGGAGTCTGTCACCAATTTAATTTCCGGAAAAACCAGCAGCTTGCCGGATAGTGCAGAGGCCTTGGTGATTAATAATCGTTTGCGAGGCGCCATAGAAAACGCTTTGTCTGGCATGAAATTATTTTCAAAAGACAAGGCAACACGTCTCGCTGCGGTGCACGATTTACAGCAGGTAAGTGCTGAACAATTGCCGTTATTGAAGCACGCTTATTTACAAGAAAATGATCCAGAAATCAAAGTGCAACTGCAATTACTGATCGCCAGTGCTAACTTGCAATCAACGGATCCAGTGGTGCGTAAAGCGGCTATTAAAAGTCTGGCAGAAACTAATAACGCCAATCTCAAACCTTTACTAGAAGCGATGTTGAAGCAAAATCCAGATGGTAGCTATGCTGAACCTGACGAGAGTATTCGCATTGAAGTCGTGACGACGCTGCACGCTTTAAATTCCCGTCTGGCGCGTACCGAGGTGATTGGTAATTTGTTCTATGGGATTTCTTTAGGTAGTGTTTTATTGCTGGCAGCACTCGGGCTGGCGATTACGTTTGGCTTGATGGGTATTATCAATATGGCCCATGGTGAGTTATTGATGATAGGTGCTTATACCACCTATGTTTGCCAGCTGTTTTTTCGACATTTTTTCCCGCAAGCAATCGATGCCTATTTGTTGCTGGCGGTGCCAAGTGCTTTTATTGTTTCTGGCCTCGTAGGTATTTTTCTGGAGCGCACCGTCATACGTTGGTTATACGGGCGTCCTTTAGAAACGCTGTTGTGTACCTGGGGCATTAGTTTGATATTGATGCAAACAGTGCGTTCTATTTTTGGTGCGCAAAATGTCGAAGTAGCAAACCCATCATGGATGTCTGGTGGTATCACGGTGCTCGGCTCGTTGGTGTTGTCGTATAACCGCATCGTCATTATTTTCTTCGCGCTGGCAGTAGTCGCCGTTGTCTGGTTGATTTTAAATAAAACCCGACTGGGATTATTCGTGCGGGCGGCAATGCAAAACCGTCGTATGGCGGATTGCGTTGGTGTCGCAACGGGAAAGATAGATATGCTGACCTTTGGCTTGGGTTCTGGTATCGCTGGCCTCGGTGGTGTTGCGCTTTCTCAGTTAGGGAATGTCGGACCTGATCTGGGGCAAAACTACATTGTTGATTCTTTCATGGTGGTCGTACTCGGCGGGGTCGGACAGCTTGCCGGTACATTACTGGCCGCGTTCGGGCTGGGAGAGATTAATAAATTTTTGGAGCCGGTTGCTGGCGCTGTCATGGCAAAAATTGTGATACTGGTCATGATCATCATCTTTATACAGCGACGCCCGCAAGGCTTGTTCGCACTCAAAGGAAGGAGTGTCGAATGATTTCTCAGCTATTTCCACGTACGACCTGGATTGCTATATTGATGTTAGCTGGAGTCGGAATGCTCATGCCAGTGTTTAATCTGAGTTTTCCAGACGGACATCCTTTGCATATATCTTCTTATGTATTGGGTATCGTCGCCAAATTCATGTGCTATGCACTGGCTGCGCTGGCGCTTGATCTGGTTTGGGGCTATACCGACATTTTATCGCTGGGGCATGGAGTATTTTTTGCCTTGGGTGCCTATGCACATGGCATGTACCTGATGCGTGCGATCGGGCATGATGGTGTCTATCAAAGTGATCTGCCAGATTTTATGGTGTTCCTCGATTGGAAAACTTATCCGTGGTATTGGGCGATGACGGATAGTTTTTTATATTGTATGGCCTTGGTGATTCTGGTTCCCGGCATACTCGCGTTTGTGTTTGGTTTCTTTGCTTTCAGGTCGCGTATCAAAGGTGTGTATTTTTCAATCATCACGCAAGCCATGACCTATGCCTTTATGTTGCTGTTTTTTAGGAACGATACCGGTTTCGGTGGCAATAATGGCTTTACGGATTTTAAACGCCTGCTTGGGTTTAGCTTAACTGCACCTGCTACCAAAGCAGTCTTGTTTTTGATGACTTTATGTTGTTTGGTCAGCGCTTTGGTGTTGTGTCGTTGGATTGTCACCTCGAAGCTGGGGCGCGTATTGCAAGGCGTGCGTGATTCTGAATCGCGTTTGATGTTTATCGGTTACAACCCATTGTGGTTCAAATTGTTTGTCTGGACATTATCTGCGGTGCTATGCAGTATCGCTGGCGCATTATATGTGCCACAAGTGGGAATCATCAATCCTTCTGAAATGTCGCCCGCCAATTCTATAGAAATGGTGATCTGGGCGGCCGTTGGCGGTCGTGGGACTTTGCTCGGTCCTATTATTGGTGCTTTTACCGTCAATGGGTTGAAGAGTTGGTTTACGGCGGCATTTCCCGATCTGTGGTTGTACGCATTAGGTCTGCTATTCATTATCGTCACATTATTTATGCAGCAAGGCATCCTCGGTGTACTGGCGAAACTCAAAAAAGCCACGGAGGTTGCATGAGCTACATCATGAGTGGCGTGTTGCGCCCGGGGCAGCAATATGCCGGTGCGACCGGCGATCAGGGAGTTTCTTACCAACGCATTAAGCAAGCTGGCGTCGATACAACACATGGCGCGATTCTTTATCTTGAAGATATCGTCGTTTCGTTTGATGGCTTCAAGGCGATTAATCATTTGAACCTGGATATTTCAGTCGGTGAATTGCGCTGCATTATTGGCCCCAATGGTGCGGGTAAGACAACCATGATGGATGTCATTACCGGAAAAACCAAACCAACGTCTGGTAGTGCATTTTTTGGACAGACCATGGATCTGACCAAAATGAATGAGGTAGAAATTGCGCATGCTGGGATAGGTCGTAAATTTCAGCGTCCGACTGTTTTTGAACAACACAGTGTGTTTGAAAATCTTGAACTCGCCATGAAAATGGATAAGCGCGTTGTAACCACTTTGTTTGCGCGACTCAACAGTACGCAACGCGACAAGATCGCCGCGGTATTGGATTTAATTCGTTTGCACGAACACGCTACGCGTCCCGCTGGCTTGCTGTCGCATGGGCAAAAGCAATGGTTGGAAATAGGTATGTTACTGATACAAGAACCGAAATTGATTTTGTTGGATGAACCCGTAGCCGGTATGTCCGATGCAGAGACTGCCCGCACAGCAGAGTTGCTCAACGAGCTCCGTGGTAAGCATTCGATTATGGTCGTCGAACATGATATGGGCTTCGTCACAGAAATTGCGCAACAAGCTAAGGTGACAGTCTTGCATGAAGGCTCAGTGCTGGCAGAAGGTAGTATGCAACAAGTACAGGCTGATGAGCGCGTGATTGAGGTCTACCTCGGTCGTTGAGTCAGATTGCATAGAGATAGCATAGTAATCGTCAGGGAATTTATGTTAGAAGCAAAACAGCTACATCAACATTACGGCTCCAGCCATACGTTACGCGGTATTTCGTTCAACGTGAAGCGAGGAGAATGTCTGGCATTGCTTGGGCGTAACGGCGTGGGTAAAACGACCTTGCTTAAATGTCTGATGGGTGTATTGCCTGTATCAGAAGGCGAGGTCGTATTTTCAGGTCAGACGATCAACAAATTAGCCCCGCATCAACGCGCGAAGGCGGGCATGGCTTATGTGCCGCAGGGCAGAGAGATTTTTGCGCGTCTGACCGTCGAAGAAAACCTGCTCATGGGCATGGCCAGCTTGCCGTCAGCACGCGCAAAGGTGATCAAGAGCGAGATGTATGAACTCTTTCCGGTGTTGAAAGAAATGTTGCACCGGCGCGGTGGTGACTTGTCGGGCGGCCAACAACAGCAGTTAGCGATTGCCCGCGCTTTATTGGCGGAACCAAAAGTCATTATTTTCGATGAGCCTACCGAAGGCATACAACCTTCCATCATCAAAGATATTGCCCGCGTCATCAAGTTGCTGCGCGAGCGCGGCGATATGGGTATTATTTTGTGCGAGCAGTATTTTGATTTTGCCAAAGAATTAGCCGACCAGTTTATTGTGCTGTCACGCGGAGAAGTGGTGGCGAGTGGTGCGCAACGTAGTATGGATAGTGAAGATGTAAAGCGTCATCTGGCGGTTTAAGTTAGCTGTCGATGCTTAGTTGAGTGGTAAAATATTTTCTGACTCAGCTGCACTAAACTCTTCTATTTTTCTATATGAATGCACCGATGAAGGACGCTGTACTCAGCACACCGTTGAAAACGCATTGGTATGCGAGTCTGCAATTGGGCTTTGCTGATGATGCTGGTACAACACGCCTGATAGAGCGCAAACATAGTGGCCCGCTACGTGTACAAAAGCCTTTGTATCCTGAGGGGAGCGCAATTTGTCACGCGATTTTGATACACCCGCCAGGTGGTGTGGTGGGCGGCGATCAACTACAAATTTCTGCCGCTGTTGGTGAGAATGCACATGCCTTGATCACGACACCAGGCGCTGCTAAATGGTATCGCAGCAATGGCTACACCTCTGCTCAGACGATTGAATTACATGTAGGCGACAACGCGCATCTGGAGTGGTTGCCGCAAGAAACCATTTTCTTCGATGACGCCAAGGTCAATTTAAGTCAGACCGTGCATCTGACCGGTAATGCCAGTTTTATTGCCGCTGATATTTTATGCTTTGGTCGTACTGCCTCTGAAGAAACCTACAACACAGGTGAAATTCACCAAAACAGCAGTATTTTCCGTGACGGCAAAATGATCTGGCATGAGCAAGGTAGTATCAGTGGTGGCAGCGGTGCAATGCAAAGTCCTCTGGGGCTCAACGGCAAGTCGGTCTGTGCCATGGTATTGGCGTGTGGGAAGTCGTTGAATTCGGATCAGTTACAGCAATTGCGCGAGCAAACTGGTTCTTTGATCAACTTGCATGAAGCAGATGCATTATGTGGTGTGACGCAAATGAAAGGCGTCATCGTCGCGCGTTATCTGGGTAATTCCAGCGAACTGGCAAAACAGTGGTTGCAATTGGTGTGGCAACATTTGCGTCCGGTGATAAATGCGCAGGTAGCTGTGATTCCGAGAATTTGGAATACGTAGCCAACTAGATAGTTAGCGAATGTAAGACGGGCGCGATCTGCCAAATCGGCAAGTGTAAGACTCGATCGGGTTGCACCCGTGATACGCATTATTTGTTAGCAGGTACGATCCAGGGCGTCTGACTTAACGCTTCAAAGCCGCCTTTCAGTGGCCGCACATCCGTGAACCCCATTGCTTTGAGCGTATGCGCCGCATGCACTGCACTGGCGTCAGCGGGACAAGCGCAAAAGGTGATGATTAATTGCTGCTCTGGCAGATGCCCCAGATCTTCACCGACCTTGTTAACGTTGCGCACTAAAGCTTGCGGAAACATGCCAGTTTCATTGATTAATGCCTGACTGCGCAAATCGATGACCTGGAACGGTGTCTTTGTTTCGCTTAATTCTGCTAATTCCTGAACACTGATGTGAGGGATATTTGCCAAATGTTCGAAACGTTTTTTCTGCCAGACTTTCCATCCCAACCAACTGATCAGAATGACAGAAAATACGGTAGCGATTTGTATTCCATGCTCGGCCAATATTTCTACAGACGCACTGATTTGCGCTTGCAAAGCATAGCCAGCCAGTAGGGCTAAGCCAGACCATAAAGCCGCTCCGATAGCTGAGGCGATGAGAAATTTTGCCCTGGACATTCCCAATGCACCTGCGACTGGTGGGGCGACGATGGAGAAGCCAGGAATGAATTTACCAAACACTAAGGACCACATCCCCCATTTGACAAAACGTGCTTCCGTTTGATTGACGCAAGAGCCCGGATTAATCGACATTTTGCACAGCAGTTTGAGTACTTTGTAGCCAAATATTTTTCCCGCTTGGTACCACACCTGATCCGCAATCAACGATGCCGCGACCGCTGATGCCGACATCCCGCCCAGTGCGAGTAAGGATTTTGCCTGACTGGCATTGAGCATTAATGTCGGCACCGCCGGCACCGGGATACCTAGCTGTTGCAGCAATACATTGCAAAAAATCAGCATGGTACTGTGATGTGCAAAGAAGTCGTTGAGCCAATGGGCAGTCATAGGGAATTGGCTTTGTTTGTGGACGTTGAAAAGTACGTGCAGATTAACATGGGATTCTTCTTGTGATTGACGAATAGTTTTGAGGGATTATATATCGTCCATACTATCTGCCCAGCAAATACGCTTTAACACCTGAGCTTAAGGGGCGATTGTATTACAAGCGGCGGCATTACCCGATGCTTTGCCGTTCGTACCAAACAGCAATTGAACGCCACATTGCGAGCCAAACATTAGCCCCTGATTGTGTCCAACGCCAACAACCTCGTAGCGCTGATGCATTTGCAGACTGAGTTCACCGGCGCGATAGTGTTCGTATTTCCAGTAGCCACGGGCGCGGGAGATACGGGTTGGGCCTTCAGCTTCCGCGCCGCAGGATTTATCCAGTACTCTGTGATTGGGATCATTATCGTCGGTGCCAGCGAGATAAATTACTTGTCGTTGCAAATAACGTCGGAATAAATCATCGCCGTTGACATCGCCTGCGTAAGACACCATATGTTGCATGCCATAGCGATAGTCGTCAAAGGCTGGGCAGATTTCCTGATCGTAGACGGCAAAACCATTGCCTTTTGGCCTCTCTGCAGTGAAGTATAAGTAGGACGAAGGATTGGCGATCACATATTTCAAATCCAGACCTGTTTTACGAATTTTTTCATCGACATGGTTAAGTACCGCATAACGATGTACTAACTGACCGCCACCAGAATGACCCGCCACTGTGATTTTCTGTAAAGAAGGAAAGCGCATTTTATTGGCTAACATCAACAAAATATCGTCCAATACCGTGAGCGAACTCAGTCCAGATGTGGGGAATACGCCAATGACGGCATTTTCACCGCCACTCCAGCCTTGGACTGACCAAACCGGCATGTTACCAAAACCTTTGGTCTTGTCCGGCACCCCGGGGAAGTTCGGGGCAATGATCAGTATTTCATCTGGATTACGTCCTGAGTCCTTCAACAGTTTCATCGCAGACGTGTAATAGTCATCGCCGTTTCTTTGAATGCCGTGTTGAATGATGATGACTTCTTTTATCGATGGCAAACCCTGACTCAGATCCCGATTGGCGTACACCGGGAAATCATACTGTACGTTGGCGTCGCGACCCAAGTGCAGACGCTGCCACTGTGGGGCATCGCTTGCAAATCCATTGCTACACACCAGCGATATGCTTGTTGATAGAGCGGTCAGAGAGGTCTTGATGAAGTTCATTCGTTTTCCACGTGCAAATAGAAATTAGTCGTAAATTCAACGATTCAATTGATTATACAAATACTCATTGCCTCTAGGGGGTTGCGGTTCTTACGTATTGTGCAATGCAGGAAAATTAGCATGGTTTTACTGGTAAAAATGCAGCAGCGCACTACAATTGTTCGAGATTGCACCAAAATGCGGCGTTAGTCATTTTGTCAGGCACCGTTAAAGCAAAAACGGTGGTCTCTAGCTGGTTTGATTCTTGCAAGTGTTGTTAAAACGAGAAAAACTGAGAGAGGTGCAGACATGGATTTAACTCCACGTGAAAAAGACAAGCTATTGATTTTTACCGCTGCCTTGCTTGCTGAACGCAGGCTGGCGCGTGGCTTGAAGCTCAATTATCCCGAAGCAGTTGCCCTGATCAGCGCGGCCATCATGGAGGGCGCGCGCGACGGCAAAAGTGTTGCCGAACTGATGTCAGACGGAACGCAGATTCTGAAACGATCTGATGTCATGGAAGGGGTGCCAGAGATGATCCCCGATATCCAGATCGAAGCGACCTTTCCGGATGGTACCAAACTGGTCACCGTCCATCATCCTATTCCTTAGGAGCATGCATGATACCCGGAGAAATGTTCATCGCAGAAGGTGATATCGAACTCAACGTGGGGCGTCCTACGGTCACCCTTGTGGTGGCAAATAGTGGTGACCGGCCGATTCAGGTCGGTTCGCACTTCCATTTTTATGAAACTAATCCTGCATTAAAGTTTGAGCGTGAAACAGCCTATGGCATGCGCCTCAATATAGCGGCGGGAACGGCCGTGCGCTTTGAGCCCGGTCAGCAGAGAACCGTTGAGCTGGTGGCGCTGGCTGGCAGCCGTGAAGTGTATGGATTTAACGGCTTAGTGATGGGTAAATTGAAAGGTGTTGCATGAAAATTTCTCGTCAGGCTTATGCTGAAATGTTTGGCCCTACGACGGGTGATCGTATCCGCCTCGCCGACACAGATTTGTTTATCGAAATCGAAAAGGATTTCGCGATCTATGGCGAAGAGGTCAAATTTGGCGGGGGTAAGGTCATACGCGACGGTATGGGGCAATCTCAGCGCATCCATGAATACGTCATGGATACCGTCATCACCAATGCGGTGATTCTAGACCATTGGGGTGTCGTCAAGGCCGATATTGGTTTAAAGAATGGCTTGATTGCCTGCATAGGAAAAGCAGGTAATCCTGATATACAGCCTGGTATTGACATGGCAATTGGTGGTGCAACTGAAATCATTGCTGGTGAAGGTATGATCGTCACTGCTGGTGGTATTGATTCGCATATTCACTTTATCTGTCCACAGCAAATTGAAGAAGCTTTGATGAGCGGCGTGACCACCATGCTAGGTGGTGGCACAGGCCCCGCAGTCGGCACCGCAGCAACGACATGTACACCGGGGCCATGGCATTTGCATTCGATGTTGATGGCAGCGGATGCGTTTCCGATGAATTTAGGTTTTTTAGGCAAAGGAAACGTGAGCTTGCCTTTACCGCTGGAAGAGCAAATCCGCGCTGGCGCAATAGGGTTGAAATTACATGAAGACTGGGGCAGTACGCCACAAGCGATAGATAATTGTCTGAGCGTCGCTGATCGCATGGATATTCAGGTGGCGATACATAGTGACACCTTAAACGAAGGTGGATTTTTAGAGCATACCCTGGCGGCATTCAAAGACCGCACGATACATACGTTTCACACTGAGGGTGCTGGTGGTGGTCATGCGCCAGACATCATTGCCGCGGTCGGTGAGGGCAATGTGTTGCCATCGTCGACCAATCCTACCCGTCCGTATACTGTCAATACATTGGATGAGCATTTGGATATGCTGATGGTCTGCCATCATCTTGATCCTGCCATCGCTGAAGATATTGCATTTGCAGAATCGCGCATTCGTCGCGAGACCATCGCTGCTGAAGATATTTTGCACGATATCGGCGCCATTTCTATGATGTCATCCGATTCTCAAGCCATGGGGCGAGTCGGTGAAGTGATCATGCGTACCTGGCAAACGGCGCACAAAATGAAGCAGCAACGCGGCGCACTGGCTGAAGATAGTGCAGCAAACGATAATTTCAGAGCCAAACGTTATATCGCCAAATACACGATTAATCCGGCAATTACCCACGGCATTTCGCATGTGGTTGGTTCCTTGGAGGTGGGAAAAATTGCCGACATCGTCTTATGGAAACCGGCCTTTTTTGGTGTTAAACCATCCATGATTTTAAAAGGTGGCATGATCGCTGCCGCCCAAATGGGGGACCCGAACGCCTCCATTCCCACGCCACAACCAGTACATTACCGCATGATGTTTGGGGCGTTTGGTGGCGGTTTGAAGAAGTCGTTTACCTTTGTCTCACAAGCCGGTTTTGATGCCGGATTGGCGGAACAATTGAAGCTCAATAAAACGCTGATCCCCATCAAAAATACGCGCCATATTCGCAAGAAAGACATGATACACAATGGCCTGACACCGAAAATGGAAGTTGATTCTGAAACCTATGAAGTTCGCGCGAATGGCGAATTGCTAGTGTGTGAGCCAGCGAAGGTTTTGCCGATGGCGCAACGCTATTTCTTGTTTTGAGCCCCCCCCATTTTGTAAGGCAAATCCAGCGAGAGGAAATTTTAAAAGCAATGCTAACACTTCATACAAAAACCGAAAAAGCAGAAAAAATTGATGGGCAATTGATTTTGCCTTACGAGTTACGTGAAAAATCCCGTCTGCGTGCCAATCTGGTCAGTGGCGAAGATGTCGCTGTGTTCACTGTGCGTGGTACGGTCATGCGTGATGGCGATCTGATGCTAGGCAATGATGGGCGCATAATTCAGGTGATGGCTGCGCCAGAGCCGACGTACAAAGTTGAATGCGACCACGCGTTTGCCTTGCTGCGTTGCGCTTTTCATCTGGGTAATCGGCATACACAGGCGCAACTTGGCGATGGTTTCTTGCGTATCAGAAAAGATCCGGTATTGAAAGAAATGCTGCAAGGGCTGGGTGCGAAAGTCAGCGAAGAAATGGCGAGTTTTGAGCCAGAAGCTGGCGCCTATGGTGGTGGTCATCACCATGCCGGGGATGAAATGCATCCACACAATCCGCTGGCACCAATTCCCTTGCGTCAACGTATTCATCGCCCATCGGACAAAGCCTAGTTTATGCAATCGGCGGCCTTATTACACTTGCTGCAATTAGCCAGCCCATCCTTGCCTATAGGTGCATACAGTTATTCGCAAGGTCTGGAGTCGGCAATTGAACGAGGTTTGGTGAAGAATGAGGCAACAGCAAGAGCGTGGATCGCGCACTATTTGCAAGAAATTGTCGCCAAGTTTGAAGTGCCTATTTTATGGCGCTTACTGCAAGGATTTCAGCAGCGCGATGTGGAGCAGGTGACCTATTGGAATCACTTATTTATAGCGGCGCGTGATACAGCGGAGTTTAGGGCGGAAAGCATACAGATGGGCTACTCCCTGGGTAAATTGGTTGGTGACTTAAAGATAGCTGATACTGAATTACTGGCAATTTTATTGGCACAGTCTGAATTACCGTTGCCCACTTCGTTGGCATGTGCTGCCGTTGCTTTAGATGTGCCACCAGAATCTGTGGTGTTAGGGATGTTGTTTTCCTGGGCAGAGAATCAGGCTTTGGTGTGTGTGAAGTCGATACCTTTAGGTCAGGTTGCCGGGCAAAGACTGTTGTTGTCTCTACGGCCTGAATTAGAGGCTGCGGCGAATCTGGCGATGCGTTTGCAAGATCACGAATTATCCAATTGGGCACCCGGATTATCGCTATTGTCGATGCAACACGAAGTGCAATACAGCCGTCTTTACCGGTCATAAATAAAAAATTGAATATGAGAAGCGAGATCAAATGAATACAACAAAGATGGAACCAAATCCATTGCGGGTTGGTATCGGTGGACCGGTCGGTTCGGGTAAAACTGCTTTATGCGAGATGCTGTGTAAGCGCATGCGCGATGAGTATGAAATGGCGGTCATTACCAACGATATCTACACCAAAGAAGACATGGAAATTTTGTTGCGTGCAGATGCGTTGCCCGCAGAGCGCCTGATGGGGGTAGAAACCGGTGGTTGCCCGCATACGGCGATACGTGAAGACGCCTCGATTAATCTGGAAGCCATCGCGCGCATGAGCGCGGATTTTCCGGATCTGGACTTGATTTTGGTTGAATCTGGTGGCGACAATCTGGCGGCAACGTTTAGCCCTGAATTATCGGACCTCACCATCTACGTGATTGACGTTGCGGGCGGCGAAAAAATTCCACGCAAAGGTGGCCCTGGTATTACCCGTTCTGATCTGTTGATTATCAATAAAACTGACTTGGCACCGCACGTTGGTGCGAACCTCGACATCATGGCGCAAGATGCCAAACGCATGCGCGGTGAGCGTCCGTTTGTGTTTACCAATTTGCGTACTGGTGATGGCTTAGAAGTGGTCGTCAATTTTATCCGTCAGCAAGGGATGCTGGATGTTGTACGCACCTGACTAGACTTAAGCACGCTCAGTTTAAACTCAATGAATAGAGAGAAAATGATGAATACCCGTAGCCTGAAAAATCTTGTGAAATTTGCCGCGCTTTGCGGATTATCCTTGTTTGCTTTGCCCGCCTCTGCGCATGTCAGCGTGATGCATAGCGTGGGCGGTTTTCAAGCTGGATTGTTGCACCCATTGACAGGCCTTGATCATTTGCTGGCAATGCTGGCGGTGGGTATGTGGGCAGCGCAAAATCAACGTCCTGCGATATGGTTGCTACCACTGGTTTTTCCTTTAATGATGGTGGCAGGTGCATTGGTTGGTATGTCTGGCGTGTTGGTTCCGGGTATTGAAGCTGGCATTGCCGCGTCGGTTTTGATACTGGGACTACTGATCGCCTTTATGGTTCGCCTGCCAGTTGCCTTAAGTGCGTGTCTGGTTGCCGTTTTCGCACTGGCGCATGGCTATGCGCACGGTGTCGAGTTGCCTGCTGGCGCCTCAGGCGCCTGGTTTGGCACGGGTTTTTTGCTGTCTACGGCACTCTTGCATGCCACTGGATTGTCCGCCACTTTGCTTGCAAGTCGAATTGCTAGTCGTGCCGTAAGCCTTCAATTAAATCGGATTTTGGGTGCTGGGATTGCGTTCGCTGGCATTTATTTTGTTGGTGTTTTAGCTTAGGTAAAACTGCCAAAGTTTGAATTGCTGTCTATTAAACTTTGGCAGCTTCTTTATTCGTCGTCTTCAATTGCGCGTGGCATTGCCCAACTTGCATGCAAAGTTGGTAGCGTTGTTAATAAGCTGACGATGAAAATAAGGACGCTAAGCAATCGCCAAATCAGCTGTTGCTGATCCAATTTCACAAGCGATTCTGTTACTATCATTGAGATCATGCAGAGGATGGCTGCAAAAGTCGTCAACGTATATGTAAAAAAATATGCATTTCTTTTAATTTCTCTGTCTCTCTCATCCAGAAAATCATTTGGATTGAAAGTTTGTTTGATGGGGCCGAAGATATGCAAGAGAGCGCCAGCCCCAAAGCAAAAATCTATTGCAAGGAATTTACCAATAAAATGCCCGGGATAGGTAAAAACGCTAACGATAACTAACGTGCTGATCGCTAGTACGAAAATAGGAAAGAATTTTAGCGGACGACGGCGAATACGTTTTTCTGTCAATTGCGGTATCCCAGTCCACATTACTAATCTATCCAGAAAACGGATGATTAAATGATCTTGGGACGGCTCAATCTCCATCTCTGTTTTTGAATTAGTTTTCATTTTTGACCTGTTGCTTCAGTGAGTTGGAAATTGATGGGAAAGGTAGGAACGAAAAAAGCATATCGATACTGACGTCAAAATATTGAGCTATTTTCATTGCCAGTTCCAGGCTGGGTTTATAGTCACCGCGCTCTAGATAGCCGATCGTTTGGTTATTCACGCCCACTGCTTCAGCGAGTTCCTTGCGGGATATATTGCGCTCAGCTCGAAAGACAGAAATTCGGTTGTATATTTCCACAATAAGTAACTTTTGGGTGATGATTTGTTGTGATTACACAATAAATTAATGTGTTAAGTCAATAAATGTTACTTTTTCTGGGTAAATAAACCACACCTTGTTAACTGCCAGCTCTATGTCACTTTGCTCATTCTATGTCAGTGGTAATGATTGTGCCGATTTCGTCATTTCCATCAGATGCAATTGTCAAGACTAAGCGCTTTTGGTCAATTTACAATGCAGCATGGATTGTGACTTAAAACTCAACGTGATTAATCGCCGGCACCCCGGAGAAAACAAGGAGAAGACAATGTGGCATGGTGTGATACCCGCAGTAACAACAAAATTTACCCAGGATGATGGCCTCGATTTCAAAGAAATGGAACGTTGCTTCCGCTATCTGATGGATGCAGGTTGTGATGGTTTGATTGCATGCGGCTCCTTGGGTGAGGGTCCATTGTTATCGCACGCAGAGCGCATCGAAGTATTGAAGTTGACAAAGTCAGTTACTGGCAATAAGCCCGCCATTCTGACCGTGGCAGAAGCTGCTACGCGTGACGCTTGTGCATTGGCAGAGAAGGGTGCCCGTGCGGGTGCCGATGGCTTGATGGTCGTTCCAAGCACGATTTACCACAGCAATCATAAAGAAACGGTTGCTACTTTACGCGCCATTGCCGCAGCGGCTGACCTGCCCGTCATGATTTATTCCAATCGCCTCGCGTACCGTGTTGACGTCACTACCGATATGCTGGAAGAGCTTGCCGACGATATTCGCTTTGTCGCTGTGAAAGAGTCCTCGGATGATATTCGCCGAACCACAGAAATTATCAACCGTCTCGGGTCTCGATATGACTTGTTCACTGGCGTGGATAACCTCGCATTTGAAGCACTGACTGCTGGTGCAGTTGGCTGGGTGGCAGGTTTGGTAGTGGCGTTCCCGCATGAAACGGTCGCAATTTATCGTTTGATTAAAGCTGGGCGTTATGCTGAAGCTTTGGATATTTATCGCTGGTTCCGCCCTTTGCTGGATCTGGATGTGTCAACTTATCTGGTGCAAAACATTAAATTAGTTGAAGCCTTGGTGATTGATTCCAATGACAGAGTGCGCGCACCACGTATGTCTTTGGAAGGCGATTTGCGTCAGCGCGTAGAACATGTCGTCAAGACAGCGCTGCAAAATCGACCTGCCTTGCCTTCATTTGCCTGATAGCTCGTAATGCACTCTCATCCGGATGTGATCGTCATTGGCGCAGGCATCGTTGGCGCTGCCTGCGCATTTAGTTTGCAAAAAGCTGGCATGCAGACTTTGTTAATCGATGCAGCGATGCCAGGTTGCGGGGTTACAGCAGCGGGTATGGGTCATCTGGTCGCACTCGATGAGAGCGAGCAAGAATTAGATTTATGTTTGTACTCGTTACATTTATGGCGTGACTGGATACGGGAGCATCCGGGTATCGGGCAGGTAAGTCAATGCGGTACGTTATGGGTCGCAGAAAACGACCAACAACTTGCCGCTGCACAAGCGCGTGCTGAACGCCTGAACGCGCGCGCGTGGCAGGCTGAGGTACTGAACTCAGAAAAACTACGTCAGCTGGAGCCAGCGTTAAGGCATGGTCTGGCTGGCGCTGTGCGCGTATCTGGCGATAGTGTCGTTTATCCGCCAGTGATTGCCTATCATCTTGCACAAGAGTTGCAGTTACACGGTGGTAAATTGCAATGCGTTTTGCGTGTGAAGGCGATTCTTGATGACGTTGGTGTATCAGAGACCATATTGTTGGAAGATGGTCAGCGTTTGTCAGCACAATACATCGTGGTTGCGGCAGGTCTTGGTGTCGCGGAGCTGTTGCCGGAGATTCCAGTATTTCCGCGTAAAGGACACCTGGCAATCACAGATCGCTATCCAGGCCGCTTGCGACATCAGATTGTGAGCATGGATTATGGACAGCACCATATGACGCCAGATGGTTTAAGCGTCGCTGCTAACATACAACCACGTTCTACGGGGCAATGGTTGATCGGTTCCAGTCGGCAGGATGGCCAAACTGAGACGAAGGTTTCACCAGTCGCTCTTGGCGCTGTTCTGCAATCTGCAATTCGTTTATTGCCGTGTCTGGCTACCATGAATGTGATTCGCGCCTGGGCTGGCATGCGTCCTGCGTCGCCGGACGGGCAGCCGATTATCGGCGTGCATCCTGAGCGTCCCGGCATTTGGCTGGCAGCGGGGCATGAAGGTCTGGGGGTTACGACCGCTTTTGCTACGGCGGAGATGTTGAAGGATCAAATGTTGGGAAGAATGACTATCATAGATCCAGCTCCTTATTCGCCATCACGTTTATTCGAAGAAAAACAATATGCGTAAAAAAAATTCTCCTGCAGCACAAGCTATACAGGTGTGTCTCGACGGTGAATGGCTGCCAGCAAAAAATAATATGACGGTTGCGGCGTGGATGCTAACACAAGCGAAACTTTCAACCCGCATATCATGTTCTGGCACACCGCGCTTTGCCGTATGTGGCATGGGTGTTTGTCAGGAATGTCGCATCTCTGTGAATGGTCATCCACAGCAATTAGCTTGTCAAACATGGTGCGAAGCAGGGATGGTGCTTGATACCGGAGGCGTCGCTTGAAAGTCAGAGATGGCGGTACAAAAGAGATTTTCGCCTCATTGTTGATTATCGGTGCTGGACCGGCTGGCTTGGCGGCTGCGCTTGCCGCCGCTCATCATGCAAAGAGTGTCGTAATCATCGATGAAAATGCCGAGGCTGGTGGTCAAATCTGGCGCCACGATTCGCAGCAAGTACATTCACCCGCAGCGCAATTGAAGGCAAAGTTACTTACCTATCCACATGTGCAATTTGTGTTTGGTGCGCGGGTGATCGCGATGGTTGAACAATGCTGTCTCCTTATAGAAACATCAGAAGGTGCGCAGCAATTACGATGGGAAAAACTCATATTGTGTAATGGCGCGCGTGAGCTTCTATTGCCGTTTCCAGGATGGACATTGCCCGGTGTAACTGGTGCAGGTGGTCTCCAGGCGATGATTAAATCGGGTGCAGATGTTAAAGGTAAACGTGTAGTGATTGCGGGCACTGGTCCGCTATTATTATCAGTCGCTGCCAGTGTCAAAAAAGCGCAAGGGCACATCGTCGCGATTGTGGAACAACGTTCTGCTAAAGAGTTGCTTGGATTTTCGCGTCAACTATTTTCTGCTCATAGGTCTAAATTTTGGCAGGCACTGGGTCTGATTAGTATTATTAATCCTTTGCGTTACCGTCACTCTGCTGTTGTCACAGCTGCGCATGGTGATAGGCAATTACATGCGGTTACTTTAGTTCAGGCAGGAAAGCAGGAGGAAATTTCTTGCGATTTGTTAGCTTGCGGCTTTGGTTTGCGAGCGAACGTGGAATTGGCTGAATTACTGCAATGTCAGGTTCAGGATGGTTTGGTGGTGGTTGATGCGCAGCAGCGCACCAGCCGTGAAAATATCTGGGCAGCAGGCGAGATAACAGGTATCGGTGGTGTAGAAAAGGCCTTGATAGAAGGCCGCATTGCCGGACTTTCGGCGACGAATGATGTAGTGACCGCAGTCGATGCGTTACACCGTGAGGATGCTTATTCCTTTGCAACATTGCTGAACCAAACGTTTTCTGTTGATACGAGCTTGCGAAAATTGTGCAAGCCAGATACGCTAGTTTGTCGTTGTGAGGACGTGGCTGCGCAAGACCTGGCGCCATTTACTGATTGGCGCACTGCAAAATTAATGACACGCGCTGGCATGGGGGCTTGTCAGGGAAGAATTTGTGGCGCTGCTTGCCAGTTTTTATATGAATGGGATACCCCGGAAGCACGGCAGCCTGTTTTTCCGGCCAAGGCTGCTAGTCTTGCGTTACTTGCTGAAAAAAAATTCAGCTTTGAAAAATAGTACCGGCGTAAGTCGACAAAAATTTAGAATAATTCGGAGAAGAACTATGAAGCAATTATTTATCAATGGAGCGTGGCACGATGGAGCGAATGCCATTACGAGCTATAGCCCATCTGATCGCAGCGATATGATTGATGAGTATGCGAGTGCTGGCACCGAGCAAGTAGAGTTAGCGATTGCCGCGGCTCATCGTGCCGCAGAGAGTTGGCGCTATTCTGGCACACAGCAACGTGCAGATGCCTTGGATAAAATCGGTACTGAAATCAATGAGCGCAAAGTGGAGTTGGGTACTTTGCTGGCCCGTGAAGAAGGAAAAACCTTACCGGAAGCGATAGGCGAAGTGGGTCGTGCTGCCGCGATTTTTAAATTTTTTTCGCAAGAAGCACTGCGTATCCGCGGCGATAAGCTGGCGTCGGTAAGACCAGGGCTGGAAGTGGATGTGACGCGTGAGCCGGTCGGTGTCGTCGGTATCATCGCGCCATGGAATTTTCCGATTGCGATTCCAGCGTGGAAAGTTGCGCCTGCCATCGCTTACGGCAATACCGTCATTTTAAAACCGGCAGAATTAGTTCCGGGGAGCGCCTGGGCACTGGCTGAGATTATTAGTCGTTCTGGTTTGCCAGAAGGCGTATTTAATCTGCTCTCGGGGCCGGGCCGTATTGTGGGCGAAGCGTTAGCGAATGATAGACGGGTGGATGCAATTAGCTTCACTGGATCAGTTGGTACTGGTCAGCGCGTGTTAACTGCCTGCGCTGCGCGGCGTGCCAAAGTGCAGCTAGAGATGGGTGGTAAGAATCCTTTGGTCGTGTTAGCGGATGCTGATCTGGACGTGGCGGTGAATGCAGCAATTCAAGGTTCGTTTTACTCGACTGGACAACGTTGCACCGCATCTTCACGTCTGATTGTGGACGAAAAGATTTACCCGGCGTTTATTGCTGCGATGAAGGATAAACTGGCGCAAATTAAAGTGGGTCATGCCTTGGAGGCTGGCATCGATATTGGCCCGGTAGTAGATCAGTCTCAACTTGATCAGGATTTACGCTATATCGCCATTGCTAAAGACGAAGGTGCAAAGTTGATTTTTGGTGGTGATCGTTTGGCTCGTCCTACCGAAGGCTATTTTTTGAATCCCGCCTTGTTTGTTGATTGTGACCCTGCGATGCAACACGTGCGCGAGGAAATTTTTGGTCCTGTTGCTTCTGTCATTCCGGCAAAAAATTATGAACATGCGTTGCAGCTTGCCAATGATACTGAATTTGGTTTGACTGCGGGGATTTGCACGACATCGTTGAAGCACGCAACACACTTCAAACGTCATGCACGCGCAGGGATGGTCATGGTGAATGTACCGACTGCCGGTGTTGATTACCACGTACCTTTTGGCGGGACAAAAGGCTCCAGCTATGGGGCTCGTGAGCAAGGTAGTGCTGCAGTCGAATTTTATACGACTGTTAAAACCAGCTATACCTTCGCTTGAGAGGGGATCATTTTCGAGGCGCCTTATTTGGCGATTTAACCGATACATCCGTGTTTTCAGGTTATGAACAAGCGCGATCGTTATGCAACGGTCGCGTTTTTTTTGCTTGCTAAATGCTTGAGGAACTTAAGCTTACTTGAATGACGCACGATTAACGTTGGAAAGGTATGTTGCTTGAAGGCATTAAGCATTGGACGCTCAATGCGCGAAAGATTGATGTGAAAATTGATCAGCGGAATTTGACTGCTTGAAATGCGCGAAATACACGTCTTTTTCGTTGCAATGTGTATTGATCTTGCGCAAATGCGCTTGCTATATTTTGCTCATATAAGGCACACTTCGGGAATGTCTGTACGTTTCTCTACTCCGACAATGATGTTAGAAATATAAAAATAAGTAAATATCGTTAGAATGTAAGAAATTCAATCTTGTTTAAGTAGCAATTTAAAGTTTCGTGTATTATCCTAATGACTTTTGGGTCAGTTTTGGGGCTCAAATTATCATTGCCAACTTATTTGAGTACTTCAGGAGTGTGGAATTGAAAAAAACAAGGATCTGCAACAAACGTCCTTTGCAATCACAGGTGAGAGGCACCGGCGGGGTTCTCGCATTGAGTCTTTTGATCAGTGGCTGTGCAGTTGGACCAAATTTTAACGCACCGGCGGCACCCGTTAACTCTGATCAGTACTCCTACACAGGGAAAGCTAAGGTCACAGAAACTGTCAAGGCAAATACTTTTGCTGGTCAATCGCAAAAATTATCCAGTGGTCAGGACATTCCTGCAGCATGGTGGGAAGTTTTTCACTCTGAGGCCTTGGATAAACTGATCCGCGAATCATTAAAGCATAATCCCACACTTGCTTCCGCTCAGGCTGCTTTACGTCAGGCCCAGGAAAATTATAACTCTCAGGCTGATTCTGTTCTGTATCCAAGCGTGACCGGAAATTTAGGCGCGCAACGGCAACACGCTTCAGCCGTATCGACGAATGTTCCTGGCGGTAAAGTACTGAATTTGTACAATGCTTCGGTGAATGTTTCGTATTCGGTTGACGTATTCGGTGCGAATAAGCGAGGACTGGAAAGTGTACAAGCGGGTGTCGATTATCAACGGTATCAGTTAGAGGCAACTTATCTGACCCTGACCGCTAACGTCGTTACAACAGCGATTCGTGAGGCTTCTCTGCGTTCGCAATTGCAAGCAACGCAAGAAATTCTTGAAGCGCAAACATCGCAATTAAATGTTATTGAAAAACAGTTTACGGTTGGCGCTATTCCAAAGGCAAGCTTGCTGGCGCAGCGCAATTTGGTCGCGCAAACCCGTGCAAGTCTTCCAGCTTTACAAAAATCAGTAGATCAGACGCGTAATCAATTGGCGGTGTTGGCTGGCAAGTTGCCAGGTGATGCGGATTTGCCTGAATTTAGTCTCGATAATTTGCAACTACCGCAAGAATTGCCAGTTTCTGTTCCTTCGGCTTTGGTTCGTCAACGTCCAGATATTCTTGCTGTAGAAAGTTTATTGCATCAGGCAAGTGCTCAGGTAGGTGTTGCAACTGCGAATCAATACCCGCAGTTTTCTTTGACTGGCAGTTACGGTTACTCCTCTACGGATTCGAGTAAATTATTTAACAATTCGATGAGTTTCTGGAGTGTTGGCGGTGGATTGGTCGCGCCGATTTTTAATGCTGGTGCCTTGTCCGCTAAGCGCCGTGCATCAGAAGCTGCGTATGATCAGGCGGCAGCGCAATATCGATCAACGGTATTGTCAGCATTCCAGAATGTCGCAGATACCTTACGTGCTCTTGAACTGGATGCGCAAACTTTAAAGCAGCAAGCGGAAGTTGAGGCGTTGGCAAAAGACACCTTAGAACTGACGATGAAGCAATACAAACTCGGTGGCGTAAGCTCACTGACATTGTTGGACGCAAAACGTACGTATCAGTCAGCACGAATTAATCTGGTGCAAGCACAGGCGAATCGTTATGCAGATACTGCCGCTTTATTTCAGGCAATGGGTGGCGGTTGGTGGAATCGACCAGAATTGGCTGATATTTCCAGAACCGATGGCACTACTGAAAAAGCTCTGCCGTCTGCGCAATAAATAATTTTATCGATATTCCATTTGAATTTTGAATAGTAAGGGGAAGTATTCATGACTAAGCGTATGTTCATTATGCTAGGCTGCGTGGTTCTGTTAATCGCTGGTTTAGCATTTGGCAAATATCTGCAAATTAAGCAGTTGATTGCGAATGCTCCTAAACCAGGTGCGCAAACGGTTTCTGCTATCAAGGCAGAAGTTCTGGAATGGCAACCACAGATTTCAGCAGTTGGTACTGTCACAGCATTCCGCGGCGTGGAAATTAGCTCGGAAGTTACCGGTCTGGTGCGTGAAGTATCATTCAAGTCGGGTCAGAACGTAAAGCGTGGTGACTTGCTGATACAACTGAACGCGGATTCCGATATTGCTCAGTTGCGCGCTTTGGAAGCTGCCGCTGAATTGTCTGCCACCGTGTTAAAACGCGATCAGGCACAATTGGCAGCAGAGGGTGTTAGTCAGGCGCAAGTAGATGCTGATGCAGCAGATCTGAAAAGCAAACGTGCGCAAGTTGCTCAGCAAACTGCCAACGTCGAGAAAAAATCGATTCGCGCTCCTTTCAATGGTCGTCTTGGTATCACGACAGTCAATCCAGGGCAATACATCAACACTGGCGACAAATTAGTGACTTTGCAAACCATAGATCCGGTGTACATTGATTTCTTTGTGCCACAAAAACAAATTAGCTCGCTGAAAATTGGTCAAAACCTGAAAATCTCCAGTGATTCTTTTGCTGGGCAAGAATTTGCGGGGCAGGTGAGTTCCATCAATCCTAAGATCGATACAGCGAGTCGCAATGTGCAGGTTCAGGCAACCTTGAGCAATCAAAAACAGTTGCTGTTGCCGGGCATGTTTGCCAATGTCGCTCTGGATGTTGGTGATAAAAATAAATTCATTACCTTGCCACAAACCTCGATCGCTTATAACCCGTATGGCTCTACTGTGTTTGTCGTCAAAGATGGCGATAAGAAGGATGACAACGGTAATGCAATTAAAGTCGCGCAACAAGTTTTTGTTACGACGGGTGCAACACGCGGTGATCAGGTTGCAGTGCTGACTGGTTTGCAAGCAGGTCAATTGGTGGTCACCAGTGGTCAGCTTAAGCTGAAGAATGGTACGCCAGTTGTGATCGACAATTCTGTGCAACCTAAAAACAGCCCGAATCCAACTCCGCAAGAACACTAACAGGAGCTACGATGAAATTTACCGATATTTTTATCCGGCGTCCGGTGCTCGCTATGGTGGTGAGCATGCTGATTGTCGTACTCGGTTTGCGGTCCTTATTTAGTCTGCCGATTAATCAATACCCACGTACACAAAATGCGGTGGTCACGATTTCGACAGCTTACTATGGTGCGGATGCGCAAACTGTTGCTGGTTTTATTACCCAGCCATTGGAATCTGCGATTGCGCAGGCACAAGGTATTGATTACCTGTCGTCGTCAAGTACTAGCGGTGTCTCAACGATTACCGCTACGTTACGCCTGAACTATGATGCAAATCGTGCTTTGACTGAAATTAACACGCAAGTGAATTCAGTTAAAAACCAATTGCCGCAACAAGCGCAGCAGCCAGTGTTGACTGTGCAAACCGGTCAGACGACTGACGCGATGTACATGGGTTTTTATAGCGATACTCTGCCGACCAATAACGTCACAGACTTTTTGATCCGTGTTGTCAAGCCTAAGCTCGACTCGATTGATGGTGTGCAAACAGCAGAGTTGCTGGGAGCGCGTCAGTTTGCGTTACGTGCATGGTTAGACGCAGGGAAAATGACCGCGATGGGCGTGACGGCTGCTGACGTTAGTTCTGCTTTGACCAGTAATAACTACCTGACGGCATTGGGTTCCTCAAAAGGTCAGATGGTGACGATACCATTAACTGCAGGTACTGACTTGCATTCCGTGGAAGAGTTTAAGAAACTGGCAGTCAAACAAAATGGTGATGCAATAGTTCGTTTAGAAGATGTTGCGACAGTGACGCTGGGGTCTGAAAATTACGACTTTAACGTTGCTTTTAGTGGCGTACGTTCAGTGTTTATCGGTATCAAAGTCGCTCCTGAAGCAAATATTCTGGATGTGGCAAAGCGCGTTCGTAAAGCGTTTCCACCAATTCAGTCACAGTTGCCAAATGGCCTGACAGGTCAGATCGTTTATGACTCCACTGAGTTTATTAACACTTCGATTGAAGAAGTTGTAAAGACTTTGCTTGAGGCGTTGGTGATTGTTACGGTTGTTATTTACCTGTTCCTGGGTAGCTTCCGTGCGGTGATGGTGCCAGTAATTGCGATGCCACTGTCATTAGTGGGTACGTTCTTCGTGATGTTGATGTTTGGTTATTCGATTAATTTGCTGACCTTGTTGGCGTTGGTGTTAGCAATTGGTCTGGTAGTTGATGATGCGATTATTGTCGTGGAGAACGTCGACCGTCACATGAAAGAAGGTAAATCGATTCTTGATTCATCGTTGATCGCTGCTCGTGAACTGGGTGGGCCGATTCTGGCGATGACTGTGGTCTTGGTGGCGGTGTATGTACCGATTGGTTTCCAGGGCGGTTTGACAGGTGCGTTGTTTACTGAATTCGCCTTTACGCTGGCAGGTGCGGTGGCCGTGTCTGGTGTCGTCGCGCTGACACTGTCACCGATGATGTGTTCACGTTTCTTCTCCGCAGATCAGAATGAAGGTCGTTTCGTTAAATTTATTGACCATACATTTGAGCGCGTGCGTGGCGGCTACTTACGCCTCTTGCATAGTCTGCTCAATACTTGGCCTGTGCTGATTGTGATGAGTGTGATTCTGATCGCTTGTCTTGGCTTGATGTTTAAAATGTCGCAGTCAGAATTGGCACCAGAAGAAGATCAGGGGATTGTTTTGTCTCAGGTAGTCGGCGCACCAACAGCGACTTCTGATCAGATGCAGACCTATGCAGATCAAGTGTTCAAAGTCGGTCATGATATGCCTGAATACAAGCAAATGTTCCAGATAACTGGCGTACCAACTACGAATGCAGGTATCGGCGGTGTATTGCTCAAGGATTGGGGCGATCGTACTCGTAGTGCGAAGCAAATTCAGGCGGATTTGCAAGCGAAATGGAACAAGATCGCTGGAGCGCGGGTTGCCGCGTTCCAATTCCCTGCCTTACCTGGTTCATCAGGTTTGCCAGTGCAGTTCTTGATTACCACGACAGAGCCGTTTGAAAATCTGAACACGATTGTTCAGCAAGTCATGGATAAAGCACGGACTTCCGGTAAATTCTATTTCATGGACGTTGATTTGAAATTAGATAAGCCACAAGCAACGCTGGAATTTGATCGTGACAAAATCACCACGCTGGGAATGACGCAACAAGGTGTGGGGCAGGCATTGGGCGCAGCATTGGGTGGTGGCTATGTTAATTACTTCTCCATTGCCGGACGTTCGTATAAAGTGATCCCACAAGTGCAACAGGTGGATCGTTTGAATCCTGATAATTTATTGGATTTTAATATTCGCACTCCTGCCGGAAATATGATACCCGCCAGCACAGTGGCTCATATTACAAATAGTGTTGTGCCACAAGCGATTAACCGTTTCCAACAGTTGAACTCGGCAACTATTTCTGGTGTGGCCGGTGTATCGCAGGACGAAGCACTGAGCTACTTGCGTGGTCTGGTGCAAGAAGTCGCACCAACTGGTTACACCGTGGATTACTCCGGTCAGTCTCGTCAGTTTATGAATGAATCGGGTGGCTTTCTGGTGACCATGGCTTTTGCTGTCATTATCGTTTTCCTGGCATTGGCTGCGCAGTTCGAGAGTTTTCGTGACCCAGTGATTATTTTGGTTTCGGTACCATTAGCATTGTTTGGTGCGATGATCTTTATTTTCTGGGGCTTCTCGTCAGTCAATATCTATACTCAGGTTGGTCTGGTGACTCTGATGGGGCTGATCAGTAAGCACGGTATTCTGATCGTTGAATTTGCAAATCAATTGCGTAAAAAAGGTTTGAGCAAACGCGATGCAATCGAAGAAGCAGCTGGCGAACGTCTGCGTCCGATTCTGATGACGACAGCAGCGATGGTGTTTGGTGTGGTACCACTCGTGGTTGCTTCCGGTGCAGGTGCTGCTGGCCGTCACGCTATGGGTCTGGTGATTTTTACTGGCTTGTCTATCGGTACACTGTTCACTTTGTTTGTGGTTCCTGCAATGTACGTGTTTATCGCTGGTAAGCATGAGGTGGAAAAACCATTGGAGACTTTGGATGCTCCAGTAGTAAATCCAACTTAATTTAGCTGAAATAATCCAGAGCAGTTATCCAAAGCAATAAGCTAAAACCCGCCATTCAACTGGCGGGTTTTTTTATATTTAATTGATCAGTTGTCCCCGTCATACAAGGTCAAACAATCAGGCGATACTCGCTAAACCAATCACCGATTTTTTCAATGCCGCATGAACTTCCAACATTTCTGCTTTTTGTGTCTGGCGATGGTAACGGAATAACATTAACCCTTCTACCTGAGCGACGATCAAAGTCGCTCTTAACTTGTATTCTTCGTCAGAAATCGCTGGGTTCAGACCTTGGATTAATTTGAAAATCGCTTTGCGCTCACGAGCGATCATTTTATCCATGAGCTTGGAAGCAAAGTCATTGCGTGCAGCGAGTGCCCAGATTTCAAAAAACATGCCGTAAGTGACCGGATTGCTGAGTTCTTCCAGAAACATGCTGATCGCTGAATTTAACTGCTCTATGCGTGGCTGTTGCTCCATCTTGCTGGTAATGTGGTCGAGCTTTTCCTGAAACTGATTCATGGTCATCAATAACACTGCTTCCATCAATACATCTTTACTTTGAAAGTAGTGCTGCACATTGCTCAGACTGATACCAACTTCACTGGCGACTTTGCGCATTGACAGACCTGCATATCCTTCGCTGGCCAGAATGTGACGTGCAGCATCTAAAATTTCACTGACCCTGCCAAGTCCTTTTTCTGTGGTGCTGGAAGCTTTGTTTTTGAGTGAAGTTTGTAGTGTATTTGGCATGATAAGGTGCATTGATTCTGAATGTAAATTATCGCATATGGATTTACGCAATCTTGAATCTTGATTGACAAATAGTACGATTGACCTATAAATTATACGTTATTGGTCGTTTGACCTATTATTTAATCAAAATAAGATTTTTCCAATATTTCTCGTTCCAAAACAGCATGTTGAGGAATGGAGAATGTTGTTTGAATTTAAAATAAATAACGGAGATGTACATGAGTCAACGAGTCTATGTATCTGGTGTTGGAATGATCCCCTTTGCCAAGCCAGGAACCAGTGCCAGTTATGACCAGATGGGAGCGACAGCGTCCAGACTGGCTTTAGCCGATGCCGGAATTGCCTACGATGATATTGAGCAAGCGTACGTTGGTTATGTGTATGGCGATTCGACCGCAGGGCAAAAGGCCTTATACCAGGTGGGTATGTCTGGCATCCCGATTGTTAATGTCAATAATAACTGCTCGACCGGATCAACGGCATTGTTTTTGGCACGCCAGGCGATCGCCAGCGGCGCGGCTGAATGTGTGCTGGTGCTTGGTTTTGAGCAAATGAGTCCAGGCGCTTTGGGCTCAATTTTTCAGGATAGACCAAGTCCATTCGATGCTTTTGATGAAGTCACTGAAAAGCTGGTAGGCATGTCACAAATCCCTTTGGCATTACGTTATTTTGGCGGTGCTGGTTTAAGCCATATGCAGAAATACGGCACGCCTCTGGAGTCCTTTGCGAAAATCCGCGCCAAAGCCAGTCGTCATGCCGCGAATAATCCATTGGCTTTGTTTAAACAGGTGGTGACACCTGAAGACGTAATGAGCTCGACCATGATCTGGCCGGGTGTAATGACCAAACTGATGGCATGTCCACCTACCTGTGGTGCTGCCGCTGCCGTTTTGGTGTCAGAAGCTTTTGCGAAAAAGCATGGCCTCAACACGCAGGTGTATATCGCAGGACAATCGATGACGACCGATAAGCCATCGACGTTCGATTCTGAGGATATGATGAAAGTGGTTGGCTATGACATGAGCAAAGAGGCTGCAACCAAAGTCTATGCGCAAACCGGCATCGGACCTGACGATCTGGATGTGATCGAGTTGCATGATTGTTTTGCCCACAATGAGTTGATTACTTACGAAGCGCTGGGTCTTTGTCCTGAAGGCGGCGCGGCGAAATTTATTGACGATGGCGATAACACCTATGGCGGAAAAGTAGTCACTAATCCGTCCGGCGGTTTGCTATCAAAAGGACATCCACTTGGCGCGACCGGATTGGCTCAATGTTTTGAATTGACCCAGCAATTACGTGGTAATGCGGGCGATAGGCAAGTCGCTGGTGCGCGTATCGCGTTACAACACAATCTGGGTCTCGGTGGCGCTTGCGTTGTCACTATGTACCGTCAATCCTGATAGTGGAGAGAAAAAATGAATTACACCTCACCATGGATGTGTTCGGAACTGGAAAGCTTTCGTGATGCGATTCGCCGGTTTGTTGAGTCAGAAGTGACACCCCATCAAGAGCGTTGGAAAAAACAACAGCACGTTGATCGTAGCTTGTGGAATAAAGGTGGTGAAATGGGCATGTTGCTCGCCGATATTCCTGAAGAATATGGAGGCTCTGGCGGAAGCTTTGCCCATCAGGCGGTTGTGTTTGAAGAGTTGGGCTACGCTGGTGATATGGCATTCGGCATCCACGTTCATGCAATCGTTGCTCACTATATTTTGAATCAGGGAACGGAAGCGCAAAAGAAAAAGTATCTTCCTTTGATGGCAAGTGGAGAAATGATTGCCGCAATTGCGATGTCTGAACCAGGTGCCGGATCAGATTTGAAAGGCATACGCACCAGCGCCGTGCGCGATGGTGATGGCTATCGCATCAATGGATCGAAGATTTTTATTTCCAACGGCTACCTCGCTGATCTGGTCGTGGTCGTCACAAAAACTGATCCAGACGCAGGTAGTAAAGGCGTCTCATTACTGCTGGTCGAGACCAAAAACTGCCCGGGTTATCGAGTAGGGCGTATTTTAGAAAAAATCGGTCAAAAAGGTCAGGATACCTGCGAGCTGTTTTTTGATGATGTACGTGTGCCAGCCGATGCCGTGTTAGGTGGCGTTGAGGGTAAAGGCTTTTATCAATTAATGACAGAATTGCCTTATGAACGCACGATCCTTGGTGTGGCTGGTGTCGCCGCCATTGAGCGGGCACTGCGTCTGACGATAGAGTACACAAAGGAACGTAAGGCGTTTGGGCAAGCATTAATTGAAATGCAGAATACCCGTTTTGTTCTGGCAGAGATCAAAACCGAAGCAACCATTGCCCGTACTTTTATTGATCGCTGTATTGTTGATATGCTGGAAGGCCGCATGGATACTGAGTTGGCGTCGATGGCGAAATACTGGATTTCGGACTTGCAATGCAAAGTCATTGACCAATGTCTGCAATTGTTTGGCGGTTATGGCTATATGCTGGAATATCCGATTGCGCAAATGTATGTCGATGCGCGTGTGCAAAGGATTTATGGTGGTGCGAACGAAATTATGAAAGAGATTATTTCTCGCTCACTTTGATAACGTAGGCCGGACGCGGCCTGCGTGGATGATGTAATCAGTTCCGCGATTGACGCGGCAAAGTGTGAAGCCAATTCTGTTGTTCTTTAGAAATGAGTAAATTCATGAGTGGTCCATTAGCAGGTTTGCGCGTCGTTGAAATGGTTGGTTTAGGGCCATGTCCGTTTGCCGCGATGATGCTGGCGGACATGGGGGCTGAAGTTATTCGTATTGATAGAAAAACTAAGCCTGGTGAAAAGGTCGTTTTTCCGATTCTTGGGACGCGTTTCGATGTCTTGGCACGCGGGCGGCGTTCTTTGGCTTTGGATTTGAAACTCGTTACTGATCAGGAAATTTTGTTAGAACTGATCTCTAAAGCAGATATTTTGCTGGAGGGATTTCGTCCTGGAGTGATGGAGCGTTTGGGCTTGGCGCCGGAAGTTTGTCAGACGCGCAACCCAAAACTCGTCTATGGCCGCATTACTGGTTGGGGGCAGCATGGCCCATTAGCACAAGCTGCGGGGCACGATATCAACTATCTGGCGCTCACAGGTATGTTGCATGCGATGGGACGCGCTGATACGCCACCGCCGCCCCCTTTGAATCTGGTTGCCGATTTTGGTGGTGGCGCAATGATGCTGGCGTTTGGTGTTGTGTGTGCCGCCTTAGAAGCGCAAAAGTCAGGTCAGGGTCAGGTGGTCGATGCTGCCATGGTGGATGGTTCTGCGTTGCTGGGTGCGATGTTGTATGGCTTTAAGCAATTTGGTGCGTGGAGTGTTGAGCGCGGCAGTAACTTATTAGATGGTGGCGCACCGTTTTACGACAGTTACGCCTGCGCCGACGGAAAATTTATCACGATAGGTGCCATAGAACCGCAGTTTTATGCTTTGCTATTACAACTCACGGATGTGCATGATCCTGATTTTCAGGCGCAAATGAATGTCGCGACCTGGCCGCAGTTAAAGCTTAAATTTGCTACTTTGTTCGCTACTAAGACCCGTCAAGCGTGGTGTGAAATTTTAGAGGGTACCGATGTCTGCTACGCCCCGGTGTTGGATATGGATGAGGCCCCAGATCACCCGCATAATCAGGCACGTGGCAATTTCATTGACGTTGCTGGCGTTAAACAACCGGCACCCGCACCTCGATTTAGTCGTACGCCACCAGAAATCTCGATGCCACCGGCTCGCGCTGGTCAGCATAGCGGAGACATTTTGCGTGACTGGGGGCTCAGTGAAAACATGATTCGAGCGTATCAAGACGCATGATTTGTCTTTTGGTACAAAGAATTTAATTTTTCCGGCTTTCAAACCGCACGATATTCTTTCGTTGTCGCTAGAATTGCACGAACATTCTCCTGAAATTGTTGAGAGCGGAACTTCCCTTGCTTCCATGGTTCAAAATATGCCAAACCGCCCATCAATGAGCGGAATAATAAATCAGGGGAGAAGGTATGCGCGGTTCAAAAGTATTGCCCGGCTTATTGCCTGGCGTTGTGGCAATCATGATGTGTTTTCCGGCGTTTGTCGCACACGCTGCTGATGCAGCCAAGCCAGAAGTCAAAACTGAAGCCGAAGTAAAAAAATGGGATGTCAATCATCCGCCAGGTGAAGCCAAAACAGTCAATATTGATACCCGCACCGGTACCTGGATGAGTGTCGATGTCAGTCCTGATGGGCAACAGGTCATCTTTGATTTATTGGGCGATCTGTATTTGTTGCCGATCAAAGGTGGTGAAGCTAAACCACTCACGCATTCTATCGCCTGGGAGATGCAGGCGCGTTTTTCTCCCGATGGCAAACAAATTGCGTACATGTCAGATGCTGGTGGTGGCGACAATATCTGGGTCATGAATGTTGATGGTAGCAATGCCCATGCCGTTACCAAAGAAGATTTTCGCTTATTAAATAATCCAGTCTGGAGCCCGGACGGTCAATACATTGCTGCACGCAAACACTATAGCGGTACGCGTTCACTGGGTTCAGGCGAAATCTGGATGTACCACACTAGCGGTGGTTCTGGTGTGCAACTCAATGAGAAGCCAAACTGGCAAAAAGATTTAGGTGAACCTGCTTTTTCTCCTGATGGTCGTTACGTCTACTACTCTCAGGATACGACGGAAGGCAATTCGTTTGAATACAATAAAGATTCCAACGGACAAATTTATCAAATTTTCCGCAAAGATTTGCAAGATGGCAAAGTCAAAGCCATCGTTGGCGGTCCTGGTGGTGCAGTGCGTCCAGTGCCTTCACCAGATGGTAAATATTTGGCATTTGTAAGACGCATACGTAACCAATCGACCTTGTTTTTGAAAAACCTCGATACTGGTGAAGAAGTCGCAGCATGGCCTGAGCTTGAGCGCGACATGCAAGAATCCTGGGCAATTCATGGTGTCTATCCTTCGTTTGCTTGGATGCCAGGTAGCAAAGAAATCGTAGTGTGGGCGCAAGGAAAAATCTGGCGTCTCGATCCATTTGCGCAGAAAGCAACTGAAATTCCTTTTCATGTCAAAGATACCCGTGAAATTCGCTCGGCGGTTCGTTTCCCGCATGCGGTGGCTCCCGATCAGTTCGACGTTCATCAATTGCGGTCAGTCAATGTCGCACCTCAAGGTGATAAGGTCGTTTATTCTGCTTTAGGACACCTGTATATCCGCGATTTGCCGAACGGGACACCGCATCGTTTAACCAAACAAAACAGCTATTTTGAATATTTTCCAAGCTTTTCGCGCGACGGAAAAAATGTCGTCTTCACCACCTGGGATGATCAAAAGACGGGTTCAGTACGCAGCATTAATGTGGCCAGCGGAAAAGAAACTGTATTGACCAGTCGACCTGGTAAATACACCCAAGCGCGTTTCTCTCCAGACGGCAAACAAGTTGTGTTTGTAAAGTCTAAAGGTGGCTATCTGACTACCCCTTGGTTTGCTATGGAAACTGGCGTGTATATCGTGGATGCGGATGGCAAATCCCCGGCACGTTTGCTGACCGAAGAAGGCAGTGCGCCACAGTTTGGTAAAGATTCAAAAGAAGTCTTTGTCAGCCGTACTAAATACACGAGTGAAGTGGATTGGACTACCTCGTTGGTGAAAATTCCCTTGGATGGCAAACCTGAACAAGCGGTCGCGAACAGTGAATTTGCGGGTGAGTTCGCTATTTCTCCGGATGGACAGTGGCTGGCGTTTGGTGAACGCTTTCATGCTTACGTAACCCCTTTGCCGACTGTTGGTAAGCCGTTCACCATTGGCCCTAAAATGGATGCACTGCCAGTAAAACAATTGGACATCAATGCCGGGCAGTATCTGCATTGGTCTGGCGATAGTAAGCAAATTCATTTTGCGCTGGGCGACGAATTGTTCACGCGAGATTTGAAGGATGCTTTTGCGTTTGTCCCTGGTGCCCCGGCTGAGTTGCCTAAACCAGTTGAACATGGGCTGAAGATAGGTTTCACAGAAACAGCAGATAAACCGCATGGCACAACAGTGATTTCAGGTGGACGCATTGCCACGATGCGTGGTGATGAAGTGATTGAAAACGGTCGTCTTGTGATTGTCGATAATCGCATTACCCAAATCGGCAAGGCAAGCGATATCACGATTCCTGCTGGTGCAACACAAATCAATGCCACTGGTAAAACGATTTTGCCTGGTCTGGTTGATGTGCATTGGCATGGCGGTATGGGAGAGGGCGGCATAATTCCTCAGCAAAGCTGGATCGATTATGCATCGCTGGCATTTGGCGTGACAACGTTGCATGATCCTTCGAACGACAGCAATGAGATTTTCTCGCATAGCGAAATGCAAAAGGCAGGTGCTGTCGTTGCGCCACGTATTTTCTCAACGGGTACGATTTTGTATGGCGCGAAAGCGAATTTTTCAGCGGTCGTGAATAATCTCGATGATGCGTTGACGCACTTAAAGCGTCAGAAAGCTTTAGGCGCGATTTCGGTCAAGAGCTACAACCAGCCGCGTCGCGATCAACGTCAACAAGTGTTAGAAGCCGCGCGTGAAACGGAAATGATGGTGGTGCCAGAAGGTGGTTCTTTGTTCGAAGCTAATATGACGATGGTGATTGATGGTCATACCGGCGTTGAACACGCATTGCCAGTGGCGAAAGTGTACGACGATGTAACGCAATTATGGTCGCAAACGCAGGTGGGCTTTACACCCACACTGGGTGTTGCCTATGGTGGGCTAGATGGTGAACATTACTGGTACGCGCACACCGATGTCTGGAAACATCCCTTGTTGTCTAAATACGTACCGCGCACCATATTAGAGTCCCGCAGCGTCCGTCGTGAGATTGCCCCTGAAGAAGATTACAACGTCTTCCGTGCGGCTGAAGTCGCCACCACATTGCAAAATGCTGGCGTACCTGTGAACTTGGGTGCTCACGGTCAACGTGAAGGTCTGGCTGCGCACTGGGAATTATGGACTCTGGTGCGTGGTGGGATGACACCAATACAAGCCTTACGTAGCGCAACCATTAATGGTGCACGCTATTTGGGTTTGGATAAAGATGTGGGGTCTCTTGAGGTAGGGAAGCTGGCTGATCTGATGATTGTGGATGGCGACGTATTGCACGACATTCGTCAATCCGATCGCGTCACGCAAGTCATGCTGAATGGTCGTTTGTATGACAGCTCGACGATGAATGAAGTTGGCGTGACCAAAAAAGTCCGTAAGCCATTTTTCTTTGAAGGAAAATCCGGCATCAACGCACCAGTTGGTGCGGCCGAGTATAGCCACGGCGGTGATTGATCGTCCTTGCTTTGCAGTCAAAAAACCTCATCAACAATGTTGGTGAGGTTTTTTTATGGGTTGATGACCCAGTAAAGGGTGAATGCAACCCGCCAATGTTGCTCTCACTGTAATCTCAGTGCGGGTTGCACCAGCCCGACAAATGATGTGTTCGCATGCTGATGCACGTTCTATTTTTCCGAAGTTATTTTTTTGAATTAATTTTTTCTATCAACTCTTCTGTTGATGCCTGTTGATCAGCATTGAGCGTCAAGTCTTTGACAGCCACACCACCAATTTGCGTAAATTTTTTGACGTTGAATAAATGTTTTTTATCTTTATTGGTCATGATTGACCAGCGTGTCATATTGCCGTCGATGTGTATCAATAGATCTTCTGACAAGAGAGGGAAGTTTGGTTTACACCATTCGCCGATTCTGTTTTGTAGCTTGATGTTGGAAGCAGTCTGCGTTCCGAGTAAGGTTTCTTCTACCTGTATCCTGGTTTCCTCACAGCCGCAGTCGTTTGAGAGGGTGATAGTCCTTGTGCCATCTGCATTGGCCTTCATGTTGCCATTGAGTTCCGGGCATGATTGGCTTCCGGATGGAAGCAGTGTGATCGAAGTGACTCGTCCAATAATGAGTTGTTCTTCGGCTAAAACGTGGCTGCAGACACTCGTTAATATGGTAAACGAGCTTGCGAATAACAAGTTTTTTCTTATCATGATGTGGTTGGTATTGTATTTTTCGGTTGGGCTTTGAGTCGTATCTGGCTCGTAAGCGGGCAATTAATATAATGGCAATAGCTATTATATTGGCATTAATGAAGGCACTGTAAATTTGATTTTGCTTGCAGTCTGAACCTGAAATTTACGTTCTGGCGCTTCGAAGCCACCTCGTTCGTATATGAAAAACTAGCTAAATTGTGCTTCGTTACGTAGCCATTTGTAGAAAATCTCAAAGGCGTGATTCTGTCTCGAAGATTGAGCATAGATCAGATAGTAATGAAGGCGCAATGAAGTTTCTATTTGAAATGGTCGAACGAGTTTGCCTGCAGTGATGTCGCGTTCCGCCAATATTTTTTGCGCGAGCGCTACACCGTGGCCATCAATGGCCGCCTGGAGGGCAAGGATGGCAAGTGTGAATTTTGGTCCCGAAAATGAATTGACATTCTTAATTTCTAAGGCTGAGAACCAGGCTTCCCAACTTGGGTAATCTGAGCTCTCCCAAGTAGTTACTTCATGCAATAAACTTAATTTGGTAAGATCATTCGGATCAGATAATTGTTTGCCAAGCTCCGGACTGCACACTGGAAACAATTCGGTGGACATGAGCGGCTCCATAATTAAACCTTCAAATTGGTCCCGTTGATAGTCAATCGAAATATCACAATTGAGGTAATTGCTGTCTATTTCAGAGAAAATCTCCACCATGATATATGGGTGTTCATTTAAGAAACGATACAGTCGCGGCATTAACCACTTCGCCCCTAACGATGGAGGCACTCCAACTTTTAGTAGTACATGGGTACGTGTTAATAAAGTATCTGTCGCGAGTTGAAAAATTCGAAAGCCTTCACGTATGTGTGGAAGGTAGCGCTCCCCTGCTTCGGTGAGTAGCAGTGCATTTCCTGATCTTTGAAAGAGAGCAACACCCAAGTGGTCTTGTAATTTTTTGATTTGATGACTGACTGCTGCGCTCGTCACATGCAATTCTTTTGCCGCAACAGTAAAACTTAGGCATTTGGCAGCAACGTCAAATACTTTGAGTGAGTTAAGTGGAGGGAGTCGCTTCGACATTGTGAGCTCCTCTAAAAGTAGAACAATGCTGCCGGGAAATAAATACTAAGTAATTTAATGTATTTAAAAGTAACATTAAGTTTAGATTGACATAGAAGTGTTGAGTTTTCAAGTAATTAAGAATACTGGAGTGATGGCTTTTGTAGCATTGTGGTTTGTGTAATACGTTTCCAAGGATGTGTCGCAATAATGCTTCAACCACGTTTGGGATCATCGTCAATTATCCGGGTTACTGGCTTGCTATGACCATACTGAGACAAAGTCGCATAAGTCCTGAAACCACACACGCTTACTTTTTGTGGGCCTTGATGATTGCCGTCGGCGCAATAAGTTCAAATTTGTCATCAGAACGAATGGCAAACTGGCGGGATTTTGTATTGCCTAATCGTGCTCAAAACATGGTGCTGTTGGAAACAGCACCATGTTGCAAAGCCTTGGTATGAGCGCGAATACCTTTCGTTATTTATTGAATTGGTAGAGTTTTGACATCGACCGCTGGGGGTACTCTGGTTGCCGGACGATTATATTGCTGATCAGAAGTAACATAATCGTTAAAAAATCCGCCATTTTTTAAGAAGAACAAACCATTTTGTAGGCCGCCCGCGTAGTCCATTCTCTGTTTATTTGTTGCCGTAGGATCACCAGTGTAACTGGCAGAAGTGATTTCTGTCCAAACGCCTGTGGTGCTTCTGGCCCATTGATTGCCATAGAGTGCGCTACGACCAAGATAGCCGTTGGAATCAATAAAATTCTCTAAAAACGAATAAACGCCGTTGTGGTAAGTTTTTGTGTTTGGTCGATTCCAGGTCGCTATGAATTTCCAGGTGTTAAGTTCCGGAGCGAATAGCCAGGCGGAATAATCAGTGCTGCCATTTGTATTTGGGGTTATTTTTGTGATGAATTTGTAGGTATTTCCTGTGATCCAATTGTAAGGGTAGGCCGCTTGTCCACCAGTTCCTTCACCATCAAAGGTACGGACTGTGACACCTGTGCCGACCTGTTTTGCCGTAGTTTTACCTTGTAATGGATTCCATACCGAAAATATGGCGATGCGACCAGTCTCTTTGACTTGAATACCAAAATAGCCTTCACCAAAACCATTTGCCATGTAATAAGAACCAATTTGATCCTGGCCTTTTGGTACTGTCACTTCACTATAGAAATATTCTGTTGAGTCTGGCACCGTATATGCCAGGTGTACAGAAGGACCTCGACGAGACCAGTAGTAATTATTTGGGTCATTTGCATAGATCAAACCGTTGCTCGCGGTACCTGCAACTTGAAGCGCGGTTATGTCTCCGAAATAACTACCAACTTTAGTTACGCCTTGCAGGTCAACTTTGACATAGCCTGGTGAACTGACATTGAAAGAGCAAACTGGATAAGACTTAGTCTCAGTACCTTTTAGGTCCACAGTTGATGATTGACCGTTTAATGAGATGCTGACGGTGCTACTAGTTGCGCCGTTCAAACTTCCAAGCAAAGCGAGTTTTAACTCCCCTGGATTGCTGACGCGAAAATAGGTGCTAATAACCGTGGAGTTGCTCGTCCATGCATGAAGTCCAGTTGCTCCCGCGCCACTATCTATGGATTCGGTGGCGTTTGGTTGCGCTTGCGTAATAAATCCGTTACCAGAGAGTGCGATAGTTGCGGTCGGAGTAAAAGAGGTTGGGGTGCACGATGCTGCTGCAATTTTCGCATGAGGCGTAACTTTACCGAACGGATTGATGGTAGCACTTGAGTTTTGTTGAGCAAAACTTGTCATGCATTGAGACATTAATAAAAACATGCTTACTCTGAATACGATTTTCATGTCAGATCTCCAGGAAAATGTTTAACGGATATTGATGATGTGGTCGTTGTACACAGGAATAGGAATAGGAATAGGCTTATCTACTTCGGCGCACAACGAGTCTGTCTATCTTCCAGAATATGCATCAATGAAATTCCCCGTTTATCCGTCTATGTCGGCACAAGTTTGGTTAGCGGAAAGAGTATTGATCCATAGGGTGTTGATAGACCAACTCACTTTATGTGTACCGTATGTTAAAAACAAATGAGTTTAATTTGATAACATATTAGGTAAATTTGATGCGTTTTCTGTCGATAATCACGAAATTACGTTGGGATTAATTGAAGAATTGGGTAAAAGGCTTTCGTGTGTATCCAGTTTCTTCACCTTACTTGGGGGCGTTACTCCTGATAAAAATTAGTTCTTGGTCAAATCTACGTCCGTTTAGATACAGTTAGACCTAAGTAAAAACACGAGGTGTATCCTTTATTTGGTCTTGAGTGTGTCAAAATAGCGTTTTAAGCATTTTTGCCCTGTCATTTTATTTGAATGGCAACAATGGCAAGTTAAATGCCGCGATTTCTTATCCAACTTACTGGAGTCACATCATGTTTCAGCACGTCGAAGCCTATCCTGGCGATCCTATCTTGTCTCTGAACGAAGCATTTGGCAAAGATCCACGCCCAAATAAGATCAATCTGTCGATTGGTATTTATTTTGATGATGCAGGCAAGATTCCTATGTTGCCATCGGTACGTGCTGCTGAACATAAAGTTGTGGCTGATGCGGGTGCACGTCCTTACCTGCCTATGGAAGGTGCGGCGAATTTCCGCACTGCAGTGCAAGAATTGTTGTTCGGTAAAGATAGCGTAGCGGTCAAAGCTGGTCGCGTGGTGACCATGCAAATGGTGGGTTCTTCTGGTGGTTTGAAAATCGGTGGCGACTTTATTAAACGCTATTTCCCTGCTTCAACGATGCTGGTGAGTGATCCGACATGGGATAACCACCGCGCTGTTTTCGAAGGCTGCGGTATCACAGTGAAAACTTATCCATACTACGACGCGGCGACTGGCGGCTTGCGTTTTGATGCAATGTTGGAAGCACTGAAATCTGCGGAAAAACACAGCGTTGTGTTGTTACATGCCTGCTGCCACAACCCAACGGGTGTTGATCTGACGAAAGCGCAATGGCAAGCTTTGGTGCCAGTATTGAAAGAGCGTGAATTGATCGCCTTTTTGGATTTGGCGTATCAAGGTTATGGCGATGGCATTGAAGAAGATGCGTACGCTATTCGTTTGCTGGCTGACCAAGGTTTGAGCTTCCTGGTTGCTAACTCGTTCTCTAAGAGTATGAGTCTGTACGGCGAGCGTTGCGGTGCATTGAGTGTAGTATGCCCTGACGCAGCGCAAGCAGTGAATGTTTTGGGACAGATGAAAGCAACAATTCGTCGCAATTATTCCAACCCCCCGATGCACGGTGGTCAGTTGGTTGCGCGCGTGTTAAGCGACCCAGAACTGCGTCCTATGTGGGAAGCAGAAGTGGTTGCGATGCGTGATCGTATTCAGGCAATGCGCCGTAAATTGCACGATGTGTTGAGTGCAAAATTGCCTGGTCGAGATTTCAGCTACTTCCTGACACAACGCGGTATGTTCAGCTACACCGGTCTGAGCGCGGAACAATGCGATCGTCTGAAGGAAGAATTCGGCGTGTATCTGGTACGTTCTGGTCGTATGTGTGTGGCTGGTTTGAATACTGGTAACGTTGAAGCGACTGCAAATGCGATGGCAGCTGTATTGGGTTAATTTTTAGCTTAATGTACGAATAAAAGAGCGATGCTTCAGGCATCGCTTTTTTATTGTTCTTCGTAGAGTATGCCTACAAATTATTCGATGAAGTCAACATGGGCTTACTGCGGGGGCGACATCGGTCATGGCAAAAATATGTACTTCCGAATCTGGTATTTTTAACAGATGGTTAAATGCATTGCGTAGGCTGCTTTTGCTACTCGTGGTGTAGGCAGAAATGGTTGGTGGACGTTGAATTGCCAGTAAAGACAGACCCGCTTGTTCGAGCAGCCTTTGCAATTGTGTGGCTACTGCTAATCCAGTATCGACTAGTTGAATGTTCGTTGTGCTTGTTTGAGTTTCAGACTGATATTCTCGTATTACTTGTTCTATCAAATTGACGACGAAAGGATAATGGGTGCAGCCAAGTACTAAGGTGTCTGCGCCTGCTTGTAGCAATGGCGTGACGTAATTGCGTACCAATTTTAAAGTGGCGACTGAACGTAGTTCCCCTTTTTCTATTTGATTGACGAGGCCGACGCAGGCTTGTACTTCAAATTGGACTGAGCTTTCTGCACTGATATGTGCGCGTAAATTGTTGAATTTTTCACTTTGCAAAGTGAATTGCGTAGCCAGAACGCCGACGACGTTGCTTTGGCTTATGGTAGCGGCTGGTTTTAAACCAGGCTCTATACCGATGATGATCAAATCTGGGTAACGTTCACGCAGCGCTTTAATTGCTGCGGCAGTTGCGGTATTGCAGGCAACGACCAGTGCTTTGATATGTTGTTGTAATAGGAATTCTGTTACTGCGATACAGCGTTCAGTGATATCAGCTTCTGATTTTTCACCATAAGGAGCGAATGCAGAATCAGCAAAATAGATCAGTGATTCATGGGGCAGGATATGGCGTATATGCTGCAACACAGATAAGCCACCAATTCCAGAATCAAACACCCCGACAGGCGCAAAACGATCAAATTTCATTTGGGATATTCCTTTTCTGGTCTGGGCTCACATTAGCTAATGAATCAAACTAAGATGAGCCCAGTCTTTGTTGCTATTCTGTTTTTGTTACTTTAATTTGCAGGCATTCAATTAGTTGACAGGGATGATGCCTATCTTTGCTTGCCATTCTTTTGGTCCGGTTTTGTGTACTGATGTGCCTTGTGAATCCACCGCAACGGTGACTGGCATATCGACGACATCAAATTCATAAATCGCTTCCATACCCAGATCAGCAAAACCAACCACCGTCGCAGATTTAATCGCTTTTGACACGAGGTAAGCCGCGCCACCAACTGCCATCAGATATGCAGATTGATGTTTTTTAATCGACTCAATCGCAACCGGGCCACGTTCCGCTTTACCGATCATGGAAATTAAACCGGTTTTTTCCAGCATCATGTCGGTGAATTTATCCATACGTGTGGCCGTTGTCGGGCCAGCTGGGCCAACGGCTTCATCACGGACTGGATCCACTGGACCAACGTAGTAGATTACACGGTTAGTGAAATCCACTGGCAAGGATTCACCTTTAGCCAGCATGTCTTGAATGCGCTTATGCGCTGCATCGCGACCAGTCAGCATCTTGCCGTTCAACAGCAAAGTCTGACCTGGTTTCCAGGACGCGACTTCTTCTTTGGTCAAGGTATTGAGGTCAACGCTTTTGGATTTTTCTGTGTCTGGCGTCCAGTGAACTTCAGGCCAGTCAGACAGTTTTGGTGGTTCGATATAACTTGGGCCTGAGCCATCAAGAACAAAGTGGGCGTGACGTGTTGCTGCGCAGTTTGGAATCATCGCCACTGGTTTTGATGCCGCGTGGGTTGGGTACATATTGATTTTCACGTCTAGCACTGTGGTCAGGCCACCCAGACCTTGTGCACCAATGCCGAGGGCATTGATCTTGTCGCACAATTCAATACGCAATTCTTCGGTTTTGTTTTGCGGGCCGCGTTGTTTGAGTTCGTACATGTCGATGTCGTCCATCAAGGACTCTTTTGCCATCAACATCGCTTTTTCAGCGGTACCACCGATACCAATACCGAGCATGCCTGGCGGACACCAGCCAGCGCCCATGGTCGGTACTGTTTTCATGACCCAGTCAACTAAGGAGTCAGATGGGTTGAGCATAACAAACTTGGTTTTGTTTTCGGAGCCACCACCTTTAGCAGCAACCTTAACGTCAACGGTATTACCAGGCACCAGTTCCATATGAACTACCGCTGGCGTATTGTCTTTGGTGTTTTTACGTTCGAATTGTGGGTCAGCAACGATAGAAGCACGCAGTTTGTTTTCAGCCAGATTGTAGCCTTGGCGTACACCTTCATTCACGGCATCAATGATAGAGCCAGAGAAACCTTCAAATCTCACGCCCATACCGATTTTGAGGAACACGTTGACGATACCGGTATCCTGGCAAATTGGACGTTTGCCCTCTGCGCACATGCGTGAGTTGGTCAGAATCTGTGCAATTGCATCTTTGGCGGCTGGGCTTTGTTCTGCTTCATAAGCGCGCGCCAGATGGGCGATGTAATCGGCAGGGTGGTAATAACTGATGTATTGCAGCGCGGCTGCTACGGATTCGATCAGATCGTCTTGCTTGATGACTGTCATGTTGTGGCTCTTGGCTAGTGATGGAAAAGGTTAACTCTGTGAATCCGGTACAGATCAGAAGTGTCCTTAGACGTGCACAACATACACCCACAAAAAGTGTCGTAAGTGTCGTTTATGCGTCATCTGGTACAGCATAGCTCAGGGTGGCACGTGTTGTACCAACTCGAATTCACAAAAAACATTATTTTACATCTGTGTCATAAGCTCGTGTGAGTTCGCATTATTTTGCTGGTGTGAGAGTGGCAATGTGATGGTATTATTTTGGTATTGTATTAACGTTATAATTTTGTATAGAATTGGCAGTCTGAACCGTAAGGCTTGAGTAAGTCTCTGAGATTAAGGTTTGCATGTCCAGTTCCATGCCACAAAAGTTTGCCTGACCTTATTCCAGCTTTGCAGCATTTATTTACTGAAATTGATTGAAAACAAGACGGAGACAAAAATGACTGACCAAACAAGCAATGTGACAGAAGTAAAAGCAGAATCCCGGATTTTCCCACCGCCAGCTCCTTTTGCAGCATCGGCTACCATCTCAGGAATGGATGCTTATTACGCCCTATGCAAACAGGCGGAAGACGACTATGAAGGTTTCTGGGCGAATTTAGCGCGCGAAAACCTGCATTGGCATAAACCATTTACCAAAACATTGGATGAATCAACCGCGCCTTTGTATAAATGGTTTGAAGATGGCTTGCTGAATGTATCGTACAACTGCCTTGATGTGAATCTGCAAAAAGGTCATGGCGATAAAGTTGCCGTGATTTTTGAAGCGGATGGCGGCGAAGTAACCAAGGTAACTTACAAAGAATTGCACCACAAGGTCTGTCAGTTTGCGAATGGCTTGAAATCACTGGGTGTTGGTAAAGGTGACCGCGTTGTGATCTATATGCCGATGTCGGTTGAAGGTGTGGTGGCAATGCAAGCCTGTGCCCGTATTGGCGCAACTCACTCAGTCGTGTTTGGCGGTTTTTCTGCCAAGTCTTTGCAAGAGCGTATTGTTGACGTAGGTGCTGTTGCTGTCATTACTGCTGATGAACAAGTGCGTGGTGGCAAGCATTTGCCTTTGAAAGCAATTGTTGATGAGGCATTGGCCTTAGGCGATTGCGAAAAAGTCCGCAATGTCGTGATTTATAAACGTACTGGCGGTGCTATCAATGTTTTGGAAGGCCGCGATATCTGGATGCACGATCTGGTTGCGAATCAATCCGATGTCTGCGAGCCAGAATGGGTCAGTGCGGAGCATCCGCTGTTTATTCTCTACACCTCAGGTTCAACTGGTAAGCCAAAAGGCGTGCAACATTCTTCCGGTGGCTATTTGTTGTGGGCTATTCTGACCATGAAGTGGACGTTCGATATCAAGCCAGCGGATGTATTCTGGTGTACTGCCGACATTGGCTGGGTAACAGGTCATACCTACATTACTTACGGCCCATTAGCGGTTGGCGCGACTGAGATTGTGTTTGAAGGTGTGCCTACTTTCCCGAACGCTGGTCGTTTCTGGAACATGATAGAAAAGCACAAAGCGACTATTTTCTACACGGCACCAACTGCTATTCGTTCGTTGATCAAAGCCGCTGATGCTGATGCCAATGTGCATCCATCTAAATATGATTTGTCTTCTTTGCGCTTGCTGGGCTCGGTGGGTGAGCCAATTAATCCAGAAGCCTGGATGTGGTACTACAACAATATTGGTCGAGGCAATTGCCCTATCGTTGACACCTTCTGGCAGACCGAAACTGGTGGTCATATGATGACACCGTTACCGGGCGCGACACCATTGGTGCCAGGTTCCTGCACTCTGCCATTACCAGGCATTATGGCGGCGATTGTTGACGAAACTGGCCATGATTTACCAAACGGGCAGGGTGGTATTCTGGTGGTCAAACGTCCTTGGCCATCGATGATACGTACTATCTGGGGCGATGAAGAACGCTTCAAGAAGAGCTATTTTCCAGAAGAGTTCGGCGGTAAAGTCTATCTCGCGGGTGATGGCGCAATCCGCAACAAAGATACCGGGTACTTTACGATCACCGGTCGTATTGATGACGTGCTGAATGTTTCCGGACATCGCATGGGCACGATGGAAATCGAATCCGCATTGGTGGCGAACCCATTGGTGGCTGAGGCAGCAGTGGTCGGTAAGCCTGACGACACAACGGGCGAAGCAATTTGTGCCTTTGTCGTATTGAAACGCAGTCGTCCAACCGGCGACGAGGCAAAACAGATCGCTACAGAGTTGCGTAATTGGGTAGCCAAAGAAATTGGTCCTATTGCCAAACCAAAAGAAATTCGTTTCGGCGACAACCTGCCGAAAACACGTTCCGGCAAAATCATGCGTCGTTTATTGCGAGTGTTGGCGAAAGGTGAAACTATCACACAGGATATTTCAACGTTAGAGAATCCAGCGATTTTGGAGCAATTGAAACAGCCTCTGTAAGGGCGTTGTTTTCAAACGCTGAAATTTACGTTCGTTCAATAAAAAACGGCGCACCTTTTCAGGTAGTGCCGTTTTTTATTGTGTAGCAAGTGTTTTACTTATGATGTTGGCTCGTTGGGGATTAACGATTGGTACGTGACATAAACACTAGACGCTCAAACAAATGCACGTCCTGCTCATTTTTCAATAATGCGCCGTGCAATGGCGGTACGATGGCCTTGTTATCTTTGCTGCGCAAGGCTTCTGCAGGAATGTCTTCTGCCAGCAACAGCTTGAGCCAATCGATAAACTCTGAAGTCGAGGGTTTTTTCTTGAGTCCGGCAACATCGCGTACTTCATAGAAGGTTTGCAAGGCTTGCGCAAGCAAGTCCGCTTTTAATTTCGGGAAGTGCACATCCACGATTTTTTGCATCGTGTCTTTATCCGGAAACTTGATGTAATGGAAAAAGCAACGACGCAAAAATGCATCTGGTAATTCTTTTTCATTGTTCGACGTAATGATGACCAACGGTCTATGCTTGGCGCGCACCATTTCGCGAGTTTCGTAAACGTAGAATTCCATGCGATCGAGTTCACGCAGTAAATCATTTGGGAATTCAATATCGGCTTTGTCGATTTCGTCAATCAGTAACACCACAGGTTCATCAGCAGTGAACGCCTGCCACAACACGCCTTTGACAATGTAATTGTGGATGTCTTTGACCCGTTCATCTCCGAGCTGTGAATCACGCAAACGGGAAACTGCGTCATATTCATACAAACCTTGTTGCGCTTTGGTGGTCGATTTAATATGCCATTGCATAAGCGGCATGTTTAAGGCCGCTGCAACTTCTTCCGCCAGCATGGTTTTGCCGGTGCCGGGTTCACCCTTGATCAGAAGAGGGCGTTGCAGTTTGAGTGCGGCGTTCACAGCGAGTTTTAAGTCATCGGTGGCGACATAGTTGTCGGCGCCATCAAAACGGAGAGCGGTAGTTTCCTGCGTCATGGTGGATATGATAAAGGTTGGTTGTTCGGGCGAAATGTACTGTAAAAGAGTATAAGCCAGAATGCGTGATTTGGTGAACGGATGTTCTATTTTAAAAAATGCAACGAGAAAGTGCTTTGCACTGAATTTGTATTGCCGCACAACAGTGTGATCAGATGCTGCCTAAATTACTACGTTTGTGTGCGTTTTTTGCGCATAATTGATATTGATCATATAAAATGGTGCGCAGTATCAAGGTGTTGTCTTCATTGTTCTGTTTGTTTAATTCAATTCGCTCATATGAAAAAACTGTTTGCAATCCTCGCTTTGGCGAGTCTCGCTCATGTTGCATCCGCAGCAGAAGTTGTTGGCAATGCGAAAGATGCTGCTGATAAAAAAATCGCAATGTGCATAGGCTGTCATGCAATTCCTGGCTATAAAGCTACCTTCCCTGAGGTTTATCAGGTGCCAATGATAGGTGGGCAATCTGCCAAATATATAGAAAGTGCCTTGCAGGCTTACCGTAAAGGCGACCGCAAACATTTGTCTATGCGCGGCATTGCTGGCAGCTTGTCTGATCAGGATATTGCTGATCTGGCTGCTTATTACTCCCAACAAAAATAAGAACTGGAGCTAAAAGATGATAAAGATGACAAAACTCACCTTAATCGCCAGTGCGGCGACGGCTTTAACTTTGTTGGGCGGCAATACATTTGCGGCGGGTGATGCGGCGAATGGTAAAGCGATTGTTGAAAAGAGCAATTGTGCTTCTTGTCACGGTAAAGATTTCAGCTCGCCTATCGATCCTACTTACCCTAAGCTGGCCGGTCAGCATGCCGACTATCTGGTTCAAGCTTTAAAGGGCTACCAGCGTGGCGTTGACGGCCCAAATGGTCGTGGCAATCCAACCATGGGGGCACAGGCCAAGGCATTGTCACATAGCGATATTCTGGATGTGGCAGCTTACCTGCACAGTTTGCCAGGTAGTCTGATCGTGCAAAAATAAGTTGGTCTGAGTAAAGTGCTGCTGTTGTAGCACTAACTAGAAACCACGCATGATGTCATTGCGTGGTTTTTTTATTTGGCTGACTTTTCCAGATTCTTTAGCGACAGCGCTGTTGCAATGACTCAACATACGCTTGCCCATCCGGTGGTAAGCCAGTTCTTTGCGAATTCCAGATCATTTCACCGAGGCATTCCATGATCTGGTGATGCGCTTCATGCTCGGAATTAAACTTATGTGCAAGTAACTGGAATGCAGTTTTGACACCGCGTGGCTGATCTACCGAGATTTGCTCGGCAATCGACAGGTGCATAGATAAATGCAAAAACGGGTTTGTTTGCCCCTGGTCGACGCTGTAATTGGCTTCCAGAGCAGCTTCGAGGTTTTGTAAGTCGGCTTCGTACTCAGGGTGCTGGCGTATCCAGTCGGAAGCGATGGCTTCGAGCGGCGTTAAAATTTCATGCGCGTGTATTTTGCGAAAGGTATCGCAAAAGAACCGCCGTACATCGTGCTGACTTGGGGTGAACATAAAAACAATCGATAACTGGTAAGCGTTAGTCTTTAAGGGCAAAGACTAAAGTGCTGTATTGTAAAAGGATTTTCGATTGCGTGCTTTGCCAGATGTTGCGCATGCAGACGTTTTTTATCACTTCGGTTATCATGCAGCGATTCTTAGAAAGGGATACTTATGTTGACTAAAGACGCTCTCAATACCTTGTTTTCTGAAGCTCGTACCCATAACGGCTGGTTGGATAAGCCGGTTACTACCGAACAGTTGCAAGAAATTTATGATTTGATGAAGTGGGGGCCGACCTCCGCTAATTCGTCGCCAGCACGTATTGTATTTGTGACATCTGCAACTGAAAAAGAAAAGTTATTGAGCTGCATGGCGGAAGGTAACTTCGAAAAAACCAAAACTGCACCTGTAACGGCAATTATTGGTATGGATATGGCTTTCTACGATCAATTGCCAAAATTATTCCCTCACGCCGACGCGCGCCCATGGTTTGCTGGTAATCAGCCAGTGATTGATGCGACTGCTTTCCGTAACTCGTCTTTGCAAGGCGCATACCTGATGCTGGCTGCACGCGCTGTTGGTCTGGATTGTGGTGCTATGTCTGGCTTTGATGCAGACAAAGTCAATGCGACTTTCTTTGCTGGCACCAGCGTTAAAGTCAATTTCATCTGCAATCTTGGCTATGGTGACGCGAGCAAATTGTTCCCGCGCTCTCCACGTCTGAGCTTTGATGAGGCTTGCAAAATCGTTTAAGTGTAATCAAACTCGATGAATCCAGCGCTCTTACACCTTGTCGGGTAAGGGCGTTTTTTGTTTGAATTCGCATAAATCGGCGATCATGCAATTCCAGCATTTCGGCTTTCTGGCAAGACAGGTATAACGGCCATGCAAAATTAGCCAATGGTGTGCGTCTTGCTGAAATTCTTTTGGCACGAATTTCATCAATTTTTGCTCAACGATATCTACGTTTTTGCCTGGGGCAATACCGGTGCGATTCGACACTCTGAAAATATGTGTATCAACGGCAATCGTCGGCACGCCAAAGGCGGTGTTTAATACGACATTTGCAGTTTTTCTGCCCACGCCGGGCAGGGCTTCTAAGGATTCGCGGTCTTGTGGTACTTCGCCGCCATGTTCGGTCATTAGCAGGCGGCAGGTTTCAATCACATTTTTTGCTTTTGTACGGAACAAGCCTATCGTTTGAATATACGGAATCAATCCGTCGACGCCTAAGGCATAAATGCTGGCCGGAGTATTGGCAACCGGATACAGCAAACGCGTGGCTTTATTTACCGACACGTCGGTAGCTTGCGCTGACAACAGAACAGCGATCAACAATTCAAATGGCGTTGTATATTCCAGTTCTGTGGTTGGATGCGGGTTTTCTTGTTGTAAGCGGGTAAAAATGGCGCGGCGTTTTTCTGCATTCATGATGATTTATTTCCTGCTTCGGCTTCCAATTTTTTTAAGCGTGCACGTTCAATGGCTGCTGCGATAATCGCTTTTTTCCTGTCTCTTTGTTCAATTTCTTCTGCACTATGGGCAGTTTCTTCTTCCAGGGCTTTCAGTTTTGCCGCTGCCTTGGCAGCTAAACGCTCGTCATTTTCGCGCTTTTCGCGCTGCAGGCGTTCATTTCTGAATTCATACTGTTGACGTGCCGTCTGCGCTTGCTGCTCGCTCCACGCCGACCAGCCAGTTTTTTCCCCCGTTATCGGGATCATCTTGATACAGTCTACCGGGCAGGGAGCGACACACAAGTCGCATCCGGTACAATCGTCAGCGATCACCGTATGCATCTGCTTAGGCGCGCCAACGATGGCATCGACTGGGCAAGCCTGTATGCACAGCGTGCAGCCTATGCAAAACGCTTCTTCGATAAAGGCAACTGGGCGAGGGCGTTCTGTGCCGTGGCTCGTGTCTAAAGGGATGATAGGTTTGGCAAGCAGCGTTGCAATCCGCACTACGCCTTCTTGCCCACCAGGGGGGCATTGATTGTAGTTTGCCCTGCCATCCGTAATAGCTAATGCATATTGATGGCAAGACGGATAGCCGCATTTAGTGCATTGCGTTTGCGGCAGGATATGTTCAATTTTTACTGCGAGGGTGTCGGACACGGCAAACTTTAACTTAACTTCAGGAAGAACTCGAATTATCCACGACAATTTTGTGAACAACAAATAAAAAGACCGCTTTCCTGAGAACGCGGTCTTCTCCTACAAAACTAAATCTAAATAAATCAGGCGTGCTGTTTAATAAATTCGCCAATTTTTGGACAAATAATGTCGCGCCAGCGGCGGCCAGAAAAAATGCCGTAGTGACCGCAGCCAGGCGCCACGAAGTCTTGCTTCATGTTGGCAGGTATGCTGCTACACAAATCGTGCGCAGCCTGAGTCTGACCAGCGCCGGAAATATCATCTAGCTCGCCTTCGACGGTAAATAGAGCCACTGTTTTGATATCCTGCGGGCGAACCAGTTTACCTTCGACTTCCCAGGTACCCATAGGCAGACGGAATTCCTGGAAGACGGTTTTAATCGTTTCAAGGTAATAATCAGCAGGCATATCAAGGACTGCATTGTATTCATCGTAAAACTTGCGATGTTGTTCTGCAGAGTCATCATCACCTTTGATTAGGTGTTGGTAGTAGTCCCAATGACTTTGCGCATGGCGATCTGGATTCATTGCCACAAAACCAGTATGTTGCAGAAAGCCTGGATAAACTTTGCGACCATAGCCAGGGTAATTGGCCGGAACGCTGTAAATCACAGTATTTTCAAACCATGAGAATTTTTTCTCTGTGGCAAGATTGTTGACTTGTGTCGGCGATTTGCGGGGATCAATCGGCCCACCCATCATGGTCATCGTTTTCGGCAACTTCGGATCTTTGGCGGTCGCCATCAAAGAAATCGCCGCCAAAACAGGCACAGTAGGCTGACAAACTGAAATAACGTGGACGTCTGGCCCTAATAAACGAATAAAATCTTGCACATAGTAGATATAGTCGTGTAAGTGGAATTCGCCTTCAGACAGTGGCACCATACGAGCATCGGTCCAGTCCGTGATATATACGTCATGTTGCGGTAATAGTCCGCGTACAGTATCCCTGAGGAGTGTCGAATGATGGCCAGATAAGGGAGCGACGAGTAAAACTTTTGGTTGTTTCAGTTTTGCTGCATCTTTATCACTCAAAACCTTTCTGAAGTGCAATAATTTGCAAAAAGGTTTAATGACCGCAGTCGATTGCGCTATTTCAACGACTTGCTTGTCAATGGTAGTCGTTGTAATTCCAAATGCTGGTTTTTCGTAGTCTTTACCCAGCCGAAACATGAGTTCATAGCCAGCCGCGATTCTCTGTGCATACGGAGAATGGGCCAGTGGTGAAATCGGATTGGTAAAGAGTTTAGAAGAGGCCTCTGCCCATTGAGTTAATGGGTTTAAAAAGGCGCGATTCAGTTCATGGAGTTGGTAGAGCATGGTGACATCTTTCTTGAAAAAGACGGGAAGCCGGCTTATTGAATAACTTAACGATTAACTTTTTGATATTTTTTGACTGTTTCTAAACGCTAATCTGAAAACTTTTGTAAGCATGTATTGCAACGCATCATAAACCAGTTACAGATTTTTTGTGTTTTATGCTGCACTCGTATATCTTTTGCTATGTAAATGAATGTTAAATTGATTAATTAAAGTGCAATTTTTACATATTTTGGATAGGATATATGTCGCAGTTTTATCTTACTAAGGGCTGATAAGTATTTGTCCGGCATTCTGCCAGCGCATTGCTGGGGTAGTTTTTCGTCAGTTCTATTATTAAAGGTACCGGGGTATGACTAGTAGTTTAAATCTGTCAGAGTCAGGATGGCGTGAAAGCTGTTTCACTGCGTTCGACCTCATGCGGGATGATCCCGATGAAGGCCGTACAATGGCTAAGTACATGCATCAACAAGCAATCGCTCACAGATTACCAGTGTTAGGTACCTTTGCTGAATTGCTTTTGGCATTTGCAGATTTCTTCGAAGGCGATCTTGCCCTGGCGGAACCTGAGTTTGAACGTACTGCCGCGATGTTTGAATTGGTGGGTGATGACGAAGGACTGGCATTTGCTAATTTTGGTACTGTTGCCGTCTGGCGCAAACATGGTTTGGCGGAGCAGGCCTACTCACTATGTCATTCTAAAATCCTCCCTTTGTTACCTGCTCACGATAATCGTTTGTCGGTACTTGTTCTCAACATGTTGGCGATCTTATCGCAAGAGTTGGGTTATACAGAAGAAGCATTGCGACACTTTTATAAAGCGCTTGATCAGGCAAGGCGCCTAAATATTCCCAACCGAGTTTCACAGATCTTGGCAAATCTCGGTGAAATTTTTTATATGAGCGGCAACGTTGAGTATGCCGAACATTTGCTCGAAGACGCTCGCCAGATTGCAGTTGCTTCGACCGAGCGTTGGTTAGCACCATTTATTTCGACGATGTTGGCACTTTGCAAGCTGGCGTTGGAAAAATATGACGAAGCCTATTCAGCGGTTGCCGCGTACATCGGTGAGGGCAGTGCCGCATTGCATACAGACCCCGCGAGTCGTGCCTTTTGTTTTTCTGTTGCTGCCTATACCTTGGCCAGAAAAGGACAGTTGACCCAGGCTGATCAGCTTAGCAATATTGCGATGAATTCGCTTGATAGTTTTGATGATAAACATTTAAAACCCTATAACTGGTGGGTGAGTGGTTATCTGCATCATTGCCATCATCGTTATTCTGATGCCGTAGCTGACTTATTGCGCGCCATCGAAGAAAGCGGAAAAACTGGCTATTTTTATGTACCTCTGCGTGCCATGAAAGAATTGGTCGAAATCTTCTCAGAAGAAAAAAAATGGGAAGATGCATTTAAAGAGCAACAGCGCTACCTTGATCTTTACACCAAGGTTCAGGGGCGTGCGACCCGCATCCATGTGCAAAACTTGCACATCAAAAATGAACTCAAAGAAGCAGAGCTCGCACGCCGTCTGGAAGAAGAGGCTCTCAGTGAGCGTAAGGCGCTTGATGATGAGCTCAAACGTATGTTAGCCGAGCGTGAAACCATCCTTGAGAATTCTATCGTTGGAATGGTGTTTTTGAATAATCAGGGGCGAGTGCAGTGGGTTAACTCGCCACTTTGCGCGATCTTTGGCGTCGATAGAAAAGAAATACTCGGCGCGTCTCTGGAGCAGTTTTATGCTTCTCGTGAAGAATATTTATTATCTGGCGAAGCAGTGGGGGCAGCGGTGTGGCGTGGCGAATCGTATGAAAACGAGCTGCAAATGCGTCGCGCTAACGGTGAAATGTTCTGGGTCCATTTCTCAGGGCGCGCAGTGGATAAAAATGATTTGTCGCACGGCACCGTATGGGTGGTCATGGACATCTCTTCGCGCCGCCAGTTAGAGGCTGATCTCAATCGCTCTGAAAAACACTATCGCCAATTGGTCAATAATGCAAGTGAAGGGATTTTGGTCGTACAAAATGGCAGAATCGTGTTCGCTAATCCCCGCGCTTGTCAGTTGACCGGATGTGCCAGCGCACAAATGGAGCATGAGAAATTCATCGATGTTATTTTCTCTGAAGATCGATTGTTGGTCGAAGACTTCAATGCACGCTGTCTTCAGGTTGATGAAGTTGAACAGTACTTCCATTGCCGTATTTTGCATCCAGTAACTGCACAGATTATCTGGGTTGAATTGTCGACGGTGCTCATCGACTGGGAAGGTCATGCCGCAACGCTTTCTTTTATGTCCGACATTACTCAGAGAAAGCTGCTGGAGTCTCAACTCAAAGAAAGTATGGCCGAGCAAATTCGTTTGCAGACGTTGCAGATGCAAAATGAATTAAAAGAAGCGGAAGTTGCTCGTCGTCATGCAGAAGAAACGACCGAAGCGAAATCGATGTTTCTGGCGAACATGAGCCATGAAATCCGCACGCCGATGAATGCAATTATTGGTATGGCACATCTGGCACTACGAACCGAACTGAGCCCGAAACAAAAAGATTATTTGGAAAAAATTCACAATGCTGGCATGTCGTTGATGGGCATCATTAACGATATTTTAGATTTTTCCAAGGTTGAAGCGGGTAAGTTAAATATCGAGGATGCTGAATTTAATCTCGATGATGTTTTGGAAAATATTTCAGCGATGACTGCCGACAAGGCTTACGAAAAAGGCGTGGAATTTGTCTTTCGCACCCCTCGCTCTGTTCCTCGATATTTGCGCGGCGACTCATTGCGACTTGGCCAGGTATTGATCAACCTCGTCAATAACGCTGTTAAATTCACCGAACGAGGAGAGATTTCGGTTAGCTGTGAGCAACTTGAAATCAATAATGGCAGAGTAAAGATTTCGTTTGAAGTGCGCGATACAGGTATTGGTATGTCGCGTGAACAAATGATGAAGTTATTTGTTCCATTCAGTCAGGCAGATGAATCAACGACACGAAAATTTGGCGGCACAGGTCTTGGATTATCTATCTCCAAGCGCGTCGTTGAGTTGATGGGTGGAACAATTTTTTTGGAAAGCGAAGAGGGGAGCGGCACATCGGTACGATTCCATGCATGGTTCGGCCTTGGTGATGCCACGCAGAGTCATCCTGCTTTGCCGCAGGCCGTTGATGACATGCGTATTCTTGTCGTTGACGATAACCAACTTGCCGCGAATGTATTACGTGAAGAATTATTGGCCCTGACACCGCATGTCGATGTCGCGTTGACTGCTAATGTTGCGTTAGAAGCGGTGGAGGCGGGCGATCACAATCAGCCATATGACGTGTTGTTTGTCGATCTGGATATGCCCGAGATCGATGGTCTGGCACTGATTGGCTTATTAAAAAACATCAAGAGTCTGCGATCTCTGCCTTTCTTTGTTTTGGTTGGCGTACATGGTCGTGATGAAGTCAGTCACAGAGCGGATGTCGTTCCTGATGGTTTTATTTGTAAGCCAGTAAGTGCGAATGCAATTCACGCTTGTATTGCGGAGTTATATTCCAAACAGGAACAACAATCTAAGCAAAAAGAAGAATTTTCTATTCCGCAATATACCAATTTACGTGTATTGCTGGTCGAAGATAACGAAATCAATCAGCAAATTGCGCGCGAATTGATGGAGGCGAGCGGAATACAGGTGGTGGTAGCAGAGAACGGCAAGGTCGCCGTTGATAAAATTTTCCGTCATCCACCAGAATATTTTTCTCTGGTTTTTATGGATGTGCAAATGCCCGAACTCGATGGACATGAAGCGACGGCAATTATTCGCGGCGATGCACGTTTTCAGCAGTTACCTATTGTCGCGATGACCGCTCACGCTATGGTTGATGAGCGTAAGCGTTGCCTGGTTTCAGGAATGAACGCTCACCTTGCTAAGCCGATAGAGCCGGTTGCTTTGTTTTCGACCATTTCTGAATGGTGTCCTGATCGTGTTTCAGATTTGCAGGGAGAGTTAATTACTGAGGTCAAAGAGATTAATACCTTGGTCATCGAAGGTGTTGATACCGATGAAGGTTTAAAACGTACTTTAGGTAGTTACGAACTTTATTTTGAACTGCTCACTCGTTTTTGCGAAGACCAACGTGAATCGGTGATGAAAGCGCAGGCAGCTTTCGTCGATGGTGATGTCCAGTTAGCTGAGCGTATCATCCATACTCTGAAGGGAGTTGCTGCTTTGATTGCGGCTAAAAATGTGCGACAGTTAGCCGAAGAGCTCGAATCATTTTTGCATACCTCTATACAGGCGCGAGATATTATTTCACGTTTTGATTTGTGTCATAAGCAATTACAAACAACGATTTTTTCAATTGAAAAAGCCTTGTTACGTGAGCGTAGCCGTACCATCGTCGATGCTACTTTGGAAGCAACGCCGATCGCCGAACGATCTTTAATGCAAGCGACCTTAACCAAGTGTGAAACCTTGCTGTCGGAATACGATGGCGAGGCAGTCGATGTGTTGTTGGAGTCGAGTGACCTGATCGTACAGGCTTTGGGGCTTGAATCCCACAAGCAATTGATGCGAGCGGCTAAACAATTTGATTTCGATGCAGCCCTGAGCTATTTGCGCCAGGGAGCAAAGGCATACGGGTTTGATGTTAATTTGCAAGCGATTGATTAGGGGTATAAGAATGGCTAATGCTCAGATGTAAAATGCCATTCCTTTATTTGTAAAACATGGATCAAAATTCTGAAATAGTTTCCAAGCAAGTTATCCTGATTGTCGATGATACGCCGGACAATATATCGCTGTTATCAGGGCTCTTGAAGGAACAATATAAAATAAAAATCGCCACCAGCGGTGTTAAAGCTTTGCAAATTGCTGCGCAACAACCGGCGCCGGATTTGATTTTGCTTGACGTCATGATGCCAGAAATGGATGGCTATGAAACTTGCCGCCGGTTAAAATCAGATTTACTGACAGTTGATATTCCGGTTATTTTTCTGACTGCAAAAAATCAGGCGCAAGATGAAGAAAAAGGCTTGTTGCTCGGTGCGGTCGACTATATCAGCAAGCCAATTAGTCCATCGATCGTGATGGCAAGGGTGGCGACGCAATTGAATCTAATCCGCGTACAGCATCTCTTGCGTAATCAGAATAAGTACTTAGAAAGTCTGGTGCAGGATCGCACCAGTAAGTTAGGCAAAATGCAGGATGCGATCATCATGGCGATGGCGTCGCTCGGCGAGGTCAGAGACAATGAAACCGCCAATCATATTTGTCGTACGCAAAATTACGTGATGGTATTAGCACGTCAATTGAGTCAGCATCCGCGTTTTAAACAAGAATTAAGTAATGAAAATATCGAACTACTCTTCAAATCTGCGCCCTTGCATGACATTGGTAAAGTAGGTATTCCGGACAAAATTTTACTTAAACAAGGTAAGTTGACGGCCGATGAGTTTGAAATCATGAAGCAACACACTTCATATGGTCGTGAAACAATCTTGTCGCTGGAACGCTATCTTGGTGAAAGCAATAATTTCTTACGCTTTGCGCGGGAGATTACGTACTCGCATCACGAAAAATGGGATGGTAGCGGTTACCCGGAAGGGCTTACTGGAGACGCTATACCCATCTCAGCGCGTTTGATGGCCGTCGCTGATGTGTATGACGCCCTGATTACTGAGCGCGAGTATGAGCCCGCGTTTGAGCATCAGACAGCGATCAATATCATGCGCGACGCCCGCAGTTCGCATTTTGATCCTGATGTATTGGATGCATTTTTGCAGATGGCCGATAAATTTGACATGATTGCCAGGAGTTTTCGGGAACCCTTGCTAAAATCTTCCGGGTCTGGAGCAACGCACGAGACATCTTCCTACGCCAACTGATGCATGGATCGTGGCTTTGTTCAATCTCCTTTAAACTCAATTCATGCCTGATGAGGTAATCAGTTTGATAGCAATATCGAGCTGTTCGTCCACCTTAAAAATATAAAACAACGACCGTAAAGTATTGAGTGAACTAGTTACGTGTTAATTTGATTGACGTTTTGTAGAACCTCGACTGACCGTTTAGGGCGGGATGCGGCCAAGAGTAGCAAATGGTTTCCACAGGAAATTTAAATGAAAGAGTTTCGATTTAATATTTTTGGCATACTCGTGATGGTTGACGGTTCGCCCGGCGCTTGGAGAGCGTTTTATCTTGGGAGCGATGGTAAACGGCGTGCGGCTGATTTTATAGTTCCCAACGATATCGCGGAGGAAGAATTGTGTGAGTATCTAGCAGACCTGTTCCATGAGAATGCGATGCCCAAGAATAGCACCGCTACACAGATATCATCATAACGCTGGCGATGTCCGGCCAGGAACTGACATTCGCGTCAATAAATATCGTTGAAGAAAAAATGAAGAATTGGAGAAAACGACTTACACATTGACTTGGGGCATATCCATGCTCATTTGAATCGGGCGTGGCATCAACGCAAGGCTGAATTGAATTCATCGAACATTCCGTAAAAAATATTTGGAATTTTGTTTGAATTATCGTGCGAAGCAATTTTTAAAAAATTGTCTGCAGAATCAAAAAAAGCGCAAATTTCTTTGCGCTTTTTTTGATTGTACTTCGCGATTACTACTCGTAATCGTTGAGGTATTAATCAAACGTTGGTGTTTCAACGCCGAGGATTTTGTGCAGTTTTGGTGACGTGGTTGTGTACTGCATATGAATTTTCTTTTCAGGGAAAATGTACGGTGCAGCACCAAATGCGGCCAGAGCGGCTTCGTGGAAGCCGGATAAAATCAATTTCTTTTTGCCTGGGTAGGTATTGATATCGCCTACAGCAAAAATACCAGGAACATTGGTTTCAAACTTTTCAGTGTTCATGACTTTTAACTGCTTACGTTCGATTTCCAGACCCCACTCAGCGATAGGGCCGAGTTTTGGTGACAAGCCAAAGAATACGAGCAAGTTATCTAAAGGCATGCGGCGGGTAACGCCATCAGCACCAGTGACTTTGATTTCGCTCAGGATATCATCTTTGGTTTCAATGCCAGTCACTTGACCGATGGTCAATTGCATTTCGTAGTTGTCGCACAGTTCTTTCATTTTGGCGACAGATGCAGGCGCAGCACGGAAGTCATCACGGCGGTGCAGCAGGACAACGGATTCTGCTTTACCAACCAGGTTTAAAGCCCAGTCCAGAGCAGAGTCGCCGCCACCACAGATCACCAGATTTTTGCCGTGGAACTGGCTAGGATCTTTGACACGGTAGAAAACTTGTGAGCCTTCAAACGCTTCAATGCCATCAACCTTCAACGTGCGCGGTTGGAATGAGCCAACGCCTGCAGCAATGAAAATGGTTTTGGTGATAAAGCGTGTGCCAGTGGACGTTTCCAGATCGAAACGACCATCATCGCGGCGTTCAACTAACGTTACTTCCTGACCCAAATGGAAAGTTGGTTCAAATGGTTCAATTTGCTTTAACAAATTGTCTGTCAGTTCCTGGCCTGTGCAGACGGGAACCGCTGGGATGTCGTAAATTGGCTTGTCAGGATATAACTCAACGCATTGACCGCCAACTACTGCCAGCGAATCGATCACATGTGCTTTGATTTCGAGCAAGCCTAATTCGAACACCTGAAACAGGCCGACCGGACCGGCACCGATGATGACGGCATCGGCTTCGATGACGCCGTTTGCCTGAGTAGTTTGTTTATTTTCCATACGACGAGATATTTCCTGATATTACCTAAAATTGATTGGGTAAAACACACCCGCTTGCCATTGTGGCAGTGCCGCAAATTAATGCGGCGCAGAACGATTAGCGTTCCAGGTATTGCAATTTGTCTTTAACGTCTTTCCAATCGTCTGCATCAGCCAGCGGCGCAACAGTTTTGGTGATGGATGGCCATTTGCGCGTCAATTCAGCATTGATCTTGATGAATTGCTGCTGATCGGCAGGTACGTCTTCCTCAGCAAAAATAGCGTTGGCCGGGCATTCTGCGACGCAGACTGCGCAGTCGATACATTCATCCGGATCGATGATCAGGAAATTCGGGCCAGCACGGAAGCAGTCCACAGGGCAGACATCCACGCAATCGGTATAGCGGCAGCGGATGCAGGATTCGGTCACAACGTGGGTCATAACAGTCCAATCTTTAAAATTCGGGGTTTTGGCGCAGCCAGATCGCAGAAAACACATGCTAGGGCTGCAAAGCCTTGTATTTTAAGGCAATTTCACAGTTCTAACAAATCGGGCTTATATAGTTTGCGCATAAGCAAATACATTCCCGCCCTTGGGCGCGCTTTTGTGCATCTACGAGAAGCCGGAAGATCAAGGGTAATTATAGACAGATAAGGCACTGTTTGCATTGATGTGCATCACCAAGTGCATTACGTGAGGATACTTTGCTCACTCTGGGCGAGACACGAAATTTTTTCAAAATATCCCTGAGAGTTAAATAAGTGGGTCGTTAACGTTAAGATGCTAGCAATATGCCAAATACGAACAGACACTTTTTCTTGGATTACTTATGAAACCAGCAATTTTGGTCGCCCGTGCCATATTTCCCGACATACTGACGTATTTGTCTGCTCATTTTGAAGTGGAATCAAATCAAGACGATGTGGTTTTTAGCCCGGAAGAACTGATGCAGCGCCTGAAAGGTAAGGTCGGTGCCTTGACCACGTCCAGCGCACGCATCAGTCGTGAGTTATTGCAGCAATTGCCAGACTTGAAAATGGTCGCCAACATGGCTGTTGGTTACGATAACTTTGATCTGGCGGCGATGACAGAATGTGGTGTGTTGGCAAGCAATACGCCCGATGTCTTAAATGAAACGACTGCAGATTTTGGTTGGGCCTTAATGATGGCGGCGGCGCGTCGCATTACAGAATCAGAACATTGGTTACGCGACGGCCAATGGAATAAGTGGCGCTATGACTATTTCCTTGGTGCAGATTTGCATGGTTCTACCCTGGGAATTATTGGTATGGGCAGAATTGGTCAGGCGATTGCCAGACGCTCAACCGGATTTAATATGAGGGTGATCTATCACAACCGTTCGCGCCTGAGTCCGGAGCAGGAAGCGTATGCCAATAACGCGCAGTACGCGAGCAAAGAAGAAGTTTTGCGTCAGGCAGATCATTTAATGTTAATCCTGCCGTACTCTGCCGCTTCACACCACACAATAGGCGCGGCTGAGTTAGCGATGATGAAGCCAACAGCGACGCTGATTAATCTGGCGCGTGGCGGTATTGTCGATGATGTTGCCTTGATTGCTGCTCTGCGTGATAAGCGTATCGCTGCTGCTGGTTTAGATGTATTTGAAAACGAACCGAAGTTCCATCCGGATTTTTTAAGCCTCAGTAACGTGGTTTTGACGCCGCATATCGCCAGCGCCTCGGAAGCAACCCGCAGGGCGATGGCAAAATGTGCGGCGGATAATCTGATTGCAGGCTTAAGTGGCCAGACTCCGCCCAATTTGTTGAAATTATTTTAAGGAGTTAATCAGGTCGACGTACTGCTGCATCGCGTCTTCCTGCGAGGTACCTTTCAAATTTGCCCACGCGTCAAATTTAGCGCGGCCAACAAAATCCGTCATGCCAGGGCGGTCGCCAGTGGCGTCGCCGGTGCTGCCTTGTTTGAATAAAGCGTAGATCTTCAGCAGCGTCATGTTGTCAGGACGTTCTGGCAGGTTTTTGGATTCTGCTAAGGCGAGGTTGAATTGTTCTTGAATGCTCATCGTGATTTCCGACTGTGTCTGGGTTGAAAAATACCAAGGTTCAAAAAGTAACACGACTCTTGGTTAAATCACCATATTGATGCTAGAGGTTTTCCTCCAGCTTTTGATTGGGGGCAAGTAGGGCGGTTGCAATCCACCAATTTGGCGCAAACCTTATCGTAGCGCGGCTTGCAGCCGCCCTACGAAAGCTAATGAGAGTTTTTGTTTAATGCAACGTCGGCTCAGCACCGCAGCATGCTTTGTACTTTTTGCCGCTACCGCAAGGACAAGGGTCATTGCGTCCTACTTTTGGTGCTTCACGTTTCACGGTGGTCACGCCGGATTTGCGTAAGGGGGCCCAGAAACGGCGTATTGCTGGAATCGACGCTTCGAGTGACAGTGCCAATGCATGGCACTTTTCTGGAGTATCGACAAATTTTAATTCTTCTTCTTCGATTTCTTCTGCGCCCAGCAGATAGATAGGTTGTAACAAAGGACCGATTTCTGCGGATTCCCACGCGGCTTCCCAGGCTTCTTCGCGCAATTGCATGCCTTCCCAGAAGCCCCAGGCCCAGGTTTCGCCATCGATCAATTCTTTGCCGTTTTGTTCCAGCACGCAAAATAGTGGTTCAAATTCTTGTGGTGCCACTTCAAAAGTAATCTGAATTTCATTCATAAAACGCGCGATCAATTGCGTGATGCGCTGCATTTCTTTTTCATTTTTGAATTTTGGTTCAGCGGCATCCGGTAAGCCCCAGACCAATGGCAGCCATTCGCTCATCGGGATCATTTCAGGGCCAAGTGCGATGGCGGTCAGGTAGCCATGCAGGGCATCCATCGTCATTCCATCGTCACCGACACGGTCAGACATCAAAAATTTGTCGAGTTCGTTGAATTCTTTGTCGCTGAGCGGTTCGTCTAAATGCATGGTGTAACCTGAATATGAGTAAGAAAATACCGGAAGTGTAGCGCTTTGTTGATGCGCTGTAACGCGTTTTATCGCATTTTGATGCCGACAGATTCTGATTTTGGGTGCCAATTACCACGTACAATTCTATCTATGAATGAACAAATACTCCCCGAATCTTTTGCAGGCTTATCGCCTGAACTGGTGCTCGATGCCGTTGATAGCTGTGGCATGTACTGTGATGGACGCTTATTGGCGCTCAATAGCTATGAAAACCGTGTTTATCAGGTTGCTCTGGATGATCAGGCGCCGGTGATTGCTAAATTTTATCGGCCGCAACGCTGGTCTGATCCAGCAATTTTGGAAGAACATCAATTTGTACAGGAGCTGGTGGCACAGGAAATACCTGTGGTGCCTGCCTTGGAGGGGGCAAATGGTGAAACTTTGCGGCAATTTCTGGGCTACCGATTTGCCTTGTTTGCCCGTCAAAGCGGTCGCGCACCTGAGATTGGCGATGCCGCGACGCTGGAGTGGTTGGGGCGGTTTATCGGTCGCATTCATGCTGTTGGTGCGATAAAACCTTATCAGCATCGCCCTGCGATTGATATCAATACCTTCGGTGTAGAGCCGCGCAACTGGTTATTGCAGCATGATTTCATACCTCCTGATCTTTTGCAGGCCTACCAAAGCGTCAGTCAGCAAGCTTTGGATGGCGTTGCCCGTTGCTATGACAGGGCAGGTGATGTGGCGCTCATCCGATTGCATGGTGATTGCCACATGGGAAATGTGCTGTGGCTCGATACTGGCGATCAAGCGGGGCCGCATTTTGTTGATTTTGATGATAGTCGCATGGGGCCAGGGATACAGGACTTGTGGATGCTCTTATCTGGCTCGCGTCAGGAAATGCAAAGTCAATTGACGGATATCCTGGTTGGTTATGAAGACTTTTTTGAGTTCGAGCCACGTCAACTGTATTTGGTTGAAGCATTGAGAACTTTGCGTTTATTGCATTATTCGACATGGTTGGCGCAACGCTGGACAGATCCGGCTTTTACCACTGCATTCCCGTGGTTTAATACGCAACGCTATTGGCAAGATCGCATCCTTGAGTTGCGTGAACAAGTAGCATTAATGGATGAACCTCCCTTGTGGCCAGTTTGATTGAACTCTTGAGTTAGTCGCAAAGGCTGTGGCTTTATGCCTCTATCCGTTAAAATACCGGAAATTTTTTGATCTGCTGCAAATAGGAGCCACACCATGACACAGGATGAATTGAAACTAGCCGTTGCCCAGGCGGCCATTGCCTACGTAGTCGAGGGCGAAATTGTCGGTGTTGGCACCGGCTCAACGGCTAATTTTTTCATTGATGAATTAGCGAAGATTAAGCACAAGGTCAAAGCCGCTGTGGCCTCGTCCGAAGCGACCGCAGAACGGCTGCGCGGACATGGTATCACTGTGTTGGATTTGAACGATGTCAGTTCTATGCCTGTGTATATCGACGGCGCGGATGAGATTACACCGCACGGTGCAATGATCAAAGGTGGTGGCGCTGCATTGACCCGCGAAAAAATCGTTGCCTCCGTTGCAGACAAATTTATTTGCATCGCTGATGGTTCTAAATTGGTAGAAATGCTGGGTAAATTCCCATTGCCAGTTGAAGTCATCCCCATGTCGCACGCTGTCGTAGCACGTAAGCTCAATGCGATGGGCGGCGAAGCACGCCTGCGCTTGAAGGATGGCAAGCCTTTGTTGACAGATAATGGCAATATGATCTTGGATGTGCATGGTCTGCAAATCGCTGATCCTGTCGCACTGGAAGCAGAAATCAATAACATCGTCGGCGTAGTCACAGTCGGCTTGTTTGCACGTCACGGTGCGAATGTTTGTTTGTTGGGTACACCTGAAGGTGTTAAGACGCTAACATTCTGAGAAACGGATTAGTTTGAAATGGAGAGTGCTGGCCCGGTGCCTCGCACTCTATTCATATTGTAACAAATGAAAAAAACTCTCACATAAGCGTAAAAAGAAATATTGGTAAATATAATTCATTGATTGTTTTATTTGCTTTTTTACATGAGCTATGTCGACAATCAATGAGCAGCAATACCGGTTAATTTCGCCTGACCAATTTACGTCAGAGCACATCGAATTTCTCAATAATTTCAAACTATCGGTATCTTTACTTTCATCCCAAACTGATATTATTTTGGGAGCAAAGGATATTCATTCAAAGCATTTTATATCAACAGATGCTTACGCAAAACTTGTTGCATTGCCAACAGGCGAGGACGTCGCGAACCGGTATGACGTGGATATGCCATGCGAAGGCACAGTTGAATTTGCTGATTGCTATGTTCGTGAAGATCAGGAGCTATTACAGCAGAGCGATATTAACAAAAAAGTTTCGGTATTAAATATCCATCAATACGGTGACGGCGTCAGGGCACTCGTTTTTGAGAAGTGTCTGCTTAAGCACCATCCGTCTCAGACCATTCTCGGCACTATTTATAGTGCGAGGGAAGTTGATATATCTAATTTCTTCGCTTTTATTCCCAACTCTATTTTTGAGTTTCACCGGGGGTGTAGCATCGAAGCTATATACGGCGTACTGAATCTGAACGATATTAAACTTTCTGAGTATGAGCACGAAGTATGCTTCTTATTGATTTTGAATTGGGATTTCAAACAGATCGCTGATTTTTTCAATAAACATCAACCTCTTTCCAGGAAGAGATCAGGCGACACCATGTATAAATGTAAAAACAGAATATGTGACAAGTTGGGTATTCCCAATGCCAATCTTGCATTGTTGCGTGAGGCGCTCGTTGGTATGGGAGTACATCGGAAAATACCACAGTCATTTTTCAATCGACTTTTAGGTTCGCATTTGATCATTTTGTGATTGATTTTTTTGTACATCTTATTTATTCGGTTTTACGTCTTTTCCCTGAATGTGTCTAAAAAAGGCAGACAAATTTTAAAAAATCAAGTCCAATTTATTGGACTATTTTCGCTTTTTACTACTCCGTAATATTTGCGTCTGATCATTGAAAAACAAGTCAGGATTGATGCAAATCCCGTGCAACGACTGTTGTGCGGCGCATTTCTATTTTCAATGTTCACACTCAATTTGATGCTGAGAATATTTGTGATGGAGATAGTGAATGCAAACATCAATTTTTTTTCCGGGTAGTACACGATTTGCTTCGTGTTTATTGCTGCCAGTGATGGTGCTGGCAGCGACGAATGGTATCGCTCAAGAAGTGATACCGGATTTTTATCGTGAACCCGGAATATCACCCAACAGAAGCTACATTAATCAAAGTTTCAATGAGCATATTGATCCATTCACCGGGTCTCTGCAGCAGCACTATGTCGATTTACATTTGCCAGGAAATGGTGGATTTGATTTAAAACTGATTCGCTCATACAACAGCGCGGCCGTTGATCCGCTTAATCCAGCTGCGTATGAGTCTTTGGCTGGTTTGGGGTGGACTATGCATTTTGGACGGGTTCTTAAAACTAAGGAAACGACAATTTGTGTCAATAAAAACGCACAATCCGTCGCCGATAATCCAGTGCTTGAGTTGGCTGACGGTAGTCGGCAATTATTGGCTTTTACCGGAACAACTTCCCCCTTATTGCTAACTACCCAGCGTTGGCGTGCAGATTGTAGTGGTGCAGGTGTTGGTCTGGTTGTTTTTTCACCGGATGGTACGCAATATGACATGACCCAACTGGTTAACGTAGGGACGGGAGTTAATCCGGTCTATGCGTGGTTCACCACCAAGATTACCGACAAGAATGGCAATTACGCCAATATCAACTACGCCTCAACTGCATCACCTGAAATTACTAGTATTTCAACCAATGATGGTCGCGTAGTTTCACTCTCTTACGCCGACAGTGGCCAAGCTAGTCGTCGCATCGCATCCATCAGTAGTGCCGGGCAAACCTATGCTTACAACTATCAGGCCATCGCGGGTATTAGTGGAAAGTATTTTCTGACTTCCGTTAACCGTCCTGAAGGTACATCCTGGCAGTATAACTACAACGGGAATTTGTATACGTCACCGGGTTCATATGTGATGAGTTCAACGACGCATCCCCAGGGCGGTTCAATTAATTACGGTTACGGATTTGTTTATTTTGATTCACAAGCAAATCCAAATAGTCGCTCAACTGTAGTAACGAACAAGACAACCAGTGAGGGCGGCAACTGGTCATTTTACTACACACCGGGTAGCTACTACACTTACGACACCACGACTGTTACTTCGCCAAGCGGCACGATTACTTATCGACATGTTGGTCCCAATTACTCAAATTCTGGAACAGTCTGGATGGTCGGGCTCTTAATGTCGAAAACCATTGGCAACATTCAGACAGAAACATATACGTGGGATAAACAAAAAATTTCCAGCGAAAATAATTTTCGTCCCGGCGCTTTCGTCCTGAAGGTTGATACTGGCGAATTTAATGCACCAATTTTGACCCAAAAAACAATTAGCAGAGATGGTGCATCGTACTCGACCACTTATGGAGCCTTTGATAGCTATGGTAATCCGGGCAGTATGACCGAATCTGGAGTAAACGGCGGCAATCGGACGACTAATTTCAGTTACTACACCAATGCGTACAAATGGATAGTCAATCAAATTCAGAATGAAATTTCATCCGATAGTGCTGTCAATAGAAGTTTCGATAGCTCCGGTAATATGACATCAATCAGCCGTGATGGAGTGACAACAAGTTTTAGCTACGATAATCAGGGTAATGTTAGTTCAGCAACTTTCCCCGGGGGACGGACGCACAATTATTCGTCCTATAAACGTGGCATTCCACAGTATGAAATTCAAGCTGAGGGTGTTGCTATTGGAAGAATTGTTAGTGATGCCGGGAATATTGCTTCAGAAAATAATGGCGAAGGGCGAACCACTTATTACAGTTATGATGGTTTAAACCGGGTCACTTCCATTGCTTATCCTGCAGGCAGTCAGGTCAGTATTAATTATGGAATTGCTTCAAAAACAGCGACACGTGGTTCTTTGGTCGAAAATACAACCTACAACGGTTTTGGTCAGGTAGTCAGCGTGACACTCGGGGGAATTACACGCAATTATTCAGTCGATGCCATGGGGCGAAAAACATTTGAGTCAGATCCCGGTTATAGCTCAGGCACCAGTTTTCAATACGACATGCTGAACCGTCTTACCCGTGTTAGCAACGCGGACTCTACCGCAAAGACAATTAGCTATGGTGCCGGCACAAAAACTGTGAGTGATGAATTAGGTAAATCGACGACATATAGTTACCGCGGCTACGGCAATCCGGATCAACTATTTTTAATGGGAATAGCAGCTCCCGATTCATCTGCAAACATATCAATATCTAGAAATAGTCATGATTTGGTGACCTCGCTGACGCAAGCTGGTTTAACCCGTAGCTATGGCTATAACAGTAATTACTACCTGACTTTCGTGAGCAATCCTGAAACTGGGACTACTAGCTATGGCAGAGACGCTGCGGGCAATATGACATCTCGCTCGGTCGGCTCTTCTGGCACCACTTACTATTCTTATGATGGGCAAAATCGCCTGGTTACTGTCAATTATCCGGGAGCGACACCGTCAGTCACGAATAGCTACAGCAGAACGCATAAATTATTGAGCGCGAATGCCTCGACAGGAAATCGAAGCTTTGCTTATGACGCGAACGATAATTTAACCAGTGAGTCGTTGCTTGTCGATGGCGTAACTTTTACCGCTTCGTACACCTATAATAATTTGGATCAATTAAGTTCCATTACATATCCACGCTCAGGCTCAACGGTTAATTATTATCCCGATATCCTGGGTCGTCCAACTCAGGTGTCAGGCTACGTCAACAATGTCTATTACTGGCCTTCAGGTCAGATCAAGCAAATTAACTATGCTAATGGAACGGTGAGCAACTATAACCAGAATACGCGTTTGTGGCCTAGCTCATTTAGTACCAGCAAGTCGAGCGGTGCCAACTACATCAATAGTAACTATAGCTATGACGGTGTGGGTAATCTGACGGGGATTAGCGATTCATCCGACGCCAGCTATAACCGAACCCTTAGCTACGACAGCATGAATCGGCTTACGAATATCAGTGGCCCCTGGGGCACGGGAAGGATTGATTATAACGGCGCTGGCAACATTACCAGTCAGGGATTGGGTAGTTCAACGATTTACTACAACTATGACGGTAGCAATCGCCTCAGTGGTATCTCAGGGGCACGCTCGGCGGGTTACGGTTACGACGCCTACGGCGATGTCATCAGCAGTAACGGTGTTACCTACACCTATGATGGTGCACCCAATCTACGCTGCATCAACTGTAGCACGACTGGCAAAATTGAATATAGCTACGACAGCACCAGTCAGCGCTCCATCGTCGCCAAAGCAGGCGTTAAGACGTATGAAATGTACGGCTTAAATGGCAACCAGCTGATCGAATTTACTCCCGGTCTATCCAACAAATTGGTGGAATACATCTATCTGGGCGGCAAGCGCGTCGCACAGAGAGTGACACCTTAATTGACGAAACTGATTCCGGAGAATCCATCATGCATTTATTTAAAAGCGCATTTAAAAAACTTGGCGCACTATTCATTGGTGCTTGTCTCGCTCTCGGTGCCAGTGCTGAGACCATCACTTATTTTCATAACGACCTATCAGGTACGCCCCAACTCGCCACTGATGCCAACGGCAATGTGGTCTGGAAAGAAAACTATCGCCCGTACGGCGAACGTTTAAATAACCAGGCTGCCAGCGCCAATAATAAACTGTGGTTCGCAGGCAAACCCTACGACACCGCCACAGGCTTGTCGTATATGGGGGCAAGATATTACGACCCGGTAATTGGCAGGTTTATGGGTGTTGACCCCAAAGGCGTCGACCCGGAAAATATCTACAGCTTCAACCGCTACGCCTACGCCAACAACAACCCGTACAAATACGTCGACCCCGACGGTCACAGCCCGATTGATGTCGCGTTTCTGGTGTACGACTTAGGCAAGCTAGGTGCGGCGGTATACAATGGCACAGGCGTTGGCGCAGCCGCAGCCGATGTGGCGCTGAGTGCAGTTGGCGTTGTTAGTCCGATTCCTGGTACAGGGCAAGCATTAAAAGCTGCACGTGCTGTTGAGCATGGGGTTGAGGTTGCTCGGGTTGCTAAGGGTATCAACGATGCTAAGGTTGCTGAGGCGGCATATCATTCGAAGGAATTTAATGGTGCGCTCGGTAAGGCGATGGATTGGTTGGAAAAGAAAGGTTTTAAAGCTGAAAGGGAAACGTCTGGGAAATTTGGTAATGCGGGTAAACCTGTTGGGATGCAGACCGCAGATGGTAAAATTGGATACAGAATTGAGTACGATGAACGAAATGGTGCTCATATAAATGTCTGGGCAGGTAAAGAAAAAGGTCCACATTTTACTTTCGATGCCAGCAAAGAAACTGTAGACCGAATTCATCGACTTTTTCAATGAAAGTAGAGGGTTATTTGTGGCGATAGCAGGAAATTATTTTGAAGAGCAGTTGCTAAAAGACTTACACAAGGAAATTATTGATGGCGAGCTGTTGATTGATCCAGAAAGTATTGAATATTTTTCTAGACTAGCTGAGTTCTATCCAGTTTTAGGTTCGAAAATTCAATGGAGTGAAGTTCCAGGGGCTATTGAGTTAAAAGAAGAATCAGCCGATCTTCAGCTATCAGCATTTTCTGCTTTTTTTAAAAAAATGGTCGAAATTCAGAGATTAAATGGGCGAGTTATTTATATTGGAGATAGCGCAGTTAATTTTTCACTTTTGTCGTCAGTTGATGTATTTGTCAAGCATCTAGATGCAATTTTCTCAATTCCTCAACACCATTATTTTATAGCTGAAGATTATTCTTGGTGTCTTGTATTTACTATGGAGGGGGATATGTCCTTTGGTTTGCCGCCATGTTTCTTTCAGGCGCTAAATATCATTTCTCGCAATTCAAAATGAATAACTGATGCAAAATATAAAATGCCCGCAAAAATTCGCGGGCATTTTTTTACCCAAAAACCAAAATCTTATTCTGTCGGCGGGGTGTGCATTTTCTCAGAGTGTTAAAGATGTGGCGAAAGCCTGGAACCCTCTGTTGAAATGTGTATTTGCAAGATGGTGCCGCAGCCGATGTGGCGCTAAGCACAGTAGGTGTTGGATGACATTGATAGCACTGGCGTCTTTCTTATCTTAATGGCTGATGATCCGGAGTTTAATGGTGGTCATGATAGCTGGGTTGAGGACGAATCTACTTTGCTTCGCTATTTTCAAGAGGCTGGCTGGTCAATTGACTGGAAATGCGAATAATAAAACCTGCGTCGGCGGGTTGATTTGACTGATACTCAAATCAATTGCGGCAAAGGAAGGGTTAAACTTAAACTAAATCATATTTTTAGTAATGCCTCTAGCACGTTTCCCAATAAGACGGAAATACAGGTTGCGCCCAACTTGCCACCGATGCCAACGGCAATGTGGTCTGGAAAGAAAACTATCGCCCGTACGGCGAACGTTTAAATAACCAGGCTGCCAGCACCAATAATAAACTGTGGTTCGCAGGCAAACCCTACGACACCGCCACAGGCTTGTCGTATATGGGGGCAAGATATTACGACCCGGTAATTGGCAGGTTTATGGGTGTTGACCCCAAAGGCGTCGACCCGGAAAATATCTACAGCTTCAACCGCTACGCCTACGCCAACAACAACCCGTACAAATACGTCGACCCCGACGGTCACAGCCCGATTGATGTCGCGTTTCTGGTGTACGACTTAGGCAAGTTGGGTGCCGCGGTGTACAATGGCACAGGCGTTGGCGCAGCCGCAGCCGATGTGGCGCTGAGTGCAGTTGGCGTTGTTAGTCCGATTCCTGGTACAGGGCAAGCGTTAAAAACAGCACGTGCTGTGGAGCATGGGGTTGAGGTTGCTCGGGGAGTTAGTCGTGCGGCTGAGGTTGTTTGTGCGGCGAAGAGTGGAGAGGTGCTTACTTCGCGAGCTGCTCGAAAAGAGGCAATGCGAGATGCGGGCATTCCGACAAGTCAACAGCCAATATCTCAGTCACGAAATGCGTCCGGACGGGAGTACTCCTATGACGTTCCTGCAACTGGTGGCGGTACCCAGCGCATGAGCGTTCAGCAGCAGACAATGGATAGAAGTCATCCCGATCAATCTCATTGGGAGGCGGGTCGAGTAAAAACCGATCCGTTAACTGGTGCAATACGAGAGAATAATTATGGGCGCCCAGCGCTTAAAAACGACAAGTCAAAGGTAGACTACTAATGTTCACTCCATCACCATATTTTAGACTCCGCCAGAAACTGCATTTGAAGCAGTATTTGGCGGAACTTAGTGTCCTGACGGGGCATCCGGTTAGCGCTGACGAGTTGGGGAGCATTGAGCAGGCGGCTGCGATGCGTTTGGCCGCCCAAGGGGAGGGTTCACAGTATTCTGTCAGACTTGAAATCAAGTTCGCAGACATAAGTTCGGTAAGATTTAGTAAGTTCCTGCAACGACTGTCGGACGCTAACCCATCAAATATTTATGTGTGGACGCCACGTACTATTGATTGTGGGGCTTTTTTGGTGCCTTCGCTTGACGCGATCAAGTTTGACTTTGACTTCACCATCAATGACGAGGGTATTCTTGCCTTCACAACCAGAGATCTTCGCGATTGCTTGTTATTAGATTTCTCAATTGCAACAACGGGAGGGCAAGTAATGACGGTCGAAACCCGGGGTGCGAACTGGTCGAAAACTGTCTATTAACTTTCATCTTTTGGATTGCATTGAAATGATGATATTACGATCAAGTCATTGGCAGATTTTTGGATGTCGCCCCCGAGGGCCATAGTTCCGTAGATATCGTGTTTCTGGTGTAGGATCAGGCAAGCTGGACGTAGTAGCCTACAAAGGCGTCGGCGTAGGCGAGCCATCACTGTATAGTCCTAAGCGTAGTAAGCCCCATTCCCGGCAAAGGACAAGCACTTAAAATGGATAAAAATTGTTGGCCCTAACTCCCTAGAAGGGCGGCTTGCTGCTCGAAAATGGCTAGAAATACCACAAATGCCACAAATGCCACAAATGCCACAAATGCCACAAATGCCACAAATGCCGGAAGCGACGGATATCGTTCATTCGGCAACAAAACTTCCATGAGGCGATTGACCATGCTTAACAAATTTGTTGATTGGGCAAATCAAGTTGCGAGTAAGTCCATTGGAAAAGATGTTGTAGCTCACGTTAAACCTGCCAATTACCGGGTCGTAATATCGTGCCCCATATCGGTGAAAGCTGGGTTAGTGATAACTTAGAAAAATACGAAGAAGCAATTTTAATAGTGAATTCAACTGTTGTTTCTTTACGTTCAATAATCGGTAGTTGTCAACAAAGATGTCGCGTCAAGTCAGAGCCTGTAAATAAATTTGTGTAAATGTCCACGGTCTATTAACCTCTGAAGAGGAATTTACCGATGGACATTGTAATGGATAGAGAGAAACTTAAAGCGTTGGCAAAAGAGCTTGCCAAGGACATT
>NZ_JACOFV010000017.1 GCF_014284255.1 Cognatundibacterium jejuense
ATAGTGCATTAATAACAACAAAGAGATAAGAAAAACTTTTTGACGGTATCTATGACGGTATCTTTGATTTTTAAAAATGAAAAGTCCTTTATTCATGCGGGTTTCAAGACATTATTCGTCTTCCCCCTTCCGCCAAGATATAAAAAAGCCCCTGAACGAGCAATTGTTCAGGGGCTTTTTGTTTATTCCATGCATATGTCGAATACTTTGAGCATATTACTGCTTTCGTCATTGTTCAAATTTTTGTGTTGACGAAATAATCGCCCGCTGAGCACCTCATTACTAGCGGAAATAGTTTTACAGCGTCTAAAACAGTTATACAGAATAAGTGGGATGCAGATGAGAAGCTATGCCGTCTTTAGCATCTAAACGCCCTGCCAACGTCGTTAAGACCAAAGCAAATAGAACAACAATTGATCCTATCCATGGCGTGGCCATTAAACCCAGGTGTTCCACAATCAGACCTCCGCCCCATGCGCCGCCAGCGATGCCAATATTAAAGGCGGCTATATTTAAACCGGAGGCAACGTCAACAGCCTGAGGTGCGTCAAGTTCTGCACGCTGGACGACATAGACTTGCAAGCCAGGTACATTTCCAAATGCAACAGCTCCCCAGAGCAATACCGTCAATAATGATAACCACATAGATGACGCTGTAAAAGTCAGGGAAAATAAGACGAGCGCCAGTAACGCAAATACAATTTGAAGTGCACGAATCGGCCCTTTTTTGTCAGCCAATTTTCCACCCCAAACGTTACCAAAAGCAACCGACACACCATAAATAAGCATGACTAAACTTACATTTTGAGCAGAGAACCCAGAAATGTTTTGCAAAATAGGTGCAAGGTAAGTGAACGCAACGAACGAGCCGCCATAACCCAGTGCAGTCATCGAATAAATAAGTAATAGACGTGGCTTTTTAAGCACTGCTAGTTGGGTCAATAAAGAAGCAGGTCGATGATGGCTAAGCGTCTCCGGCACCAAAATCCAACTACCTACAAAAGCAATCAGTCCTAAGAAAGAGACTGCAAGAAAAGTCGACTGCCAACCAAATGTCTGACCAATAAACGTACCAAGCGGAACGCCAGTGACCAGCGCTACAGTCAGTCCAGTAAACATGATAGCGATCGCGCTCGCCGCTTTCTCTTTGGGTACCAGACTAGTAGCAATAGTTGAACCGATCGAAAAGAAAACACCATGTGCCAACCCAGTCAAGACTCTCGCAACAACAAGCGTTTCATAGCCGGGTGCATGCCATGCAATTAAATTTCCAATCGTAAACAATGCCATTAACGCTAATAAAAGAAGCTTGCGGTGTACGCGACCAGTCAGCGCCGTCAATACAGGCGCGCCAATAGCGACGCCTAATGCGTACAGACTCACTAACAAGCCAGCGGAGGGCACAGAAACGCGAAGGCTGTCGGCAATGGTAGGAATGAGACCGACAATAACAAATTCTGTGGTCCCGATAGCAAAGGCACTGAGGGTTAGCGCCCAGAGAGCTAAAGGCATGATTTTTCTTTCAGGTTGTAGTTGAGGTGTCGCAGTTTGCGCGTTTTATTACCAAAGAAAAATTCGCCTGGTTACAATATACTTTTGACTGGGAATCACAAATGTTGAATATTGAATCGCTGATTGCGTTTGTTGCGGTGATAGATACTGGATCATTTTCGGCCGCCGCCGAGCGTTTGAGCCAAACACCGTCCGGAATAAGTCGCGCTATCTCGCGTTTGGAAGCGCAACTGGGTACATCCTTACTGACCCGCACAACCCGACGCCTAGATATGACTGAAGAGGGGCACTGGCTGCTGACGCGTGCCCGAAAAATTCTCTCAGAATTAGACGACCTAGAAGACTGCATGAATGAGCGATTATCGCAACCCTCAGGTCTGGTTCGGGTTAGTGCGGCAACACCGGTATTAGATCATTTAGTAGCGCCATTGATCACTGAGTTTATGGAAACATATCCTTTACTACGTTTGGAATTGATCAGCGGCGAAACCGTGATTGACCTGATTGAAGAGAGAGTTGATTTAGCAATCAGAATTGGCGTACTCCCAGATTCGACGCTCAATGCCCGGCGATTAGGAACGAGCCGTTTACGTATTCTGGCATCGCCAGAATATCTTGAGCGCCACGGCATACCTGAAACCGTCAACGATCTCAACGCTCATCGCTTACTAGGATTTACCTCACCAGCCTCACTCAACATGTGGCCACTTACCCAAGACAATGGTGATCATCATGTGACACATCCACTTATTGCAGTTTCAAGCGGAGAAACACTTCGCCACATGGCTTTGCATGGTGCGGGCATTGTTTGTCTCGCGCATTTTTTAACAGCAGATGACATAAAAAAAGGGTTACTGGTTCCGATTCTGGAAAATATCACACTACCCTGGAGTCAACCCGTCTGGGCTGTGTTTTACAAACAAGAGAAACTTGCGCCGCGTATCAACGCACTAGTCAGCTTTTTAGGTGAACGACTAAAAAACTTCTTAGATCAATAAATAAGGAAAATCTTTAGGCGAATAAAAGCAATCAATCGGATTAAACGAAGCCCCTGTTAGAATAGGATTTAGCTTGTTCATTTCGGATCCGCAATTTCATTCACAATTTTATTGGTCCAGGCATCAACAACTGGTTCCAGGGATTTCATATTTGCCTGCAATTTGGTATCGCCCGTGCGGCCTATGTTTTTTCCAGCGGAGTGATGCACTGCTTCGAATACGATCTGCCTGGTTTTGGCGTCACGCATGGACATTTCTAAAGTCACGACGATTTGCTGTTGTTTACCCATTGCAGCGTCTTTGATCGGCTTTGTGAGTAGACGTAGCGGAATAAAATCAATCACGTCACGACCAGCGTCAATAGTCTTGGCTTCTGTTGCGGCGATTTGCACTATCGTGTCAGCTTGCTCTGGCGTATCAACGAGCAGATTTTTGTCTTTCAATTTGTGACGCAAAACCTGATCGAGTTTTTCCATCATGGCATCCGCAGTGGACTTATCGATCAGGTCAAATTGTTTATCTTCGGGGTAACTTTTTATCTTTAAAAAATAGATCTTACCTACTTTACGTCCTAGCGCTTCTGGCGGGGTGTAATGAAAATAGTTGTCCGCGGAACGAGGATCAAGCACCAGCCTGGAATATTCACTGAGGAAACCATTTGATGTGACAGCCTGGCTATCTTGCGCATGTAGATTGCTAAGCAGGCCTAAACATAAAAGGAAAGTGAGGAATTTTTTCATGATAGTTATTTGCTAGGTCTAAAAAGGGCTGCATGATTTTTTACCACACAGACATCATCACCTACATAAATCTCGTTATTCAAACATCATATCTCAAAAATGTAAATTCAGATCTTTCATGGTTAAATTAACATCTATCGCCGCGTCTCCGGTGCATTTTTTCGTCCGTTGATATAATAAAAAAGTGCGATACATCAAGATAGTTTGATCAGAGTGCTTGCAAGTATAAATTCGTAGTAGAGCGAGCAAATGATCACACATTGATTGGCAAGGAACCTCTTCATGCGGATGCGAAAAAAAGCCGATTTACCAACTAAGCTTTGCCCATATTGCATGCGTCCTTTTGCTTGGCGTAAAAAATGGGAAAAAGTTTGGAATGAAGTGAAATACTGCTCGGAGCGTTGCCGTAGCGCCAGCAAAGGTAAGACATGCTGAAATCAACAATAGTAAATACCTCATCGCAAACGCAACCTAGCCAATCGAGCCCTAAAAAAATTGTTATCTATTGGTTTCGTAATGACTTACGTATTGAGGACAATACCGCCCTGGTAAAAGCATGTCAAGTCGCAGAAAAAATCGTATTTGTGTATTGCCACGTCAGTGCGATTGATGTTTTCGATTCGCTACAACGATGTAGACTCCCAAAAAGTAACGGACATCGTCAGCAGTTTATCGCCGACGCGCTAACCGAAGTGAGAATGCAATTAGAGGCAAGCGGTAACACCTTGCTCGAACTTCATGGCAGTGCCGCAGCATGTTTGCCGCAATTGGCGAGTGAGATCAATGCTAAAGCGGTTTATTGTGAAGAAATAGCTGCGCCCTACGAGCAAGACGAGGTACATGCATTGCGTTCTGCAGGTTTGCATGTGCATACCGTATGGCAATCAAGCTTACTTGACCCTGCAGATTTGCCGTTCACGGCAGATGCCCTGCCTCAGGTTTTCACCCAATTCCGCCAGGTGATTGAAGCAGAAAATGTGAGACCACGATCACCTGCACCAAAGCCAGCGGTAATTCCGGCATTGCCTGATAATTTCAACACTGTTGCTGCCCGCTGGATTCAATTGGAAACTAAACGTCCGAAACAGGGAGCGTTAATGGTGTCAGTCGCGTCGATGCCAACACCGTTAAGCCATGATCCACGTTCTTCGTTTCCGCATTATTTACCGGCGTTTTCCGGTGGCGCGAGTGCTGCCCGCAACCATTTACAGAATTATTTGACGAAAAAACTTCCGCACACTTATAAGCTCACCCGCAATCAATTGTCAGGGCATGATTATTCAACGAAGTTTGCGCCGTGGTTGGCATCGGGTGCCCTTTCCGCACGCCAGATTTACCAAGAGTTAAAAGAGTTTGAAACGAATTACGGTGCCAATGAAGGCAGCTACTGGATTTGGTTCGAACTACTCTGGCGCGATTATTTTCGCTTTTTACATCTTCAATATGGGCGCAAGCTCTATGCGGCAAGTGGCTTGACTCAAGCACCAACGCCGACACATCACGAAGATAGATTTGAACAATGGTGTATGGCGAAAACGGCAGAGCCCTTGGTTAACGCTGGCATGAGAGAACTCTATAGCACAGGATTTTTATCCAACCGCTTGCGGCAGATTGTCGCCAGTTATCTGATCTACGATCTGGAATGCGATTGGCGTGCGGGTGCAGCTTGGTTTGAGGCATCATTGATTGATTACGATGTCTATAGTAATCAGGGGAATTGGCTCTATATCGCAGGATGCGGAACCGATCCACGCCATGGCCGACGATTCAATATTCAAAAACAAATGCATGACCATGATCGTGATGGATCGTATCAAGGTTTATGGAATACATTTTAAAAAAGATAAACACCATGACGACAATCAGGCTGCTACTTGGCGATCAACTAAATATTCAACATTCCTGGTTCAGGAACGTGGATAAAACCAAGATCTACATTCTGATGGAAGTCAGGCAAGAAACGGACTACGTACTCCACCACGCACAAAAAATTCTGGCGATTTTTGCAGCGATGCGAGATATGGCACGTCAGTTAAAGGAACTGGGTCATCAGGTTCATTACCTCAAGATTGACGCCCCTGAGAATTTACATGCTATTCCTGCCAATATCGATGTATTGATCACGCAATATAAAGCCGATGCGGTTGAATATCAGGCACCAGATGAGTGGCGTCTGGATCAACAACTCTACCAACATGGGCGTACATCGACTATCCCCTGGCGCATGGTAGATAGCGAGCATTTTTACACGCATCGTGGACAGGCAGCCGAAATCTTCAAGGGACGCAAGCAATGGTTGATGGAATATTTTTACCGCCAGATGCGCGTGCAACATCAGATATTAATGGATGACAAAAAACCGGTTGGGGATCAATGGAATTTTGATCACGACAATCGCAAAGCCTGGAAGGGAATTCCCGTTGAGCCTGCCGATATAAGATCCAGACACGATCATTCAGCGCTATGGCAAAGCATCGTCAATGCCGGTGTCGCGAGTTTTGGACAAGCACACGCAGACGCCTTTGCGTGGGCATTAAACCGCCAAGAGGCTTTACAACAACTTGAAGGCTTTGTTGCGCATGCGCTACCGCACTTCGGGGATTTTCAGGATGCCATGCATACCAAAGCGTGGCGCTTATTTCACTCTCTTCTCTCGTTTGCGCTCAACGTGAAAATGCTGACACCACATGAGGTGGTAAAACGGGTAGAAGATGCTTATCGGGCAGGTCAGGTTCCACTGGCCGCCGCTGAGGGATATATCCGTCAAATTTTAGGCTGGCGTGAATATATACGTGGTGTGTATTGGGCTAATATGCCTGAGTATGCAGAAAAGAATTTCTTTCAACATCAACGCGAACTACCTCAATGGTTCTGGACCGGCAAAACCAAAATGAATTGTCTGTCCCATGCAATTACGCAATCATTGGAGCAAGCGCATGCACATCATATTCAGCGATTGATGGTGATAGGGAATTTTTCTTTGCTTGCAGGCTTAGATCCCGTGGCGGTACATCAATGGTATCTGGGAGTATATATCGATGCATTTGAGTGGGTAGAATTGCCAAACACCATAGGCATGAGTCAATTTGCCGACGGCGGCCTGCTGGCGACCAAGCCGTATGTGTCAAGCGCAGCATATATCGATAAAATGAGCGACTATTGCAAAGGCTGCTACTACGATAAAAAATCCCGTATTGGCGACAATGCTTGCCCATTTAACGCGTTGTATTGGGATTTTTTTGAACGTAATAAGGCGGCACTCTCAAAGAATCCACGGATCGGCATGGCATACAGGCAGCTAGAAAAAATGGACGTAAAGGCGATTAGTGATTTTAAAATGCAAGCGCAAAAAATGCTGGATAATTTGGATATGCTGTAATCGTCCGTGACATATCGTTTAACGTTATTTGAGATGTGAGAAACAATGAAAATAGGCATGCAAACCTGGGGTAGTCATGGCGACATACGCCCATTCCTGGCGCTCGCCGAAGGCTTGCAAGCAAGCGGTCATGATGTGACTCTGCTCATCACTTGTTTTGATAGCGCAGCTTATACGAACGCTACATCAGCTAATGGAGTGAAGATCAAACTCATCGCATCACCGGTCGTGAGTCTTGAAGAAGCCGAAAAAATCTCGAAAATCGCCTATAACATCCGCGATCCGATGAAACAAATCGCAACCATTTTGCAAAGAGGATTTGCACCAGTTGAAGATCAGATGTTTATTGCAGCCCAACAACTGAGTAAAGACAACGATTTACTGATCGGTCATTACTTCATGCATCCGTTGCAAATCGCTGCGGAAAAAGAACGTAAGCCCTATGTCAGTATCGTACTTGCCAATATCGTTGTCCCCAGCGACTACACCGATCCACTGGGCTTTAATGCACTTGGAAAATGGGGGCATCGTCTGATTTGGTGGATCACAAAATTTAGTATCAACCGCGTCATCCGGCATTATCCAAATCGTTTGCGTAAACAATTGGGTATGCCATTAACTCAAGATCTGATGACACAAGTATGGATGTCGCCGTCACTGACCTTGCAGGCTGTCAGCCCACAATTTTGTCCGCGCCAGCCGGACTGGCCTTCATCAGTTGAAGTTTGCGGTTTTCTTGATACCCCCAATCTGAGCATGGAAGGGACGCTGCCAGGTGCTTTAAGTAACTTCCTTTGCGCTGGAGATGCGCCTGTGTACATGACATTTGGTAGCTGGATGCCACAAGATTTTGTGAATCAAACCGCTACATTGCACCTCTTGACCCAAGCCGCAAAACTGGCTGGTTGCCGCGCCATTATCCAGAGTCCGTCGTGGCAGGAGTGCGGGTTCAACTCGAACGAGCAGGTGTTATTTGTTTCTGCCGCACCACATCATTTGATTTTCCCGCACTGCCGTGCAATTGTGCATCACGGCGGTGCCGGAACAACGCAATCGGCCACTCTGGCAGGAAAACCATCCATCGTCGTTGCGCACCTCAGTGAACAAGAGCATTGGGGACGTGAATTACATCGTTTAGGGATTGCCGGCAAACTCAGCAAACGTCGCAGCCTGAGCGTGAAACAACTAGCAGATCAAATCAGATACATTCTGAATAATCCTGGTTTAGCCCATACTGCGGAGAAAATTGCGACAGCCATGAAACAAGAAAATGGCGTGGCTGAGGCAGTCAAGGTGATCGAGCAAAGGTTTATGGCATAAAGCAATTTGTTTTAATGCAATACGATTCCCATGTGTTGCGCCTGAGCAGGTCAAAATAAGGCCATCCTGATCGGTGTCGACACGCCTGAGTATCGTTTCATTCGCAACTCTGATTCAAATTTTTTTATCTTCTTCCATCTCGAAGGCATAGAAGTACCACTGAATCCTCTACATCCAACGGGGTAGCGATGCAAGCGATGTCTGGAGCTACCGCGGCCAGACCGCTTGAATATTCCGCTTTTCAAGCACTTCATCACGAGGTTTTTACCGCCTGTCGCATGCGAATTGATACCGATCGATCCAACGAATAAGATGGTTTCATCAACAAAAACATTTAATTTGTTACCCAAGGGAGAGATCATCATGAAAACAACAACACGTAATCTGCTTATTTTGCTGGTATTAGTAACAATTGCAGCGACATGCTCGATGTACTTCGTTTCACCTCATACCATCATCATCAATGACGAAGAAGTTACTGGCGTTGTTGGCTTTGGTGCAGCATTTGTCGGGATTATCATCGCGGCCCTTGCATGTATATTTGCAGTGATCGTTACTAGTGCGGTTTTAGCAGGTGTTTCTGCTTTGTTAATTTTCGTATTTGCAGCTCTTGCAATCGCTTTGGCACTGGCAGTCGCCCCTTTGTGCTTACCTTTACTATTGCTAGTGGGTGTAGTGATGTTTTTCAATCGCCGCAAGCAAGCCAAAACTGTGAATACTGAAACGCTGGCTCAAAACTAATCAAATCATTCATCCCGGAAGAAAAACTTGCCACAGCGTCGCGCTCAGCACTGGTACAATCTGTGACCTTTTTTCTTCCGGTTGATTATGAAATCTCCAGAACTGCGCAAAGAATTATCAGAACTGGTGCTGCATAAACGTGGTATCCGCATTAACCTCCAGTTGCCCCTGATCGAAAGTGAAGACGAAATAAGCCTGCGTAGTGCTGATGCCTTGGCGCAACGCCTAACCGCACTCAGTCTGATCCGGCAATTTTCTCTGTCCGAGCCGACACAACAAGCAATATTGCGTAACGATATTCAAGCAAAGCAACTGCATGATTGTTTCAGTGCCAACGAGCAGCAATATATATTTGATCCAGCGGGTAACCAAAACTTGCTCAGTATAAATGGCGAAGCATTACGTTTTTTACTGTGGGCAAGTGGTTTGCAAAAAAATATAGGTATGCCAGACGGTCAATCGCCAGGAGCAGAGTTTGAGATTCTTTTAGCGAGCTTACCAGATGCGCCAAATGAACTAGCAAATCGCGTCAAACCACGCAGTAAATCCGAAATTTTGGATTGGGCGGATTTATTGTATCGCTTGCACTGGGCGGTGCGACATGCACACATCACCGCTAAACCTACGCCAGGCAGGCTGCACGTTGATGCTGTACATGAGTGGCACAAAGCGGCAAATTGGCTGATCCAATATGATGATGAAAACGATTGGGATAAAATCAGTACTGAAACTGCGGGATAGTCATTGGACTGAACAAAAAAAGGCCAACATCTGATTGTACAGATATTGGCCTTTTACTTTAAGCTTGTCAGGGTTTATCCAGAAATCGCCTTGCGTGCAACGGCTGAATCATCGGAAAAGAATCCATCAATACCCTCAGCAAGATAGGTTTTGATCTCGGCAATCGAACCAGCCTCATTACGTGCATTTGGTCCATCAGCATTGCGGAAATCTGCCGCCAAAAAGCAATTCTCAGGACGGAAGGTGTAGGTATGCACCAACAAGCCTGCCGCATGCGCATCGGCTACCAAAGACGTCGCTTTAGCCAATTTGCCATTGGCCTGAACCGGAATCACCGCCCTGTGAGGTGGCGCTACGACATCGGCATAAACTGCGATGTCACGCAACCCCTGCGCACTACACATTCGCTCAAATGTCAGAGTACCACCAGCTGCGACCACATCAGCAGGACGTGCATCGCCCATGTAAACCAATTGCATCAGGCGCGTATTCGGACGTCGTCCTATCAAACTACGCAAGTACTTCAAATTGGCAATTTCAAACGATTGAATTTCTAATGGGCAGCGGCGCGTATATTCGTGGGCATCAATACTTTTCAAAAAACGATCTTCAAGTGGCAAACCCAGACCAGCAAAATACGTAGAATGTTTTAACTCAGGAATCAAGCCGATCACTTTACCAGTGGTTGCTGCTGTCGCCGCGGCAAAATCGATAATCTCATCCCAGGTCAATATCTGAAACATCCCATCGTATTGCGTGTTTTGTGGTCGAATTTTTGGCAATCGTTCCACCGCACGCAAAGTCTTTAATTCTGCCAGGGTAAAGTCTTCTGCATACCAATCGGTGCGGGTTTCGCCGTCGATAGTTTTGGTGATTTTTTTGTTTGCAAACTCAGGACGCTGTGCAACGTCTGTGGTCTCGCTCAAAAATGCTTCGTGTCGTGCAACTAACACGCCATCTTTGGTAATAACCAGATCGGGTTCAATGTAGTCAGCCCCATCTGCAATCGCTTTAGCATACGATGCCAAAGTGTGTTCGGGGCGTAAGGCAGGTGCCCCGCGGTGCCCGAACAAGTCTATCTTGCGCCCTTTATTTTTTGGCTCTGCTTTTGACTCCGTGGCTGCGGTAGTGATTCCACTGCATGCAGCCGCGTACATCACCGCAGCAGTATTGACTGCAGTCTTTAAAAATTTCCTGCGAAACTGCTTCATGCTCACTTTCGATTAAAACTCTGCGCCAAAGGTTACAAAAAACTGACGCGGTGCAATTGGATAAGTATTGTAGGTACCGCTCGCTGCACCAACCACGACTGCTGTGGCACCGGTTCTTTGGTTCAGATTGGTCACGTTCAAACGCAGTTTGGCATTCTTCATCAAACCTGTAGACAAGGATGGTAATTTCGCAGTGACACCAAGATTCATCATGAAGTAGCCACCCACATACAAATCATTCGTGTAAGTTGCATAGCGACGACCAACATAATCACCCGTCAATTGTGTTTCAATGTCACCAAAGGTTGCCGTTGCCACGAACTTATTCATCCATTGCGGCGCACCTGGCACTTGCTTGCCGGATGTTTGTACAACAGCGCTACCATTGGTATAGTTGTCTTGATAGACCGAGCGGTTATACGACAAAGCATTGTAGAAACTAAAGTTTTTACCGAAATGCAAGGTGCCAGCAATATCAATGCCATCCGTAGTCACGCTACCGACGTTAGCGAGGACAGGGTTACCACCGACAATTGCCGTAATCACTGCCGTTGGGCTGATTTGCAAAATGCGATTACTGAAATCAACGTGATAGACGTTCACCTGACCATCAATTTTATCCAAAGCACCTAACTGCACATCGCGTTTGCCACGAATACCCATTTCATAGGTGACCGAAGTTTCTGGCTGCGCGGTATTCTTAAACAGGTCAAATGCAGACTGGCTTGCCAGGCTCCACGGAGATGCACCACCAGCCCCATAGGTCACAAACTGGCGCATATTTTTTTGAATATTAGCGAAAAATTGATCACGCGGGTTGATATCCCACAAGACGCCTAATTCAGGCAAGAACCATTTCTTAGTATCAATTTTTCCAACCGGCAAAGCGGTTGAACCTCCGGCAATCGCACCAGACAAAGGCTGTACCGGGAATAATCCTTCGGCAAATTGCAAACTCGATTTAAAACCAGCTTGCAAAGCAAGGTTCGGCTTTACGCGCCATTCGTCTTGAACGTGCAATTGCACCACATCGTTCGTTATATTGCTGCCGTATTGGGTAATCAGAGGATTGCTAGGACGTTGATACGGCGTACTTGGATTGTTCACGTCCAATGCAAACCAGCGACGATACGTGGAAGAATTATTGTGCTCCCACCAGCCACCAAATTCCAGTTGATGATCACCCAGATCCATACGAACATTAGAAATGATACCGGGTCGATTAATGACATATTCGGTAGCGCGGGTTGCATAACCGGAGTTACCAAAAATCTGTTTCAGATTTTGATTAGGGAAGTAAACACCAAACAAAGCGGGCAAACCTGCCGCACCTATAGGACCTGCAACGACACCAACACCATCATCATGATGGAAGTAGACTTGATTCGTCCAGGTGGTAGTCTGATTCAAATTCCAGTCGTATTTTGCGTACGTCAAAAAGTCAGTGCGTTGCGCGTCGCTGTAATAGTTATGGTAATTTGCACCATCGGCCGCTGGAGTTGCGCCTTTAGGTGACAAATAAGTTAACGCAGTGGCAAAATCCGGATACAAAAATGCTCTTGTGTATGGCGCACTACTCTCACCAGCAACGTGCACAGTCGCATCTTCATTCGGTTCTATTTTATCGCTGTAATTGGCAAATACGGTGAGCTTACCAGTCTCGGAATTATGAACAAACTTTCCGTTGAATTGATTACCACCTTGTCTGCCATCAAAGTCCCAGGCACGCGCTTCATGATGCAAGCCAGAAATGTAAGCGCTGTTGCCATCACCAAAATTACCTGTATCAAAACGGACAAAAGTACGTGATGTGCTATAGCTACCAACTGTTTGTTGAACGCTGGTGGTTCTGGTAGCTAAAGGATCGCTAGAGAACACTTCAATCGTTCCACCCAGATTGCTGGTTGATGGCGTCACCAAATCACCGGCGCCAGAGGACAAGACGACATTGCGCACGTTTTCACTAATCACTGCACGCTGTGGCGACAAACCATTGTAGTTACCGTATTGTTGGTCACCAAGCGGTACGCCGTCCATGGTGTAACCCAATTGTTGTCCACTAAAACCATGCACAAACAAGGTTAGATTTTGTTCATTATTTCCCCATGGATCGGCAGTAGAAAAGCTCACACCTGGCAAGGTTTCTATGCCTTTTAATGGATTAGTCCCAGGTAATTGACTTTGCAACTCTTTTGCACGCAAAGAAACGGATGAACGTGTACTTTGAGAAGAAATTTCTACGGTAGAAATGCTATTGTCCAGCCCATCGGTTTTCTTTGCATCCTTGGATACCTGATTATCAGCACTTGCGACAACCGTCGTCGATTGCGCTGCGGCAAAAGACGAGAAAGCCATTAAACATGCTGCGGACATTACCAACAAAGGAAAATGGCCGAGCTGACCCGGCTTAGATTTCGAAGGGGAGGTTTTCATGGTTTAATCAATGCTTGATTCAGTGGTTAAAGTAAATTGCTTATAAGTTTCTTTTAAGCAACTGCAAAATTGCGTGTAGCTTAATTACTTTTTATGACCACGAAATGACCATGCGTTATCCATTTGCAAAAATGCCTCTCCTTTGATTTTATTGCTTTTCATAGAGAAGTATGACTATGAAGGTGACGCTGGTTCCTTATACCAATTGCTCTTAGCTACCACTTTTTCGTGTTCTGGATCACCAAGATAATGTGGCGACATAATCTGTACTCCATATTCATTGAACACATCCTGAATGTTGGCATGTAATTGATTCATCACCTCAGCCCGAGGTCTCGGGTCTGTCGGAATCGCCTGACAGACCAGTAAATATTCGGGATAAAAATCAGATAATGCGGTTTGAAAAACCTTGGGTGAAGGTTCCGGCAAAATACCAGGTGTTCTGTGCGCCGCCTCAATCAACATTGCCTGCACTTGCCGCCACGGCGTGTCGTAACCGATCGTCACTTTAGTATCGACTACAAAACCATCACCAGAAACAACACGTGAATAATTCTTGGTGACGCTGCTCAACACGTAAGAATTCGGCAGCGTCAGCTCGACGCCCATGCCATTCCGTATCCGTGTACTAAACATGCCAAGCTCAGTGATCGTTCCGTCATGCTCGCCGATACGGATAAATTCACCTTTGCGGTAAACTCTTGAATACGTCAGTATCAACCCACTAGCCGCTTGTCCAACCAAGCTGGACGCGCCCATCGACAACATCAAACCAACCAGTACAGACACACCTTTAAATGCTTCAGTCCCGGAACCAGGCAAATACGGATAAGCCATCGCCAATGCAAACAGCCAGACCGCGATGATCGCTATGCGGCGTGTTGGGCCAACCAGATCAGCATCCAACCATGCAATTTCTATTGACCGGTTTTGCACCAGGTCAAAAAAGTGCCCCATCCCCTTCGCAAATAATTTAGCCAGAACAAAAATCACACAGGCAACAAACAGATCAGGAATCGCTCTTAAGATCGCGCCACCCAACATCAACACCAGGCCAAATAAATAACCGTTCAGATGTTCGCCCCAAGGACGCGTAAACGGAAACTGAGACATGATGACACCTAGCCACTGGTAACTGAGCAACATGATGATGAGCCAGGTCAATAACTGAAACACCTTACGCATAACCCAATTGATGCGCTCTCTGCGTAGCAGTAAGACACCTACATCATTCAGCTCAGCCATTTTCTCATGTGCAAAATTGAGCAATTTTCGTATTGCAACCCGGCGCAATTTGATGAGCAGCCAGATTAAGCCAACATAAACCAGGCTTGCCAGCGCAGCGTAGCCTAGCGCATGTAAAATACTCTTCAGGCTATGACTCTCACGGATCTCACTCAATGATTGATTGAGTGCTTTGACCGCATTCTCAGCCACACTTTCTAGTGTTTCCTGTTCATAGGGATCAATATCTTCCGGAGAGATATAAAAACTTCCCGCACCATCAATTTGTATCAGCATACCGGGAGCCACCACTACCGCTTTAGCCTGATGGTCACCAGTCACTTCAAGTTGTTGAGTGATACGCGCTTTCGCTCGCATCACCCGCTCGGTCGGATGCATACCAAGGACAGTACTGCGGAACACCACAATGTCACGATTAAAAACACTTAGTGTCGCTTCATCGGTTTTCTCGTGGTTATCGGTAGTAGATAACTCAGTGGCATGCAACATGCTTGTCAGCAACAGCATGAAAAGGCAACACAACAAATGGTAGATTTTGAATATTTTCATTTTTGAATTAAATCGAAAAAACTGCGCTGAGTAAATGAAAGACAATCTTATCAGCAAGCCTGAGAGAAAATCGAAGAAACTCTATTCCGGCTTCTTTCACGCAACAGATTTGAATCTATGCTCGTTTGACAATCATCACCACGCAAAGGTGAGTAATCTTTTTAGATCCGGATCAAAAAAATATTGCCAAACTGACCTACAATAACTGTAAATTCCAACTACAATGAAACTTCCATGTTCTCCTCATGGAGCAAATAATGACTTTCCGCAATTATAAATTTCCTTCCATTCTCTCAACTGTTGCTGTGATAGGCACAATGGGCATTGCTTTACATTTTGCCTATGCCGACGAGAGCGAAGATGGTGTGAGCAAGTATCAAGACAATGATTTTTCAGCTGCTGCTGAAGCGTTTCAGGCAGCCGCGGATAATGGCGATGCGGAAGCACAAACTAGTCTTGGGATCATGTATCTGAAAGGCGAAGGCGTTGACGAGGATGAAAAGAAGGCACTAAGCTTATTTGAGAAAGCCGCAGCGCAAGGCAATGTGCGCGCCGAAGTCAATCTGGGCAGAATGTATGCCAAAGGCAAAGCCGGGTTAGTACCTAATTATGGCATCGCAGTCTCATGGTTTGATAAAGCCGCGACCCAAGGATATGCCGATGCGCAATATACGCTGGGCGTGCTGTATGTGACGGGTAATGGCGTTCCTCTGAATTACAAAAAAGCACAGGAATTATTCAGCAGTGCCGCAGATCAAAACAATGCCAGCGCGCAATACCAGCTTGGTTTGATGAATTTCAAAGGCAAGGGAATGCCGGTCAATTACGCCGAAGCCTACAAATGGCTATCGTTAGCAGGCGACTATGATGATGCCGCTGTCTATCGCGACTTTGTGTCACAAAAAATGTCGAAAGAGCAAGTGGAACAAGCGGTGGCCCTGGCTGATGATTGGAAGCAAGATCAAGAACAAAATCAAGATAAAAATAGCGAAAAAGCAGGAAAATAAAACACCTCCGCCAATACTTTTGAGGCGGCTCTGACTGAAAATTTTCTTTGAGCCACTCCAATCGCTCGAACTTGTGTTGAAGAATTAGTGTCCCAAGTTCAGGTTCATAGGTCAATCACAAAGGCAGTATTGTGTAAAGCCTAAAGAAAACTAAGAACGAATACATCGGCATACAAAATCCATGTCGATGTATTCGATATGTGCAGGAAAATCCCGCTTAGTATTAAAAATACTTCAAAGTAAAATCAATATCAAATTCAATGATGAAATTAGCGCTGAAACGGACGATGCGCGTTCAACCATTTGATTGATGTTAAAAATATGCCACCTAAGGTACCGTAGGTTTTATCTTCTTTTTCAAGTGAAATTTGTGGGTAAACTTCTGGTAAGCCACTAACGAGGTATGCGAAATTCATGATGTTCTGCTCCAAAATAAATGAAGTGTCAGAACAGTTCGCCTGATCCTTTAATCGCGCAGAATATGTCCGCCTCGACCCGGATTCAGTTTCACCACTCTGCACTTTTTTAATAAAAAATTTTTAAGAATGTTCTACAACTACTACCATCAGTCATATTGACTCCCAGTTCGTTGATCGGAATCTGCACATATGTGCAGATTAGCTTCGCATGAAAATGAAGATCATTCCTATAGAATTTTTAAATTCATTTTCTGCCATTTCCAACAGCCGCACTCCAACGGATACTACGTACGCTGCCTTCCAGACCCAGACGGCTGACCATCTGAACCAGATGGTTACGGACATTTTCTGCGCAACGTACTTCGATATCAAAGACGGCCAATCCTTGCACATCTTGAGAAATATAATCAAAGCGCTCTATCGTTCCCCCTATCGATACCAAAGACTGGCGTACTAAGGTTTCGACATACTGAATATCATCATCACGAAAAGTGGTGCGAATGTGATATAGCGGTGCGATATTTTTGACTGGCATTATCACCACCGCTTCACGGTGTGGAATGGAGATTTGTTGAAATACAAAAGATGCTAAATCAATGAGTGTCATATTGACCTCCACATTCTTATTTGTTGTGACGTGTAAGAACACGCGAAACGACACCCACCATTACCCCAACAACTGGAATTGAAGCAGGAAAAACATGTGTCATTACATTGAAGCAGCGACCGATAGGTGTATCAGCGTCACTGCTGGCTAGCGCATGGTGAGCGCCGTTGATGAGTAAGTACCATTCCATTGCAAAGTCCTCCGCAATAACAATTCACAACGTACAGGCGAACAACAGCCTCGCACGTGGCGAATGAAAGAAAAACGCGCACAAATAAAAACGGTCAACACTGACACGACGAACACCAGGCTACAAACAGAAAGCCGTGACCGAGCGCAAGAATGCGAATTTATTTGAACGAAAAAAAGCTTAGAGATGGGAATGTTTGCTGACGACGAAATCGTCGGGAAACTATAGCCTGCATTGCGCACGCTAGAGATAAGAGCTGGTCTATCAGGAGTGTGCGGAAATGACGGGGCTAACCCATCCATTTAATTGATAACGACAACTACTACAGTCCACAATGGAACTCCTATAAAACGCAATGGGCGAATTGTAAGCGCCTTAATTTTAAGGTGTCAATCAATAATTCAAATTTCTATAAATAATTTTTCACCTCAAATATACGCACGATAAAAATCAATAAATGCCCTGACCTTTGCAGGCACCAGTCGTCCCGGAGGTAGCACTGCATAAATTCCACCGACAGGTAGAGACCACTCAGGAAATAATTGAGCCAGCTTACCGCTTTCGATTGCCACTCGCGAGGTCATCGCATCCATCACAGAAATACCGGCACCGTTTTGCACCAACGACAAAAGTGCACTTGGCGAATCGACTTGAATACGCGATTTCATATGCAATGTCTCAACATGCCCACGGCTATCGGTTAACTTCCAGGTTAATGGTGTCTGTAGCAAAGATAACGCTAACCATTCATGCTGTCTGAGGTCTTGCAATTGTCGGGGCATGCCGTGTTTTTTTAAATAAGATGGCGCTGCCACCATCACTTGCTTAAACTCACCGAGCTTGATCGCCCTTTGCGAAGAATCGCGCAGCCAGCCCATGCGAAAGGATAGATCAATACCGTCGGCGACCAAGTCGGTGATGCGATCACCAGTGCGCAAGTCGATGCGCAGGCGCGGATGCATTTGCGCAAAATCGGCCAGCGCCGGTGCGAGTGATTGCGCCGCCTGATTCACGGTAGCGGATACGCGTAACATACCCGTCAATTCAGTCGCCGTCGATTGTTCGCTACGGACTAAGATAAGAGCATCGCGCAAGCCATGCAATAAAGGTTGGCATTGCTCATGCAAAAGCCGCCCCGCTTCTGTGAGGACAATTTTTCGCGTTGTACGGGTAAATAATGAGCAGGATAATTGTTGCTCAAGACGACTGATACTGACGCTGATTTTTGCTTTCGCAACGTCCAGCCTGTGTGCGGCGGCAGTGAAACTTCCTGCCTCAACGACTGCATCAAAAATACTGAGCATATTTAAATCAATCTGATCCGGACTCAACATAGGTATCCGTCTGAAGGTCAAAAACGAGCACCTATCTTAACATTGATTGATAAGAATTTTAAAACAATGAATTATTGATTCACTCGTTTATCTGTTTAATCTTTGGTGTCAAACTTCGTATCAATGAATCACGGGATTCAACACCTATCGGAGAAAACATCATGAACATCGCATTAATTGGCGCATCTGGCTTTATTGGTTCTGCATTATTGAAAGAAGCGTTATCACGTCAACATCAGGTAACAGCACTGGTTTCTCGTCCAGAAAAAATGAGTGCTTCGGCACAACTGACGGTCAAAGCAACCGACGTGCAAAATCTGGCGCAACTGAGTGAGCAATTGCACGGTTTTGATGCCATCATCACAGCGTTCAGTGGTCACGCCAACGGCGACGTGCTCGGCTATTATGTGTCAGGGGTAAAAAACATCATTCAAGCAACGAAAAATGCACAAGCAAAGCGTTTGTTGGTCGTCGGTGGTGCAGGATCTTTGGAGGTGGCACCTGGATTGCAAGTGATTGATACTCCTGACTTTCCGGAAGCGTATCGGGCGTCTGCGGAAGGTGCACGCCAAGCCCTGAATTTATTGCGTGCGGAAGCAGAATTGAACTGGACCATGTTGAGCCCATCAGCCATGATTGCGCCAGGCCAGCGCACTAATCAGTTCCGTCTCGGCACAGATCAGTTACTCATTGCAGCAGACGGAAAAAGCCATATTTCTGTCGAAGATTATGCCGTCGCCATGATCAACGAATTAGGGCGCCCAGCGCATACACGTCAACGCTTTACCGTTGGTTATTGATCGTCTCTTAAACCGATTTTTTGTTGAAAACCGCCCGGCGTGGTCGAGTATCCGGGTGGTTTTCAGAAACCCCACGGAAGTTTGTACGAAGTCTGGCTCAGATTATGTTGAGTAAAACTGCATAAACATCTTTGCAGCTGTTTCGATCAGCGCCCGTTGCTGCTCATTGGTGAGGATAGGCTGGCCCATTGCAACCTGCGGCCAAAAGGCAAGCGCCTTGATCTGCCCGAGCAGCATATCTGCCATCATTGTCGGCTCCACGACGCGCAGTTTACCGTCGTTTTGAGCAGCCTTAATCCAGGTAACGATGCTTGGTTCATTTTTGCTAAGCTTTTCTACCATATCACGCGCGCGGTCCGGGGCATGGATAGTGGCCGCCACTGCCACCCGCGCCAGATCCAGAAAATTCTGATCACACAACATCGCCATCTTACGGGTCAGATATTTTTCTAACTGCTGTTGCATATCAATGTCAGCGGCATAAGTCACTAATTCACTTGTTATCGCACTTTGCCACAATTGCATCAGAATCGCCGAAAACAATTCCTCTTTACTTGGAAAATGGTTGTACACCGTCCGTTTTGAAACCGCCGCAGTGGCTGCTATCTTATCCATACTGGTCGCCTCAAAACCGTTTTGGCGAAACTCCGTTATCGCGGCTTGTAAAATTGCTTCGCGTTTGCGGTCAGTTTGTCGCTGCAGTTGAGTCATTGTGTTAAACCAATAGAAAAGTAAGCATTAAAAAGACGCCACCGAGCTCAATTCTCCGACTTGAACTTCGCTTGCGGGTTGTTTTGCCTCGAAAATCGCTGAGAAAGTAAACATAGCGATAAGCAAATAAACAGATAAGGAAATATTTTACACTAAGTAGTTTACTTTTCTAAATTTAAAAACTACACTGTGTAGTGTAATTTAAAAGACCTGGCATCAATACCCTGAGCAAAAAAGCGCTCTCAAAGAACGCATTTTCTCCATTTGTAGTATAAGAAGAAACCATAAAAAAAGAACACTTGCGGCCAGGTATCCAACGTAGACAAATCGGTACATGACGACATTCAGGATGAGTAAAATGACTTTGAATACATCAGTAACTGCAACATCACAAGTAGCGACAAGCACTGCACCAGAGTTCAACGCAAAAAAGCTGGGACTCAAGTACAGCAATCAAAAGCAAATGCGTGAGCCAGGTTTTTTCAAAAATCTGTCACTGGCCTGGCGTTTTTTGTTTAACAAGCCAAAAAATACCGTTCCTCAAGGCAGCATTCCGGTTCATGAATTAAGTCGTGCACAATTGCTGGCCGCCCCAGACGCCACACTTTTCAGATTGGGACATTCGACTATCTTGTTGAAATTGCAGGGTGAATTCTTTCTGACTGACCCTGTATTTTCCGAACGCGCCTCACCTTTTCAATGGATGGGACCAAAACGTTTTCATCAGCCACCGATCAACATTGCCGACTTGCCACCAATTAAAGCAGTGATTTTGTCGCATGATCATTATGACCACCTGGATCATGCAGCGGTTCTTGCTTTAGCGCACAAAACTGAACACTTCCTGACCACGACCGGTGTGGGTGACAGATTAATAAAGTGGGGAATTGCTGCGGATAAAATCCAGCAATTAGACTGGTGGCAAGAAACGGCGGTACATGGAATACGCTTTGTGGCGACACCAGCACAACATTTTTCGGGTCGTAAATTAAACGATCGTGACCATACACTATGGGCGTCATGGAGCATTCTGACACCTGAATTAAAGATTTTTTTTAGTGGCGACTCTGGCTATTTCAAAGGCTTCAAAGAAATCGGTGAACGTCTTGGGCCTTTCGATTTAACGCTGATGGAAACCGGGGCGTACAACAAACTCTGGCCCGATGTCCACATGCAGCCAGAAGAATCACTGCAAGCGCATCTCGATTTAGGTGGAAAGCATTTACTGCCTATCCATAACGGCACGTTTGATTTATCGCTGCACGCTTGGTACGAACCATTTGAACGCATTGTTGATCTCGCAAAACGTCATGGTGTAAAAATTAGCACACCGCAAATGGGTGAAGCCGTGGATATCGCCGAACCCCAAACTGGTCAACACTGGTGGCGATTTAATCACGCAGTGCGGCGCCCAGTTGATCTTCATACCGCAATCACTGAATACAATTAGTGCTAATTTAGTGCTAATTTAGTGCTAATTTATTGCTATATGACTATTTCCATTTAAGACCGTATAATTTATTTATTGCAAAATAAATACCGAATTAGATCGCATCGATACGCATTTTTAGAAGCGTCTGGTGAATTGAAATTTTTGGTACAGACGTCATATTCATTTCTTACTTTTCTTAATCTCGTCAGTTAAGCATAACTATGGACAATAATAAAAAGCTGCTCGCAATAAGTATCGCATCAATTTTCGCTTTACCACTCATAGCCTATGCAGAAGGTGAAGGACATTATCGTTCTTTATTTCAACATACTGATGTAACCATCAATGCGGATAGCACCAGTGTCGTGGATGAAGAATACATTTGGCGCGGAGTTGATCAGCAAGGTGCGAATGGACTTGGTCAGCAGTACCTGAGTTTTGATCAGGACAAACAAGAATTAGAAATAATAGAAGCAGAAACCATACGCGCCAACGGTGAGAAAATCAAAGTACCAGCATCTGACATCAAGTTACAGGATGGTATGTTGGGAGGCATTTCCTATCCACACAGAAAACTGTACCAGATTACTTTTTCCAAGCTTTCACCTGGTGATGCGATACACCTGCACTATCGTCAAAAACAAACCAAGCTTGATTTGCCAGGCGGAGACTCGCACAGTACCTACTATAACCGTGATGTCATCCGCGATGACACTTCATATTCGTTACATTATCCTGAGACTATGTCATTGCACATTGCAAGTAATGAGCTCGATAAAACTGAAGACAAAATTTCCAACGGTACACATACCATTAAATGGACACATCACAGCACAGACACCAGAACCAACGATCCGAATATGGTCAATGCCTGGCGTCAAACGCCGTACGTCATGGTTAGTAGCTTCAAAGACTTAAAAGCCATCGCCGACGCCTACCAGATTGGAGCGACAGAAAAAGCCCGCATAACACCTGAGGTACAAGCATTGGCAGCAAGCTTAGTTCAAGGTCGTAGCACTGACGCAGATAAAGCAAAAGTAATCTACGACTGGGTAAGAAAGAATATCCGCTATGTGGCAAGTTATATTGGCGATGGTGGTTTTGTCCCGAATGACACTAAAACCATTTTAGAAAAGCGTTATGGCGACTGCAAAGACCACGCAACGATCTTAGAAGCACTACTTGAAGCGAGTGGCATCCCAACCTCGCAAGTACTGATCAATGCCAGCACCGATTCTTATACGATGTTGCCGATTCCGGTCTTTAACTATAATCACGCAATAAACTATTTACCAAGTTTGAATTTATTCCTGGATTCCACCTCGGATCAGACACCTTACGGCTTATTGCCGGAAATGGATACGAGTCACACTGTGTTAGTCACTAAAAATTTTAAAGAAGTAAGCCAGACGCCACCGATTTCTACGGGTGGATTTAAAATGCTACGTCAGACAAAAATCGATCTAGCAGTTGATGGCTCAGCAACCCGCACGACGGACATTACTGGATATGGACTGGCAGCGGTTTCTGTGAAGACGCTACTTGATGGAATAGGTCCCGGAAAAGAAAGTGATTGGGCGCGCAAAACTTTGGCTAATTCGGGCATGCATGGCTCGTCTGAATTCAAGGCATTACCATCCAATGACCCGCTCAAACTGTCATATCGCTATACTGAAAAGGTCAGTAACTTCATCTCGCAACCAGAAGCCAGCACAATCAACTTTTACGTCGCTCTGCAAGGCCCGATTGCTGCAGGAAGCATCCTGCGTCGATTTACAGAAAAAGACAGAAAGTCGGATTTTAAATGCGATGCTTTTGCAATTGAAGATCAGGTAGAAATCAATTTGGCACCGGAATTGAAAGTGTTATTCGTGCCTAAAGATGTACACATTAAAGAGGGAGACATTTTCTTTGATGCTGTTTATCAGCGCCATGGTAATACATATAGCGTCAACCGTACTTGGGGCTCCACATCGACCAAAGCGTGGTGCGCGCCAAAAGAGTACGATGCGATGAAAAAAGCCATGAACAATATCGACAAAGCTATTGGTGGGCGCTTATTATTTATGAATAAAAATGAAGCTCGTAGCGATCTGTAATTCCGCAAAAATTCCGCAAAATATCTAAAAAAATGAAGCAAAAAAAACCGCGAAAATTCGCGGTTTTTTTTCTCATGGAAATGCAATCCTGACCCGGATTATTCCTGATGATATTGCGTAACGCGTTCCACTTCGTTTTTCGAACCCAGGAACACTGCAACACGTTGATGCAAGGCTGTCGGTTGAATATCGAGCATACGTTGCTTGCCGTTAGTCGATGCACCACCGGCTTGTTCAACGATGAAAGACATAGGATTAGCTTCATACATCAGACGCAACTTACCCGCCTTATCTGGTTCACGCTTGTCGGCTGGATACATAAAAATACCACCACGATTCAAAATACGGTGCACATCGGCCACCATAGATGCAATCCAACGCATATTAAATTCTTTGCCGCGTGGACCAGTAGAACCTGCCAGCATTTCATCAACATAACGCGTGACTGGTGGATACCAGTGACGTGTATTGGAAGCGTTGATCGCAAATTCTTTGGTGTCAGCAGGAATTTGCATATTGCGTTGAGTCAAAACCCATGAACCCATTTCGCGATCCAGGGTAAAGCAATTCACGCCATTGCCCGTCGTCAAGACCAGCACGGTTTGCGGACCATAGACCGCGTAACCTGCTGCAACTTGCTTGCTACCTGGCTGCATGAAATCTTGCTCTGTTGGCGTGGTCATTCCATCGGGTGCTTTTAACACAGAGAAAATCGTACCAATAGAAACATTCACGTCGATGTTGCTGGAACCATCGAGTGGATCAAACAACAGCATGTATTCGCCTTTTGGATAGCGATTTGGAATCTGATGGATGGTTTCCATTTCTTCCGATGCCATCGCTGCCAGATGGCCACCCCATTCATTGGCTTCTAACAAAATTTCATTCGACAAAATATCGAGTTTCTTTTGTACTTCACCTTGTACATTTTCGCTACCAGCGCTGCCTAATACTTCACCGAGGGCGCCTTTACCAACAGCGTGGCTAATCGTTTTACAAGCACGCGCAACCACTTCGATCAACAAGCGCAATTCGGCAGGGATGGAGTTATTGAGGCGCTGTTCTTCAACCAGATACTGGGTCAGACTGACACGTTTCATCTCATTCTTTCATTAAAAATAATCGTTTTAAGACTTCTTGCCATCTACTAATCAATGACAAGACCATTGTTCAGCAATTTCAGCAGACAACAAGAAGGTGTAAATTAACGCCTCATCAGGCAGCCAAGGCTTTACCAATAACTTCCGCCACATCTTTTGATAACTTCTTAGTTGCGGCAACCTTTTCCAATGCCAGCTTCATATGTTCTTGCAAATGCAGCGGGTATTTCTTCCAACGATCCAAACTACGGGCCAGACGCGCGGCAACTTGTGGATTAATTTTATTAAGTTCAATCACCAATTCTGCCCACAAAGCGTAACCACTGCCATCAGCCGCATGGAAACGTGATGGATTCCCATTACAGAAGCTGAAAGTCAAGCTGCGTGCGCGATTCGGGTTACCTAGGGTGAATGCTTTATGTTCCATCAATTCACGAACCTTTGCGACATCCGTCGTATCCGCAACTGCTTGCAACATGAACCATTTATCAATAACCAGTGCTTCTTTTTTGAAATCTTTATAGAATTTTTTCAAAGATTGTGCAGCGGCATTTGCTTGCGTCTCAGTACCATGGAAGTTAGTCAGCGCCGACAAGGCTGCCAATCTGTCTGTCATGTTTTCAGCTTCATCGAACTGCGTTTGCGCCAATTCGAAAGTGCTTTCATCGGACCATGCAGACAGATAGGATAAAGCCAGATTTTTCAATGCACGTTTAGCCATTGAAATTGCGTCTGGCGTATATTGTCCTGGTGTCAGGTTAGCCTCATAGGCCGACAGAAACTCAGCACGTAAATGCTGTGTTAAGGCCGTACGAACAAACTGACGTGCAGTATGAATCGCTTGCGGATCAACGACATCAAATTCTTCAGCAATCATCGCTTCTGATGGCAAGGTCAATACTAATTCACGGAACGATGGATCAAGGCTTTCATTGACAAGCGTTGCGCGCAAGGCTTCGATGAACATACTGTCGAGCTCCAGCGTTTCTCCAGCCTGTACTGCCTTGGTCAATTTCACCAGACGACGGGTTGCCAGACGTTGACCAGCCTCCCAACGGTTAAACGGATCGCTATCATTGGCTAACAACAGACCGAGTTCTTCATCGCTATACTCGATATCAAGTAGCACCGGTGCCGAGAAATTACGCAGCAAAGAAGGAACTGGTTTTGCCGCAACACCTGTAAAGGTAAAAGTCTGGCTGGCTTCTGTCAATTCCAGTATCAGATTTGTTGCACCAGCCAAAGCTGAATACGCATCGCAATGCAAGGCAATATCTTTACCTTCAGCATCCAATAAACCCATCGCTACAGGAATATGGAATGGCAGTTTTTCGTCCTGGCCTGGCGTTGCTGGACAAGATTGTGACAGCGTCAATTGGTAGGTTTGTGTCTCTGCATCATACGTTGTTTCAGCTTTGACGCGGGGCGTGCCAGATTGGCTGTACCAACGTTCAAACTGAGTCAGATCACGCCCACTGGAATCTGCCATCGCCGCGCGGAAATCATCGCACTCTACTGCTTGTCCATCGTGGCGCGCAAAGTATAAATCCATACCCTTACGGAAGCCTTCGTGCCCCAGTAGCGTGTAATACATACGCACCACTTCCGATCCTTTTTCATAGATCGTTACGGTGTAAAAATTGTTGATTTCGACAAAAGAATCAGGACGAACAGGATGCGCCATTGGCCCTGCATCTTCCGAGAATTGCACTTGACGCAAAACGCGCACATCTTCAATACGTTTCACCGCACGGCCGGTTGTTGTACCGACCAGATCTGCAGAAAACTCCTGATCGCGGAAAACAGTCAAACCTTCTTTTAAGGACAATTGGAACCAATCGCGACAAGTTACACGATTACCCGTCCAGTTATGGAAGTATTCATGACCAACTACCGATTCAATACCGGCATAATCCACGTCCGTTGCAATGCGAGAATTTGCCAATACGTATTTAGTATTGAAAATATTCAAACCTTTATTTTCCATCGCGCCCATATTGAAATCGCTGGTGGCGACGATCATGAAACGATCCAGATCAAGTTCCAGACCAAAGCGTTCCTCATCCCAACGGATACTGTTTTTCAGCGAATCCATGGCATGCTGGGTTTTATCCAGATTACCGTCTTCAACCCACACTTGTAGCAATACTGAGCGGCCAGATTTGAGGGTGTAATTTTCTTCCTGACACACCAATTTACCCGCCACCAGTGCAAACAAATACGAAGGCTTTTTGAATGGATCTTCCCATTTAGCGAAATGGCGTCCATCGCCCAAATCACCTTCTTCGATCAGATTGCCGTTACCCAGCAAGATCGGGAATTTTTTCTTATTAGCACGCAGCATGACAGTGTATTTTGCCATCACATCCGGGCGGTCAGGGAACCAGGTAATCTTACGGAAGCCCTCTGCTTCGCATTGGGTAATGAAATTACCGTTCGATGCATACAAACCAGACAAGGAGGTATTCTTCAACGGTTTAATCAGCGTTTCGATTTCCAATGTCACTTCATCTGGCGCGTTAGCAATGCGCATAACTTCGCCATCTATCGTGTAGGCGTTTTTTTTCAAATTGACGCCATTCATACGCAATTGCAACAGCTTGAGCGAAGCGCCAAACAAAACCAGATCCTTTTCGGCGCTGTCGTGGTTACGGCGCATGGTTATGCGGGTAGCAACATGGGTTTCATGTAAATCCAGATCAAAACCCATTTCGACCGTGTCAACCCAGAAGCCTGGAGCAACATAGTCTTTGCGGAAAATGGTTGGTGGGGTAGCAGCGATATCGTTACTCATGGGATGAATGTCTCTTGAAAAAAGTGAATATCACGGGACTAAGGCGAAATAACTCTGGTAGTGCCTGGCAATAATCAAGGATGATAAATCCCGGCTACCAAAAGCCATCATGCCAGTTTTGAGTTACTAAGTCAGTCCTTTATCAAAGTTTCATGAACTTTGCTCAGACCAGCATTTTACCAAGTCAGCAGGTGATAGGCATAAAACACGCACAAAATAGCCTATTTACATCAATCACAGCATATTCTAAAAGCTGTTCCAATTGCGACTCCACCGCAAAAACCTTTGTAAACAGCGACCGCGCGTGCACTCATTTCAGTCTAATTCATTGATTTCCAGGAACTATTAGGATCAAGCGTAGTCATAAAGTTACAAGTTGAAATAGACATTGTCACAAATCGTCTTATCATAGTGATCTTTAGCCGCACCAACGCAAAAGTAGTTTTTGGCTAAATTGAGCGAGTTTAATAGTCAAATTCTCCTGGATATTATTCAAGCGAGGATTCAAAAAAAACCATCTGCAATCTTCCAGCAGAATTGACCTATTGGGTCGCTTTTGATCAGGTTAAAGGAGTTGAAATGAAACGTTTTTTAAGCACCGCAATCATCGCTGCCAGCATGGTGCTGACTGGATGTGCAACCACTTATAGCAGCCAGGTCAGTGTTTTTCACGAATGGCCACAAGGAAATCAGGATAAATCGTATATTCTGGAACGCTTGCCAGCTCAGGAAAACAATCCTGAATACAAATTTTATGAAGAAGAGTTAAGAACTCAACTTGGCTTACACGGCTTTAAAGAAATCGCAGTGGGCGCAACACCTGCTCTCAAAATTGGCATGCAATACGGAACGACCATGAGCGAATTGCAATATTCCAGCGCTTGGCATCCTGCGATGTATGACCCATTCTGGAACATGCATTTCCGTCGTGCGTACTTATACGATCCGTATTTTCCGTATTACGGAAGGCGCTTGTCTGGCCCCATTGATATCAATGTCACACGCTACTATTTGCATCAATTAGAAATCGATATGAGTGACTTTGCGAGCAATAAAAAGCTGGCTTCGATCAGAGTCAGCAGCGAACAAACAGAACCAGAAATTTCTAAGCAAATGCCATATTTGATAGAAAGTGCGCTGCAAGGTTTCCCTGGCAAAAACGGCAGCACTACTAATGTAGAACTGCCGTTCAATAAGGAACACAAGGACACAAATAAATAGAATTAACCCGGAGGATCGCGCAAAGCTTCAACCAAAGCGCGATCCACCACTGAAGCAGCTGATATCTGTACTGCGCCTCCACTACGAAACTGTGTCACCAACTCCTCGCTGGAAATTGAAAACGAATCGTGCCCTTGCCGATTGGTGAAAATATAGCGAGTACGTTTTGGGCTAACCCAAGCCAGCTTGAAACGTGTCGTTACGCCAGCACTGGTCGTAAAATCAACCCAAACACCGCGCTCTAACCCTTCCACCATTTGAACACATTCATCTGGAATGTGTTCATGCTGATCCTGCACATGTCGGTTTAGACGTTTTTCACTTGCCCGTTGTGCGATATTAACGGCAATTTCCAACTGACGCCGCGGAGATAACTCTAACGGCGCTCTGGCGATGGCCGCATGACGTTCGGCTAGTTTAGAGAAGAACAAAACACGTTGAGGTTCATCCCACTTAATCGCATTCAACCAGGCATTGAGCAAAGTCAGCATGGATGGCAACTTACTGACCAATTCTTTACGCTCTTCCGAACTATTTTTCGGCTTCAGGCTCCAGATCAGATCGTCCATCGTCCGCAAAGCATTTTCCAATGCATTGGGCTTTTCTTCTTTCACATTATGAGCAATGGTTAAGATTCTGATCCATTGATCCAGCAAAAATTCTTCCAGAAAACCGGCGACCTCACCGGTTTCTACCCGAATCGCGACGTCGTTTTCGGCAAATTCGCGCGCCAGTCGCATTTTTTCTTGTTTGAGTGCCAGTGCTACCGGTTCAACAATTGATTGCTCAGCGGTTTGTTCTTCTTCTTTGAGAAAGGCCTCAAGATCAGCAACCACATCGGAAAAAAGGTCAATCTGCTGATCAAAATCCTGCTGAACTTTTTCAACTATCCCTTCTATCATCTGGAACAAAGGGTCTTCCGAACTAGCATCTCCGCTAAAAAACACGCTGGACTTAGCCAAGGTATCGATCAGAACACGTGCTGGATGGTTATCTTTAAAGAAAAAATCCTTGTCCATCAATGCGACCTTGAGGGTCGGTATCTGTAACTGTCCGATCAAGCTTTTGATTTCGTCGGGAATACTCGTGTCGTTAAATACATAATCAAAAATACGCGCCAACAACTCAATGGTATTCTGATCGATATGCGTTAACTCAGTTGCTGACGCATTTTGTGAGAGTTGACGCAGATGAGTGCTGTCTCGCGGCGTTTCTGCAGATGCCTGAGATCGCTGCAACCCCGTCAGATAATTAAAAAACTCACGATCAATCGTTACGGTTTCAGCACTCTTCCCTCTCGTATAGGACTGCTCTTGTGGTGCATCTGACCAGCTATTGGTATCACCCAAGCTGGCACGCCCCTCAGCAAAATCACGCTCCTGATCAGCCGCATAGGTGGAGTTGAACGAGGTTTCGCGTTCATTTTTTTCGTCTTGCTTGGACACGGAAAAAATATTTCTTAATTTATTTTCCAGATACGGATCCTGCAGGTCCAGATCATTTTGACGGGTTCGCATTAGACGTTTTTTATCTTCACGTTTAGCATTATCAATATCGACTAAAATACCTCGCTCTATCAAAGCGTCGTTCAAACCTTGATAGACGCTGTTGAGTTGCAAAAACAATTCTGGTTGCAGCAATCGCAACACCAAATGCTGAGTTTCTTTACTCGATTCAAATTCTGACCACGCTTGTGTTACTGCGGAAACAAACAATTCCGGACGAAACGGGTTTTGCGAAACACTAATTGGTGTGCGTCTCAACACATGGCCAATACGAATATTGAGCGCCACCAACTGATCAGCATTATTGACTTCGAGCGCGTTGCTCAAATTATTCGTCAACACCTTATTTTCCATCTCTTCAAAACTGACGAGTGAAAAATCCTGTCCCTCCACCGTTGCTTTCGCTTTTTTGCGTGTATTAACCACACTCACTTCTTTGGTCAAGACGGCATTAATCTGAGATGTGAGTATTTTATAAAAACTGCCTGGATTTCGTTTTAGCAACTGATATGCCAAAAAGCTGCTACCTGCTTCTTCCGGTCGTACCGTCTGGTCAGAAACCACAAACAATGCCTGCGTCAAGCGCGATGCAAATGCCTCTAGCTGCGACGACACCAGATTCGTCGCAATCGGTACCAGACTCTGCAGCAAGAGCAAGCGACTGGAGCTAGAAAATTCACTTTTCTTAGCAGTGTTTAAAGGAATGGTGTCCATGACTCACATTATAAAAATACAAATAAAGCAAAAACTATGAGGAGTAATACGCCTCACTAGCTATCGTCACCAACACAATCAACATGACTGCGACGAGCAAGACGACGAGTAAACGACCAAACTTGGGACTTGAACTAGTACCAGTTGGTAAATCCGCGTTATTCTGAGCCATATCTATTGCCTTATGGAATTAATAATGTAGAACCTGTTGTTTTTCGCGCTTCTAAGTCTCGGTGCGCTTGTGCAATCTCACTCAGGGGATAACGTTGGCGAATATCAATTTTGATTTTGCCACTCTCCACCATCGCAAATAAATGCGCTGCCATCATTTCCAGATCAGCACGTTTAGCGGTGTAATTCATCAGACTCGGACGTGTAATGAACAAAGAGCCGCGCGAGGCTAATTCGTTCAATGCAAATGGTGGAACTGGTCCTGAAGCGTTACCAAAACTGACCATCATCCCCAGAGGGGCGAGGCAATCCAAAGAACCTGTGAAAGTATCCTTGCCAATCGAATCATACACAACTGGCACACCTTTTCCTTCGGTAATTTCTTTCACCCGCTGAACAAAATTCTCAGTATTGTAGTTAATGACGTGAGTACAACCATGCTCTCTGGCCAGCGCTGCTTTCTCATCAGATCCAACTGTACCTATCATCGTAACGCCAATCGCCCTAGCCCACTGACAAGCAATCAAACCAACCCCACCAGCCGCAGCATGGAATAAGATGGTTTCTCCGCCTTGCAAAGGAAAGGTTCTGTGAAACAGATATTGCACTGTCAAACCTTGCAACATCATGGCAGCGGCAGTATCAAAAGAAATGCTATCTGGTAGTCGCACCAGATTGTCTACCGGCATGATGCGCGCCTCAGCATATGCACCTATCGGACGCCCTGCATACGCTACACGATCACCCACCGCTACATAGCTCACGCCCGCACCAATTGCCTCAACAATGCCCGCAGCCTCCATCCCCAAACCCGCCGGTAAAGTTTGCGGATATAAACCAGTTCTGAAGTAGACATCAATGTAATTCAAGCCGCAGGCTTTATGCCTTACCAATGCTTCACCTGGTCCTGGCGTGCCTAGTTCAATGTCCTCATACCGCATCACGTCCGGACCACCTACCTCTAACATTCTGACTGCTTTTACCATCTCCGCCCCTTTTAGCCATTTGTTACGACTTCTTTTTCGATAACAAGTACATCCCTCCCATTACCAAAGCTGTACCGCCCAATTGCCACGTCGTAATCGCTTCATTAAGAAAAAATGCACCCAAAAATAGGGTTGAAACTGGTCCTATCATCCCCGCTTGTGAAGCGGTCGCAGCGCCAATGCGCTTTACGGCGATCATGGTCATAAAAACCGGCAATACCGTACAAAACACGGCATTAATCAAAGACAGCCAATAAACTTCAAGCGGTTGGATCAACATAGAAACAGGGCGCAATAGAAAAAATTGCCCGACACAAGCGGCACTGGAAACGCACATAGCGTATGACACCAGTCTTAGCGAGCCAATCTTCGTCACCATTTGACCCGATTGGATCAAATACACAGCGTAGGATATTGCCGCCCCGAGCACCATGGCTGATCCTAGCAAGACCTTATCACCACCAAATTTCAGATCATGCAAAAAGACTAAAACAATACCAAAATAACTAACCAGCAAAGCTGCTAGTTCCAGTGTAGACACTTTTCGTTTAAAAAATAGCGCTGACATGATTAAAACAAACGAGGGCGTTAAAAATAAAATCAAGCGCTCTAAGCCTGCCGTAATGTATTGCAATCCCAAAAAATCCAAAAATGATGATAAATAATAACCAATCAAGCCAAGAGCAATCAAACGCCAACGCTCTGATTTAACTAAGGGTGGTGATTTGCTCATCTGCCATACAGCGATGACAGCAAACAATGGAAAAGAAAATGCCATACGAAAGCCGATTAGAGTCACGGCATCGACGTGGTAACGATAAATCAGCTTGGCAACAATGGCCTTGGTTGAAAATAAAATAGCACCAGTCAGGGCAATCAGTAAGCCGCCAAGATAATGCTGACGCGAAAAAGAGGGAGTGGATTGTACGTTCATGGACGCAATTGTAAGGTGATATTTCAAAAACAGATTTAATTACAAAAAATGTTAATTAAATGCTCAAGATCAACAAAAAATAGTTGTTGAATTTCCGCCAGGAAAAGATATAACAATTCATTACAAATCTTGGGGAAAAACCACCTTGAATGTGACTTTGCTTAACGATTTACAAATGTCAGTTTGCTTACAATTTGTGTTTCTTTTACAACTAGCAAAACCACCATGGAAATGTATTCTCCTCGCCTACAGTTCGCTGAAAATGCAAGACCGCGCCCAAAACTCGCCAATAAAGCCACGCCGGGGTCGATTGGTACGATCGTACATTTTCAAAGTGAAAACTCAGACAATCAATTACGGCAGCTGTTTCAACGCTTATTCAAAAACGAACCATCAGCCTAAACTAGCTCTCAAATTAATTAATCTGACAAATAAATCATTTCCATCGAAAACTGATGACGATGAATTCCCGGTCTTAATTCCGTCATTCACAGCAGCTCAAATTTTTTATGTATAGCAAAGCTCAAACTTAAAGGTATTGATTTCAAGAATTTCTGCAGTGCCAATATGGTAAAATGCTGGTCTTCAATATCAAACTAAGCCAGGCAAAACTGCCACCTCAAGGGTGCATTGTTGCCGATTCAGGAAAGAGCGATCATGGCAGGACATAGTAAATGGGCCAATATTAAGCATAAAAAAGCGGCGACTGATGCAAAACGCGGCAAAATCTGGACCCGTCTGATTAAAGAAATTACCGTTGCTGCCCGTATGGGCGGTGAAGATGTCGACTCCAACCCACGTTTGCGGCTCGCAGTGGATAAGGCAGCCGACGCCAATATGCCTAAAGAAAACGTGACCCGTGCGATCCAACGCGGTGCAGGCACATTAGAAGGCGCAAATTACGAAGAAGTTCGCTATGAAGGTTATGGTATCGGTGGTGCTGCGCTGATCGTCGACTGCATGACTGATAATCGCGTCCGTACTGTGGCTGAAGTCCGCCACGCTTTCAACAAATACGGCGGCAATATGGGTACAGAAGGCTCGGTTGCTTTCATGTTCAAACATTGCGGACAGATGTTATTTGCACCAGGCACCAATGAAGACGCTCTAATGGAAGCCGCGCTCGAAGCTGGTGCTGACGACGTTATTACGGATGACGAGGGCGGTATCGAAGTCTTGTGCGCACCTTTTAGCTTATCGGATATCCGTTCAGCGTTAGAAGCCGCAGGCTTCAAACCTGAAGTCGCCGAAGTCCTCATGAAACCAGATGCAGAAACCGTATTCACTGGCGAAGACGCCATCAAAATGCAAAAATTGCTGGACGCGCTGGAAAATCTGGACGACGTACAAGACATTTATACCAACGCCATCGTAGAAGAATAATATGAAAATTCTCGTTGTCGGCTCGGGTGGCCGTGAACACGCACTCGCCTGGAAACTGGCTCAATCAGAACGCGTACAAACCATTTTTGTCGCACCGGGTAATGGCGGTACTGCCAGTGATATCCGGCTCAAAAATATCAACATTACCGATCCGGTCACATTGGCGGATTTTGTTGAGCAAGAGCACATAGGCTTAACCGTGGTTGGCCCGGAAGTGCCACTGGCGGCCGGCATCGTGAATATTTTCCGCGATCGTGGTTTGAAAATTTTTGGCCCATCCAAAGAAGCTGCGCAATTAGAAAGCTCTAAGGATTTCGCCAAAGCGTTCATGAAAAAACATGCGATTCCGACGGCGGAATATCAGACTTTTTCAGATTTGCAAGCGGCACATGATTACATCGACGCCAAAGGCGCGCCTATCGTGATCAAAGCGGATGGCTTAGCGGCTGGAAAAGGCGTCGTCGTTGCCATGACGCTGGCTGAAGCGCATGATGCGGTCGACATGATGTTGTCTGACAACAAGCTAGGCGATGCGGGTGCGCGCGTTGTCATCGAAGAATTTTTGGTCGGTGAAGAAGCCAGTTTCATCGTGATGGTCGATGGCAAAAATATCTTGCCGCTGGCGACCAGCCAGGATCATAAACGTCTGCTCGACAATGACGAAGGTCCAAATACCGGTGGAATGGGCGCCTACTCCCCTGCCCCTATCGTCACGCCACAGCTACATGCCCGCGTAATGCGCGAGATCATTGACCCGACAGTACAAGGCATGGCAAAGGATGGTATCGTCTTTACTGGCTTCCTCTATGCAGGTCTGATGATCGATGAGCACGGCAATCCTAAGACACTGGAATTTAACTGCCGCATGGGCGACCCTGAGACACAGCCTATTATGGCGCGTTTGAAAACCGACTTATTGCACGTGATGGAACATGCCGTCAATGGCACGCTCGACACAGTAGAGTTGGAATGGGACAGGCGCACAGCAATGGGCGTGGTCATGGCTGCGGCGGGTTATCCAGATACACCACGCAAAGGCGATAAGATTACCGGTATTCCGGCAGAAACTTCGGACAGCATGACGTTTCATGCAGGCACCGTATTAAACGAAAAAACCTTGCTGTCGAACGGCGGCCGTGTTTTGTGCGTAGTTGGATTGGGTGACACTGTCAAGCTGGCGCAAAAACATGCGTATGATGTCGTGGAAAAAATCCACTTTGACGGCGCACAATACCGTCACGATATTGGCTGGCGTGCACTCAACAGAAAGCACTAAGCTTTAACATCAATGAGCTTTTCGGCTCAAGTCCTGTACAATAATGGGGGCTGGACTGTGTCCAGCCCGTCTTGCTTTTTAATGAAGGCAACAGAATGACGGATACACAAGCTGTTAAAAATTACTTTTTATCTCTACAAGCGAGCATCGTTGCGTCGCTGGAAGAAGTTGATGGTAAACAATTTTTAACCGATAGCTGGGAACGCCCTGAAGGTGGCGGCGGAATTTCCCGCGTAATTGAAGAAGGACAGGTATTTGAACGCGGCGGCGTTAATTTTTCCCACGTTATGGGGAATAATTTACCACCATCAGCCGCTGCCAGCCGTCCTGAATTAGCTGGCAGAAGATGGGAAGCCATGGGTGTTTCGCTGGTGTTACACCCGCGCAATCCTTATGCACCAACAGTACACATGAATGTGCGCTTCTTCATCACCCATGCGGAAGGACAAGAACCCGTATGGTGGTTCGGTGGAGGCATGGACTTAACACCGTATTATGGTTTTGAAGAAGACGCACGACATTTTCATCGAACTTGCAAAGATGCCGTTTCACCTTTTGGCGCAGACTTACATCCGCGCTTTAAAAAATGGTGCGATGAGTACTTTTACCTCAAGCACCGCAAAGAAGCTCGCGGTGTAGGTGGTATTTTTTATGATGATTTTAATGAACTCGATTTTGCCAGTAGCTTTGCGATGACGCGGGCAGTTGGTGATGCTTTTGTGCCAGCCTATCGCCCTATTCTTGAAAAGCGTCACGCACTAGTCTATGGTGAACAAGAGCGTGATTTCCAGGCGTATCGACGCGGGCGCTATGTAGAATTTAATCTGGTGTTTGATCGCGGCACGCATTTTGGCCTGCAATCAGGCGGCAGAACCGAATCCATCCTGATGTCGATGCCACCGATTGTTAAATGGCGCTACAACTGGACACCAGTGGCTGATAGTGCAGAAGCAAAGTTAGCAAGCGATTTTCTGGCGCACCGGGAATGGGTATAAGTAATATTAAAACACGTTGTGTGCTTGTATTGGGTGGTAGTTTTGACCCGGTACACATAGGACACATCGCCTTAGCGAGCAGCCTGACACAACTGCTCAAGCCGGATGAATTACGTATCATCCCAGCTGGGCAACCGTGGCAAAAAAACGCTCTGACGGCTACATCAGAGCAAAGAGTCAGTATGCTAAAACTGGCTTTTGAAAATTGGACAGACTGCCCCCTTTATATTGACGAGCAGGAAATCCGACGCGCAGAACGACAGCAAAGCAGTTACACCATTGATACACTCAGACAACTGCGTGCCGAACTAGGAGCAGAAACGTCGCTGAACTTTGCGATGGGAGCAGATCAGCTATTGAATCTGCATACCTGGCATCAATGGCGTGATTTATTCGAGGTAGCTAATTTATGTGCTGCGGCACGACCCGGATATAGTTTAAAGATAGCTTCACAAGACGTCGCTAAAGAATGGCAAGACCGGCTCATGAATGGTAAGGAATTACGATCCAGATCGCACGGAGGAACCGCTTTGGAACCCGAGTTAGCGATCGATGTGTCAGCAACCCGACTGCGCACTGAATTAAAACAGCATAACCCGACAATGAGATTGCTAGTCCCTCACAAGGTGCTAGACTACATACAACAACATTCAATTTATTAAAAAAATGGATATCAAAAAATTACAAACTCTGGTCGTTGACGCTTTGGAAGATGTAAAAGGTCAAGACATACAACTGTTCGATACTACCCACCTGACTAGCTTATTTGACCGCGTTCTGGTCGCGTCTGGTACTTCAAACCGTCAAACTAAGGCATTGGCTGCATCAGTTCGCGATAAAGTCAAAGAAGCCGGCGGCAACATCGTCAGCGTCGAAGGTGAAACCACAGGCGAATGGGTACTGGTCGATCTGGGTGATATGGTTGTCCATATCATGCAACCAGCTATCCGCGCTTACTATCGTTTAGAAGAGCTGTGGGGCGATAAGCCTGTTAAATTAGGCGCTGAAAAACGTACGTCCAAACGCACAGCTGCCGAGCCAGCCGAAACAGAGAAGCCAAAACGTGCTCCACGCAAAGCAACTGGCAAAGCCGCACCGCTGGAAGTGACACATGACATGATGGCGATTCAGACAACGCTAGATGATGAAAAGAAACCAGCCCGCAAACCACGCGCATCCAAAGCAGTCGATGGTGATGCAAAACCAGCACGCAAGCCAGCGACACGCAAAGCAGCAGATGGTAGCGCCGCCAAACCAGCCAAAATACCTACTGGTGGTCGTGTGAAAGTTGCGGCAACTAAAACCGCTACTGCTTCCGCAAAGCAAGCTGCAGCAAAACGTCCGGCACGTAAGAAAGTAGCTGAATAAGCGACGCAATAAATACTGCGTTCATGCTAAGTAGAAAGCAAATGGCTGCCTCGTGCAGCCATTTGCTTGACTGGCGCTATACTTATCGTGGTCAGGTCATTTCGATTTATTCATCATACAGATTTTTATTTAAAGTATTACCATGCAACTCATCATCGCCGCTGTCGGCCATAAAATGCCAGACTGGATAGAAATTGCCTTTCAGGAATATGCCAAGCGTATGCCGCCTGAAATTCGCATTCATCTAAAAGAAATTAAACCAGTCGAACGCTCCGGCAGCAAGACCGCTGAGACGGTAATGGCTTTAGAACGCGCCAAAATTGAAGCAGTCATTCCCAAAAATGCGCGCGTGATTGCACTTGATGAACGTGGTAAAGATTGGACAAGCGTCGCCTTATCCCAAAATTTAAATAACTGGCAGCAAGATGGTCGTGACGTGGTATTTGTCATTGGTGGTGCAGATGGCCTGGATGCTGGTTTCAAAGCAAATGCTGATGGCCTGATACGGATTTCCAGCTTAACTTTGCCACATGGAATGGTCAGAGTCATCCTTGCTGAACAACTGTACCGCGCCTGGACAATCACCCAGAATCATCCGTATCATCGAGTATAAATACAAAATAAATACAAAATTACATCGATATGCATCAAGAAAATAAAATTTATCTGGCATCCAAGAGCCCGCGTCGTCGCGAATTACTGCATCAGGTCGGTATAGAATTTGATTTACTGCTATTGCGTGATGCCGCACCACGCGGGCCAGATGTGACCGAAATCGTCTTACCGGGCGAACTGCCCTACGACTATGTCAGCCGCGTCACCCAAGAAAAGGCCGCGATGGCATGGAAGGTCATGCAAATGCGTAAGCTACTCCCAAGACCCATTTTAGCCGCCGACACTACCGTCGTTCTGGATCAGCAGATTTTAGGCAAGCCAGCAAACCGGGATGAAGCTATTCATATGCTGACTCAACTGGCGGGTAAAACACATCAGGTCTTGACCAGTCTGGCAGTTCAGCATGCACACGGACTAGAGGCGATTACCCAAACCTCCGAAGTCAGCTTCGCGCCTTTGACCGATGCACAAATTCACGCCTACTGCCTGACCACCGAGCCCTACGATAAAGCCGGTGGTTATGGTATCCAAGGTGTTGCAGCACGCTTTATTTCCCACATCGATGGCAGTTATTCTGGCATCATGGGGCTACCCTTATTTGAGACTTGCAAAGTGTTACGTCAGTCTGGAATTTTTATCCCTTAATTTCTGAATTTCATGAGCGAAAACCTCCTCATCAACATCACACCGCAAGAAACCCGCGTGGCCCTGATTTTTCAAGGTGCCGTTCAAGAATTACACATAGAGCGCACTTTATCCCGTGGTCTGGTTGGTAATATCTACCTCGGAAAGGTGGTCCGGGTGCTACCCGGCATGCAATCAGCATTCATCGATATTGGTCTGGAACGTGCAGCGTTTTTGCACATTGCCGATATCTGGGATGCCCGCCCGCCAGAAGGAAATTCGTCCACTCCGCTGACCCCGATTGAAAAACTGCTATTTGACGGACAAGCCATTACAGTTCAGGTGATTAAAGACCCTATCGGTACCAAAGGTGCTCGATTGTCGACGCAGATTTCTATCGCCGGCCGCATGCTCGTCTATTTGCCGCAAGATTCACACATCGGCATTTCTCAAAAAATCGAGAATGAACAAGAGCGTGAAGCCTTACGCAGTAAAGTACAGAGCCTGCAACAACCAGATGAAAAAGGCGGATTCATCGTCCGCACCATGGCAGAAGATGCCTCCAATGAAGACCTGAAGGCTGACGTCGATTATCTACGCCGCACCTGGTCGACCATCACTCAGCTAGCCAAAACTCAGCCGCCAACTACCCTGCTCCATCAGGATCTGAATCTGGCACAACGTGTGTTGCGTGATTTTGTCAATGAAGAAACCGACAGTATCCAAGTCGATTCTCGCGAGAATTATTTAATGTTGCAGGAGTTTGCGGTTCGCTACATGCCATCAGTGATTCCTAAGCTACAGCACTACACTGGCGAGCGTCCACTATTTGATTTATATGGTGTGGAAGAAGAAATCGAACGTGCTCTGGGACGTCGGGTTGACCTCAAATCTGGCGGCTACCTGATCATCGATCAAACCGAAGCCATGACCACAATCGACGTCAACACCGGTAGTTTTGTCGCTGGCCGCAACTTTGATGACACCATATTCAAAACCAATCTGGAAGCCGCACATGCCATTGCACGTCAACTGCGCTTACGCAATCTGGGTGGCATCATCATTCTCGATATTATCGATATGGAGAATGAAGAACATAAAACCGCGGTATTGACAGAACTGAATAAAGCGTTGTCACGCGACCGCACTAAGTTGTCAGTCTCAGGTTTCTCTGCATTGGGATTGGTTGAAGTCACTCGCAAACGTACACGCGAATCGCTGGCACACATTTTATGTGAAACCTGCCCGGCGTGCTCCGGCAAAGGTCAGGTCAAAACAGCACGCACGATTTGTTATGAAATTTTGCGCGAATTATTACGTGAGGCAAAGCAATTTAACCCACGTGAATTCCGCATCATGGCGTCGCAAATCGTGGTCGATATGTTCCTCGAAGAAGAATCACAACACCTGACTATGTTGGGTGATTTTATCGGCAAGCCGATCTCCTTGCAGGTCGAAAACATGTTCCATCAAGAGCAGTACGACATTATTCTGATGTAACGTAATCGATATTTATTTTCGTATTTAATTTATTGAAAACACCTGCAACAATCAATAGTTAAAAACAAAATCACTTCATCGCCGGTGGTCGCAATATAATGGAATCTCAACTCTAATGGGTAGCTAAACAGGTAGCTAGCCCTGAAATCAAGATTACCATCGCAAAGGATTAAACCAATGGCAAAAGTTGAATCCAATTTATTGAGTGATATTCAATTGCGTAAATGGATACGCGCCGGCGCACCTGTAGCCAAGTCTGATGGTGGCGGACTCACCTTTACCCTATCAGTCGCTGGCGCTGCTACTTGGGTACTACGGTTTCGTCATGGCGGTCGCAGACAAGAAATCACTCTCGGACGCTACCCAGATATCACTCTTGCTATGGCGCGGATGATAGCGGCAAAAAAGCGGGTGACCCTCAACGACGGTGTGAATCCAGCCGACGAACTTCGAAAAGTTAAAACGCATAGGAACTGGACGATACGGGAACTGATTGTAGATTATCGAAATTTAGTCTTATGCAGCCATGCTGAAAGCACTCAACGCAGCTACGAACGTAATTTGAAACGAATAGAAAACGGCATGGGTGCCATGTCAGTGCAATCTGTTGAACCTGCAGATATCGTAGCGCAAATTGAGCGAGTAAAAGCTGGATGGGTAGAAGTCTTTACGCTCTGGTGCACTTTGCGTGCCGTTTTCAAACATGCAACCGGTAAAAAAATTATCTTTGCGAGTCCATGTGCCGGCATTCAACTGGAAGCGATCATCGGTAAGCGCCCAGAAATTCGCCAACGCTTGATGCTGACAGACGATGAAATTACCACGTTGACAAATGCAGAGATGAAACCTGACAATCTTTTGGCCATTAAAATTTTACTGGCAACAGGTACGCGTGGCTCCGAACTGTTCACAGCCTTGCGTTCCGATATTCATGTAAATGAAGCTCGTTGGCACATCCCTAAAAGTAAAACTGGAGCATCCATTGATATTCCTTTAGCTCCTTGCGTGGTCGCTTGGTTCTTGGAACTTTTTGAGTTGGCAGGCAACTCTGCGTATGCACTCCCGGCTCGCTTACGCAAACGTATTGAGAGATTCAATGGTGATACCCACGTCTCAAAAGATACACTGCGGGAGGCTATCGATTTTTGGATAGTCAACCATCAACCGAAAATCCGTCGCTTCACCCCGCACGATTTGCGCAGTACTATGAAGAGTCACATGCGCAAACTAGGTGTGTCACGTGATATTTCCGAGATGTGTCTGAACCATCAATTGCAAGGGGTCGAAGGAATTTACGATCAACACTCTTATTACGAGGAGAGACGGGCTGCCTTGGAATTATGGGGGCAATTTCTTGAGATTTGCCAAGCTGATCAAAAAAAAATTCCATAACGTTGACATCAACCGCTTGACCGCCCAATTACACCGTAGCTTACTACGATACTACCTCAGCACAAGTCATCACATACGATTTTTAAGCTTCTATGAAAAAACTCGAAGGCCTACATTCCACGCAAAAAACACCGGAAGAATTTCATATATCAAATTACAATGTCTGTGCATCGTGGGGTCTACAACAGTGGACCGATGCACTGCTGAGTCGTTGGCGCATCAGAGTTCACTGGAAGCTCGCCTGTCAGAATGGAACTAGCGACAAGGCACCTGCCCACCTAATCCAGAATGTCCGTGATACGGCAAAAAAAATGCTTAGTCACCCGCTGACAACCGACTCCGGTTTGCCGCTGTATAGCCCTCATACCTCGCCGATTAAAGATCAATCCGCCTACAATTTCTTTAGTGATGCGGATATTATCAACGAACCCGAGTACCTATCGTGGCATGCTCGTTTCAAGCATGCGCTCTATTATCATTTCGCTGAAGATGAAGATGGTAACGAGGTCATTGAAGGGGAATTTGAAAAAAGCATTGCAAGTGACATACAACTAGTCCTCGAAACACCTGCCTGGAAAATGCATCGCGAAGTCTCAAAACACCCGAAAGATTTTATGATCTCAGTGAATTTGGGGGCATCGAACGAATTACTGATGAAAGAATTCAAAGACTGGATTAAAAAGACACGCAAGGAAGCCAATATTCCTCAAATCCACGGTTTTTACGACAATGATGACTTCGAAGTTTGGCATAGAGAACGTTTACTACCTTTGATGGATCTTATGTTTTGGGCAGATGTACATAAAGAGTCCATCACACAAGCTCAAATTGGCCTAGCACTCTTTCCAAATGACTATGAACGCGACTTGGGAGAGAAGATACGGAAAACGACAATACCGAATGCTAAGAAGTTAATTAGTAAAGAAGTAGTTTTAGCGCTGACGTATCAAGTACACAATTTTCAAAAAAATCAAAAAAACTCGAAAAGTTAGCATCCATCTCTCCGCTCGATCAGGCTTAACCCCAAGATATGATGCTGCCCAGTTTTGTTTACGCATAGAGGTAACTACTCAGCACCCAACCAAGGTTGCGGAACATTTGTAAGCGTCCAACCCCACCACCTTTTCAGAAGGCAGGTGTAGTGTTAAGTGCGGAGCGGTAGCAGTTCATCAATGCGGCTGTTTGGGCAGGTGGGGAGTTTTTCTAACGTTTCTTTTAACCAGGCGTACGGCTCAATCTCGTTGGCTTTCGCTGCGGCTAATAACGTTTGAATGGCAGCAGCTCTCTTGCCAGCACGTTCAGAACCAGCGAACAGCCAGTTCTTTTTGCCCAGAGCAATCGGCCTGATCGCATTCTCAATCGGATTGTTATCGATGGGCAGGTGCCCACTGTCGGCATAACGTGTGAATGCTGGCCAGCGTTTTAAACTGTAATCGATCGCCTTCGATAGCGGTAAGCGTCCAACCCCACCACCTTTTCAACAGGCAGGTACGATGCTAAGTGCGGAGCGGCAGCAGTTCATCAATGCGGCTGTTTGGGCAGGTGGGGAGTTTTTCTAACGTTTCTTTTAACCAGGCGTACGGCTCAATCTCGTTGGCTTTCGCTGTGGCTAATAACGTTTGAATGGCAGCAGCTCTCTTGCCAGCACGTTCAGAACCAGCGAACAGCCAGTTCTTTTTACCCAGAGCAATCGGTCTGATCGCATTCTCAATCGGATTGTTATCGATGGGCAGGTGCCCACTGTCGGCATAACGTGTGAATGCTGGCCAGCGTTTTAAACTGTAATCGATCGCCTTCGATAGCGCACTTCCTTCCGCACTGCTTTTGCGTAGTTGAACTAGCCACAGATGCATGGCATCGAGGCGAGGCTTGGCATGCTCTGCTCGCCATCGCTGTCGTTCTTCGATCGAATAATCTTGTGCTTCACTTTCTATCCGGTATAACTCGGCAATCCGTTGCAATGCTTCTTCGGCGACTGGGTGTTGATTGGCGGCATGTAAATCGAAGAATTTACGTCGCGCATGGGCCAGACATGCCAGTTCTGTGATCCCTGTTTTGAGTAGCTTTTTATAGCCTGCGTAATCGTCAACCATTAAATGTCCCTGCCAATCGGCAAGGAAGCTTTGTGCATGCGCTCCGCTACGATTTGGCTCAAACTCAAATACCACGATGGGTGCATCGGGTTCTAAGTTGTTGCTACGGTACGCCCACAGATAAGCACGCTTCGTTTTGCCTTTACCCGGATCAAGTTGTGGTACCGGTGTTTCATCGGCATGCAAGACCGTGCGTTGTTTCAGTAATTCTATGAGTCGATCAGCTAATGGTTGCAGTGCAACGCCGATGCGGCCTATCCATTCTGCGAGCGTTGATCTGGAGATCGTGACGCCATGACGGGTGCTGATCTGTTCTATCCGATAGAGTGGCACATGATCCAGATATTTTTGAATCACTACCCACGCATGTAAGCTGGGTGTCGCTAAACCACCGTCAATGATCGCCGCCGGTATTGCTGCAGCAGTGATGGTTTCGCAATGACGGCAGGCATATTGTGGCCGGATATGCCGTTGTACAAAGAACCGTGCCGGTTCAACATCAAGCTGCTCGGTGATATCCTCGCCGATCTTCACTAAGGTTTGACCACAAGCACCACATGCGCAAGAATCAGGTTCGTGACGCTGTTCTACACGTGGCAATTCGGCAGGGAGTGGCTTACGTCCGGTTGGCTTTGCTTTGACGCGCGGTGTGGAAGAGAGTTGTTCCAGTTCCGCCTGCATGGCGTTGAGATCGGTTTCTTGCGTCTCATTAAAGAGGTCACGTTGTTGCGCCGTGAAGGCTTCTGATGTGCTGCAGAATTTAATCCGTTTATGGTACGCCAGTTCTAAAGTAAGTGCCTTGATCTTGGTGTCTTTGAGATGGATTTCCTGGCGTTGCCGGGCAACGAGATCAGCTTGTTCTTGAAGACGCTGTGCTTCTTGTGCCCAGGCTGCGACCTGTGCGGCCAGTGCTTCGGGCGTGGCCGTGTGGGGATTAAATTGAGTGAGGGCTTTGGCGAGGTCCATGTAGTAAGTTTACATAGACTTGGTGATGTTTACAATCAAAAAAGTGATGTGTCGTCATTTTTTTGATGCTATCCGTGCCGATCAGACGTGCCAGTGTGCAGGTGCCGGTGCAGATAATCGTTGCCAGTCAACGCCTTTGATGAGCCAATCCCATTGGTCTTGTGTCATCACCCAGTAGCGATCATCCGCACGAGGCCAGACAAACGCACCACGGTGTAAGCGGCGCTGACAACACCATACGCCAGTACCATCCCAGATGTGCAACTTCAAGCGTGTTTTAGAACGATTGCTAAAGGCATAAGCGGTGCCATCGCAAGGCGTCGTACCCAAACTGGTTTGTATCCATTGCGACAAGCTCTCCATGCCACGACGCATGTCCACAGGTTCTATGACGCAAAAAATCTGACCGGGTGCCATCATACTAATTGATTGAGTAATTGACCAAGCCAGGTGGTCTGCATATCAGCAGGTAGTGAGAGTTGCCACCCAGAGTCATGGCGTAACACGATGGACGGCAAATTTGAAGCGGCTGGTGGGCTGGGTTGAACAACAATCGGTAAAGTCGTCAGCGGTGCGCACGCCAAAGCAGGTACTTGGCCACGTGAAATCCAACCATGAAATGTGGAGTGATTTAATTGATACTCACGACAATACGCCGCTTGCGATAGCCCTGAGCCTTGCCAGGCGGTGACATGTTGCAACCATTGCGCACGACTGAGGGTGGATTTGATTCTTGACATGCTTGCTCTCCAAAGTGATCAGGTTTGAAGATTGCATGAAATTAAGGGGTGTTCATAGGTGGGAGCGTCGGACGCTTACGTTACAGTGATCAGGTTTGAAGAGTGCATGAAATTAAGGGGTGTTCATAGGTGGGAGCGTTGGACGGTTACGATTTAATACGACAACTGCTCAATTTAAAGGATTTCGAAGCGAAGCGAGTTTTGATAATCGCCAAGACTCAATCCATGTTGAGGGAAATACGGTGGAGCTGCATTTCGGTCAGACCACCGAAGAATTGTCTACCTCAGCAAATCTTTAATACGCGATTAGAGTCAAGCTCTTTGAGTAAATCACGTTTTATTTTTGATAATTCAAATTTCAAGATGCCTTGATGGTTAGGTGGTACGTTTTTCATTATTAGTGCCACAAAAATTTCTTCGTTTGGTGTGTTTAGATAGTGCTTATACTTATTAAAGTCGTCAACAATATCTTTGAGATCTTGAATCCTGTTTTGGTACTTCGCTCTTATGTTAAAGGTTGTTGGTGTGATGTCGTTTTTTTTTGTACCGTTATTGTCAATTTGAAATTCGTCAGAAGATCCATGAAAAAATGCTGGTGGAAAACTGAACTTGTAAATCTGATCGAATGATTCGTAAAAAGGATTTATATGTGTATCCAGCGAGAAGTCAGTAACACCTCTATCAGTCGAGTTGCATGAATGACAGCTAGGAACCAAATTAAAAAATGAAAGTGCGAAAAAAGGATGTTTGGATTTTAAAAAAAAATGATCTAGGTCAAGGTAAGCTTTCTTTTTTTCGCACTTGGTTACGTCTAATCTTGTGTAATTGCAATATGGGCAGGTTGCGGAAGTAAAATCAAGTTTAGTGAGTGTTTTTTTGCATTGCACCGTCTTTCGATATGCACCGTATGGAAAAATTGTCTCGCTTAGAAATTTGCCGAACCTTGTCTGCTTCAAAACACCATCCACCACAGTATAAATATCTTCATCTTTAAGAATCGAATATATCTCTTTATTTAGTGAAACTAGTGTTGTGGGTGTGCCGACGATAATCTCTCGTAACTTTATGAAATTATTTGACAATACATATTTAAAGAATTCTTCATGACGCTTTGCTTTTTCCGGTCTATTTTCAGCATATTCTTTTAAATATCTAGGTGTCGAAGAGGCCCCTTTCGCAGATTCACACCTTGCAACCAGCGAATGTTTACCACGTGTACCATTGCTCTTACTTTTAATTAGGTACTTCCAATGATCGTCAGCCAAATTTGTAATAACTTGGTCCGCGTCAGCTCTGTTTAAATGATCCCGAATATTAATCATTGCCGAACAATCTCTGAAGCTTAAAGCGGATTACTTCATCACCAATCAGGTGTGAAATATCATCTGGATTTCCTTTTACTGAACCGGAAGTCGCCTCAACGAGTTCAAGGTAACGTGCAATTTTTTCGTAAGCAAATTTACTCATCTTTTGATCACCAAGGAAGAACGGTTTTGCGTATAAGTCATAAAGATTGCCACCAAACGTTTGTTCATCTAACGCAATTCCATTCATAGTGCCGCCCTGAATATGTTGATCAAGAATCGTGATGCACTGGTTTGGTAGATCAGAAAGTAAGAACGGTGAATGCGAGGTCAATACAATTTGAATTTCCCCTCGAAACATCTCAGGCAAAACGCTTAAAAGTTTACTGAAAAATTCAACTTGCCAAAAAGGGTGAAGATACAAATCACCCTCATCAATACATAGAAGTAGTGATCTTTGACGAACGTTCTTGAGCTCGTCGTAAATTGAGGAAAAGAGATTTAAGTACGCTAAGTGACCGGAGCTTATCCCACTCCAATCGATGTTCATTCCTATAGACTCTCCAAATAACGAAACAAATTCTTGGATCAGGCCTTTCGATTTTTGAGAGTAAGCGATTTCAAAGGTAACTTCGGAGCGGTTTCGAAATCCCTCGGTACTGTAATCAATGTCTATAGAGGAGAAATTCTCTTGAATTTTAAGTAGAAAGTCGATTTGCCGACGGATAACCTCTAGATCGAATTCACTTTCTCGACTGCTCTTTTTCTCGTAACAAATTAAGCTCGAACTTGGAAATGATTCTGAAATAAACCGAATCAAATTTTCTGATATCTCTTCTGTTTTCTGATCGTTGGAATTCCCTTGCATAAAATCAACCGCATTACTTAGGAATAACGAGTACTCATCAGCGTTGATCCGAAGGCTCAAGATGTATTCAAAGTAGGAAAGGCGTACTAAATGAAAAAATCGGTTTCGTCCATTAATTTCACGTAACCGATTTCTAAATAAATCCTTAAGTGATTCTAGGCTAACCAAAATCGAAGCTGAATTTCCACTATATCGGCTACTTAAACTAAATTTGCTAAGTCGTTTTTGCGTAAATCTGATTTTATGCGGTAGATCGATATCAATTTTCCTGAATAATCGGGAATTGATTAAGATCATCTGCTTCTCGAAGTCACTTTTCGCCGGTCTTACTCTGTTTTCAAAGATTCCGTTTTTCACCGAGATGTCTGAAACCTCTCTTCCAAAGTAATTTCTAGACTTGTTGAATACGTTTGAAAAATAGATCACCTTAAGTTCTTTGACTTCTCCGACGTATTCAATAATTTCGATGCTGAAATTGGCACTGGGTTGACTCAAATTTTTTTTAAAAGAGTAGTGACAGGTTTGAATTCCATCTTCTTCAGTGATGATAAGGAAATGTGCATTCAGTCCCGATTTGGAATTCTTGAGGGCGTTGCATATCAAGGAAAGTGCATTACTTTTTCCCGATCCGTTCTTTCCAATTAGCCCGGTAACTTCGTCGATTCTCTGACCAAAGAAATCTAGCGGCAATTTTCTACAGGACTCGCTTGTTAATAGGTTTTTCTCTGAATCGAAATTGAACTTGGTTGTGCTTGATAGATTCAAAGAAAAATTTTCTAAGTTCCTATATTTTTCTATCCATATATAACAAATCTTCATTTGACTCTCTATTTTGTCCCGAAAGTACGATTCATAGCGCGTTTCCTTGCTTAGTAATATTCTTTAATATACGCATACGCCCGATCAAACAAAGCCTGATCAGTATGCAGCTTGTACTTTAACAATGCCTTGCGCAATGACTTCTGCACCTCGCGTTCACCACCAATTGTTGTTTGCCACCCAGGGAAACGCACGATACGAACGATGGCATCGATGTCGGTAACGATCCGTTCGACTACCGCTGGTGTTTGATCTGTTTTCAACTCTAAGAACAGTTCGGTCAGTGCTGCTTGTGGTGACTTGTCTTGCTTCGCAGCTTCTAGATCCTTTTCTGCCTGAATAGTCTCTTTCGCGATCTTACATAACTCTTTAACGAATTCGATGGATGTGATCAGTCCTTGCTCCGCCTTATCGCGCAGATCTAGAAGTCGTTCGCTTAGTGATTTGAATCGAGGGTCGCTTGCATGCTTTTGGAATCGTTTGGCGAGCATTTTTTCAAGTTGCTTAACTTGTTTGGAGTCGGGGTTGTTGAAAATGTTTTCGATGACGTCCGCGTCTAATACGAATTCATCTAGAGTATGTACATCTCCGACATGGATGTGGTCATGAATGAGCTGGGTGGTTTGAGCACCTAGCGTTAGCCACAATAGTTTCCCCACATTATCTGATGCAGGCTTCACCGACTCATAAACTTGAGCCAACCATTTGTAATCTTGGTTGTAGAGGTTGAGTATTGTATCTGGCGACAATGACTCCCATAGTCGCGCTAAATACTTAAAATCTAACGCGAAAGCATCTTTCTTCTCAACCGTACTAATCGCATTTTGTGCAGCTTCCAAACCTTCAAAGCCATCTAGGGTTCTGTCAACCCCAGGAAAATGCGCCAGTGCATCCCTCATAGCTTGTGGTAGTTGATCACGCAGCTCTGAAAGATTGCTGATAACCTGCTTCACGCTTTGCTCATCGAATTCAAGCGCTTTTGCTGCATCATCGAATACGCCAAAGTAATCGACAATCCGGCCGAAAGTCTTCTGCGGAAATAGTCGGTTGGTGCGGCAGATTGCTTGTAATAGCGTATGGTCTTTCAGCGATTTATCTAAATACATGGTCTGCAAAATAGGCGCGTCAAAACCCGTTAGTAGCTTGGCTGTGACGATAAGAAACTGAAGCTCTGAGCCTTTATTGTTAAACTCCTCGACCACTTTCTCTTGTTGGCTTTTATCTAGGCCCCATTTTTTCTTGAAATCGAAATCGTCGTTGGCAGTCGTAGATATCACCACTCGGCTTGCCGCTTCTGGGAAGTGTTTATCAAGCTCTTCTTTGTATTGCACGCAGGCGTGACGGTCTGGTGTCACGATCATCGCCTTGAAACCTTGCGGTTCAACTTTAGTCTTGAAATGGATCGCAATATCTTCAACGATCTTCTTGACTCGTTCCGGTGATTTCAAGAAGGCTGCCATTTTGGCTGACTTTTGGTTGAGCGCATCGGCTTCCTCATCCGTCAGTGCTGTGCCTTCCTTAAACTCCGCAAAGGCTTTATCAATGGCCTCTTTATCGACATGAACGTCGACTAAGCGTGGTTCAAAATGTAGCGGTAAGGTTGCTGCATCGCGAATGGAGTCATGGAAGGTATAGCGAGACATGTAGCCACCTTCGTCCGCTTCCGCACCAAACGCCCAAAACGTATTCTTATCTGCTTTATTGACAGGTGTTCCGGTCAGACCAAACAAGAACGCATTCGGCAAAGCAGCGCGCATTTGACGGCCTAGATCGCCTTCTTGCGTGCGATGTGCTTCATCGACCAAGACGATGATGTTATCTCTGGTATTCATGTTCGGCTTCGCATCGCGGAACTTATGAATCATGGATATAATGATTTTTCGTGTATCGCGCTCCAACATCGTTTGCAGTTCTTTGATATTGTCGGTGCTCTCCACATTGGAAATATCTGCCGCATTAAACGTGCCGGATATTTGTGTGTCAAGATCCGTCCTATCTACTAGGACTAGAACGGTCGGGCTTTTGAGTGCTTGTGTTCGGCGCAGCTTTTGCGCGGCAAAGACCATGAGTAGTGATTTACCCGAGCCTTGAAAGTGCCAGATCAGTCCCTTTTTTATTTGACCTTCGACTACCCGTTCAACAATTTTGTTCGCGCCTTCGTACTGTTGAAAGCGGGGGATTACCTTCATGCGAACCTTTTTGTTGTTACTCGAAAAGAGGGTGAAGTTCCGCAAAATATCTAGCAAGCGTACAGGCGAGAGTAGGTCGGACAGTTCTCGGCCGATTTCGGCGAGCCCTAAAGCCTGAGCCAGCGCCGTGTTTTCTGATTCAATGCGCCACGGTGCCCAAAACTCCAGCGGGCAACGCACTGCACCGTAGAAGAGCTGCTTACCCTCGGTAGCAAAGGACAGAATATTGGGCACAAAGAGTTGTGGTACAGCGTTTTCGTATATGTCATGAATCTCGTGAGCACCATCGAGCCAAGAAATGGCCGGGCGAATTGGCGTTTTGGCTTCGCCTATCACCACTGGAATACCGTTGATGAAGAACACCACATCAGGAATTTTGGTTTCGCGGTGATGAATTCGGAACTGGTTCGTTACGATACCGTGGTTGTTTGCGATGTTCTCGAAATCGAAGATTCGAACCGGGCGATGAGAATTGTTTTCTCCAAAGGGCATCGACTTTTCGCCGCAGACCCACTTGAGAAACTCCTCGTTGGCTCGGACTAAACCTGTATGTGCCACCGAACTCAGAATTCCCCGTAGATTATGAATCACCTCGTCCGCGCGCTCTGGTTTTTCAGCGATTTCCGGGTTGAGGCGGATCAGTGCAGATTTGAGCTCATTTTCCAAAAGCACTTCATTCACGCTTCGATCAAGCTGTTCCGGCGAGCGATAGCGCCAGAAATGGCCGTAGCTGTTGTCGATGTTTTCGGCTACCCCAGATACAGTGGCTTGGGTGTTGAGATTGGTTCCCGAAAGTTTATGGATGATGAAATGTTCTACGGAATTGAGTTCGGTAAAGGCCATTAGAATACCTCGTTGATGAGGGATTTTTGGAGAGCTTTGGAAGAATCTAGTTTCAATTCAATTGAGTCAACTGAAGCTTCTATTGAACCAATTATTTCTTCAAATATTGCTCTGTCTTTTTCGCAGAGGATACGCAGTTTAATTGAGCCAAACTCTGTTTTGTTGATAATTGGAACTGCTGTTGTTCCAGTGCGAGCAAGGATTCTTGATTTGTGAAATCTAAGGAGATAGAGAATGTAAATTGAAGAATATTGTTTTTTGGGAATTAGCGCATTTATCTGTTGGTTCGAACAGCATTCCAACTTGTTTATCGCAACCTTTCCAATCGTTGAGCCAATACAAACCGTTAAGATTGAATTCGGCGGTATTTTTCGTGATTTTTGTGCTCCTTCTTCAGTTAGAAAACGCACATAGTTTTTTATGTAAGGGGAATCATCTATCTCTGCCGGAGATATAAAAGGAATGCTCCCGCCCCAAAATCCATCATCACTTGTTGATGGCGTGGTGCCAGTAATTACCTCGCCTAATTCCGAAATTTTTTTAACTTCATTTGCCTTCTTGAACGATTCGTAAACGAAGCATTTTTTGGAAATTTTTAACTTCTCCATAACTGATAGATTCTGCTCAATCACCTCATCCATTTCCCAGAACAGGTTCGCCAGTTCGGACTGCTGTTCTTTGGGTGGAAGAATGAATTCCTGAATTTTCAGTATGCTCCAGTTGATCGTTGGCGAAAGCCCACCGGCGGAAATATCCACGGCACGGTGCATAAATAGGTCGGAATGAAGAAAGAACGGCAGAAGTCTAGGATCAATCACTTCGGGATTCGCTCGCAAAACAAATGCGTGAGCGGAACAGATCGCTTCGGTAGTCACAACCGAGGCTTTTCGCTGATAGGCTCGGCGTTTGCCAAAAATCACATCGCCGGGATAGCATTTTAGCTTTTGCCCTTCCACATCTGAAGGCTGACCGAAGCGTTTGATGTGAATGGATTCGGCGTCGATATGTTCTAAGCCGATATAGATTTCAAGATCTGTTTCACCGGGCTCTACTCGTTCAGAAATATTTTTCACAATCTGGTCAAATCGAAAGGGTTTCCAATCTGACTTATCGAGATTTCTAAGATTGATTTTTTTCATTGTTTTGCTTCGCTCAAAGTCTGAAACAGTTCATTCATACTTAACTGTAATTTTTCAGAAGTGTCATTCCAGGCTTCCAGCGCGTCGTTAATGGAAAGATTGCTATGGTCAGAATCGACATTGCTTACATACTGTGCAATATTCAGGCTGCCTTTTTTCTCAATAACATCTTCATTACTGATCACTTTACAGAAGCCATCTTCGTCTTGAAAGTTGTGGTATGCATCGAAGATTCGTTTGATATTCTTGTGTTCAAGATAAGAAATTGACTTCTCCTGCTTCACTTCTTTGACTGCATTAATGATCAGAACTTTGCCTTTCCGATTTGGAGCTTTATTCGTTGTTGTAATGAGTAAGCACGCTTCCATCGGCGAGTTGTAAAACAGATTCGGCCCTAGCCCAATCACGCATTCCACCAAATCTTCCTCCACCATTTTCCGACGCATCTCCGCTTCCGAATCACGGAATAAAACGCCATGCGGCCATAGTGAAATAGAACGGCCATTCTTCTCATCAAGACTTTTCTGAATGTGCTGTTGAAACGCGTAATCTGCACAACCCTGAGGCGGAGTTCCCCATACATTTCTGCCATAGGGATCGCTTTCAAAGTTCTTTCTATCCCATGACTTAATCGAGTAGGGCGGGTTAGCAAGGATAACGTTGAATTTTTTCAGTTGATCATTTTCAAGCAAACCCGGATTCGCCAATGTATCGCCGCGTACAATTTGAAACTCCTCTATGCCGTGCATGAACATATTCATGCGGGCAATCGCTGAAGTAAGAAGATTGATTTCTTGCCCGTAAAGTTTGAGTGTGCGGTATTCTTTGCCTTCGCTTTTGAGATGCAAAGCGCAATTCAGTAATAAGCCACCCGAGCCGCAGGTCGGGTCATAGACACTTTCGCCCGGCTGCGGGTCCATGATCATGGTCATGAGTTTGACTACAGTGCGGTTGGTGTAAAACTCGGCTGCTGTATGGCCACTGTCATCGGCGAATTCTTTGATCAAATACTCATAGGCATTGCCTAGCTTATCATCGGGAACATTAGCGAGGCTAAGATTTTGTTGCGAGTAATGCTCAATGAGGTTAATGAGCATTGCATCGGATAAGCGTTCTTTATTAGTCCAACTGGCGTCGCCAAAAATGCCATGCAGCGTATCAGGGTTTGCCTTCTCAATTGCCCGCATCGCTTCTTGCAATGCTTGGCCAACGTTGACCGTTGTTTCGCGAACGTCGCTCCAATGCGCACCTTTTGGAACGATGAAATGATGATTTTCCGCGAACTCAGCATAAGCCAAATCGCCATTGCTCTCGGCAAGCGCGAGATCGTACTCTTCATCATAAACGTCTGAAATGCGTTTGAAGAAGAGTAGAGGGAAAATGTATTGCTTGTAATCCCCAGCGTCGATCGTACCTCGTAGCGCGACTGCCGCGCCCCAGAGGTATTTTTCTAGTTCTTGTTGCGTCATCATTCTTCGGTTTCCGTTGAATCCGGTATTGCGCTATCGAGCAAGTTCGAGAGTTGCGCAGTTAAAGTCTTTTTCCGATTGTCGATAAATTCGATGAAATCAAAAAAGCTTAGTGATTGATCTGTCTTAATGTGATTTTGCATGAGGAAGCTCTCACGGTCTGATTGGCTACGTATATTTTTTTCTAGCCATTCAGCGAAAGGTTTATCGCTCTTTTCGATATTTTGCGTTGCTTGTAAAAGCTGCAAATTACTCAAATTATTGAACTCAGATAAATAGGCTTCTATTTGCTCTTCGCTGATTCCTACTTTCTTTAAATTCCGCTTGTAAAAATGAGATTTTGGATGGATGTGGTCTTGGTGATATTTGAAATTAAAGTTTAGGCCAGGGTACAACAAGGTTAGTACGCAATAGGTTTTTGCTTGTCCATATTGCAGGTCAAGAAGGTTCTTGATGTCATCCGAACTAAACGATATTGATTTCCTGCGCCCTTTATAGTGTTGGATAATTTCATAAAGAGGGAAGCGACCTGGAAATTTATTGATCAAGTCACGCATCGCGGGATAGATCGAATCTGGTTGTCCACCGAATACGCCTTTTAGCAGCACTCGGGCAAGCCATTCTCTAATCGCTCGGCGATCAGCGTCTCTGTGGGCTGAATGAAGTATTTGATCTTCGAATTTGTTTTTGTAAATAAAATATGCCAGCGGAATAATCGTATTGGTCGCGATGAGGTTATCTCTGTTGTATCCAAACTTGGCGACGAGTTCAATCGCTGCACGAAGAGCAGCCGAGGTCTGATCCCACTGTTTTTCGATGATGGACATATTTTCTTTCGTAAAATTGTCCACTTTAAATTTAACATCGAAGTCCGCCAGTACCAGACAAGCCTTTAGAACGATATCTTTGTTAAACGAAAAGCCATCGCCAATTTTATTAATGTCATCGACAAACTCATGAATGACTTCTCGCGCATCTTTCTCTTTCCACTGCGCTGTAGCAATAGATAAGAGCAAATCTGAATAGCTTAATTTTGTGCCACCACTGTTGATACGAATAAATATTTGGAGAACTTTATCGAGTTCCTCTCCTTCTTCAAGGTAAAAACTGATAGTGCCTTTTTGATGGATGACATTAAAGAACGCGTTTAGTGTATTTATGGCGAATGTAGACTCTTGTTCTGAATAGACCGAGCTATCCATGAGTTTGTTTTGCATCAGATACATGGATGATTTTCCCATGTCTGTGATTTCAAGTATCTTCCCGCATTCGAACCAAAAATGACCTTCGCTAGACTCTGCTTCTTTTTCGGTCAAGAATTTGAAATCGTATTCCATCTCGAGATCTTCTGATTTTTTCAAAAGATTAAGATAGAGTTTCTTTTCTGGGTAGGCGTGCGCACTGCTCTTATGAAAATAGGGCATCTTCTTCGCATATGATCCAGTCAGGGCGACATACATTGACGTCATGCGCTGTTGTCCGTCTAGAATCGCAATGACGTCTTCTTCATTTTCCAGCTCGGCTTTTCGATTGTGACGGTTATCTTTCTCGTGGTATTTCTTCAGAAATTCATAAAATTGAAAATCCTTGATTTTGCTCTTATCAACCCTCCAGAAAAGAAAAGTGCTGATTGGGTAATCTCGCATCAAAGAATCGAAAAGCGTCTCTATTTGATCTGTGTCCCATACAAACTCACGTTGAATTGACGGCAGTACGTAGTTTCTTTTACGGATATTGTCGATTGCTTTTTTGATGGTAATTGGGGTTTCGTAAGCCATTACAGGAATCTCTTTAAAATAGTTTTGAATTTGTCTTCTGCTACCAAGCTCTCTTGCCACGCTGTTTTCAAATCAGCCATGGCTTGTTCAACAGTTGGTAGATTGTCTTCGATGATTTTTTCGACATACAACGGAATATTGAGGTTGTAGTCGTTAGCTTCTAGGTCCGCTAGTGACGCGACAAAGACTGAGTTTTCGATGTTTTCGAATTTTGAATACCAGTCGTAAATTTGGCCGACATGTTGAGTCTCTAGATAGTTCTGGGCGCGGCCAACGCGAACTTGATCAGATGCATCAATAAACAAGACTTTCCTTTTTCGGTCTTTTTCTTTGTTTTGTTTGAACACCATGACGCAGGCTGCGAGTTGGGTACCGTAGAAAATATTTGGACCTAGGCCTATGACTGCCTCGAGAATATCTTTTTCGATTAACGCCTGGCGAATTTTTCCCTCTGCACCTTTTCTAAATAGCGCACCGTGTGGCAGCACTACCGTCATGCGTCCTGTGCTATTCATCGACTTGACCATGTGTTGAACCCAAGCCATATCGCCGTTGCCTTGTGGAGGTACGCCAGCGATATTGCGTCCGAACGGATCATTTGCCCAGTTTTCTGAGCCCCAGTCGCTTAGAGAGAATGGCGGGTTTGCGATAACGCAGTCAAACGTCTTCAGACCGTCGGCTTCAAAAAATCCAGGGTTGCGAAGTGTATCTCCGCGAATAATCTCGAAGTCCTCGATCCCATGCAAAAACATATTCATTCTCGCAATAGAACTCGACGTTAGATTCTTTTCTTGCCCAAATAATTTTAGGGTTCTGTAGTCTTCGTTATTATGTTTAAGATGATCAACACACTCGAGCAACATGCCACCGGTGCCGCACGCAGGGTCGTAAATCGTTTCCCCTTGATGTGGATCTAAAATCAAACCCAAAAGATGCACAACAGATCGTGGTGTATAAAACTCACCCGCTTTTTTGTTTGTAAGATCAGCGAAGTGCTTGATCAGGTATTCGTATGCTTGTCCAAGCATATCTGGATCAACATATTCGCTATTTAGACTGTATTGTGAGAAGTGTTCGATTAGATCAATAAGAAGCTTATCCGAGAGCTTGTTCTTGTTGCTCCACTGCGCATCACCAAATATCCCGTAAAGGTAATCTTGATTTGCCTTCTCAATTCCGCGAAGAGCGAATTCAATAGCCTGTCCAACATTTGTTGTTTGCTCTCTTACGTCTTGCCAATGGCAGTTCGCAGGAATTTCGAATCTATGCATCTCTGGAAGCTGGGCATAGGCTTGGTCTCCATCAGACTCCAAAAGAGCGGTTCTATATTCCTCATCGTAAACGTCAGAAATGCGTTTAAAGAAAAGGAGGGGGAAAATATATACTTTAAAGTCTGAGGCATCGACTGGTCCTTTTAAGATCCAGGCCGCTTTAGATAGATATTGTTCTAGTTGCGAAAGCGTTAATTTGTTTTTGGCCATTGATTTTTGTGTCTTTTTTGACAATTTATTTTTATTGAGTTAATACGTATGTTTGATTAGTTTTTCCCTGAGGTACCAATCGACTGATTCCATTGGAGGACATTATCTTTGAAATATCGATTGTAATTGATAAGCTATCAATTATGCGCTAATGATGTTAAATATATCATTTTCATATCTACATGCAAGATAGGTTAGTTCCAATTTTCTATGTGGTTGATCAAATACAAAGAGCGTCCAGAAAAATATACTTTTTTGACAAAAATGTGAAACTAAACTCACCCCTTAGATGTTAACGAATTTAAGATGGCTCGACGCCATCTGTTGTCGCGCCAATCTATTCCAAATTTTTTCATACATATATCACCTCTTAGTAACCAAGCAATGTGCTTAGTAACTCGGCTTATTTGCCAATTTCTCCATCACAACTAAGAGGTAAATTTATGGCGCAACAATGTCCCAAGTGCGATTCAACACGCATTGTCTTGAAACATACTGGCAAAAAAACTGGCAGTGCCGTTGGAACAGTGGCAGGTACTGTCGCAGGTATTTCGGGTGCTGTCTCTGGCGCTGAAGCGGGCGCTAGTATCGGAGCATTTGCCGGCCCTGCTGGCCTCATGATCGGCGGACTAGCGGGTGCGCTCTTTGGCGGACTCATCGGCTGTTCGACTGGCTGTGTAGCTGGCGCTAAAGCGGGCGAAACGCTCGATGGCACACTTTTCGATAAATACGAATGTCTTGAGTGCGGCTATTCCTTTAGCGTAGCCGAGAGCTAACGCTACCCTTCCCTATCTTAAATATTGGCTCAATTCGTATCTAAAACATTTGGTAGATAACGAACTAAAGTATTACCCCCTGCTTCACTGTCGCGAGAAACGTTTTACATCGCAACGCTCTCCGTCCAATCCCTATTTTACCAATTGCATTTCTACTTATTTTCATTACCTTAATCAGGAGTTTTACATGTCACATCTCGTCGAATCAATGGCTTATACCAATCAAGTACCTTGGCATGGCCTGGGTAATCAACTCACTGCCAAGCAACCAATTGAAGTCTGGGCACAACAAGCAGGGATGGCGTTTGACATCAAAGAAACACCTGTACGTTTTATGACCGAGAGCATTGGCAGTCTGGGTGCAATTATGTCTTTTCCAGAACAAAAGGTGCTCTATCGCTCCGATACCAAAGCTGCCTTATCTGTAGTATCAAATCGGTATCAGGTGGTACAACCCCGCGAAATCTTAGAGTTTTATCGTGACCTCACAGAAATCTCAGGGTTTGAGTTGGAAACGGCTGGTGTACTCAAGGAAGGCCGTAAGGTTTGGGCGCTTGCTAAAACAAATCAATCGTCCGCGTTAAAAGGCAATGATGTTGTCAATGCGTATCTGCTGTTGGCGACCGCTTGTGACGGTACGTTAGCGACAACCGCGCAATTCACTAGTATTCGCGTGGTTTGCAATAACACCCTGGCGATTGCCTTAAATAATGGCACAGGCGCTGTCAAAGTACCGCATAGCACGTCCTTTGATGCACAGGCAGTAAAGAAACAATTAGGCATTTCCGTTTCCTCATGGGACGCTTTTATCTACCGCATGAAGACCCTCTCTGAGCGGAAGGTGAAGTCGCATGAAGCCATGAATTACTTTTTACGTGTCTTTACTGATCCAAATTCAACCGCTGGGGGATTATCGAATGAACGTGCGATTAAGAAGGTGCAAGCCCTCTATGATGGACATGGTAAAGGTGCGGAACTGGCTTCCTCTAAAGCGACGGCATTTGGCTTATTGAATGCTGTGACGGAATACGTTGACCATGAGCGTCGTGCGCGAAGTACGGATCACCGGCTTGAATCAGCCTGGTTCGGCCAGGGTGCGACATTGAAGCAAAAGGGGCTTGATCAGGCATTATTGATGATTGCATAAAAAATCATCCATATCGTATGTCTGATGGTGTCGTTTCATTAGATTGTTTCGCATGTACTACCCACTTTGACAGCCCGTTTGCGTTTGACGCACGGGCTGTTTTTTTTGCCGTCATTTTGGCGGTGATCTATGAATAACGATCTTCATCTGAAATGACTTTATTTATCTTACCGAATTAAGGAATCTTTTATGTCATTCACACACCACCAAGTGATTGCACCACCGCAACGGCAAACGCCACGTCCAGCGCTTAAATTAATTAAAACCAACGAGTTAAGTCGCGACCAATGGCTCGCTGTTCGTAAAGGCGGTATTGGCAGTAGCGATGCAGGTACGGCGGCTGGCCTCAATCCTTACCAGTCGCAACTAGAGCTATGGATGATCAAAACCGGGCGGGATACCTCATTACCAAAGGTCGATCCGAATGACGAGGATAGTCCCATGTACTGGGGAACCCTATTAGAGCCTATCGTTGCGGCACACTACACCAAACGAACAGGCAATCGGGTACGTAAGATCAATGCTGTTCTACAGCATCCCGATACAGACAAGTCTTGGATGCTGGCCAATATTGACCGAGAAGTGATGGGCGCTTCGGACGTACAGATTTTGGAGTGTAAAACAGCGGGAGAATTCGGTGCACGATTATGGCGTGATGGTGTGCCGGACTATGTCGTCTGTCAGGTTCAGCATCAATTAGCGGTGACGGGTAAGGAAGCGGCGGACGTGTGTGTTTTGATTTGTGGCCAGGAAATACGCATTCATCGCATTGAACGGGATGATTTATTGATTGAGCGTTTAATCGCACTAGAACGGCAATTCTGGCACTACGTCGAAACAGATACACCACCACCCGCTGATGGCTCTGCATCAGCCGACATGGCATTACGATGTTTGTATCCGCAGGATAGAGGCAACGTCATTGATTTAAGGGAGGAGAGAAATCTATCCGCCATCTTTGCTGATCTGGTGTCAGTGCGCGACGCCATTGCTAACCATGAAGCGATTGAGACGCAATTGCGGCAGACTTTGCAGCAGCACATGGGGGACGCCAGCGTTGCACTGTTTGAGACAGGCAAAATTAGCTGGAAACGTTCTAAAGACAGTCAAAGTGTTGATATTAACCGATTACAAAAAGAGCAAACGGCATTGGTAAGTCAGTATGCCATGACGAAGCCAGGTAGTCGGCGTTTTTTGATTTCGACATGAGCTTATATCAAATTGATTTGTTCAGCGTCATTCCTCACCACTTAAGCCATACCCAAGATAAAAGCGGATCACTCATCGAGTGTTTCGCTTTTTTTATTTCATATATTTTTTCAGTAGTGTCCCAACGTTTCTCATAGGAGAGACATCTGTTTCGGTTGATTTTCACCATCAGATAAATTTGATGGCGGCGTAAGTAGTTGATTTAAAGGTGTTGTTTCAAACATAGTTAAACTCAAGATTTGTAGAATTTCATAAAGGCTGTGCGGCAAATGCAACCGTTTTTTCACGATGGCGATAAGAACATAAGTTGCGACGGCGATCCATATTTGGGTTTTGACGGCGTTTTCGCTGGTTCCCAAAAAGGATTTGATACGCAAATGTTGTTTGATCCATTTGAAGAACAATTCGACTTGCCAGCGTTGCTTGTACAGCGCGGCGATCAGCTCCGGTTTGAGCGCAAAATTGTTGGTCAAAAATACGAGGCGTTTGCCGTTCTCGTCTTTGACGACAACGCGCCGCAACGTGCTTGGATAATCCTTGCTTGCGTAATACAACGGCAGCTCTCCAGTTTGGTCGCAGATGAGATTGGTGCTGGCTCGGTCGACCGGATGGGAGTACCGGCGCTTGAATTTGGTGTTGCTCTTTGCTCTCGTTACAAAGAAAGCGTTCAGCTCGTGGAGTCGATGCAGTCGTTTGAAATCCAGGTAGCCGCGATCCATCAGATAAAACGCACCTGGCTCGATAGCCAGATCGTCCAGGATATTGACTTCGTGGGTCTTGCCGTCGGTGATATGAATAAAGGTCGGGATCGAGCCGCGCAGATCGAGCAACGTATGCAATTTGATCGCGGCTTTGGTGGAGCGAAACGGCGCCCATGGATGTACGGACAAACACAGATCGATTGTGGTTGCATCGAAGGCATACACAGTGGCATCCAAATCGATCCCCATCGGTTCTTCGGCATACAGAGGCCGAGCCATCGCAATCAAATGCTGCGCAAAATCGGCATAAATCTGCCACGGACGAGTGGCATTCGCGTTCGACAGCGTATTGCGGGAAATGGTTTCGCACCGAAATCCCATGTGATAAAGCCGGTGCGCTTGCGCCCGCAGATTGACCTAGATATCGCGCAGGGATTCTCGGTAGGTCAGTTGAGCGAATGCCATCGCGAAGAATTGATCCAGACAAGAAAAATTCTTGACCTTGTGTTCGCCACGGTGCGCCGCAACGCATCGACGAAACGTGGTCAATGGCAGATAAGTCATGATCTGCGAAAAAACGAGTTTGCCATGATGCATAGGAGCCTTGAGCGGAAATCCGCAAAAAGCGCCTATTTTGCGCCTCGACGTTCAAATCGAGACCAAACAAATTCATCATTTTATGCAAGTAAATCATTAACTTACAAGCTCCTGGCGTGAGAACGTTGGGACACTACTGATATTTTTTGCATTTTTAGATTTTACTTAACTAGGAGCCGAACATGATTAAAGGACTTGCTATCACACCACCAGTTCTGGGAAGAATATCGATTGGGAAAGTGATTGAGAGAAATGGTAAACGTCTTCCAGAAAAAGATGATCAATTTACGATCACGTCGCAAGTACAGAGCCGCGATGGATGGGTTGCGCACCCAATCGATGAAGAATTGCGTCAAGCCGCTCCAAATGGGAAGTTGCGCTCGATTCCTGTTCGTGTCTTATTCAATGATCCCGATTTGAATCTACGTGCGGAATATAGTTTATTTGATCGTCAGAATGGACGGCCTTTATGCGTTGGTAATGGAGAAACGTGCAAACGGCTCACTGCGAGTGGCATGCAAACACTACCTTGTCCGGCACCGGAAAGCTGCGAGCTTGCAAAGGGACAGGCTTGCAAACCATATGGGCGCTTGAATGTCCAGATAGGTGATGAAGATGACGTGGGAAGTTTCATTTTTAGGACGACAGGCTTTAATAGTATCCGTTGCCTAACTGCTCGTCTCCATTACTACAAGGCAGTCTCGGGCAATCTCTTAGCGTGCTTACCACTGGAATTACGTTTGAGAGGTAAAAGCACCACGCAAAGCCATCGATCTGCAATCTACTATGCTGACCTGACAATACGCGATGGCATGAGTTTGGAAGCAGCAATTCAAATGGCAAAGCAACTCCACGCACACAGACAAGCTGGTGGATACATGCAGGAAGACTTAGATCAGACAGTGCGTGAAGGATTTGCCAATGGTGCGTTTGAGGATAGTGAAGAAGATGCGAGCGACATTGTCGAGGAATTCTTTAATGCATCGGCGGTAGATATATCAATAACCAACGATCTGATGCCTTCTAGCCCGGAAACTGTGAATGCCTCGAAACCAAAACTGAAACCTAAGCTCATGGAAAAGTTGGAACAAAGAGCCGCGTTACTGCCCTCAGCTCAGTCGAATTAAACATTCTCCTCTGAACAAACAGCCGTTCTATTGAATATAAAACTTCATAAAAGCGGTTTCGCCAAAGCATAACTCCCTCGATGGGAGTTTTTTTATGACCTAGCCATGGATGCGTGTCGGCAATAAAACGAACACAAATCCATGGCTTAACCACAATTTCGATTTTTTAAATTGATAGGTGAATCATGACAAAGCAACATACTGCATTAGCAGCAAACACAAACAACGCGCTAAAAAACTCGGCACCAACACAAGAACCTATCCCTCTTTTCCCTTTAGGCAAAGTGGTTGCAACACCAAATGCGCTAGCTTGCCTGACCAACTACTCGCGCATGACCGAGCAGTTACTCTTACGGCATCAATCTGGGGACTGGGGTGATGTGCATGAGGAAGATGCAGAAGCCAATGTTGATGCGGTCAACAACAGTCATCGCATTATATCGAGCTATGTAATTAACCCATCAGGTCAGATGATCTGGATCATTACGGAGGCTGATCGCAGTGTAACAACATTACTTTTGCCGGATGATTACTGAAATTATTAGATTTTTTAGAAAATCGAATGACGTCTTCAATCAAAATCAAAACAGTGAAAAGTTGGTTTACCTTAACCGCGTCTTTTTCTGTTGAATAACTATTTTAGCTGGGTTTACTCTTCTCGCTATCCCATCAGGTTTCAATGAGATATTAATAGGCGCAAACAAGTCTGAAAGCGTGATATCTAGGGCATAACACAAATTTGCCAAAGTCAAAACAGAAGGATTTCCAACACCTCGTTCTATTTGAGAAATGTAAGTCCTATCTACCTCTGCGTAAAACGCCAAAGTTTCCTGCGATTTGTTACTTGCAATCCGCAGCTTTTTTAGATTTTTACCGACCGCTGTGCAAACAGTATTTCGCTTATCAACGGTCGATTTCTTTGTAGGAGGATTCATGGGCATTTATCATGCCCATTTGTTGATTGATTAACGACGGCATATAAACAACGTTTACTTGTTTATTATATTCAACATATAATTCTTATTCTTGCTTAACTCTTAACACTCGCTATTTCATTCTCGTTGAATATTTCAAATAAAGTGGCTATGCATGAATTCAATTCTTCTGAGACTGTTGTATTCGCAAAGTTCCTCTCGAATACCTAGCATAGACTGAGCCCCAAGAGGAAGGCATAAATTTTTAAAGGTTACTCCATGCTGTCAACTTATCGCCATTTTCACTTTAAAGTCCTACCAATATTTATGCTCACCATATTGAGTGGGTGCAATCCAAAACCACCAGCTTGTGGTGATGAACAAACCCAGTCAGCATTGCGCAGTACCCTTGTTGAACAAACCCAAAAGATAGTTGCGAACATGCAGCCAGGCGCAGAAACTAGCGGACAGGCTGGTTTCAAAAGCTATTTTTCGGGACTAGTAATCGGTTTATCGAACATCACTTCAGACGGTTACGATTCGAATGCCAAGAAGTATAGCTGCCACGCTCAAGTCACATTCAACGGCAATAATTTCCCAAATGAATCAATACTGCCAATTGACTACCACACGCAATCAACAGAAGACTCCGCGTCACAAAAATGGGTATTGCAGTTGGATGGAAAACCAGAACTTGTCAATGTTCTAGCGAAAGAAGCAATTAAAAATCTAGAGGCACAAAATAAAGCGTCAAAGCTTAAAACAATAGAAATAGCACCGAGCGATGCAGTTTATTTTGAGAAAGAAAACACAGGGAAAGATACAACTCCAATCAGAATTGCAACGCGGTTTGGAACGTTATCTGTCAGCACAGAGGACAAACTTTTACTTAACGGTAGGCCAACTACACCACAACTTGATGGAAATAATGATCTCACCCTTTTAGATACGAAGAGTGTCGGTGACCAGGACATCGTACTCATTAAAAATACTGGTGGCAGTGGATGTCCCGCCACGTTCTATTTTGTTCAACTCAGCAAAACTGGCCTATCAATCTCAAAAGAATTTGGAACCTGTTCGGATGCGTACCACCTTAATCAAACAGGCAATAGTTTAAACGTCACTATGCCTGGATTTCTTGGCCCATTTGAACCAGAACAAAACCGATCTGCAGCAGAAAAACAGAAGCATACATTTACTTTAGACAACGGCATTCTCAGTGAAAATGGAAAACCACTCTGAACGTCCCAAGGACAAAACATCTAGACCGTACATTGCAGTGCTAATGCGATAGATGTGAATAGCACTCGCTTTCGCCAGCGATGCTTTGCGGCATTCACCCTTCCCCTCGAGGCCATCTTGAATACTGATCACTACAATAATGAATTAATAAGTATTTTACAAAAACATCAAAGCGGAAGTTTTTATGTTGGGACTTACTTGCCGCCTGAAAAAGTACGTAATGCCACTGCGCACTTTCCTATTCCGCGACAAGAGACAATTCTCGGACTAATTGACTGTACCGTATTTGGCTCTTGCAAAAACGGACTAGCCATTACCAATAACGGCCTGATTTGGAAAAATGACTGGGCGACAGATTCAGCACGAACATCATTAACTTGGCGAGAGCTTATCGATCTCAAAGAGTCTATACAAGCGCTCGAGTTTAAAGTCATTTTTGCTCACAACATACATCTCGGCTTGGCTGGAAGTTCTGTAAAACCTACAAATTTTATTGCACTCTGCTATGAATTAATCGACTTCTTTGTAAGCACAGAATCGATACATCAACAACATCATCAAGATGATACAAACAATGACGATATTGATCCCAGTCTATTGAGTAAATGCATATTGATTAAGTTGGTTGCAAGATTCGTCAAATCTGACGGGGCCATTTCGCGAAAGGAGATTGACTTTATAGAAGAGCTTTTTGACGTCATGAGTAACCACGATGCGACTGAAAAAAGGATCTTCATTAATTTCTTCAACAAGGTAAAAGACATGTCAACGCCTTTCGAAGAAATTACCAATGCACTGCGCCAAAACCCAGCTACTGACGATGAAGATTTTTTCTCTGGGGTCTATGAATTGCTGTGGGAACTAGCATTAATTGATGGGCAATTAAGTCCCATTAAACACGATCTACTGAAAACGCTTCGCTGGCAATTAGGACTTCATCAATCGGCTTACGAAGAAAGTGCTGCAGATCACTTGGGAGCAGGCTTCAACAAAGATTCAAAACCTAAGGGCAACGAAGTTCACTTAACCCATCTCAATAGCTATTTCGAGCTCCTCGGCTGCGCGTGTAACTCATCCGATACCGAGATCAAAACGGCCTACCGACGAAAGATGTCCGCGCTTCACCCTGACAAACTTCAGTCGAAAGATTTGGCAGAAGAATTATTGCAATTTGCCAATCAACAAGTACAGAAAATCAATGTGGCTTACGAAGAAATAATGAAATCTCGAAACTATTAATTCACCCCATTTAGTCAATTTATCCAGGAGAAAATCATGACTTTAAAACAAAGAGTAATTTCAATTTATCTTGCATTAACCGTCTTATTCGGTCTATACGGCTGGTTGTTTGGGCAATCGAGTAACAAGGGACTTTTTTATAACCTTGGAATAGGCCTAGTCTGGCCTACTATTATTTTTCCAGCACTTGGAACTGCAATTTCAACGATCTTAATCGTGATAATTGTTATCCTTGTTCTCGTATTGGGGAAAAATACCAGTAACTAATCCGAACTAATAAAAATCAATACAGCGAGACCATTATTACTGATCTCACTGTATTGAACGTTTTCACCTCTTTCACAATTAATTTTATGCGGTTACGACAGTTCCCTGAACGAGACAGGTGCCGTAATATTTGGCAGGCATAGTAGCATTACAAGGAAAGCAACACTTTTACCTCTATGTCCACTCCGGTTGTTTGACATGAATATTTTTATCTAATTTTTCACTCATGGTTCTAGATAAATATTGTTTTTGTCGATTTAATTTAATATTGATAAATGAACTAAAATTTTCAGCTTATGTAAATCAACGCCTCATTTTCCTATTGGCACCGATAAATTTACCGTCAAAGCACCCCATAGTCAGGCAAAGGGCGCCACTCTTGCTTACGAGGCCTACCCAATTTGACATTTGGAATTTCAGGCATCACGCCTCGTTTAATTGTTTTGATTTGATCTCCCGTCTTAACCTTGATCATCTGCTCGGTCTTGCAAGCGTATTTGACAATCTGCTCATGTACGTTACGACGCCCCTCCTCATCGCTACCATGAATTAACCCAACAGCACATCGGCCTAAACTTTTAAAGTCAGCACTGTGCTTATTGCAGTTCCAATAATCGCCATCTCCGTTGGTGACTTTATCCCTCCAATACTCTCCTATCTGCTGCGCTAAATAAATGTGACTCGATGGCTTACATACAGAGCCGTTAAAGAATAAGGTTACGTGGGAATGCACACCCTTCTCAATCCCATATTCCAACTTCACGATACGTCCTACCACGCCATTGAATAATTGATTGCCTCGCATGTTGTCAAATAAATGACCGAGATCATCATTCAACCGATGTAAAGAAGGAAGAACTAACAAATTTTTTCGATAAAACAAGTCTAAACGAATCACAACCAATCGATCATTGGTAGCAAATAAAGCCTCGGTATATTTGCAGTACTCATTGAGGCGCTGGGTAGCCTCATAGGCTATGACATTCAATATAGTCTTTACCGATGGGGTCTGGCATTGAATGAAAACATGTTTCAAATTAGCTGTAAAGATACAGAAAACTCTCGCCTCCCATTCAATGATTGAACCTAGACTGCATTCTCGCTTCAATTTTTCCCATTTTTCACTGAGTTGCTGCAATTTCGCTCTACGACAGCTACCTTTAAATATATCAACGTAGGGGTGATATCTATACTCTTTCGGCAAACGGTCTACCACGTCGATAAAATCTACAACTATCTGCATTACTGACTGTTGCCAGTCATCTGCGTTAGCACGAAGATATGGTTTTAGAAAGGTCTCAAGAGTCGGTATAGCTTGCGCTTGGATCATGGCATGCAAACACACATACAACTTGTCCAAGCTGTCTACCGCATTAAATTGATGTGTCACTTCGTTTGATAGACGTGGCAATACAATGCCACTCTCAGAAGAGATAGGTAAGGTCGATTTCATAGTAAATACAATTGAAAAATAAATAACAGACCTAGTACGGTCTTTGTTCGATGATGAGAATTGCTACCAGATAGTGGTAGCACGTTTGATGTATCGAGTTACTACAGAGCACTTCTGAGTAGTGCAATGAATGGGTTCAAACAGGTGTGACCGATTCAAAATTGGTCTACACGTCAGTGCGTGTAAAAGACCAACCAACATTGCTGATTTGCGTCGTCACGCAATGATCACTGGTTCAATATGTGATTCAGTTCTTTGAGTAACTTTAGAAGTTGACTGATTGCTTCAAGGGAAACTAGCGACTATGATCAGATCAAAACAATATGCTTTCTTGGTAGAAATTACCAATACACATCACTATCTTTGCATTTGCTTTATTCATAATAGATATCAATTGATATCTTGCTCTTTATGTCTAACTTTATATTTGGTAATTATTAATCATATAAATAACCGAAATGCGATCAGGTACTGATTCCCGAGGTTTTGTGTTTCAAAGTATAAAATTGAACAGGCTGGGATGGTGAAATGAAAGAAGTCATTTATACACAGTTGGCTGTGAAATAAACACAATGAGCAACTGTCAGTTTATTGACGCTGACTGCTGACAGTAGCGCGATGTTTATCCATACCATAACTTCAGACTCAAGCTGACACTTCCCCTGACAGTGGATAACAGCGAAATGGGTTTCGAAAAATTAGGATCATACTGTTTAGCATTTTTATATATACGTGCATAGACACTGCTGCGCTTAAAATCGGTGATAGCTTTCATTTGCTGTAAACGTACGATGCGATGTGTGACGGTGGTATTCATGGTGTGAGCCTCTGAGTGCAGCACTAGCTAGGTGGTAGGCGCGGATTGTAAAGATAGAAGAGAAATTCAGTCGCAGGACTGAACAGAACACGAAGCCCTAGCCAAACGCAGAGAAAGGGACATTAGGGTTTGAATTTGACGATGCTTTCTGGTGACGTTCGTTGCGGTTCGTCTGCCCCACACCATCACCATTGATGATATTTTTGTACTCTGATATTTTAGCCATCATAATCGGCACGTTTGCATAACGGGTTATTTTCGAGGACGGTAGATCGTAATGCTTCTATTTTTGTGGTGCTGTACATTCTGAATACCTTCACCGCAATAGGGCAATGAACAATTTTCGGTGTAAGCTATTTTTGATATTTTTGCTATTCGTAGCGGGAATAGCAAAAATAGCGAAGGGAAATGCTTTAAAAAAATGATTGGTTCAAGATTCTTTGTTCAAGTAATTCCCCAAACCCGTAACCAGGAAGGAGACGGGAATTTCACGAGGGGCTGTTGACGTTTGGTGCTAACGCTTTAAAAGAAAAGTGCAAACTCGTATTGTTGAGGCTCTCACATCAATGGTAGTTATGGCAAAGCGCATCAACACGTTACTAGCGCAACAAGTCAGAATGCCGAAGCCATTACCAAGAGCTGCGCCGGCAATACCACAAAAATCCACTTAGCGTTGAATGCTCATGGTCTGCCTTTTGGATTAGACATCACTGGCGGCGAGGTCAACGACTGCTCGTAAGCACCATAACAGCCGGCCCAACTGCTAGGTGCTGAGGTGTTCGTCGCCGACAAAGGCTATGACAGCGAGCGCGTCCGGGAGCAGATTGAAGGGTAGGAAAAACGGGCGGTCATTCCCGGAAAATCGAATTCAGTCAAGGGGAAAGTCGGCATATATTCGAGTCAGTGCCGCTACCGATATTTGGTAGAAAACACTTTGCCTAACTCAAACATCACCGGGCATTCGCCAAACGGTATGACAAATTGAAAAGAAACTACGAAAGCATGGTTGCCATCGCTTGTGGTTTTTTATGGCTGCCGATGTGAAACGTCAACAGCCCATGCCTAACTGAAATGAATAGAATTTAATTCTACAAAGAGTGTCTTACCATATCGAATATATCGGATCCAGTCATAAGACATCAGCAACTGTAAAGCTTTTTCCAGACGCTCTTTATTGCGTAATGGATTTGGCCCACGCTGACGGATAAAATTTTTTTTGACAGTAAAATAACCTTTACCTCGGATCTCGGTTCGCAACCAAGACGCCAAGAGAGTAGTGTCAGCCTGCGTCTCGGACAGCTCCGGAGTAGCGTTAAAGAACCGTGTGAACCCGAGTGTATACCAACTACAGACACGTGCGGCACGATCCACGGTATCAAATGAAATTAATCCTTCGCTCCCCTGGACCCAATGAAATAGAGCAGCCATACGCGCGAGATTTTCTGCCGCTTTGGCTGCATAATCTTTGAAATCAGATAGATAACCGCCCGGTGCCACGAACGATTCGATGGTATTGTAGGCATCTACCCAGCGTTGTTTTGCCTCCGGCGAGAATTCCAGGACAACATTGTCAACAATCTGACCAGAGTCCAAGTTCGCAACACTTTGGTTCAGGATATCGGTCAAACGCGCCTGAAGTACGGGCAAATGCTGCCAAGAAGGGAGCTGGTTCCGGATATAACGCTTGCCTTGTGTAGATTGAGGTTCCGCAACAAGGAAGCGTGCAAGAAAACCGATGCTTCTTGCTTCATCGTCACGTTTATTGCAAAATTTTTTCATCGCCTTTTTTTGTACCATTAACGAGATAGTAAGACGAGCATTCGTGACAACGAAGCTTTCCGAACTGCGGCGATCAATAGTGAGCGCCCCCCCGCTCCACAAAGTGTTAGCCATACTGAAATTTTTGGTGGCGGCATTCCCCAGCACGCTCCCGCCCTCATCTGAAACAATGCCTGCGGATGGCCAGTGTTTATGCAGACCTAAGGCAACAGCCTCCGGGGTTGCATCGTTATATATAAGTTTAATGAGACGAGGGGGTTGCGGTTGCTTTGCCATATGATCAGCGAGACACTGGCTAATAGGGTCACTCGGTTCTCCTTTCGTTGTGGCTTTGTCAATGCTACGTAAAATTGCTTTTTGTGCGATTTCCCAAGCTAGTTTCTCTACCTGATATTGCAGCAAATCACGTTGAAATTTTTCTGCTTGAATTGCCTCAAAAGTACGAATCGGTTTGGTAAATAACTGATCTGCAGTTGTTTTACGCTCACCAGACTCAGCGATCGTAAGCATAAAAAGCGAACACGGTGACTCCATACCAGTTGGCCGGCGCACATTGACTCTATGCTGGCATGCCAAAGATATAGCGCCCAGCGCCGACGAGGCGATAAGTGCCATAGGAGCCTGGGTATTTGTCTCCACCTCCATTACAGCATGTTTTAATATGTCCGGCAATGCGTCTACCGGGAATTCATCTGGAACGTAATAAGTCATATTTTCTATTTCTCCATTGTTGTGATACATCTGGTACCAGCTGTCTTAAGCGAGGAGCGACTATCTGCTCGCAGCATCTTCAACAATCGATCTATCATTGATCGAATTAATTCTGCTGCGTTCCTCTAATGTTTGCGTGTCCTTCCCTCTGATGTTTGCGGGTCCTTTCTTCTGCTGTTCTGTGTTTTTGGGTTGATGGGACAATTCGCACTACATAACCTAATCACCTGCTATCGACACTTTTTGCCGCCTTTTACAGGTGAAGCGTTATACTCTCCTTTCATTTCCCCTCGAATTTTGAGTGTTTGTTTCTAAGTTCCCAGATCATCTTTTGATTGGTTTTAAATAGTTATTGGCAATATTTTTCTGCCCTCCTGTAGTGCTTTTCTGAGTTCGCCAACATTCCATCGCGTATGTGCACCGAAACGACGCGGCTCTGGAATTTCCTTCCGGCGCAATCTCGCCCAGATCGTCGGTGTCTTGCAACCGAAGAGCGCTGCGACGGTATGAACGTCTACATGCGCCGCAGAAGGAAGATTGTCAAAATTGGATAAATCGTTTGTGCTCAAGTGACCTCCGTTATATTTCATCGTTCTTCAAAAAGTGATGAGTATTAAACGAAATTATTTAGCATCGCGCGAGGCACAAACTTCAGGGTATTTTGATGGCGCCATGAAAAAGGAGATGCTTTAATTCCGTTTTTTCGAGTATGTCGAGCTAACAAAGGCATCGAGTCGATGAAAAATGATTATTGGAGATGGCGCAGAAAGGCCGCAGGAGCGAGATGAGAGGGAGAAACTTACGGAAGGCTACGGGGTATAACGTTTGTGGTCGATGCAAGGAAAACCAAAGACTGTTTTACAGGATCGGCAATGTTGGGATTAGGAGTGTGGCGCGGCTGATAAACGGAACTTTACCGCTTGAGCTTCAATTACAATGAGAAACTGCCACTCATTAAAGATACATTAATACTTTAAAATGAAATCTGTCGCGAAAATGCAGCACGCCGCAATTGGGTAGCTATATGGGTAGTCAAATAAAAAATTCAACGAAGAACATAATTTAACCAATTGATTTTTAACAATTAATTTAATTAACCATGAACAATACGACATTATTCTGATGTAAGAAAGGTCGCTCAGTATTTCAAACCAGTTGAAAAATTGCTTTATAAGAACTTTTCTACTGCCGGAAATTCTCGTCTCACTTACTGTTTCAATGCCAACACACGCAACTAACTTTTTGGTTGCGTGTGCTTAAAGTAATTGCTATAATTTTTATATCAATATTAGAGATATATTAGAAACGATGATCGAATGACGTCATAAAGCATGACAAACAAGACCGCATGACCGCTATCACCCCTTCCACTTCCGGTGTACTTATGTTGATCACGACTTTTAGTCGAAATAGCATTACTGAGTAGAGGGCATCAGCGTTTGATGAACATTCGCAGAACAAATTTTTACCCAAATTCACATTAGCGTTTTTGATTACCAACACAGGATGAAATCGCATAATTTATGGGCTATTTAGAATCAGCAAGTTCGCTCCCTGCTTTGCCAGACTCAAGACTTGACCGTCTTCTCCGGAAAATTAATGAAGAAACCAATTTGCCGACGCTGGGAATAGCGATTGCCAAGGTAGTCGAGATCACTTCTTCTTGCGAGGATTCGGTAGCGCAGTTAGCGCATTTTGTGCTTTCCGATGTTGGTCTCACGCAGAAAATTTTGCGTTTATCAAATACAGTGCAATATCGTACAAGCTCAACAGCCGCGGTCACAACCATATCGCGTTCTATTTTTTTACTGGGTTTTAATACGGTAAAGACCAGTGCCATGGCGATGTTGCTGGTTGATTTTTTTAAGGACAAAACACAGGCAGTCAGTGTGCGGAAAGAATTAGTCCGGTCTTTGTGCGCCAGTATTATCGGGCGGGAAATGTCGCAAAAAGGACGCTTTCAAAACAGCGAAGAAGCAGCTATTGCCGCTTTGTTTAAGAATGTCGGCCGTGTCTTAGTCGCGTCTTATGATCATCTGCTCTATACTCAAATCGAAAGAATCTGTGATGCAACGGAGTCTAGTTATGTCGATGCAGCGCAAATGTTATTAGGTTGCAGCTTTGAGCGTTTTGGAGAAATGGCTTTGCAGAGCTGGAACATTCCAGACGCAATCGTGCAAGCAATAGCTCCGCTGCCAAATGGTGATTTGCAAAAGACACCGCTTCGCAATGATTGGCTCAAACAAGTCGCCAGCTTTAGCGATGCATTGGCAGAGATAGTGATGATCGGCCAGCATAATGCTCCCGGACGCATTGACGCAATTTTGCAAAAATACGGTCAGGTGCTCGAAATTGATAAAAAAGCCTTAAGTACCATGCTTGTCAAGATTGAGGCAGAGACCCGACAATTCGCCAAGAGCATGAATATTATGCTTCCACATGGCTTAAGCGATACTGAACAGTTAAAAAATTCAAGCGGGGTTCCGAGCGAATTTCTCTTGAAAACAATTGATCCCATACCAGAACAAAATGCCAACCGCTATGCGAGTGGCAAACCCTACAATGCCCGCGATTTACTATTAGCAGGCATGCAAGACGTTACGCAAATGCTTGCTTCTGAAGATTTACAATTAAATGACTTAATCCTACTGGTGTTAGAAACGCTCTATAGCAGCATGGGGTTTCGCTTTGCAACAGTGTGTCTACGTGACGTCACGAGTGGCCGCTACACATCACGGATTGCAGTCGGAGAAAATTATGCATCGCGTCAGAAGGGTTTTAATTTCACTGTTAAATCTGAAGCTGATTTATTTCATCTGGCGATGAGCAATAATGTTGATGTCATGATTTCCGATGCGAGCGTACCGAAAATTCGCAACTTGCTACCTTTGTGGTACCAGGAAATTTTACCTGACGCAGGTAGTTTTATGATTTTGCCATTAGTGGTTCAAAAAAAACCATTAGGCTTCTTTTATGCAGACCGTGCTGTAGCAGAAGAAGATGGCGTTTCAGCAGAAGAAACCACAATGATTAAAACCTTGAAAAGTCAGTTACTTACTGCAATGATGCGAGGCACAAAAATCGCAGCACACGTATGAGCGAGAACTCGCATAGAAAAACCGATTAATAGTGAACTGTCTCTGAAACTTTATCTTTACGCTTAGATCACTAAAAAAATGTAGATAAAATAAGTGGTTCGCTTAATTTTCAGTTTCGATTAAGCCATATCTACCAACAGTTTTTTGAAATGTTACGGCTCCTGACGAATCGATAATTTTCAGATTCAAATCAAAATCAGAACTTGCATTTTGCGCACGTATTGCATAGTGCTTGCTTAAAGCGATGTGCAAGCTATGTCCATCACTACCTCTTTTACCCAGTTCATTTAAGCTTACGGCATCATACATTCTGAACTTACCAGCATTCTTTATCTGGAATTTGGTATCAGAATTAGTTGCGCCACCGGAGAAGCAAGATTGAATAGCAATCTCTGACCGCACTTGATTTATGGGATCAAAACCACACGTCAAAACAGCCTCATATTCTTTTGTTTCGCCTAAAGAATCCGAGGAAGGATGCATAGCTTCTTTTTCCATATTTATACCGCATGCTAACAAAAACAGAGGCGCCAAAATAATATGAATACGGTTGAAAGCGTGTTTTCTCATACCAATACACTCATTAACACCTAATTTAAAAAGCAACAAAATATTAACCGATATAATAACCATATCGATATAATTTTCATAGCATTTAACTCAAAGTTCATGAAAAGAAATTCCATTCAGTCCTGAACATCAACACAAAGTTAGAGGAAAAAAATTAAGATAGATACGAAGAAAAATAATAGCAACCGACAGATGCCTGCACACCAGTTCGCAACAACCATACAAACAAAGGCAATACAGGAAAACGAGTCTCAATTTAGCTTTGCTGTGGCAATTTTAACGACGGTAAAAAATTCAGTACGCCTTTCATTGCATAGACAATGATCAAACTCCCGAATAAGTCGCCTGCGAACATCACAAAAAATCCCGATAAAAAATCTTGTGTGTCACCATGCACAAAGAACCAAATATGATGCAAAAACGGACTTGCAAACGCATAAGCAAGCACACAGACCAATAATCGTTTCGGCGTCAGATTAATTAAAGTAGCTTTTAAACCATATAAATACTCTGCTACCCGATATACCAAATATGGCGCCGCCGCTGCCAGAATGCCTCCCATAAAGGAGCGAAGATAATCATCCGGAAAAAAATAAAAGAAGCAAACCGCCCACGATACAATCAGCAAACCAACAGCGCCAGCGCCACCAAACAACAAGGTACTCAAAAGACGTACACCAGCCGGTAAATATATCCAGTTAATTCCGCGCGCAAATTCAAATCGGGTAAATATCATTTCATTGATAAATAGCGTTAGAATAAACAAAAAAATAGTAGCCATGATCATGGCAATATTGAGGCGTAATTGAGACATAGATAATCAAGCGGAAAAGCTCGTAAGGACGGCACTTCAGGCACAGGATGTGCTAAATAATAGATCGGTATAATATGCTTTAATCTTTCCAATTCGGTTGCAATCATCCAACATGAAACAGACATCCCGACCTGCCGACATATATTTAAGATTTCTGCAATTGGCAGAAACCTTGCGTGGCTTACCATCGCTACCATCACTCGACCCTTTGGAAGAGCGTATTCTGGAACTCGTCGCCAGAACCAGGCAAACTCAAGAACGCTTATCAGTGCGAGATATGATGGCAAAGAGTGAACTGGGATCACCAGCCATGCTCCATAGTCGCCTGAAATCGATGCGTGAAAAAGGTTGGATTATGCTGACAGACACCGAAGACAGTAGGAGAAAACAAATTGAATTAACCCAGGCGGCATTATTGCATTTTGATAAACTTTCCAAATGCTTAGTTCAAGCAACCAAGCATATTTAAAGCAAGGCTACATGCATTGCATGTCAGTTGTCAGATACAAATTTATCCATTAATTGATATAGATTCAAACTTTTATTCTCGCTCTTCGTTATAATCCGCGCATGAGAAATTTTTTGAACTCCCGTAAGTGGCATATCTGGATCGCATGTTTTGCGATACTGATCAATGCGCTTGCGCCTTCGATTTCTCAAGCGTTTGATTTAATGAACGCCAAAACTGGCTTGCCTGGCTTTGCTGAAATCTGCACGACCCAGGGTGCCAAAATACTATCAGATCAAGTAACATCTGCATCTCTGCAAAACCAAGTTCCAGCAAAAGACCCGCTGCAATCGGTATTGCACCATATGCAGCATTGCCAGTGCTGCGTTACGCATGCTGGCAACCTGGCATTGCCCTTCCCTGACAGCCAGCAAGTAGCGATCATAGAAGGGCATGATGCCTATCCTGCATTGTTCTATCACTCGCCCACTCCGCTGTTTTCATGGGCAACTGCGCATGCACGCGCCCCACCTGCCTCTGCTTGAGACTTTGTCATGGTTTATCTGCCATCCACAGATAAACTGATACCTGCCGTAACCGGGAATAAGTCGTTGGTCATTCAAAAATTGAGTTTTTGATCTGAAATTTATCTTTTAGATTCAATGCCAATTCCGTCTGCACATTGTTCATTCTTAAGGTTTAACGGTTTTTTGTACTAGCGAGCAATCGCTGATCCTGATTCGCTAAGCGGGATTCATCGTGCAACAGAAGCAAACAATGAATTCAATACGACGTAACACACTAGGCATGCTGAGCATGCTTGGCATCGCTTGCCTGTCTCTAAGCGCATGCAAACGCAACACGCCAGTCTTTAACGGTATTGACATTACCGGAGCCGATTATGGCAGTGATTTTCATTTGACTGGTCACGATGGCAAAACCTATACGTTGAGCCAATTCAAAGGCAAATACGTATTGCTGTTTTTAGGCTATACACAATGCCCTGACATTTGCCCCACGGCATTAACCCGTGCGCTCAATATACGCCAGCAGTTAGGTGCTGACGGCAAGCAACTTCAGGTTGTTTTTATTACCGTCGATCCGGAACGCGACACCCCGCCATTGCTGACAGAGTACATGCATGCGTTTGATCTGACATTTCTGGGACTGTTTGGTACTCTGGAGCAAACTCAGGAGGTTGCGAAAGCGTTCCGCGTCTTTTACAAAAAGGTTCCCAGTGGTAGTTCCTACAGCATGGACCACACAGCAATCAGTTACCTCTACGATACCAACAACAAGATTCGCCTCGCCTTCAAACACGAACAAAGCGCTGAACAATGTGCCGCCGACATTCGTACTTTAATTCAAACTCAATCAAGCTAAGGAAAAACATCATGAAAACCTTCAATCACATTGTCATCAGCAGTATTCTGTCCATCACCGCACTCGCCGCCCAGGCGCAAGTCAAAGTGACCGATCCGTGGGTCAGAGCAACGGTCGCGCAACAAAAAGCAACTGGCGCATTTATGCAATTAAGCTCGCCGCAAAATACACGCCTGATTGAAGTTCATACCAATGCTGCTGCATCGGCAGAAGTGCATCAAATGGAAATGGTCGACAACGTCATGAAAATGCGTGAAGTCAATGCTCTCGATCTGCCAGCCAATAAAACAGTGGAGTTAAAACCAGGTGGTTATCACGTCATGTTGATGGGCTTAAACGCGCAAGCAAAAGTCGGTGATGTGATCCCGCTGACCCTGGTATTTGAAAACAAAGACAAAAAACGTGAGACCGTTAATGTCAATGCCGTCGTCAAACCTCTGACTCAAACGTCTATGCCGGAACATCAGCATTAACCAATATTAATCAATATTAACCAATATTAATCAACATCCTTCAAGACAGAAAATGATCATGAATGCGCAACGATCAAAATTCAGTATCAATGCCGGTATTTGTTTTAGCGTATTACGTAGCTTTAATGTGGCAGCAATGTGTGCGCTGGCTGTATGGCATGGCTATGTGTTTCATTTGAATCAGGCTCTGCTTGAAGCAGAAAATAAAAAATCACCGACACCGCCAGCTCATATCAAATTACAGCGTATTGCAGCGGCTTCGACAACTTTCTATTTGAAGGTCCAATCATGAAAAACTCTATCATCATCCGCCGTGCAGCAATGACAATTGCTGGCATATTCTTCTCCCAACTTGCCGCTGCACATATCACTATCGATCAGGCTACTGCAACCACAGGCGCTTACCAAAAACTGACGTTTAAAGTCGGTCATGGCTGTGATGGCAGCGCTACCAATCTAATTAAAATCAGCATTCCGGAAAACGTCGCCGGCGCCAAGCCTATGCCAAAAGCAGGATGGCAACTGTCCACAAAAATAGAAACACTGGCGACACCTTATACATCACACGGCAAAACCATCAGCAGTGACGTGCGTGAAATCAGCTGGGTTGGTGGACCATTGCCAGACGCCTACTACGATGAATTTTCTGTCCACGTAATACTACCTGACACCCCGGGAAAACTGTATTTCAAAGTCACTCAACAATGTGAAAAAGGAAGTTTGGAATGGGTGCAACTGCCGCAAGAAGGACAAAATAAAAATGAATTAAAGTACCCGGCGCCAGGAATTGAAATTGTTCCCGCAACCGCGCACGAACATATGCACCAGCACTAAGCCGAAAACAACAATAATCTTTCAAAAATATTCACTGAGAATAACAATGAACCTCAAAAAAGTCAGCCTTTTGGTGACCAGTATTGCTCTCCTGTTTCCAGTATTGGCACATGCTTGCGCAAGCTGCGGTTGCACCTTAAGTCCGGATTGGGACGGCACAAATACGACCGGTCAGCCAGGTTTTAAATTAGACGTGCGTTACGATTATCTGAATCAAAATCAATTGCGCTCCGGAACCAGTACAATTAACCCCGCAGTCGCCAGTCAATTCGTCAATAGCACGGGGCCTCAAGAGGTAGAGAAATTTACCAAAAATAATTACGTCACAGTGGGTCTGGATTACTCCAATGGCGGCAACTGGGAAGTCAAGCTTCAGGTACCCTATATCAACCGTAACCATAGCACTTTGGGCACAGCCTCTGATGGCACAACAGCGGGTGCAGGAGGCGGTCAATATGACTCACAAACCTCAGGGATAGGTGACGTCAAAATCATGGGACGTTATATTGGATTTTCTGAAACACATAAATTTGGTGTGCTATTCGGTGCCAAATTAGCGACAGGCAGTCATACCTTGCCTGGTACTTCAACCGACGCCACAAACCCAGGCTCGGCACCAATTGACCGTGGATTGCAGCCTGGTACAGGCACCACCGATCTTATCCTTGGGGTTTCATATGCTGATAGTCTGAATACTGACTGGTCTTATTTTACGCAAGCAATCGTGCAAACTGCACTCAATTCCAGCGATCAATATAAACCAGGTACGGGATTAAATATCAATGGTGGCTTACGCTATAACGGCTTTGAAAAATTCAAACCTTTGGTGCAATTCAATGCCAAATATGTACAGCATGACACAGGGGACAACGCCGACACCATTAGCACTGGTGGCACGCTGGCCTATATCAGCCCGGGTGTTTTAGCCGTAGTGAGTGACACTGTTTCTGTCTACGCTTTTGTACAAGCCCCCATTTATCAAAACGTCCGTGGTGTGCAACTGGCGCCACGTTACACCGCTTCTGTGGGCGTCAAAGTCGCATTCTGATTGACGCAATGCTGAGTTGATGTTCAGGTTCCAAACCTGCATCAGGTCAGCAGTTTTTTCATCCTTTTAAAAGATTCATCGCGTACAACCGCCAATGAAATGTCATGCATTTACTCGCAATTTGATCTTCGGAATCGCTATGTTGGCGATGCTGATGCTCACGCTTGCACCGGCGATATCGAGTGTGCTGCTGAGCGATGTTAATCAGGGTCAAGCAAGTATATGCAGTACCAGCAATGCGGTTGGCGATGTCAGCCTGATCGCGCGATCAACGGAAAATTTTCCGCGCAAATCACATTGGCATTTTAGCCATTGTCACTACTGTTTCACCCATGCGGGTTCATTTCTCATGCCAGGTATGGCAAGCATATTTGTACCTGGCATACAAGCAGGATTTCACTATCCAGTAACATTCTATGAATCTTCTGTTCCACTATTTACCTGGTTTTCATCACAACCACGAGCACCTCCTCGCGTTTTTCGCCTGGCACCACAAAACGCAACTTTTTAGCGCGTAGCCTGGGCAAGTAAAGCTTGTCATTCATTTGTACATCAAGACATTTCTCTCCTTCTTTGAATGACTGAGATGATCGCTTTATGCACGCCATTTTTATTCGCATTTATTATTCGTTTTTTGAATTGAATCATGAAAAAATCCGTCACCACTTCTTCAATAAAACCAGCAAACAAGCAATTTCACACCTCGACATTACGTCCTATGGTGAGTGCCATTAGTGCCATCATGGCCTGTCTGACGACGACGGCAATCGCGCAAACCACCGATAACGCAGAGCCAGATGCACAGGTCGTGTTGGTCACAGGTACATTGGCGACTAAGCCGGTCACAGCTTCTCCGGCAACCATAGAAACAGTCACGGCCAAAGAACTGGGCGAAACGACCAATGTCACCAATGTCGAAGATGCCTTAAAATATATCCCTAGCATCATGGTACGCAAACGCTTTAATGGCGATACGGCAGCACCAGTCACTTCACGTACGACGGGCGTGAATGCGAGCGCACGTACTTTAATTTTTGCTGATGGTGTCATGCTTTCGAGTCTGGTCAATAACAATAATGGCAATGGCTCGCCACAGTGGTTTATGGTTTCTCCCGAAGAAATCGACAGCATCGATGTCATGTACGGTCCGTTTTATGCAGCCTATGCAGGTAATTCTTATGGTGCTGTTATCCAGATGAATACCCGCATGCCGCGACAATTTGAAGCGACAGCAAAATTAAATTTATCGTCGCAAAATTTTGACTCATATGGCACCAGCAGCAATTTCAAATCGGGCAGCCTGAACGCTACCATTGGTGATCGTCAAGGCGCATTTTCCTGGTTTGTCAGTGCCAACCACCTCGATAGCTTTAGTCAACCGATTACCTTCGGTACCCTGTCGCAATCCAGCAAAGTCGCAGCAGCCAACCTACCGGTCATCACTGGCGCAACCGCCGACTACAACCGCACTGGCGGTGCCATCCAGGTGATCAGCGCAGGGAATCTTAATCACACTGTGCAAGACACCGCCAAAGTCAAATTAGCCTATGATTTCAATGCCGAAACCACGCTCAGCTATATGCTCGGTTACTGGCAGAATTCGGCGAATGGTAAGGCTGCCTCCTATCTTCGTGATGCCAGTGACGCCCCCTATTACGGTGCAACAACTGGCAACGTCAATATCGGTGGCTATGCCTATAGCGCAGCCACCATTGGTAGTCAATTTGGTAGCAATAGCACCGAACAGACGCACTGGATGCAAAGTCTGGCGCTCAATAGCAAAACTTCCGGAGCCTGGGATTGGAATGCGGTGATCAGCAATGTCAATTATGCGACCGATCTGACGCGTTCTTCGACAGGCCCATATCCTGCTGCACAGACCACGGGCGCGGGCCGAATTGCAGATGTGAGTGGGACCGGCTGGACCACCGTTGATGCCAAAGCGACCTATCGTCCAGACGCAAATCAAGGTTCCCATACGGTGAGCTTTGGAGTCCACGCTGACCAATTCAAATTGGTCAGCCCGACTTACAATACAACAGACTGGCTCAATGGCAGCAACGGTGCTTTGTATAGTAACTCTCTCGGAAAAACACAGACCAATGCGCTGTGGATACAAGACGAATGGCGTATCAATACAAAGTTAACTGCCACCATCGGCGGTCGTTATGAACAATGGAAAGCACTCGATGGCTATAACTACGCTATCGCTGCAAATGGGACAGGTTTCCCGATCAATCAACCTGGCGTTTCCCAAAATGGTCTGTCGCCAAAAGCTACCCTGGCGTGGAAAGCATCGGATACCTGGCAAATCACTGGTTCTTTCGGGCGTGCCTTACGCTTCCCCACGGTTGGCGAGTTATACCAAAACGTCCAGACGGGCACCACCTTTACACAAGCAAATCCTTATCTCAAACCAGAAGACGTTCTATCGAGCGAATTCGCATTTGAACGCAAAACCAAAGACAGCCGGGTACGAGTTTCTGTGTTTGGTGAATTTGTTTCCGACGCCTTGATTTCTCAGACATCGAATATCGTTGGTTATTCCACGCCTGTTTCATTCACACAAAATGTGGATAAAACCCGTCAACGTGGGATAGAGTTGGTCGCAGAAAAAGACAACGCGCTTATTCAAGGTCTGCAGTTATCCGCGAGTCTGACCTATGTTGATGCGGTGATCCTGGCCAATAGCAGTTATGTACCGACAATCGCTGGTGCAACGTCCGTCGGCAAGCACACACCTTACGTACCTGACTGGCGCGCGACGATGGTTGCGACTTACCGGCCAGATGCGCGCTGGGCGTATACACTGGCCGGACGTTATACCGGTCGTCAATATGCCACAGTTGATAACACCGATATCTACCCAGGTACGTACCAAGGCTTTCAACCATTTTTCGTCGCTGACGCGCGAGTTCATTATCAGGTCAACCGTGAATGGAGTATCGCGGCAGGGATTGATAACCTCAACAATGAGAAATATTATCTATACCATCCTTTCACGCAACGTACTGCATACGCTGAGCTGAAATACACGTATTGAGACGACGTGGTTATTTGAATTAGGTAAGCCAAATATTCACTAAGAGGAAACGGGGAGCAAAGGCTAGCTCCCCGTTTTCTTATGCTTACTACTTTAGGGCGGATGCAAGCGCCAATTCTGATAAAACCTCGATGCAGCGCGAGTTACACCCACTCTACTATTGGTAAATGACTGCGCTTTTATGCAGACAGTTGCAGTAAATGCTCACGGTTTTCTAAATGCCTGCGTTTCATTTTTTCCGGATCACCATACGCGAGTAAGCGTGCTTCTTTTAAACTGTTCAGTACCCGGCATACTGTCTCTCTGGTGGAATGGATAATCTCTGCGATGTTTCCCAGACTTGGCAATACGCAAGAACTGGCTTTATTTATATCAGTATCACTTTCCTCCGCTAACAAACGTAGTAAGCGCTTGACACGTTCATCAACTGGGCCAGATCTCAAGCTAACCGCCTCGCGGCAACGCTGATAGCTGGTAAAAACGGCGGACATCAGCAATTTTGTCAGTTGCCTGTCATCCAGATAAGAAACCGGCGACAAGCTCACTTCTGTGATAGCTCGTATTGTCAACGTATCTGACACGCCAACAAAATGCTCCACGCCTAATAAATCGCCAGGCAGGGCTAATCGGACAAAACTCGCAGGTTCATCACCCGTCTGACTATCGATACGCATGGCGCCTTTTTCTATTCGCCATAACACTTGTAAATCATCGTCAGCCATGGATTGGCGAGGTAAAAGATGGCGACGTAACGTCATTTTTTCTGTGGTTTTCATGTTTAACTCTATCCCATACTGTGTCATACAGATTCAGTCATTTGTATGACAACATTGATTAATTTGCTCATCATAGATTACCAACAAGGCGTAACAAGCCAGACGAGATGCGTATGCAATTGCTATGCAACGCAGCAATAGGGTCGAGCTGTACTCAAGTGGTCTAAGCTGATCTGCGTCTTTGGCACGTGACCAGTAAAAAGAATCAAAAGAGTCAGAGAGTGGGTGGGGCACGCACAGCGGGGGAAATCCAAGCAGCAATCAGTAGAAATTGCTGGCTTGATTGCGAGTGATGATGAAAGCTAAACGAGGGAGCTAAAAAACTAAAATCACTGACAGGCGGCAATCCAAATGAAGCCGCATGCGTAAAACAGTAATCGCAATACTTCGCATGGAATAGCGATGGCAGATCGACTGGTTTGGCATCACGACTACTGCTTATCCATTTGCTTCCCGTTGTCGAACATACTTCACGCCATTCAAGAGCCGCCCGATTGCCATTTGCAGCATTGTCTACGGCCTGCGAAATCAATGGCATCAAGCCGTTCAACAAGATTGCCAATGCGGCAATCCAGCTGATCACGAAACGCCTCTGAGGAAAGCGTTGATGACGACGTTGATAAAGTTTGACTATGCGCACAAGAAAGAAATTAATCGAATGAAGAGTTGAATATTTAAACGATAAGCAATTTTCAGTAGTTCACCATACCAGAAATTCAAGGTTAAGATCTATTGGATTTGTAAAACTCAAGCTTAACTACTAAAAACGATTAATCCAAATCAATCGTCACCATGTAAAAAAGCCACGATCGGTGGTCGCCCCTGTGTCCCGCTCATGTCACGCTCGTATCAAGTTCATGACTACTTTACTTTTTCCAACATATACTCAACTGCGGCTTTGATTTCTATATCCGAACAGCTACTGCATGAACCGCGCGCTGGCATCAATTTGTAGCCGTGTAAAGCATGTTCAATCAAGGTGTCAGGAGTTTGTTTTAATCTCACTGCCCAGGCGGCTTTATCGCTTACCTTAGGGGCACCGCTGATACCAGTCACATGACACTCGGCGCACATCAAAGTGAATATCGTCGCGCCTGAGCGCCCCTGAGGAATCCGCGAAGTTGTCGTGGCTGCGAAAGTGGCCTCCGTCATCATCAGACTGACGAAAAAGACCATCAGGATCAGGCAAGATACATATTGCGCAGCAGGTTTTTTTAAATTTCCCATTTTCTTCTCATCATCGATTGTAAGCAAAGGATATAATTTTAATAAATTATCAAACTGACTCAGCGCCAATATTAAAACAGATCAGAGAGCAGCGAATTCCTACGCGATATAACATCCGGTCTAGAAAAAATCGCTATACGATTTTTTCCATAGCAGCATTTTACGGCGTACGCAGAAATTTTGTCTGGCACGCACTGCCTTACTGTTGACACCAAGTCGGGTCTTTAAAGGCCCAATACTGAAACAAAACGTTCGCCTATTGAAAGACAACGATGCCAGAAATCACTTCCGTGACGAATCAATACGAAGCTCAATCAGTCGCTTATTTTATTCAGGAAATTAAAAATGCCTTTGGCACTTTCGCCAACTCGGCATTAAGTGCAACGCCACAACTTGAAGTGACTAGTCTCGGTGGGTTGCCGTCTGCTTTCGCCGTCACAGAACTAGCGACAGCGTCCATTGCGAGCGCCGGCCAAGCCTTGAGCGAATTGATCGCCCATTCTGGCACTCAGGCACCATCGTTACAAATAGACCGAAGACTTAGTTCATTTTGGTTTGATTCTTCGGTACGTCCTCGCGGCTGGACTCTGCCACCGGCATGGGATGCGATTGCCGGTGTTTATCAAACTACGGACGGATGGATACGTCTACATACCAATGCACCACATCACCGGGCTGCGGCGCTGGCAGTTTTGGGATGCACTGCCGATAAAGACGCCGTCAGCAATACCGTAGCGGGCTGGAACTCACAAGAGCTGGAGGACGCCATCGTTGCACAACATGGTTGCGCCGCAGTAATGCATGACAGACAAACCTGGCAAGCGCATCCGCAAGGACAAGCGGTTGCCCACGAGCCGCTCATCCATATTCAAGCTTATCCATCTGATGGCAAAAAGCACTGGAAAATCGATCCGCACCGACCACTGCAAGGCATACGGGTACTCGACTTAACCCGTATTATCGCCGGGCCTGTAGCTACTCGATTTTTAGCGGGTTACGGTGCTGACGTACTTCGAATCGATCCACCTGAATGGGATGAACCTACGATATTGGCTGAACTGACGATAGGCAAACGATGTGCCCGACTAGACTTAAAGAAATCTGATGATAGAAAGCAATTTGAACACTTGCTGAGCGAAGCCGATGTGCTGGTTCATGGCTATCGCGCTGATGCTCTGGCAGCATTGGGGCTGGATGCTGAAAGTCGTCGCCGAATCAATCCAGCATTGATCGACGTTAGTCTGAATGCCTATGGCCACAGTGGCCCATGGCAGTATCGACGCGGTTTCGATAGTCTGGTGCAAATGAGCTGTGGGATTGCTGACTTTGGTATGCATCACTACGGCAAAACACAACCTACGCCCCTGCCAGTTCAAGCCTTGGATCACGCAACAGGCTACATGATCGCGGCTGCCGTTATTCGCGGATTGCAACAGCGCTACTTGCATGGTCTTGGCAGCGAAATGCGCTTATCACTCGCCAGGACAGCAGAATTACTGATCGCAGGCTCAGTACCACGGCAACCCGGCTTAAGTTTTGAAGCAAAGAATGACACTGACCATACACCAGTTGTGGAGCACACCGTCTGGGGCGCTTTGCAACGCCTGTTACCACCACTAAAAATCCAAGGCGCGCCCATGCAATGGGATAAGCCAGCCGGACTTTTGGGAACAAACAGAGCGAACTGGCAGTAGTATTGTCTTCAAGTGTAAAAACTAGTTAAAAATGAAAGAAAGAAAGTCGTAAATGCTGTCAAGGAAGGATGGTAGGCATAAAATACGCGGCACCGCTCACCAACTTCTGTCAATTCCATTCTGAACATGCAAAACCGCGACCATTGGGTAGATTACGCTAAAGGCATAGGCATTTTACTGGTCGTCTACGGTCACGTCAGTCGCGGTGCGTACAATGCCGGAATAGTGATGGACGCGAAGCTATTTAAACTGATTGACAGCATCATTTACAGCTTTCATATGCCGCTGTTTTTCTTGTTGTCGGGGATATTTTTCATTCCTTCACTTAACAAGTACGGCCGTCAGCGTCTAATCTTAGATAAAGTGGATAGCGTTTTCTACCCTTACGTGTTGTGGTCGTTACTGCAAGGCTTTACCGAAGTATTCTTGTCACGATTTACTACTACAAAAACCAGCGTGGATGATGTGCTATCGTTGTTATGGCAACCACGCGCACAATTCTGGTTTCTTTACGTGCTCTTCGTTGTATTCGTATTGATGGCACTTACCTACAGAGAGCAACGTGGCGCTGCAGCCTTGTTCGTGCCACTGATATTAATCGCTGCGTGGATATCACGCTTTTACGTGCAGTTACCCTTTCCTGTCGATTTTTTGGCGACATATCTTATTTACTTTTATTTAGGTTCACAAGTGCGTGTCTGGAAAGACTTCATCATTGAGCACGCATCCATTGTTTGCGCCATCAGTGGATTACTGTTTGGCTGTCTGGCGTGGCTGTTCCATGGCAAACTGGGTTTGATTTATTCCGATCAATCCTTGCTGGCTCTGCCGCTGGCTTTATCAGGAATCACGATGGTGTGTAGCCTGGGATTCGTATTAGCAAAAGCTGAATTGGGCATGTTGAAATGCCTGACATTGTTTGGCACCTGTTCTATGCCTATCTTTTTAATGCATATACTGGCCGGCAGTGGTGTGCGTATTATCCTGAATAAATTCCTGTACATCGACAATGCATCGATACATCTGATTCTGGGTACCGTGATCGGAATACTAGTGCCAATCACGGTTTTCCAGTTATCAAAAAAAACGTCATTGCCCGGGTTACGCTATCTGTTTGCTCCACCACCATTTTTATCACTAAAACGGCGAATGAATTAATTCTCACATAGCCTGACCGGCCGCCGCTAAAATCGCCGCAGCATCCATCGCGGCAATCCGTCCCTCATCAGTAGGAATCACCCAGATTTCCTGCTGACTATCGCTGGCATGAATTGCAGCAATTTGATCACCGTGGGCAGCCAGATTTTTTTCCAGATCAATCTTAAAACCCAGATATGCCAATCCTGCGACCACATCAGCGCGTAACTGCGCATCATGCTCACCGATCCCACCGGTAAAGGCGAGCACATCAACCCCGTTCAGACACGCGGCTAAGGCACCCGATTCTCTGGTGACGCGATAAACAAACATGTCAATTGCTGCTTGTGCCTGCGGATCGTTGCTTTGCCTTAAGGTGCGCATATCTGCTGACACACCAGAAACACCGAGTAAGCCCGATTCTTTATACAAGGTTTTTTCTATGCGTTTTGCATCCCATCCAGCCTGCAATAAATGGAGCAAAATACCCGGATCAAGCGCGCCACAGCGCGTTCCCATCATTAAACCATCTAAAGCAGAAAAGCCCATGGTGGTAGCGATACTCTGACCATTCAACATCGCGCAGGCGCTCGCACCATTGCCCAGATGCGCCATGATGACGCGTTGCTGAGAATTTTCTGATCGTTGCGCTAAGCGACCTGCGACATAACGATAAGACAAACCATGAAAACCGTAGCGACGAATGCCGGTTTCACGCAAAGCCAATGGTAGCGCCACGGTACGCTCATTAAGCGGCAAATTGGCATGAAAACCCGTATCAAAGCACGCAATCTGAGGCAAATCCGGATAAGCTTTTTGAAACGCGAATACGCCTTCCAGATTGTGCGGTTGATGCAGAGGTGCCAGTGAATTGAGACTTTGCAAATATGTCATTGTGTTCGCATCAATCACCACCGACTGGGCGTATCGCTCACCACCATGCACAATACGATGTGCGACAGCGACCACTGTCATCTCCTGGCTGTGCTGTTCCAACAGTAAACGTAAGCTGTTTAAGGCAAGCGCGAATTTCTGCTTTTCGTCCTTCGCATCGCCAAACAAAGGAAACACTTGTTTCTCACCTCGGATAGCAAGACTGATGCTTGCCGCTCCGCCAGGTTCCAGACCTTCTACCACACCGGAGATATCCGCTGCATCCACCAGAGTGTGATGCACAGGATATAACGCAAATTTGATCGAAGATGATCCCGCATTGACGGCCAGAATGGCGTGTTGGTTCATGGGGCATTCTTTCTGTATTCATTCGCCAGCAATTTAACCAGTGCTGCCGAAGCTACCCGCGAACTAGGGCCATCCGCGCGGCTCGTCAAAGCAATCGGCACCCGTGCTCCGAGTACTACACCACACGTTGCTGCACCTGCCAGATATTCAAATTGCTTGGCCAGCATATTGCCAGATTCCAGATCAGGCACCATCAGAATATCCACATCCCCTGCGACCGGTGAATCAATGCCTTTGATGCGTGCAGCTTCAGCAGAAATCGCATTATCAAACGCCAGTGGGCCATCCACAATACCGCCTTTGATTTGCTTACGCTGTACCATTTTGCACAAAGCCGCAGCATCGATCGTTGAAGACATTTTGGGATTGACGGTTTCCACCGCGGATAACAACGCGACTTTGGGTTGTGCGATTTTTAATGCTTGCGCGAGATTAATCACGTTTTGCAGAATATCTGCTTTTTCCATCAATGTTGGTGCAATATTCAGTGCTGCATCGGTCAATAACAATACCTTGTGGTACATAGGTACATCAAGGTGAAATACATGCGACAGACGGAATTTGGTTTTCAAGCCAACACAGTGTACAACTGCGGACATTAACTCATCAGTATGCAAACTGCCTTTCATCAAGGCTTCGACTTCACCTGCTGCGGCCATTTCTACGGCTTTATCAGCGGCAGCGTGACTATGTGCTACGTCAACGATTTCGACACCGCTGATGTCGAGTCCAGCTGCACTGGCGACCCCTAACAGCTTAGCTTTCGGCGCGATCAAAACGGGAATAATCAAACCCTGCTTTGCCGCATCTAAAGCACCCTGCAAAGAATCTGCATCACACGGATGCACGACAGCACAACGAATAGCAGGAAGGTCAGCAACGCTATCGATCAAGGCTTTTTGTCTTGCGCCCAGATCAAACAAGGCCATGGTCGGTAATACTGTCCGCTGACGCGTCACGCGTTCAGTTGGCGCAATCACGAGCGCATTACCGTACACGACTTTGACACCGTGTTGATTTACGATCTCACAATCAAGTGTAACGCGCTTTTTTTCATCGTCTTTGGCGATGACTGTTGCCGAAATCGTCAAGGTATCGCCGATGCGAACTGGTCTGGAAAAATGTAGGTTTTGTTCCAGATAAATCGTTCCAGGCCCTGGCAGACGGGTACCCAGAATCGTCGAAATCAAAGCACCACCCCACATACCATGAGCAATCACTCCATGGAATAAAGTGTTCTCAGCATATTCTTTATCCAGATGCGCTGGATTCACATCGCCCGAAATCGACGCAAAAGCCTGAATATCGGCTTGTGTCAGCGTACGGGTCTGACTGGCCGTCTGGCCGATCGTGATATCGTCATAAACAACATTGGAAATCATTTCTTGGTCATTATTGACCGGATACACTGGATCGTTCATTGTTCATTCTCCGTGATGGAACTGAAATAATGTTCACTGGTAACTTTAAAGGACTTAGTTAACGATGTGATAGCCGCCATCGACATACAAGGTTTGCCCTGTCATGCCTGACGATGCATTGCTGATCAAAAATGCCGCCAATTGTCCCACCTCTTCAAGTGTAACCAAACGTTTGAGTGGAGAACGTTGGATCGCTTTTTCCATCAATGTATCAAATTCTAATAATCCAGAAGCGGCGCGGGTCGGAATTGGACCCGGCGAAATTGCATGAACCCGAATACCTTTCTCGCCCAATTCTGTTGCCAGATAACGAACCAGGGATTCCAATGCAGCCTTGACCGGCCCCATCAAGCCGTAATGTGCAACGGCTTCTTCAGCCCCCAGATAACTCATCGTAATCAGGCTTGCGTCCGGGCTTAAATGTGGCTCACATAATTTCGCTACCTGAGCAAATGAATGGCAAGAAACGTTCATGGAACGTAAAAATCCGGTACTGGAACTATCAATCACTCGCCCATGCAAATCATCCAAAGGTGCCCAGGCAATCGAGTGAATCACAAAATCTAATTGACCAAATTGCGCAACTGCCTGCGCCACCAGACTTTCTAAAGCACCGTCTTCCTCCACATTACAGGTGACTAAAGTCGCGTTCATTTGATCTGCTAATGGTTTGACATAAGGTTCAGCCTTTTGATTCACACAAGAGACCATCAATTCAGCCCCAAGTTGATGTGAGACCAAAGCACAGCCGTACGCAATACTATGTTCGTTGGCGAGACCGATAATCAAGCCGCGCTTACCTTGCAAAGAAAAAACTGACTTATTTTCAGACATGTTATTCCCTACTTTCAAGAAGTGACGAATTCAATTTGCTATTTGTGTGTTGCTTACGTGTTGCTTGTATGTTCTTAACCAAACTGCTTTTTAAACCTGATGATGGTGGTAACACTGACCAGCATACCGATTAACAATATCCCGACAAACATCGGCCACAGCACCATCACCCCGGCACCTTTGAGCAAAATGCCATAACTGGCATTGATGTAGTAATACAAAGGCGACGTGTACATCCCCAAACGCATCAGTGCAGGCATCGCTTCTGGTGGCGTCCACGCACCGGACAAAAACATCATCGGTGCCAAAATCAGAATCACCATCATGCCAGCCTGCGCCATGTTATTGGTCACCGTTGCAATGAGTATCCCTATTCCCGCCAAAGTGCTGATGTACAAGGTACTCAAAACAAAGAACAAGAACAAACTCCCTACCACTGGTATTGAAAATACCGGCACCAAAATACCAAATAAACCTAAGGCAGTACCACCTAAAATCACCGCAACCATCGCAATGATTTTGGGTATCATAATCTGCAAAGGTGACAACGGTGAGACAAGTAATTGCTCTATCGTGCCGCGCTCTTTCTCTCTGACCATCGCTGCGGCAGGCAACAACATAGAAAACAAAGTCACTACGTTAAGCAGTTCAGAAATCCCCATAAACCAGGCGTCATTCTGATTTGGGTTAAACCAGACGCGGGTTGCATTGTTAATGGCGGGAGCATCCATTGCTGCAGAACTATCAAGTCCCAGGCGCACGGCGCTTTGCTCCAGACCGTAACGGGCGATAATTTGTGTTGCATCAACCGACATCAAAAAACCTTGCACAGAATTGGCAGCATCGATCTGCAATTGCACTGCTTTGTTCTCCCCACGCGACATGGCAGCACCAAACCCCGGAGGAATATCCAGCACCGCCATTGCCTTACCATCGTCTAGAAGCTTTTGACCTTGTTCCGCATGATTAATTCCACCTATCCAGCGAAATTCCGGCGGCATAAAGCGGCCTGCCAATTCACGCGAAGCAGCAGAGCGATCCAGATCAAACAGCACCAACGCTGCGTTATTGAGTTGAAACGAGACACCGGATGCAGCATTGTAAATGTCCGCAGTAAACGCATACAAAACAAACACCAGCAAAATGGGATCGCGTAATAATTGCAGCAACTCTTTCCAGGTCATTGCCTGTAAGCGACTCCACCAGACACGGTTGATAAAAAAATTCATTTCTTTTTCTCCACGCATCAACGATCCGGACGTTTATGAAACGCCAGAAATCCCGCCGTAAACAACACCGTGGCATAGAGCGTCAAAATCAACATATCCATCCATAACGAGGTAAAACCCACGCCTTTTAAAAAGCTACCGATCACAATTTCCGAGTAATACATGCCTGGTAAAATATGTGCAATCACAGCAGCAGTCGCAGACAACGATGGAATAGGAATAATCATCCCTGAATACAAAACCGCCGGAACTACCGTGACAATCGACGTACCCACCATTGCCGCCACCTGCGTATTAACAACCACTGACACCAGCAAACCGATACCCGTCGTACAAATCACATACAGGATGGTCGATAGTAAAAAGAATAAAGGGTCACCTCTGAATGGTGCCCCGAATAGCAATAAAGCAAATGCCGTCAAAGCACAGGCGTTCACAACCGAAATACCCACATACGGCAAGAGCTTGCCGATCAAATATTCTCCGCGTGACAAAGTCGATGAATAAACGTTGTAAATCGCGCCGGATTCTTTTTCCCTGACAACGCCCAAGGCAGTAAGAAATGGTGGTGACAACATTAAAATTACCATGATCAATTTGGGCGCCATTGACCAGATACTTTTGACTTCCTGATTGTATAAATAGCGGGTTTCTAATTTCACTGGTTGTGCAGTGGCACGAATACGATCTTCACTCACGCCTGTCAAACCGGAAATATAAGTCGCGAGATTGTCGAGATTAATTGCAGCGTTAATTGCATTCACATACCCTTTCGCCGTCAACGCACGAAACGGAAAAGTGCCATCAATCCAGGTTTGAACATCGGCTGATCTGCCACCGCGCAAGTTTTCACCGAATTGCGGTGGAATCACAATGACAGCGCGCAGACTATTATCGATCAGCAGTTTTTCCACGTCTTTTTCACGCTGCGCATACCCTTGAAATGAAAAATAACGTGAGTCCGTAAAATGATGCGCATAATCACGTGAACTCACCGACTGATCATAGTCAACGATCGCCAGCGGAATATTTTCGACATCCAACGACAAGCCGTAGCCAAACAAGAGCATCAATAATGATGGCACGATAAATGCCAACGCAAAGAACAGGCGATCGCGAATAATTTCACGCCACTCTTTGTAGGCAACCACACGGATACGATGAAGATTCATGGTCGCCCTCCTTTCGCCTGTACGTTTTGCGCATCTTGTGCCTCAAGCCTGGTCACGATGTGTACGAACACGTCTTCCATCGATAATTTTTTTGGAGCAATCTTGAGTGTGCCTAACGGCTTTAACATCTCTGAAATTTTAGCTGAATCAGCTTCCGGATCAAGTAACAACACATGTATGCGCGGTCCGAATAAAGCGGCACTGGTGTAACCATCAGCTTGCAACAGATCAAGTGCAGCTTGTGGATCCGGGGTTTGGATCTCAACCAATTTTCCGGCCTCGGCTTCAACATTTTCTTTCAGTTTTTCTGGCGATGCATCAGCCACCACACGACCCGCATACATGAGCGCGATGTGATCGCAATGTTCGGCCTCTGACATGTAGTGCGTCGTTACTAAGATCGTCACGTTTTCCTCACGCGACAACTGAAATAACACGTCCCAAAACGCTCTGCGACCTATCGGGTCAACGCCGGAAGTTGGCTCATCCAAAAATAGTACTTGCGGTCTGTGAATCAAAGCACAGCCCAAAGCCAGACGTTGTCTCAAGCCCATAGGTAAACTGCCCGTTAAAGCTTTGCCGAACGGACGTAAGCCAGCCATATCGAGTATCCAATCCATGCGGGCTGCCGTTTCTTTGCGGGTCAGACCATAGATACCTGCATAGAGACGTATATTTTCCAGCACCGACAAATCCAGATACAAAGAAAAAGCCTGCGACATATAGCCGATACGTTCACGGATCTGGCGTCCGGAAGTACGCACGTCAGCGCCGGCGACATTACCTTTACCTGAGGTCTGACTCAAAATACCCGTCAGCATTTTGATCACGGTGCTTTTGCCAGCACCATTGGCACCTAACAAACCGAAAATTTCACCTTGCGGTACTCTAAAGCTAACCTGATCCACTGCCTTAAATGCGCCAAATGTACGGCTTAAATTTTCTGCTTCAATTGCTAAACCCTGATCAGGATGGCGCTGGCTTGCTGACACTTCTGCGGGTTGCCGAGCCTTTTTCTGATCTGCGTTATCGAGATGTTTTTGGCGCAACAAGGCAATAAAAACGTCTTCTAATTCGGGCTCTAGTACCTCGGAATGCTGCTGAGGAATGCCGTCCAGACATTGCATCAATTCTTTTGTTGCAACAACCGGATCGGCCTGATCGACAAACATACGCATCTCTTGTCCCAGCACTTCCATTTGCGGGAAGTGTTGTGAGAGAAGCTTTACCGCATCAACTTGTTGCGCCATCTGAACACAAGTAGTGCTGACGATCGTGCCGACGGCTAATGCTTTGATTTGTTCAGGGTCACCAGAAGCAAGAACTTTTCCGGCATGCATTAACGACACACGATGGAAGCGGCTGGCCTCGTCCATATATGCAGTCGATACTAAGGCCGTGATACCTTTTTCCTTCAACAGTCGCGCTAAAATGCTCCAGAATTCGCGTCGCGATACAGGATCAACACCGGTCGTCGGTTCATCAAGAATGACCAGTTTTGGTTCATGAATCAGGGTGCAAACCAGTCCTAATTTTTGCTTCATTCCACCGGACAAGTTTTTCATCGGACGATCGCGAAACTTATCCAGACGGGTGCTGCGTAGCAACGCCTCTTTGCGAGAACTTAGCTCTTGCTTGCTAAGTAAACGCAGTCCGCCAAAATAATCGATATTTTCTTCTACCGATAAATCGCCATACAAATTCTGCCCCAGACCTTGCGGCATCAAACCAATTCTGTCTTTCACCAATTCGCTGGATTTTTCAGAATCAATCAGGCAATCAAACACACGCAAATCACCGGCGTCGTGCGCCAGCACACCAGCGACTACTTTCAAAAGACTACTTTTACCAGCACCATCGGGGCCGATCAGACCGTAAATTTCTCCCGCTTGTACCTGTAAACTAATACCATCCATAGCGATACTGTCGCCATAGCGTTTCATGAGATTATTCACATCCACCACTGGACGTGCAGAGTCTGCCACTTGGGCATCAAGCGGTTTGTCGGTATTCACAGCATTCATCGTCGGAGTGGGCATCAGTTCCAACGTGGTTTTTGCCATGCGATGTTTTCTTTCCAACGTATCACCGCATCAGCAGGAATACCGGGGGTCAGTTTGCGGTCAGGATTTTTGGTAATGACTAATTTCACCGCGTAGACTAGCTTGACACGCTCGTCGGTGGTTTGCACTTCTTTCGGCGTGAATTCAGAACGCGAAGAAATGTAGCTGACAGTTGCCTCGTAGAATTGATCTGGCTGCGCATCTGTATAGATTCTGACTGGCAAACCTAAACGGAGTTGGCCAATTTTCGATTCCGGCACGTAGACTTTTAAATACAAATGGTCGAGATCGACAATTTCAACAAGTGAACCACCAGGCATGACGACTTCACCGGGTTCGCGCAAGCGGGTTAATACCACGCCAGTGCCAGGCGATTTGATCACCAGATCAGATAACACTGATTCGGCCTCCGTCACGGCCGCAGCAGCGCGATCGCGCTGTGCACGTAAAGCATCAACTTCTTGCTGTTTAGCTTTGATTTTATCGTTCCCCAACCCTGCTTGCGCTGAGCCTTGCTTAGCACGGTTAATCGCTTCCTGCGCCGCTTTCACATCTGATTGTGCAACTTGCCACGCCAGATCTGCTTGTTCATAGCGATGACGCTCTATCACGCCACGTTCAAACAAATCTTTGTTTCTTGCCGCATCAAGTTTTGCCTGCACTTCGACGGCACTGGCTTTGGCCCACATGGCCTGCGCCTGACTTACACTGGCATCGGCAACACTAACGCCCATAGGTACTTCGCGTTGGGCAATATCAAGATTCGCTTGTGCCGCTTTTAATTGCGCATCAGCGCCATGAAAAGCCTGACGAGCTTGCTCTACTTTTGCTTGAAAGCTTTCGTCCTCCAGTTGCGCGACCACTGCGCCAGCTTTGACTGTATCGCCTTCTTTGGCAAACATTTTACTCACGCGCCCCGGATATTTGGCTGCGGCAACAATGCGGTCTCCTTCGATGCGCCCATTCGCTGCAATCAAACCTTCAGGCAATTTGCGGCTTTCGGCAAAATAATAAAACACGCCGATACCAATCACTACAGCAGCAATGCCTATGAGGACTGGGCCTAAGAGTTTATTTTTATTTTCCATTTATCTTCCTACGTATTCTTGCTTTACGGATTATTTTATTGAGTACAAAATGCTCATAAGAATGTTTACAGACTACCCGCGGCATGTTGCAATTGCAGACGCGATAACTCACGGTCATAAATCGCATTGTCGCGATTTGAATAAGCTTGTAAGCGACTGGTTTCGGCATCCAATACTTCGCTATTTGGTGCCAAACCAGAACGATAGCGTTCACGTGCCAGCGCCAGACTTTCATCGGCTTGCTCTACGGCTTTATTGACTAGCTGCATACGGGCATTGGCTTCTTGATGGGATAACCAGGATTGCCGCACTTGCAAAGCAATGCGCTCACGGGTGTCTTGTTCCATTTCTGACACTGCTTGTGCATTGGCGGCTAACGCCGATGCCTGCTGCCTGATCAAGCCGCCATCGAACAAATCCCACTTCATCACAACACCAACCCACCAGCCTTTATCTTCGGCCAGATATTTATTTTCTAGCTTGCTGTAACCACCACTGATACCGATTTGCGGCAAGTGACCGGCACGAACACTCGCCGCCTGACTCTTGTATGCTTCACTTTGTTTAGACAGTTCTTGCAACTCTTGGCGCTGCTCATTTGCGGATGTCAGCAAAACACCAAGATTGCTTTTATCGTCAATTGCCGTTGGATTTACGATGTCTTGCAACTGCACCACCTGCTCATAAGGGCGTCCCATCCAGCGATTGTAGGCAGCACGTGCTAATTCGAGTGCATTGCTTGCTTGCAATCCCAATTGCCGCGCATTGGCTAGCGTGACTTGGGTCGCTAACAAATCGTGTTTGGCGGCATAACCATGTTCAAACAATTCCTGTACATCCGTCTCGTGCCGTTGAACGGCGCTGATATAACTGGTGGTTACCATCACTGCGTGCTCTGCGCGCAGAACGGCAATATAAGATTGAGCAATCGCTAATTTGAGTTCGCTGCGAGTCAGATTGGCATGTGCCTCGGTTGCGTCTGCCATCGCTTTGGCTGCTGCCACACCGGAAGAAATTTTTCCGCTGGTAAAAATCGGTGCTGAGACGGTCACGCCACCGCAATACGCTGAATCCTGTGCAAATGGCAGAGCCACGCCCTTTAAAAAGGGCAAAGCCGGAATGTTCAGTTTGGCAGCTGGTTCATATTCGGTACGTAGATAACCGGTTTCTAAGGCCACTTTGGGAAAGTAATTGGCTTGTGCAGCATTAACCTGGTGCTGCGCAGATTGCTGCCTATATTGCGATGCAGCAAGCGTATGATCGCGTTGTAAAGCGACATCCCAGGCTTGTTGCAAAGACTCAGCAGACCAACTATGTGCACTCAGCATCGCAAGATTGATGTAGATCAAACTTCTTGCAAATGATCTTAATTTACCGGCTTTTAAGTTCTTTTTTGCATTCAAATTGCGCTGCACACGAGCTGAATTAACCGTAGTGACAGCCAGAATTGAACGAAATGACAGAGAGAAAACAGGAATTTGCATAGGAGTACCTAAAGATAGTCATCGTAGTGTATTGCTGTACATGCACAATCAAATTGATCCGAATCAAGTCCATCATTGATAATTTTTGCAACAATCAAGAAACTCCACTTAAGGAATCCAGATGAGCAATAACTCAGTTAGCGCATTACCGATCATCGCAAACATCAGCTCAACCAAGTCTGATGCAGAATTTTGCTCTGCGTGCGGCGAAGAACACACCATCAATCCACTCGACATGGCCTTGCAAAACCATCTCGCCAAATTGACCGGAGGCATTTCTCCGGCAAGTGTCAGTTTGGCCTGGATGGATTGGGCCATGCATCTGGCAACCTCGCCAGGCAAGCAAATGGAGTTAGTCGGTCTACTGCAAAGACAAACTGCCGAATGGCCCGGATTCTTAAGAAAAAATTTCCTGCATAATGTGTACCCCGCATCATATGAGGTAGATCCCACTGTACTGACGACTAATTCGGGGGACACACGCTTTGCTGACAAAGGCTGGGAACAGTGGCCATTTAATGTGATGAGTAAAGCATTTTTACAGGCGCAGGACTTTTGGCAGCATGCAACCTGCGGTGTGCGTGGAATGACTGAACATCACGAAGATGTGGTCAATTTCATGGCCAGACAATTGTTAGACGTCGTTTCACCGTCGAATAGCCCAGTCCTCAATCCTGAAATAATTGCAGCCAGCACTACCAGTGGCGGTAAGAATCTGACTTCGGGTCTGGTGCATTTACTGCAGGATATGGGGTTAGAAATTCCGAATACTAAACAAGATAACGAAGCAGAAGCACAACCCAGCTATCAACCCGGAAAAGACGTTGCCCTGACACCAGGTAAAGTCATCTTCCGCAATCATCTGATTGAATTAATTCAGTATGCACCGCAAACCAGCAAAGTGTTTGCCGAGCCTATCCTCATTGTTCCTTCTTGGATCATGAAATACTACATTCTGGATTTATCGCACCACAACTCTATGGTGCGCTTCCTGGTAGAACAAGGTCATACGGTATTCATGATTTCCTGGAGAAACCCGAATAAGGATGATCGCAATTTGGGAATGAATGATTATCTGGAACAAGGTTTGTATGCAGCACTAAGCGAAACGAATCGCGCCGTCAAAGGTCACGCAATTCACACAGTCGGCTACTGTCTCGGGGGTACTTTATTATCGATTGGCGCTGCAGCTCTTGCCAAAGAAAATGATATCGCCAAAACAGAGCAAGCTAAAATTACCAATATCGCCAACATCGCCAGCGTAACCCTGCTCGCTGCGCAAACCGATTTTAGCGAACCAGGTGAGCTGGGTTTATTTATCGATGAAAGTCAGCTGGCAATGCTCGATGCGCTGATGTGGAAGCAAGGCTATCTTGATGGCAAACAAATGTCTGGCTCATTTCAGTTGCTCAACTCGCGCGACCTGATATGGTCAAAAATTATGCGTGAATATCAGTTAGGCTTACGTGCTCAACCGAACGATCTGATGTCGTGGAATGCCGACACGACGCGTCTGCCATATCGCATGCATAGTGAATATCTTAAGCAGTTATTTTTACATAACGATTTAGCCCGTGGTCACTATGAAGTGCATGGTCATGCGATTGCACTTAATGATATACGCGTTCCTATGTTTGTAGTAGGCACCGTCAAAGACCACGTATCACCGTGGCGCTCGGTATATAAAATTCACGTCTTTACAGATGCACCGATCGAATTTGTACTGGCTTCCGGCGGACATAATGCAGGTATTGTTTCAGAGCCTGGACATGCCCATCGTAGCTACCAATATCTGCCACAAAACATGCGCACTAAGACCTATAGCGACCCAGATGAATGGCAATTTGAAGCGCTGAAAGAACAAGGTTCCTGGTGGACGTTCTGGCAGCAATGGTTGAAAAATCATTCCGACGAAAAACAAATCAAAGCCATACAACCATCGGCTGATACAGATTTAGGTGCAGCACCAGGCACCTATATTTTTGAAAAGTAATACGGGCAATAAGTTCATCCAATAATACAATGGGCTTTATTTGGTCATGCGCTCAATGTAGAGCGACAAACCAGATAAAGCCAGAATTCTTTGAAGTACCGACGGCAGTCGAAGCGTTTGAGTAGTTTAGCGTTCAAACGACATTTTTTTCATATCACTCTGAAAGACTTTGACATTGTTACGACCACTCGCTTTGGCACAATACATTGCCAGATCCGCGCTCTTTGCCAGGCTAATCTCATCGTGTCCATGCTCTGGATAAACCGCAACACCAATGCTGGCTGACAGTTGATGGATATCCCCCGAAACATTAAAAGCGATGCTCAACGCGTTGCATATTTTGGTCGCGACCGCTTCTGCATTTTCATGATCACCAATATCGAGCATCAATCCAATAAACTCATCGCCGCCAATACGGCCAACCGTATCAGCCTCTCTCACACATTCAAGCATTCGTTTTGCTGCTTCTTGCAAAATAGCATCACCGACTGCGTGCCCGAAACGATCGTTAATCGGTTTGAATCGATCCAGATCAATAAACATCAAAGCTAATTTAGTATGATTTCTTCTGGCAAGTGCCAGACCTTGTTCTACGCGTTCAAAAAACAATATCCTGTTCGGCAAATTGGTCAGACCATCGTGATGAGCCATATGTACCAATCGGTCGCTCGTGTGCTTACGCTCAGTGATGTCAAGCTTAACAGCGATGTAGTGGGTAAGTTTGCCATTTTCATCATTGACTGGAGAAATATGCGCCTCTTCCCAATACACCTCACCCGACTTACGGCGGTTGATTAATTCGCCTTTCCATAATTTACCTTGCGACAAATCCGCCCACATGTCTTGATACGTTTCCACTCTGGTTAAACCAGATTGCAAAATTCTGGGCGTTTTTCCATAGGCATCATCTGCCGAATATCCTGTCTCTTTTGTAAATTGAGAGTTCACATATTGAATCCGGGTGTCAGGTCCGGTAATAATCACTGAGGTCGGGCTATGCTCTATCGCCATCGAAAGTAATTTCAGTTTAAGTGCACCGGCTCTCAGTTCATCCAGACTCTGTGCGAGGCGACGATTAACACGTAAGATATAAAATGTAATTACTCCAGCAACACATGCAAACAACAATGTAACGGTGATGATGCTATAGATTAATTTAAAATTGATTGCTGGATTGGGCTCGTACAATAAATTATCCAAAGGAAAATTTTTGGGAAGCATCCCCAAATCTGCATATGTATCCGCAATGTGTCGCCAGCGTCCTGGATTCATATAGCCAGTTGCTAAGAGATCACTGCGCATCAATTCGGATATTTTATCGGCTTCAAAACGTAGAAACTCCCGCGTATTGGGCCTATTTTTATTTGGATATTTTTTCAGGATCAGATCAATGATTTCATCCTGGTGGGTAATAGCGTAATCCCAACCGCGCAGACTAGCATCTCTGAACGCTTTAACACGTTCCGGATGTTGGTTAATTTCAGCCTCAGAAGTGAACAAGTTATCGCCATAAAAATCTATTCCATCAGAGCGTGGCGTAAATGCTTGATAATCAAATTTTGCTTGATCAAGATAGTAGGGTTCACTGAATGAATAAGCGGACATGGCATCCGTTAAGCCATCAACCAAATCCTGCACATCAAAGCTATGCTTTTGTAAGCTAATGCTGTTTAAAGGGATGCCTTCGGCTTTCAGATAGGCGACAAGTTCTTCGGATTGCGGCTCTAACATCAGCCGTTTGCCTTTAAGATCGTGCACGCTTTGGGCAGGCAGGCCATTTCGAATTACGATAATCTGCGGTGAATGTTGAAAGATGACAGCTAGAACGACCGCAGGCTGACCGGCCTTTCTCTCCAAAATCAGGCTACTGGTTCCAACGCCAAAATTAGTATGACCACGCAAGACTTCATTATTGACGTCAAGGGAGGGATCAGCTTCGCGAATATCGACGTCCAGACCTGCCTGTTGGTAAAAACCTTTTTCTTTGGCGGCATAATAACCAGCAAACTGAAATTCATGGGTCCACTTGAGTTGCAAACTGACTTTTTCAAGTGCATAGACGGAAGGAGTAAAGCAGGGGCAAAGCTGTATGAGCAACAGCGAGAGACTCAATAAACATTTCAACAGTTTCATGGTCTATTCACCATTTGAATGCAACATGTAAGTTGACGGCTCACCCCGCAAATAGTAGCGCAAACAATGCTGGTCTGAGATATTTCTATTATTTAAAATAGTCAAAAATTGCGCGAATCCAGAACCAGGCAACAACAGCCACGATATGGTTTATTGTAACTGAAACGCGATAGCAATTCGCTACCTTTACGAAGTTTCACATTTGCAATCGCTTACGAATTCTGCTTAATGCTTCGGGTGTTACACCGAGGTATTGTGCAATGTCTTTCAACTGTATTCGTGAGGCAATATTTGGGTAGGATTTTAGAAATGACTTGTATCGCTCGTCAGGCGCCATCGTCAGTAACTCGCGTTCACGCAACTCTTTTCTGACGATATGCCATTCCAATAGTTGCCGTATAGCTTTTTGCCACGCAGGATGTTGATCGGTAAGCATTCTCATCGACTCAGAATCAAATTGCTCTATTTCACTATCCTCTAACGCGGTTGCAAAATAATCGGTTTTGAGACCAGCAATCAGCACATTAGGGCAAGCAAAAAAATCGCCTTCACCAATGAAAGACTTAATCCATTCCTGTCCGTTCTCACTGAGATATGTCAGTTTAACGATACCACTACGGACAACATAAATGTAGGGTTGCCATTCACCAGCCGAAAAAACATCCTGACCTTTAGCGAAGTGATGCAACTGATAAGACGCATGTAAGACATCCCAATCAGGTAAGCTCTCGCCAGCGGCACGTTCCATTAAAACACGGGTTTGCTGCATCATTTTCGGCAATTTCAATGGCAAACGTTGACATCAGTCAACAGAGGTTTAAGAGCTTGCCAAACCAGATCTGGATTCAGTTTTTGCATACAATCATGATGCGCCAAAGGACATTCGCGCTGTTTGCACGGTGAACAAGGCAAGCGCAAAGAAAACGAATGGGCAATATCAGAAAATGGTGGCGCGTGGTCAGGATCAGTAGAACCATAGATTGCCATCACAGGACGGTTCAATGCAGAAGCGATGTGCAATAATCCAGAATCATTGCTCACTACCGCAAGCGATGATGACATCAAGGCGACAGCCTGATCAAGACGAGTTTTGCCAGCCAGTTGATACACTTGCGGTGACAAAGCCTGGATTTCCTCGCACACCGATGCATCTTTGGGGGAGCCTAATAAGGCAATCTGTATTTCTGGGTGATGTTGCAAAATCGTGTTTGCTAACGCAGCGAAGTGACTCGCCGGCCAGCGTTTAGCATTCCCAAATTCGGCACCGGGCGCAAAGCAGATCAGCGGCTGGGCAGCGGATAATCCCACCTGATTCAATGCCGCATGCTTTTGTTCATCCCGCACCGACAGACATGGCTTGGGAACATGTGCTGGCATTTGCGGTGAAGGAGCACATGCCAGTGCAGCATAGAAAGGCACCATCGACCGTGATTTAGTTTTGTCGTCAAAATGCATGACGTTAATCAAACCATAGCGACTTTCGCCCTTATAACCAACCCGTTTTTTTATTCCTGCCATCCATGGCAGCAATGCGAATTTAAGGGTGTTTGGCAATATATACGCAGCCGCATACCCACGTTGACGTAGCATCCGCGCATAGCGCCAGCGTTCGCGCAATTGCAAAGCGCCATGTTTGAATGGTGTCTCAAGTATAGTGTCAACTTCTGCCATCGCTTTTAAAACAGGCGCGACTGAAGTCGGTGCCAACACGTCAATCGCGTGATCCGCATATTGCAGTTTTAAAAGTTGCAGAAGTGGCTGCGCCATCACCATATCACCAATCCAATTCGGACTAATAATCAGCAGGCGTTTTGTCTTTGCCAGCCCTGAATCGGCATGCAAACTCATCTTGGGCTACGTCCCATCAAGAAAAATTCTTCATTCGGGCGCATTGATATCACGTTCGCCATCCGATTCGACAGGCCAAAAAATGCCGTGATGGCAGCGATGTCCCAAATATCTTCATCATCAAAACCATGCTGGCGTAAGACTTCATAATCACTATCGCCAACTGTTTGCGAGTCCAGACAGACCTTGATCGCAAAATCCAACATCGCCTTTTCGCGCGGCGTAATATCGGCCTTCAAATGATTGACGGCAACCTGATCTGCGATCAAGGTATTTTTGGAATATATACGCAAAATCGCACCGTGGGCGACTACACAATACAAACAATTATTCTTTGCACTGGTCGCGGTAACAATCATTTCACGATCAGCTTTGCCCAGATTCCCAGTTTTTTTAAGCATCAACGCGTCGTGATAAGCAAAGAACGCACGAAACTCATCGGGCCGGTGTGCAAGCGCTAAAAAAACGTTAGGAACGAATCCGGCTTTTTCCTGTACGGCGAGGATTTTTTCGCGAATATCATCCGGCAAGACTGATAATTCTGGCACAGGAAAACGGGAAATTGGCATGGTCATGTTTCAATATCTCCTCATTGCTTATTTCTGATCATCTGGCCGACGTTTATTCCGCAAACTGCATACGGTATAAATTCGCATAGACACCCTCTTTTTGTAATAACTCAGCGTGGCTGCCCATCTCAACAATCTCGCCACCGACCAGCACTGCAATGCGATTTGCGCGCTCTATGGTAGACAAGCGATGTGCAATGACTAATGTAGTACGACCTTCCATCAAACCATCCAGGGCCTCTTGCACTGCACGTTCAGATTCGCTATCGAGCGCAGAGGTCGCCTCATCCAAAATCAGAATTGGGGCGTCTTTGTAAATCGCACGGGCTATGGCTAAACGCTGACGCTGACCACCTGATAAACGCATACCATTGTCGCCAATCAAAGTGTTCAACCCATCTGGCAAATCACGCACCACGTCACTCAGATGCGCTGCGCGAACCGCATCATCAATCCTTTGTTGATCAGGGGCTGAATCACCATAAGCAATATTGGCGGCAACGGTATCATCAAACAACACCACGTTCTGACTCACCATCGCAATTTGCTGACGCAAGCTAGATAATGAAATATCCTTCAATGAAAGACCGTCAAGCAAAATATCGCCCGCAACTGGCGAATAAAAGCGAGGCACAAGATTAACCAGAGAGGTTTTACCACCGCCAGACATGCCAACTAAAGCGATGGTCTCACCAGGCTGTATGCAGAGGTTGATATCCCTCAATGCCTCCTGCTCTTGTTCCGGGTAAGAAAAGCTGGTGTGTACAAATTCGAGTTGACCTTGGGCTCTGCTGGCGAGCGTTTGACCACCGTCGGTCTCAGCATCGGTGTCAATCAAAGCAAACACAGATTCCGATGCTGCCATACCGCGTTGCATAGGCCCATTCAAATCAGCGAGACGTTTTAATGGTGTCAGCAATAACATCATCAAACTGACGAATTCAACAAAGTGCCCTACTGTCGTCGCATTTTTTGTCGCTTGCGATACAGCCACCATAATCACGACTGCCACTGCAAATGCGGCGGCCAATTGCGTTGTTGGCGTCGTCGATGCAACAGCTACAGTGGTGCGCATTGCATAACCACGTAGTTTTTCATTCTTTGCCTCAAAACGATCCTGCTCGTATTTTTGTCCACCAAAAATCCGGATCACCTGACTGGCACGCGTCGCTTCTTCAATGATCTGGGTCAACTCGTTATTGACACTCAGTTGATTTTGATTCAGGCGGCGCAAGCGCTTGCTGACGCCACGCACCAGGTATGCCATCACTGGCATCAAAATCAAGGCGATGATCGTCAATTGCCAGTCGCGCCACAACAAAGCGGCCAATAAAACGAAGACGGTTAATGAATCTCGAAACAAGGTCGTCATCGATACTTTGAGCATCTCAACGATTTGCTGCGTTTCAAACATAATCGTATTGATGATGCGACCACTCGATTCAGAATGATAAAAACTGATGGGCACATTTAAAATACGATCAAATACTTTTGCCCGCAATTGGTTTTGTAACTTGGTCGAGATCCAGCTCATGATATAGCTGGTGGTAAAGGTACATAAACCTCGCATCAAAAAAATGCCGATAATTGCCACAGGTACCATCCACAAGGCGAGGTGTGTTTGTCCACCTTTAAAACCGTGATCCAAAATATATCCTAGTACTTTAGGAAACATCACTTCTGTCAAAGCAGTGCCAAGCATGGTCGCGAACGCCCACCAAATTCTGGTGCGATACGGTTGCACGTCATCCCATAAGCGACGGAATACAGCAATGGTTTCTTTATTAATTAATCTCATAGATCCAAAAGAAAAATCCTACATCTGCTGCCGTTGGTAACAGCAGAAGAACAATATGCGTCATTGTATTACGCAAAAAAAAGACCTTGCGATGAAGGGTCGCTTGCGCGACATCTGTTAGCTTGATCGACGAACGCCAGCTAACGGTATAGCGAGCAAAATCATAAAAGCCATACCAAACACGCCATCTCTTAAAATCGCATTAAACATACCACCCAGCATCATCGCAGATGTCAGCATTGCCAGTAACATGGCGCGATTACGAATCGATATCTCGGCGCTTTTTGACATACGATACGCTATACGCAATTGCATAATCCAGATGCCGATCAATGCAAACAAACCAGCGACACCTAACTCAGTGGCATACAATAAATAATCATTATGTGGCGTCGTCATAGTATTGCTGCTTAATCCTTGCGACCGTTTTTGGTAATTCGGCATCCAGGACGCGATACCATGGCCAGTCCATGGTTGTTCAGCAATCATGCCAAACGTAATTTTGTAAATTTCAAGGCGCATGCCATCGTCATCGATCTTACGGCCTTCAGAAAAATCTCTGACCTGCTGTATCGTGCAAACCGCGCGGATTTTAATAACTTCCCAGGGTGCGACATGTGCATCATTGATGCTACAAGTCGCAGGTGGCGGCAAGTTAGTTGCATATTTACAACCACCATACAACGACACCACCAGTAAGAGCGGCAAAGCCAGGCTACGCCACGACCAATTGAAATTTTGCATCAGCATCAGCCCGCACATCAAAAAAAACATCAGACTAGCGGTGCGTGTCTTGGACAACAAAATCAAAGCAGCGACGACATAGAACAGCACCGCGATACGTAGCCAGCGATGATCTTGACGTAAGCGTAGTTCATGCAGCATCCATCCGGCAGCAATCGCCAACAGCATCCCCAACAAAATGGATTTATTCCCCTGATAAAGCACATAACTGCGGAATAGAGTGTTATCTGGTAACAGATGCAAAGCATTGGCAACGAATAAAGTTGACGCCACCACCGCACTACCAAAAAATATCTTCACGGCTTTGCGCTGCCAATCACCGTAACCCAGACTCAGAAAGGGTAATAAGAGAATATAGGTCTGATAATGCGCAAAACCGGGCCAGAACTCTTGTGCAGTTTCGGGAACTTTATCTGTCGTTAGTCCAATCACCACACTCACAGTTGACAAAATCAGAATAGGCACCAGCAGTGGAGTGCTACGCACATTATCTAACTTTGTTCGCCAGTCACCAGAGATCACCAATCCTATGTAAAACAGCAGAATGCCGGCATACATAATTCCGACCGGGAAAAATAAAGTAAAAGGCAGACACATCAAAATGCGTTCAGGTAAAGCACGGCGCCAGTCAGGTACAAGAGCCGGAGAGGTGCTTTGCTTCATTGCATATGATGCCAATTCAGGGTTATTTTCCATACATTAGTTGTAATCGATAGTGACATTTTTAGGAGACAGCCATTCACCCAGATTTAAACGCAGGTTGTCATCGGGATTCACTCGCCATTGATCTGACAAATACAACTCAGCACTGGCAGTCGCATTTTTATAGTTAATCAATACCGGGCAGCCTTCAGCATTCAGATGCGGTTTCAATAGCTCTTGTAATTTTTTGGTATCGGCTTTGTCAGTCAACGTCAGTCGCAAACCTTGCGAAAACTGCACGCGGGCACGGCCAATATCCATGACTTTTTCAGCTGAGATGCGCAATCCACCAGAGAAGCGATCTTCAGATACTTTACCCAAGACGGCTAAAAATTCATCCTCTTTGAGCAAGGATTTGAATTCTTCCATCAATTCACTGTAAACCGTCACTTCAACTACGGCAGTACTGTCATCCAACGTCACTACCATCAATTTGCCACGCTGCGTCATTTGTGTGCGTACACCAGTGATAATGCCGCAGATTAAACGCAAATCACGTGAAGGTTCTACCTTTGCCAACGTGGTTTTGATGAATTGACGCACTTCTGGTGCATAAGAATCGAACAAATGACCTGACAGATAAAAACCGAGTGCCAGTTTTTCTTCCGTCAAACGCTTTTTATCCGACCAATGCGGTACGTCGATGTATTGAGGTGGCGGGATCAGATCATCATCGTCGCCAAACAAACTAACTTGATTCGCGGCTTTATCAGCTTGCTCTGCAGCTTCAATCGCCAGACTTACCGTTGCCAATAAAATCGCACGATCTTTGCCCAGACAATCCATCGCGCCAGCACGGATCAACGATTCTATGGTACGACGATTGACCTGACGTTTATCAACGCGTTTACAGAAATCAAACAAATCTTTAAACGGACCGTCGGCAACGCGTGAAGCAACGATATTTTCAATCGCATTCTGGCCTGAACCTTTAACAGCACCGAGGCCATAACGAATCTGTGTCGATTTTTTACCTGGTTCACCGACTGGCATGAATCGGTAATCGGATTGGTTAATATCTGGCGCCAGCATTTTGAGCTTGCAAATATCAAGCGCATCTTCAACCAGAATTTTGACCTTGTCCGTATCGTCCATCGCCAGCGACATATTGGCTGCCATAAACGCGGCAGGATGATGAGCTTTCAGATAGGCGGTGTGATACGACAACAAAGCATACGCGGCAGCATGAGATTTATTAAAGCCATAGCCCGCGAATTTTTCCATCAAATCGAAAATTTCATCGGCTTTTTGCTGCGACAAACCATCTTTGGCGGCACCGTCACGGAAGATCTGGCGATGCTCGGCCATTTCCTCGGCTTTCTTTTTACCCATCGCACGACGCAATAAATCGGCGCCACCCAATGAGTAGCCACCAACCACCTGCGCCATCTGCATCACCTGCTCTTGATACACCATGATGCCGTAGGTTTCAGACAAAATACCTTCAGTACGCGGATCGGGGTAATCAAACTTCTCACCGTGCTTACGCTTACAGAAATCAGGAATCAGATCCATAGGACCCGGACGATACAACGCCACCAGCGCAATAATGTCTTCAAAGCGATCGGGGCGTGCATCTTTCAGCATGCCTTGCATGCCGCGGCTTTCCAGCTGGAACACCGCAACCGTTTTGGCTTTGGTGAGCAATTCATACGATGCGCGGTCATCCAGTGGCAATTTAGCCAGATCAAAATCAGCCATTGCCGGATCCAGCATTTTAATGTAGCGCACCGCACGATCAAGAATCGTCAGTGTAGTCAAACCCAAAAAGTCGAACTTCACCAGACCGACGGCTTCGACGTCGTCTTTATCATATTGCGACACCACGCCAGAATCACCACCCTGCGTGTACAACGGGCAAAAATCGGTCAGCTTACCTGGCGCGATCAAAACACCACCGGCGTGCATACCGATGTTACGGGTAATACCTTCGACTTGCTGCGCCAGATCGAGCAGGGTTTTGACCTCTTCTTCGTTTTCCTGACGTTCAGCCAGCAACGGTTCTTCGACAATTGCCTCAGCAATCGTGACTTGCTTACCTGGTTTAAACGGAATTAGCTTCGATACGCCATCGCAAAACATGTAGCCAAAATCCAGTACCCGACCAACGTCGCGGATCGCGCCTTTAGCCGCCATGGTTCCGAAAGTCGCAATCTGCGATACCGCATCTTTACCATAACGGTCTTTCACGTATTGAATAACGCGGTCACGGCCTTCCTGGCAAAAGTCAATATCAAAGTCGGGCATGGATACCCGCTCTGGATTTAAGAAACGTTCGAACAGCAAGTTGTATTGGAGTGGATCGAGATCAGTAATCAGGAGTGAATACGCCACTAGCGAACCGGCACCTGAACCACGACCAGGCCCGACCGGCACGCCATTATTTTTCGCCCATTGAATAAAGTCTGCCACGATCAGGAAGTAACCGGGGAAACCCATTTTAATAATGGTATCAGTCTCAAACTTCAGACGGGCTTCATAACGTGCGCGTTCTTTTTCGCGCTTTTCCGGATTCGGGAATAAGTGCTCTAAACGGAATTCCAGACCACGTTTCGCTTCATAAACGAGGAAATCGTTGAGCGTCATGCCATCTGGCGTCGGGAAATCTGGTAGCTTCGGTTTACCAAGTTCCAGCGTTAAATTGCAGCGTTTAGCAATTTCAACTGAATTTTGAAGTACGCCTGGCATGTCAGCAAACAATGCCGCCATTTCTTCTTGGGTTTTAAAGCATTGCTGGTCATTAAAACGACGTACACGACGGCCGTTAGCCAGCATGTCGCCATCAGAAATACAAACTCGCGCCTCATGCGCGGTGTAATCATCCTTGCTGATAAACTGTACCGGATGCGTCGCCACCACCGGCAATTTGAGCTTATTCGCCAAGGCCACCGCAGCACGCACATGGTTTTCCATGTTGGGCTGGCCAGCACGTTGAATTTCAATATAAAAATGATCAGGGAAAATATTATCCCAGCGTTGGGCACTACGTTCTGCTAAGTCATGATTACCATTATCTATCGCCACGCCAACATCACCAAAATGTGCGCCAGATAAGGCGATCAGACCACCGCCTTCACCGTCTTCGTGGATTTTTTGCAACCATTCATAACGAATTTCAGCGCGGCCACGATGCTGGTTAGTCAACCATGCCTGTGCAAGTAACTCACACAGTTGCAGATAGCCTTTGCGATTTTTCACCAACAACATCAGACGTGAAGGCTTATCACGGTCAACATCATTGGTAATCCATGCATCACATCCGGCGATAGGTTTAATCCCTTTGCCGCGCGCCGCTTTGTAAAACTTTACCATCGCGAACAAATTCGCCAGATCGGTGATCGCCATCGCTGGCTGTTTATCCTTCACTGCCGCCTTAATCACATCGTCAATGCGCACCAATCCATCCACGATCGAATATTCCGAATGGATACGTAAATGAACAAATTGTGGGTCGCGAGGTACTGCAGGGGTAGCAGCTACTGCTTGGTCTCCTGCCGGAGAAATACTCAGTTCTGTAGTCATCCCGCTATTCTACCGTGTCAGGTCGGCGGTTTATAGACTTTACATCATACAAATTCGTGGTTCTTACTTGTGCTGATCTCTCTGCATGAAAGAACATTCACCAATTTAGTTATAAAAATTAAAACATTCAACCGCAATTAGTGGTTTTTTAATCAAATAAATTCCCAATGGGAGAAATTTTGTCGATTTTCTTTACAGACACATTTATGCTTGAAAGAAATGCAGTAAATGCAGCAAATTGGCACATTTAATCAGCGCGATCCTGGATTTTAAGGAAATAATTTTGTTGATTTCACATCACAAAAAAATGATTTATTTGTCAACATCAATGTCAGCCAGACTAAGTGTGTTTACTCTCTTGGTAGCTAGCTGCCAAGCCGTACACGCAGAGAACAAAACTGACGAATCAATTTTTCTTGACGATATTCCTGTCGTTTTAAGCGCCTCTCGTCTGACCCAACCGATCAGCGAAGCCCCAGTTGCGGTTACTGTTTTAGACCGACAAATGATCCGTGATTCTGGTGCATGGGATTTGTCCGAAGTATTCCGACTGGTACCGGGCATGTATGTTGCCTATCACGCGGATCCCAATTTTTACTCTGCTGACAGTACAGTTGCCTACCACGGCATGGTCACCAGTACGACCTCTGATCGTATGCAAGTGCTGATCGACGGCCGATCAGTTTATTCTGGCTTATTCGGTGGAGTGAACTGGAGTGATCTTCCCATTGTACTGAATGACATAGAACGGATTGAGGTGGTACGCGGACCAGATTCAGCCAGCTATGGGGCAAATTCGTATCTGGGAGTCATTAACATCATTACACGTCATCCGGCTGAGTCACAGGGCGCATCTGCATCGCTCAGTTATGGAACAAGTAGAGCCGAAGGGGTGTTTCGCTACGGCGGAAAAACCGGCGATCTGACTTTTCAGATTACTGCCAGTGAGCGTAAAGATAATGGTGAAGATGACAAAATTCACAATCCCACCTCGCAAGACGTTTTTTGGACATTAAATAAATTCGATAACAAAAACATCCAGATTTTCAATTTCAGAGCCGCCTATCAGGCGAGTGCCAATGACACCCTGGAATTACAATTTGGATATAACGGTGGTTCCAGACAAACTGGCGAATACGACAATTTTAAATCGATCACCCGTACCACAAACAATCATTTTGAGATGTTCAACTGGCGTCATGTGCTGGAAGGCGGCGGAGAATTGACCGTCAAAGCGTTTCATACTGAGGAGCGAATCAATGCGCGCTTACTTGATTCTGACGGCATGCAAAATGGTGATGCCTCATTTAAGCGCGATGATCTGGAAATTCAACATACATTTTCACCTTCTGAAACGACGCGCGTCGTCTGGGGTGGCAGCATAAGGCAAGACCTCACTTATGCACCGTATTACCTGGGGGTAGAAGATAATACCTATTTATTCGGTGACTTTAAATATCGTTTAGGAAGATTATTTAGCAACTTGGAATGGCATGTGCGTCCAGATCTGCTGTTGAACGCTGGCGCAATGCTGGAAAACAATTCTTATACCGGCACCGAGTTCACACCTCGTCTGGCACTCAACTGGCATATAACGCCACAGCACACAGTTCGGATGGGGTATTCGCGGGCAACGCGCGCGCCATCTGTGTATGAAAAAGTGTATGAAGAATATTGGCGAGCACCGGACCAATATCCGAATTTACCGGAATTAAAGCCTGAACATGTTAAATCCATTGATCTTGGTTACATAGGAAAAATCGGCAAGATGGATATAGATTTCCGTTTTTTTCATGACGACTATACCGATCTGATCGACGTCAAAAATCATAAGTCTCCACAAAGTGATAATCTGAATGCAGGCAATGCTTTAATGCGCGGTTACGAATTACAAATAAAAGCCCCTCTCTCAGAAAAAACACATGTTACCTACGGCCTATCCGGTGGCAGTGTAAAAAGCGACGATGTCAACGGAGTGATATACAGCGGATCACTTCCCTCTTACAACCACAACTTGATGCTGACCCATCAATTTAATGAAGAATGGCGTGGTAGTCTGATTGCCTATCAGATTGCTAAAACGAAACTCAATCAAACCGATTACAACCCATCCTTGGGACGTGGCTACTACATTGATGGGAATAAGCGCTTTGATGGAAAAATTTCACGCCGTTTTTTACTCGCTGGACGTCAGACCGAAGTAGCTCTGATCATCCAGAACATTGCTAACGCCCATTATTTTGAATACCGTCACGATAATGAGGTCCCAGGTCGACTGGCACGCATTAACCTCAAAACGGATTTCTGACGCATGCAATGGTTGTGCTTGAATCTCCGTAAGCCTTCATCATCTTTTAAGGTGCTGAAGAACATTGCTTTTATAATTTTGTTCGGATTTTCCGGCACAAGTTACGCCGTGGATGGCGTCACCATCTTATTGAGTGAAGAAGGCGGTGCTTACTCGGAATTTGCAATTGGTTTGAGTAACTTATTGACTCAATCGGGTGCAAACCACCCTGTCATTAAAATCTTCGACGTCAATAAATTTAGCAACGATGATTTGTCGCGCAGCGCCAACAATCAAATCTTAATTGCGGTAGGCTCATCCGCGATGCTAACAATCGCGCAAAAACCTCCAGCCATGCCCGTGCTGAATGTACTGGTACCGCAGAGTAGCTTTGTCAAGGCGATTAAACAAAATAGCCGGATTCAAGATAGCCGTAGATTTTCAGCCGTGTTTTTCGATCAATCCTGGTCAAGACAATTGGGATTAATACAGGTCAGCATGCCAAATCACCCTCGTGTAGGCATATTACTTGGTAAAGAATCGACTGAATTAATACCTCAATTACAAAATGCAGCGAAAACATTAGATATCAGCCTCAATATTGAGACCGTTTCTGAAGATGCCGAATTACTGAATGCTTTACGCAAATTACTGACGATTAGTGATGCCATGCTGGCAGTGCCTGATGCACGTATTTATAACCGAAATAATATCTCCAGCATTTTACTCACCAGTTACCGGCAACAAATTCCACTGTTTGGTTTTTCTGCACCTTATGTTAAAGCGGGTGCGCTGGCATCCATTTACAGTCTACCAAGTCAGATCAGCCAACAAGTTGCAGAGATCATCGCCAGCCTGCCTGCGAACGGCAATCTCCCAGCGCCACAGTTTCCTAAGTATTTTTCTATTACTACCAATTCACAGGTTGCCCGCTCTCTTAACATAGAAATCGCGCCAGAACCTGAATTGCAGTACAAACTTAAACATCTTACGGAGCACGCCCAATGAAACAATGGCAGCTCTCTCAACGGATACTGTTTCTGGCCCTGGCACCAGTGTGGGTCATCACGATTTTGTTGACCCTGATGGTAGTGATTGTGGGTATGACCGAAATTGACGGCGCATTAAAAGAACGTGGCGCTCTCATCGCGAGACATCTGAGTAGCGCCTGTGAATATGGCGCGTTTTCAGGTAATCGGGAGGTATTGACGGCACTGACTCAGGCGACCATGAAAGAAGAAGACGCTCAGGCGGTCATCGTCACTGATGCCCTTAACCATGTGTTGGCAGCAAGTGGCAAGCCAGAAAATATCGACGCGACCTATCCGGGAGCCGCCTTGCAAGGAAAAATCCTTAAAGGCAAACACAGCAGCTTCATTTTTGGCATGCCGATTTACCAGGGAACACTCGCCGCAGATAACTTTGATTTGATAGATCGCCCACAGAATGAGCCCACGAACAAGACCAAATTGCTCGGCTTTGTTTATCTGGAATTAAGCACGGCATCGAGCAAACAAGAAAAAACTTTGTTTGTATTTATCTGCCTGCTGATTGGCATCGCCGGAACCGCCGGAGCATCCATCCTCGCGCTGCGTATGAGCCGCGATCTGACGCGGCCATTATCACGCTTGATCGATGGTGTTCACAGCATGGCAAAAGGTGAGTTTAGCACCCGCATCAAGGCGGATTCCGGAGGTGAATTACAAGATCTCGAAGAAGGCTTTAATCTGATGGCAGCAGAAGTCCAGAACAGCCACGAAAAAATGCTTGAAGTTAACGCCAATCTGGAACACTTGGTTGCTGAGCGCACACGTGAATTAGAGTTAAAAAACCTAGATCTGGAATATCTTTCCAATACCGATAGACTTACCGGTTTATACAACCGCTTTAAGTTAGAAACCATCCTGGAAGAAGAACACCAACGCTGTCAACGCTATGGCAGTAGCTTCTCTATTGCCATTATTGATGTGGATAAATTCAAGAGTGTTAACGATACCTATGGCCACTCAGTCGGCGATCAGGTGCTGGTGAGCATAGGCATCATCTTGCAAGAAAACATCCGCAGCATCGATGCCGCTGGGCGTTGGGGCGGTGAAGAATTTCTGGTGATCTTCCGCGAGACCTCAATACAGGCTTCTATAGTCATCGCTGAAAAATTACGCGAAACCATTGCCAACCATAACTTCCATATGATAAGCACACTCACCGCCAGTTTTGGCGTGACCGAATACCGTCACCCAGACAGCATTTTAGAAATGATGATACGCGCCGATGCTGCACTCTATGAGGCAAAACACAAAGGCCGTAACCGGGTTGAATACAAAGAGCATTAAACATCTCGCGCATTTCCACACCAAATATGCTAGCGCGGTTCATGGCGACTAGTACTCGGATGGGGTGGTAGTTTTTTAGGTGGCAAAACCACGCCTTTGGCGGCGTTGATGAGATCTTCTTTCTTACCGTTCCAGACCGGAAGTTTGGCCGGAGGTAAGGGTAAGACCTTATCGAGATTGGGAAATTTCAGGTCGGGGTTATGGTAGGGCGCATCGCCTAAGACGTGATAGCGTTCAGAGCGCGCGGTATCAATGAAATTATCTGTAAGGGGATCGATGTTGTCAAAGCTAGAAGACAAGAAATTGGCGCAGTCCTCACATCCCATTTTGACGCCTTCGTGTAAAATTTTAAGTGCACGTGCATAATCCTTATCTGTATTTCCCAAATTCACCCCCAGTTCGAGGGCTGCTTCACCATAGCCTTGCGCAAAAGCACACTCCAACATTTGCAAACCGATCTTACGATTGCCCCAAAAACCTCCTTGTGGATTGTCATAAGCTGCTTTGAGGGACTTACCTAAAAACGTTTGTGCGCCTGGACTACCCTTGTCGGCTGCTAATTCCCAAAACGCATAAGCACGACTGGCATCTGCTTTGACACCCGCACCGCTTTGATGAAAGTTACCCATCATGTCAAATGCGCTTGGAATGCCAAGCTGCATACCTTTTTCTATCAACAGCACTGCCCGTTCTTGGTCATCTTCTACTTGGTATGGGGCAATGCCATCACCGCGTATCAGTAATCCTGCTAAGTTTAAAATCGCTTTCCAATGCTGTTTATCGGCTGCTTTCTGCCAGAGTTCCACGGCAAGTGGGCAGTTGCGTTGATTGGGTTGCAAATCGCGTCCTGTCACACGCATGCCTTCCTGAAACCAGGCTTCCGCCTCCGGATCAACCGGCGGGACGTGGTCGACTTCATACATGCAGCTAAATTCTTTGCGATGAGGATCAAAGGCTTTTAATTCCATATTGCGAGGTA
>NZ_JACOFV010000018.1 GCF_014284255.1 Cognatundibacterium jejuense
GTCACAAATATCGCCTTGCACAAACAGGTGGCGTTCGTCATTGCGCAAACTGGTCAGGTTGTTTAGATTACCGGCATAAGTCAATTTATCGTAATTCAGTACCGACTCATCGGACTGTGCCAGCCAGCTCAAGACAAAATTGGCGCCGATAAAACCAGCACCGCCTGTAACAAATATCATTCTCAAACCCCTAAAGTAGTAACTTCAAATTAGCTCGCGATTTTATTAGAGTTCAGGGGGTATTAGCTAGAAATATAGGTTGTCAAAAGAGAATTTAATTTGATTTTTACATGCTTAATAGCTGGAAATTCCCCTAAATTGGCGACTTCTTGGTGCCATTTCAAAGTTCACGGAGAAATTGTAAATAGACAAAGGCGAGACTGCACACCTAGGGTTAACCTTATATCGATCTTGTTAAGTGAGAGATTTAGTAAAAAATAATGAAGTCTATTAAATGGAGTCGATTAATTACTGTCTATTTGCGACAAGCAAATCCAGATAGTCGTGATAATGGCGTAGGCAAGGACCAGTGTAGCGACCAATGTAAGTTTCATGGGAGCCCCCTAAGGCCGGAAAAATGAAACTGTGTTGAACAGTTTTTCAGGATAGATATTGAAATGCATTTTGTTCGTATGGATTTGTTTCCTTCTTGTTTCTAAATGTAATCCAAATTGCTGCGTAGCAACAAAGGGGAGTGAAAGTTTTGATGGTAAGCAAAAAAATGTCATTTGGGGCTTGAAAAAACAGATGCCATCACCAAGTACGGCTGCAATATGTAATTGACTGGAGGTTAAGAATGCAACACCAAGAAAATATGCAAACAGAAAATGAAACTCAGGCAGCGAAGCAGGCGGCTGAAACTGTTCAGTCAGCGGCTGAACCGGTGGCAGAAGCCGAAGCGGCCATTTCTGAGGAAGTGGTTGATACAGAAGCAAAAAATAGGCAAATCATCGCTGAACTAGAAGCGAAAGTTGCAGAATTGCAAGACGCATTTATGCGTGCTAAAGCAGATGGTGAAAATATTCGCCGTCGCGCGCAAGAAGATATTTCTAAGGCTCACAAGTTTGCCATTGAAGGTTTCGCTGAAGCAATGGTGCCAGTCAAAGACAGCCTGGAAATGGCATTAAAGGTTGAAACACCGTCAATTGACTCCTTGAAAGAAGGTGTTGAAATGACATTGAAGCAATTAAGTGCGGCCTTTGAAAAAAATCGCCTTATGGAAATCAATCCAGTCCAAGGTGAAAAACTTGATCCTATGAAACATCAAGCCATTTCTATGGTGCCTGCTGAACAAGATGCAAACACCGTCGTTACTGTTTTGCAAAAGGGATATAACATTGCTGATCGCTTGTTACGCCCGGCTTTAGTAACCGTTGCACAAGGTAAATAAAAAAAAGCGTAAAAAACCAGCAAAAAACGCTTGAAAAGCAGGTTTTTTACCTAATATCGGGTACAGACGAGTTATTCAATTAAGTTCTTGAAGCTTTTGATGAGTGAAAACGCAAAAAGTTCAACAATTTAGATTAACTCAAAAATATTGACAAATACATAAAATCTAAATAATTCTGAGGAAAAATCATGGGAAAAATGATTGGTATTGATTTGGGTACAACCAACTCTTGCGTTGCTATCATGGAAGGCGGCCAGCCTAAAGTTATCGAAAACGCTGAAGGCGCGCGTACCACGCCGTCTATCATTGCTTATCAAGAAGATGGTGAAATTCTGGTTGGCGCATCTGCGAAACGCCAGGCTGTCACCAACCCAAAAAATACACTGTTCGCGGTAAAACGCTTGATCGGTCGTAAATTCGAAGAAAAAGAAGTGCAAAAAGACATCAGTCTGATGCCTTACACGATTTCCAAGGCCGACAACGGCGATGCGTGGGTTTCTGTGCGCGACAAACGTTTGGCGCCACCACAAATTTCCGCAGAAGTTTTGCGTAAAATGAAAAAAACCGCTGAAGATTACCTCGGCGAAGAAGTGACTGAAGCGGTTATTACTGTCCCAGCATACTTTAACGATGCACAACGTCAGGCAACGAAAGATGCAGGCCGTATCGCTGGTCTGGATGTTAAACGCATCATTAACGAACCAACTGCAGCGGCATTGGCTTTTGGTCTGGACAAAAAAGAAAAAGGCGATCGCAAGATTGCAGTCTACGATTTGGGTGGTGGTACATTTGACGTATCGATCATTGAAATCGCTGACGTTGATGGCGAAATGCAATTCGAAGTATTGTCCACTAACGGCGATACTTTCCTCGGTGGTGAAGATTTCGATCAACGCGTGATCGACTACATCATTACTGAATTCAAAAACATCAATGGTCTGGATTTGTCCAAAGATCCGATCGCTTTGCAACGCATCAAAGCCTCTGCTGAACGCGCAAAAATCGAGTTGTCGAGCGCACAGCAGACAGAAATTAATGAGCCGTACATCGCGATGGCGAACGGCGCACCAGTGCATTTGAATTTGAAAATCACACGTGCAAAATTGGAAGCATTGGTTGAAGAACTGATTCAAAAAACCATGGAACCTTGCCGTCTGGCGATCAAAGATGCTGGCGTTAAAACATCAGACATCGACGACATCATCCTGGTTGGTGGTATGACTCGTATGCCTAAAGTGCAAGAACTGGTCAAAGACTTTTTCGGTAAAGAACCACGTAAAGACGTGAATCCTGACGAAGCAGTAGCCGTTGGTGCAGCGATTCAAGGATCGGTCTTGTCTGGCGATCGCAAAGATTTGTTGTTACTGGACGTAACACCGTTGTCTCTGGGTATCGAAACTCTGGGCGGTGTAATGACTAAGATGATCCAGAAGAACACAACGATCCCAACCAAATTTAGCCAAGTGTTCTCGACAGCGGACGACAATCAGCCAGCGGTAACGATTAAAGTTTACCAAGGTGAACGTGAAATTGCTGCCGGTAATAAAGGCTTGGGTGAATTCAATCTGGAAGGTATTCCACCAGCAGCACGCGGTACACCACAGATCGAAGTAACTTTTGACATCGATGCGAACGGTATTTTGCACGTAGGTGCAAAAGACAAAGCCACTGGCAAAGAAAATAAAATCACGATCAAAGCTAACTCTGGTCTGACTGAAGAAGAAATCCAGAAAATGGTGAAAGACGCAGAATTGAATGCGGAAGAAGACAAAAAAGTCAAAGAATTGGCTGAGTCCCGCAATCAAGGTGATGCATTGGTTCACTCCACTAAGAAAGCTTTGTCTGAACACGGCGACAAGTTAGAAGCTGGCGAAAAAGAGAAAATCGAAGCCGCAATCAAAGATCTGGAAGACGTATTGAAATCCGGTGACAAAGCTGAGATCGACACTAAATTGGGCGCGCTCTCTACAGCATCCCAAAAGCTCGGTGAAAAAGTGTATGCCGACATGCAAGCGCAACAAGCTGCTGCTGGCGCTGCGGGCGGTGCAGGTGCGGCTGGCGCAGAAGTACATGCGAAGGATGACGACGTTGTTGATGCTGACTTTAAAGAAGTTAAAGATAACAAGTAATCCCGTCACCCAATAACGGCGACGTATAAGCGCAGAGGCGCAGAGGCCGCAGAGAAAATCAAATGATCTCTGCGTCTCTGCGCTTTTGTAGTAACTGTTTTTGAACTTTTAAAATGACACATTGAACGCGACTGTCGCACAATGTGAATCAATAAAAACAAGGTGTAATCGAGATGGCGAAGCGTGATTTTTACGAAATTCTCGGAGTCGGTAAAAACGCCTCAGAAGATGAAATCAAAAAGGCTTATCGTAAGCTGGCGATGAAATACCATCCGGATCGTAATCCGGATAACAAGGCTGCCGAAGAAAAATTCAAAGAAGCCAAAGAAGCTTACGAGATGCTTTCTGATAGCCAAAAGCGTGATGCGTATGACCGTTACGGCCATGCTGGTGTTGATCCAAATATGGGCGGCGGCGGCGGTGGTGGTGCCGGTGGATTTGCAGATGCGTTTGGCGACATTTTCGGTGATATCTTTGGTGGTGGCGGTGGTCGCCGAAGTGCCGGACCTCAAGTCTATCGTGGCGCAGATTTGCGTTACAACCTTGAGATTACGTTAGAGCAAGCAGCGAATGGTTTTGATACCACAATTCGTGTTCCAAGCTGGGATGAATGCGATACGTGCCATGGCTCAGGCGCTAAACCTGGAACCTCTCCTGTGACATGTACCACTTGCGCCGGACACGGTCAGGTACGCATGCAACAAGGTTTGTTCAGTATTCAACAAACCTGTCCTAAATGCCACGGTACAGGCAAAATGATTCCCGATCCATGCCCGACTTGCTCTGGTGTTGGTCGTATCAAACGCAATAAAACCCTGGAAGTGAAGATTCCAGCCGGTATTGATGACGGCATGCGTATTCGTTCATCCGGAAACGGTGAGCCTGGCGTCAATGGCGGGCCTCCGGGTGATCTGTATGTTGAAATCCATATCAAGCAGCATCCAGTGTTCCAACGCGAAGGCGATGATTTGCATTGCGAAATTCCGATTTCCTTTGTCAAAGCAGCGCTCGGTGGCGATATTGAAGTGCCAACACTGAGCGGCAAAGCGTCGTTCACTGTCCCTGAAGGTACCCAATCCGGTAAGACTTTCCGCCTACGTAGTAAAGGCGTCAAAGGAGTACGCTCTGGATACGCCGGTGATTTGTTCTGCCATGTTGTGATTGAGACACCGGTAAAACTGACTGAGAAGCAAAAAGACTTGCTACGCGAGTTTGAGCAATTGACGGTTGAAGGCGGTTCAAAACACAATCCGCAAAGCAAGACCTGGATGGATAAAGTGAAAAAGTTTTTTGAATAAAACGGCTTTAAGCACTTCGTCGCATAAAGCATAGCCCTGTTGAATTTCAGCAGGGCTTTTTTTTACCCACAAATGCGCCCTTAAATTGTGCAAATTAGAAAAAATGCTCCAAAAAAGCACAAGAGAACTAGCAGGATTTAGGTTAAGCTAAACGACCATTTACAAAAGCTTACAAATATAATGGGACATTGTTGAGCGTTCGATTTCTTCGGACAGTAATATTTTTACTCTCAACATGAGATCATCGATCAGAGGAGACAAAATGCGTTTGATGAAATTGAAATTTTGGTTAGCTGTATGTGGTTTAGCGATGGGCGTTGCTACCGGTGTTAATGCAACGGAAGTCGCTGGTGTGAAGTTGGATGATACATTGCAGCTCGCCAATACCGAACTCAAGTTAAATGGCGCTGGTATACGCTACAAAGCAATTTTTAAAGTATATGTTGCTGGTTTGTACTTGAAAGAAAAAAAGACCACGGTGCAAGATGTCCTGAATGCCGACGGCCCACGTCGTGTAACTCTTGTGATGATGCGTGATCTCAGCAGTGAAGATTTTAGCCGTGGATTTATGCAAGGCATACAAAAAAATACGGATAAAGGAGATAAAGCCAAACTCACTTCTCAGTTTTTGCGTTTTGGAGAACTGTTCGCATCCGTTCCCGAGCTGAAAAAGGGCGATGTGATGACCAATGACTGGATCCCTGGCGTTGGTACCGTGGTTGCCCTCAACGGTAAAAAAATGGGTGATCCTTATCCGGATATTCTTTTCTACAATGCCCTACTGCGTATTTGGTTGGGTGAAAGCCCAGTTGATAGTGGTCTGAAGAAGGCCATGCTAGGTGCGTCAGAGAACCGTAGCGCATTTCGCTAACTTATTCTAGTTTTCGTTCATAAAAAAGAGAAGGAGAGGTTCCTTCTCTTTTTTTTTAAATTTGAATTTGTTATCTTCCTCTCGTCACCCCGCTAGATGCTGGTAATGTACATACATCAACATTATTCAATGCGTGGGCTGGTCGTTATCACCATTTATCCTGATGTTGCAAGCTCACTGGTTTCCATCATCGATTCTCTGGTGTGGGGGCATAGGCAATGATTTGATAGAATCCTTGACTGATTGCCGTTCATCCAAGCTGAGCAGGAATAACAGGGATGTCGGAGAAACGGTTAAAATCATGCCTGTTTCACATTCAAGGCAATACGATGGTAGACCAAATCCGAACAGAATTGACCCCAGCGCAGTTGTTTGAAAACAATCGCCGTTGGGCGCAAGCGATACACGATAAAGACGCTGATTTTTTTAAAAAACTTGCTGCACAACAAAATCCGGAATACTTGTGGATAGGTTGTTCTGATAGCAGAGTTCCGGCAAATGAATTACTTGGTTTGCTTCCCGGTGAATTATTTGTTCATCGTAATATTGCCAATGTTGTCGTTCATTCAGACTTAAATTGTTTGTCTGTGTTGCAGTTTGCGGTTGACGTCTTGGGCGTAAAGCACATTATTATTTGTGGCCATTATGGTTGTTCCGGCGTACACGCAGCAATGACGGGTGGACGCGTCGGTTTGGCTGATAACTGGCTTCGTCACGTGCAAGACGTGCACCAAAAATACGAACGCTATATGGGTGAAACACTGAACCTGAAAGAACGCGGCGATCGTTTATGCGAACTCAATGTGATTGAACAGGTGGTTAATGTTTGTAAGACCACGGTGATTCAGGATGCGTGGGAGCGCGGACAAGAGGTTACGGTGCATGGTTGGGTATATGGCTTGCAAGATGGTTTGCTTAGTGAGCTCGGCATGACAGTCAGTTCGCCTGAGACGCTGGCTGGCCATGTGAAGGCAAGTCTGGCGCGCTATTCTGGTTCAATTTAATTGACGAAAAATTGGGGGCGAAGTTGCTCCCAATTTACTTTGGCTTTTAATGGTATGCTGAACTCTTTTTTTATGCTTAACTGTTTTTACACATGAAGCTGACTGAACTTAAGCACATTGCTGGGTAAAAAAGTGAATCTTATACAGCCAAAAAAACTGCTTTTATCCAAGTGGACTGCGATGGAAATCGTTGCTAAACAAAAGCATTTTATTGTGACCAAATTGGTTGAGCCAATGGACCCCGATCAGCCGCCAGAGTTGATCGAAATTGAAGCGGTTTATAGTAAAGCAGTGCGCCAGATTCCCTGGCGCGACTTATGCGATGATAGTCAATGGCAGCGGGGGTGGAAATGAGTCTGGATTCTTTTTCGCCAAACTTACGGGCTTTGGTGATCGGTTCTACTGGCGCAATTGGTGCTGCGTTTGTACGTGGCATACGTGCTCATCGTGCTGATGCGCAGGTGATTGAATTGCATCGACACTCGACGCCAGCGATTGATTTTACGAACGAACGAAGCATAGAGCAGGCATCACAGGCTTTAGCGCCGCAAGGGCCGTTTCATCTGATCATTAACGCCACAGGTATTTTGCATGGTGATAATTTTATGCCAGAGAAAAAATTGGCGGACCTGGAATACCAGCACCTCAAACATATCTTTGAAATCAATACGTTTGGACCAGCTTTGGTCATGCGTTACTTCACGCCCTTACTTGACCGGGAGCGCGGTGTGATGACCTTGTTATCTGCAAAGGTGGGTAGCATAGAAGATAACCGCTTAGGTGGTTGGTACAGCTACCGGGCCTCAAAAGCGGCACTGAATATGTTGGTTAAAACGGCAGCGATAGAATTAAAACGTAGTCAGAAAAATGCCGTTTTATTGGCTTTGCATCCGGGTACCGTGCAATCCGGACTGTCGCAACCGTTCCGTGGTGGAAGTCTGGCCAGAAATGCGGATGATGCGGTTACAGATATGCTCAATGTGATTAATCAAAAAACACCTGATCAATCGGGTAACTTTTATACCTACGATGACCAGCAGCTACCATGGTAGCAGCTCTCGTCTGTTTCAATTCTTCAGGTCACTAAACGGTAGCCCACGCCGGTTTCAGTAATAAAATGCTTAGGCTGTGCAGGTTCACGTTCTAGTTTCTGACGCAAATTCGCCATGTAAATTCTGAGGTAATGACTACTTTCAGAATGGTTTGGCCCCCATACTTCTTTGAGTAACTGCTGATGCGTCATGACTTTACCGGCATTACGTGCCAACACCGATAACAGACGATATTCGAGTGGGCTTAAGTGGACGGCTTCTTCGCCGCGTGTCACGGTGCGCAAGCCAAAGTTAATGTTGACTTCGCCAAACTGAAAAATCGATTCAGCCTGCGCATTTGCAGGTTGACGGCGGCGCAAGTGCGCACGGATACGTGCAATCAATTCAGCCGCTCCGAAGGGTTTGCTCAGGTAGTCATCGGCACCCGCATCGAGTGCGGCGACTTTTTCCTGTTCTTGCGTGCGCGCCGATAAAACGATGATCGGTACTTCACTCCAGCTACGCACGTCACGTATGACGTCGAGACCGTTCATGTCAGGCAAACCAAGATCAACGATCAACAAGTCAGGTTTGCGTGTGGCACAAGTAATTAAGCCTTGTTTTCCGGTTTCACTTTCATAAACTTCCATGCCTTCTGCCTCAAATGCAGCAGTAAGAAACCGACGGATTTGTTTTTCGTCTTCTATCAGGACGATATGTATTTTGCTTTCGCTCATGCTATTTCCGACTCGATGACAGGGGGCATTGCGGGCGCATTGCCAATAGGAAGAGAGAAGGTAAATTGTGCGCCCCCATCTTCCAGCGTTTCTCCCCAGATTTTACCACCGTGTGCATTGACAATGGCTTCACAGATTGCCAGACCAAGGCCCACGCCAGGGCTCGCTGATTCAACATTGCCCCGCGTGAATTTTTCAAAAATATTGATTCCCATTGGTAAGCCCGGGCCGTTGTCGGTAATAACGACCCAGACGTGGTCTTTGTGTTTGACGGCAGCTAAGTGAATCATTCCTTCGCCGTACTTGGCCGCATTCTCAATTAAATTACACAGTACTCGCTCAATCAACACCGCATCAAAAGAAAGCAAGGGCAGGTCTTTTGGGATATTGGTTTCTAATTGATGGCCGATCAAACTGTGGTGGCATGCGCGCAGGGCACTGCCAACCACTTCTTCCAATGGTTGCCATTGCAAATTCAAATTGATTTTACCGGATTGCAGGCGTGCCATATCTAACAAGTTGGCCACCAGACCGCTCATCCTGAGGGCTTCTTCATGAATAGCATGACTTAATTCGTGACGTTTTTCTTCGGTTAAATCAGTTTGTTCATCAAGGGTGCTGGCTAAACCAACGATGGCGGTCAATGGTGTGCGTAAATCATGCGAAATAGCCGAGAGTAGTGAGTTGCGCAGACGTTCTGCCTCCATGTTAATCAGCGCATCTTGTGCAACGTCGACATAATGTACACGTTCTAAAGCGAGTGCAATTTGCGAAGCAAAGGTATCCAATAATTGCTGCTGCTCTGGTTGGAAAATCTGTTGCTGATCATGCGGTGCAATCGCCAGCACGCCGCGCGTGCGCATGGGCGCTTGCAAAGGGATATACAACACCGCATTGGAGGGCAGGGTATTGGTACCTAGCCCAGCTTTTTGTGCGTTATCGTAGACCCATTGCGCGACATCGGTGTCGAGCTCTTGTAAGGTTGATTTCTCATTGCCACCAGACACTGGTGGACGTACTTTTTCGTGGCTATCTGGCAGCAATACTGCAACTTTGGCCTGGAATACTGGTGCGACATGTTCGGTACTGATTTCGATAATTTGTTCTATCATCAATGCGCCTGACAAAGATTTTGTCATGGTATAGAGCGCATCGGCACGGCGTTCGCGGTAGTGCGCGATACGTGCCTGAAAGCGCAAATTCGCCATCAGATTACTGATGATCAATGACACTGCCAACATAATCGCAAACGTAAATAAATACTGGCTATCGCTGACGCTAAAAGAAAATCGTGGGGGCACGAAGAAAAAATCAAAACTCGCCACACTCAGGAAAGACGCAAGTATAGATGCGCCTCTCCCAAAGCGAATCGCAATAAATACAACGGCCAACAAATACAACATCACCACATTAGCCAGATCAAAAATTTGCATCAAACCTGCGCTGATGAGTGTTGCAGCCATACAAACGACTGCTGTCCAGATGTAATCGCTGGAGCTGGTTTTCTTTTCTTGTTCTGAGTTCAAATGGCTAGTACCAACGATGCCGCGTGATTTTTCTGAGCTGGCTTCCAGATCATGTCCCACCATCACAATATCGATATCTTTGGTGCGGTTTGCCAGTTCATCAGCGAGACTATTCCGACGCAAACGTTCCCATGCAGGACGTAAAGATTTGCCAATGACGATTTTTGAGACATTGCGACTTTGTGCATAGCTCAATAGCAGCGTTGGTAAGCTTTCACCTGCCAGGGTTGTGGTCTCAGCGCCTAACTCTTGCGCGAGTTTGAGCGTTTTCATAATCGCTTCGCGCTTGTCGTTGTTAAGATTCTGTAGCTTTGGCGTTTCGACATAAACCGCGATCCAATCAGCCCGCAGGCTAGCAGCAAGGCGGGCTGCGCCGCGTACTAATTTGCTGGCGCTTTCATCGGGGCCTATGCAAACCAGCAAACGCTCTTTGGCTTGCCAGACTGTATTGATAGACTGGTCTGCGCGGTAATCGCGCATTTGGACGTCAACCTGATCGGCGGTGCGGCGCAATGCCAGTTCACGCAAGGCGATCAGATTCCCTTTGCGGAAAAAATTCTTGGCAGCCCGTTGGGCCTGTTGTTCCAGATAGACTTTGCCTTCTTTGAGGCGGCGTAGTAATTCATCCGGCGGCAGATCAACCAGCGTAATTTCGTCGGCTTGATCAAACACTTTGTCTGGCACCGTTTCCCAAACACGAATGCCGGTAATTTGCCCCACGACGTCATTGAGTGTTTCTAAGTGTTGCACATTGACGGTGGTGTAGACGTTGATTCCGGCTGCGAGTAATTCTTCGATATCTTGCCAGCGTTTGGCATGGCGTGATCCGGCGACGTTGGAATGGGCTAATTCGTCCATCAATATCAGATCGGGATGACGCATCAAGGCTTCGTCAATATCAAACTCGGATAGGATGCGATCTTTGTATTGAATTTTTTTCGGAGGTAACACTTCGAGGTTTTGACTGACTTGCATAGTATCGTGTCGGCCATGTGTTTCGACGACACCGACTAATACGTCAACGCCATTGGCTTTCTGCGCATGAGCGGCATTCAGCATCGCGTAGGTTTTACCGACTCCGGCACAGGCACCGAAAAAAATTTTCAAGCGACCACGTTGTTGTCGCTGGTCATCGCGCTGGATTTTATCTAGCAGTGCATCTGGATCGGGGCGGGAGGTATTCATTGTCTCAATAGTGAAATCGCCCGGTAAGACTATGCAAGACCGGGCAGGATTATTGTGCATGCCGAGTGCATGCACAATGTATTTCTGATTTATAACAACTTAATGCAATTGATTAAGCGCCAGATTCAGTTCAAGTACATTAACGCGTGCTTCACCAAACAGGCCAAATTGAGGTTCTTTGGTATTGTTTGCGATTAAATCACGGACTTGTTCGACTTTCAAGCCACGTGCTTTTGCGACACGTTGTGCTTGATAAGTTGCTGCCGCTGGACTGATTTCAGGATCAAGACCACTACCTGATGCGGTGACCAGATCAACAGGAATTGCCGCTTTGTTTTCTGGGTCTGCATCGTGCAAAGCCTTGATGCGATCTTCGATGGCGGCTTTCAATGCGGGATTGGTTGGACCTTGGTTAGAACCGCCAGATGCCAGACCATTGTAAGCAAAAGTACCAGCGCCGGATGGTCTGCCCCAAAAATTCTTTGGATCAGAGAAATTTTGGCCAATTAATTTCGAGCCTAAAATTTTTCCATCTTTTTCGATAATACTGCCATTCGCCTGATTGTTAAAAGCGACCTTGCCTACACCTGTTACCGCTAATGGATAAACGATGCCGGTCACTGCGGTCAACAAAACGAAGGAAGCGACTAAGGGACGTAAAATTTTCATGATGTGCTTTCGATTCTTTTCGTTTTATACCAGACCAAAGATGGTAAGGATGATGTCGATCAATTTAATACCAATGAACGGTACGATCAAACCACCTACACCATAGACCAGTAAGTTACGACGCAATAAAACATCAGCGCCCAGGGCACGATATTTAACACCTTTCAATGCCAATGGGATCAAGAACACGATGATCAATGCATTGAAAATAACTGCCGACATGATCGCACTTGCCGGGCTGGTCAAATGCATCAAATTTAAGGCATTCAGCTGTGGGTAAGTCGTAGCAAACATCGCAGGAATAATTGCGAAGTATTTCGCAACGTCATTGGCAATACTGAAGGTCGTCAAAGAACCGCGCGTCATCAGCATTTGCTTACCGATTTCAACGATTTCGATCAATTTGGTTGGATTGGAATCCAGATCGACCATGTTACCGGCTTCTTTCGCTGCCTGAGTACCGCTGTTCATCGCTACCGCGACGTCAGCTTGTGCCAGCGCTGGGGCATCGTTGGTACCGTCACCAGTCATCGCCACCAACTTGCCTTCTGCCTGATGGGAGCGGATCAGTTTCAATTTATCTTCTGGTGTTGCTTCAGCCAGGAAATCATCCACACCTGCTTCCGCTGCGATAGCAGCAGCTGTTAAGCGATTGTCACCGGTGATCATAATGGTTTTGATACCCATTTTGCGCAATTCGGCGAAGCGTTCTTTGATACCACCTTTCACGATATCTTTGAGCTCAATCACACCCATGACACGTTGGTCATCAATGACCACCAAAGGTGTACTACCCTGGCGTGCAACCTGATCAACGGTGTCTATCACTGCTTGTGGGAAACTATGGCCCATTTCAGTGAAGTATTTGCGGGTCGCATCGACAGAGCCTTTACGAATCTTGCGAACGACACCGGCGTGGTTCAGATCAACACCACTCATACGGGTTTGTGCCGTAAAGGGGATGAATTCTGCACCCAGCGCTTGAATATCACGTTCACGCAATTGGAATTTTTGCTTCGCCAGAATAACGATACTACGACCTTCTGGTGTTTCATCTGCCAGCGAAGACAATTGTGCTGCATCTGCCAATTGTTCTTCAGTTACGCCTGGGGCAGGGTAGAACGTGGACGCCTGACGATTACCCAAAGTAATCGTACCGGTTTTGTCCAGCAACAAAACGTCAACGTCACCAGCTGCTTCAACCGCACGACCAGAAGTTGCAATCACGTTGGCTTGCATCATACGGCTCATACCCGCCACACCAATCGCTGACAACAAGCCACCAATGGTCGTTGGTATCAAGCACACCAGCAATGCGACCAATACGGTGATGGTTACTGGTGTACCAGCACCGGAAGCTTCAACGCTGAATTGGGAGAATGGCAGCAAAGTGACAGTCGCTAACAGGAACACGATAGTCAATGCGACCAACAAAATCGTCAAGGCGATTTCATTTGGTGTTTTTTGACGTTTCGCACCTTCAACCATGGCGATCATACGATCCAAGAAGGCTTCACCTGGATTGACAGTCACGCGTACGATGATCCAGTCAGACAATACACGGGTACCACCAGTGACGGCACTGAAGTCACCGCCGGATTCACGGATGACGGGTGCAGATTCACCGGTAATCGCAGATTCATCGACAGAAGCAACGCCTTCAATGACTTCACCATCAGCTGGTACGACGTCATTGGCTTCGATCAGAATGATATCGCCTTTGCGTAAGGTCGAACCACTGACTAACATTTGTGGTGCGTTGCGTTTAGCTGTCGCCAGTTTTTTAGCGCGTACATCTTGTTTAGCGCCACGCAGGGATTCTGCCTGGGCTTTACTACGGCCCTCTGCCAATGCTTCTGCAAAGTTGGCAAACAGGACGGTAAACCACAACCATAAACTGACGGCAAGAATGAAACCTGCTGGTGCTTCGCCTTTGCTGACGTAGGCTTGAACGGTTAATGCGGAGGTCAGAATACTACCCACATACACCACAAACATAACCGGATTTTTCATCTGGATTTGTGGTTGCAATTTGCGGAAAGCATCGACAATCGCTGGTTTTACTATGCTGGAATTCAGCAACGATAATTCGACTTTATGGCTCATTTTCTTCTTTCTTTTATTGGGCGATCATGGTCAGGTGTTCAACGATAGGACCGAGCGCCAATGCAGGGATGTAGGTCAATGCACCTACAATAATCACTGTACCGAGCAGCAGAGCGACAAACAGCGGGCCATGCGTAGGCAAGGTACCTGCAGTCGCTGCCAGACGTTTTTTACGTGCCATCGCACCGGCAACTGCCAGAATAGGAATGATGATGAAGAAACGACCAAACCACATTGCAATTGCTAACATCGTGTTATAGAACGGTGTGTTTGCATTCAAACCTGCAAATGCGCTGCCGTTGTTATTTGCTGCAGAGACGAACGCATACAAAATTTCAGTGAAGCCATGCGCACCAGGATTAGATATGCCTGCTTTACCATCTGCAACCATGACCGAGATCGCAGTACCAACCAGTACCAACAAGGGGCCAATCAGAATAGTGATGGCGATCATTTTCATTTCAAATGCTTCGATTTTTTTGCCCAGATATTCTGGCGTACGACCAATCATCAAGCCCGCAATAAACACTGCCATAATCGCGAAAATCAACATGCCGTACATGCCTGCACCGACACCACCAAACACCACTTCACCTAGCTTCATCAATACCAGAGGTACCATGCCGCCGATCGGTGTAAATGAATCATGCATAGAGTTCACGGCGCCGCAGGATGCTGCTGTGGTAATTGTTGCGAACAAGCCAGAAGCTGCGATACCGAAACGAGTTTCTTTGCCTTCCATATTGCCGCCAGCCTGAGACATTGCTGGCGCACTGTTCATCGCCTGATCGAGACCTAATTTTGCGAACATCGGATTACCTTGTTGTTCAGCGACGATAGCGATACCGGCAAACGTCACAAACAAGATAGCCATGACTGCAAAAATTGCCCAACCCTGACGTTTATCACCTACCATTTTACCGAACGTGATACACAATGCCGCTGGGATAATGAAGATCGCGATCATTTGTAAAAAGTTCGAAAACGGTGTTGGGTTTTCATAAGGATGTGCGGAGTTCGCATTGAAGAAACCACCCCCATTGGTGCCGACCATTTTGATCGCTTCTTGTGAAGCGACCGGACCCATAGGCAAAGTTTGTGTCGTCGTACTTTGCGCTTCCATGACTGGCTTACCAGCTGCATCATTGATTGGTGCTCCAGCAGCATCGACTTTAGGAATGGTGTAGTCGAGCTTTTCAACTAATTGCGCAGTTTTGTAGGCGTCAAAGTTTTGGATCACGCCTTGGCTCAAAAAGCCAACAGCAAATACAAACGACAATGGAACCAGAATGTACAAAGTGCCGCGTGTCAGATCGACCCAAAAGTTACCGATACTTTGTACTGTATGACGTGCAAAACCACGAATCAACGCAACTGCGACGGCCAGACCTGTCGCAGCGGAGAAAAAGTTTTGTACGCTTAAACCTGTCATTTGAGTCAAATAACTCATGGTGGTTTCTGGCGTATAACTTTGCCAGTTGGTATTGGTGACAAAACTAATCGCTGTATTGAACGATGAGTCCGTACCAACGCCAGGCAAAGCCTGTGGATTCAATGGTAAAACGAGTTGCAGACGTTGCAAGGCATAAACCACGATTACGCCAAGTACGTTAAATGCCATCAACGTTACGGCATAGTGCTTCCATGACATTTCTTCAGCCGCATCAACCCCAAAAATTTTGTAGAAGAATTTTTCTACAGGTTGCAACAACCATGAAAGGACATTTTTTTCGCCGCTCATGACTTTATTGATATACAAGCCCAAAGGCACGGCAAGTACAGTCAGTACCACCATATACAGTGCGATTTGGAAAAAGGCGGAGTGATTCATCAGAATGCCTCCGGTTTCAACAAGGCATACACCAGATAAACCAACAACAAAGCGGAAACTACCGCTGCGATAATTTGAAACAGGCTCATAAGCCGCCTCCAAGATGGCTGCAACCCTTGATCAGGGCAAATGTACATACTGCAAATACCAGCATGTATCCCAAATATAAAAATTCCATATGACCTCCAGTTAACTTCTGTAACAACTGGTAAGACAATAGGTAAAAATGGGTAAAGATGTCGTATAGCTTGAAAGGGGTGGTGTAAAGAAAGTGTAAACAGACGCATATTTCATTGTTATAAACATACTTTTACGCACGTTTGCTATGTTTTTTGCCTGGCAATTACATCGAATACCTAAATACGTACCGTGTTCAGATTTCAGCTATTCATTTTAGAAAAGACAAAAAATCAGACTCGTTCAGTGCTCATAAAAAGACGCGGGACTCTGCTCAAAACACACGGAATGGCGGTGTGTCAGGTAGATTCAATCCGTAAAAAGCCATAAAAATGCGGTCGTACTCAGGCTTGTACTCGTGTTTCAGCTTGTTGTATCGTTTTCAAAAAAATCCAACTGAATCACTACATATTCAGCCCGCGATAAGTTCATTTCATCCACCAAAAATTGCGGTTTGTCGCATTGACCTATTACTCAAAATGTAAATTGCCTATGCTTCGGTCGTCATTCGATGTGGCGCTTATTCATAGCTGAAGAATGACGGCCGAAAAATTATTTTTCGAAAATTCGATTCATCAATTGACTCTTTCTACGCAGAGATAAGGACACATCATGTCAAATTTATTACTATTGTTTTGAGCGCTATCGTGTTGGCATCGACCCAGCAGCTTGCATCCGCTGCCGATAATGTTAGTGCAGGCGCTATTGTGCAATCCATAGAATTACCTGTGCCTTCATTGCGTATGGATCCGGCCATGGCATTGGAGTATGTGGGCGTATACGATCTCTCAAATGGAGATACATTAAAAATCGTCAAACGTGGAATGTTGTTTTACGCGAGTCTGGGTACAGACGAGGTGCGTCATCGTCTCGTTACTGCAGGAAAAAGCACTTTTGTATCGGTGGACAAACAACTCAAAATTCATCTTGAGCGCGACGACAAAGGCGTTGCTAGCGGCGAGGTTTTTATTGCAGTGGGCGCGAATGGATTGCCCGTCATGGCTAGCCTGCGTCGATAAATTCAAATTGGATTACTTTCACTGGTTCGCCGAAATGCAATCAGTTGATTTGAACCCAAACCGAATTGAAACGATCGTGTAAATATTGCCTGAATAAAGAACCGTTTTCATGATGTTGATTGTCCGTTCTTTATGCGCTTTCGTAGTTCGTGGTAACCCGAACTCATATCTGATGAAAGACAACTGAGAGAGTTGTGGCGCTAAGGTTTTACCTCGAGCCCGAGGGGGTAGCTTTGTTGCCAAAAGTGATGAGAACGCAAATTGGCATACCAGGGATGAACGGATTGTGAGCAGATAATAATTTTAAAAAAATAAACAAGGTAGGGATGAGAACCCTACCTTGTTTTGATTCCTGGAGCGACTCAATTAGAAGGTTTTTGTAGCCATCAATACTGCGCTGTTTTTACCCATGAATTTGCCATTCGCAGGAGAAGCATAGAATGTTTTGTCTGCATTGGTACCGACAGCAGCGAGGCTGACGACAACGCCGCCCAATTGTTTAAATTCTTTGCTGACGCCGACTTTGTAGTCAGTGTAAGTTGCAGCGCTGGAGTTCATGCCTTGTACTTTTTGGTAACCAACGTGCAGGTTCAGTGTTAAACCTTCGCTGATTTCGATATTTGCACCTGCGTCCAGGTAGCCGCTGTTTTTACTGTCAACGATACCGAACAATGGTGTTACTGCGTGAGAGTATTTGATATACGCAGGACCGTAACCAAGTTGACCGTAGATTTCTAGAGTATTCGCATCTTTAGCACCAACATTGGTCATGTTGTTGTTGACATAGACGTAGCCCAGTACGCCGACGTCATAAGAGATGTCTTTTGTTACTTCACCGCGTTTACCAGCGTAGATATCCCATTCTGCAGGTGTACTGCCAGCACCTGGTGTGTCAGAAATCCATTTGATTGTCGACAACCAGGTACCAGCGTACAAGCCAGTTGGATTGTTGGTGTAGTCTGCCCCACCTTGTAATGCTGGGTCTAAACGTGTTTGAGAGATGCCACGATAGCGATAGTCGCTTGCCAGGCTGGCGTTGAAAGTAACTTCGTTATCTGGTTTAACTTCATCTGCAAATGCAGCGCCAGAGGAAATGAGAGTAGCAATGACGCTCAAAAACAGGATATTTTTCTTCATGTGATCTTCCTTTTTATCGCCGCCAACATGGCGACTTGATAGTGGTCAGAATAACGGTGAAGGTGTAAAAACGGTGCAAAGATAGTCTAGGTGAATGTATAGATCGCGTAAACCTGGATTTGTAAAAAAAGCATCAACGAGTGAAATTGTGCCAAAAATGTCGGTTCCTGATCCAAAAATTTCATTTTGGAAATATTTTTTAGCTGACTAAGTGTTGAAAAGATTAAAAAATTGCCCCGGCCTCATTTTCAGGGTGGGGCAATTTTTATTGCGCTCTGGGCGCAGTTAGTAGTTGGGGTGTTAAAAACAGTGTTCAGGTGCAGGGAAGGTTTTGTCTTTTACTGCTGCAACATAGGCCAATACTGCGGCGTCGATATTGGTTTGACCTTCCATGAAATTTTTCACGAAGCGTGCTTTACGACCCGGGAAAACACCAAGCAGGTCGTGCATGACCAACACCTGACCAGAACAATCAACACCAGCGCCTATGCCGATAGTAGGTATATCTAAACTATCAGTCACTTCTTTACCCAAAGTTGCTGGAATTGCTTCTAAAACCAGCAAACTGGCACCTGCGGCTTGTACTGCCAAGGCTTCCATTTTGAGCAAACCTGCGGTGGCGTCGGTTTTCCCTTGTACTTTATAGCCACCTAATACATTGACAGACTGTGGCGTCAGGCCTAGATGTGCGCAAACCGGAATTGCGCGTTCGGTCAGAAATTTGATCGTCGGTGCTAGCCAGTTACCACCTTCTAATTTGACCATTTGCGCCCCGGCTTGTATTAATTGGACGGCGTTTTGGTAGGCTGTCTCTGGTGTTCCATAGCTGCCAAAAGGCATGTCCGCGACGATCGCTGCCTTTTTATTGCCGCGCGCCACTGCTGCTGTGTGGTAGGCAATATCCGTAACCGTCACTGGCAACGTTGAATCGTGGCCCTGGCAAACCATACCGAGGGAGTCGCCTATCAATAAAATATCGACACCACAGCGATCCATGAGTGCTGCGAAACTCGCGTCATAACAAGTCAACATGGTGATTTTCTCGCCCTGAACTCTCATGTTCTGTAAGCCAGGAACACTGACAGCTTTACGATCTTGTAAATATTCAGCCATTCTTTTCTCCAAAGGTGATGCTGCCATTTGATTTTTTGTGACAGCTGGTTTGGTCTCCACCATAACCTCAGACTACGATTTTATTATTGACTTGACATTCATGAGTCAAGCCGTGCACTCGTGTTGCGCAGTCTAACTCAAATTCTATTTTTGCTATTAAGGCATTACTTCGCTATCTGCTAATTGAAAAATCACCTGATCCCTGACGCTATCGATTAAATCAGCTGCTTTTCCGTGTTCTGGAATACTAATATCTGGTGCAATTTGCACTAAAGGTAGCAGCACAAACGCACGTTCGGTCATGCGCGGATGCGGCACGGTCAGGGTTTCGGTGGCTATCTTTTCTGTGCCGTAGAGTAATACGTCCAGATCCAGTGTGCGTGGGGCGTTACGATACGGGCGTTCACGACCAAATATCAGTTCTATCGCTTGCAAGGCCTCCAGCAGACTTTGCGCACTCAGACTTGTTTGTAACTCGACGACCGCATTAACGTAGTCGTCGCCGCTCGAATCGATTGGTGCGCTGCTGTACAAGGAGGATGCAGTCATGAGCCTGCATCCGGCTGTGCGAGCAAGCTGGTCAATTGCCTCTCGCACGGTTTCCCGTGCATTACCCAGATTGGCACCGATGCCAATGTACGATTTAATCATTCTTCGGCTTTTGCCTTATTGGGCGCACGTCGGCGCGGCTTACGTTTTTTTGCGGCAGGTGCGCCACTCGCTTTAGGCTTAGTGTTGATGAGCTTTTCACGCTGTTCAGCATCGCCGTTGATGAAACCGGTCCACCATTCACCGATTTCAGCATCAATTTCACCGCTGGCGCAGCGTAGTAGCAAGAAATCATAGCCTGCGCGCAGACGCTGATGTTCCAGCATTTTGTGGGGTGTTTTACCGACGCGTTTTTCAAAACGTGGTTGCATAGCCCAGATATCACGCATATCCGCGCCGATTTTGCGTTGTATAGCCAAGGCATCTGTTTGCGCATTCAACACATCATCGGCGGCCAGATGCAAGGCCGGGATAGGGAATTCACCCGCGGCTTTGTAAGCATCCCATTTTTCTAACACTTGATGCCACAACAAGGATGCAAATAAGAAGCTCGGCGAAACTGGTTTGCCTTGTTGTACACGTTCGTCGGTATTGGCGAGTGAAAGTGTGACAAATTTCTCACCCAACGGTTGTTCCATCACCACGTCCAACAGCGGCATCAAGCCGTGGTGCAAGCCTTCTTTACGCAGTTGCTGTAAACATGCCATCGCGTGTCCGCTGGTCAGCAGTTTCAACATTTCATCAAATACGCGAGCGGCTGGCACATTGTTAATCAACGGCGCCATTACTGCGATAGGAGCACGGGTTGCGGCATCAATTTCAAATTGCAGTTTTGCCGCAAAGCGAACCACGCGCAGCATGCGTACTGGATCTTCACGATAACGTGCCTCAGGAACGCCGATGATGCGCAATGTTTTTTTACGGATATCTTTAATGCCGCCGTGATAGTCGAACACCGTTTGAGAAGCCGGATCGTAGTACATCGCGTTAATCGTGAAATCGCGACGCGCTGCGTCTTCATGCTGTTCACCGAACGTATTGTCGCGCAATACGCGCCCATGTTCATCTTTGGGGGCCGCGTCATTAGACGGCCCGCGGAAGGTTGTTACTTCGAGCAAATCCTGACCAAACATGACGTGGACGATCTGAAAGCGGCGACCGATGATGAAGGCGCGACGGAACAAACGCTTTACCTGCTCTGGAGTCGCATTGGTCGCAATATCGAAATCTTTTGGCTTGACGCCGGTCAGCAAGTCACGCACCGCGCCGCCAACGATAAAGGCTTTAAAACCGTTCTCTTGTAAAGTCTGCGTGACGCGGATGGCGTTGGCTGATACCAATTTGGGGTTGATGCCATGCTCTTTGGCGGTCAACACGGATGGCTTAGGATTAGCTTTGCCAGACTCGGCGGAATTTTTTACACCGAGTATTTTGCGGATAAATTTCTTAATCATTGCTTGCGAATTATTGCTGATGAAACAGGTTAATTTGAGGCCATCCGCGCGCTTGTGCATGAGCACTGAGTTTGGCGTTTGGATTGGTGGCGACCGGATGGGTTACAACCTCAAGCAGAGGTATATCGTTGTGCGAGTCGCTGTAAAAATAGCTATGACTAAAATCACTGAGTTGTTGATCACGCTGGCGCAACCAATCATGCAGATGGACGACTTTGCCAGAGCCAGAAGTAGGTACGCCAATCAATTTACCAGTGACATTGAGATGTGTGTCCAGCTCTGGCTCTGCTGCTAATAAATGTTCTACTCCTAAGGCGGCGGCAATGGGAGTTGTCACAAAACGGTTGGTAGCAGTGATGATTGCAATCAGATCACCCTGGTCCTGATGTTTTTTCAATAGATCAAATGCTGCAGGTAGCAAGGCAGGTTGTATCACCTCTTGCATAAACTGCGCATGAAACTCATCGAGCTGCGGGCGTTTGAATTGCGACAGCGTTCTTAAGGCAAATTCCAGATATTCGACAGGATCTAAAGTGCCAGCCTGATATTGCGCAAAAAAATCGGCATTGCGGTGGGCAAATGCTTCGGCATCGACGGCGCCGATACGGCATAAAAATTGACCCCATTCATAATCTGAATCAATTGGTATCAGCGTGTGGTCGAGATCAAATAAAGCTAATTGACGCATAAATAGTCTGCAAAATAGTCTGGTTCATTGTCAGGGTTGCTGCAGCATGAGTTCACGCAACAGCGGCAAGGTGATCGGACGCTTGGTGACCAGAGAATAATGGTCGAGCTGGTCCAGCATGTCTGATAACGAGCTCATGTCGCGTTGGTAATGGGTAATTAAATAGGGTAACACGCCAGCGGACAATTGAATCCCTCTGGCGTTGGCTGCTCGTTCTAAGGCATCAATTTTATCTTCGTCTGTCAGCCCGTGTAACTGATAAATCAGGCCCCAACCAAAGCGCGTACGCAAATCGTCGCGTACATTCAAAATCATCGGTGGATGATTGCCGGTTGCGACCAGAAAGCCACCATGAGCACGCGCTTCATTGAAGAGATTAAATGCCGCAATCTGATTCAAAGGTGACAGCAAGTGGCAGTCATCTAATAAATACAAACTTACCGCTTCACTAAAATCAAATGCGCTTTCAGGGGCGTTAGCGGGAATGTAACGTGATTCGTTATGATCGGCCAGTGCATGCAATAAATGCGTTTTCCCAGCACCGGCTTCACCCCAGATATAGACGGAACGTTCGCCGTACTGGCTAGCGATGCGTTGAGAAAATAATCCCAATAATTGCGCCAGTTCGGCATTTTGACCAACCACGAAGGTAGTCAGGGATGGCAGTTTTTGTGCATCCAGATCTAAAAGTAATTGCCTCATGACTGTCGATAAAAAGGACTATTAAAATACGAGGCGCGCAGATGTTTGACTGCTACCGATACGACCGCTGATGCGGGTAGGGCAACCAGTATGCCGATAAAGCCAAATAATTGTCCAAATGCCATTAAGGCAAAAATGACAGTTAGAGGGTGCAAACCTATGCGTTCGCCGACTAAGCGCGGCGTCAGGAAAAAAGATTCCAGTGTCTGACCGATACCGTAAATGATCGCGACTGCAATCAATCCATGCGCGCCATCAAATTGTAATACAGCCCCGATTAATGCCAGCACCAGACCCAGACCAAAACCCAGATATGGAATAAAGACCAAAAATCCGGTAATAATGCCCACTGGTAATGCCAAGTCAAAGCGCGCGATACTCAATGCAGCGGAATAGTAAATTGCCAATACCAGCATCACTAACAGTTGTCCGCGCAAATATTGCGCAAGGATATCGTCTACTTCTAATAACGCGGTGGTCGCTCGATGCGTCCAGCGACGTGGAATAAATTGTGCCGAGCGTTCAATCAAAGCGTGCCAGTCCAGCAATAAATAAAATAAAACGATGGGAATTAACAACAGATTTGCAACCATGCCGATGACTGCCGTACCGCCAACGCGGATAGAAGACAAGATGGCTTTACCGATAACATCACTGCTTCCGGCAAATTGTTCACTTAATAATGCTTTAATGCCGGTGCTGTCGAGTTTGATGTTGTAGCCGTATTCTGCCAGCTTTGGCCCGAGAAACTGGTCTAATCTGTCCAAAAACAGCGGAATTTCATCTTGTAATTGCGGTATCTCCCGTTTTAATATCGGGACGATGACGAAAATTAAGCCCAGTACCAGCGCAATAAACAACACGATCAATAATGTTGCCGCTACCGAGCGCGGCAAGCGCAAGCGCCCGATACGTAGCGCACACAGACGATCAAGCCAGGGATTGAGCACATAGGCAATTGTCGCCGACACAATAAACGGCATCAGAACCGGACCCAGCATAGAGAACAAGACCAATAGTGCGCATCCTGTCGCCAGCCATAGCAGGGTTTGTTTTTGCTCGGTTGTAATAGAGAGTGACATCGTATTGACTGTTCGCTTATAAAATTATTTGCTGATGTGTTGATGAGGTCTTGTCCAAATATAGGTCAAGCCGCGGTCATTTTGTTAAAATAGCGTTTTTGCCGGAGTTTTCTGGCAATTCCTCTATTTTACCGCCTCAAGCCCCTACTGACGACTATCATGAGCACTCCTACCTCTGTTTCTCTCTCTTACGCCGACGCTGGTGTCGATATGGTTGCTGGCGACGCCCTCGTCGATGCCATCAAACCTTTTGCTAAACGAACCATGCGCGAAGGCGTGATGGCAGGTATTGGTGGCTTCGGTGCAATGTTCGAAGTCAGCAAAAAATACAAAGAACCAGTGTTGGTTTCTGGTACGGACGGTGTCGGTACTAAATTGAAGCTGGCTTTTCATCTGAATAAACATGACACCGTTGGTATCGATCTGGTTGCGATGAGTGTCAATGATATTCTGGTACAAGGTGCAGAACCTTTGTTCTTCCTTGATTATTTTGCCTGCGGTAAGTTGGATGTTGCTACAGCAACTGACGTCATCAAAGGCGTTGCCGCTGGTTGCGAACAAGCTGGATGCGCATTGATTGGTGGTGAAACTGCCGAAATGCCATCTATGTACCCAGATGGCGAGTATGATCTGGCTGGTTTTGCGGTCGGCGCGGTAGAAAAATCTAAAATTATCGATGGCAGCAAAATCCAACCAGGCGACGTCATCCTCGGTCTGGCTTCTTCAGGTATCCATTCAAACGGTTTCTCTCTTGTACGCAAAATCATCGAAGTTGCTCAGCCCGATCTGAACGCTGATTTCCATGGCCGTACGCTGGGTGATGCATTGATGGCACCAACCCGCATTTACGTTAAACCGTTGCTGGCGCTGATGGAAGCGATCGAAATCAAAGGTATGGCTCATATTACTGGCGGCGGTTTGGTTGAAAACGTACCACGCGTTTTGGGCGATAAATTAACAGCCGTCTTGCACAAAGATGGTTGGGTCATGCCACCACTTTTCACCTGGCTGCAACAACACGGCGGCGTTGCTGACGCAGAAATGCACCGTGTATTTAACTGCGGTATCGGGATGGTTGTGATTGTTTCTGCCGACAATGCGGATGCTGCAATTGCCCATCTGGCAGCCTCGGGTGAGACGGTTTCACGTATCGGTGAAATCCGTGCACGTGAAGGTAACGAGCACCCAACGATCGTCGTCTGATTTTTATTTTTGTCATTCGAGACGCTGCACTTTTTGATTAAAGTGCAGCGTTTTTTTTGCGCCCAAAAATGTCTTCTACAAATAAAAAATGGCTGATAGCATTGATTGGCACTGATGTTATTTCTGATCTTTCAGAGGGCTGGTGATTTTCGTGGCTTTTTTCGACACCTACTGCAGTTATGTCCTGCCTGACCGCAATTTATATTGTGGTAGCTAGGGTTAATCCTCTAAGCGAAAAAATAAAATAAATAATAATTAAGTGTTGTATTAAAATAAACTACCTGATCGTTCAGTTGGATGAGGTTGATGGATAGGCAGAAAGCATTTTGCTGCTATTGTGAAACTTGTTTTTGAAAAATTAAAATGAAAAAAATTCTTTCTTTAAGTTTGGTCAGTATCCTTGCTGCATGTGGCGGAGGCGGTGGTAGCAGTTCAGGAGGTTCCGTAGCTTCAAACGTATTACCGCCTTCCTCTAGCCTGGCGAATCAATGCGCTGCTCCGCGCCCTAATACATCCGATGTTCAAGGTTCAGCCGATACAGAAAAAGCTTATTTGCGCTCTTTTGTGGATGAAACTTATCTTTGGTATAAAGATGTTCCGGCCAATCTGGTTCCAGCTAGTTATGCGACGCCACAAACATATTTTGATGCGCTTAAAACCCCTTTAACCACTGCATCTGGCAAACCTGTTGATCAATTTCACTGGTCTCAAACGACGGCATCCTGGAATGCGGCTTCTTCTGGTATTTCGCAGGACTATGGCGTTCAGTGGGCAGCACAATCACTGGTGCCTCCAAGAGTATTTATTGCAGCTGAAGTTGCCAGTGGATCACCTGCAGCACTTGCTGGCGTAAAACGTGGCGACAAAGTATTGACGGTGGATGGAGTTGATTTGGTCAATGATAATACTCAGGCCGGTATCAACATTCTTAACGAAGGTTTATTTCCAAGCAAATTGGCTGCGCATACCATAGGATTCAGCGGAAAATCACCAGTCACCATGACACCTGCAACTTATACTGTTGCTACTGTCAAAAACGTGAGCACGATTCAAACTGCAAATGGTGCTGTTGGCTACTTTGCTTTCGATACACACATTCAAAAATCCGAAGCCGAATTAATGAGTGCGATTAGCCAATTGAAAGCCGCGGGTGTTACTGATCTCGTCATCGATCTTCGTTATAACGGTGGCGGTCTGCTATATATTGCCAGTGAGTTGGCGTACATGATTGCTGGTCCGACGATCACTTCTAACAAAATTTTCGAACAACTCACTTACAACGATAAGTTAACATCGAAAAATCAAATCTACCCATTTTATTCATCAAGTACGACGAATCAAGCCTTGCCAACTCTGGGGTTGAATCATGTTACTTTGTTGGTGACGGGAGGAACGGCATCTGCAAGTGAATCTATCATTAACAGCTTACGTGGCGTTGGTGTAAAAGTTGATTTAATCGGTGCGACAACACGTGGTAAGCCATATGGTTTTGTGCCGCAGGATAACTGTTCTTACACTTATTTTTCAATTCAGTTCAAAGGTCAAAATAACATCGGCTATGGTGATTATGCGGATGGCTTTGCACCAACATGCAATGCTCCGGACGATTTCACTCATTTGCGTGGCGATCCTTCTGAGACCATGTTAAAAACAGCGCTCAACTATCGTCTGACCAATGTTTGCCCGGCGAATGTGACCAGTACAACTGTAACTGGATTCGATGCACTTAAATTCAATTTAATTCGTCCGCAAAGTCAGGAAATGCGAATCGTTACACCTAAACCTGGTATATGAGAACACACCGGGTCTTGTTACACACATTGACTGTCATTGCCTTAACAGCGTGCCAGTCAGGTGGTGCAACGCCGGAAGAGCGGCCAGCTTTGTTAAGCAATGCTAGCCAGCTCGCCTTGCAGGAGCTGCAAGAGGTTACAGCCAAGGTCAGTGGTTTTAGCGATGTTCTGTTGTCCGAGAAGGACTGGATGCAAGACAGCGACGTTGTATTGGAACGCCGTCATCAACGCAATCCGCAAGGCGATCTGATACAAGGGCGAGATATTGAGATGCCGCACAGGGTTCGTTTACTTAAGCGAGCAAATCAATGCCTCCTAATTGATCTGAACACTGGGCGCAGTGAGTCTCTGCACCAGGTGCAATGTCATGTGAAATAGATTGGCAAATGGCAATTCCAAAAGAACCTCTGTATCGAATTTACAGAGGTTTTTTTTATTAAAAGTGTCGATCATGCGCCAACATTACAAAGTCAAAATTCCACCAGTATCACTGATGAAGTGGAAAATTATCTATCATATTGATATTTTTTGTTACTTTACGTTGTATTTTGTTTCCACAGTTGATTGGTGCAAATAGAGTCATTTAAAATTCCTTAAAGAAATTTAGTGGAGTCAACAATGACAGTGCACCAAAAATTGGAAATTTATTACGTGCATTCGTCTTATGTACGACGCACTTATTCCCAACTTTTGGCCCGTGATGTTGACGCTCTCAAGGTACTGAGTGTGTCTGGACTGACTCTTGAGCAGATCAGCATTGCGGACGGTATGATTGATATCAAATTCTACGCAAGGTTTATTAAAGAAGCTAAACGATTACTTTTTTGTCCGTGGTTAGGCCTGGAATTTGGGCAGGAAGGCGACTCTGCCTCGCACGGTGCGGTAGGACATGCTGCAGCTGCCTGCGAAAACCTCAGAGAAGCTTTAACAGTAATTGCACAATATGGTCATTTGCGTGCAGACGCGTTTATATTTCGCTATGTTGAAAATGAGATGGAAGGCAAGTTAATCATCTCTGAACGAATTCATTTAGGTGATGCGAGTCAATTTTTTTTCGAATCGATATTTGCTACTTTAGTACGAGGTTTTCAATCGGTCATCGCTACAAATTTAAATAAAATAGTTGTTGATATGCCTTTTTCAGAAAAAATGTGGTCCGATGTTTATCGTCAGTTTAGTCCTTGCCAGGTACGTTTTGGTTACGATAATCTTGCCTTTCATTTTCCGATAGAAATGTTAACTCAGGTTTGCATTACTTCCGATACTGAAGTCCTGAATATGTCTTTGTACGAATGCGAACGCAAGAATCAAAGTTTATCAGGACGTAAGCAGTCATTTGCATTGCGTGTTGCGGATCTTCTCAAACGAGTTGATCTGACGACTGATCGTATGCCTGATCTGTCACATGTTGCGAGCCATTTGTGCGTATCAAGTCGTACCTTAATGCGTAAGTTAAAAGAAGAGGGAACGAGTTTTAAGGAGTTGCTTGACGCTAACCACAAACAGTTGGCTTGTTGGTACTTGCGAAATACGGATGAATCGGTTGAAGTCATTGCAATGCGTCTTGGGTATCAAGATCCTACCAATTTTAGTCGCACCTTCCGCCGATGGTATACCGATACACCAAGTGAATACCGACGGCGGAATCAATCCTGAACGCGTTTTATAAATCAAACACGGCATTCAAAAATTCCTGACGTATGAATGCAGTATCATGGTTATGAAGAAGAATTACTGTTTGAGATTGATGTAGCTTGTAACTACATCATCAGTCCAGGTAGCAGAAGCTTGTATCCACGGCGTTTTTCCGGCGTTGATATCCTTGATTCCCTGCTGCACCATTTTGAAAATATTGCTATTGACATCAAATGCCAGTGCTAAACGGTGATCTTTATCGAAATTGCTTCCCGTACTGACAGGCGCAGAAGCAAAGTTGCTGCCGCCGCCTGAATTGACCGACGCAGCTTGAACCATTACGTTACCACCCACTGGCAAATCAAGCTTGGCAATGTTAATCAAGCTCTTATTGGTATGTAAGTAGTCGATGAACTGACCATCAAATATCGCGTGACCAGCAAAGCCAAAAATATCACCATTGAGAAGATTGTCTCGTACCGCATTTGCTCCATCCTGAGCAGTTTTAATAGGTTTAGGTGAGCCACCGAGAGCAACGTCGACTAATAAACGGAACTTATTTTCACGATCAACAGCGGAGGTTATGGTTAAGTCTTTACCAACGCTGCCAGACAAAGTGTTCGCAGTGATACTTGTGCCTTGTAGAGTCAGGTTGTTACCCGCCGTTAAATTGATATTTTTTGCTGAAATTGCACCGATATCGTTGGTGTGTTGATTGTCAAAAGTGAGATCAACTCTACCACCTGCTTTCAGACTCTCCAATCCTTTTCCCACGCCAATCCCAAACTCAAAACCACCACCAAAGTCGGCGACATAAGAGTCTCCTTGTGCAGCGATTAAGTTGACGTCCCCGATCCTATTAATAACGGTAACGCTATCAGCATCGATCTTGGTTCCCGCTAACAGAGCCCCTGTATCTTTGGCATTCGCAAGGACGTTCATCGACTTCGCATTGACTGTTCCACCATGACCAACAGTGCCGCTTTCATCAATAAAATCAAGATCAGCAGTGACGCCGAACTTAAAGTTTTTTCCAATTTGAAATTGAAAGTCAAAACTGCCATCGATTGCCACACCTTCAGCATGATGTGTATCGTAAGCACGGTCATACCATGCCAATGGCCCTTTGATTGTAAGGTCACCCGGTGTCGTGATGTTTGCACCTTGTACCCACGCTTTGTTGCCACCATTGATAAAGATATTGCCGCCGCTAATGTTGGCTGCAACTGATTTGGTATCGGCTATTTTTTTATAGTTAAATCCACCTGCCAGATTAATCATTGGTACAGGAATAACGCCACCTGGCCCATCAAAGATCAGATCAACGCCGACGCCGACAGTTGCATTGAAACCCCCGTCATTTTCCCAGGAGCGATCATTGGCAAAACTGATGTTGGTCAGGTTGTTAGAAGAAAAGTTGACGTTATTTGTCACTGCAACATCGGCAGAACTCGTGAGGCTATTTGATGCATTGATATTTAAATTAGCCGCATTAAAATTTGTTTTGACCGCTTGTGTTGTGCCCGTATCAGTATGGTTCAATTGGCCTGACACAATACCTTTGATCGCGATATCGTCAAACGTTGTGGTATAGACTTGTACTTCAAATTTTCCTCGCGCTTTGTCGTCTATATGCATTTGCAGATTCTCTGCCTCTTTACTTAGATAGGTCCCGCTGGAGTTGATATTGATGTTACCTGGCGTCTTGTAGCTCGTACCTATGTCCATGATGGAATTATTTGCTGAAATTGCAATATCAGTCCCTTCCATGCGACTTGCAACTGATTTTCCATTGATGTCTCGTTTGACTTCCAGATCGCCAAATACGGCGACACGTGCACCGACCTGGGGATTAAGATTAGCAAATACCTCTGCTTCAATTCCAAGGTCAGCTAATACCACGGTATGGATGTTGAAATCACTGGCATTACTGTTGGCAATATCGTTGGCATTGACCGTCAGATGATTTCCCGCGATCAGTGCACCCCCCTGATTATTCAGGCTTTGGGCCGCGTTGATAATGGTGTTTCCTTTACTTTGAATAGATGAAATTTGCGCTTTGTCAGTTTCATCTTTGACGTTATTTTGGAAGGTGACGAGATCGACACCTGCACCAATCCGGTCTAGTCCAAACGTGAAATAAGGGCCGATACCGTCAGTCTTTTTATTGTCTTCATGAATGACGGCGTTATGTTCTGCACTTAGAGAAATATTTTGTGCTTTCACGTTGGCATTGCCAGTTACTGAGCTGATACTGCTACCAGCGACAATCAGTTGATTGCCACCATTGATATTGATGTCACCGTTACTGGCAATTCTGCTGCCATTACGATTGATCGTTTTGTTGATGAGATCATGCGTGTTGCCATTAAATCTGGCACCTATACGCCATTGCCAACCACCATCATTGTTTAAAATTAAATTGGCGAATTCAGCGAAGGTTTTGGGTAGATCTGTCGACACTTGTGGTGTCGCACCATCGGGGATGAGATAGGAATCGAACGACGGAGTCCATTCCGAAACCAATGTGGAATGGACCTCATCTGCACCACTCATTTTCAGGCTGTTACTCGCATTGACTGTCGCTTTGCCTGTTGCTTTCATATTCGTGGCGACGAGAGAAATAGTTGAACCGTTTACGTTTAAATCACCTTGCGTGGCAGTAATTTCAGAGAACAGAGATTTTTCGTCGAGCTTACTTGTTGAGTGGGCATATTGAGGAGAATTCAAAATGCCATTGGTATGATGTGCATCACCCGATTGCACACTGCTTATCGCCTGATCAAAGGATAAGTTTGCCCCCGATAATTGAACTGCACTACCGGTCATTTTTGTACCAACAGAAGCGATGCCGCTATTGCCGTTGATATATAAATTCCCTCCGGCACTCACAGTGCTACCATGTTGATTTACTTCTTTGTAAAAGTTACTGTCTTCTTGTTCTTTATTTACCACTACGAGCATCATAGCATCGACTTTTTTATCGCTACTATCTGATTTTTTTGTGAGTTCGCTGAGTAGATTTACTCTATCTGCATTAATTAATATGCCATTATTAGCAGCAACTTTCGCGCCAGCCAATTCAACAGTGCCGTAGGAGTTAATGTTGATGTTGTTCGCATTGATCGTGGAGCCATGATAGCTGTCTTCGGAGTGATAAATATTATTGAAGCCAGTGCTGTTATCTGACCCCTCATACCAGAACTTTTCTTCGTGCGAAGTGCTGTTAGTTGTAGTCACGCCTGCAATACGCACGCCTTGAGAGCCACCCAAAGAAATATTATTAGCTTGCATACTAGTGGCGTCCACTTCTAATTTTCCATTTCTAGCCTGGATATTGAGATTGCCAGAAATCCCGATGTCAGTACCAATTGCCGATTGTGTTGTGCTTGTATCCTTCGTGTCATGCGACCAATAAGTCAGCAGATCATGAAATCCATCTTTATGGTCCTGTGTCTGTTTGCTATCAGAGTTGACTATTGCGCCGATTAAAATATCACCTGCCTTAATGTCGGCATTTGCGGCCCGTAATTGACTGCCTGATATTGAAAGTTTTCCTGCGATATCTGTATTGATGAATTCTTTGCCAATTAATTGTGCTTGTATTTTTGTAGTCGCCGAGTTATCTGTATTAAACAAACGAATCTTTCCCGTTTGCATACTGCCAAAAATACTAGCATCTAACACTTGTGCTGTTGGATTTTGGGGTGGGGTTGGGCTTGGCTCTGGGGTCGGTGCAGGAATAATTTCGTCCCAACATATGATTCCCAATAAACAGACGGTAACCTTGGTTGGTCCCGGTGGTGGGGGAGGAGGTGGTGGTTCCGTTAAAGTTCTGATTGATAAAGTATCATCCCCATTTAGAGCAATATTGTTACGACCAGCGAAAACATTAATAGTTTGGTCCGTATTAATATTGGCCGAAATTTGAATTTTCGGTGCGATCAGATCCAAAATTTTTCCGGCTGATACGTTACCCTGCACATTGAGTACCGCATTTTTATTTGCACCCGCTCCAACAGAAAAATCAGTTAATGAACCGTTGTTGACGTTGGCTGATCCTACGATCAAGGATGCCCTCGGTGTATTGATAAAACCGCAGCCATTGCAGGTGATCCCATTAGGGTTAGCGAGTACATAATCGGCGACTACGCCAAATACTTCTTGCTTACCAAGCAGCAGAGAGGGATTTTGACTAATCACTTCATTGAGAATCACCTTGGCTGCACTACCGTTGAAATTACTGTTTGCCCCTAATTGGCCTGCTAACTGTGATTGGCCGGATTGCACTGCATTGTTCAATACCACACCTTGCTTACCAACGTTGTATTGTGTGTACTTGTTATGTGATAGTCCCTGGCTATTTGGTGCGACAATATTGACAATGTCTACGCCATTTTGATTTCTGACTGAGGTGCTACCAGTAGTCACAATTTGCGCGGTTACCGGGCGCATACTGAGGCAGGCAAGACCAATCAGAACAGCGACCCGACTAGTTTGTGATAATTTCCACTGATACTTAGATTTAGTTTTCATTTTTTTTACTCCCTGAGTGTAAAACATAGAAACAATAAAGGCTCAACTACTTCAACAAGTCATAAGCGATTTCACGCCTGTGACTTCAGAACGACCATGAGCTAGTGGCCGAAAATTTATTTAACGAGGTTGGCATCAGCGATGTCTTTCCTCTCGCGTATTCCATATCTAAGGTCGCTGTTTTTAGTTGAAGAGTCAGACCTATGCTTGCACTGACAGCTTTTTGCTTCTGATGATTTGTTCCGGAGTTCCATACTTCTCCAATATCAAGACCGAGTCTTGGGCGGAAAAAGACGCTGTATTGATTGATAGGAAGGGAATATGTATTGCGCAATGTGAAGCCATTATCACCAGCAGCGCCCCAGTCAGACAGACCACGAACACTGGATCTGTCCGTGGCACTCATTTGTTCAATTGCGTATAAGCGCTGTTTTGAATACTGAGTAAAGAATTGATGTTCATAGATCAGAGCTTGATTCTGAATAAGGGTATTGCCGCTCCAGTTCGCAGACAGCAAAAATTTATCGAATCGTGCATGTGGATAATCGACAGAAATGTCAGAGACATCCTTTGTCGACTTGAACATTCCCAACCCTCTTTGCCATTCGAAACTGGTATTCAAACTAGAAGACGGGAACAGACTTGTCCAACTGAATCCAAGTTGTGATTTTGTGATGACCGGACTTTGCACATCAATCACACTATCTAAGAGTTCGCTGCGTGTATTAGTGCGAGATAATTGTCCAAAAACGTTACTAATAGTGTTTGTGTTACGTTGAATGACTCGTTCTAATCGGATTGAGTCTTGTGGTGTTTGACCACTTTGTTGGGCGGTACTGTTGGTGAGTTGTAATATTGATTGATAGTTGGATTGGCTGATATTGGCACTGATTAGCCAATACCCCAACGGAATATTGTATGAAAAATAGGCGCTTTGGCTACTCGACGATTTGCTACCGCCAAACATCATCAAGTCGGAAAAGCCCAGCGGACTATCCAGAGAGAAATTCGCTCGCTTCACAATTTTCCCAGTTCCACTCTGGCCGGTGTTGTCTATCATCAGGCTGCCGTGAAAACGACTTTTATCCTGGTTCTTCACGCTGATCGTGACGCCATTTTCTGAGCTTGGATAAATCTCTATTTCTGCCTGGTTACTGCTGAGTCGATTGATTTGTTCTAAAGCCTGATCAAGATCCTGGACATTGAGATAAGGATGATCTTTATAGTTTGGGAAAATAAAATTGGGATTGATGGTCTTACTGGCGCCGAGAATATTGTCGATTCGAACAGGTTCAATATGTAGGTGAATTTGTTGGCTGCCGAATGGCGATTGATTGCTTATTTGAATTTTGAAGTATCCGGCTTGTATAAAGATTTCAGTTACAAGTCTTGAAAATTGATTGAGCTCTTCTTGTTCTATGCAACTTGGTAAGTTATTCAGTATTTGCGTGCGGGATTGTTTTGAAAGTAGTTCCAGACCACTGATGGTGAGTGTTCTGTGGTCGCTGCAATTGTCAGTGGTTTTTTTCTGCTGTTTGTCGACCGCAACTTCCAAAGATGAATTATTCGAGGTAGGCTCAATTATGGAAACGCCTAAGTCTCCTGTTGCGGCCAAGGCGGGGGATGTATTGCAGATACAAATGAAGACGCCAGCCAAGGCGATATTGACAAAAATGTCCCACATTCTATTTGCAGTATTTGGCATGAAAATTCCTTTTCAATTCTAAAAATTGAATGAAGTTCACAAGATATTTCGATTTCTGATGCGATACGGTAGGGCTTGTTACGCCGATGTTCTGACAGGCTTTCTATGTAGTTTTGAAACATCGCGTAAACAGTTTATGGCGCATGATTTCAATCAAACACCTCGAAAGGTGACAAGTTGTCTTCATCAACTGCCAAACTGGTATGGTGTGTAATTCGCAATTATTGAGAGTCAGGTGCGTGCTTGGTTTTGATCACGCCATCAACAAGGGCTATTGAGGCGATATATTTTTAAACGAAAAGTTCGTCTTTTTGGATGTAAAATGAGAAAATCCGTTATCTGATTAACTACACATTTTTATGCAAAAAATACGTTGTGCCTGGGCTAATCCCGCCAATCCGTTGTATCTTCACTATCATGATCATGAGTGGGGCGTCCCCTGCCATGACGAGCGTCGCTTATTTGAGATGTTGAATCTGGAAGGTGCTCAGGCGGGCTTGAGTTGGGAAACAATTTTGAATAAGCGCGAAAATTACAGGCTGGCGTTTGATAATTGGGATGCCCATAAAATTGCAACCTACGACGACGCTAAGGTGGCGAGTTTATTGGCTAATCCAGGCATCGTTCGCAACCGTCTCAAAGTCGCGGCGACGATCAATAATGCCAAAGCCTACTTGCGTTTGTGCGAAGAAAAAGGCAGCCTGGACGCGTATCTGTGGACCTATGTGAATGGCACACCGATATACAATAATGGCGAGCGCATTGTCACCACACCGCTGTCAGATCAGATATCCAAAGATCTGCGTAAGCGCGGTTTTAAATTCGTTGGTTCAACCATTATTTACGCTTATATGCAGGCAATTGGCATGGTACATGACCATGCTGCCGATTGCGACTGGCATCGTCCTGTTTAGATCAAAGCGTACTCAAGGCAACGATAAATTTAATGTTGTTTGCCGGAGCCATTTTGTTCGGCAAACGATTGAATTTCGCCTGAAGAAGTTTTGTTATCCTGGTTGCGTGGATGCGCGACCATCACTGGTGTGTTGCGCGAACTGGCATGGGATAACACAGTAGAGTTCGTCGCATGTCCGGCGGGACTGTTTGTATTGACCGTGTTGTCAGCATCCCAGATTGGTGCATCGATGCCTTCAAACACTGCTTTCAATTGCTGACCCCAGCTACTGCGTATCATCTGGAAATAGTGGTTTTTTTCATCGATGGTAACAAAGCGTGTAACTGCAAGCCGATTATTTTCATACACCAACAAATCCAAAGGTAATCCGACAGAAACATTGGAACGCAAGGTGGAATCCATTGAAATCAGCGCGCATTTTGCGGCATCGTCTAAGCTCGTTGATGGATTGATAACGCGGTCTAAAATCGGCTTGCCATATTTGGCTTCACCGATTTGGAAATAAGTATTTTCGTTATGCGCCTCGATAAAATTTCCTGCCGCATAAATCTGAAATAAACGACAACGCTCTTCACCGATCTGGCCACCAAACATCAAACTAACGTTAAAGTCGATGCCAAAATCAGCCAATGCTTTGGCGTCACGCTGATGCACTGTGCGTACAGTTTCACCCAGAATACGGGCGGCTTCGTACATGTTAGGTGCATTCCAGATGCTATTGCCGTTGCTGTCTTTGAAATCAGACAGGAGTTCGCGGATGGATTGTGAAATAGATAAATTACCAGCGGTCATCAAGACCATTAAACGGTCGCCGGGATTTTCAAATACCGACATTTTGCGGAAGGTGCCGACTTGATCGACGCCAGCGTTGGTACGGGAATCCGACAAAAAAACCAGCCCGGCGTCGAGGCGCATGCCAACACAGTAAGTCATAATTTCAATCAAGCAAATAGAAGCAAAGTCTGAATTTTACCTCAAGCGAATGGCAGGATGGTCTGAATCGAGATTATCGTGGTGTGACCCGTACACTCACTTGTAAGGTTTCTGTGCCACCGCCGCGTCGTACGCCACGTACTGGCGCCGCCGAGTCATAATCTCGTCCTATCGCCAGACGGCAATATGTATCATCCATCAAACGAGCATGTGTTACATCGATGCTAACCCAGCCTTCGTAATCGGCGTCTTGCGCCCAGACGTCGACCCAGGCATGGCTGTCAGCATGACCGCTGGTTTCAGGATCAATATAGCCAGAAACATAACGTGCCGGTATGCCACGCACATGACAGCAGGCCAGAAACAAATGGGCGTGATCCTGGCAAACGCCCAGACCCATACTTAGCGCATCATCGGCCGTACTGGTGACGATTGTGGTGCCACTGCGGTAAGCTACCGTCATTTGTATTTTGCTTGCCAGATCAAGTAATTCGGTCGTTGTGGCGGACTGATTGCGCGGTAATGCGTGATGCGCAAACGCCATAACTGCCGGGCTTGCCTCAGTCAGGCGCGTCGGTACAGTAAATACCAACGGCGAAAAACTTTCTGCGTCGCTAATGCGCCCGTAGGCAGGTGCGCTGATGTCGACGATACCTTGTGCCAGAATGCTAATTGCTGAGTGAGCACCGGTAATCGTCAACGTATGCGACTGATTGCCATAAGCATCGATAAATGCCGTTTTATTGCCCGCGGTTTGTACTTCCCAATGGATGATTTGTTGATGCTGTTCTATACGTGGCGTCAACCGTAATTGCTGAATGGTATAGGTTGACGGCAGCGAATACTGATACGTTGTCTGATGCTGAATGACGAGTTGCATATAACGTTAAGCGGCTAAAGGAACCAGAAAATCGCGGCTGATGCGATTGCCTAATTCAAAAATACGTTCCAAAAATTCTGTCAGGGTATCGTGCAAGCCAGCCTGCAAAATATCTTCAATTCTGGCGAATTTAAATTCCGCATGCAGTTTTCCGGCCAGTCTTTCCGTATCCGCCGACACATCATTACGTACTTCGGCCAGGTTGGCGACTACTTCATCCATGCAAGCCAGTAAAGAGCGTGGCATATCACCGCGTAACATTAACAGTTCGGCGACACGTTCTGGCGTAATCACATCGCGATACACTTTACGATAGATTTCAAATCCTGAAACTGAACGCAAAAGCGCACCCCAATAATAGAAATCTCTTTGCATGAGTTGTTTGCCGCTTTCAATTTCTTTTGCACTATGAAATTTCACATCCAATATCCGCGCGGTGTTATCGGCACGTTCTAAAAAGGTACCCAGGCGTATGAAGTGCACAGCCTCATCTTTGAGCATTGTTCCCAGTGTCACACCACGCGACAAGTGTGAGCGGAATTTGACCCATTCGAAAAATTGCCCGGGGTCTTGTTCCAGCATGCCGCTGCCGAGCTTTTCTTGCACTTCCAACCAGGTGGCGTTTTGGGTTTCCCATACTTCCGTCGTCAGTGTGCCACGCACAGCACGTGCATTTTCGCGGGCTTCTTTCAAACAGGATGCGATGGAGGAAGGATTCATGGGGTCACGCACCATAAAGTCCAACACATCTTTTTTGGTCAGTAAGCCGTAGTGATGATCATACGCCGATTGCAGTTCGGAAATTCCCAACATGGCACGCCAGCCTTGTTCTGCATTTTCTGCGGATTGCGGCAGCATTGAGGTTTGCACGTTCACATCTAACATGCGGGCGGTATTTTCGGCACGTTCAGTGTAGCGTGCCATCCAGAATAAATGATCAGCGGTGCGACTTAACATGATGTTTCCTTGTACGCATGGTTGTGCGACGAACTATTTTTGTGATCTGAAGTTTATTTTTCTAAGACCCAGGTATCTTTTGTGCCACCGCCTTGAGATGAATTGACGACCAATGAACCTTCTTGCAACGCAACGCGGGTCAGCCCACCTGGCACCATAGAAATAGTCTTGCCTGACAACACAAACGGTCTTAAATCAATATGTCTTGGGGCAATGCCATTCTCAACAAAGGTGGGGCAGGATGAGAGCGCCAGAGTTGGTTGGGCGATGTAGCCATCAGGCTTAGCAATCACACGCTGACGGAAGTCTTCAATTTGTTGTTTGGTCGATGCCGGGCCCACCAACATACCATAGCCACCCGCACCGTGTACTTCTTTGACAACCAGATCGGCGAGATTGGCTAAGGTATAAGCCAAATCCTCGGGTTTGCGACATTGATAAGTCGGGACATTATTTAAAATTGGCGGTTCCGATAAATAAAACTTAATCATATCCGGCACGTAAGGATAAATTGATTTGTCATCAGCAACACCGGTGCCTATCGCATTGGCGAGGGTCACGCGACCAGAGCGATAAACGGATAACAAACCCGGCACGCCGAGGGAAGAGTCCGGCCGGAATGCGAGTGGATCTAAGAAATCATCATCGATGCGGCGATAGATCACATCCACCCGTTTGGGCCCGCGGGTGGTGCGCATGTAAACAGCGTTATCGTTGACGAACAAGTCTTTACCTTCAACCAGTTCTACACCCATTTGCTGTGCCAGAAACGCATGCTCAAAATATGCTGAGTTGTACATGCCCGGTGTCATCACAACGACCGTCGGATCGTCAATGCCCATCGGTGCGACGGAACGCAGGTTGTCGAGCAACATATCTGGATAATGATCGACTGGCGCGATTTTATTGCTGCTAAATAATTCTGGAAATAGGCGCATCATCATCTTGCGGTCTTCCAGCATATACGACACGCCAGAGGGGACACGTAGATTGTCTTCCAGAACGTAAAATTCACCCTGGCCAGCGCGCACGATATCGACGCCGGCAATATGGGCATAGATATCAGACGCGACTGATATGCCTTGCATCTCAGGTCGATACTGCGCATTTTTATAAATTTGCTCGGGCGGAATAATGCCGGCTTTAATGATGTTCTGATCGTGATAAATATCATGAATGAACATATTCAGTGCTTGCACGCGCTGCACCAGGCCTGTTTGCAATTGTTGCCACTCATGCGCCGGAATAATGCGTGGAATGATGTCGAAAGGGATCAGGCGTTCTGTGCCTGCATCATCACCATAGACAGCAAAAGTGATGCCGACGCGGCGGAAACTCAAGTCAGCTTCTGCCCGTTTACGTTGAAGACGTTCGGCAGTTTGTTGTTTTAGCCACTGATCAAAATCGCGATAATGCTCGCGCGTGATATTGAGACCATTTGCGCTGGTTGCATCTTCAGCAGTCATTTCATTAAAAAATTTTGCCATGTCATCGTTCCGCGAGTGCTGTTGATTTTGACTATATCAAGAAACGTGCCACCTGACACCTGGTGTCTGCATCGATCTCAGGGGGCGCGTAAGTAATCAATTAGTTCCAGGGTCTTTGCATCTGGTTTCGGCGTACAAAGGCTAACAATCGCCATCGTAATAAACCCGGCAGGTACGCCAAATACACCGGCGGATATCGGTGCGATATGCCACCATTGATTTTGCATGTTGCCGCCGAACAAGGGATGCGTGTAAAGCATGTAAAACACACATACACAAAAGCCTGTAATGATGCCAGCGATTGCACCTTGATGGTTCGTCCGTTTCCAGAATATGCCCAATACCAGTGCAGGAAATAACGTAGAGGCTGCAACAGAAAAAGCTGCACCAACTAAGGACAAAATATCAGCAGGTTTCAATGAAGCAATATACGCCGCGAACAAAGCGACAACGAGCAAAAACAATTTGGAAATCGTCACACGCTTTTGCGTTGAGGCTGATGGGTCAAGAATCTTGTAATAGACATCGTGTGATAAAGAATTGGAAATAGTCAACAGCAAACCATCTGCAGTTGATAGCGCAGCAGCTAATCCGCCCGCAGCAACTAAACCAGAAATGACATACGGCAATCCGGCAATTTCTGGTGTTGCCAAGACGATGATATCGCCGTCAATATTGATTTCAGATAGCTGCACGATGCCATCTTTATTTACGTCAATAATGCTGATGAGCGGGTTGAGCTTGTCAATATTTGCCCAATACGTCACCCACGACGGCAAATTAGAAAACTTTGTGCCGACTAATGAGGTGTAAATATCGTACTTGATCAAAATAGCAATCGCCGGGATTGTAATGTAGAGCAACATGATAAAGAAAAGCGACCAGAATACCGAGTCACGGCTAGCTGTCACTGACGGTGTGGTGTAGTAGCGTGTCAATACATGTGGTAGTGCAGCTGTACCCATCATCAGGCACAATACCAGGGCGATAAAGTTATTTCGCTTGACGTCAGATTCAGATGTGGTCTTTGCTGCATACGGTGAGTATTGTGAGAAACCAGGTTGCGCTTTGGTGAGGTAGGTATTTCGGACCTCGGTCCAGCGATTACGCGCCTCTTCGGGTGTGGCTGGGTAATTCGCCAAAATACGGCTGGCATTTTTGATGGCAATCAAATTACCCGATTCAGATTTTAGTTTTTCTAAGTCTTTGGCTAACTCCGCACGCCCATTTTCCCAGGAAGTCGGAAGGAGCTGAATTTTTTCCTGAAACTCATTGGCGCGCAATTGGTAAATTGCCCGTACTTCATTTTCTTTAGGATCATTTTCAAACGTATGTTCCAGGCTACTGAGTTTCGGTAAAAATGTACCATAAGATATTTGCGGAATGGGATTGTCGCTATGTTTGATCGATAACCATATGGCAGGGATCATAAATGCAATCAAAATAATGATGTATTGCGCCACCTGCGTCCAAGTGATAGCGCGCATGCCACCCAAAAACGAACATACCAAAATACTCGCTAGTCCAAGAAAAATGCCCACTGAAAAATCCACACCCGTAAAGCGCGAGGTAATCAGCCCGACACCATAGATTTGCGCAACAACGTAAATGAAAGAAATAAACACCGTCGCAAATACGGCAAGCAATCTGACCATGTTGGTTCCGGCCGGACCAGAAAAACGGGCGCCTAAAAAATCCGGGATCGTGTATTGCCCAAACTTACGTATGTATGGCGCGACCAGCATTGCCACCAGACAGAATCCTCCGGTCCAGCCAACAATGTACGCAAAGCCGTCAAATCCTTGTAAAAATAATCCTCCTGCCAGACTCAAAAAACTGGCCGCAGAAATCCAGTCTGCCGCAGTGGCCATGCCGTTAAAAACGGCGGGGACCCGGCGTCCCGCAACATAGTATTCAGTGATATCCGATGTCCGGCATAAAACGCCAATGCCGGCGTAAATGACGATGGTCACGAACATAAACAGATAGCCTATCCATGACCGTGGAACACCTTCGCGCTCAAGTATCGCCAGGCTGATCAGGAACACAAAAAACAGTGCCGTGTACCAGAGATAATACTTGGTTAATTTTCGGGAATAATTTGCTTGAGACATTAATCGTCACCTTCTTTTTTTGTTCGACCGATCCAGTGCATCCCAATCGAATACGTCGCCAAAATGAAGACAAAGCTCAGAGTTAATCCTTGTGCGGCAATGTAGAATGACAAAGGCCAGCTAAAAAAATGTAGTGTCGATAACTCGCGGGCAAAAAACAAACAGCCGAATGTCAGGCTGAACCATAAAAGTAGCAATATGCTGGTTAAGCGCTTGGCATTGCGCCAATAGTCAGAGGATATTTTGCCAGTCTTTTTTTGCATTGGAATAGGTCTCAGTCGGACTCAGGAATGAAGTCATCAAAAGGATTTAATCTGAAATAAATACGGAATACACAACCCGGAAATTGCTTATCTTGCGGATGTGGATTTTCGCTGACGGTAATTTGCGCGTCATGCTGCAAAACGATCTCACGCACGATGGCAAGCCCCAGACCGCTGCCTTGCACATTACTTCCTAATATCCGGTAAAAGCGCTCAAATACACGCTCACGTTCTGCAAGTGGAATACCAGGTCCGTTGTCTTCCACTTCTAAAATCGCAAGTTGCTGTGCCTGGTTGTCATTGACTTTGACGGTAACGCTATGCCCTGCGGGCGTGTAGCGAATCGCATTATCGATCAGGTTGCTCAACATCTCTTTCAACATGATGGGATTGCCAAAAATGATGATCGCTTCATCTGTTTGTTCAAAACCGAGATCTATGTGTTTAGAAAATGAAGACGGTATCCATTCACGTACAACATCCATCGCCAAGTCATTTAAATTAACGCGCTCTAAAGGTCGGTTAGATGGCGTTTGATTTTCCGCTTTTGCCATCATCAACAATTGATTAATCAGACGGGTCGCGGCTTCTGAGCTAGTGGATAGTTGCAACAAGGAACGATGGATTTCTTCCCGATCAGTTTGTCGTAGGGCAAGCTCTGATTGCATGCGCATACCCGCCAGCGGCGTTTTCATTTGATGGGCAGCATCAGCGATAAACCGTTTTTGGCTATTGATGGTCATTGTCAGTCGGCCTAACATGTCGTTGAGCGAGTTAACCAGTGGGGTAATTTCTTCTGGCACCTGACGCGGATCAATCGGGCTCAGATCATCCGGACGACGCGCGCGTATTCTTTGCTGCAACTCGGCGAGCGGTGATAGACCACGACTAAGTGCAAACCACACGAGTGCCAGCGCAATCGGCAGAATGATGAATTGTGGGAGAATCACACCTTTGATGATTTCGTTAGCGAGGTTGGAGCGTTTTTCGAGACTTTCTGCTAACTGAACCAGAATTAGTTGACGATTGCTTTTCGAACTTTGTGTTGCCACCTCTGCAGTGCCTGCGTTAGTCAAAGATGTATTGGGGACTTCTATGTAGGCATAAGCGATGCGCAAGTCGACGCCACGTAAGCTGCTTGTTCGAAACTGTGTGTTACCCGCTGCAGGCTTTTCATCTTCGTCGGGCGGGGGAAGATTGGGATCGCCTTCAATCACCATACCGTTCATTGACTTTACCTGAAAATATAGCGTATCCAGATCATCAGCGCGCAACATATCGCGGGCTTGCTGGGTCATTTGCGACACCAGCTTGCCATCAACTTGTTTGATTTGTTGAGACAATACTGTGAGCTTATTTTCAAGCGTATGGTCAAATGGTTGGTTGGCAATTGACTTCGCGACCAGATAAGTGATTGCAATACTCATAGGCCAAAGCAGTAGCAACGGTGCCAGCATCCAATCCAGAATCTCACCAAACAAGGAGCGTTGGTTGACTTCCTCGGATAGATTAAGCAGTGTATTCTCGGAAGATGGCTGCGCTGCCATTGGTTTTACACTGCTTTCTGTATTCATTGTGTTTCGCTGTGGGTGACCGTGGTTGCATCAGTCACTGTTTTAGCAGAAGGTGCAACAAAGAATTTTTCTAAGCAATATCCCAAACCGCGTACCGTCGCAATCCTGACGCCATCGATTTCAATTTTTTTGCGTAAGCGATGGACGTAGACTTCAATCGCATTATTACTGACTTCTTCACCCCATTCGCATAGATGATCGACTAATTGATCTTTAGATACCAGACGCCCGGTTCTCTGAAGTAAAACTTCCAACAAACCTAATTCACGCGCTGACAGATCCAGCATTTGCTCATGGATATAGGCAATGCGTCCGACCTGATCATAGCTGAGCGGCCCGTGTTTGATGATGGTCGGGCCACCTCCGGCACCGCGTCTGGTTAGTGCGCGGACGCGTGCTTCGAGCTCGGATAAGGCGAACGGTTTTGCCATGTAATCATCTGCGCCCAGATCCAGACCTTTGACCCTTTGTTCAATTGAGTCTGCTGCGGTCAAAATTAGTACTGGCAAATGGGAGTTGCGAGCGCGCAGGCGACGCAACACTTCGAGTCCGCTCATTTTCGGCAGACCGAGATCTAGTATCAGTAAGTCAAAATCTTGTGTGGTTAAGGCAGTGTCTGCCTCTTGTCCATTGTGCACGCAATCGGTGGCATAACCAGATTGGCGTAATGAACGGGTCAGGCCGTCGGCCAGAACACTATCGTCTTCTGCAAGCAAGATACGCATGATGGGGCTATAAGGTGAATTTGTCTCATAAAAAAGAAACCATCAGCTCACGGGCGTTATATCTTAAAAAATAGGTCTCCGGGCTGCTCGGCGTCTTTTTTGCGCTTATTTTTTTATTGCCAGTCATTAATTTTTTAAAAAATACCGGCACTGGGATCATTTTTATCGCTCTAAAAATCAGCTTTCATCCTGACTCAACTTTATACCAAATTCGTAGATAGATTTATACATATTGTCATAGGAAATAGAAGCAAACCTTGATATTTCTTCATGCACTGGTGTTTTCTTGCGATTTTTTGGTAAAGCACAGAAAATTACCTATGAATAAATAAAATTTCGACGAAATGATATGAACTTCTCGCAATATAAAGTTTCCTATTGCATCGGAATCAATAACTCGGGTCGCAGCAACGGATATTTTTGATCGAAATCCCAACCCTGAGAAACAATAATAGTGAATAAGTAACAATTGCTAAGTTACCCGGAGAAAAAACAATGCAGACGTGGTTACGTAAGATCTTCATCGCCAGCGCCATCAGCTTGACCTTTGTAGCGCCTGTTTCGGCAGTATCTATAGGGAATTTATCCGGCAGTCCGCAATCCTTAGCTAATGCTGCGCAAACGCAGATAGACCTCAACACCGACAATGGCAGCCTGATGCGTATCAGCCTGCTACGTCCGGATATGTTCAGGATACAGGCGGGGTTGCACGGACAATTGAGCGATGCTGGCAATCAGGCCGCGTCTATCTTGATCAAAACTGATTACCCGCAGGTAAGCTATGCATTGACGGATCACGTTGACTATGAATTGTTGCAAACTTCAGCCATGGCTTTGCGGATCTACAAAAAGCCTTTGCGTCTGGCTTTGTACCGCGCTGATAACCAAACTCCGATCTGGCAAGAACGTCAGCCATTAGAGATTGGAGATAAAGCCAGCTTTCAGACCCTCAGCAGTGCAGCGGATGAAATGTTGTACGGTGGTGGCCAACAAAATGGTAGCGTGGTGTTCAAAGGTAAGAATCTCGAAGTGTCTTACTCTGGTGGTTGGGAGGAGGGTGATCGTCCCAGCCCGGCACCGTTTTACATGAGCAGCAAGGGCTATGGGGTGTTGCGTAATACCTGGAGCAACGGCAGCTATGATTTTCGGGCGAACGACTTTTTGACCACGAAGCATCAGGAAGCACGCTTTGATGCCTACTATTTTGTTGGACCGTCTATCCATGAGGTTCTTGCTGCTTATACCGAACTGACTGGAAGAGCACAATTGTTGCCACGCTGGGCCTATGAGTTTGGCGACGCCGATTGTTATAACGATGGCGATAACATTAAAAAACCAGGCACCGTTCCAGCAGGTTGGAGCGATGGACCGACCGGCAAAACTCCGGACGTGATTCTTTCCGTTGCCGCGAAATATCGTGAATACGATATGCCAGGTGGCTGGATTTTACCGAATGACGGCTATGGCTGTGGTTATAGCCAATTGCCAGAAGTCGTGGCTGGTCTTAAAAAATATGGTTTTAAAACTGGTTTGTGGACAGAAAGTGGCGTCGATAAAATTAAGTGGGAAGTCGGCACTGCCGGAACCCGTGCGCAGAAGCTTGACGTTGCGTGGACTGGCAAAGGCTATCAGTTTTCTTTAGACGCCAATATGGCCGCCGCCCAAGGAATTTTAGAGCACTCCGATGCGCGTCCTTTTGTCTGGACTGTCATGGGCTGGGCTGGCACGCAGCGTTATGCAGTGACCTGGACCGGCGATCAATCGGGTAGTTGGGATTACATACGGTGGCACATTCCAACGCTGATCGGTTCCGGTTTGTCGGGGCAGGCTTACGCGACCGGTGACGTCGATGGTATTTTTGGTGGAAGTCCAGAGACTTATACCCGTGATTTGCAATGGAAGACTTTTACCCCCGTCTTGATGGGCATGTCCGGCTGGTCCAAGGCAGAGCGCAAACACCCGTGGTGGTTTGATGAGCCTTACCGCAGCATCAACCGCGATTACCTGAAATTAAAAATGCGCTTGATGCCGTATATGTACACGTATGCGCATGAAGCCGCACAAACTGGCGCACCATTGGTGCGCGGGCTGATGTGGGATCACGCGCAAGATCCGCATGCCAACGATGAGCGCTATCAAAATCAATTTATATTGGGCAAAGACTTTTTGATTGCACCGGTATTTCGTAGTCAGGCGGCTAGCCGAGGCTGGCGCAAAGATATTTATTTGCCGCAAGGCGTATGGATAGATTATTGGGATGGTCGCGTCGTCAAGGCTGGTTCTGAAGGACTTTCCATCGATCAACAAGTAACGCTGCAGCGTTTGCCGGTGATGGTCAAGGCTGGCGCTATCTTGCCTATGTATCCGGTTGCGCTGTATGACGGTCAAGTGCCAAAGGACGTGTTGACCCTCGATATCTATCCGTATGGTAAATCACACTTTACGCTCTACGAAGATGATGGTGAAACGCGTCAGTATCAAGCCGGACAATTCAGTACCCAAACCTTTGAGGTTGATGCCCCGGAACTTGTCGCCGGAGATGTAAAGATACATATCGCTCCAGTACAGGGGCAGTATGCAGGCATGCTAACGCAACGTGCTTTGCAACTCCAGGTACATACACGAGTGCAGCCGGATAGCGTTACATTCGCCGGACATAAAATCACTTCTTTTTCTACCAAAGCTGAATTTGAAAAAGCGACTGCCGGTTGGTATTTCGATACGCAAGATAAGTACGGAGTTGTCTATGTTAAAACAGCTGCGCTGGTAGTTAATCAGGCACACGACTTTGTGATCAAGATCGCTGCCGATAAAGTGTTGGCCGTTACTGCTGGCTATCCTTCAGCACCAGATTTGGGCAATACGGTACCGCCTGACAGTATCAGCGTGCTGAACCGACCACCTGAAGAACCCGGATACCCTTTAGAAAATGCGTTTGATGGCAAACCTGACACCTGGTTCAGAACTGTGCGTGATCAGGCTCAAAAAAATGGTGCACATGAATTTTCATTGACTTTGGGCGAACGCCGCATGGTAAGCGGCTTTGAAATTGCGCCGCGCAATGATAAAAATTGGGAATACGGACAAGCAAAAGATGTTGAGGTTTATCTGGCGGACAATAATGGCGAGTGGGGTAAGCCAGTGTTTGCAGGGCGTCTCAAACGTCAGCAAGAAAAGCAAAAAATCGAATTCTCTGCAAAGCCAGGTCGCTTATTCCGCTTCCGTATTCTGAGTACGTATGATCAGAATGATAATGGCGATGCTCAAGACGCAATGGTGTTGACGGTGAATGAAACTAAAAATAACACTAAAGCTTACAATTCTTTGAACCCGGTGGTGGTAACGCCGATCACAATTTCTGAATTTAGCATTTTAGAAAAACCATTACCGCATCTGAAAAAGCAACAGTTGTTCTTATCGGATGTTGGACTTCAATCCAAGGTTGCGAGCGATTTCTACCTTGACCAAGTGGCAATGCCGCAAGCGAAGAAAGATAAAAAGATGATGCAGATGAATGGTCTGCAATTTCATAAAGGTATCGGAACATCAGGTGAACACCAGATCAGTTATGAATTGCATGGCGATTGGCAAATTTTCCGTGCCGATGTTGGTATTGATGATCTATGCCGTAGCCACGGTGGTTTGCAATTTCAGGTGTTGGGTGATGATAAACTCTTGTTTGACAGCGGTTTGATACAAGCACCCGCAGTAGTAAAACCAGAAATTGATGTACGTGGCATTCAGGTACTGAAGCTGAAAACGACAGGTGTAAAAAATGAGCATCAGCAAGCGGTTTGCGCCAATTGGGCGAATGCGACACTGACCGGCTTTGCTGGTGACAGCGTTAACAATAAATTTTAGGAAAAATAATGTATTTCTTTGGTATTGGTATTCATGTATTTATCGCTGTTTTTTTCGCGATTCATGTGATTCGTAGTGGTCAGAATATGTACTGGCTGGCGATTTTATTTATGTTTCCGTTGTTAGGTAGCTTGGTCTATGGCATCGCGATTTATTTACCAAGTACCCGCATACAGCATGGTGCTAAAAAAGTCATGTCTGCCGCAGGCAAAATATTAGACCCGAATCGTGAGTTACGTGAAGCGCATGCTGCTTTTGATTACACGCCGACGGCGCAAAATCAGATGCGTCTTGCAGCGGCGTTATTGGCGGCAGATCAGGCAGAGGATGCTGCAAAAAATTACGAAACCTGTTTGCAAGGCCCGTTCGCAAGTGACCCTGCAATTCGTCTGGGCGCCGCCCGTGCTAATTTTGCGTGCCAACGTTATGAAGCCTGTATCTCGCATTTGAGAATTTTAAAAGAAAGTGCCCCGAATAATGCGCCGGAAGTGGTGTCAGTACTGATGGCAAAAGCTTTAGCTGGCGCAGGACATACGGATGAAGCACGTACCGAGTTTGAATTTGCATTACAAAAATTCGGCAATTTTGATACCCGCGCGGAATATGCGATATGGGCAATAAGTCGTGGTGATAAAGAGACTGCATTGAAACTGAAAACCGATCTCGATCAGACGATCAGTCGTTGGAATCGTCATAACCGTGAACTCAATGCAACCATGTTGGCTCGCCTTACCAGAGCTTTTCCATAAAACCTGAACTCTCTTATGACTCAAGATGAATTAAACTTTTCAAGACTGGCGACGGCGGACGATATCGCTGATTTTTTTTGTGCAAATGCAAATGCTGACTATATTTCGCACTCAGAATTGCAAGGCGGACGTGCTCTTGCGCCAGGCGTATGGAATCCGGATTTACGCCGACTTATTTTTGATCAGGCAAATGCGATATTAAAAGCGCAGGGGGATGCTTCATGCACGGCAAAGATTTATTGCGTATATCTTCAGCATCGCCTGCTTGGTGTTGCTTTCCTCAGCTTGAGTGGAGATACGAACGGTGTCTTTAACACCAAACGCTTTGCGGTTCTGGAAGACATTATTATTTCACCCGATGCAAGAGGGATGCGCGTTGGCAAACGATTTTTAGATTTTATTATTGAGAATCTGAAGGTCAGTGACGTGCACAGATTATTTTTGGAGAGTGGTATCACTAATCATAAAGCACACGACTTTTTTGAACGTGAAGGATTTCAGCAAACATCGGTTGTGATGATGCGAGAGCTGGCTAATTAATTTTACTCAATCAGCAATCGTAAAAAGTGTTTAGTCTTTCATATCTGGCGCTTCGATAGGCAACAACATCGTAAAACAAGTGCCTTCACCTTCTTTGCTTTTGACGTTTAATTGTCCGTGCAAAATCGATGTGATGATGTTGTAGCTAATGCTCAGACCTAAACCGCTACCTCCTTGCCCGAAGCGCGTGCTAAAAAAAGGTTCGAAAATATGGCCAATGTTTTTTTCACTGATACCATTTCCGTCATCGCTGAATTGCAGGCGTATCTGATCGGTCCCATAGCGCTCCGCGGCGATAATCATGTGACCATGACTGCGATCCGCAAAGGCATGGAGAAGGGCGTTTTCTATCATATTGGTTACCACTTGCCCCAGTGGACCGGGATAGCTTTTCATCTCAATATCATCTGGAATAAGGAGTTGTAACTCGTGGCCTGAATTTGTGATTCTGTTGCGAATCGAAGCGGCAATATCCTGACAAGTCGTGCGTAAATTAAACTGGCGCTTATGTTCAGTATTCCGGTCAACCGCCACCTGTTTAAAACTACTTAACATTGTCGCCGCGGTAGTCAAGCCATTGAGTATGAGTTTAGATCCTTCTTTGACATTATCCAGGTAATCCAGTAGTTCTGTCCGCTTCAAGCTTTGATTTTCAATCAGACTGCTAAGGGTTTTTGTCCGTTCAGAAATTGTACTAGCGATGAGTAAGCTATTACCAATTGGTGTATTCATCTCATGAGCAACGCCTGCAACCAGAGAACCGAGTGCCGCCATTTTTTCCTGATCGACTAATTGATTTCTTGCATCCATTAACTGACTGTAAGCGTGTGCATTGTCTAGTGCGATCGCACTATACGAGCAAAGCGTACGGAAAATGAGTTGCTCCCTTTCTCCGTATGCGCGTTTCCTTCTTGACTGCATGGTCATCACACCGATAATACGGTTGGCTACAATCAGAGGAGAGAATAAGAGGCTCTCCATTTTCAGTGTGTCAGGCAATTGCGCTGCGGCATTGATGGTTTCAAAATTGTCGACCAAAATTTCACGACGTTCACGGATACAACGTGATGAGTAATAAATTTGGTCGTCAACCGAAAATTGATGTTGAGGTAATCGCTTTCCCGCTTCCATTCCATAAGTGAGGGTCAGTATTGAACCTGTGCTGTCCAGAAGAAAAATAGAAAAATGCGTTACATCTAACAATGCGTTAACGTGATGTGATATCACTTGATAAATGTTATCGAGCTGCAGCTGCGTCGTGATTTCCTGCCCGATGGTGCCAAGGACACAAAGCGTCTCGTTGGCTTGTTCGAGAATCGTTGCGCGGCGTTGCTGTTCTTCGACGATCGCTTTATGGTGTTCACTTTCGCTGATCGCTTTTTCTGTTTGCAACCTTAATTGCAATGCAATTGCACTGTTTTTAACATCGATATTGAGACTTTTTTCGCGTGAGGAAAATGCCAGTAATGAGTAGGCATAGGCATTTGAAAAGTCTGCTAGTGTTGCATACTCAGCAGCGATTCTTGCGTACAGTTTGTCTGAGATGGCGTAATCTTGAATTTTTTCTCCAATTTCAACTGCTTGCAATAAAAAATGCAGACTCGATACACCTTGGTTTAATTTGGCGGAGCAGAGTTCAGGATGAGCCGAAAAAATATCCGCCAGCGCCCAAAGCGATGCAATTTGATAGTCTGGGTAATTATTTGCATTGGCAATTGTGAGAGCTGTTTGGGCCGCCTCTAACGCAGCGTCAATCTGGTTTAAGTGTAATAAGGCCTGTGCCTGACCACGTAGTGCAATACACTGAAAATCCTGTTGTAGCTTGGCGACCGGGTGATTTTCTAAGCGTTTAAAATAGTTGTAGGCGTTGTGAAATTCCAATTGTGCTAGCGCGATGTCAGCCAGGGAGCGCAATGCAATCACATAACTGCGTGATTCGGTTACATTGTGCAGCGTTTGCAAAGCCTCATTCAATAATTCTTTCGCGGAATCCAACTGGTCGATTTTTCGAAATGCGTCAGCTGTTTGCGTGAGGCTAATCCCTAAAGAAATAGGCCAATCTTTTTGGCGTGCCAGTTGGAGAGCGTGTTGACCCCATTTTAGCGATCCCTCAGTATCCCGCAGACCTGCAAGGCTATAACAAATGTTGGCAGAGATAACAATCGCTCGGGTAATCTGACCACTGTTAGCTGCTGCCTCTGTCGCTAGTATCAACTGGGTTGTAGCAGTTGCAAAATCACTGTATTGACCGGCCTGTACACCGAGGAAGTCAAATACCCACGTCAGTAATCCCTGATTTTGATATATGCTCAAACTTTCAAAGTGACGCACCCATTGTTCTTCGTCGGGATGGTGCATCCGCAGTACATTTTGACGGGCAATGCAGGCATTAGCAATTTCATACCTGATCTTATCTTGAGCCAATTCTGCCTGTACCATACATAAAGCAAGTTGCTGTTGCTGAAGTTGAATTTCGCCGGCATCGGCTTCAATTTGCGCTGCTAGCCAATGCGTGTCTGCTAAACCCGGATGGTCTGCAATGTCGGAAAATAATTGAAGAGCCATATCGATTTGCTGACGCGCATTGTCGAAGTTGGTCGTTAACCAATAATTTTCGGCACGTATTAACTGCAAACGTGCTTGTATTTTTTTTTGCTCTCCGGCATTGAGTTGATATGTCGCCAGCAGTTGTTCTATCACTTCGCACATGCGAAGTGCGCGTTGCCCGTCGCGCTGACGTAGATACCATGCCAACTCAAGCTGCATAGCGATAGAAGCCACATCAGTCCGATCGCTGAGGGCTTGTTCCAGGGTTGAAACCGTTTCATTGCTGGCAAACAACTCCATAACAAGCGTCTCCGGTCATCGCTGCACTATCAGGTACCGCGATTCATTTTTGACTAGCCAAATTGCTTTGGTGCGTCCTAAAACCAACATATTTCTAATGAACCACTTGTTACTTAAACTAGTAAATTGCCATGATGTATTCGATTCGAGTATGTCGAACGATGCATTGTTTTTCTCATGTTAGTTTGTTTTAGCTATGAACGCCGATACTATTTGCAACTTCAACATAAGCGACAAAAGATCTGCTCCTGTCGATCGTGTTCACCTTTTTTAATATTGGATCTGAAAATTGCGGGTTAATCTAATCATTACCTACATATGTACTTCTTAATGGAATATTTGTTAAGTGCTTAAGTGTTAATTTTGGTTTCGGGCACGTATTCATTCGACAAATAATTGGGATAAGAAAAGTTTTAATATAATTATTATATTTATAATTAATTGAGCCTATATTGAGTTCACCGTAACAACTATCGATGAAATATTTATTTCAAAATAGCAATCAATGTCAAACTTCTGCTATTGTTTTTCGTTGGTATTGTTTTGTTAAGTAAAAATCTCTCCGCGACTGAGTATGCATCTTCCATTGTCTGCCTATCTGTTTGTAGCGACTGCGTTATCCGTTTTATTTATTTATCGGGCCGCGATTTGGATCGTGCTCTTAGTTCTCACGATGAGTTGTGCTTACATTGAAAATCTCATTACGTTTCCCGGCGTCGTTTGCATAGCTGCCATGGCTGGGTTAATAGTAGCAAAGAAATATAGTGGGACAAATTTACTAGCTAAGCGCACTCTCAACCTTGCATTGGGGGCTCTCGGTCTGATTATGGCTTTGCATCTACTCCCTGGCTTCAATAACTTAGCATTAATAAAAAACGCACAGATCTCAGCAAATGGGACTTTGTTTTCACAATATGTAAATCTGGATAAAGGAATTGCTGGCGTATTCATGGTCGCAGCATTCTGCCGGTCAATGCCATTGTTGCGCGACAAAAGGTGGAAGGATATGGACGCCTGGCATATTGTCGCAGTTACTTTTTTCTCTCGTTCAGTATTGCCATATTCATCGGTGTGACTCGCTGGCAACCGCAATGGACAAGTTATACACCGACGTTCTTATTGGTAAATTTATTTTTTACCTGCATTGCTGAAGAAGCATTCTTCAGAGGTGGAATTCAGCAAGGCATCATCCAACTGTATCCCAAATTGCCTTGGCTGGCAGTTGGCGTTTCAGCATTGCTATTTGGATTAAGCCATCTTGGCGGTGGTGCGAAGTATGCCATGTTGGCCACTATTGCTGGTCTTGGCTATGCATGCCTATATCAGCGTAGCAGAAGCATAGTGAGTGTCATTCTGATGCACTTCGTTTTTAACGCTCTGCATTTTGTGTTTTTTGTTTATCCGGCGATTGCTTAGGTGTTACTTATTTTTAATTTTCAATTTTCATTGAGCATTTCAATTGAATTGCATAGCGGCTTCCGCTACGGAGCCGCTATGCGTGGGGCAATCACTGATATCCCTTTTGCTTTGCTAACTTAAAATTGACGTTCCAAAGCTTGACGAAATTCATCCGATTCAGAAGTGTCAAGTCAAATACTAATGACTAATGCGGATTAGCAAAACGCGGATTGCTTAAGAATTTTTGATCCGTCAAGGTACCTAAGAAATTAATCAAATCAATTTTATCTTGCTCGCTTAAGCTAATACGATTGACCAGATCACTTTTGTACGGATTTTGACGTCCGTCACCAGAATAAATGCCACTACTAATGACCCGTCCACCCGCAGCATAAAAGTCGATGACCTCCGCCAGTGTTTTGATCGAACCATCATGCATATACGGCGCAGTCACCGCTACGTTGCGCAGGCTAGGGGCGCGAAAAGCGCCCATATCTTGCACCTTGCTGGTAAATTCAAACAAGCCACGGTTGGGAAACGGAAATCCGCCCTTGCCATCGATGTTATATAAGCCAGTGTTATGAAATGGGGTATCAATCTGACTAAGCCCGGCGTAACGTACCTGATCATTGAAATTGAAACTGCCATGGCAGTGAAAACATTCCGCTTTCTCTCCCATAAACAGATTCATTCCACGCAACTCGGAATCGTTCAAAGTTGTTTTCTTTCGCAAATACTGATCGTAGCGGGAATCGCTAGAAATCAGACCGCGTTCGAACGTCGATATGGCAGCAATGATATTGACAAAGCTGATTGCATCAACATCCTGGGGGAACGCTTTTTTGAACAAGATTGCATATTGAGTGTCCTGGCGGATGCGATTCAATACCTCAACTTTGTTGCTATCGTTGATTCCCATTTCCACTGGGTTTTCGCCAAACATTGGCACCTCCATCTGTCGCTCTAATTCCGTCATCACCGGATTAGCCCAAGTGAGGGTGGCGTGATAAACGACATTGGCGAGACCTTGTGCATTTCGCGGATGTGTTTCACCCGTTGAGCCTATGGCCAATGGTCGCCCGTCAGTGAATGCCTTGTCCTGTTGGTGGCAAGATGCACAAGACTGCGTTCCATTACCGGATAATTTTGGCTCGTAGAAGAGGGCACGTCCAAGCACGAACTTGTCCTCGGTTGCAGGGTTACTGGCAGAATTTACCGTTGCCGGAAAGCCATTTTGAGCCGGTATCGAAGGTGGTGTATGGCTATGGGTTGCAGAGGGGCCACCTCCGCCACTTCCACCGGAACCGCAAGCGATAAGCATCAGACTACTAGCCGCGAGCAATGCCAGAGGGAGTATGTGACAGCTGTAGCGTTTTTTCATTTGGCACGCGCAACAAAAATAGATTGCGCACCATTGCTGGTTGTTTTACCCGAGTTCAGATCGATTTTCATATTGTTGAAAATTGCTACGCATTCGGTATCGGTGCTGCCAGACATACAACCTGTTGCACCAGCAAGATCGGTTGTTAAATCAGCTCCCGCATAAAAAGCATTCAAATCCAATGAAATTTTTTGCTTGCTGGAATCGAAGGCGGACAACTTCACTAACATGCGGTTGCTGTTGGTACAGCTATATGCCCCAGTAGTCGCATTGGTGCTGCATCCGGTCGCGCCAAGATGGGTGTACCAAGTGCTACCATTCGATGTCGTTGTGGTTGCTGGTGTGGTCGCAGTGTTAGTGCGGATGACGTTAACTCCACCGATCGGATTGACTTCTAATTTCAGAAATTTTCGACCGGATGTCCAGCTCCACGCCATACCTGCAACACCTAAAGGTTTAGGTGCAGTCGCATAATCGCTGTGATTAAGTGCTTCAGGAACACCAATCTCGTATTGAATTCCAGTGTACGTTCCGCTTGGAACAGTTCCAGTAATTACCGTGTTTGTTAATAAAGGGACGCCGCCGCAGACTGCGCCATTTCCATCGATCATGTTAATCAACGCCACCTGATCACTTTGCCAGTCATTTGGTGTGAGTGTCACTGGTACGTTTTGCCCACTCGCGTCGACCAGATTGACATTGTTGACGTAAAAGCGCGCGTCTTTTAAATCTACGGTGGTATTTTTTGTACCCAGGCCAGTAATGCTGGTACCGCATTTTGCGCTAGTACCATTTGCCAGCAGATCGAAGTTAATGCTTACCGGTATGGTCGTTGAAACCGGTGCGACGTTGGCAGAACTACCAGAACCGCCACCGCAAGCGGATAGCAGAAAACTGGTGGTGGTCAGGATTAAAGTTGAGGAAATAATATGGTTCATTTTTTTTTGCATCATGTTCTTTCAGAATGTAGATTGAAGGCCCAATGTCGCAGCCCAGTTCGCGACGAGTTGTGTACCGTTAACTGATTGCCGGAGCGGGATTTGGACAAAGCCGTAAGCACTGGTTTGCCCGCTGAGTTTGATACTGATGCCCGGACTTATAGAAACACTGCTGCCTCCTGAGTTATCCGGTTCCGCATTGCTGCCGCTGTCTTTGCTTTTGCGTTGCAAATTTAATTGCAGCATGGGTGCGATCTTGTCATTGAGATCGGTGCGAATACCAAGATCAAAACCGTATTTAGAACCAGGTCGGAAGCCGTCTTTTTCAGTCAGCGGTGACTCGATATTTGCCTGAACAAACCAACTACTACGCAAGTTTGGGAGAATTTTCCGGTAGTAGATTCCTGCCAGCAGATCCGTACTACCTGTTCCAGGTTGCAAACTTCTTTCTGCCTTGGTGCCTGTATCGTTGGCAATAGTTGTTTTTCCGGTCGGTAGTTTGAGTCCTAAATTGAAACCACTGACTGCAGCGCCACCTTGGGCATCTTCAAACAAGGCAGTCTGGTATCGGGCCATAATCCGCACGTCACCGATTTGTCTGAAATTCCAGGTGACTGGCTTCCCGTTTTCTGTGTGTTCATGGCTACGATCTAAAAATGGCAATGAGCCAGATAACCCCCAATGCTCATTCAGGCCATAATCCAGATTTGCCAACCAGCGGTGACTTCGCGTTTCAACTTCGCGGTTACCGATATCGATTTGGTTTGCATTGATCTTATCTGAACCGCGCATGAGTTGGTCTTGCCCGACTTGCTCGTAGCGCAGATCGAGGTGCACACCATGGTCTAGCCAGGCGCCTTGAATTGCCCAATCAGTATTAACCAGGCAAAAGCTGGCACCGCATGAGGCGCTGGCAGGAGCAGACAAGACGAAGCCCGATAGCATAACAATGACAGTCTTCATTCGAGGTAGCGTTCGTATTCGTTTATTTGAAATCATTCATTCTCTTTCCTATTGCGAAATGCAATAGCTCACGGCTCAGAATCCTGGTGGATTAAGCCAAATTAATCGGTTGACGATGAAGTGCAGACGAAGCGATTAAGCTGGTGGAGCTCGGGCGAGATAGAAGTTTCTTGTATGACGACCTGGATGAGATGTCTCGCACTGATCAATGCCTGATAACTGCTTGATAGTTCGCAATAATCCCTGTTGTTGATTGGGCAGCAGACCGAGGTCAATGTGAAATGAAAGGCAGGTGGCACAGTGACGCCAATGCGATGCGGAGGTTTTACCTGAAGTCGCTTTCCGGTTTTTGGAAACGATTAGGGTAGCTAAACCCTTACTTGCTCCGGTGCGCGAAGTGCAAATCTCACTTCCTGGCCATGACTTTTCATTCTGGGAAAAAAACACGGCTGTCGCGAACGGCAATAGCGCACTCGCGAACATACACAGACAAAGCAGACAAACTACCAGTCGGTGAAAAGGCATTTGTATTTTTTTTAAATTCATGTAATCGCGTAATCACGACCTGACGCCATATGTGCAGAGCACGGGAAGCGAATGCATTGAAGAAATTTCTTCATATAATTCGGCAAACTAAAGAGGTAACATCGATTTTTTGACAGGCGGAACGAATGAAATGAACGAGCCGTGTGCCTGTTCAAATCTTTTTCAGTCAGTATTGCGTGTTTTGGCAGAGACCAGCTGCTATTGGGATAGCTGGTTCACCAGTCAATGAAAAACGATGTCATTCGCTCAGGAGAGCGCAGGAGGAGCGCGAGGCTGGGAGCTTAACCATGCAAATAGCGGATTTGGTGCGAGATAAAATAGATGTGGGAATGTTTCTGACTGTAGTGCTGCGGAGACATTGACTGCGAACGTTGACAATGTCGCATGTTTGGCCGCATGCAAGGTGCAATACGCGCAGGTTTGCACGTGCGAACCTATATCGCTGTCAGTCTTGGAATTCGCAATTTGCACCAGTTTGATAATGCTACCCTGAGCAGTGCAAATTTCAGTTCCAAATTTCATCGCTTGATTGTTTCTGTTCAACGCAGATGAAATGGAAGGCGCGAGCGACAGCAGGAGTATCGCAAAAATCGCAATACACGCTGTGAGTTTATTGATCGCTGCCGAGAATTTCATGGCGCGGAGTATAGAAGTAGATTGACAACAATGTCAAATTAAACAAAAGTAATCGAAGTATTTTTTGATGTTCGACAAATGGATAGTTCACGAGCCGTTTCGAAAAACAACCTGAGCTTACTTGTACAACAATTTCAATAACAATGAAAAAGTCGCTTGCATAAATCACTGTTTTTTTATACAGTACTGCAAAACGCGGATTTAACTCAGGCGTTTATTTTCCACCGGCTGCTTATTGAATGAAAGAATGTATGGACGATAAGAAATCTGACAACAGCTCAGAAAAGAGCAAGGCGCTCGCTGCGGCGCTGGCACAAATCGAAAAGCAATTTGGTAAAGGTTCGGTCATGCGTATGGCCGATGGCGCTGTGGTGGAAGAGATTCAAGTTGTTTCCACAGGCTCATTAGGTCTGGATATTGCACTGGGCGTTGGTGGCTTGCCACGTGGCCGTGTGGTTGAAATCTACGGTCCAGAATCTTCAGGTAAAACGACGCTTACGCTGCAAGCGATTGCAGAAATGCAAAAGCTCGGTGGCACCTGCGCGTTTATTGATGCGGAACACGCCCTTGATGTTGGATATGCTCAGAAGCTAGGCGTTAATCTCAATGATTTACTGATTTCTCAGCCTGACACAGGTGAGCAGGCGCTGGAAATTACTGATGCGTTGGTGCGCTCTGGTAGCGTTGATCTGGTGGTTATTGACTCGGTGGCTGCATTGACACCACGTGCTGAAATCGAAGGCGATATGGGTGATTCTTTACCTGGTTTGCAAGCGCGTTTGATGTCGCAGGCATTGCGTAAGTTGACTGGCAGTATCAAACGTACAAATACGTTGGTGATCTTTATTAACCAGATTCGTATGAAAATTGGCGTCATGTTTGGTAGCCCGGAAACAACTACTGGCGGTAATGCATTGAAGTTCTACGCTTCGGTTCGTTTGGACATCCGTCGTACTGGCTCTATCAAAGCTGGCGATGAAGTTATTGGTAACGAAACCAAAGTTAAAGTTGTAAAAAACAAAGTAGCGCCACCATTTAAAGAAGCGCATTTCGATATTCTCTATGGAGAAGGCACTTCCCGTGAAGGTGAAATCCTTGATCTGGGTGCTGACGCTAAGATCATTGAAAAAGCGGGTGCCTGGTATAGTTATAACGGCGAACGCATTGGTCAGGGTAAAGATAATGCACGTAATTTCTTAAAAGAGCGTCCACAACTGGCGTATGAAATTGAAAACAAAGTACGTGAGCATCTGGGTGTTCCAGCATTGCCGGCATTAAATGTTGACGCCGCAGCTGCATGATTGATTTGATTTAAGTAGTCGTTCTTACTTACATTAACTGAAGCCGATAATTTCCAGCTAGAAAAATGCTGAAGTTGTCGGCTTTTGTTTTTGATGCTTGATGTTGCTGCTCAATAAAGTCACTTTTCATGATGAAACAAAAATTAAGCCTCAAAGGGCGAGCACTCCGTTATCTGTCTATGCGTGAACATAGTCGAATAGAACTTACCAGGAAATTGTCCGTTTATGCTGAAGAGGGCGATGATATTGAGACGGTGCTGACGTGGTTGGAAGCATCGAACTTTATGTCAGCAGAACGGTTTTCTGATTCATTAGTGAATCGACGTTCTGCGCGTTTTGGCAATCAAAGAATTTTGGCTGAGCTACAAAGTCATCAGATGGATGACGTTGAAATTCAGCGAGTGAAAGCGAATTTATCTGAAACCGAAAGCGCAAGGGCCATCGAGGTTTTGCACCGGAAGTTTCCTCATCCTCCGGTAGATCATGATCAACGTTTGAAACAAAGTCGATTTTTGCAGCAACGAGGCTTTTCAGGGAAGGCGATTCAGCAAGCGATGCGCGAACCGCGGGAAGATGAAGATCAATAAATATTTCTATTGGTTTTGAATCCCCTTCGCCCGCAAGCAGAAGGAAGTAATGACTGGGCTGGATGAGAGGGCAGGAAAACAAAATGTCAGAGAAAAGATGCACTTTGTAATCGACCGACCTGGCATTTTGCAACGCCCCTCACCCCAGCTCCTTACCCGCTCGCGGGTGAGGGGAGGTAGAAGCTAAATCTTTGCTTTCGATGTATGCGATTACTATTACAAACCATCAAAAGCGCAATCAAAATTACAATAAAAATGCAAATTCACTGATTAATTCGAGCAGTTTTGTTCTATGCAAGTGCAAAAAATGAGCGCATTTGGTGAGTTCAGGTTTTAGCTGTGCTAAAATTCGAAGGTTTTTTGCAGCGCCGCAGGAGCGGCTGTTATCGTAGAAGCTGCGGTAACGACGCGCAATTGTGGCTCTTTTATATAGAATTAGCCGCCAGCAAGGCATGATGCCCTTATCATCTCCGACAATCCCACGCACGTTGAAGCATACGCGTGCCATCAGCATATCCGCGTACGAACGCGAAGATGGCTTGTGGGATTTTGACGCCCATATTACCGATCACAAGACACGTGACATCAAGCTTGCCTCTGGCGTACGGCCAGAAGGACAGGCGCTGCACGACCTGCATCTGCGCGTCACAGTTGATCGAAAACTTGAGGTGATCGCTGTTGATGCAAGTTCTGACGCTGTTCCTTATCCCGGTTATTGCGAAGCGATCACACCGGATTACAAAAAACTGGTCGGTTTAAATTTGATGAAGCAGTTCCGTCAGGGCGTGAAAGAACGTCTGGCAGGAATACATGGCTGCACGCATTTAACCGAACTCGCACAAATTTTGCCAACCGCGGCGATCCAGGCCTTTGCCGGTGATGTGATCGATACCCGCGATAGTGCCAGTGATACCGCTGGCAATGCTAACCAAACTCAACAACCCTTCCAGCTTGACCGTTGCCATGCATTGCGTCTGGATGGGCCGGCCGTTGTTCAGTATTACCCGCGTTGGGCGAAACCTTCGCCTGACGCAAAATCACCCAGCTAGTTTGTTTGTTTAATTATTTATACCTCAGTGTCTGAAGGGAAGTCGTATGAAAATCCATGAGTATCAGGGTAAAGAAATCCTCCGTAAATTCGGAGTGACCGTACCGCGCGGTATACCATGCTTGTCCGTTGATGAAGCAGTGAAAGCGGCTGAAACCTTGGGCGGACCAGTCTGGGTCGTCAAAGCGCAAATCCACGCGGGTGGTCGCGGTAAAGGCGGCGGTGTTAAAGTTGCAAAATCCTTGGAGCAAGTGCGTGAATACGCTGATGCGATCTTGGGTATGCAATTGGTAACACACCAAACTAGCCCAGAAGGTCAAAAAGTTCGTCGTTTGTTGATCGAAGAAGGTGCCGATATCGCTAAAGAACTGTACGTTAGTATGGTGACTGACCGTATCAGCCAGCGCGTTGTGTTGATGGCATCTTCTGAAGGCGGTATGGATATTGAAGAAGTTGCGGAAAAACATCCAGAACTGATTCACTCCATCGCGATCGATCCAAGTGCTGGCCTGCAAGATGCAGAAGCAGATGATATCTCCCGCAAAATCGGTGTGCCAGAAGGCTCTATCGTTGATGCGCGCGTTCAATTGCAAGGTTTGTTCAAAGCCTTCATGGAAACAGATTGCTCCCTGGCAGAAATCAATCCATTGATTCTGACAGGCTCCGGCAAAGTTATCGCTCTGGATGCAAAATTCAACTTCGACGCGAACGCCTTGTTCCGTCAACCAGAAATCGTTGCTTACCGTGATCTGGATGAAGAAGATCCAGCAGAAATCGAAGCATCCAAATTTGACCTGGCTTATATCTCCCTCGACGGTAACATCGGTTGCCTGGTGAACGGTGCTGGTCTGGCGATGGCAACAATGGATACGATCAAACTGTTCGGCGGCGAACCAGCTAACTTCCTGGACGTTGGCGGCGGTGCTACTGCAGAAAAAGTAACTGAAGCGTTCAAGATTATGTTGAAAAATCCAGGCTTGAAAGCCATCCTGGTCAACATTTTCGGCGGCATCATGCGTTGTGACGTGATCGCTGAAGGCGTGATCACTGCATCTAAAGCAGTATCTTTGAAAGTGCCTCTGGTTGTACGTATGAAGGGTACTAACGAAGACATCGGCAAGAAAATGTTGGCTGACTCTGGTCTGCCTATCATCTCTGCAGACACGATGGAAGAAGCAGCTCAGAAAGTTGTTGCCGCTGCTGCTGCTCACGCTTAATTATCGCAAGGAATCAATATGTCCATCCTGATTAATAAAGACACTAAAGTCATTACCCAAGGTATCACTGGCAAAACTGGCCAGTTCCATACACGTATGTGCCGCGATTACGCGAACGGCAAAGAATGTTTCGTTGCTGGCGTGAATCCAAAGAAAGCTGGCGAAGATTTCGAAGGCATTCCTATTTTTGCTAACGTTTCTGAAGCTAAAGCTGCAACCGGCGCGACTGTTTCCGTGATTTATGTTCCGCCAGCAGGCGCAGCAGCAGCGATCTGGGAAGCTGTAGAAGCGGACCTCGATCTGGCCATCTGCATCACTGAAGGCATTCCAGTTCGTGACATGATGATGTTGAAAGACCGCATGGCTAAATCTGGTAGCAAAACAAAATTGCTCGGACCTAACTGCCCAGGTCTGATCACGCCAGACGAAATCAAAATCGGTATTATGCCTGGCCATATCCACCGCAAAGGTCGTATCGGCGTGGTTTCCCGTTCCGGTACATTGACTTATGAAGCAGTAGGTCAATTGACTGCACTGGGTCTGGGTCAATCTTCCGCTGTTGGTATCGGTGGTGATCCGATTAATGGTCTGAAACACATCGACATCATGAAGATGTTCAATGATGATCCAGATACAGACGCAGTGATCATGATCGGCGAAATCGGCGGTCCAGATGAAGCGAATGCTTCTTACTGGGTACGTGACAACATGAAGAAGCCAGTTGTTGGTTTCATCGCTGGTGTTACTGCGCCTCCAGGCAAACGTATGGGCCACGCAGGTGCCTTGATCTCCGGTGGTGCAGATACTGCACAAGCTAAACTGGACATCATGGAAGAATGCGGTATCAAAGCAACCAAGAACCCGTCAGAAATGGCGCGTTTGTTGAAAGCGATGCTGTAATCTGACGTAAAAACGGTGCCTTCACGGCATCAGTTCAGTGGTAGTACAAAAAAGCCGCGTTTATCGCGGCTTTTTCTATGGATCTCGCGACGGTTTGACTTGATATCTGTGCAAATTGATTTTCTTAATGTTAAGCTTGAGCCCATAACGAAAAAAAACAAATGATGGTCGTAAGAATAGCGTAGTCCCGTATTGCATTGTCCCAGCTGATGAGCATGCAAATACAAGGTGTATTGCTGTTCGGAGGAGTGTGAACTGCCTCGGCTCGCAAGCTTCCATATTTCTTATCCATATCAACAGTTTTTCCATTTATCCAGCAAATATATTATCGATGGCATATCAGCACGTACTAGAATTCGCCGCTCTCTCAGACACAGGTCGCGTCAGAGATCACAATGAAGACGCTATCGTTGTGTGCGGGGATTATGGGTGTGCCATTTTGGCCGATGGCATGGGTGGTTATAAAGCCGGAGAAGTAGCCAGTGCTATGGCGACGCAGGTTATAGCCGATTATTTATGTGCCAAGCTCGATACAACCTGGTTTGCTCGCTTGGGTTTACAAGCGGTCAAATTGTCACGCTGGATGACTGAATCTATCGAATTGGCGAATCGCCATGTTTTATATGCTTCACAAACCAATGCCGAATGCTTTGGCATGGGTACGACGGTGGTGGTGGCATGTTGCTCACAAGATAAGCTCTTGCTGGCACATGTTGGAGATTCTAGAGCCTATCGCCTCAGAGATGGTCAACTGACTCTCCTCACACACGATCATTCCGTCCTTCAGGAACAGCTAGATGCCGGACTCGTCACTAAGGCACAAGCACGGTTTTCTAATATTAAGAATTTGATTACCAGAGCAGTTGGCACCCAAGAAAATGTCGACGTTGAGATACATGCACATCCGTTACAAGAACAAGATTTATACATGTTATGCTCAGATGGATTGACCGATATGCTGAGTCATGATGAAATTCAAGTCATATTGCAGCAGTACACTGGCGACCTGCCTTCATGTTGTAAATTATTAATTGATAGCGCGAATGCTGCCGGGGGAAACGACAACTCTTCTGTGGTGTTATTTAAAGTACATGCAGTGCGCAATCTTTCCTGGTTGCGACGTCTGTTGGGTAGGTAGTTTTTGGTCACAATGAATTGATGAGAGAGTTATGGCGAAAATCATCGTCACCTTTAATGGTCTGATACAGCAAGAAGTTAGCATTTCAAAATCACGGATGACCATAGGCCGGCGCCCCGGCAATGATATAGTCATCGATCACCTGACTGTCAGTGGTCAGCATGCTGCAATTGATACGACATCCAACGGTTCTTTCGTGCTCGATTTGGGCAGTACCAACGGTACCATGGTCAATGGTCAGCCGATCAAGAAACATCTATTACAACATGATGATGTGATTGACATCGGTAAATACAAGTTGCGGTTCCAGATGGAAAAGAATGAGCAGGTGACAGCTATTTCATCATCCGCTTCTGCGACCGCGATTCCCAAGATTGCCAAAATCAAGGTACTTAATGGCAATAATGCCGGTAAAGAAATGACACTGACCAAACCAATAACAACCATCGGAAGTCCCGGCGTGCAAGTCGTGGCAATCACTAAACACGAAAAACATTATTCACTGGCGCATGTTGATGGCTCGCAAAAACCCAAGGTCAATGGTGTCGATGTCGAAAAATCAGCACCTTTGGCAAGTGGCGATATCATCGATCTGATGTCGACGAAGATGCAGTTTTTGTTTGTGTGAAAATCAACGATGAAGTTAATTTAGCTAACTGGAATCGGCTCAATATCAATTATGTAAGCCTAAACTTGCTTATATCTGTGAATCAACAGGATTTTGATATGAAACCCTGTTGATTTTCTGAATTGTAGTTAAAGGTTCAGTGTTTTTATAAGGCCAACGGACGATTATGGCGTGGCTATTTTAGGTGACTGAAATTGTTCGAGGAGGTGTATGTTTTTTGCGTAGCTTGCGGTAGCCTCATTCGCATTTCCTTTGGGTGTTGAATACTCAAGACGTAAATTGTCATCATTCGAAATCCAGGTACCTGGTTCAGTCTCGAATTTTGCGACATACCTGTCTATGCTTTGGTTGTCTAGTAATATGCTTTTCTGAATAACCTCAGGTGATTGTTTCCCGTGGCGCAATGTTGCAACCAAGGAGCTGTTTTGATTGACTGCGCTTATCGCTAATGCGTTCGCATCTTTGTGACGGATATCATTTGTTGCAATCAAAACTCCTTCGTCGTTGATTCTATATAGAGATACATAGTTAAATTCTGATCTCAAGGTCGCAATGATCCCAAGGATATCAGTGGGATTAAGGTAATGCAGTTGCAATCGTTGTTGCAATATGCCGTCAGCTTGCATATGCGCTTTGGCAAGTTGATAAAATTCCTGATTGTAAAGAGATGCTACACCGGCCTCACCAATTGAATTTAGCTCAACGTTGATAACGTCGTATAGTTGATTTTGAGGCGATAACAACAGCATATTTCGGCCATCTGTTGTATGCAGGGTGACATTTTGCATTGATGTAACCTGACGAGTGACATCCCCAAAGTAGTTATTCGCTAACAATACAATATCTTTATTTGGTTCAGCGATATCTAGGTCCTTAAATCCGGCTTCCTTGTACATCCTGCTAGTAAGCCCAGTGTTATAGCCTACCACGAGAGCACGACCACGTTTTTCTTGATGCAGTAAAGAGGTAATAGCGAAACCGAGTTGTGACGTTATTTTACCGTCCCAGACGTTATTTCCGAGTGCTTCTCCATTCGCCAATAAGGTTTTCACTCCGCTTTCGTCCATTTGTGTCACTGATGTCATACCGCTGCCAAAATTCTCGATATGATCAATCGCTTTGCCAAAGAAGTGCGGTTTGAAATCGACGTTGGCACCCGAGCTTATTGCTTCGTAATGGAGTGGCATGCGGTAAAACAGTAGACCAATACTAGCCGTAAGGATAATCGCTAATACGTCAATCTTCATACCTTCTTTTCGGTTTAGGAAAATAATCGACGATGCCAATATCAAAGAGAGAGCCGCAATAACATATATCGATGAGAGACCACCAACAGCAGACAAAAGACAGAAGCCAAATAGCATAACCCCAATCATATTGCCTATAGCAATCAATGAGGCACCCAAACCAAGCATTCGTATTTGATTGAGAGTCGCTCTCTGCGTGATGAGGTCCAAGCCAATAACGTAAGTTACGCCAATAAAGATTGTCGGCGGAACCATGATGAGAGCACAGACGACGATGCGAATTGCTTCACGAACATTAAAGTCCTGAGCAATGGTATGTCGTACAAAACTAGCAAAATAGCCAGGAACGGTATTCCAGAAATAAATGCTGACAAAGCTGCAGATAGCCAAACCTAGGAAGCAATAAGCTAACCAGCAAAGGTGATTATCCTTGGCATTAGCTAGTATTTTTTTCGAAATTAGGCTGCCAATTGAAAGTCCTGCCAAAGATGTGGCTAAGATCGACCCATAAGTGTATGTACTATTACCGGCAACAATAGAAAGCATGTGCGCATAAATTACTATAATTCCCATTGATAAGGCACCACCAAGAAATAATGTGGTCAGTCCAACTGGGATGAATAGCTTGTTTAAATTTGATACTGACAAGGCATCAATTGCTGGAGAGTTAGCCTGGCTGAAAGTAAATTTTTTATTTAATTCCAACCCACCCAACGCCACAAATAAATTTATCATTGCGGCAATTAAAGTGGTGCTAGCGACACCAATACTAGCTACGAGCAAGTAATTGCATAACAGTGCACCAATTGCTGCACCGGCAGTATTGACCAGATACAGAAGGGCAATTTGACTTCCTAATCTTTGTTTTTCGTTTTGAAGTACTTGCGTCAGCATTGGCAATGTTGCTCCAATGAGTACCGTCGGAACTACTAATACCATTGTCCCTAAACATAACTGGAATAAATATAAAATCGGGCTTTCTGGAAGTAGGCCACTTACCAGACTAACGTAAATTGTTTGTGTTAAATTTAAAATTGTCGGCGTTGCGATGTAATAGACCGCAATCAAGCCATGTAAGACGGCGTAAGAGAAAAGCGGGCGTTTAGTTTGGCTCGCAAATCTTCCACCAACAAAAGTACCAATTGCTATTCCACCTAAAAAAATGGCTAGCACACTCAATGTGGTACTTGAAGTGTTTCCAAAAATCAACGCGAGTTTTTTTACAAATAAAACGTGATAGATCAACGTCGCCGCGCCAGAGGCAAAAAACATGGCACCAATTTTATTTTCGAACGTCGTAAAGAACCCTGATTTAGCACCTGACTCTACATTAATATCTTCAATTGGCGTTTCCGCAAGAGAGGTAAATCGTTTCATCGCTACACACTGCAGAATAACCACTAGTGCGGTCATGCCATTCATTACCCAGCAAAACCACGGATGACTTTGTGCAAATGGCACCAGATTTCGCAGGACCAGAACCCAGACAAACCAAGTCAAAAAACCACCTAAGACAGTCCATTTTCTTTCGGGATGTGACCAGTTCACTGTATTGGTACAAAGAGCAATGGCGGCGAGCGCAAATGGAACCGCAACAATCAGATCAACGACATAGTGCTCACCCAAAAAAATGGTTGCAGTAGCCGTCAAGCAAGTAGTGATGATAAATAAAGTTCGTGACCACCAGGCGCTACCACTGCGCCACCAAAGTATGGTTGAGGTCAGAATCCAAGCAAAATGCATAGACGGCATTCCGTTGCGTGGCGCTGTAGTACCCGCGATCAGATCAATTGGATATTTTGCCCAGGCAACTAAAGATGGAGCGTAGTGTTCTTTGGTAAAAATATAACTTGGTCCAGTAATAGGAAAAAATGAATAAGCAATAAGTGCACAACCTGAAAGGATAAGCCAGGTTCTAGCAGCAGAAGCCACATGTTTTGGGTAGCCGTTTAATTGTTTTATTGATGCAGCTAAAAAACCAATAGGCGTTAGCCCGTATGCAGAGCCAACTAGGAAACGTAACCAGTAGTGATCTGAGATAAATTGATAGAAATGAATATCAAGGTTGAGCTTTGATATGCCGTCCCAGTGCATCGCATAAGAATCATAAACTTGAGGATTAAAAAATATCCCGATTTCTAAGGCAATAAATGGAAAAGAAGTAAATAGTACGGCAACCCAAAATAGATTGGTGAAATTTTGGTTGAAAATAGTATTTCCTGTTGAAGGAATAATCTTGGTGACTCGCAATAACAAATAAATGCATGCTGGAATACTATAAAAACCAATGAGATTCATGACGCCTTTTGCGCCTTGGTTAAGCAGCCAATCAATTGGATGATGTATTTCAAAATAGAAGGCGCAAAGAAAGCTTATTAGCGAACCACTAACTAATAATGCTAGGCGCCATTTTATTGAAGCTTTTGAAGCAAAAAAAAGTAGAAGAAAACTAATGGAGAAATTAGTAAAAGTGCCAAAAATTATTGAGATAATTGATTGATTACTATTGTGGATAATAGCTTGGTAAGGCCAGGAATTGATCCCACATGCCGCGCCAATTAAAAAGATAATCGTTATTATTAATGTAAAATTTTTAGCGAAGCGATAGTCGGCCGCTCCATTTTGCTGAGTTGATATGTTCATTTATTATCAGGTTAAAAGATCGGGACGTTGTATGGAACTATCTGAGCGTGGCGAATTATATTTCGGCTTACCGTTTTATTAAATGTTCTTTGATTGGTCAGTTTTGCTCTGAAGGCAACAGTTAGAGATATTACCAGAGCGAGACACTCGATTGATTAAATCATTAAAGATCATTGACTCGTATTTTTAAAAAGCTTCGCCAAACCCAAATTCAATCAGCATGCTTGTTTGGGAAGCTAAATAATCGGTGCGTCGTGATGGCATATTTTAGATTTTATCGCTTGCATTTGAATCTGAGCGATGAAGCAGCCATTTGCTGCTGCTCTCGCAATCCACATGAGGCCGAGGTCGTCATTTTGCTCTATCCCTATGCCGTCAACATAGCAGCGACCAAGAAGATACATCGCGGTGCTATTTTTTTTTGCAGCTAATTTCAACCAATAAGTCGCATTATTAGGTTGTTCTTGAGATAAAAAAATAATGGCAAGTTCTGTTTGGGCGCCTACATCCCCATTATCAGCAGGTTCTAATAATGCTAGTTCTTCATCCCGTAAACTCACACCCAATAAAGGTTGGATTGATTCAAGGTTCACCTTTGCTTTATCGCTGATGAGATTATCGTCACAGCGACTCAAGCTACCATCCGAGATACGGCGCCACAAAGTGCGTTTGCTTAAATTTGTTAATGTCACAGCACTGGCAAGGCTGATTATAGTTGGCATTATTGAATTGAGTAGAATTTGAGTAGAAATTATCCAGGTCTAATTTATTGAATTTAGCTTAGGCAAAATCGCCCCCGTAGTCCCAAGCTTCCGAGCTGAACGATTTGGTGCAACGATTTCTTCATGGCTAGAAGACATAATTTTGTCCACGCGCTACTTAATTTAGAAATTATGCGCTTATTTTGACATAGTGCTGTATTTGGCGCATTAAAAAACTGTGCCAACATTTTTAAATCAACAATGTATGTGCCATTTTTTTTAGTGGCGCAATATTTTTCTGTGCCGTCATAGAGGTTTGATGGCTTAAAAGTGAATGGCACAAAATTTGCTACACTTGTTGTACGTGGAAAATTGATACCACGGCTTTCTTCCCTCTCTTTAATATCAGGAGCTACATTATGAAATCCACTCAAACTAATAAGTCAGGTTTTACACTGATCGAATTGATGATCGTTGTTGCGATTATCGGTATTCTGGCTGCAGTCGCTATTCCTCAGTATGCTAACTACACAAATCGTGCAAAAGCATCTTCCACAATCGGTGAATTAGCTGCCTACAAAACTGGCGTTGCTGACTGCGTGAACCAATCAGGTTTAGCACCAGGGGTAACTATTGCTGGTTGTGCGGCTGGTACTGGTGGCGTACCTGCAGTAACGACTTCAACTAATGTGCCAACTTTATCTATCAGTACAGCAGGTGTAATGACAGGTACTAGCGCGGCGACGAACTCAAGTGGTGCGGCTATGAGTTTCGTTGATACTCCATCAATTGGTAGTGCCGCAATTTTGTGGAGTATGACTGGCACAATTTGTGACTCAACTCGCGGCATGAAACCAGGTCAAGGCGATTGCCCATAATTGATGTTTGGAATTAATCATTGCTTGAATGTTGCATTGATTTGAAAAAAGAAGCCTATGGGGCTTCTTTTTTTCTTTTGAAGTTAAATCATCAAAAATTTAGCTTCAAATGGATGACGTGTATTTCCTATTATTGCGAACAAACAATATACTGGTTGTATTAGATTCAATATTATGAAACATAGAATTCGCGCTGGTTTATTGCACTTATTGATTAGCCTGGTACTGGTCTCAAGTGTCATGGCGTTTGTTTTATTGATTTGTTACCCTGAACCTTATTTTACGGCTTTAGGTGCAGGAAAACTCCTATTGGTACTGGCCTGTGTTGACGTTGGGCTGGGCCCGTTGATTACTTTTCTGATTTTCGTGCCGGGTAAGAAGGGCTTGAAATTTGATTTAGTGTTTATCGCCGTCGTGCAGTTAGCTGCATTGACTTATGGTGCGACAACCTTATTTTTAGGGCGCCCTGTTTACATCGTCTTTAGTGAAAATCATTTTTCTTTGGTATCTGCCTACCAAATTCCCTCTGAAGTCCTGGAAGATTTGCACAATCCGAGCTTACCGATGAATGGCCCGAAATTGGTCGGTGCACGCATACCAGCGGATAAAGCCGAGCGAAAAAAATACATCAATGCCGTATTGGTGAGATATCACGTTGATTTACCTCGTTTGGTGCAATACCACGTGCCTTATTCTGACATGGTAAAAGAGGTTAAATTGAGCATGTTTGCGCTCGAAGAATTACTGGCAAAGCAAAAACCTGAGCAATTACCCAAGGCCAAAGCGATGCTTGATAAAGCCGTTGCTTCTACAGGCTTACCATATGACCGGCTCGCCTATGTTCCTATGTCTGAGCAGAGTAGTAGCTTGGTTGTGCTCATACGACGTAGTGACGCCAGTGTGGTGAGTGTATTGCCAATTGATCCCTATGGACGGCCACTTTCTCAATAAATGCCCATGTAGTTGCCTTAGAACACATACTTAGCTTAATTTATTTAGCTGGCTAAGTATGTTGTAATGTTTGCAGCGTAATTTGCACTATCGTTGGCGTCACCTCGTTATCTCGTGCTTTGCACGAAAATCCTTTTTCGGGACACCTATGCTTCAATCAAAGTCGTTCGATAAATTTTGGATAATTCTCAATTTACACAGAGTGCAGTGCTTGCTCATAGGTATGCTCATTATTGGTATCTATGGTAACTTCCTATGGAATCCAGTCGTTTTTGATGACCAGTATTTTTTTGACGGTACGTTCCATGCCAATTACCTGAACAATGGATTTGGCTCCGAGTTACGTTGGCTCCCTTATGCTACGATGGAGTGGACTCACAGCCTTTTAGGTTTGGATCTCATTTGGTTTCATCTTGGTAACTTGATCTTGCACATAGCAAATGCGCTTGCATTGTTGTTTTTTTTGCAACGACTATTCGACCTGGTACTACGGAAAGATGAACGTTGTGCAAATCTTGATGAGACAGCGACTAAATTATCTAATTCATGGGTAGCATTTTTTTGCGTTTTGATCTTTTCGCTGCATCCAGCTGCGGTCTATGCAGTGACATATCTGACGCAGCGTTCAACTTTGATGGCGACTTTTTTTACCATCATTATGTTGAGATTGGTCATCGAAGGCATAGATAGAAAAAAACAATCTTATTTGTTTGCGTCAGCATTTGCCTATTCTTTCGCCGTGACGTCCAAAGAGCATGCTGTCATGGCGCCAGCCGTCGCAGTTTCTTTGGTGTTTTTATTGAAAAAGCCATCCAAAGAACTATTTAAGCAAATTGGAATGAGTTTTTTGCTCTATTTTTTTATTGCTTTATTTACGTTTTTTCAAGTTAAATCGCAAAATGTGCTCGCACAGGCTTACCAGAATAATGGTTCGGAATTGTTGAGTAGGCTGTCCTTCATGGATAACGGATTTCCCGTTTCACTGGCTTATCCTTTGTCAATCTTGACTCAGACTTTTTTATTCTTCAAATACCTGCTGTTATGGTTGCTACCTGATCCAGCCTGGATGTCTATCGATATGTATGAAGATTTTGCCATGCGTTTATGGTCATGGCCTTATGTTCTCAGTTTGCTCGGGTTTATTTTTTATTTCATTATTGCTGTTCGTTTTTTATTCAGGCGCGGGCTTTACGGTTTGCTTGGCTTTGGGATGTTGTGCCCCTGGTTTTTGTTTGCTACGGAGTTTTCTACAGTCAGGATTCAAGAGCCCTTTGTTTTGTACCGTAGCTATTTATGGATGGCGGGAGGTGTTGCGATCTTTCCTTATTTCATGCTAAAAATGCCAGCAAAACGTACCGCTGCTGCGGTAGTTTGTTTATTGTTATTGATGGTGCCGCTAAGCTGGAACCGTTTGCAATCATTTAGTCACCCCTATTTGTTATGGGATGATGCTGCGATCTTGGTTGAGAAAAAAACGGATATTCCTGGTGTTGAGCGGATTTTTTATAATCGTGGCATTGCACTTTTTAATTTAAAGCACTACCCCGAAGCGATCCAGGACTACAGTAAAGCGCTGACGATTTATCCCAAATATAGCTATGCCTACAATAACCGCGGTGCAGTTTATCTTGAACTAAAACAATACCCCAAAGCCTTGAGCGATTTTAATATTGCTATTGCTTTAAAGGCGGATTACCCGAATTCGTATTTCGGTCGGGCGCGTGTCTACGAAGATACGAAAAATTGGGATGGCGCTGCTGCGGATTACTTGAAGCTTTGTTCTATGGGCATTGCGCAAGGCTGCCAAAAGTTCAAAGAGCTGAAGGCTACACTTGGCAGTCTTCGCTGAAAAAGCGACTTAATTACTTATCCTCGTGCTGTATTGATAGAATACGGCACGATAAAAAATCTCGTACAACGGTTTAGTTTCCTGATTTATAGTTCTGCGCCAGCTTGCGTAATCAATCTGGCTTGGGTCTTTTCGTTTGGACTAAAGCGAGGGTGTGCGAATGATGATAGCTAGCTTCAATTTTAAAAATGATCCATGAATTCAACGAGTGAAAATTCTTTTTTTATTAATCAAAATTCCCGCAGTCATTTTGCGTCCGTCGTTGTCTGTGCAGGGCTGTTCATTGCTTGCTTAATCCCTTTTCATGTGCATCCATTTCGATCCCTGTACAACGAACTGGCGATCATTATCGGGTTATTTTTTGCGTTTTTCGTATTGGCCTGGCAGCCACGCGGATCGATGATGGACTTGCTCATTCCTAAGGCGAGTATCTTGCCGTTGGGTTTGATTGTGGTGCTGGTGTTAAATCTGGTTTTTCGGACGAGTTCGGTGTGGTCGGAACTGATTTTTCCGCTGATCTATCTCCTTTTATTTTTATTTGCGATCATATTGGGTGCGAACATCACTGTGAACCAACAGCAGAGAGCGTATTTTTGCCTGGTCTTTTCTATGGTGAACGTTGCGCTGGCTGTTCTTTCGGTCAGCATAGAATATATGCAAATAGCTGGTGTTGACGGTTCTCCGTTGATGATGTCGATCGGGCATGGAAATTATTTGGTGAGAGCCTACGCCAATATTGCGCAACCAAATCAATTAGCATTGCTGTTGTGCTTTGGCATGGCTTCGACCTGGTATTTGTATCAAATAAATAAATTACCTGCGCAATGGGCTTTATCAATTGCAGGTTTCATTTTGACTGGTGTGGTGCTGACGCAATCGCGTATTGGCTGGATTATTTCTCCTCTATTTGCTGTCTTACTCATGACGACGCAGAATGGCGAAAAAAAGGTTAATCGACTTGTTGTAATGGCCTTGCTGTTGGTTTATTTTGGTATGGTATTTTTTCTGCCGTTTGCTTCCTCAGCAATGGGCTATGTTGGCGGGTCTGTTATTGAGCATGTCGGTGGCCGTTCGGAGCGCATGGGTTTATGGCAGCAAGCCTGGCATATGGCCGCAACGCATCCGTGGGCTGGTGTGGGTTGGTTCGGTTATGGTGCCGAACAAGTCAGAATTGCTGCGGATTTTAATTCCACCACGTATGCCGAACACGCACATAACATCGTGCTTAATTTTGCTGCTGAAATGGGATGGCCTGTCACCTTGGCGATCATGTTGGGTGTGAGCTGGTGGATAGTGCAAACTTGTGTGCTGGCTAAGTCAAATAGCGTAAGCCTTTATGCGTCTTTATGCTTCATCGCGGCAGGTGTGCATAGTATGGTTGAATTTCCGCTATGGTATGGCTATATCTTGTTCCCGATCGGCATGTTGATTGGTATGTCAGATCATCTGCGCTGGGAAGCGCGAGTGATGACAACTACGACAGCGCTCGTCAAAACCCTGGTGATAATCGGCTTGATGGGCATGAGTTTGATCATTTGGGATTATCAGCGCGTCGTGCGTGGCTTTAATGTTTTTCGTTGGGAGCAGATGCCTTCGGCAGTCAGCCTGCAAAAGTTAGAAAAGCCGGCGTTTACGTTGTTTCCTGAATTCTTTGATTACTTCAAATTGATGCGCATAGAACCCCGTGAAGGCATGGCGGCGGAAGAAATTGCTTATGTCGAAAAATGGACTCCCCGCTTTGGCTTTGTGCATATTCTCAATAAGATGGCAGAAATTGATTTGCTCAACGGTGAACCGGATAAAGCGGTGAGACTGATGCAAACACTACAGCGCCTTCATCCCTACGATTACCCTGAATACTTTGACTATTGGCAAGCGAAAGGTGCGCTTGACCCGCGCTATAAAGCGGCGGTTGCCCAGATACCCAAGCGCGATGCACCTTGAACCTGAGTGTTTGCTATTTTCGCTGTACTTAAGTTAGCCTGCCACATCAGTCTGTGCTTGATCAATCAGGCTAACCCAGTCCCCCGATTTGCCACCATGCTTTTCTAATATCCGTATGTCGCTCATCACCATGCCACGGTCAACGGCTTTGCACATGTCGTAGATGGTGAGTAAGCCGACTTGTACAGCGGTGAGGGCTTCCATTTCGACACCGGTTTTGCCTATGGTTTCTACTTGAGTCTGGCATTGTATGGAGTTCGTGTCAGTACTGATGCTAAAATTGACATGAACGCGCGTGATAGCCAACGGGTGGCAGAGTGGGATCAGATCGCTGGTGCGTTTGGCTGCCATGATGGCGGCAATGCGGGCGACACCTATCACATCGCCTTTTTTTGCAGTGCCTTCGGTGATGATACTCAGGGTTTCTGGTTTCATGCGGATATTGCCACAGGCAATGGCGATGCGATGGCTATCTTGTTTTTCTGCGACATCAACCATATGTGCCTGACCATCGCTGTCAAAATGGGTCAGATCGGATTGCTGGAAATGAGTAGTCATGGATGTGAAATCTAGAGGAAAGTTGAACAATTTCGGAACGAATGCCGTCAAGGAACATCATAGCACCGTGAAAAGAAAAAATATCTCCTTCCTGCGATCAAATCAGACATGCCTGCGACAACTGCTGAGTGCAGCTATTCTCGCGACGAGTTTGTGCGCCTCAAGCAACTATGCTCAAACGACCTCCGCGACGCAAAATCTGCCAACCTTAGGCGACACGTCACGAGAAGACCTGTCGCCGCTGGCTGAACGCAAGCTTGGCGAGCAAATCATGAACGTGGTCCGGCGGGATCCTGATTATATCGATGATGGCCCCGTTGCTGAATATCTGAACCGACTTGGAAACCAGCTATTAGATGCGCACCCCGATGCCAGAGGTGAGGCGGCTTATAACTTTGAATTCTTTGCCGTGCGCGATCCCGTCCTCAATGCATTTGCGTTCCCGGGTGGTTTTATCGGTTTACATACTGCTCTCATACTGACCGCACAAACGGAGTCGGAGTTAGCATCTGTCATCGGCCATGAGATCGGCCACGTTGCACAACGGCATATCGCGCGCATGCTGACTAGCCAAAAGTATGATTCATATATTCCTTTAGTGGCACTGGCTTTAGCGGTGTTAGCTGCCCGCTCAAGTCCCGATGCCGCGATCGCCGTCGCGTCTGGTGGGCAAGGACTGGCAATTCAGAAGCAGCTAAACTTTAGCAGAGATGCTGAACGTGAAGCAGACCGGATAGGCTTTCAGATATTGCAAGATGGCGGTTTTGATCCGACTGGCATGGTCACTTTCTTTGGGCGTCTTCAGGCTTCTACCCGTAACTATACGGACAATGCACCTGAATTTTTGCGCAGCCATCCGCTGACCAGTGAACGCATTGCAGACATCCAGGCGCGAGCGCAAGGCCTGCGCTATAAGCAGCGAGCGGACGGTCTCGAATTCTTTTTGATGAAATCTCGCGTGCGGGTATTGCAAGACCCTACCGTTCAGGGGTTGATCGATGCAAAGCAGTTATTTGAAATCCAGCTGAAATCGGAAAGAGAAGAAGATCAGATTGCCGCGAAGTATGGTTTAGCCTACGTTGCCTGTAAGCAGACGGATTTTATCAAGGCACGGAAGTTACTGGATCAGGCGAGGGAACAAACGGCACGTTCATCCCGACAAAAATATCTTCTTGATTTGAGTAGTGCCTTCGATAGTTTGTTTATCGACATTCTGTTGGGTAGCAAACAATTCGATCTTGCCAGTAGCGCAGCAAAAGAGGCCATCCAACGTTTGCCCTTATCTCGCGGCTTGGTCTACCAATATGTAGAAGCGCTGTTAGATGCCAAAAAAGAAGAAACAGCAGGAATCTTTTTGCGCGATCAAATTATGTTGTACCGGCAGGATGCGAAGTTGCAGAATTTATTAGCCAAAGTCTATGCTGCACAAGGCAGACAAGCTTTGCAGCATATCGCACTGGCAGAAGCATTTGCAATTCAAAATAGTTGGACGGCCGCTTTGCAGCAGCTGGATCTGGCAAGATTAGAAAAAGATGCCGGTTTTTACGAATTGTCAGTGATCGATGCCAATGAACGCGATTGGAAAGAGAATCACAAGCAAGAACTGGCAGAGGAGCGCAAACGGCGCTGACCGCGCTTTGATATCTTGCCGGAAATTCGGTAGCTTCGGTAGCTGATGAAGCAAGAGATTTTACTTACTTGATTCTCTTGGTCGTGCCTTTAAATCCGCAGCGGCCAGAATCTCATGCAGACTGCTGGCCAGGAGCGTGATCTCCTGCGAGGCATACGGCATCGACATCAAACTCAAACTCAAACTCGCACTTGCTCCGCCTGTTGCCATCCAGGTCAGGATCTGATCGTCGTCGGGAATTTGATCCTGAATACGTAAATAACGCATGATTTCACTTAAGTCGCGATCATCAACAAGGGCAATGAGCTTATCTGCGACTAAAATGATCCGTCCAGACTCATCCATGAATGCCGCTGTTAATAGTGGCATCACCTGACCAGTATGAAGTTGCAACCCGTCCGGCGCAGTATGGACAATAAATGGGGTGGCCTCTAAATCAACATACACGCGCTGCGGACCGTTTTGAAAATACCAGCAGCCTTGATCGTCGCATTGGTAATTGCGGTTGATGAAGTCGATCAAAGCGGGATGGCGGATGATGTCGCCGGGGAGTTTTAGGGCTTGGCAGCGTTCATCGCGCATGCGCCATTGGCCGCGCGCATCCAGGGCTAACCAGCCGTAGCAATGCGGTACATTGGGCCATTTTGCAATGGCGGCTTTGACGATCTCGTCCATTAGCTTGCCTTGTCAAAAAAGTGCAAAATTTTTTCTGGTAACCAATGCAGGCTACCGGGTACGTTGCCAGCGGCAAAACCAACGTGGCCGCCATGTTTAGGATAGTCCAGAATCACCGAGGGCGCGGCTTTTTGAGGTAAATATTGACCGGGTAAAAACGGATCATTTTGCGCATTCAAGACCAAGGTCGGTAGTGTGATGTCGGGCAGCACGTGACGTGCGCTGGCGCGGTTCCAATAATCGTCGGTATCCAGATAGCCGTGCAAAGGTGCCGTCACGACATTATCGAATTCGTAGAGATTTTTGGCTTCTAGTAAACGATTTCTGTCGAAAAGTCCGGGAAACTGGTTCAGTTTTTGCAGGCACTTTGGCTTTAAAGTTTTGAGAAACATGCGGGTGTAGAGCATGTTGAAGCCGCTCGACAAAGACGCGCCGCCTTGTGCCAGATCGAGTGGTGCCGAGATCGCGCAAGCAGCTTTGACAAATTCAGCCTGGTGTTGCGATTCACCAAGCCAGCGTAGCAGGGCGTTACCACCGAGGGAAACACCTGCGGCAAAAAAAACAGCATCGCCGTGTTGCTTTTGATGTTGAGATTGAATGCGACGTAATATCCAGTCAATTTCCTGTGCATCGCCGGAATGATAAAAGCGCGGTGCCTGATTCAATTCACCGGAGCAACCACGAAAATGCGGAATCGCGCCCGACCAGCCTCGCGCCTGGATTGCCGCCATCAAAGCCCGCGCATAGTGACTGTCGCTGGAACCTTCTAATCCATGAAATAGCACAACCATAGGCTGTCCAGGTTTGCCATCCACAAAATCGATATCGATAAAGTCGTCGTCCGGTGTCACCCAACGTTCACGCCGGAAGCTCACTTCGGGGCGAGGTATCCATAAAGCAGGGTAGATGGTTTGTAAATGACCACCGGGAAGCCAGCGGGGAGACTGATATTTCATTCTTGCATCATAGTGAATGTGACGGGGTGGGTGTTTCTGATATCCGGTACTGTGCGCTATTCCGTCCGGAAATACACGCCTCATTGCCGTTTTAAACTAATTACCTTTAATGTAAAACACTGGCTTTGAATAAATCCAAGGGGGCTTTGCCTGCTGCGACCGAGGCGTGATGCATAGCAATACGCCATCCTTGCGGTGTTTTCAGATAAACGTTGGTCGCAAGAATATGGACATCCGGCAAGGTTTCATTCGGACGGTGAATTTGCTCGATGACGCTATGCACGGCGGTCAACAGATTGTGCGTCGCGTGTAATTGCGTTGCCTGAATGTGGACATTGCCCCGTTCAAAGATTGCTTCCCACGACGCCCGGATGGCAGCATGACCTACTTGACGGTTAGAGCCTGGATGAATGCAGACAATTTCTTCGTCATCCGCCCACAAATCCATGAATACATCGAGATCAGCGCGACTGATGGCATCATAGAATGCAGCTTCGACTTCGTCAGCACTGCCATTAAATTGCTTTTTTGCGGGCATGATGAGCTTACCTGATTTTTTGCTGGTGCTACGACCGCGAAAGCGATACGTAGCGATGGAAAATCTTAGTGGCCTTTGATCACGGTACCTGGAGCCAGTTTGTATTGCGTACCACAGTAAGAGCAAGTTGCCGAGCCGCCGTGGGACAAATCAAGAAAAACGCGTGGATGGGAAGACCACAATGGCATTGCTGGATTTGGGCAGTGTGCAGGCAAATCTTTGCCTTGCAGTTCGACGACATTGTTCGCTGATGTGGCGCTGTTATTGGTGGACATAAAGACTCCGGTAAAAATGTTTGCTAATTAGGTGCAATATTGGATGCAAAAGCAGCTTGGCATGCGAAGCATTTTGCGGCTTGGACACGCCATGGTTGCTATTTGCATCGGTTCTCAAATTCAAGCGGTGATTTTAACGGATTCCAGCTACTTGCTGTCGTTAACTATTGCTGATTCTATCGCTGATTGTATCGTTGATTGTATCGCTGATTGGCGAGCTTTTCTGATCAAGGCTAAAATGCACGGCTATTTGTTGAGAAAAGTTGCCATGTCTTTTGAATCTGATCAAGCTGCCACCAAAGAGGCGCTGCGTCTGGGAGCGCCCACCTGGTTTGGTATAGGTGCCTGGGGATTGGTGGTTGGCATAGCCATGATCAAAGCGGGCTTGAGTCTGCCGCAAGCGTTTGGGATGACCTTTATTGTTTTTGGTGGATCCGCGCAATTGGCGTCTTTGCCGCTGATCGGGGCGCATGCGCCAGTGTGGGTGATCTTCGCGACGGCACTGGCGGTCAATTTGCGATTTGTTATCTTTTCAGCAATATTAGCGCCGCATTTCTCGCATTTGCCTTTGCGTCATCGCGCCTGGTTGGGGTTTCTGACTGGAGATGTGGCGGTGGGCTTATTTATTCAGCGCTTTCCTGACTTGCAAGACATGAAAGGCAAGCTAGCGTTTTTGAAGGGCCTCATCTTTCCGAATTGGGCTGCATGGCAAATCGGCTCTGTTATTGGTATTTTGTTAGGAAGCCAGGTTCCCGCCAATTGGGGGCTGGGTGTAGCAGGCACGCTGGCGATTTTGTGCGTGATGCTGCCTTTGATTATCAACCGTGCGGCTTTGGCTGGAGTGGTCGTCGCTGGCGTTGTGGCGCTGTTGTGCTTTCATTTCCCTTATAAACTCGGTCTCTTACTTGCAGTGATATTGGGTATGGCAACCGCGATGTTGTTGGAAGAGCACATGCTCAAGAGTAAAAAAATACCGGATGGGAGTGAGCAAGCATGAGTGATCTTGAGATCTGGATCGTTATTTTTTCTTTATGGTTGGCAACTTTTATTGCTCGTAGTGGCTTTTGGTTGGCTGGAAACCGGATTAATTTGCCGCAACGCGTTCAGGAAGCCCTGCGCTATGCACCTGCCTGCGCGTTGGCGGCAATTATTGTGCCTGATTTTTTGCTTAATCCGCATGGAGGTAGTGAATGGGATTTTAGTTGGCAAAATCCTAAGTTGATGGCCGGTATCGCAGCGACGGTGTTTTTTCAAGTGCGTAAAAACATGTTGCATACGATCATTTTCGGCATGTTAGTGTTCACCGGTTTGCGTCTGCTTTAGTTGGTCAGATAGGAATAGATACGAACGGCGGGACGACCCGCCGTTTTCATTTACCGGAGCTACCGCGCGGGCTTTATCCGCCCTGCGGAAACTAGAAAATATTAATACATTAACATTTTTACACTGGTATGCAGACAATTTAGGTGAGCTGGCGCCAAAATCAGATGCAAAACTCTGTGGCGTGGGCTGGGGGCTTTGGTAAAATAGCGGTTTTAGCGCATTTGTCTTACTTTTGAATCTTGCTCGGCAATGTTGTTTATAACGAAATTGCTGCGGAATTAATATTTGTTTGATTCGGAGTCAGATCGCTTTTTCCTTCAACCTAGCCAATTCTCATTCCACATCGCGATGAAATTTAATCGACTCAGCGACCTGATCGCAGGTAACCAGCTTCAAGGCAAACGTGTTTTCATTCGTGCCGACCTCAATGTTCCTCAAGACGACCACGGCAATATTACCGAAGATACGCGTATTCGTGCGTCAGTTCCGGCGATTCAGCAAGCGTTGAAGGCGGGTGCTGCTGTGATGGTGACGTCGCATCTGGGGCGTCCGACAGAAGGTGAATTCAAAGCAGAAGATAGTCTGGCGCCAGTTGCAGTGCGTTTATCCGAGTTACTTGGCGTACCTGTCAGTTTGAAACAGAACTGGGTTGACGGCGTTGAAGTCGCCGCTGGTCAAGTGGTATTGTTGGAAAACTGCCGTGTGAATAAAGGCGAGAAAAAGAATGACGACGCGCTCGCACAAAAAATGGCTGCCCTGTGCGATGTGTATGTGAACGATGCATTTGGTACTGCGCACCGCGCCGAAGCGACTACCCACGGCATCGCAAAATACGCGCCAGTGGTTGCAGCTGGTCCATTATTGTCTGCTGAACTAGATGCTCTTGGCAAAGCACTCGGCCTACCAGCGCGTCCTTTGGTGGCGATTGTCGCGGGTTCTAAAGTATCAAGCAAACTGACTATCCTGAAATCCCTCGCAGACAAAGTTGATAACTTGATCGTTGGCGGTGGTATTGCGAATACGTTCATGCTGGCTTCTGGCTTGAAAATCGGTAAATCATTGGCAGAAGCGGATCTGGTGGATGAAGCAAAAGCGATCATCGATATGATGGCAAAACGTGGCGCATCCGTACCTATTCCTACTGATGTCGTATGCGCGAAAGAATTTTCACCGACGGCTGTGGCAACGGTTAAAGCCGTGGCGGATGTTGCCGATGACGACATGATTCTCGATATTGGCCCAGTCACTTCTGCTTTATTGGCAGAGCAAATCAAAACTGCTGGCACGATCGTCTGGAACGGCCCGGTTGGCGTATTTGAGTTTGATCAGTTTGGCAATGGCACCAAAGTGTTGGCGCAGGCGATTGCTGATTCTGCTGGCTTCTCGATTGCAGGTGGCGGTGATACGCTGGCAGCGATTGCTAAATACCAAATCGCTGATCGCGTTGGTTATATCTCGACTGGCGGTGGCGCTTTCCTGGAATTTTTGGAAGGGAAAACTTTGCCCGCGGTAGAAATTTTATTGCAACGCGCGGCACAGTAAATAAGTTAAATTCAAAGAAATTAGTTCAAAGAAATTAGTTCAAAGAAATTAGTTCATCACCGCATCAAACCATTAATAATAATTCAGGAGACCAGATGTTACGTGCTACTAAGATTGTTGCCACCATAGGCCCCGCTTCCAATGATGTGGAAACACTCAAACGGATGATTAACGCGGGCGTCAATGTGGTGCGTCTGAACTTTTCTCATGGCAAGGCGCAAGATCACATCGATCGCGCCGACATGGTACGTCAGGCGGCAACAGCATGCGGACGCGAAGTGGCAATTATGGCGGATTTGCAAGGTCCAAAAATCCGTATTGGCAAGTTTGAAAATACCCGTATTCAAATTGAGAATGGCGATAAGTTTATTCTCGACGCGGATTGCACGATGGGTAACCAGGAACGTGTTGGTCTCGATTACAAAGCCTTGCCACGTGATGTCAAAGTGGGCGACGTTTTATTGCTCAATGATGGTTTGATCGTATTGATTGTTGAACGCATTATCGGTAATGAAATCCATACGGTCGTCAAAATCGGTGGTGAGCTGTCGAACAATAAAGGTATTAATCGTCAGGGTGGTGGTTTGACTGCACCTGCTTTGACAGCAAAAGATATGGAAGACATCAAAACAGCGATGTCATTCCAGGCAGATTATGTTGCGGTCTCATTCCCGAAAAATGCGACTGACATGGAAATGGCGCGTCAATTGGCCAATATTGCTGGTGAGCCTTATAACCACAAGCCAATGATGATTGCCAAGATCGAACGTGCTGAAGCGATTCCGGTCTTGCAAGAAATTCTGGATGCATCCGATGGCATTATGGTCGCGCGTGGTGATCTGGCAGTCGAAGTTGGCAATGCGGCAGTTCCGGCATTGCAAAAGCGCATGATCAAAATGGCGCGGGCGTCGAACAAATTAGCAATTACCGCAACGCAAATGATGGAGTCGATGATCGTCAATGCAGTGCCAACACGTGCTGAAGTATCCGACGTCGCCAATGCGGTGTTGGATGGTACTGATGCGGTGATGACGTCTGCCGAAACTGCGTCGGGTAAATATCCTATCGAGACGGTAGAAGCAATGTCGGCGATTTGCCTGGAAGCAGAAAAATTCCAGGAATATAAGCTCGATGCTGATTTCCTGAATCTGGCGTTTACCCGCATCGATCAGTCGATTGCTTACGGTGCATTATTTACCGCGCATCATCTTGGTGTGAAAGCGATTGTGGCTTTGACTGAATCTGGTTCAACCGCATTGTGGATGAGTCGTCACAGTATTGATGTGCCTTTGTTTGCTTTGACACCGAGTATCGCAACGCAACGCAAAGCAGCCCTGTATCGCAACGTCCGGACTTTTACTTTGCCGTATGCGGCAGATCGTGATGCCGTGTTGAGATCGGCGGAGACGGTATTGCTGGAAAATGGCGTCGTCAGCAAAGGCGACATGATCGTTGTGACCTGGGGTGAACCTATGGGGCAAGTAGGCGGCACGAATGCGCTGAAGATCGTGAAGGTTGGTGAATTTCAGTCCTAAGTAACCCGGTAGCTTTTATGGCCTGATAGAAAAAGATTTGTTGAACTGATCTGCAATTTTTAATGCAGTATCAGATTTGAAAGTAAAGATTTTTAATAGTACTTCTGGAGTTTAATATGCCTCTCGTATCGATGCGTCAATTGCTGGATCATGCTGCTGAAAACGGCTATGGTTTGCCAGCGTTTAATGTCAATAATCTGGAACAAGTCACTGCCATCATGGAAGCTGCCAATGAAGTTGGCGCGCCTGTGATTATGCAAGCCTCTGCTGGTGCCCGTAAGTATGCTGGTGAAGCATTCTTGCGTCATCTGATCGAAGCTGCGGTCGAAGCTTACCCACATATTCCGGTAGTGATGCATCAGGATCACGGCCAATCGCCTGCGGTTTGTATGGCAGCGATTAAATCCGGTTTTACTTCGGTGATGATGGACGGTTCTTTGATGGAAGATGGCAAGAGCGTTGCCAGCTACGAGTACAACGTTGAAGTATCACGTGAAGTCGTTAAATTTTCGCACTCCATCGGTGTGACTGTCGAAGCAGAACTCGGCGTGCTCGGTTCTTTGGAAACCATGATGGGCGACAAAGAAGACGGTCACGGTGCTGACGGCAAAATGACGCGTGAACAGTTGTTGACTGACGTGCAGCAAGCTGCTGATTTCGTTAAACAAACTCAATGTGACGCACTGGCGATTGCGATCGGTACGTCCCACGGTGCATACAAGTTCTCTCGCAAGCCTACCGGCGATATTCTGGCAATCGACCGCATCAAAGAAATCCATGCTCGCATTCCAAATACTCACTTGGTGATGCACGGTTCTTCTTCCGTGCCGCAAGAATTGCTCGAAGAGATTCGTCAATTCGGCGGTGACATGAAAGAAACCTACGGCGTGCCAGTGGAAGAAATCGTGATTGGTATCCAAAATGGTGTACGTAAAATCAACATCGACACTGATATCCGTCTGGCAATGACTGGCGCGATCCGTCGTTACATGTTTGAAAATCCAGGCAAGTTTGACCCACGTGATTACTTAAAGCCAGCACGTGAAGCAGCGAAACTGGTCTGCAAGGCACGTTACCTGTCGTTCGGTTGCGAAGGTCAGGCAGCGAAGATAAAACCGATGTCGCTGGAAAAAGTCGCCGAGCAGTACAAAAAAGGCGCGTTGTCGCAGATCGTCAACTAAGTAATGTGTAAGCTCAGGGCGCAGAAAATGCGCCCTGAGCATTTTTGCAGCATTCATTTACATTATAAATTTGCAGTTAATGTGCAGTATTTTAGAGTATTGAAAAATCATGACTACCCAAATTAGCTCCACACTTCACTCTTTGCCTTTGTTAGGCCGTGGCAAAGTACGCGATAACTACGCTGTTGGCGACGATAAATTGCTCATTGTGACCAGCGATCGCTTATCTGCGTTCGACGTCATCATGTCCGAGCCTATCCCGGAAAAAGGCCGCGTGCTGAATCAAATGGCCAATTTCTGGTTCGAAAAATTAGGCCACATTGTGCCGAATCATCTGACTGGTATTGCTCCTGAGAGCGTCGTAGCCGCAGATGAAGTAGAACAAGTGCGTGGTCGCGCGGTGGTTGCTAAACGTCTCAAACCTATCATGGTCGAAGCTGTCGTTCGTGGCTATATCATCGGCTCTGGATGGAAAGATTATCAAGCGACTGGCGCCATTTGCGGTATTACTTTGCCTGCCGGTTTGCCACAGGCAGCCAAGTTAGCTGAACCTATTTTCACACCAGCAGCAAAAGCCGAAATGGGTGAGCACGACGAGAACATCAGCTTTGCCGACATGGAACAACGCATAGGCGCAGAACTCGCTGCCAAGATGCGTGATATCAGTATTCAGCTTTACACCGAAGCGTCAGAATACGCAGCCACACGCGGCATCATCATCGCTGATACCAAGTTTGAATTCGGTCTCGATGACAATGGCGTACTGCATTTGATGGACGAAGTGTTGACGGCCGATTCTTCTCGTTTCTGGCCTGCTGATTCCTATGCAACTGGTATTTCTCCTCCATCGTTCGATAAGCAATTTGTGCGCGACTATCTGGAAACCATTACCAGCTGGAACAAAACAGTACCTGCCCCGACATTGCCAGAAGACGTGATTTTAAAAACCTCTGCTAAATATCAGGAAGCGCTGGAGCGTCTGACTGGTGAAAAACTGAAGGCATAATCATGACGCAAGAGCAAAAAATTGTCGTTGGTGTAGTTATGGGCTCATCCTCTGATTGGGACGTGATGCAGCATGCGGTTGCAATCTTAAAAGAGTTCGGCATTGGTTTTGAAGCCAAGGTCGTCTCTGCTCATCGTATGCCGGATGAAATGTTCACGTTTGCAGAAACCGCCCGTGAACGCGGCATCCGCGCGATTATCGCTGGTGCTGGTGGCGCTGCACATCTGCCAGGCATGATCGCCGCTAAAACCATTGTTCCGGTGTTTGGTGTGCCAGTACCCTCTAAATATTTGCGTGGTGAAGATTCTTTGCTGTCTATCGTGCAAATGCCAAAAGGGATACCCGTGGCGACGTTTGCGATTGGTGAAGCCGGTGCCGCCAACGCTGCGCTGGCGGCGATCGCGATGCTGGCAACCACGGATGATGCCTTGGCTGCGCAATTGCTGACGTTCAGAGAAAAGCAAACGCAAGTTGCACGCGATATGGTGCTGCCAGTTTGATTGCTTAACAATGTGCAGCGGTGATGTTGAATTCAACCCTTAGCAGCGCCGTTGCCTGTTTTGAATCTTAAAAACGACGAAAGACAGACAGCTTTTTGCGTGTGTGTCAGCAATATGAATTTGAAAGAGTTTGCATACTCCTAGTGAGTATTTTAAAACGTCCATTCTGTCTCAATGACAAATGACGTGTTTTTCTAAATAAAGGGGGGGAGTATCTTTATTCCCTCACTGAATCGCAGGCTGTTTTTGAACGCCTCACATAGAATTTGACATCATGACTATCGACAAGCAAGTACATCCAAGACGACCATTATTGCCGAATACCGACAAAAGCTGCCTTGGCATCTTAGGCGGTGGTCAGTTAGGTCGCATGTTTGCGCACGCAGCTCAGGCACTCGGCTACAAGGTTGCCGTGCTGGAGCCGGAAGCAGGCTGTCCTGCCGCGCAGGTGGCAGAACACCATGTACAGGCCAATTATGATGACGCGACAGGTTTGAGCGAATTACACAAGTTCGCTACCAGCGTCACGACTGAATTTGAAAACGTTCCTGCTGATAGCCTCGATTATTTTGCTCGTGGTGGCTTTGTAGCACCAGCTGGCGCTTGTGTTTCTATTGCGCAGGACAGGCTCGCCGAAAAGCATTTCTTTACCCGCTGCGCATTGAATAATGGCGTTTACCCAGCGCCGCATTGGGGCATCGCAACGCACGCAGATGTGCTAAGCGCACCGGATGATTTGCTGCCTGGTATTTTGAAAACCGTACGCATGGGTTATGACGGTAAAGGTCAGGTCAGAGTTCGCACCCGCGCAGAATTGGAAGCGGCGTTTGCTGGCATGAATGGCCAACACTGCATTTTAGAAAAAATGCTGCCGCTGGCTTACGAAATATCCGTCCTCGTTGCTCGCGGTGTTGACGGCGAAGCCGTGGTCTATCCGATCGCTGAAAATGTCCATCGTGACGGCATCTTATTTACGACGCTAGCACCAAGCCCGAATGTGTCACCAGACATCGCCAAAAAGGCACAAGCTGCCGCTTTGGATATCATCGCAGAACTCGGTTATGTCGGCGTGTTGTGCATCGAATTTTTTGTGCTGCAAGATGGAACGATGGCCGTCAATGAGATGGCACCGCGTCCGCACAACAGTGGTCATTACACTATTGATGCTTGCATCACCAGCCAGTTTGAGCAACAAGTACGCGCTTTGGCGCAATTGCCGCTGGGCGATGTGCGTCAACATTCAGCCGCCGCCATGTTGAATATTTTGGGCGACGTCTGGTATGAGAATGCCAGCACAGATACCCAGCACGAACCAGCCTGGGATCAGGTCATGGCGATTCCAGGTGCGCATGTTCACTTATACGGCAAAGCCGAAGCACGTCGCGCACGTAAGATGGGACATGTCACTTTTGTCGCTACCAGCATGCCAGAAGCGCAGGCAGCATTAGCCAGAGCCTGCGTCATTCTCGGGATTGCCGCGCCGGAGCAAGCATGAGGTCAGTAGTCAGCAAGACAAATGTACCGCTTGAAATTATCGCGGCGGCACAAGCTTTAGAAGCTGGCAAGCTGGTCGCTTTTCCGACAGAAACGGTCTATGGTCTTGGTGCGGATGCAGAAAACCCGCAGGCGGTTGCCAATATCTATGCCGCCAAAGGACGTCCTTCCAATCATCCTGTGATTGTGCACATCGCACCAGGCGCCGACATCAGTTACTGGGCGAAAGAGATTCCGGCCGAAGCAGAAAAACTCATCGCAGCATTTTGGCCCGGTCCGCTGACTTTTATTTTAAAGCGGGCCGATCACATTCCGGCTGCGGTGTCCGGTGGTCAGGATACGGTTGGCATACGCTGCCCGTCGCATCCAGTGGCGATCGCGCTATTGAGTGCGTTTAAAGGTGGTAAAGGTGGCGTTGCTGCGCCGTCAGCCAATAAATTTGGCCATGTCAGCCCAACCATGGCATCTCATGTGATCGAAGAGTTTGAACAAGAAGTGCAGCCAGGTGGTTTGATTGCACAGGTGTTGGACGGTGGTCAGAGTGAGGTTGGCATCGAATCAACGATTGTCGATTTAAGTCGTTTAGCCACCCATGGCCCAGTTTTGCTCAGACCTGGGCATATCAGTGCAGAACAATTGGCTGCAGTGCTGGGCGTTATGCCTGCCAGTCCCGACGCCGCCGCACCGCGTGCATCAGGCACGTTGGATGCCCACTATGCGCCGCACACGCCGGTGGTGCAGGTCGCCGTTGGAGAACTTGATGATGTGGTTCAACAATTACAAGCCAAAGGCAGGACATTGGCCTTAATGAGCTACCTCGCGCATCCTGCCATTCATGCCGATGCCTGGCGACATTTGCCAAATGATCCGGTTGGTTATGCCCATGATTTGTATGCTGGCTTGCGCGAACTCGATCATGCGCATGCCGATGTGATTCTGGTCGAAGCCTTGCCGCAAGAAAAAATCTGGCAAGGCGTCAACGACCGCCTGCGCCGCGCCGCATTTGATTCGAGGGATGTGTTGGAAAAGATGTTGGGGAATTGAGTTAAAAGTAGGGCGGGCTGCACTCGTCCTACAATCGGATCCCATCAACTTACTTGTAAATCAACTTCATCGCCAAAATGAAAGACGCCAGCACCAAGGTCACAATATTGGCAATGATGACTGGCCACGCCTGCAACAAGATGCCATAAGTCATCCACATCAGGATGCCAGCAATAAAGATCACGTACATACTCAGCGATACGCCCTCAGCGCGTTTAAAGCGCCAGGTCATCCAGGCTTGAGGGATAAATGCGGCGGTGGTCAGGCTGGCGGCGCAATAGCCGACCAAATCAGAAGTGAGCATGAAAATTATTTTGGCGAGGTTTCAATGAATTGACCGCCATGATAGACCAGAGGTGCCTGCGCTGTAAATTCACAATGTTCAACTTCACCGACGAAAATCACATGATCGCCCTCAGGGTAGCGGCTGCGATTGTGACATTCGAACCAGGCTGAGGCACCGGTTAAGATAGGATGTCCGGTGCGTGATAAGGTGTATTCAACACCTTCAAAACGATTCGTTTTGCGACTTGCGAACTGTTCCGCCAACCACGCCTGCTCAGCGGATAAAACATTGACAACATAATGTGAATTGCCAGTTAATACAGGCATGCTGTTAGCAGAATTACCAAGGCTCCATAGCACCAAAGGCGGTTCCAGAGAAACAGAATTGAATGAACTTGCTGTTAAACCAAGAAATTGTCCATCTGCCAGGCGAGTGGTAATGACGGTGACGCCCGTCGCGAATTGGGACAGGGCATTTCTGAAGTAACGGCTGTCAAAATCGCGCTTTTCTGCGCGTGGAGAACGAGTGTGCATCGGGGTTCCATCAATTTTTTTCGCCATTATCCCAGATTTCCTGGTTTTCGTTGAATTGCGGGCAAATTCCTGAAGCGCGTAGCTGTCTGTGTTAAACTTATGCCCTTCGCGGGTTCTGTTTGTCGACTTTAAGTAATTGATTTCTTTGATTTTTTTGATATTCGAAATGGTGAGGTAAGCGATGTCTATCGCGAGAATTTTTCGTTGTCTGAGTATATGGCTGGTGTTGGCTGGTCTGACGGCCTCAAGTTTCGCACAGGTGGCCGCTGATCGACAATTCCCCCCGAATGCTAAGCGCGGCATTCTGGATATGTCAAATTATCCAAATATCACGATGGATGGGTATCCGCGACGCTTGGCGCCTTCATCACGTATTTTTGCGGTCAACAATTTGATCGTCATGCCAGCAACATTGTCTGGTAGTAATATTGTTGTTCATTACACAGAAAATAGTTTTCGGGATATTGATAAGGTCTGGATACTTACAAAATCAGAAATCGCCAAAGGATTGCCTGATCCCAATGCGCAGGCGAACATGCCGATGACGAATTGATTGATTCGACCCGAATGAACATATAGTTATTGAAAGCTGTAACAGCTGTTACTTTAGAAAAAATGATGCAAAAAAAAGTCTTTATTAAAACCTTTGGCTGCCAGATGAATGAGTATGACTCAGACAAAATGGCCGATGTACTCAATGTTTCCGAAGGTCTGATTAAAACCGATACGCCAGAAGACGCCGACATCGTTCTGCTCAATACCTGTAGCGTGCGCGAAAAAGCGTCTGAAAAAGTGTTTTCCGACCTCGGTCGTCTGCGTGAATTAAAGCGTAAGCGTCCTGACATGTTAATTGGCGTTGGTGGTTGTGTCGCTTCGCAAGAAGGTGAAGCCATTATCAAACGCGCGCCGTATGTTGACGTGGTGTTTGGCCCGCAGACTTTGCATCGTTTGCCGCAATTGATTGATGCACGCCGTTCGTCCGGCCGTTCGCAAGTCGATATCAGTTTTCCTGAAATCGAAAAATTCGACCACATGCCACCGGCTAAGGTAGATGGTGCGACTGCCTACGTGTCTATCATGGAAGGTTGCAGTAAGTATTGCAGTTACTGCGTGGTGCCATACACCCGCGGTGAAGAAGTCTCGCGTCCATTTGAAGATGTGTTGGCTGAGGTGGCAGGTTTAGCGGCGCAAGGTGTTAAAGAAATTAGTTTGCTTGGTCAAAACGTGAACGCCTATCGTGGTGTGATGGAGGATGGCGAGATTGCCGACTTCGCTTTGTTGATTGAGTATGTTGCTGAGTTCCCGGAAATCGAGCGCATCCGTTTTGTGACCAGTCACCCGAAAGAATTTACTCAGCGCTTGATTGACTGCTACGCCAAAGTGCCGAAGCTGGTCAACCATTTGTATTTGCCAGCGCAACATGGCTCAGACCGTATTTTGTCTGCCATGAAACGTGGTTACACCGCGATTGAGTATAAATCGGTGATACGCCGCCTTAAAAAAGTGCGTCCTGATATGTCAGTGTCTTCTGATTTTATCGTCGGATTTCCTGGGGAAACTGATGAAGATTTCGATGCGCTGATGAAGTTGATCGATGATGTTGGTTTTGATAATAGCTTCAGCTTTATTTTCAGTCCGCGCCCCGGAACACCAGCGGCGAATCTGGAAGATGACACACCGCAAGAATTGAAATTACGTCGCTTGCAAACTTTGCAGGCAGTGATTGATTCCAATACAAAAAAATATAGCAATGCCATGATAGGCACAGTCCAACGCATACTGGTGGATGGCCCTTCAGTGAAAGATCCAAATGAATTACAGGGCCGCACCGAAAATAATCGCGTTGTGAACTTCGCGGGCGGAAAAGAATTAATCGGCACATTGGTCAATACAGTGATTACTGAATCCTATAATTATTCCTTGCGCGGCGAATTAGTCGAAGAAACTGTGACTGCATGATGGCTAAAACTCCTGTGCCAGTTTCTTACTTTATTCCGCAACCGCTGGACAATACGCGTCTGGCAAATTTGTGCGGCCCATTGGATGAAAATTTACGTCAGATGTCGGCGGCATTGGATGTGACGATTTTTCGCCGTGGAGAGAAATTTATTGTCAGTGGTCACAATGCTGAACAAGCTTTGGAATTGTTAGAGCATTTTTATCCACTCGCCAAAAAAGCGATTTCGATTGATGAAGTGCAATTGGCTTTAGTCGAACAAAAAGCCAAACAAAGCTTAAAAAATCCTACCTTAGAAATCGCACACAGTGCGGACGCGGTTTCGACTGAAGAAACTGTTGACGCGGAACCAGTCACCGTTTCATCGATTGAAAGTCCGGTGCTCAAAACACGTCGCAGCGATTTGCGTGGTCGCACACCGCATCAGAATCACTATCTCAACTCTATTGTTGAACACGATATTACTTTTGGTATCGGCCCAGCTGGTACAGGTAAAACCTATTTGGCCGTTGCTTGTGCGGTGGATGCATTAGAGCGCGATGCTGTTAAACGTATTATTCTTACCCGTCCGGCAGTGGAGGCGGGTGAGCGACTTGGCTTTTTACCTGGCGATCTGGCGCAAAAGGTTGATCCGTATCTGCGGCCTTTGTACGACGCTTTGTATGATTTGCTCGGTTTTGATCGTACCCAAAAAATGTTTGAGAAGCAGGTCATCGAAATTGCGCCGCTGGCGTACATGCGCGGGCGTACCTTGAACCATGCTTTTGTCATTCTGGATGAAGCACAAAATACCACGCCGGAACAAATGAAAATGTTCCTGACACGTATAGGTTTTGGCAGCAAAGCGGTCATTACCGGCGATGTTACACAAGTCGATTTGCAGCGCGGACAAAAAAGCGGTTTGATTGATGCGTGCCAGGTGTTAAGCGGTGTTCGCGGAATTGCTTTCTCCCAGTTCACCAGTGTTGACGTGGTACGACATCCTCTGGTTGGCCGTATTGTAGACGCCTATGAATCAGCTAACGCCAGTGCGCATGCGCATAGCGCGGCAATTGGTCTGTTAAAAAACGCCACCCCATTCAATTCAGCTCATCATCATGGTCGCAAAAAGTAATCCTAAGCATAAATTAACTTTGTCTGTGCAGTATGCAGATCCACGTTTGCAGGACATTTTGCCGCGTCCTTTAATTCGTAAAACAATTCAAGCAGCTTTGTATTTTCCGGCAGAATTGACGCTGCGTTTTGTTGATGCTGCAGAAGGACAAGAGCTAAACCGCGACTATCGTGGCAAAGATTATGCGACCAATGTATTGACGTTCGCCTACACGGAAGATGAAGATGCTGAAGTAACACAGGCTGATATTATTTTGTGTACAGATGTCCTCCAGAAGGAAGCGGATGAGCAAAAAAAATCGGTACTAGAGCATGCCCAACATTTGATCGTACATGGCGTTTTGCACGCACAAGGCTATGATCATGAAACCGATGAAGAGGCCGATGAAATGGAGGGGCTGGAAATTGAAATTCTGGCAGGCTTAGGTTTAGATAACCCTTATCAATAATTTTTAAAATCTTTATTCGTCGATGAAATTATTCTCCAAGCTCCCTCAACGCGCTCGTCGTATTTCTATGGCGGGTCGCGAAGTAGTGACCTACGGATTAGATAGTCATATCTGGCAAGACATTTATTACTATGCGATGTCATGCAGTTGGCCCATGTTCTTCGGCGCGATTGCTGTTACTTTTGTTTTGTTTAATCTCGTCTTTGCCGGCTTGTTCATGTTGGTACCAAATTCGATTGCCAATATGCAGCCAAATAATTTTTTGGGCGCCTATTTCTTTAGTGTCGAGACTTTGGCGACAGTCGGTTACGGTGATATGCATCCGATGACGGTGTATGGACACGCAATCGCGAGTATAGAAATTTTTGTTGGTATGGCGAGTGTTGCGGTAACGACGGGGATGATTTTTGCGCGCTTTTCCAGACCGCGTTCCAGTATTATTTTTGCCGAACATCCAGTCAGTCATGTGGCTGATGGCAAACGGCTATTAATGGTCAGAATGGCGAATGCGCGTTTGAATTTGATTAGCGAAGCATCTGCAAAAATGCATGTGATGCGACAAGAGCAGACGTCGACAATGGGGCAATTCCGTAAAATCTACGATCTAAAGTTGGAGCGCGACCACCATCCTTTATTTGTATTGGGATGGACTTTGATTCATATCATTGATGAAACCAGTCCTTTATTTGGGCTAACGCCTGAGCAAATGTCTGGCAATACGACCTTGATAGTGACAATTGAGGGAGTGGATGATACGACTAACCAGAATCAACGCGGAATAAAACATTACCCATCAGATTTGATACGCTGGAATCATCGTTACGTCGACATGTTGAATCAGCAGGGCTCTGTTCCGCATTTGCATTACACGAAATTTCATGATTCAGAAGAAGTTCCCGTAGAAGTTATGAAGGATATCTAAATCTGAAATATGACGGCAATGTGAAGAATTCATGCGGTTGATGTGATTGCAACAGCATGAATTCCCTAAAATTTGGGAAAGTCACTGATTTGTTGTATTCTGTAGGATTGAAACAACGGCGCCACGCCTCCTATGCAAGAGCACTCTAGTAAGGTCAGACCGACTGACCTTAAACCCCACAGGTCTTTATTTGAACGACTGACCGCCTTCATCTCTCCCGAACCCGAAAATCGTGCAGAACTCTTAGAGGTTTTGACGGATGCCCAAGAGCGTAACCTGATTGATGCCGATGCACTGGCAATGATCGAGGGTGTGTTCCAGGTGTCAGACCTGTCTGCGCGTGACATTATGATTCCACGTTCACAAATGGACGTTGTAGATATTTCTACTCCGATAGAAGAATGGATGCCGCAGGTATTGTCGACGGCACACTCACGTTTTCCGGCTATCGACGGCGATCAGGACAGAGTGGTAGGTATTTTGTTGGCCAAAGATTTGTTGCGGTATTACGCTGAAGAAGCTTTTGATGTCAGGGACATGTTGCGCCCCGTCGTTTATATTCCGGAATCGAAACGATTGAATGTGTTGCTGCGCGACTTTCGAGCTAATCGCAATCATATTGCCATGGTCGTGGATGAATATGGTGGTATTGCAGGTTTGATTACGATAGAAGACGTACTTGAACAAATTGTCGGTGATATCGACGATGAATACGATTTTGACGAAGAAGAAGACAACATTTTTGCTCTGGAAAACAAAGGGAACGGTAAACGCTGGCGCGTCAAAGGTCTGACCGATCTCGATCAATTTAATGAGGTTTTGGGGACTAATTTACCCGGTAGTGACGTCGAGTCTATTGGCGATTTTGTGTCGCGTCACTTAGGGAAGGTTCCACATAAAGGCGATGAGTTCCAGATTGGCACTTTGCATTTTGAAGTTTTGCGTGCAGATGCGCGAGAAGTACAGATTTTGCAAGTAGAGCAACGTCCATGGACAACGGTGGATGAGCAAGCTTAGTCGCTTTGTAAGCGGCTGGTGGTCGCAATTATCATTCCGACAGGCACTATGTTTGATGCTTTGTGTTGGTGCTTTGAATATATTTTCATTTGCACCTATTGGAATGTGGCCGGTGCAAATCGCGGGCATGGCTTTATTGTTTGCGCTTCTATCGCAACACCAGGTGAACTCTGTGCCGCGACGCGCAGCCTGGTTGGCTTGGGCGTATAGTTTATCCTGGATTTTTTCTTGTACTAGCTGGCTATTGATTGCCATGGTCCGCTATGGAGATTTGCCAATTCCACTCGCGGTCGCAGCATTGGCATTGTTGAGTGCTGGATTGGCGATGTATGCCGCGCTCTCAGTCTGGTTCGCTTTATGGCTGCAGCGACGTTGGCGAATTTCCAATGATAAGCTGGTCCTGATTATTCTTCCTGCGCTTTGGATGCTCAATGAATGGCTGCGTGGTTGGGTCTTGACCGGATTTCCATGGTCAATCTCAGGCTATGCTCTAAGTAATACGATGTTGGCAGCTTTTGCGCCGATTCTTGGTGTGTATGGGTTGAGTTTTTTGTCAGCAGTACTTTCTGGCATTTTCTCCTGGATTATCATTTCTCGGTTCAAAAAGCAGCGATTAGTGGTGGGGAGTAGCGCTTTTGTGGCTATCTTCGGTGCTGGCGCATTGCTGACAAACGTGCATTGGACACAAGCTACTGGTAAGCCAATCAGCGTTCGACTTTTGCAGGGGAATGTTGAGCAGGATATGAAGTTCGACCCCGCTTATTTGAATGCGTCATTGGAGTTGTACCGGAAAATGTTAACGGCGGCACCGGCAGATCTGATTGTGACGCCGGAAACAGCATTTCCCTTGTTGACTTCAATGCTGCCGCAAGATTTCTTACCAAGATTAAATGCTTACGCTCAGGAAACTCATAGTGCATTAATGCTCGGCGTCGTAGTGCAAGATGGCGAGGCGCGATATACCAATAGCTTGTTGGGGTTTTCACCATTACATGCAGATCGCGCTTATCGCTACGATAAACATCATCTTGTGCCGTTTGGTGAATTTGTGCCATTTGGTTTTCGCTGGTTTGTGCACATGATGAATATTCCCTTAAGCGAATTATCGGTGCCAGATCAAATGCAGTCCCCGATGGCGGTACGTGATCAGTTTGTCATGCCTGACATTTGCTATGAAAGTTTGTTTGGTGAAGAGATTGCAGCCCAACTATCGCATCAGATCGCTTCGCATCTTCCAGTGGCAACGATTCTCTTGAATGCATCTAATCTGGCTTGGTATGGAAATTCTTTCGCGATGCCGCAGCATTTACAATTTGCCCAAATGCGAGTGCTGGAAACGGGACGTCCTTGGCTAGGTGTCACAAATACAGGTTCCACCGTTGTCATCAATGCGGACTCCAGTCTGAAGGCCCAAGTGCCGCATCTGACGCGGGCGACGCTGGAATCTAGTGTGCAGGGATATAGCGGCACAACCCCTTATATTTTCTGGGGAAACCGTGGCATTCTGGGGTTGGTTTTTTTTATATTACTGACCACTTGCGGGCTTTCGCAGCGCGCAGCGCGCAAATCGCATAACTAATCAGGATCGTGGTGTGATCTGGCAGCGCCCGAGTGTGTGGCGCATTGCTCCTGTCCTTATGAGCCGGTAGTAGAGTGGGGCTGCTAAAACCCACCAAACTCAGCAACCGGCTCATCTAGCTATCTTCCAATATTGCTAAAGTACTTAGTTACTCTTGGTATTCGCATCAATATCTGCCAGGCACTCACGTCCGCGAACGCTGATTTCTGTTTTTCCAGTTTCAGAATTAACTTCGATGTGACCTTTTTTGCCTAAAAACGTTGCCACTGGTCCAGATAATGGCGCGTCAGAATCCTTGGAGATCGCGCGCAAACCATCAATGCACTGTTTAATAAATAGAACCTGGCGTCCCATTTCAGTTAATTCCAGACTGCCGTCTTTGCGGTAGGTCACCAATTTAATCCCGGACAAGCGTTTTGTATTGCGACCTATGCAGGCGTTTGGCTTGACGTTTTTTGGCAGCTTACTGATCTGCTCTAGTGCGTCATATTCATCGATACTTAATTTGTGGTTCATTGTTACTTTCATTGAGGATGTGCGAATTTGACTATGTCGCTTCTTGATAAAATTCTGTACCAAAACGGCGGATATGCCGATTTACCTGATGCCGATGTAAATATAGGAAAAAACATCAGCGTTTGCAGGTGAGTGAGTCAGCGCCTCAAAAAAACAGGCATGTCACTTATTTTATCTGTGTAACTCATCGCTGTTGATTGTGCTGACAGTGCTTGCGAAGCTGAATGCGCCAATGTTTGATTGCAGAGCGCGTTTTTGAACCTATTTTTGCCCTGAATATATCATAGCCCTGCCCACTTTCCTTCATTTTGCCTGCTGAAGTTGCGGTAAGACGCATTTTCTATCATTACTGTGATTTGGGGGAAGTTGCCCTGGGATTCAAAAGTAAGACAAATATTCACTCAAAAACAAATTTACAAAAAAGTAGTTCAGCTACAAAAAGTAGTCTAACTACATAATAGTTATGTCCATTTGTGGGCGAAACGCAACGTTAAAGTGCAATAAGCTTAATTTGTCCCCTATGTAGTGCATTTATTTATGTAGTTCTATGTAGTCTTTGTTTGACACGTAATCTAGTTTTAGTACAAAATATTTATCGGGGCCTTAAAATTTAAAGAAAAGATTTAAGAAGAAGTGGTATTGCTCCAAGGGTGAAGCTTAAATAAAAAAGGGTGAGGGGACATTAATGAAACAATCTATGCAGAAGGGCGTTCAGAGTCAGACTCAAAAACGTCGTAGTTTTAAATTGAGTCCAGTTGCGGCTGGTTGCGCGGTGTTGGTTTTTGGTTTAGCTGATTTTGCGCAAGCGGAAGAAACACAGGCCAATACGGTCGTCGTGACTGGTATTCGTAGTGGTATTGAGAATGCTATTTCTCTGAAACGTGATTCGACTTCATTGGTAGAAGCCATTTCTGCTGAAGATATCGGTCAACTGCCTGATCAAAGCATTGCGGAATCAATCGCTCGCTTACCTGGTCTGGCCGCTCAACGCGTCGCTGGTCGTGCGCAGGCGATTAGTATTCGCGGTTTGTCTCCTGATTTTGCATCCACGACATTAAATGGCCGTTCACAAGCAAGTACTGGTGATAACCGTGCTGCTGAATTTGACCAATATCCAGCAGAATTGTTTGGCGCAGTTGTCGTCTATAAGACCCCTGATGCAGCTCTGATTGATCAAGGCTTGTCCGGAACGATTGATATGCAAACGTTCGACCCTCTGGCTTTCCCAGGTCGTACAATTTCCATGAACGTACGCGGTGAGAAAAACTCCCTGGGTTCGGTGGCGAATGCTTCTGACAAGGGTAACCGTTTTAGTTTTAACTACATCGATCAATTTGCCAATCGCACAATTGGTTTTCAATTCGGAATTGCGCATCTGCAATCCCCACGCAATGATCATGAGACGGGCTTATATGAGCCATGGGGTGTGAGTCAGTTGCCAGGTACGCCAGCAGGTGTATCTGAAATGAATGGAATCAAATCACTGGCAGTCAGTGGCACCACCAAGCGCGATGGGTTAGTCAGTACTTTGGAATGGAAGCCTAATAAAGATTTCACCAGCAAAATTGACTTGTTTTATTCAAAATTCCATGAAGAGACAACCAATAATCAATGGGAAGAAAACCTAGGTTGGGGCGGACCAGGTAATCCATCACCTGTATTTAGTTCAGCCAATGTATCTGGTGGTGTATTGAACGGCGGTACATTGACTGGTGCCTATCCATTGGTGCGTGGTCAATATAATGACCGAACAGACTCGATCAAATCTTTGGGCTGGGGTAACTCATTCAAATTCGACGGCTGGAAATTGCTGGCGGACGTGAATTATTCCAAAGCAGTACGTGACGAAAATTATCACGAAATGAATACCCAACTGGTCTCCGGTACGGGCGGCGCAGTATTTGATACGACTCAATTGAATTGGGCGACAGGTAGTTTCCCAACCATGACAGGATCGCAAAATTACAGCAATCCAAATACCTTATTGCTCAATAACACGATCTACGGCCAAGGATGGGGACACGCACCGCACACCGATGACACTATGAAGGGTGGCAAGTTGGTCGCAACAGTCGATGCGCCAAAGTCGATCAGTGACTGGGTGTCAGATTTCAATGTAGGCGTAGATTATTCTGATCACAGCAAAAACCATAGCAATCTGCAAGGTCCTCAGACTTTGATCGCCGCTAACGGTACGGTTATTTCACCTGATTTGTTGTACTCGCCAGTTGATCTTGGTTTCTCTGGTACTGGGATGATTCCATCTTTTAATGTACCTGGCATTATGGCGAAGTACTTTAAGCCATTTGCGCCAAACCCAGCTGATCCTTCAAACGTTGCTGCACAATGGGGAGTCACTGAAAAAGTAACGACAACATTTGTCAAAGCTAATTTGGATCATCAGTTGTCGTCATCTGTTACATTGCGCGGTAATTTTGGTGTCCAGGTGCAAAATACAGATCAGTCGTCAACAGGTGTTGTTGGCTTCAATGGCGCTGTGACACCAATCACTATTGGTAAAACTTATACTGACGTGCTGCCACAGTTGAATCTGGTATTTGAATTACCAAACGATCAGGTTGTGCGTTTTGCAGCTGCAAAGCAAGTTGCGCGTCCTCGCCTTGAAAATCTGAATGCTGGTTTCAACTTCAACGTCAGTACCGCAACTGGTTTGCCAAGCGGTAGTGGCGGTAATCCTAAGCTTGATCCATGGCGTGCAAACGCAATTGATCTGTCTTATGAAAAGTATTTTGCGAAAAAAGCTTATGTTTCAGCAGCGCTGTATTACAAAAAGCTGACCAGCTACATCTACGACCAGAGCAATGTCTATGACTTTTCTCAATGGACACCTGGTACAACGGCGATTACAACGAGCGGTTTGTACTCTTCGCAATATAACGGTCAGGGTGGCACGATCAAAGGTCTGGAATTAGCAGGATCTTTGCCATTGGATATGTTAGTGCCATCTTTGAAAGGCTTTGGCGTACAAGCCAGCGCCAGCTTCAATGACAGTGCTATTGTTGTGAAGTCTAACTCTTTCGACGTTGGTGCAGCAATTCCATTGCCAGGTATGTCTAAGACAGTAGCAAGTCTGACCGCTTACTATGAAATGGGTGGTTTCTCTGCACGTATCGGTGCTCGCTATCGTTCTGAGTTTGTTGGCGATATCGAAAACTTTGCAGGCAATCGTAACTTACGCTTTATTGCTCCTGAAACCATCGTTGATGCGCAGTTGGAATACACTTTCCAGTCTGGTCCGTATAAAGACCTTGGTCTGTTCTTCCAGGTCGGTAATTTGACAGATGCAGCCTATAAAACATATCAAGGCACACCAAATCAACCTTTGGAGTACGCAAAATATGGTCGTACCGTATTGGCCGGTGTGAACTATAAGTTCTAAGCTGATCTATGAAAAAATTCCCGAAGGCTTTTGCTTATCGGGAATTTCTGCGGTATGTTCACAGGTCTCTTGCATGAGGCCTGTTTTTGTTTAAGGCTTAGGCAATACAGTTTGGTTCCGGCGTAAATAAAGTAATAACAAATAAAATTTAAAAATTGGGGACGTATCAGGATGCACACTTCAACCAACAAACCACAGCTTTCGTTTTGGCAGTTGTGGAATATGAGCTTCGGGTTTTTTGGTATTCAATTCGGCTTTGCCTTACAAAATACCAATACCAGCCGCATTTTTGCCACGCTTGGTGCGAATCCTGATGACTTCGCTTTATTCTGGCTGGCTGCACCCATTACCGGCATGCTGGTACAGCCAATCATCGGCTACCTCAGTGACAACACCTGGCATCCGGTGTGGGGGCGTCGTCGGCCATTTTTCTTTATCGGTGCGATGCTCGCGTCGATTGCTATGTTTCTGATGCCAAATTCTACGTTGATCTGGATGGCGATCTTAGTGTTGTGGATGATGGATAGCGCGATCAATATTTCGATGGAACCGTTTCGTGCTTTCGTCGGTGATAAGCTCAATCCTTCGCAGCAAACGGCTGGCTTTGCAATGCAGACTTTCCTGATTGGTTGTGGTGGCGTAATTGCCTCTTTGTTGCCGAGCTTATTTACAAACTATCTGGGCGTTAGTAATGTGCCGGTGAATGGTGCAATTCCTGACACCGTACGGTATTCATTTTATTTCGGTGGTACCGTTTTTGCCTTATCGGTACTGTGGACGGTATTTACGACCAAAGAAATTCCACCTGAAGATTTACAACAATTCCATCAAGAAAAGAAGCACAACCTTGGTTTGATCAAGGCAATCAAAGAAATTTTTGGTGGCTTTGCCAAAATGCCAAAAACCATGGTGCAACTTGCCGTCGTACAGTTTTTTTCCTGGGTAGCACTGTTCGCGATGTGGGTCTATACCACACCATCTATTGCCGAAACCGTATTCCATAGCACGGACGCGCAATCTGCTGCCTATCAGGAAGGTGGCAACTGGGTAGGCATCATGTTTGGTGTGTATGGCGGAGTATCTGCGCTTGCAGCGTTTGTTTTGCCTATCCTCGCAAAAATGACCAGCCGGAAATTTGTACACATGTTGTGCCTCGTCATCGGCGGCGTCAGTCTGATCAGTATCTTTGCGATCAGCAGTAAAGAAATGTTGCTGTTACCGATGGTCGGCGTTGGTATTGCCTGGGCGAGTGTGTTGACAATGCCGTACGCAATTCTGGCTGGCGCATTGCCAGCAAATCGTATGGGTTATTACATGGGTTTGTTCAACTTCTTTGTCGTGATTCCCCAGATCATCGCTGGCATCGTGCTGGGCGCGATGTTGAAGCATTTTTTCGATAATCAATCCGTCAAAGTCTTGATGTTAGGTGGTGTATGTATGGTCGTTGGTGGCCTATTTACGCTGATGGTCAAAGATGACGCGATAGTCAACAACTAACTTGTGTTGCATCACTAGTCCTTGAAGATCAACATACCGGAACGGCGCTTTGATCTTCAAAATTTGAATGCTTGTATTTGATTGGACCTACTGAATGAAGTTGACCAGGTTATCACTCGCGCTTGTACTTCTGTTCGCCACGGCAATTTCACCGATTGCCGTCGCTGCTGAAAATGTTCAGGCAAAGCCTCAGATCAAAGCAAAAGCCCCATTTATTTGGGAAAACGCCACCGTCTATTTTTTGCTGACCGATCGTTTTTATAACGCTGACTCGATTTCGCATCTGGCCTATGACAGACAGCAAGATGCTGCGCCATTGCGTGGTTTTATGGGCGGTAATCTGGCGGGCATTACCGCTAAAATCAAACAAGGTTATTTCAACAAACTTGGCGTTAATGCGATTTGGATCACGCCACCAGTTGAACAAATACATGGTGTGACCAATGAAGGCGCGGGGAATTCCTACGGATTTCACGGCTATTGGGCGGCCGATTTTACACAGGTCGACGCCAATTTGGGTAGTGCTGCGGACATGCGTGAACTGGTCGACACTGCACACGCGCATGGCATTCGGGTATTGTTGGATGTGGTGATGAATCATGTCGGTCGCCAAACGCACATTGATGCCTTATGGCCAGACACCTGGGTAAGAACTGAACCGGTATGTACCTACAAAGATATTCCGTCGACCGTGAGTTGCGCTTTGGTCAAGGGTTTGCCGGACATTCGTACTGAGAGCAATGAAGACGTTGATCTACCGCCATCTTTAGCCGTCAAATGGAAGGCGGAAGGGCGCTACGAAAAAGAAATGCAAGAACTGGATGCTTTCTTTAAACGTACCGGTTATCCACGCGCACCGCGATATTACCTGATGAAATGGCATGCTGATTGGGTCAGGAAATATGGTTTGGACGGCTTCCGTGCAGACACGGTCAAGCATGTTGAGCCCGAAGTCTGGAAAGAATTTAAGCAAGTTGCCAGCGCCGCTTTTGAAGATTGGAAGCGCGAACATACAACCCAGAAGCTGGGCGACGAGCCGTTTTATATGACAGCTGAAGTGTACGGTTATAGCTTGGATCAAGGCTTGGATTTTGTCATGGATGGCGGCAGCAAAATCAATTTTTACGATCATGGTTTCGATAGTCTGATTAACTTTAGTTTTAAAAATGACGCCAAAAAAGATCCGGAGAGTTTGTTCAGCCATTACTCGGATCAGCTCAATGGTATTTTACGTAACCATTCAATACTTAATTATGTGAGTTCCCACGATGATTTGCAGCCGTTTGATCTGGAACGACAAAAAGCATTGGAAGCTGGAACCAAACTCTTACTCAGCCCCGGTGCCGCGCAAATTTATTATGGTGACGAGACCGCCAGAGATATCAATGTCAGCATCGCAGAAGGCGACGCGAAATTACGCTCCATGATGAATTGGGATGAACTGGAAAATCATACACATCGCGGCGGTATAGTTATCACTGAGGTGCTGGCGCATTGGCGAAAGTTGGGAATGTTCCGGCACGATCATGTGGCGGTAGGCGCGGGTGTGCATCAGAAATTAAGTGATCATCCTTATACTTTCAAGCGAACTTACCAGGGACACGGGCTGACAGACAAAGTCGTGGTGGCGATGGATATGCCAACGTCGCAATTTAATACTATTTCGGTACAAGGTGTATTTAAAAATGGTCAGAAATTGCGTGACTATTATTCCGGTAATGTCGCCACTGTCATCGGTGGAAAAGTTAATTTTCACAGCAAATCTGCAATGGCATTAATCGCGCTGGAACAATAATAATGAAGAACAATACACTGAACGTCAGCATCATTCATATGCTTGGTTTATCGGGGTTATTGATGAGCCTGCCTGTTGCTGCACAAAATGCGCAACGTATGATTACGCATGTGGAGAAAAAATCCGACTCGCTCGAAGTAAAGACGAACGACGGGACTTACGTTTTCAAGCCCTATTCCTCTAGCATTTTAGAGACGACCTTCCTCCCCGCAGGTGAAGCACAGACTTTGCTATCGCACGCGGTCGTGCTGACCCCTGAACATATTCATACCCAATTAACGAGCTCAGCAACGGCGATTGATTATGTCGCCGCAGACTTGCGAGTACACATACAAAAAACGCCATTTCAGATCAGCTATTCGTATAAAAATAATCCGCTGATTTCTGAGAAAAATGGTTATCAGAAAAAAGATGGTAATGAGTCACTCGACTTTAATCTCGATGATAATGAAGCCTTATATGGGGCAGGGGCGCGTGCACTGGGAATGAATCGTCGCGGGTATCGCTTGCCGTTATACAACAAGGCGCATTACGGTTATGAAGATCATTCTGAACAAATGAATTTTTCCATGCCTTTGTTCTTTTCCTCCAAACGCTATGGCATTCATTTTGACAACGCGGCAATTGGCACGTTGGATCTGGACAGCAAGAAAAATAATACACTGGCTTACGAGACCATCAGCGGCAGAAAAACCTATCAAATCATCGCCGGCGATTCGTGGACGGATGTGATTGCGAATTACACCAGCCTGACGGGCAGACAACCGTTGCCGCCACGTTGGGCGTTCGGTAATTTTGCCAGCCGCTTTGGTTACCATACCGAAGCCGAAGCGCGTCAGATTTTAGAAAAATACAAAGCAGATCAGATTCCGGTCGACGCGATTATTTTTGATTTGTATTGGTTCGGAAAAGAAATCAAAGGAACCATGGGTAACCTGGCTTTTGATGCCGATAATTTCCCGCAACCCCAGAAAATGATCGCAGATTTTTCTGCGCAAGGCGTCAAGACGATTTTGATCACAGAGCCTTTTGTGTTGACGAGTTCTAGGAAGTGGCAAGAAGCCGTGGATCAGCATGTACTGGCGACGGATAAAAATGGATTGCCGTACAAATATGATTTTTACTTTGGAAATACCGGTCTCATTGATATTTTTGATCCCCACGCGCAAAGCTGGTTCTGGAATATTTACAAAAATTTAAAAGCGTATGGTGTCGCTGGTTGGTGGGGGGATCTTGGAGAACCAGAGGTCCATCCTTCTGGTTTACTACATAAAACCGGCACTGCTGATGAAGTTCATAATATCTACGGTCATGAATGGGCTAAACTGATTGCAGACGGTTACCAAAAAGACTTTCCAGATGAACGGCCATTTATTTTGATGCGCGCCGGATATTCCGGATCGCAACGATTTGGCATGATTCCATGGTCTGGAGATGTCAACCGCACCTGGGGGGGATTACGTTCACAACCAGAGATCGCCTTGCAAATGGGAATGCAAGGAATGGCGTATATGCATTCTGATCTCGGTGGTTTTGCTGGCGCGAATTTGGATGATGAGTTGTACACACGCTGGTTGCAATATGGCGTTTTTCAGCCTGTCTTCCGTCCGCATGCCCAAGAAGAAGTCGCTTCCGAACCGGTTTTACGCTCGCCTGAGGCAAAGTCCCTGGCGAAGTCGGCAATCCAATTGCGTTATCGCATGCTGCCGTATAACTACACGTTAGCATTTGAAAATAACCAGCGCGGATTACCTTTGATGCGCCCACTGTTCTATGCTGAACCCGACAATCCGCGTCTATATGCCAATGCGGATAGCTACTTGTGGGGGAATGATTTGTTGGTGCATCCTATTTTGCAGGCAGGCCTGAAGCAAGCCAGCGTTTATTTCCCGGCACAGAGCAAATGGTTCGATTTTTATACCAATCAAGAATATCCCGCAGGCAGTACGCAAGCCGTGAATGTCAGTACCGATCATATTCCGCTGTTTGTCAGAGCGGGCGCGTTTATTCCATTGGTTCCTGCGAAGCGCCAAATTCAAAATACGACGCAATATTCGACCACAGAATTGGAGCTACATTATTATCACGATCAAAGCGTAACTCAGTCGCATGGCTACTTGTATGACGACGATGGTGTGACCGCGCAGGCATTTGAAAAAGCGGCATTTGCGTTATTACACTTCAATAGCAACTATCAAAATAAGACATTGACGCTGAAATTGCGTACTGAAGCAGGCGCGCATTACGCACAGGCAGACCGATTGCTAGACTTGGTAGTTCACAATATCAATGCAAGCCCGAAGCAGGTTTTGATTGGTGGCAAGCAGGTTGACTTTAAATGGGATCAGCAAAACCAAAACCTGATGTTGGCATTGCGGTGGCACAAAAAATCTGACCATTTAAATGTTGTGAAAATTATTATGTCATAGTTGTTAAAATGAGCTCGATCAATTTGGCTGTGGTAAATTGCTGATGTTTTTATAATGCGAAAAAATATAGGACTTACGCAAAACCGCCCCAGCGGGGTTATAGCTCCTAGCCGTACCCGTGTACTGTCATCGCCATGCATTGCTGGAACAATTTTGCGTAAGTACTAAAATAGATTTGGAAAACGAGACGAAAAATCGCGCTCGTACATTAGATTGACGCTTGCGGTCTTTGCCAGCGCGTTCATCTGGTGGAAGAATTCTCTATTGGCAAAAAATTTGCGTATGCCGTATTACATTGAAACCGAGAACCATGACTGAAAACGGATTGAAAGAGCACGCTTACACTGAGCAGACATATTCTCAGCAGAATAATGGCGCCGGGTTTTCCGGCGGCCCCAGATTACTTGCCGACATCGGCGCTACGCATGCGCGCTTCACCCTTGAAACCTCGCATGGTGTTTTTGAAGCGGTGAAAGTATTTAAATGTGACGAGTATGCCGGTATCATTGATTTGTTGAAGGCCTACCTGGATCAACATCAAGCAAAACGCATACATCATGCTGCATTTGCCCTGGCCAATCCTATCGATGGCGATTATGTCCGCATGACCAATCGTGCCTGGGAATTTTCTATCGAAGACGTACGGCGTGAATTTGGCTTATATACGCTGCTGATCGTCAATGACTTCACTGCTCTGGCGATGTCTTTACCGGGATTGCAGCCAGATGATTTAATGCAAGTGGGTGGCGGAAAGTCAGTTGCTAAGTCTGTCATTGGTGTTCTGGGGCCTGGCACTGGACTTGGTGTTTCCGGTCTGATTCCGACCTCTGATGGTTTTGTGACCCTTGGTTCTGAGGGCGGTCATGTTAACTTTGCACCTTGTGATGAGCGCGAATATGCGATTTTGCAATTTGCATGGAAAGAATGGCCGCACGTTTCGACCGAACGGCTTATTTCCGGACCCGGACTGGAATTGATTTATCGCGCTTTAGCCGATAGAAATAAGCAAACCGTTAAACCGCTGGCCGCACAAGAAATTATGCACGGCGCATTGCAGGAAGCAGATCCTTTGTGTCTGGAAAGTATTGATTGCTTTTGCGGTATGCTGGGGAGCTTCAGCGCCAATCTTGCTGTGACTCTGGGGGCTTTTGGCGGCATTTATATCGGTGGCGGAATTGTGCCGTTGATGGGCGAGCGTTTTCATCAATCCGCTTTCCGTAGCCGTTTTGAGGCCAAGGGGCGTTTTAGTAGTTATCTTGCACAAATCCCCACTTATGTGATCACGACGCCCAATCCGGCGTTTTACGGCGTTTCTGCGATCCTTTCGGAACACTTGCGGGGCCGCAGTGGCGATAGTTCACTGATGGACAGGATACAGGCTATACAAGCCGAGCTGACACCGGCGGAGCGCCGTGTCGCGACCTTGGTGTTGGAAAATCCTCGCACTGTGCTCAATGAGGCAATCGTGGAAATCGCCCGCCTCGCTGATGTCAGTCAACCAACGGTCATCCGTTTTTGCCGCTCGATGGGATTTACAGGTCTGGCCGATTTTAAACTTAAATTTGCCAGCAGCCTGACCGGTACGATTCCGGTCCGTCATAGTCAGGTGAGAAGAAGCGATAGTACCCATGATTTAAGTGCTAAGGTCATCGATAATACCGTGTCGGCGATTTTGAGTTTCCGCGATCAGATGGAAGTACATGCGATTGATCAGGCGATTGCCTTGCTGCGTAAAGCGAATAAAGTCGAGTTTTATGCAATGGGTAATTCACGCGCCGTGGCTTTGGATGGTCAACATAAATTCTTCCGCTTCCGCATCCCGACCGCCATTTATGGCGATGCGCATTTGTTTTCAATGGCAGCAGAATTGCTTAATCCCGGTGACGTGGTGATTGTTGTCAGCAATTCTGGTAAGTTGCCCGAACTTTTAAAAGCCGTGGATTCTGCTTTGCATGCGGGCGCTGATGTCATTGCAATCGCACCACACCAGTCGCCGCTGGCGAAAAAAGCGACCGTCTGTCTGGCGGTCAATCATACCGAGGACAATGCGACGTTCTTATCGATGATTTCACGCATATTGCAATTATTACTGATCGATATTTTAACCGTTGGACTGTCGGTAGATGCAACGCACGACGAAGGCAGCAAACAAAAAGAGTTATCGCATTTTAGTCATTTATTGATTTCGCATTTGGATAGTTGATCTGATTTCTCTGTTTAAACTTTTAAACGGGGATCAACGTGTAGATACTGTTATCCAAGGCTATCCTAATTTAATATGTAAAACGATCGCTCGCTTCAGAGCCAATCTGGGTGCAACCCGCCTGCGAGGCGAATTTGAAGGATGTCATGTGGCGATTCGGTGAGCCGCAAAATCCCTCACAGAAACGCCACAGCATGCCGTAAAAACGTACAATGCTGGTTTATTGCCAGTTCGCAGTATGTTTCTATAAGTTGTACATATGTTGTGATCGGCACACTCTCATTTTTATTGGTTTTTTATGTCTCTGATTCAAGCTTTTAAAGCGCTCGCTGGCAAATTCAAAAACGCTACAGCGTCAGAAAACCCGGTCGTTACTACAACACCGGCATTGCTCGTGAGTGATCCTATGTTATTGGCATTGCTGAGCAATACGCTGAAGCAGACATCGCTGACGGTTGAACAGACTGAATCGCAGCTGTTGACGCCAGAAGGTCTGGTGTTTGCCGTACAACAAGTTGAAAGTGTAGTGCTAGGGGAGGGACGGGTACGGACGTGTACTAAAATTTATGCCTGGCATCCGACTTATTTTCCGCAAGGTATTTTTGAGTTTCAACATGCGTTAGCAGCAACAGAAGAGGCGGCATTCATTGATGGTTTTACGCAATGGATGAACATCGATTTGCAGGTCTTGTTGGATGCGACCCGCGATGTACCGGTCAACTGCACTGTGATAGAGATGAATACGGCGGCGGATGAAGTAAACGCGACAGCACATTATCGTCAGGTAATCTTAGGACCGGTAGCACATTTAGCAAGCCAGCCTGCACCTAAGAAAAAAGAAGATCATCCATTTTGCCCTTGCTGCTTGTTTACTGAAAGCATGACGGCATTTCACGATCTACTGCAGAGTGATCAGTTTATTGGAGTGCGTTTATTTGCATCGCGCGATAACCACGGGGTGTTGGCAGCAGATTGCCGGGTAAATGGCGAGGATTTTCAGGCGGCAGTTACGCCTTTGGTGCATTATGCAGAAAGCTGGCCGCAGCGTGGGCTGGAGTTCCGTAAGCAATATATCGTGATCCGTAGCGTCAGCCGTAGTTTGGACACGGCGAGCAAGATGGCAATGCCGCTACCAGAATAAATGTTGATTGATAATGATTTTGAACGAAAAAATGGCAGGGAAAACCCTGCCATTTTTGTTTGAGCTAAGTTCCAGAGTTATTTCAAGAACTGCTCGTTACCGACCATACCGATTTTGGTCACACCCAGACGTTGAGCTGCAGCCATTACAGCAGCGACCGATTTGTACGGTACGACTGCGTTCGGACGCAGGTGAACTTCTGGCTGATTTGGATTGCTTGCCACTT
>NZ_JACOFV010000019.1 GCF_014284255.1 Cognatundibacterium jejuense
TCTATGTATTGTCTAAAGATGAAGGTGGTCGTCATACACCATTCTTTAACAACTACCGTCCACAGTTCTACTTCCGTACAACGGACGTAACTGGTTCGATCGAGTTGCCAAAAGACAAAGAAATGGTGATGCCAGGTGATAACGTATCTATCACAGTAAAATTGATCAACCCGATCGCGATGGAAGAAGGCTTGCGCTTCGCTATCCGTGAAGGCGGTCGTACTGTTGGTGCGGGCGTTGTTGCTAAGATCATCGAGTAATAATTTAGTTGTAAAGCAATATAGCGACTTGCCAAGGTCGCTATATTGATCAAGTGGTAACAAGCAGTAGGGGTGTAGCTCAATTGGCAGAGCGTCGGTCTCCAAAACCGAAGGTTGTAGGTTCGATTCCTACCGCCCCTGCCACCATCAAGGCCGTAAGGCACCGAAAGTAAATTAAGTATGTCTAATCATTCCGTACAAACTGTAAGTACTTCCAATGACAAATATAAAGTCATATTGGCAGTTGCTGCGCTGGTTTCTGGAATTGCTGCTTTTTATATTCTCGCTGGTCAGTCTACCTGGGTTCGGGTTGCTGCACTGGTAGTCGGTTTGGGTATTGCTGTTGGCTTGGTTGCAGTGTCGGACATGGGCAGAAATTTTGTAGAGTTTGCAAAAGAAGCTGTTCGTGAAACGAAAAAAGTTGTTTGGCCTACACGTAAAGAAGCTGGTCAGATCACAGCGGTCGTGTTTGGTTTTGTTTTGATCATGGCGATTTTTCTCTGGGGAACTGATAAGTTTCTCGAGTTCTTGTTGTATGACGTAATCCTCGGATGGAAAAAATAATGAGCGATAACATTCAGGAAAACGAACAAGGTACAGCGCCAGAGGTGTCTGTACCTAAAAGTGCTAAAAAATGGTACGCAGTGCATGCGTATTCTGGCATGGAGAAAAGTGTCCACCGTGCTTTGTTGGAACGTATTGAACGTGCAGAAATGCAAGATTTGTTTGGCCGTATTTTAGTGCCAACAGAAGAAGTAATTGAAGTTCGTAATGGTCGTAAGGCAGTAACTGAGCGTCGTTTGTTCCCAAGTTATGTATTCGTTGAAATGGAAATGACTGACGATACATGGCACTTGGTGAAAAACACAAGCAAGGTAACGGGATTTATCGGTGGTAAGTCAAATAAGCCATCACCGATTCCTCAGCACGAAGTTGATAAGATTTTGCAGCAGATGCAAGACGGTGTTGAGAAACCAAGACCAAAAGTATTGTATGAAGTTGGTGAAATTGTCCGTATTAAAGAAGGTCCATTCACAGATTTCAATGGCAACGTTGAAGAAGTGAATTACGAAAAATCTAAAGTACGTGTAACAGTAACGATCTTTGGTCGTGCAACACCAGTTGAGTTAGAATTTGCTCAGGTTGAAAAAGTCTGAGTCGGGTAAAAAATATCGTTGATTAGTACGTTAAAAGACGTTTTAAAGCGCACTTTTTAAAACTAATTAGTAAGCAGGCAGAGGAGCCCGGCAACATTGAATGATGTTGTTGGGCGCTACTACTCATTTAATGAAGGAGCCAAACATGGCAAAGAAAATTATTGGTTTTATCAAGCTGCAAGTGCCAGCTGGTAAAGCAAATCCATCCCCACCAATCGGCCCAGCTTTGGGTCAACGTGGCTTGAATATCATGGAATTCTGCAAAGCATTTAATGCACAGACCCAAGGTATGGAACCAGGTATGCCGATTCCTGTTGTGATCACCGCATTTGCTGACAAGTCTTTCACATTCGTGATGAAGACACCTCCAGCAACTTACATGATCAAAAAAGCAGCTGGCATCACTAAAGGTTCTGCTAAGCCACATACTGACAAAGTTGGTAAGATCACTCGTGCGCAAGCTGAAGAAATCGCGACTGTAAAACGCGCTGATTTGACAGCAGCTGATATGGACGCAGCAGTGCGTACTATCGCTGGTTCCGCTCGCTCTATGGGCATCACGGTGGAGGGTCTGTAATGGCTAAGTTATCTAAAAAAGCAAAGTTGCTCGCAACTAAAGTTGATCGTCTGAAAGTGTACCCATTTGATAACGCTATCGCGTTGATCAAAGAATGCGCAACAGCAAAATTCAATGAGTCTATCGACGTTTCTGTACAACTCGGTGTTGATCCTAAGAAATCTGACCAAGTTGTTCGTGGCGCAGTTGTCTTGCCAGCTGGTACAGGTAAAACAGTTCGCGTAGCGGTATTCGCACAAGGCGCAAAAGCTGAAGAAGCTAAAGCCGCTGGTGCAGATATCGTTGGTATGGAAGATTTGGCTGAACGCATCAAAGGTGGCGATATGCCATTCGACGTTGTGATCGCTTCTCCAGACACTATGCGTATCGTTGGTACATTGGGTCAAGTTTTGGGTCCACGTGGTCTGATGCCTAACCCGAAAGTTGGTACAGTAACTCCTGACGTAGCAACAGCAGTTAAAAATGCTAAAGCTGGTCAAGTTCAATATCGTACAGACAAAGCAGGTATCATTCACACTACAATCGGTCGTAAGTCTTTCGCTGATGGTGATTTGAAATCTAACCTGGTGGCTCTGATCGAAGCATTGAACAAAGCTAAACCAGCATCCAGCAAAGGTGTGTATCTGCGTAAAGTCTCTATCTCATCTACGATGGGTGCAGGCGTACGTGTTGATCACGCTAACCTGGGTTAAGTAAAAAATTAAGTCCCTGTGCTGAAAAGTACGGGGCGCATCTTTGGGCTGGATGTTTGGAAATAAACATCCAGAGTGTCAAAGACCGTGGGGCTTAAATCAAGGTTTAAGTTAAACATCTGGAGAGCAATCGACAGAGCCCAACGCAGATGGTGTACCCGATCAAGTTTTGTAGTGAATACTGGTTCGCCAGTGAAACTCCTAACTTCGGACGCCGTGTTCGAAACGATATGAGGGAAGTACATCATTCCGATGTGCCGACTGAGTATCATTAATGGAGGTTGACCGTGAGTCTCAATCTGAATGACAAAAAAGCCGTCGTCGCTGAAGTCTCTGCAAAAGTAGCAACTGCTCAGACTATCGTCGTGGCTGAATATCGTGGCATCCAGGTCGGTCATTTGACGCAATTGCGTGCTTCTGCACGTGCTCAAGGCGTTTACATGCGCGTGTTGAAAAACACACTCGCACGTCGCGCTGTTGAGGGAACTGTATTTGCAAGTCTCGCTTCTGAAATGACCGGCCCGTTGATCTATGCGATCTCGGACGATGCTGTTGCTGCTGCTAAAGTCGTTCAAGACTTTGCAAAAGGCAATGACAAACTGGTTGTTAAAGCGGGTAACTATGCAGGCAAATCGCTGGATAAAGCTGGCGTTGTCGCATTGGCAAGCATTCCTGCGCGTGAAGTACTGTTGGCACAAGTGTTGGGTATGATGCAGGCTCCTGTATCTGCTATGGCACGTGCTCTGGCAGCACTTTCCGCGAAGAAAGCATCCGAATCTCCTGCAGCACCAGTAGCTGAAGCTACTGAAGCTGCAGCAGAGTAAGAACTTTCTGTCAAATACCGTATCAATGTAATTAATTAATTGGAGTTTCAAATGGCAATTAGCAAAGATGATATCCTGGAAGCCGTAGGCGCGATGTCCGTAATGGACTTGAACGACCTGGTTAAAGCTTTCGAAGAAAAATTTGGCGTTTCCGCTGCTGCAATGTCCGCTGGTCCAGCTGCTGCTGGTGCTGGTGCTGCTGCTGCTGAAGAACAAACAGAATTCAACGTAATTCTGGCTGAAGTTGGCGCGAACAAAGTTGGCGTAATTAAAGCAGTTCGTGAATTGACTGGTCTGGGCTTGAAAGAAGCTAAAGACGTAGTTGATGGCGCACCAAAAACAGTTAAAGAAGCAGTTTCTAAAGCTGATGCTGAAGCAGCTAAAAAGAAATTGGAAGAAGCTGGCGCGAAAGCAGAAATCAAGTAATGCTGTACATGGCAAACCTTCGGGTTTGCCAGAGTCAAAGTCAGGAATCTTCTCGAAAGAGAAGATTCCTCTTTGGCTTCTTTGTCGTTCAGGGTTGTTTTGCTGTTTATTAAGACCGAGGGCTGAGACTTGAGGTTTTTTGTCGCAGGGTTGATTTAATTTTGTGACAGGAATCCTGAATTCTCCATCCTTCCTTGTCACTCACGGAGTGTCCATGCACTACTCATTTACTGAGAAGAAGCGTATTCGTAAATCTTTTGCGAAGCGCGCCAACGTCCACAACGTTCCGTTCTTGCTGGCGACTCAAATCGAGTCGTATCAAAGCTTTTTGCAAGAAGACAGAACACCGGCAAACCGAAAAAATGAGGGTCTGCAGTCGGCCTTCACTTCGATTTTCCCTATCGTTTCACACAATGGATTCGCTCGTCTCGAATTCTTATCTTACGTTTTAGGCGATCCGGCATTTGACGTCAAGGAATGTCAACTGCGTGGTCTGACCTATGCGTCACCTTTACGTGCGAAAGTACGTCTGGTGATCCTGGATAAAGAATCCCCGACCAAGCCTGTCGTTAAAGAAATGAAAGAACAGGAAGTCTACATGGGCGAATTGCCTTTGATGACGACCACGGGTTCTTTCGTTATTAACGGTACCGAGCGTGTGATTGTTTCCCAGTTACACCGTTCCCCAGGTGTGTTCTTTGAACACGACCGCGGCAAAACGCACTCTTCGGGTAAGTTGCTGTTCTCAGCACGTATCATTCCTTACCGTGGTTCATGGCTGGATTTCGAATTCGATCCGAAAGATATCTTATTCTTCCGTATTGACCGCCGTCGTAAGATGCCAGTCACGATCTTGTTGCGTGCTATCGGCATGAGCAACGAACAGATCCTGGCTAACTTCTTTGTTTTTGACAATTTCAACCTGCACAATGATGGCGCAGAAATGGAATTTGTTGCAGAACGTCTGCGCGGTGAAGTTGCCCGTTTCGACATCGCTGACAAGTCCGGCAAACTGATCGTTGCCAAGGACAAGCGTATCAACGCTAAGCACGTGCGTGAAATCGAAGCTGGTGGTATCAAACACATATCCGTACCAGAAGACTACTTGTTAGGTCGTGTTCTCGCGAAGAACATCATCGACAACGACACTGGCGAAGTAATCGCTAACGCCAATGATGAACTGACAGAAGAATTGTTAGGCCGTCTGCGTGAAGCCAATGTGACAGATATCCAAACTCTGTACACCAACGATCTGGATCAAGGTGCATACATCTCCCAGACTTTGCGTGCAGATGATACTGCTGACCAGATGGCTGCGCGTGTGGCGATCTATCGCATGATGCGTCCTGGCGAACCGCCAACAGAAGATTCCGTTGAAGCATTGTTCAATGGCTTGTTCTACAGCGAAGAGCGTTACGACCTGTCCGCAGTGGGCCGTATGAAATTCAACCGCCGTATTGGCCGTGATGAATTGACTGGTGCCATGACATTGTCGAACGAAGACGTGTTGGCTGTGATTAAGATCCTCGTTGAGTTGCGCAATGGTCGCGGCGAAGTCGATGATATCGATCACTTAGGTAACCGTCGTGTTCGTTGCGTTGGTGAATTGGCTGAGAATCAATTCCGTGCTGGTCTGGTACGTGTAGAACGGGCTGTCAAAGAGCGTCTGGGTCAAGCTGAAGCCGACAATCTGATGCCACACGATCTGATCAACTCTAAGCCAATTTCTGCTGCCATCCGTGAGTTCTTCGGTTCTTCACAATTGTCTCAGTTTATGGATCAGACTAACCCATTGTCCGAGATCACGCATAAGCGTCGTATCTCCGCCCTGGGACCTGGTGGTTTGACACGTGAACGTGCAGGCTTTGAAGTACGTGACGTTCATCCAACGCACTACGGTCGCGTTTGCCCGATCGAAACTCCAGAGGGACCAAACATTGGTTTGATCAACTCGCTGGCGTTGTACGCTCGTTTGAACGAATACGGTTTCTTAGAAACACCATACCGCAAAGTTGTTGACAGCAAGATCACTAATCAGATCGACTATCTGTCCGCCATTGAAGAAGGTCGCTACATCATCGCTCAGGCGAATGCGACCATCGACGGCGTTGGTACATTGACGGATGAACTGGTTTCTTCTCGTCAAGCTGGTGAAACGATTCTGGTTTCTCCGGAACGCGTACAGTACATGGACGTGGCAACTGGTCAGGTGGTTTCTGTTGCGGCATCCTTGATTCCGTTCCTGGAACACGATGATGCGAACCGTGCGTTGATGGGTGCCAACATGCAACGTCAGGCAGTTCCTTGCTTGCGTCCAGAAAAAGCATTCGTCGGTACTGGTATCGAACGTACAGTGGCAGTTGACTCCGGTACAACAGTACAAGCATTGCGTGGCGGTAAAGTAGATTACATCGATGCGGGCCGTATCGTTATTCGTGTCAACGATGCTGAAGCGCAAGCTGGCGAAGTGGGTGTGGATATCTACAACCTGATCAAGTACACACGTTCAAACCAAAATACCAATATCAACCAACGTCCTATCGTTAAAGTCGGTGACGTAGTTGCTAAAGGTGACGTATTGGCTGACGGCGCGTCGACAGACATGGGTGAACTGGCTCTGGGCCAAAACATGCTGGTCGCGTTTATGCCATGGAACGGCTATAACTTCGAAGATTCGATCCTGATCTCTGAAAAAGTGGTTGCTGATGACCGCTACACATCGATTCATATCGAAGAATTGTCGGTTGTTGCTCGTGATACGAAGTTGGGCGCGGAAGAGATCACACGTGATATCTCCAACCTGGCTGAAAACCAATTAGCACGTCTGGATGAATCCGGTATCGTCTATATCGGTGCAGAAGTGACCGCTGGTGACACACTGGTCGGTAAAGTAACACCAAAAGGTGAAACTCAGCTGACACCAGAAGAAAAACTGTTGCGTGCCATTTTCGGTGAAAAAGCATCTGACGTAAAAGACACATCCCTGCGCGTGCCTTCAGGCATGGTTGGTACAGTCATTGACGTTCAAGTGTTTACTCGCGAAGGTATCCAACGCGACAAACGCGCACAACAAATTATCGATGATGAATTGAAGCGCTATCGCCTCGATCTGAACGATCAGTTGCGTATTGTTGAAGGCGATGCGTTTGAGCGTCTGGAACGTATGTTAGATGGCAAGATCGCTGATGGCGGTCCAGCTAAACTGGCAAAAGGCAGCAAGATCACGAAAGAGTATCTGGCGAGCATCGACAAATACCACTGGTTCGACATTCGTCTGGCATCAGATGAAGCAGCGAACGCATTGGTAGCGATGAAAGATTCTATCGCCGAGAAACGTCATCAGTTTGATCTGGCTTTCGAAGAAAAACGTACCAAGCTGACACAAGGCGATGAGTTGCCACCAGGCGTACAAAAAATGGTCAAGGTTTACCTGGCTGTTAAACGTCGCTTGCAACCAGGTGACAAAATGGCGGGTCGTCACGGTAATAAGGGTGTGGTTTCTCGCATCGTTCCTATCGAAGACATGCCATACATGGCTGACGGTACTCCAGCAGACATCGTGTTGAACCCATTGGGTGTTCCATCACGGATGAACGTTGGTCAGGTTCTGGAAGTCCATCTGGGTTGGGCTGCTAAAGGTCTGGGCTTGCGTATCGGCGAAATGCTGAAAGCAAAAGCACAAGTTGAAGAATTGCGTGAATTCCTGAAAAAGATTTATAACGAATCTGGTAAAACGGAAGACATCGACGGTTTGAGCGATGCTGAAATCCTGGAATTGACGAATAACCTGAAAAACGGTGTTCCGTTTGCAACTCCGGTGTTTGACGGTGCCCACGAAAGTGAAATCCGCCGCATGCTGGATCTGGCTTTCCCTGACCATATCGCGCAACAACTGGGTATGACGCCATCGAAAAATCAGGTAACACTGTTCGACGGCCGCACTGGTGAAGCGTTTGAACGTAAAGTAACTCTGGGTTACATGCACGTTCTCAAGCTGCATCATCTGGTTGATGATAAAATGCATGCCCGTTCGACTGGTCCTTACTCTCTGGTTACTCAACAACCATTGGGCGGTAAAGCACAGTTCGGTGGTCAGCGTTTCGGTGAGATGGAAGTTTGGGCACTGGAAGCATACGGCGCGTCTTACGTCTTGCAAGAGATGTTGACAGTCAAGTCCGATGACGTAAATGGACGTACCAAAGTCTACGAAAACCTCGTTAAGGGCGATCACGTGATCGACGCTGGCATGCCAGAATCGTTCAATGTGTTGGTCAAAGAGATTCGTTCTTTGGGTATCGACATCGATCTCGAACGCAACTAATCAAAAAGCCTGCTACGCGTTTGATAGCGATGTGGCAGGTTTTTTAAGTAGTAACAAGTATTTAGTAGTAAAACCATCGCCCGAATTCGCTTCGGGCGTTGGTCATTCAGCTAGCCAGCAGTTTGGAAGCGGATTTTCGTTCCCGGTATCAGCGGAACCAGCGTCGAAAGACCCGGCTCTCCCGTTGATGCGAACAGGGTAAGGCGAAAGACCTTCTGTTGCAGCACCATTCAGCCACCAAGCGTTTTCAAGCGCTTAACTGGAGTGATATACATGAAAGCCCTGCTCGATCTTTTCAAGCAAGTCCAACCAAACGAACAATTCGACGCGATCAAAATTGGTCTGGCGTCACCGGATAAAATCCGTTCCTGGTCCTACGGCGAAGTTAAAAAGCCGGAAACCATCAACTACCGTACGTTCAAACCAGAACGCGACGGTCTGTTCTGTGCCAAAATTTTTGGCCCGATCAAAGATTACGAATGCTTGTGCGGTAAGTACAAACGCCTGAAACACCGTGGTGTCATTTGCGAAAAGTGCGGCGTTGAAGTGACATTGGCAAAAGTGCGTCGTGAACGCATGGGCCACATTGAACTGGCATCCCCGACTGCACACATCTGGTTCTTGAAATCTCTGCCATCCCGTTTGGGTATGGTACTCGACATGACATTGCGCGATATCGAACGCGTTCTGTACTTTGAAGCATACGTTGTGACCGATCCAGGCATGACGCCGCTGAAAAAATGTCAGATCATGTCTGAAGATGACTACGCTGCTAAATACGAAGAGCATGGCGATGAATTCACTGCGTTCATGGGTGCGGAAGGTATCCGTGAATTGCTGCGTTCTATCGACATCGATCGTGATGCAGAAATTCTGCGTACTGAACTCAAAGAATCTAAATCTGAAGCCAAGATCAAGAAATACGCTAAGCGTCTGAAAGTATTGGAAGCATTCCAACGTTCTGGCATCAAGCCAGACTGGATGATCATGGAAGTGTTGCCAGTGTTGCCGCCAGAACTGCGTCCATTGGTACCGCTGGATGGTGGCCGCTTTGCGACGTCCGATCTGAACGATCTGTATCGCCGTGTGATTAACCGTAACAACCGTCTGAAGCGCCTGATGGAATTACGCGCACCAGAAATCATCACACGCAACGAAAAGCGTATGCTGCAAGAAGCGGTTGACTCCTTGCTCGATAACGGTCGTCGCGGTAAAGCCATGACAGGCGCGAACAAGCGTCCATTGAAGTCTCTAGCTGAGATGATCAAAGGTAAAGGCGGTCGTTTCCGTCAAAACTTGCTGGGTAAACGTGTTGATTACTCCGGTCGTTCCGTTATCGTGGTGGGTCCACAACTGAAATTGCATCAGTGCGGTCTGCCAAAATTGATGGCGTTGGAACTGTTCAAACCATTCATTTTCAATAAACTGGAATTGATGGGTCTGGCAACAACCATCAAAGCAGCGAAAAAACTGGTTGAAATCCAAGAACCTGTCGTTTGGGATATTCTGGAAGAAGTCATTCGCGAACATCCAATCATGTTGAACCGTGCACCTACATTGCACCGTTTGGGTATTCAAGCGTTTGAGCCAGTATTGATTGAAGGTAAAGCGATCCAGTTGCACCCACTCGTTTGTGCGGCATTCAATGCCGACTTCGACGGTGATCAGATGGCGGTTCACGTTCCATTGTCTATCGAAGCACAGATGGAAGCACGCACATTGATGCTGGCATCCAACAATATTCTGTTCCCGTCCAACGGCGAACCGTCTATCGTGCCTTCTCAAGATATCGTTTTGGGTCTGTACCACGGTTCTCGCGAAGCCATCAATGGTAAGGGTGAGGGCATGATGTTCCCTGACGTATCCGAAGCGTTGCGTGCCTGGGACAACAAAGAAGTTGAACTGGCAACGCGCGTGACAGTGCGTATTACAGAATATCCAAAAGATCCAGTCACTGGTGAATTCGTTAAAACAATCAAACGTTACGAAACAACGGTTGGTCGCGCGATCTTGTCAGAAATTCTGCCAAAAGGCTTGCCATTCACCGTACTGAACCGTGCGTTGAAGAAAAAAGAAATTTCTAAACTGATCGATACATCCTTCCGTAAGTGCGGTCTGCGCGCAACGGTTGTGTTTGCTGATCAATTGATGCAAATGGGTTTCCGCTTAGCGACACGCGCTGGTATCTCCATCTGTATCGATGACATGTTAGTACCACCACAAAAAGTCACTCTGTTGGCAACAGCAGAACACGAAGTGAAACAGATCGAACAGCAATACGCTTCCGGTCTGGTAACTGCGGGTGAACGTTACAATAAAGTAGTCGATATCTGGGGCAAAACAGGTGATGAAGTCGGTAAGGCCATGATGGAACAGCTGAAAGTTGAAGCTGTAACACGTCGTGACGGTACTGTCGGCACACAAGAGTCCTTCAACGCGATTTACATGATGGCTGACTCCGGTGCGCGTGGTTCTGCGGCACAGATTCGTCAGTTGGCAGGTATGCGTGGTCTGATGGCGAAACCAGACGGTTCGATTATCGAAACACCAATTACAGCGAACTTCCGCGAAGGTCTGAACGTTCTGCAGTACTTTATTTCCACTCACGGTGCGCGTAAAGGTCTGGCAGATACGGCGTTGAAAACAGCGAACTCGGGTTACCTGACACGTCGTCTGGTTGACGTTACACAAGATCTGGTTGTGGTAGAAGACGATTGCGGTACAGCAAACGGCTCTTCCATGAAGGCGATCGTTGAGGGCGGTGAAGTCAACGTTCCTTTGCGTGAATTGATCCTGGGTCGCGTTGCTGCGAACGATATCGTTAATCCAGAAACACAAGAAACATTGTACGAAGCAGGCACCTTGCTCGACGAAACTTCTGTTGAAGAAATCGAACGTCTGGGTATCGACGAAGTGAAAGTCCGTACACCACTGACATGTGACACACGTTACGGTCTGTGCGCTATGTGCTACGGTCGTGATCTGGGGCGTGGCTCTATGGTGAATGCTGGTGAAGCAGTTGGTGTTATCGCTGCGCAGTCCATCGGTGAACCAGGTACACAGTTGACAATGCGTACGTTCCACATCGGTGGTGCGGCGTCTCGTGCAGCAGTGGCTTCTTCTGTTGAAGCAAAATCTAACGGCACGATCCGTTTCACAGCGACAATGCGTTATGTGACTAACGGTAAAGGCGATCAGATCGTGATTTCCCGTTCCGGTGAAGTCTTGATCACTGACGACCACGGTCGTGAGCGTGAACGTCATAAAGTACCTTACGGCGCAACATTGATCGTTAAAGATGGCATGGTGATCAAAGCTGGTACAGCATTGGCAACATGGGATCCATTGACACGTCCGATCATTACCGAATACACCGGTACTGTGAAATTCGAGAACGTCGAAGAAGGCGTGACTGTTGCAAAACAGGTAGATGAAGTCACCGGCTTGTCAACACTGGTAGCGATCGATGCGAAACGTCGTGGTAGCGCAGCAGGTAAAACACTGCGTCCACAGGTTAAGCTGTTGAACGAACAAGGTGAAGAAGTCAAGATCTCTGGTACCGAACACGCAGTAACGATCGGCTTCCAGGTGGGCGCGCTGATTACCGTGAAAGACGGTCAGCAAGTTCACGTTGGTGAAGTACTGGCGCGTATCCCGACTGAATCACAAAAAACACGTGATATTACCGGTGGTCTCCCACGCGTTGCTGAACTGTTCGAAGCACGTTCACCAAAAGATGCAGGTATGTTGGCTGAGGTAACTGGTACGGTTGCGTTTGGTAAAGAAACCAAAGGTAAGCAACGTCTGGAAATCACCGACATGGACGGCGAGAAACACGAGTTCCTGATCACCAAAGACAAACAAGTTCTGGTGCATGACGGCCAAGTGGTAAACAAAGGTGAAATGATTGTTGACGGCCCAGCCGATCCACAAGACATCCTGCGTTTGTTGGGTATCGAAGCGCTGGCACGTTACATCGTTGATGAAGTTCAAGACGTGTACCGTTTGCAAGGCGTTAAGATCAATGACAAGCACATCGAAGTGATCGTACGTCAGATGTTGCGTCGCGTTGTTGTGGTTAATCCAGGCGACACGAACTACATCGTTGGTGAGCAAGTTGAACGTTCTGACCTGTTAGGTGAAAACGATCGCGTGACTGCGGCGAACGGTATCCCTGCAACATATGAAAATATCTTGTTGGGTATTACCAAAGCTTCCTTGTCGACTGACTCGTTCATCTCTGCGGCTTCGTTCCAGGAAACCACACGTGTTCTGACCGAAGCAGCGATCATGGGCAAAAAAGATGGTCTGCGTGGCTTGAAAGAAAACGTCATTGTTGGTCGTCTGATTCCAGCTGGTACAGGTCTGGCATTCCACCGCGCTCGCAAGTTGAAAGAAACTTGGGAAGCGGATGAGCGTCAAGCAATGTTGGATGCAGAAAAAGCGATTTTTGCTCCAGCCCCTGAAGTTGCAGCATCTGATGTCACTGAAGGCGAAGCTTAAGCTTCTCTGAAGTAATCTGAAAAGGCACCGCAGTTCATTCTGCGGTGCCTTTTTTTATTTCTGTAGGCGGGAGCAACCCACGCGGAACTAACGGCGTGGCGGGTTTGACCCGTCCTGCAAGACGATGAGAAGCGATGGCCAAACAAAGAACGGTGACGACACAAAGCCCTCATAAAGGTATCATGGCACCGTTGCACAATATAATTCTTACCCCTCATGTCTGAACAAACACTCCACGCCTATGCAGTACCCGATGCCAGCAAAATAGCCGCCTTGCGTGATGCGTTCGGCATGTTGCTGGATATCGAAGTCGTACAAGAAACGGGTTCGACCAATAGCGATCTGATGGCGCGACTCACGGAACTACAAAAGCCCGTATTTCGCCTTGCCGTACATCAGACGGCAGGACGTGGCCGCGCTGGTCGCAGTTGGAGTTCCGAGGCTGGCGGCATGCTGATGTTTTCTATTGCCTGGCCGATGACACAGGCGTCGCATCAACTCATGGGCTTACCATTGGCAGTGGGTGTTGCATTGGCGGAGACCCTGCATAGCCTGGATTTGCCAGTCCAATTAAAATGGCCAAATGATGTCTTACGCGACGGTAAAAAGCTCGCCGGGATATTAATAGAAAGCGCTGCAAAAAAAGATAGTGGTACCTGGATCGTTGCTGGCATAGGTTTAAACTTACAAGTGTCCGATACATTTGAAGCACAAATCGGGCGCCCAATAGCTGAAGCACCGTGGTTAGCACGCATGGATAGAAATGCATTAACTGCTGCGTTGCTGAACGCGCTGGCACGCGCATTTGACCAATTTGAACGTGAAGGATTTTCGGCATTTTTAGCGCGCTGGAATAAGCTCCATGCGTACGCAAATCAAGAGGTGCGCATCATTGATCAAGGTCAGGTCTTGCAAACAGGCTTTGCGCTTGGTGTCGATGCCACTGGTTGTCTGGTATTGCAAACAACGAGAGGGCAGGTGAGTATTGTGGCAGGGGATGTTTCTTTGCGACCACTTGAATAAACGAAAAAACGACGACATGCTATTACTGATAGACGCGGGTAATACCCGCATTAAATGGGGTATTCCGGATACCCAACAATTGCCAGCGCCCGCGCAACCACATTGGCTGAAAATCACCTCTGTTGCGCATGATCAGACTGATCAACTACTCGCAGAATGGCAGCAGCACAAGGTCACCCGCATTCTGATTTCTAACGTTGCAGGGTCAGAAGTCAAAACACGTTTAATGAATTTGTTAGCGCATGCGTTTCCAGACCTGACACCCGAATGGTTCGCATCGCAAGCACAATGTGCTGGCGTCACGAACAATTATCAAAATCCGCAGCAATTGGGCTGTGATCGCTTCGCCTCTGCGATTGCCGCCGCCTATTTATATCCATCTCAACATGTGATTGTTGCGACATGCGGTACGGCGACGACCGTCGATGCCGTGACCGCACAATCAGAGTTTGCCGGTGGCATGATCTTGCCTGGTCTTAAACTCATGGCCGAATCGTTAGCGCGAAACACAGCGCAATTGCCACAGGTCGCTGAAAGCATACAAGTCGACCAACCATTCGCCAACAACACCGATCAGGCGATTGTCAGCGGTTGCATTCATGCTCAGGCTGGTGCCATTACTCTCGCCTACCATGCACTACACAAAAAACAAGCGGAACCGGTGATTTGTCTCATTTCTGGCGGTGCCGCGCCTTATCTTTTGCCACATCTGTCATTTCAGTGTGAACATATCGCTAATCTTGTCTTGACGGGACTGTTTGTCGTGGCACAATCAAACCCACGCTGAATTCATCTAATTATTATCATGTTGCGATTTTTTTTCTGGTTTCTGTTGGTTGTTAATGCCTTGATCCTGGCGTTCAATTTTGGCTGGCTAGGCAATTGGCCCTTAGAAACCCATGAACCGGAAAGACTCAAGCAACAACATCATGTGAATCAACTGGTACAGGTTCCAGCCAGCGTGGCATTGGCACCTGTTGCGTCTGCTGCAACAGCGACGGAAAAGAAAAATGAAATTACCGCCTGTATAGAAATCGGCAATTTCTTACAATCTGATGCGCCAAAAGTCGAAGAAAAACTGAAAGTACTCGCGCTGGGTGATCGTCAATCACGGTTGAATGTCAGCGATTCAGCGACCCACATGGTCTACATCCCTTCTCAAGGCAGCAAAGAAGGTGCAGATAAAAAAGTCAGTGAGCTTCGTCGCATCAATGTCACCGACTTTTTCGTGATTCAGGATCAAAGCCCTTTGCGTTGGGGTATTTCTTTGGGTGTGTTTAAAACCGAAGAAGCGGCAAAGCAGCACCTCGCAGCATTAAACACCAAAGGCGTACACACTGCTCGCATCATGCCGCGCACCGTAACGACGAATAAATTCTCGTATCAATTACGGGCATTAAATACTGATGAAAAAGCCAAATTTGACGCGCTGAAAGCTGAATTTCCCGCGCAAGAGGTGCGCAATTGCCAGAATGCCGCCTACGGAAAAAACTGAGTGCTAAATATTTGAGCGGATTGTTAGTGTGGGTGTAACCCGCGCGGTCGTAGTGTCAAACTGCAACCTTACCCCATACTCACCATTCTGCAAGCGGTTGACGGTAGGTGTAACTCAAGGAAACGCCATTAAACCCTCGTAAATTCCCACCAAGCGAGAATTTAAGCTTGAGCTTTCCCCATGAAGTGCTAGCATGGACAGACTAAATTCATTTGTTGGTATTGATTTTTATGAGTCTGAGTTCAGCAGCACCAGTGGCTACGAGTGAACGAGTATTGCATGTGTTGGCATGTGTTGCCAGACAAGGGCAGGCAATGTCCGCGCGTGAGTTGGTGGCGCAAACGGGATTGCCACTAAGCACTATTTATCGCCATCTGACAGCCTTAAAAAAATGGGGCTGGGTGCAAGAGCATGCGCGTAGTGGTTTGTATGAGCCGGGGCCGTTAGCAGTGCAATTAGCACACGGTTTTGATCAGCACTCATGGCTCATGCAAGCAGCACGAGCGGATATTGAGCAACTGGTTGAACGTTCCGGTGAAAGCGTTGGCCTGCTTTGTTATCTGGATGGGCAAGTGATCTGTCTGGATATGCAAGAAAGCCAGCAAGCTTTGCGCTGCTCGTTCGCAAAAGGGCGAGCCAATTCAACAGTACGTGGTGCATCGGCCAAAGCTTTGCTCGCATTTCTGCCTGAGCAAACGCAGTTGCAACTACTTGATCAAAATTTCTTACAAGCGCAGCAAGATAGAACAGCGTTAGAACAAAGCTTGCAACTCATACACCAACAAGGCTACGCTACCAGTGAAAACGAAATTGATGACGGCGTCTGGGGTGTCAGTGCCCCCATTTTTTCTGGCAAACATCAAGTGATCGCCACTTTGTCCTTGATGGCACCAGCGCAGCGTGCAGCGAGCCGCCACAATGATTTGATCCATATGACGGTGACGGCAGCGCATCGTATCAGCCGCGTCCTTCAAGAGTAAAACCTACAATCATAAAACCTACAATAGTAAAAACTAAAAGACCAAAACGGAGAACTTGCTATGAACCCTTCTTTCCATTTTAAAGCTGGCAGCGTGCCACTTTTGATTTCCATGCCGCATGTTGGCACGACCATCGCGCCTGAAGTTGCGGCGCAGATGTTGCCGATTTCTGAGCTCAAAGCCGATACCGACTGGCATTTACCCTTGCTCTATAACATGGCTGACGAACTAGGTGCATCAACGATCGCTGCCGAATATTCACGTTATGTCATAGACCTCAATCGCGCACCGGACAATGCGAATCTGTATCCAGGGCAAGATACGACAGGCTTATGCCCCATAGACACTTTCGACAAACATCCGCTGTACGCGTCTGAAAATTTACCCGGTCAGACAGAAATAGAACGCCGCATTACCACATACTGGCGACCGTATCATCAACAATTAAATGCAGAATTAGAACGACTATTGCGCATCCACGGTCACGTCGTTTTATGGGATGCTCACTCGATTGCATCGGTGGTGCCGCGCTTTTTTGAAGGTAAATTACCAGACCTGAACTTCGGTACTGCCGATCAAAATTCCTGCGCCAGTGGTTTGCAAGAAGCGCTACAACAGACCTTGGCACAATCCGTCGAGAGCCAGGCTTACACGCATATTTTTAATGGCCGTTTTAAAGGTGGCTATATCACACGTCATTACGGTCAGCCACAACGCAACATTCATGCGGTGCAATTAGAAATGAGCCAATGCGTGTACATGAACGAAGCCGCACCATTCGCCTATCGCCCTGACCTTGCACAGCAGGTGCAACCGGTGCTTAAACAAGCGTTGCAAACATGTTTGAATTGGGTACGGCAAGGAGTGTTCAAATGAGCCAGCAAAGCCTATTTGCTGCAAATGCTTACCTGCCGCAGGGATGGACAAAAAATGTACGCCTGCATTGGGATGCCGCTGGTGCTTTAACTGACATTGAAATCGGCGCCCAAGTACACGCTGGAGAAACACAAGCCGAATTTGTTTTGCCGGGAATGACCAATCTGCATTCACACGCATTTCAACGTGCCATGGCTGGCATGACCGAAATGGCAGGTGAATCAAAAGATAGTTTCTGGACCTGGCGCGATCTCATGTATCGCTATGCGTTGCACATCACCCCAGAACAAATACAAGCGATTGCTGCGCAACTGTATATGGAATGTCTGCGTCAGGGTTATACCTCGGTGTGTGAATTTCATTATTTACACAGAGCCATTGATGGTCGTTGGTATGCACGTCCGGCAGAAATGGCGCAGCGTGTGATTGCTGCTGCCACCCAAACTGGCATTGGCATCACCATGTTGCCTGTGTTGTACAGCTATGCCGATTTTAATGCGCAAGCGTTGCGCGAAGATCAACGTCGTTTCAAGACTTCTGTCGATGATATTTTGCGATTGGTCGAAAATCTGGACGCAGAGCGCAGCGCCCAGGTCGAAATTGGTGTCGCTCCACATTCTTTACGCGCCGCCAGCATAGCGCAAATCCGCGAAGTCTATGCAGCGCTGTCAGCACAGCGACCTTTGCATATCCATATCGCGGAACAAACCAAAGAAGTCGATGCTTGCCTTGCCGCGACTGGCAAGCGTCCGGTGGAACTATTGCTGGAAACGGGTCTTGTTGATCAGCGCTGGTGTCTTGTGCATGCGACGCATTTGACCAAAGCAGAAGTACAAGGCATCGCCGCCAGTGGCGCCGTCGCCGGCATTTGCACCACGACAGAAGGCAATCTTGGTGATGGATTTTTTGACCTTCCAGATTACATCGCCGCTGGTGGGCGTTTTGGTATTGGCAGTGATAGCCACGTCTCGCAAAGCCCCGTCGAAGAATTGCGTTGGCTGGAATACGGCCAGCGTCTGCGCTTGCAAGGCCGCAATATCGCCAGCTCTGCTACGCAACGTCAGGTTGGCGATTTCTTGTGGCAGCACGCATTACAAGGCGGCGCACAAGCCAGTGGCCGTCAGGTCGGACAACTCGCCAGCGGCTATCGCGCTGATATGTTGATCCTCGATGACCAGCATCCTAATCTGGCCGGGTTGGCAAGTAGTGCAGTCCTCAATACCTGGATCTTTGCAGGTAACGACAATCTGGTGCGCGATGTGTATGTAGCTGGCAAGCGCGTCGTGCAAGAAGGTCGTCACGTTGAGCAGAGTGAGATTCAGCAAGCTTATGTTGAATGTATGCGGAGTTTGCGGGCTTTATGATGTAGCTTTTGTTGATGTGAAAAACGAGGCCAGATGAGCCTCGTTTTTTTTCGCGTGGATTGTGGGTTCCTTGCTTATTTGCCCTGAACCCGCATGAGCAGTAATTCTCCATTCCAACGTCGGTTGTTAATGCGCATGAGCAGATAACTAAGCATCAGTAAGCACGCAGCATATATGGGACCCACATGAAACAAACGTGCACTACTAAAATATATGCCAAGAAAAATGAATGCACCAACCGTGAATAAACACAGAATAAGTTTCGGCGTTGAAATTTTGCCCGGTTTGTTAAAGCTCGCGAGAAAAATCGCAAGCACATTGGCGAACAAGCATTCAAATGGAAGTAGCCAATAGTTCGGTAACGAGTACACGAACGCGAAGAAATGATCTTTATCGAAAAGCAATGCAATTGCCTGATACGCCACCACGCCGATCAATAGCAACCCACCCTGCATTTCGATAGACGACATCAACATGTTATTCGCGAGTTTTCTTTGTTGAACTTTTCCCGGTAAGAGAAAATATCGCCAGTGTATGTCCTTAACAACTAAGTAACTAGTCAGCACCAGACTGTAAATAAAGAAAACAAATAGGTTGGAAGGAGTTTTTTCTTTGCTGGTCACTTCATCAAAGATATTTGGGAAAAATATGCCGAACTGCATGGCTCCAGTCAACAAACTGCTGAGTGAAACTACAACACCTTTTTTATAATGTATGCCCATCATGTTAGTCACGATGGAATATCTTTGCGTGTGTTTAAGAAGCCCTTGCCATAGTTTGACACTGAGGACTTTTTTGTTTGCGGGAATTCGTATTTTCAAGTGACGATACAATGCCAATAAACAGAGTGGCCAGATCAGTGACAGACCCATGAGAACGATTGCAGGCAATTGATTTATCCAGGATACAAAAAGCGGAATACGACCAGCGAATGATAATGCGATCAGGACGATAAAAAGCGAGCCTAAAATCCACGTGCTTTTACTGCCAGCGAAAAATCCGTAGTGCAGCAGAGAGATAACAAGTATCGAGCTATTCACAATGGAAATCAGCACCGCAGGCATAGCAAATGACCACGGCGAATAGGGAAACAGAAAACCAGTCGCCAATATGGTGCTGGCAATACTCGTATGTTTGAGCAACTCAAACAATATGCCGCGCACATTTTCACGCCATATCCGTAACGGAACCTGCTGAGTTCTCAATACCTTTGCAATCTGCGCGAGGTGAGCAATTTGTTTCCTGGTTTGTATCGTCAATATGAGCGATACACCCGCCGTCAGATATTGTGAAAAATGATAGATATCGTCCGTATATCTGGAATGAGCTGTACTAATCAGACCTGTCAAGGTCACGATCAACACCATCAACGCAAATAGTGCATACAAGACGAAATTACCGACGCTATTATCAGGCCGCAGACGGACAGTATCTGCCCTTAATTGATACGCTGGAACGAGGGAGTTTTTCATATTTTTTTGCGGCAAAATATTGGTCTTTTGATGTCTTCGGCGCTCAGAATTATTTGAATTTTTCAAATAGCAAATGCGCATTCCAGCGACGGTTATTGATGCGCATTGTGTAGTAGGCAAATAGCATCAGCCCCGCAATGTATAAGTAATTCGCCGGAAATAAGGCTATGCTTTTTTGATGACTGAACGTTGGAAAATACATCAGCAAGCCAACGATCGTCATGATGCAAACAATCGCCAAACCTATCATTTTCCACCCGCGTAAAGACGCAAAAAAAATTGCAAGACAGAGCATTGCAGTCCATTCAAACGGTAAGCGCCAGAATTTGGGTATCGTAATGATCGTTTCGTAAGTTGACTGTGGTGCAATGAGCAGACCAATGGTTGTCGCTAAAATGCCCAGGCATAAATAAGCGCTAACCTGCAATCTGATTGTTGAGAAGAGAATAAGGCTGGCGAGGCGTCGTCGTTCTAAGCCACCAGGCGATAGTAAATAACGCCAATGCAAATCCCGGGCAACTAATTGGGCAGAAAACATGACGCTTCCGACCAGTAAAACGAGTAATCTGTTGCATGTCACCCCATCCTCGCCGCTGACAGTATTTGGTATTAACGCCGTTACAACACTAGGCCAAAAAAGGATGTAAATAATTGGCCATAACTGATTCATGATTAAATTAAATGACGAATATTTTTTGTTCCATTTGTACTGCGTTTTTATTTCTGTATAGCGTTTAAGTTCACGACGAATTCGTTCGAGTAAGTCTGGCGGGCTTGTCTTGGTGGTGCTGACATTCACAAGTAATCGATCAACCGGACGCTTAATTTGCCATATCAGCATAGCGGGCATCAAGGCCGCAATAACTAAAAGTAATGCGTTTGAAATTTGATGCAGGCTATTGAATACTATTGTTGTCGTGCGAGATGCTAACAGCATTATGATCGCTAAGCCGTACAGAAAAAGTATGATGCGTTGCCATTTTAAATTCAAGAAGCCATTATTTGCCAATCCGAAGAACACACTCAGTGCACAGCTCAAAGACATCAGCATTAATGAAAAATTCAAGGAAGTCGGTGCGGCGATTAGAAAGTAGACGACCAGTGTGATTGCCGCAACAAGGTAATCTCTGAGCAAATTCTGGCATTCACATTTCAGACTTGCTTGCCAAAGATTTTTCGGCGTGATTTGGTGTTGCAGAACGCGTGAAACTGATGCCAGATTCGCTATTGCTATTAAGACGCGAATCGTCAGCACAAAACAGAACAATCCCGTGAAGATCATCCCAAGATCTGCATCCATTGTCCTTTGCTGAATAACCCGAATAATCATGATCAACAGCACCGCAATACCGATTCCTGTGTACAGGAAAAAATTCAGTACAGTGGTGATGACATTTTCTCTGGCGATGCCTTTCATGCATTCAACTCCAAAAATAGTTCATCAAGCGTCAATGCCTTGCCGCGTTCTGCCAGTTCAGGTTGATGGCGGATGTCGACAATGCAGGTCTCTTTGTCTTCGTTTTTGCTGATGATGACCGAGGGATGGATATCTTCGCTCGCTGGCACCAGACGATAAAATTCCAACATCGCATCCCAGCTATCAAAGGCTTGCAGATGACCGTCGCGCATAAAGGCAACGTGGCTGACGACGCGTTCCAGATCATTGAGCAAATGGCTGGAAATAATCACGGTGCGCTCACGTTCCGCTTGTTGTTCATTCGCCAGATCGCCAAACATCGCCAGCATAAATTCACGGCGGCTGATCGGATCGAGATTGGAGACGGGTTCATCCAGAATCAGTAAATCCGGATCATGCGCGAGTGCCAGTACGAACGATAATTTTTGTTGATCGCCACCGGATAGTTTTCCAACTTGTGTTGTCAATGGCAGGTTCATCCGCACGGCGAGTCGCATGCAGCGGTCTTCATCCCAACGCGCATAGGCTTTGCCAATTTCTCGTAAATGTTCGTACGCCGTCATCCATTCAAATACATCTGGCGTTTGTGCGACGTAACCAAGGCGTTCACGTACTGCATCGCTGAGGTCTAAAGATGAACAGCCAAATAGCGCAGAGCTACCGTTATCTGGTTCACGCAAACCGACCAGCGCTTGTAACAAGCTGCTTTTACCTGCACCGTTACGCCCAACCAGTCCGACCACGGCACCTGCAGGTACGGCCAGATTGACGCCTGCAAATGCGACACCACGTGGATGAAACAGACTCAGTTCTTTGGCTTCTACAACGATTTCCAGATCATTCATATGATTCACCTTTCTCTTTTTGCTTTGTATCTTGCAGACAAGCCAGGAATAGCGCTTGTGCTTCTGCTGTTGGAATACCCAGTTGGGCAGCAACTTGCGCCGCGGCTTCTAAAGACGGACGTAATAGTTCCAGCTTGTCTTCAGTGCTGGACACATTTTGCTGATAAGCGACGGCCATCCCCACACCACGCTTGCGGACGATGCTACCAGCGGTTTCCAGCATGCTGTAGGCCTTGCTAACCGTCATGGGGTTAATCGCAAAATGCAACGCTACTGCCCTTACCGAAGGCAAGTCATCATTTGGCTGCAACTGACCACTGGCGATCAAGCGCTGCACCTGCTCGACGATTTGTCGGTAGATGGGAATAGGAGAGGATGTTTGTATATCGTATAACATGGTGTACAAGTGTATCACTACAATAATACACATTGCAATCGCATGTTAAAAAATAAATTTTAATGACCTGATGAATGGGAGCTGTCAGCGGCTGACAGGGTAAAGTTTCTTTTGAGGTGTTCTGTGTATGCCATTGCCCATGGCGCTCAACGCATCGGGCAATCAGGCAAACCGGCCACTTTGATGACGGTACTAATTAATTTACTTTGCGCATGTCCATATGCCAGTTGGTTTCCCAGGTTTTACCGTTGTCGTTGGACATGGCCTGTTCCCAATGTGCACTGTCGGCGGTGATGTCGGACCAGGTATAGCGTACCAGTATGGCTTGATCTCCCAACATATCAGCGCCTTCGAATACACCGACGCCATTGCTGAATTGACCAACAACCGGGGGATTCAAACTGCCCTGCAGATTCAATCCACCGCTATCGTTATCCAACCAGTAAATGCTCCATAATTTCGTGACAGGATTGAACAGACGCAAGGACATGCCAACCAGATCAGGACGCCATTCTGGCGCAATAAAATCATCGTAATTACCGATGCCACCAGGTAAGGCAGTGATGGTTTGTGAGGCTTCGAAGGTTTCCCATTCTGTACAGGCTTGTAAGCGCTGGCGCAGGCGGCGATTGGTGATGGCCCATGATCCAAATAGAAAATCGAAATCGTGCTTGCCGTCGTGTACTGTAGCATTATTCATGATGTGCTTTCATAGGAAAATGGATCGCAGGAATAACGATGGAATGGGAGCTTTGTATGCACGCTAAGATGCTTTCGCGTGGCCCGGAAAGCCATGCTGCGCTTTGATAAAAATCGGACTGGCATTGTATTAAATCAGTGAGATTTGCGAACTGACGTATCAATACGTAGTCCTGATCCGACCCCGCACCCGAAGAAAGAGAAAATCCGTAATGTAAGACCTTGATCCCGGCAGATGCTTGCAACGGTACTGATTGTGTGGAGACCAGATGATGAAACTGCGCAGACTGGTCAAGCTTTAATTGGTAGCTTCTGATTTCGATGACTTCTTCCACTTTTCCCTCATTTTTATGATTGCTGAAGTAGGTATATGGTAGAGTCGAGCAGCGTATTTACTAATGCAAGATCGAAGCTATTTAGACCGAATCAGCCACATGATTGAAAGACTTTTTGGAGTTTCACTTTGAATTTTGAACTTGATAGTTATGACCGCAAAATTATCGCTTTGCTACAAGAAAATGCGCGGCTGAGCTGGTCAGAAATCGGGCGTCAGATTCATCTGACTTCACCTGCCGTAGCAGAGCGGGTAAAGCGTTTGGAAGAGGCGGGAGTGATCATGGGGTTTACTACCCGGATCAACCTGCGTGCTTTGGGTTATAGCTTTGAAGCGATGATACAAGTCACGGTGGAGTCGCATGACGCATTAGATCGCTGGGCGGCAGCGCATCCTGAAGTGTTGGCAGTGCATGCCACGACGGGCAATCATTGCGCAATTTTACGGTTGGCTGTCAGTGCGCCAGAACACTTGCAAAGCTTGTTGAAATCCTTGGGAGACATCGGTAAAACCTCGACCTCGGTGATCTTGTCATCGCAGTGTGAAGAGCGACCGCGTTTACCTGCGGATCAGTTGCCTAGGAGGTGACTTTTTTTGATGAAAAATAATCCCCTAATATCCATGCGGCTCTCAGGCTTAAAGTCAGCCACGAGGCGCATGAATATTAGGGGATTAAAAAGTAATATAAATTTATTTTGTTCGCAATCTGCCAGCCGCTTCACGCAACATATTTTCTGTGGTTGCCCAATCAACACAGGCATCGGTGACTGAGCAGCCGTATTTGAGTTGGCTCAGATCTGCTGGAATCGATTGATTACCAGCCACGATATTGGACTCAATCATGACACCGACGATCGCGTCATTGCCGTTGGCGATCTGATTGATAACGTCAGCCATGACCAAAGGTTGCAATTCTGGCTTTTTGTAGCTGTTCGCGTGAGAACAATCGACCACAATGTTTGGCGGCAGTTTTGCCTTGACTAATGTTTGCTGTGCCATCGCAACCGAGACCGTATCGTAGTTAGGTCGATCACCACCGCCGCGTAATACCACATGACCATATTGATTGCCGCTGGTGCGCACGATAGAGACACGCCCCTGACCATTCAGCCCCAGGAAAGAATGGGGATGCGAAGCGGATAAAATCGCATTAATCGCAATGCTGATATCGCCATCAGTACCGTTTTTAAAACCGACCGGTGTCGATAAGCCTGATGACATTTCGCGGTGCGTTTGTGACTCCGTGGTGCGGGCGCCGATTGCCGTCCATGCAATCAAATCACCGAGGTATTGTGGCGAAATCGGATCAAGCGCTTCAGTACCCGTTGGTAAGCCTAATTCGCACACATCGAGTAAAAACTTGCGAGCTTTTTCCATGCCCTGATCAACGCGGAAAGAGTCATCCATATCCGGATCGTTGATATAACCTTTCCAGCCAGTCGTGGTGCGTGGTTTTTCAAAATACACACGCATGACTAAAACCATCACGTCTTTGACTTCTTCTTGCAGTACCTTCAGGCGACGTGCGTAATCTAAGCCGGCAACGGGATCGTGGATAGAGCAGGGCCCGACGACAACGAAAAGACGTTTGTCTTTACGTTCCAGAATGTTACGCAGGGTTTCGCGGCTTTGTTCAACCACGTCACCTGCCAGATCGCTCAATGGCAAACGGGCGTGTAATTCTTCTGGTGTAGGCATGTTGTCAAACGAGCTGACATTGATATTTTCTAAAATGGTATGGGTCATTGTGTTTTAAGCAAAAATTGAATTCGGGGGGATTCCGGACTAAGCGAGCAATCAACGGAGCAACGCACAGGCTGGGTAGCGGCGGAAGCAAGGTGAACAAGCGCCACCTGATCCAGTGTGAGGCTCAGGCATAAAAAGAGATGCGAACTCGTGGTAACAAGTGGCAACGCAGGCGTATTAAGCTGCAAACAAAGCTGCAAACTAAGCAGCAAACTAAGCAGCAAATCTAGCGCGGAATCAGTTTCAATACCTATTATGCCGCATTTTTGACGCGCTGCAAAAATACCAGTTGTCTGATCGGTTATCGATATCTGTTATGCATCAATAATATGGATAGCACTTGATCTGTTACCTATCACTTTTTGTTGCACGTGGCACAATAGCGTTTTGTGCTTATATGAAATGGCAGAAGTCATGCTTAGTACCGCTCAATTACAAGAATTTCAGACACAGGGTTTTTTGGTCTTACGCCAGGCTGCCCCAGCCGCATTTTGCGAGCAAGTCATTGCTTATGCCGAACAACAATTGGCAGATCATGTGCTGCCGATAGAATACGAGGCTGATACGCGTTATCCCGGAGCACCGGCCTCACGTGAGGCTGAGGGCGGTCACACAGCCCGACGCTTGTTACAGGCCTACGCCCGTGAGCCGTTGCTGGCCCAGTGGGCAACCGGAGAAACTTTGTCTGCACCTTTACTGCAATTGCTAGGCGAAGGTGCGTTGATGTCTCAAGTGCATCACAATTGCATCATGACCAAGCAACCTCAATATTCGACTGCGACGGGCTGGCATCGCGATAGCCGTTATTGGAATTTTGAGAGAGCAGAACTGGTGTCGTCATGGCTGGCATTGCGTGATGAGACGATCGAGAACGGTTGTTTGCTGGTCATTCCTGGCTCACATCTGATCAGTGTCGATGCGAAACAGTTGGATCCTGCCCAATTTTTGCGTACTGATCTTGTGCGGAATCATTCTTTGTTGGCGCAGGCTGTACCAGTCGCACTCAGACAAGGCGATGTTTTGCTGTTCCATAGCAATCTGTTTCATGCAGCAGGAAAAAACCAGACCGCTGCGACCAAATTCTCTATGGTCTTTACTTATCGTGCCGCTGATAATCTGCCGCTGGCAGGTTCCAGATCGGCCAGTTTACCGGAACAAACACTTTAAGCAAAAGCAGGTATAGTGGGCACCTGAAAGGCGCGACCAGAATTGGTTTCGAAGGCGCTTCTATAGAATTTATACTCAACCCTATTTTTCTTTAACAGGAGTAAGCATGTCATCTACATTGAAATTATGCGTACTGGCGAGCGCACTATTGGCTGGTCTGGCGCAGGCACAAACGGTGGAATTACAATTCGTTGATGCCAACGGTATTGTCGGCCCGGCTGGTAAAGTGACTTTGGAAGATACCGCGTACGGCCTACTTATTACGCCAGATCTGTCTGGCTTGCCTGCAGGTGTTCATGGTTTTCACGTGCATGCCAATCCATCCTGTGCGCCTGGCATGAATAACGGTGTGGCAACGCCAGCACTGGCTGCCGGTGGTCACTGGGATCCGGAAAAGACCAATGAACATCTTGGACCTTACGGTAAAGGCCACAAAGGCGATTTGCCAGCCTTGTATGTCACTGCGGACGGTAAAGCAACATATCCAGTACTTGCGCCACGCCTTAAAGCCGCTGATTTGGCGGGGCACGCCATCATGGTGCACGCTGGTAGTGACAATCATAGCGATCATCCAGCACCTTTAGGCGGTGGCGGAATGCGTATGGCGTGCGGCGTGGTTTCCTGAAAGCGACCTCCACGAATCTGAAGTTTCTATTTTCACAGAAATCCCGAAAACCTTACGCAAGCAAATCGTGGCGTAAGGTTTTTTTTCATATGGTGCTTATGTTCTCGCGCGGCTATTTCAATTTTTTCCTGTCCTTTGTCTTTGCATTGCTGTGCCAGCCTGTGATCTGTGCCGCGCAAAATCAAATGCTTCCAACTATCACTACCGTCTCAGCATGTGGCGACCGGACTCCGTTGAAATTTGATCTGATGATACCCAAAGCGCCAGCATTGGCTGCTTACCCCGCGGTGATCATCGTGCATGGTGGTGGTTGGATGGGCGGCAGCAGAAAAGACTATCAAGGCTTGCAATCTCTGTTAGCCAATATGGGGTTGGCGAGTATGAGCGTAGACTACCGGCTGGCACCGCAAGCACTCTTTCCTGCGCAGATTGAAGATCTTAACTGTGCAATTCGTTGGTTGCATCAACACGCTGCTGAACATCAGATTGATCCTGAACGGATCGCAGGCTTTGGTATTTCAGCAGGTGCACATTTGACAGCATTGGCTGCGCTGACACCAGACAAGTGGAATACCGTTGATCGCAGCAATCAATCCAGTGATCGCTTACGTTGCGCGGTATTGCATGCGCCACCTTTAGATTTTCCGGATTGGTGGCAAACTGCTGATCCACAGATCACTGGCACCATGTCACCGCGCTTTATGCTGAATAATTTGTTTGGCAAAGATTTTTCACAGGCGCAAAGCACATATAAAGAAGCAAGTCCGTCGACCTATGTGACACATGCGCAAAAAGAGAAAACACCACCATTGCTGATTATTCACGGAGAACAGGATGTCACCGTGCCTATCCGTGCTTCACAGACCCTGGTTGATCAGCTTGCTGCACGTGGAATCGCAGCAGAGTTGATGCGGATTCCCGATGCTGATCACTTCGGCTTTGGTTCGCACACCAGACAGGTGGTGGAAAAAATTCGCAGTTTTTATGCGCAATGTCTGAAGTAAACGATTTGACTGGCAATATGGCCATCGATAAGTTATCCATAAGGACACTGAACGACTTTACTTGATAGAAAAAAATATTGTCGCTAAGATATCCCCAATTTGTGAACCAAAACCAGTCATCGTATGTCCCAAGCATGCTTCAATATTTGTCAACCTCAGGAATGTGATGAAATTAAATAAAGTAATCCTGAATTACGCCGCCGGGTTAAGCTTGCGAACGACGTTGGTATCTGCGCTTCTGAGTGTTTTTTTCTTGGTTCAAAGTGGTGCCGCAACTGCTGCCACAAAAGATCCTCAAGCAGTGGTAGATAGCAAAGCTGCGCAGGAAGTTGTTTTCCTGACCAATGATGCGGTTGATGCCAAGGGGCAGCCTATGCCCATGGATAACGTCAGCAATTTACTTGACTATATCGCCATGGAAGAGAAGTTTAAGTTGCGATGGGTGCGTACGCCCTGGCAACGCGCAGTCAAAGTGGCTGAATCAGGCGGTGGTGTGATTTATGGCATGAGTCGTGTCAAAGACCGTGAAAAAATTTATCACTTCTCGTTACCAGTGCAACTCCATTACGTATTTTTGGTAACACGTTCTGATGCTCAATTTACTTACAATAGTTATGTTGACTTGCGCGGTAAGACGATCGGCATTCCACGCGGGTTTATGTTTAACGATGAATTTGAAACGCTTCGCGACAAATTGTTTAAAGTCGAAAATGATGGCCACGATACCATCGCTCGCCTCAATAAACTGATGTTCAAACGCATGGACGCTGCCTTATTCAATTCCGCAAATAAGAATCCACGGTTTTTAGAGCGTCGTTTGCAAAATGCCAGGGTTGATCAGCAAGGCATGTTCCCACAATTCGATAATGTAGAAATTACTGTATTACCGAAACCCGTTTTTATTGATGCAGTTCATTTTGCTGTGCGTGCGGACAAAGATGACGGCATTATCGATAAAATCAATGACGCCATTTTGAAAGCCAGAAAGGCAGGCATTCTGGAAGATATTCCAAGTTCTTTCAATTAGGATATAAATACAGAGGCATCTAAAAAATTTAGACGCCTCTGTTTATGATTACAATTCCAGTGCAATCAATTCTTGTATCGTCTGACGGCGACGAATTTGTGTCACCTTCTCGCCATCAACCAAAATTTCCGGAATCAAAGGACGCGAATTGTAGTTCGAAGACATGCTGGCGCCATAGGCTCCCGTGTCATGGAATACAAATAAATCGCCAATGTCACAGACAGGTAAATCCTGCGATGTAAGCACGCCGCCTTCTTCTTGTGTGAACACATCACCTGATTCGCATAAAGGCCCGGCGACCACGCTGGCGCGCAGCTCGTTAGTGCGCGGCGTGCCATTTGCAGCGAGAGCACTGATGCGGTGGTAGCTACCATACATGGCTGGACGAGCGAGGTCATTAAAACCAGCATCGACCAAGGCAAAGAAGTTTTTGCCGCTTTGTTTTTGTGCTCGTAATTCAGAAATTAAAATACCAGATTGCGCGACCAGAAAACGTCCTGGTTCAATTTCCATACTGATTTTGTGTCCCAGATGTGCTTCGATTTCTTTGCGTGCTTTATCCCAGATCTGGAAATAATGCGCGGTATCGACAATCGCTTCGCCTTCACGATACGGGATGGATAGACCACCGCCAATCGAGATCGCTTGTAAATCACGCCCAGCGAGTTTGACCTGGCTGATCATCGCATCGCATACGCTTTGCAAATGATCGTAGTCCACACCAGAACCGATGTGCATGTGTAATCCGATGAGTTTCAGACCATATTGATCAATCAACTGATACGCCGCTGGCAATTCTTCAAACCAGATTCCGTGCTTACTCTGTTCGCCACCGGTATTCGTTTTACGGCTATGGCCATGACCAAAGCCTGGATTGATACGCAACCATACCGGATGTCCAGGGTGCGCCTCACCAAGTTGTTTGAGCATATCTGGTGAACCGCAATTGACCGGAATATTTAACTCCACCACGCGCTTCAATGCGTGACGATCTAGCAGATCTGCCGTGAACACAATTTGTGCATGGGTCTGATCAGTATCCTGTGTTGGTGTAAAACCAGCCACTAGTGCGCGTTCCACTTCACCAAGTGAGACAGAATCGACCATCACACCTTCTTCACGCATCAGTCGCAACAAATGGATATTGCTCGATGCTTTTTGAGCAAAGCGAATTACATCAAATTGTTTCAACAGACCGATTTGCTCCCGAATAATGCTGGCATCGTACGCCCAGCAAGGGGTTTGATATTCTTGTGCAATCGCTGCGATCTGGGCATTGCTGATATGGGTTGCCATGATGATTTTCGGATAGTCTGAAGAGTTTAGTGTAAGCTCTACTTTAACAAGCAGTTTCATGTAGATGAATAGTGATTCATAAGCAATTCAGATGCAGATGATGGAATTCAATTGAAAATGACGATAAAACCTTATGAATCCCAAGATTGATCAATTTGACCAAAAAATCCTGCAATTATTGCAACAAGATGCCCGTATGTCGCATGCAGAAATTGGTCGTCAGGTACACCTGAGCCAGCCAGCGGTATCCGAACGCATCAAGCGGCTCGAAGCGTCTGAAGTGATCCGCGCGTATCGTGCTGATATTAATCCCAAAGCCTTGGGTTACCAGATTACGGCCATGATACGCTTGTCGACGCAGCAGGGCAGACCCTATGCGCAGTATGTCGCGACTTGTCCTGAAATTATTGATTGCTATACCGTCACCGGTGAAGATGGCGCTGTCATGCGGGTATTGGCAACCGATGTCGAGCATTTGCAGCGTATTATTAATGAGTTAAATGTGTTTGGCTCAACCTCGACAGCGATAGTCTTGACCACGCACGTCGCCGGAAAAGCCATTACCGCACCGCAGTTATAGTGTTGCAGGCTGTGCTTTGCGCCTGCGCAAGCAAAGCCCGTGCTGAACTTCTATAATGGCAGACTGTCATATTGCAACTGTGCGCCCCTATTATTGTCAAAGAGAGAACCATGCTAGAACCGTCTTCCCCGCGTAAATTCCGGTTATTCGCTATCGTTGCCGCTGCGGCTTTGATCGTGTTGGGCGTCTTGTTTTATCAATCGCTGTCTGGCAAAACCACAATCCCCGACGTGACTTTTACCAATTTGAAGGGTGAAAAAATCAGTGCCCAAAGCTTACGTGGCAAAGTCGTCATGGTCAATTTCTGGGCAACCTCGTGTTCGACGTGCGTCGCTGAAATGCCCAAGATGATCAGCACCTACAACCAATATCATAATCAAGGCTTGGAATATGTGGCAGTGGCAATGAGTTATGATCCAGCCAATTACGTTTTAAATTATGCTGAAACACGTCAGTTACCATTTCAGGTTGCACTCGATGTTGATGGCAAATTAGCGCAAGCATTTGGCGAAGTAAAAATGACCCCGACGACCTTTGTCATCGATAAGCAAGGCAATATCTTAAAGCGTTATCTTGGTGAACCTTCGTTTGATGAGTTGCATGGCATACTTGAAAAAGCACTCAAGGCGTAACTAGCGATGACGAAATATCGCTCCGGCGACGTTACGATTGCAATGTCATCAATGTGAGTTCGTGTATCCGGTGAGGGCGGGTGGATACCCTGTGATTGATTTACACCCCAAACCCGATATTAAAAGGCTTGGAAACACGGCATAAACTTCGCTCAAAAATCTTCGCACCTTCTTTAGGTTTAGCCTGATCGAGCTTAATGCCTTTAATGACGGTAGAAATACCAGTTAAACCTTTTTTAGGATCAGCGTTGGCACCGATTCCCATGATTGTCAGGTAGCCATCCTTAGGATAAATAATGTACATGCCATGGTAGCCTTCGCTTGCTGTATTCTCATTTGCCTGATGCAAACCTTTTCTAATTTTTTGTATGATTTCTTTCTTTCCATTCCAGATATCTTGCAATTTATGGCCATTTACTAGAGTTAACATCCCATACGAAAAAAAACCTATTCCTGACATTCCATCACCATAGTTATGCCAGCATTCATCACGATCATCGTTATGTTTATTCTCTAAATACTGCTTAAATATTGGTGAGTTATAAAAATCAGCTTCTCCGACGTTTCGCATTTTGACATCGAGACTCTTTGTTCCAGCACAAGCTAATTGCGTTAACATTGAAGTGATAACGAAGACTTTAATATACAATCTGATTTTCATAATTTCCCTTGCAGGTTAACGGTATTCATGTGGATCAAAACTATCTTTTTCATTGATTTTTATAGCTTTTCCAAAATATAGCTGCGCCGCTTTAATATCAACTTCCTGCAACCCCTTCTCCTGCTCTTTCTCCGCAAATTTTTGATACGCAATCGGCACAAAATACTCAACGCCTTTACTAGTCGGATCAGGGTATTCAATCAATATCGTATCGTGCTGATTGCCTCCCAACACCAGCATCTTTCCTTTCCATGTGCCATACACAAAGCAAACATGCCCACCACCATTGCGCCTGCAATAACGAATGGCGCCATAAATCGGTTTGTTAATTTTGACGAATTTATCTGGATTGTTGTGGCAGAAATGAGAGCTCATGAATCCTGTAGGTGCTGATAGATAGCGTTTTTAAGCAATTAAAGTTTGCAATATCAATACCGATTTAACTAATCACAGTTATCCCAACAATTTTTACGTCAATGAACATGGAGAGCGCCCCGGGAATCAATGGCAAAAGGTTTTGTAACTCGACATAAACTACGTTCAAAAATCTTAGCTCCGACATTGGGAAAGGTTTGATCGAGTTTAATATCTCTGAGAATAGGAGAAATGCCTGTCATTCCCTTGTTAGGATTTGCATTGGCGCCAATTGCCATAATTGTTAATTGTCCATTTTCTGGCTTAATTATGTACATTCCGTCATATCCTGATCGGCTAGTGAATTCATCCTCTTTATGCATTATTTTTCTTGCGAGCTCTAAGGCCTCTCTGTCACCGAAAAAAATGGAACGAGCCAACTCAGTGTTTATACCCGGCGGTAGCTTAGTTATAGTCATCTGCCCTATTCCATTACCACCTTCACCGAAATGTCCCCAGCATCGATCAGATTTCAATTCCTGATTATTTAAGTTTTCTAAATATTTTTTGAAAATTGGAGAATTTATAAACGATGTATCTCCGATATTGACTAATATCACGCTAAGGTAACTAGTGCCGGCAAATACACTGTAAGTATAAAAAATCAATAAAAAAGCTATGAAAAAATTTGATCTCATATTCATTATCCGAACGCTTAATTTAGCTATTCTTTTTTGATTTTAATGATTTAGGAACCGCATCGCCCATTGCCATTTTTAAGGCAATAATATCTATTTCGGGCAATTCTTTGTCTTGCTCAGCTTCCGCAAATTTTTGATACGCGATAGGGACATAAAAAGATACTCCTCCATAGGTAGAATCTGGATGCTCAAATAAAATCGTGTCGGATTGATTTCCGCCAAGAACAACCATTTTTCCATTTAATGTGCCATACACAAAGCAAACATGCCCACCACCATCGCGCCTGCAATAGCGAATGGCGCCATAAACAGGCTTGCTAATTTTGACGAATTTGTCCGGATTGTTGTGGCAGAAATGGGAGCCCATGAATCCCGTGGGGGCGGGGGAATAGCCGGCTTCTCGCAAACAATAATTCACAAACGAAGCGCACCATGCATTGGCGTCACCAGCTAAAGTAGGGTTGCCATCATATTTCACGCCACCTGCTTTGCTTTCTACCCCTCCGGCTCGGTCGTTGTCTAATAGTGAGTGATTCACTTACACCCCAAACCCAATATTAAAAGGCTTAGAAACACGGCATAAACTTCGCTCAAAAATCTTCGCACCTTCTTTGGGGTTAGATTGATCTAACTTAATGCCTTTAATGACCGGAGAGATGCCAGTTAAACCTCTTTTAGGATCATCGTTTGCACCGACTCCCATGATGGTCAGGTAGCCATTCTTGGGAAAAATAATGTACATGCCGTGGTAGCCTTCGCTCGTCGTATTCTCGTTTGCTTGATGTAATCCCTTTCGAATTTTTTGTATGATCTCTTTCTTTCCATTCCAGACATCATTCAGCTGATATCCGTCTTCCAAATAAAACATTCCATAATTTAAATAATAAATGCCAGAAACTCCGTCACCATAACGATGCCAACATTCATCTACTAAGTTGTTGTCTGTGTTATCTAAATATTGTTTGAAAATAGGTGACTGATAAAAATCCTTATCTCCAAGATTTCTTAACTTAACATCAAATCCTTTAGTTCCTGCATATGCAAGATGAATACTCAAAAAAATTAGAATAAAAAATCGAGTTATCAATAACATCTTTATCATCTCCTAAAAATTAGCGGTAGTCGTCACCTGAACCACGCTGTTGCCCAATTGCCACTGCGGCACCAAAATATTTTCGAGCGGCAAAAATATCAACTTCCTGCAATCCCTTCTCCTGCTCTTTCTCCGCAAATTTTTGATACGCAATCGGCACAAAATACTCAACGCCTTTACTAGTCGGATCAGGGTATTCAATCAATATCGTATCGTGCTGATTGCCTCCTAGCACCAGCATCTTTCCTTTCCATGTGCCATACACAAAACAAATATGCCCACCACCATCGCGCCTGCAATAGCGAATGGCGCCATAAACAGGCTTGCTAATTTTGACGAATTTGTCCGGATTGTTGTGGCAGAAATGGGAGCTCATGAATCCCGTGGGTGCAGGGGAGTAGCCGGCTTCTCGCAAGCAATAATTCACAAACGAAGCACACCATGCATTGGCGTCACCAGCTAACGTAGGGTTACCATCATATTTCACGCCACCTGCTTTGCTTTTTACCCCTCCGGCTCGGTTGTTGTCTAATAGTGAGTGATTCACTTACACCCCAAACCCAATATTAAAAGGCTTAGAAACACGGCATAAACTTCGCTCAAAAATCTTCGCGCCTTCTTTAGGTTTAGTCTGATCGAGCTTAATGCCTTTAATGACGGTAGAAATACCAGTTAAGCCCTTTTTAGGATTAGCGTTGGCACCGACTCCCATAATGGTCAGGTAGCCATTCTTGGGATAAATGATGTACATGCCGTGGTAACCCTCACTTGCAGTATGTTCATCCGGTTGGTGTAGATTTTTTCTAATATTCTGTATTGCTTCTTTGTTGAAATTGAAAATGTCTTGTATGGTGTGCCCATTTATAAGACGCAAAAAACCATAATTGAGATAATGTATCCCCGAAACGCCATCTCCATAATGCTGCCAACATTCATCGAAATGGTAATTTCCGAAATTATTTGTAAATTGCTTAAAAATCGGAGATTGATAAAAATCGCTATCCCCTAGATTTTCCAATTTAACATCAAGACCTTTTGTACCTGCGAATGCCATTGGAATTGCCATTAAATTTAATAAAAATATTCTGGTAATAAATAACATTTTTTGTATCCATTAAAATTATGCCATTGGGTCTGTTTGACCAGCACCTGGATTTTCACGAATATCAATTGCCCCACCAAAATTTAATCGAGCAGCATTAATATCAACTTCCTGCAACCCCTTCTCCTGCTCCTTCTCCGCAAACTTTTGATACGCAATCGGCACAAAATACTCAACGCCTTTACTAGTCGGATCAGGGTATTCAATTAGTATCGTATCGTGCTGATTGCCTCCTAGCACCAGCATCTTTCCTTTCCATGTGCCATACACAAAGCAAACATGCCCACCACCATCGCGCCTGCAATAGCGAATGGCGCCATAAACAGGCTTGCTAATTTTGACGAATTTGTCCGGATTGTTGTGGCAGAAATGGGAGCTCATGAATCCCGTGGGTGCAGGGGAGTAGCCGGCTTCTTGCAAGCAATAATTCACAAACGAAGCGCACCATGCATTGGCGTCACCAGCTAAAGTAGGGTTGCCATCATATTTCACGCCACCTGCTTTGCTTTCTACCCCTCCTGCTCGGTCGTTGTCGGTGACCAGGCGATGGAAGTTTTGTGTTTTTGTGATGACGTCTTCTTTTTTACCTTGCCATAGCGCCGCCTCGTAGGCTGCAATGATCATCCACGGGGCGATTTCTCTGCTGACGGGCACCAGTGCTAACGGTGCGCCTTTGCCACCCTTGCTACGCACTACGGGGACATTGTTGGGTATGGCGGATAAATCTTTGGCTTTTTTATGCTCTGACATTAAATGGGAAATTTGTACAATCGGTACAGTATGCCCGCGAGAAATTCCCTTACCGTCTATCCACAGTAATTGTTCTGGAAAAACGCCATTACCGTTTAATTGATTGATTTTTTTTAGCTCGTCTTCTGTCGTTTTGAATTGCGCTGCTATTTTGGCGAGCGTGTCACTTGGCTTTACTCTGTATTCATGCGGTGGTTTGATCGATTCCGCATCTGCTGGGGCTGCATGGCTCATGGTTGAGGCCTTTGCATAAATCATTTCTGATACCAGTAAAAAGAATCCTGAGGGCGTGGTTCTCGTTAGCACTTTAAGAATTTCTGAAGTGCCATTAGACAGCTGCTGTCTGATAACAGTGTAGTCGTCCCCTTGAGGGTGAGGAATTGTTGGGAATTGGCCAAATTTGTCGGCTTTGATGATTGTCGATTTGCCCTTGTGCTCGACGTGCAGTTCTGCGTGAGGAATAGGTTGAGAGCCATTAGTAACGATCAAACTGGTCGCCTCTATCCATGTTTCTTTGCGTGTCCGGATATCTTTGTCATAGCCTTCCATCGTTTGAATGGCATTGACTAACTTATTGAGATCAGCATCAGAGAACTCGCCAATGCTAGCGTCGCTGGAAAAGCCAGTACTGTGCGTCACCATATCTAAATAGTGCTGCGGATCGTTGCCATCACCTTGGGGGGCATATTTGGGTAGCGTTTCAGCGATGGTCTTTTTACCGTACTTACGTTTGAGTGACTTTTTTAGCTCAGCTTTGCCAGTTTCATAGTCGGGAAAAATAAAGAAAAAATGTGGCTCGGGATTGCTCACTTCAGCAAAACCGATGTAAGCCTGGGTTTTTTTGGGTGCAGGCAATCCATTGACAACAGGAGAACTCATGTTTCCACAGTTATTGAGACGCCAACACAGGCTGCCACCTTCACGCAATAGTCGACGGCCTTCTTTGGTGACAAATTCTGCGACTTTATGATCCCTGTGATAGGTGGCTTTAACAAATTCAGTCATGATAACGATTCACTTTCCTTTTTCCTTGCTCGTTCACGTTAAGGTGAAAGCAATTGGTTGAAGTTTAAAAACGCATGATGTTGATCTTGCACACCGTGATAGCGATTTGCATAAATTTCTGCCCAATCCACATCTGATGACTCACTGTCAGCTTGTGTTACTTCAACGTGCTCATGTTCATGTTCGACCTTGCTACTTGCGGGTAGCTTGGACGCAGGTAATTGGCGAGCTTCATTGCTGATGTTGAAATGCAAGGCGCTGAAAAGAACAAAAATCGTAGCGAAAGATAAAACTTTGCGGAAGGATTCTTACGAACAGATGCTTCTATTACATCTTGCAACTTTTACCGTTAAAGACGCTGATGCGTTGTAGACATGCTGCTCTTTGTGGCTATATGGCTAAGATAAACCTTGTGAACGGGAGAAGGTAGGATGTGAAAAAATACCCATCGTTACGTAAAAAAAAACGCCTTAAACCGGATGGTCTAAGGCGTTTTTCTTTAACTGTTTCAGCGGCGCTGAAACAGTGGCAGTAAGGATGTTTAGCTCAGTTTTTTAACCACAACGCAGCCGATTGAGTAGCCAGCACCGAATGAGCAAATAACGCCAATGGAACCAGGTACTAAATCGTCCTGATGTTTGTGGAAAGCGATGATAGAACCAGCGGATGAAGTATTCGCATAGGTATCAAGAATCGTCGGTGATTCTTCAGTTGTCGCATCACGACCGAGTATCAAACGAGCGATCAGCAAGTTCATATTCAAGTTCGCTTGATGTAACCAGAAACGGCGCACGTCAGTGACTGCCAATGAGGCATTGGTGACGGTATTCGTAATCATTTCAGCTGCCATCGGGCAAACTTCTTTGAATACTTTGCGGCCTTGTTGACGGAATAGCTTGTCTGGTTTGCCGATGCCAGATTCATCGGCGCGATTCAAGAAACCGAAGTTGTTGCGGATGTTGTTGGAGAATTGCGTTTTCAGTTTCAAACCAACGATTTCAAACTGGTGTGCAGACGTTGCGAGATCGGCGCGTTCCACCAGAATCGCGGTACAAGCATCACCAAAAATAAAGTGACTGTCGCGATCGCGCCAGTTTAAGTGACCGCTGGTGATCTCCGGATTAACCACCAATACCGCTCGTGCCTGACCGCTTTGAATCGCGGTGACAGCTGCCTGAATGCCAAAAGTGGCTGATGAACAAGCGACATTGATATCGTAGCCATAACCATCAATACCCAGTGCGTTTTGAATCTCAACAGCCATTGCAGGATAGCCGCGCTGCATGTTACTCGCTGCGCAAATCACCGCATCGACGTCAGCAGCAGTACGACCAGCGCGCTCCAGTGCCTGTTTTGCCGCTGCAACTGCCATTTCGCACATGATCGATGGCTCGTCATCGCTACGCTCAGGAATACGTGGCACCATACGGTTGATATCCAGCACGCCGTCTTTATTCATTACATAGCGGGATTTAATGCCAGAAGCTTTTTCAATAAAAGCTACGCTGGATTCTTCTAATGCAATAACTTCTCCAGCCGCAATGGCAGTCGCATTTTCAGCATTGAATTGCTGCACATAGCCGTTGAAACAAGCAATCAGTTCTTCATTGGAAATCGATTCAGAGGGTGTGAACAGGCCGGTGCCGCTGATGACTACATTGTTCATCGTTTTACTTTCTGTTTTGGGGCGCGCGGCCTCCGCTGGTCAAGGACGCCGAGACTGGCATCCTGGAAATCGGTGGCGTCGTGCCCTGATGTTGTGTATGGTGGATGCGCAAAATGCGCGACCTTGTCGCTCGATTTTACACAAAAATAATGACGGATTAGGATTTATTGCACAGAAATAGAGTGCTTATTCGATCGGGCTGACGCAACACCGCTTATGCTGCGTTGCACTCTCCTGGCAGTGCAAAAGCACTCTCAGCGTCGGTCATTCTTGCCGTATCAGTCTCACGCTGACATGTATCGCCCGGGCCGATGGTTGAGGCTGATCGCCAGATTCAGAGCGAACGCACCAAGTATCGATGCTGCCAGAGCCATTGGCGTGACTACGGTCAGTGACGCTAATACAATGCAAATATCCAGACCCATTTGCAGCTTGCCAGCGCGAAGTCCACGGGTTTGTTGCAGATAAAGTGCCAGAATATTAATACCGCCTAAGCTAGCTTGATGTCTGAATAGCACGACAAACCCGACACCCATCAATAAGCCGCCTATCAGGGCAATATAAAACGGTGTCCATTGCGTGACGTTAATCAATTGCAGGAAATGTGCATGAAAGCCTGATAACGTGGAGACCAGTGCTACCGAGCAAAACGTTTTGAGCGTAAATTTCCACCCCATGCGTTTCCATGCCAACCAATAAAATGGCAAATTAATCAGAAAAAACACTAAACCAAATGACAGGCCTGTCCGGTAATGAATCAAAAACGCCAGACCCGCGGTACCACCAGTCAGTAACCCAGCTTGGTTGAATAAGGCAATACCCAGAGAAACAAATAAGGTGCCCGTGACGATCGCCAGCACATCTTCCACCAGACTATGCGGCACAAAGCGTTTGGAGGGACTAGGCTGGGTCATGTTGAGTGAAATTTATGCGATGAAGGAAACAATCGATTGTACGCGCTTCAATTTAAGAAAAAGCCTTTCGACGTGGCGACTTGATATGCGTCAAGCCGCCACAGCAAACTCACTTTTGTATTAAACTGCCAGCCTGAATCGATCAGCTTTCAGCGGTTTTTTCTTGCTCTTTAGCAGGCAAAAAGAAATCTCTGGTGCCCGAAACAAAGCGCTTCATTAGCAAGCGGATCAGATTGCCACCGTTGCCAAAACTTGCTCTGCGTGAACGCAATGCCACCAACATCGCAAGGCTAAAGCTTACTGTCAGATTGACCATACCGATCAAGATAATTCCAAATAGCGTATAGACCGCTAAATGCCAGCTCATGTGGTTGTCCATTCCCGCCAATGCAAACGCAAAATTCGCACTGGAGAAAGTAATATGCCGGATGTCGATAGGCAATCCAAAAAACTTACCAAATTGCCCAATCGACCCAAGCATAATACCGAAGAAAAAATTACCAGCCAGGGCACCGAGGTTATTACCTATGTATTCAGTAATCTGGAATAAGCGCTGTTCACCGAGTATTTTTCGCAACCATTTGAGCTGTCGCAGACGCGCAGGGATATTCGAATAGCTCGCTTTGTTATCGTAATAGCCTGAAATTAATCCGGATAAAAACAAACAAATCCCGGCAATCGCAGCGTGTGGTAACGCCAGACTGCCGAACGGGTCTAGCTCATGCAACAGATACTGCGCTTTTTCAGGGCTGACCAGGTGTTCACCATAAATCCCATGCCAAGCCCACGCAATCGCAAACGCAGTCGGCATGGCCAGACCGATATTGCCGATGATCGCGATAAATTGTGAACGGAAAACTCTCACAATCAGCTCAACCAGTTCATCGAGTTTTTGCTTACTGTCGTCAAGCGCTTTGGCAATCAGCGCGGCGGTCATCGCGGGCTGTTTGGTTGCAATCGTAAAGTGCAAAACGTGCACCAACATAAAGCCAAATGAATAGTTTGCGCTATACAAAAGCGCAAAACCAAACGGCGCCAATGCCAGCGTTCCAAACAGAATTTTGATCATTGCCATAAAGCCGACAATAAACCCGGCGCCCAATGCCGAATACAGCATATCTAGCCACTCAGCGCGGGTATTCGTGACGTAATGCTCACCACTTTTACCTGCACGCTCAGTCACTTGCAGCGACAATAGCTCAGTATTGGTTTTCATTAATTCGCGCAGACTATGGCGTTTATTATCTGCGGTAACCAGCTCTTTGAGTAACTTGGTACCTATGCCGATACTGGTTTGGGGTTGGCGGCTATCGAGTAGCTGCAAGAGCGTGCGTAAGCGGGCAATACTTTGATCCAAGCGTAGCAACAGTCGCGTCAAGCTGACTGATACACCTGCCACTGCTGCCGTGCGACGTATGCGGCTGGCGATGTCTTCACATTGTTCTAACAATACTTCTATATGTTTGGCGTCATCCCGTTTTATGTGGTGATCCATGAGCCACTCACGGTAGCGTACGATGTATTCATTGATGCCATCGTTCTGACGCAAAAATGGTGACTCGAATTTTTCTATTTCAGGATAATTGCGCACCAACTCGGCTTCTAAACCTATGTTGGTAATCCTGTATGAAAGTACCTGTATTGCATTGAGCACTTCATTCGCCAATGTTGCATGGGTGTAGCGCACTCGTTGGGTGCGAAAGCCGATCGCGCGGATGACGTCATGCCAGACCTCATCCGTTACCGCATTGACCCACACATAGTCCTTAGGATGATCAAAAATTTGGCCGAAAATATCGCGTACGTAATCATCATTGACCAGTGGCGGTAGCAGTTTGGAGAATAGTCTTTGCGCTCCTGCCCCCCAAAAACCATTGTTTAAGGTAATCCCCGTGTCCGTCAGTAAATGGACCAGTTTGCGTGATGTAATGACCTGCACCAGATATTCGCGCAAGGTTTTCTGCCATACAGGATTTTGCTGTAATACATAGCAAAATGCCCGCAAATTATCGGTGGCACGCTGCGCATCGTCAGATCGTTGAGGGCGCATAAACGCAATCAACGACCGCAAGCAGCGCACATCGTTGAACGACGGTGTTGTATTGAGGCTGAGGTTGATTTCAGCCAATATAGTATCCAAAGACAAATCTTTCTCCTTCTCAGACTGACGAAAAGCCGCACCCGCTGCGTTATGACTCCTTGCCGTACGTTTGTACTGTCTGCGTCGCCATGCCTTGCCGGTGCGGCTTTGCGTCAGTCTTGTTTAATGCCGAAAAGCCGTTCCTGCTGCGTTATGGCTCCTTGCCGTACGTTGAGCCCTTCTCGCGCATGCCGGAGAGGGGTAGGGATGAGGGTGGTTGGTGAACCGAGAGATAAAAATCATGAGAGACTAACAGCATTTTTTCTCATACTGCCTCAACCCATCCTTGACACTACCCGCTAGCGAGCGCGACGTTTGTCTCTTAAAAACATAATTAACTGCAAATGTAATTTTTTTCCAAATTTTAGCAATGTAAATCAAATTGCAGAGCGTAAAAGCCGTGACAAACAGTTGGAATCATTATCCGACAATGATTGTACTTGCTGCCCAACGCTTTTCATTCTCACAATTAAGCTCATATGGGGACGAATTTGTAAAAAACTTAACTTGTTATGACAGTGAAACAATGTGACCATAAAATGCTACTCAACGTTCCATGGTTTGATCTGCATCGGCGTAAGAATGTGCATGATGCTTTAAATTAGTCTAAAGTGTTGTGATGTTTACTACTAGGGTTTCATGTTGGAAAATTTTTTTCTGGTCGTTGCCGCGCTTTTACTGGTGTTGTTAAATGGTTTTTTTGTTGCCGCTGAGTTCGGTCTGGTCAAGTTACGTCAGACTCGTGTGCGCAGCATTGCCAAAACCTCGGGTTTGCGTGGTCGTTTGTTAGTCACAGTACATCAACATCTCGACACCTATCTGTCGGCGTGTCAATTAGGTATTACGCTCGCGTCTCTTGGGCTCGGTTGGATCGGTGAACCCGCTTTTGCCAGGTTGTTATTGCCTATTTTTGATTTGTTGAAAGTGTCCTCGGTGGAAATTATTCACGGAGTGTCTTTTTTCTTTGCTTTCTTTGTGATTTCGTTTTTACACATCGTGGTCGGTGAATTGGCACCAAAATCGATGGCGATCCGGATGCCTGAGCGCGTTTCATTATGGACAGCGCCAGCTTTGTACGCGTTTTATTGGGTCATGTATCCGGCTATCTGGATGCTCAATTACAGCTCGAACAAAGTGTTGAAATGGGTTGGGTTGGATGTCGCACATGGCAGCGACAGCCATTATTCTCCGGAAGAATTAAAGCTGATCTTACGTGGTAGTCATACCGGCAACAAAGAAACCCGCGATGAGTGGAGCATCATGGCGCAGGTGCTCGATTTTGGTGGCCTGGAGATTTCAGACCTGATGCGTCCTATCAATGAAGTGGCCGCCATGTATAAGGGCATGAGCCTGGAAGAAAACATGAGTACGGCAACCAGAAATCGTTTCAGCCGCTATCCTTACTTCGATGAAGATGAAGAAACGGTATTGGGTATGTTGCACCTGAAAGATTTATTTCTGGCGCAACTGGCAGGCAAAAAGCTGGATGATCTGAGCAAGCACTTGCGTCAGGTTGAATATGTGCCGCCAAATATGCCCGCCTTAGAATTGTTCCGCCGTTTTCGCAAGGGTGCACCGCATTTTGCTATTGTCGGCCACAAAGGAAGCAGGCCAGTCGGCTTTTTGACTTTGGATAATTTGCTAAGTGCTTTGGTCGGACAGATTCGGGATGAATTCCGTCAAAATGAAAATGACTGGACCTTGTTAGATGATGGTACCTTGATAGGAAAGGGAAGTTTGCCTTTATATACTTTGGGCATGGCTCTGGGCTTTGATCTTGATAGCGACGAGGTCGAATCGATAGGCGGCCTGATTATGCAAAAATTGGGCGATTTGCCAGTTGAAGGGCAAAAAGTTGAATTCGAAAAGTTTGATGCTGTCGTTAAAAGAATGAACGGTCCGAGAATTATTCTGGTACGTATTTATCCTAAAGAAGTCTGAGTTTTTTCTATGTGAAATAGAAGGTTTTTAAGTGAAACTTATACCGACGCATCGTAGCTTGTCCGCCTATACCCGAAGTTTTTGGTGGCTGTTGCTTGTCATGCTGGCATTTGCACTGATGTTAATCTTTTATGTACGTTCTGCTGCAGAAGTTGAGCATGCAAAAGATCTGCGCTTTGAGTCCTATATTCTGTCTGAAGAACTACGACAATCATCCAACGACCTGACCCGTATGGCGCGTAGCTATATTGCTACTGGCGACAGTCGATTTCCGCGTTACTATCAGGAGATACTTAATATTCGAGATGGTAAACGCCCGCGTCCCGCTACCAATCGAGCCAACTATTGGGAAATTTTGTCTGAGAAAGAGCAACAGGAAATGAGTACACCAGTTACTCGTTTTCAAGGTGGTAAAACAATTTCTATGCTCGATTTGATGCGTCAGGTCGGCTTTACTGAGGCAGAATTCGCTAAGGTAGCCGAAGCAAAAAAAGAATCTGATGCGCTCACTGCAACAGAGCGCAAAGCAATGCACTTGTTTGAAATGGCTGGTGATAAAGATCAAGTCAGTCGCGAAGAAGCAAGGAAGTTGTTATATGACGAATCGTATCAACATGCAAAAGCTTCCATCATGCATTCTATCGATGACGCCTATCACTTTATGGATATGCGCACTGCAGATTTACTTCATGATGCGCAAACCTTAAACTCTCGACTCAGGCTGTGTTTCATTTTTTTCGGTCTCCTATTTCTGTCTTTGTTGTGGCGCGCGCAACGTGCTTTAAGTGAAACACTGGGCGCACCTTTAGAAGAAATTTACTCCTTACTGGCACAAATTGGCAGCGGCAATTTTGCACAAGTAATTCAAGTCGAGCCAAGGCAAGAAGCTAGTATCAAAGCCTGGATCGCATTGACTCAACATAAATTAGCCATCTCTGAAGAGAAGCACGAAGATATCAACGAGAAGAATCGCCGCTTAACAGGTTTGTACAATGCATTAAGTCAGTGTAATCAGGCCATCGTTCGTAGTCACTCTGAGCAGGATCTGTTTGAAAAAATTTGCCATAGTGCGGTGGCCTATGGCGGTATGAAAATGGCCTGGATAGGCATCATCAAGCAAGATACGCAAGAGTTTGTTCCTGTTGCCTATTATGGTGTTGACGGGAAGGAATATATCGAAGGGCTGACTATCTCGCGCAAACCAGATAGCAATGGCCAGTTAGGTCCGATTTCCTGCGTGCTGATCAATAACGAACCCATGTGGTGTCAAAATTTTGTACAGGATGTCGCAAGTTTTCATTGGTATGAACGCGGTGCGCGTCATGGTTGGCAATCGATGGCCATTTTACCTTTACATAAAAATGGTAACGTCGTCGGTACCTTTAATTTATTTTTGGACAGAATCAATGCCTTTGATGAAGCTTCGCGCCAGTTGTTGTTAGAAATGACGATGGATATCAGCCATGCTTTAACTCGCTTTGAACTGGAACGGACAAACGAGCAATCCCGCAAGGCAGAAGGCTTACGTAGCTTTATGCTGGAAAAAATTAACAGTAGCTTATCCCTGGCAGAGATTTTGAGGGACGTGGTGCTGGAACTGGAAAAAATTATCCCTGACAGTATTTGTTCCATCATGCTGGCGAGCGAAGATGGAAAGTGTTTGAAACTTGGCGCTGCCCCCCATTTGCCGGATTTTTACTGTCAAGCGATTGATGGACTGGCGATCGCCCCAGGCGTAGGTTCTTGCGGCAATGCGATTGCTACCGGCCAAAGAACCATCGCGGTAGATCTTACGACTCACCCGTTCTGGGAGCCCTATAAATCATTGACTGAACAAGCAGGTTTGGGATCATGCTGGTCAGAACCAATTTTGTCTTCATTAAACAAAGCACTGGGCGCCTTTGCGATTTATCACAGAGCAGCGGCGATTCCACAAGAATTCCATTTGCATCTACTGCAAATGGCGGCGCATTTTATTGCGATTGCCATTGAACGTAAACAATCTGAAAATAAATTACGTAAGCTTTCACAAGCTGTCGAGCAGAGTTCCAATGCCATTATTATTACAGACGGTCACGCCAAAATTGAATATGTGAATGCCGCATTCTTAACAAGCAGCGGTAAAACGCTGCATGAAGTCATCGGCAAACGACCATATTTAAATCAAAGCGATCGAACTTCTAAATCAAGTTATAAAACGATGCTGAAAGCTTTGCGCCGCGGCGAAAACTGGCATGCAGAGTTAACGCATTTTGATCGTTTAGGTAGTGAGCACACCGATTTTATTCAGGTGTCTCCAATTCGGGACGAGGCAGGACAAATAAGACATTTCTTATTTGTACAAGAAGATATTACTGAAAAAAAACGCAGCGAGGAACGGATACAATATCTGGCACATTTTGATGCCCTGACAGGAATCGCTAACCGGACTTTGCTAGAAGAACGCGCGCGTTATTCGCTTGGCCGCGCTGTGCGTTCGAAAGAGCCTTTGGCGGTAGTGTTTTTTGACATTGATCATTTTAAGGACATCAACGATTCCTTGGGACATAGCTTTGGTGATGCTTTGCTGGTCGAATTATCGAAACGTTTGGTAAGCAGTTTGCGTGCTGAAGATACTATTTCACGTTTAGGTGGCGATGAATTTGTTCTTTTATTACCGGGCATTGATAGTCATGGTGTCGAGGCGGTTGTGCAAAAATTAATGCACATCGTCAATGCGATTTACCGCATCGGAGAAATTGAACTCAATATTACGACATCGATGGGGATTGCAGTGTTCCCTGAAGATGGCAAAGACCTCGAAACTTTATCCAAGAATGCTGATTCGGCGATGTACCGGGCAAAGCGCGAGGGACGCAACACTTATCGCTTTTTCACTCCGGAAATGCAAGCACGCTCCGCACGTCATCTTGAACTGGTCAACGCTTTACGCTATGCGCTGGAAAAGGAACAGCTCTCTTTACATTATCAACCGCAAGTATCGATAGCCAGTGAAGATGTGATAGGCGTAGAAGCGCTGTTACGTTGGCATCATCCTGAAATGGGCAATATTTCTCCTGATGAATTTATATCGGTTGCAGAAGAGACAGGGCTGATTTTAAACATAGGTGAATGGGTGATCCGTACAGCCGTGACACAACTGAAATCCTGGCATCAGCTTGGCTTTTATGGTTTACGTATCGCCGTTAATTTATCAGCTGTGCAGTTCCGCCATGGAGATTTGCCAAATACTGTGACGCGAATTTTACAAGAAGCGGATTTGAAGGCTGAGTTTTTAGAATTAGAACTGACCGAAAGTGTCGCCATGCACGATCCGGAAGGCGCTATTGGTATCATCAAGCAGTTGTATGAGCGCGGGGTACGAATGTCGATCGACGATTTTGGGACTGGATATTCATCCCTGAGTTATTTGAAAAAATTTAACGTCTATAAACTTAAAATTGATCGTAGCTTTGTACGCGATATTTATACTGATCCTGAAGATAAAGCGATTGTGAGTGCCGTGATCGGTATGGCTAATAGTTTGGGCTTGAAGACGATTGCTGAGGGTGTTGAGACCTTTGAGCAATTGGAGTTTTTGCGTCAGCAGGGATGCGCAGAAGTTCAAGGTTACTATTTCTCCAAGCCTTTGCCTGCGCCGCAATTTGAGGAATTTATGCAGAGTCGTCAAAGTGCACGTGGCGGAGTGCGGTTGGTGTTGTAGATACTATAGCTAAAACATGAGCTTCAATAATAGCAGTTTAAACCTGTCGAACATTTCGAACATTTCGAACAATCGACCACACGCTTGCACCAGCTGTGCACTAATTTGCCTCAACTCAAAGCTGATTCAACGGAATTTTCAAATAACTCACACCATTGCTTTCTGGCTCGGGAAATTGGCCAGCGCGGATGTTGACCTGTATCGCAGGCAGCAATAAAACCGGCATGTCCAGTCCAGCATCACGTTTTTGCCGCATGCTGACAAACGCGTCTTGAGTCACGCCGTCATGTACATGAATATTATGTGCCTTTTGTTCCGCCACCGTTGTTTGCAAAACAGGTAAACGCCCTGCTGGTGGATAGTCGTGGCACAAAAACAGCCGGGTACCGGCTGGAAGTGCGAGTAATCTTTGTATCGATGAAAATAGCTGATACGCATCGCCACCTGGGAAGTCACAACGTGCGGTGCCCACGTCTGGCATAAACATGGTGTCACCAATGAACACGGTATCTGCAATCTGGTATGCCATATCTGCGGGCGTATGACCGGGTAGGGAAATTGCTCTGGCAGTGAGTTTTCCTATCGAAAAAATTTCATTGTCTTTGAACAGAATATCAAATTGCGATCCATCGGTAGTGAATTCCGGTTCCAGATGGAATATTTTTTTAAACACCTCCTGAACCTGATCGATGTGTTCGCCAATGGCAATTTTTCCACCCGCTTGCTGGCGCAGATAATGTGCTGCGGATAGATGATCAGCATGCGCATGTGTCTCTAAAATCCATGCTAAATTTAAACGTCGAGTGCGCAAAAAATCTAAGACTTTGTCTGCATTTAAAGTATGCGTTTTGCCGGATTTGGGATCGTAATCAAGCACCGGGTCGATTACCGCCGCATGTCCACCTTCCTCGTCATACACGATATGTGTTGCGGTGCTGGTGTGCGGATCAAACAAACTTTCAATGATTGGATTCATAAGCGTAGTCTCGAAAAATTTGGCTCAATGTTTTCGGGTAACGAACATTGCTTTCCATTTGTGTGTCATAGATCAGAAAATTCGCAACAATTAGCAAAATTTCTAGACAAGGCAAGCTTAAGTGGTAAAGCGTTGTCGTTGCAACGAAATCGCATTATTATGCATTATTCGAATAAGCTTATGTGTTTTTTGATATAAGGGGTTGCTAGTGTTGTCTTTGACAATGTTGTTGATCATCATTGCTGGGAGCGTCGTCGGGCTTGTGATGGGTTTGACTGGCGCTGGTGGGGGCATTTTGGCGGTACCTGCGCTCATTTATAGCCAGGGCTGGACAATGCAGCAGGCAATGCCAGTCGCTTTGTTGGCGGTGACCGTTGGGGCCATGATAGGAGCTATCGAAGGTTTTAGTAAAAAGCTAGTCCGTTACCGCGCTGGCTTTGTGATGGCTCTGGCGGGAAGTTTTCCAACCTGGTTAGGGGTACATATTGCTCACCGCATTTCCCAATACTGGCTGATGCTGAGTTTTGCGATGATATTGCTGCTGGTGGCGACACGACTTTTTATACAGATACGTCAACACGGGGCGAATGAGCACGAAAGAAATACTCTGGCGAACATTAACGCCAATACCGGGCGTTTTGACTGGACACCTAAAACAGCAGCGGTGATTGCAGGCATTGGCAGCATTGCGGGTCTGAGTTCGGGCTTATTGGGTGTTGGTGGTGGATTTATTATTGTTCCGATGTTGCGTCATTTTACGAATGTCAGCATACAAGGCGCGGTTGCGACGTCCTTGTTTGTGATTTCGCTGGTAGGCATGATAGGTGTGAGTTCGGCTTTGATGAATGGTGCCGAATTACCATTGCAGCTTTCTGCAATTTTTGTCGCGACCACGGTGGCCGGAACTATGCTTGCACGTAGAATAGTCAGCTATCTGCCTGCTCAGATAGTGCAAATCATTTTTATCCTTTTGTTGTCAGGCGTTGCATCTAGCTTGCTGTATCGTGTTTTTGCCTGAGCTCGCTCGGTGCGAATTACGCAAAACATTTGAGGTCAGACTGTTAAAATAGGTATCTCGTTTTTTATAACGCCAAACCATGTGTGCAACACCTATTACCGTTAATGTCCCTGTAGAGCAGTTATGCATAGGTTTATACGTTCATCTGGATGTTTCCTGGCTTGATCATTCGTTTGCTTTAAATAGTTTTAAAATTAAAACTGAGCAAGAGATCGTTGCACTCAAACAGTTAGGCCTGAAGACGATTCGCGTCAATCCATCTAAGTCCGATTGCCGCCCACTTCCTCCTGTTCCGCGCACGCCTGGTCAGCCAGAAGCTAGTACAGCCGTCGCCATTGTGACACCAGAGGAACAAGAAAAAATCAAAGAAAAACGTGCGAGAGTAGAGCGCTTGATCAAAGAGCGCGCAGCCATTGCTGAATGCGAAAAGCAGCTACTCAAAGCGGCAGGCACACTCAAAAATATCACAAAAAATCTCTTCGCCAGACCGCAAGAATCAGTTAGACAGGCAGACGAATTAATTCAACAAATGGTCGATTCGCTGCTGGTCGATAAAGACATTGCCATTCACTTAATGAACGATAAAATTGTTGGTGAAGAAACGTATTACCATTCATTGAACACGGCAGTGCTTACCATGATGGTCGCTAAGGAATTATCCTTTTCTGCCGCAGATATTAAATTATTGGGAATGGGTTGCTTGTTTCACGATATCGGCAAGATAGAAATTCCGGATCGCATCGTCAATAAGACTTTTGAATTGACACGTGCAGAACAAAATCTGTTGCAACAACACTGTCATTACGGTCAACAAATTGCAGAAAAGTTAGGACTGTCAAAGCCTATCGTCGATATCATCACACAACATCACGAATACGCGGATGGCAGCGGTTATCCAAGTTTTTTACGTGGCGATAAAATTTCTCCGTTAGCCCGTATCGTGGCAGTGACCAATACCTACGATAATTTGTGTAATCGCCCAAATCATGCTGATTCTATGAGCCCGCATGAGGCGATGTCGTATATGTTTGGCAAAATGCGTAAGCAGTTTGATCCCGCTGTCTTGAATCTGTTTATCCGCAGCATGGGCATTTACCCGCCGGGAACCATCGTCAAGCTCTCTGATGCTACGTTAGGTATGGTTGTCGCGGTAAATTCCGGCAAGCCATTACGGCCTAGCGTCTTAATTTACGATCCAGGCGTGCCAAAAAGTGAGGCGATCATTCTCGATCTCGAACATGAGCCTATCCTGGAAATCAGTGAAAGTCTCAAGCCTGCGCAGTTATCGGCAGAAGTTTACGATTATCTGAGCCCTCGCAAACGAACTACATACTTTTTTGATTCGGAACGACAGAAAGCACCGGCTCATTGACCGCTAGGCCCGAGCTAAACGATTATCTTAAGTGGCAGCACTGAGCTTTTTCATGGACGCGATCAGATCGGCAAATCGTTCACCCTGGATAATAATATGCCCACGCAGCATTTGCGCTGCCAGTTCCCCATCGCCAGCAATGATTGCAGCGACAACTTGATCATGTTCATGAAAGGACATTTTGACGCGGTCACGAACACGCAACTGCAAACGTCGGTAAGGACGTAGGCGCCGATGCAGATTCATCGCCTGCGTTGACAAAAACTCATTGTGACTACCTTGATAAATCAGCTGATGAAATAACTCATTCTGATAAAAGTAATCGTCACTGTCGCCACTTTCACTTGCTTCCTTACAGGCACGATGCGCAGATTGCAAGGCTTGCATCTCTTCGTTGCTCATACGTCTGGCAGCCATACGGCCACACATGGCCTCAAATTCAGCCATCACTTCAAACATTTCCACCAATTGTTGCGGACTAACCGTAGCGACCTGAGCACCACGACGCGGTCGCATATCGATAATCCCCATCGAAGCCAACTGTATCAGTGCTTCACGAATGGGTGTACGTGAGACGCCAAATTGGCTTGCCAGTTCAGTTTCGTCAAGGTGATGTCCTGGTTGTAACTGTCCCATCGCGATCATTTCTTCGATTTCTTCACGGAGGCTGGCAGAGCGGTTTTTCATACTGATATTCCCAAACAAACGGCTATTAAGTTTTTTCAGTATATATTAATGTTGACTTTGAATGCAAAATAAACGATCTTGTATACAAGAATAGCGAAAACACGAACAACATCAAATTGCATCGACGATGTAAAAGCTTGCATAGAAGTAAAGTACAGACCTCATACTTCAGCAGTCAAGGCGATCAAAGTTCGGTCAATAACAGTAGAGGAGCATCACAGAATCGCTCCCGCATAAGTTTTAAAACAATAAACTTAGGAGACAACATGTTTATTTCAAATCGCACACGTCCTGGCTGCGTTGCTGCTAAAAGCACCAGCAACGACACTCAAACTCCAAAAGCTGGCAGGAGAAATCTATTGCAAGCTTTGAGCCTCGCACCTTTAGCTGCCATGTTGCCAGCCAAGGTGTGGGCACAAAATCAGCTATTGAAAATATCGCATCAATTTCCCGGCGGAACTGCCGACAGTGGTGATTTCCGAGATCGCATCTGCCGACAATTTGCCGCTGAAGTTGAAAAACGTAGCAATGGCAGTTTGAAATTTGAGATTTATCCCGGTTCATCGTTAATGAAAACCAATGCGCAATTTTCTGCCATGCGCAAAGGGGCGCTCGACTTGTCTCTGGTTCCGTTGTCCTATGCTGGCGGCGAAGTGCCTGAAGTAAATATTGGGCTTATGCCAGGTCTGGTACCTTCTTATGAAGTGGGTGCGGCCTGGAAAAATGCTGAAGTAGGCAAAGAATTGAGCCGTATTTTGCAAGAAAAAGGCATCGTTATTGTGAGCTGGATCTGGCAGGCGGGCGGTGTTGCGTCACGTACCAAAGCGGTCGTCGATCCGGACGACGTAAAGGGAATGAAGATCCGTGGTGGTTCCCGGGAAGTTGATTTGGTCTTAAAAGCCGCTGGTGCTGCTGTGGTTTCTTTGCCTTCCAATGAAATCTATGCCGCCATGCAAACGGGAGCGATGGAAGCGGCGATGACTTCATCGACTTCATTGATTTCATTCCGTTTGGAAGAAGTATCTAAATTTTTAACCACCGGTCGTGGTCAAAGTTACTGGTACATGTTGGAACCACTAATGATGTCTAAAGTGGTGTTCGATCGCTTGAGCAAAGACCAGCAAAACATCATCATGAGTGTTGGTGCTGACATGGAAGCTATCGCCATAAAATCAGCCAAACAAGACGATCTCGCTGTAGCTGCCGTCTATGAAAAAAAAGGGGCGAAAGTTGTCGATATGAATGCTACGACAGTCAAAAAATGGCAAGCAATTGCGCGTACAACAGCATGGAAAGATTTTGCTGACCGCAACGAAAGCTGTGCCAAATTGATCAAGCTGGCGGAGAAGCTCCTATGAGTCACGGCTTCGAAATCCAGCCAGCCCAACTAGCTGCGTTACCACAACAAAAATGGCTGCGGGTTCTAGTGCTTAGTATGGCATTTCTTAACCGACAAATCGTCCGATGTTGCATGGTAGCGATGTTTGTCGCTACCTTGATCTTGACGTATTCTGTGATCAGTCGTTACCTATTTAATGCACCCACCGACTGGCAAGACGAAGCCTGCGTTTTTATGCTGATTGGCGTCAGTTTTTTCTCAGCGGCGTCCGTGCAATCATATCGGGGTCACATAGGTATCGAAGTGTTGTCTTCGCTGTTGCCAGCCAAAGTGAATGCGATCAGGTTGATATTGGTGGATGTGATTAGCTTTGTATTTTGTAGTTTTTTTTCCTGGAAATCCTGGACGCTTTTTTATGAGGCCTGGACTGAAGGGCAGACCACTTCATCTACATTTGCACCACCATTATGGATACCGTACGCCATGATGGCGTTTGGCATGAGCTTATTGTCCTTGCAAATTGTCCTGCAAATCCTGACTGCGATGCTCGCTAAAGAACCGAAAAAGGAGCTGGCATGAGTCCTCTGAGTTTAGGAATTTTTTACGCTATCGCGACCTTGGTAGTCATGTTTTCAGGTATGCCAATTGCATTCGCTTTGGGCGTGGTTGCGAGTTGCTTCATGTACTTCTTTATGCCAGCGGCATCTCTCGATACCATTACGCAAAACGTGTATGAGGAAATGGCATCGATTACCTTGTTATCGATACCGCTGTTTATTTTAAAAGGAGCAGCGATAGGTAAATCTTCTGCTGGTAAAGATTTGTACTCTGCCATTCACGCGTGGTTGCATAAGGTGCCGGGCGGTCTGGGAATTGCCAACGTATTTGCTTGTGCAATGTTCGCTGCCATGGCAGGGTCATCTCCCGCCACATGCTCTGCCATTGGATCAGCAGGCATACCAGAGATGCGGCGACGTGGCTATTCCCCTGGATTTGCTGCCGGAATCATTGCTGCTGGTGGCACCTTAGGTATTTTGTTACCACCATCCATCACGATGATTTTGTATGCGGTGGCAGCGGAACAATCTTTGGGACGCTTATTTTTAGCTGGTGTTGGACCAGGCGTTTTATTGGTGATTTTATTCGCCGGCTACGCCGTGTTTCGGGCGCGTAAAGAATATGCGATTGCGTATGAGGCATATCAAAAAGACGGTGTTCAATCGGCCTATCTTGAGAAGGAACATTTCAGCATTAAGCAAAAAGTAGAAATGCTGCCGCGCGTATTACCATTTGTGATTTTACTCATTGGTGTCATGGTCGCTTTGTACGGCGGTTATGCGACACCATCAGAAACGGCAGGTTTAGGCGCTCTGCTCGCGATGGGTTTAATTGCGATTGTGTATGGTGTTTGGCGACCACGTCAGATCGCACCGTTTATTTCAGCGACGATCAAAGAATCGACAATGCTGTTGTTCATCATTGGTATGTCTTTGCTTTACTCGTATGTGATGAGCTATCTGAACATCAGCCAGTCAGCGGCGCAATGGGTAGTGGCTTTGCATTTGAGTAAATGGTTGCTGTTGACGGTCATTTTGGCGATGGTGGTTGTGTTTGGCTTTTTCTTGCCGCCAGTGTCGATTATTTTGATGATGTGCCCGATCATTTTGCCGCCTTTGAAAGAGGCCGGTTTTGATTTGATCTGGTTTGGTGTTGTGATGACCATCGTGATGGAAATGGGTTTGATCCATCCACCTGTTGGATTGAACATTTTTGTGATTAAGAATATTGCACCAGATATCTCACTGAAAGAAATCATCTGGGGTGTTCTGCCATTTTTGGGGTTAATGCTGTTGGCGGTGATTTTATTATGCGTGTTTCCGCAAATTGCAACAGCATTTCCAGATAGTCTTATGGGAGTCAAATAATGGCCTCTGAAGGTCGCTGGAACACATTGCAAACCAACCGCCAGCAACGTTTGGCGCGTGTGGCACAAATTTTAGGAAGCGATTTGCAAGGCAGGATATTTCCTCAGCAAAGAATAAAAGATGTGCTGCATGCGACCTTAGAAGTCGGCGACCGCGTTTGCATAGAAGGAAATAACCAGAAGCAGGCTGATTTTTTGGCTAAGGCGCTGACGCAACTTGATCCACAGCGCATACACGGTCTGCACATGTTGCAATCGGTACTCGCCTTGCCTGAGCATCTGGATGTGTTTGAAATAGGAATCGCCAATAAGCTCGATTTCTCTTTCTCGGGACCACAAGCGGGGCGCCTGGCAAAACTGGTTTCTGCTGGCAAACTTAATATCGGTGCGATTCACACTTACCTTGAATTATATGCACGTTATTTTGTTGACCTGACGCCACGCGTGGCGCTGGTTGCGGCACAAGCGGCAGATCGTCATGGGAATTTGTACACTGGTCCCAATACGGAAGATACGCCGCCCATTGTCGAAGCGACTGCGTTCAAATCGGGCATCGTGATTGCACAAGTCAATGAAGTGGTCGATGTGCTGCCGCGCATTGATATTCCCGCAGATTGGGTCAATTTTGTGGTGCAGGCACCAACGCCCCATTACATCGAGCCTTTGTTCACACGTGATCCCGCTTTGATTTCTGAAATACAAATTTTGATGGCGATGATGGCGATCAAGGGTATTTATGCAGAATACGAAGTCAAACGTCTCAACCACGGTATCGGTTTTGATACTGCTGCCATAGAATTGCTTTTGCCGACTTACGCTGCATCATTAGGGCTCAAAGGTAAAATCGCCAGCCATTGGGCATTGAACCCGCATCCTGCTTTAATTCCAGCGATAGAGGCAGGCTTTGTCACCTCCGTACATTCGTTTGGTTCTGAGCTCGGTATGGAAGACTATATTCGTGCGCGGTCAGATGTGTTCTTTGTCGGTGCTGATGGCTCCATGCGTAGTAATCGTGCCATGAGTCAGGCGGCAGGACACTATGCCTGTGACATGTTTATCGGCTCGACCTTACAAATTGATTTGCAAGGTAATTCATCAACTGCCACTTTAGGTCGGATCGCTGGTTTTGGCGGAGCACCCAACATGGGTGCCGATGCGCGTGGTCGACGCCATGCCAGCCCTGCATGGTTAAAGGCGGGACGTGAAGCCCGCGATGGTCAATACGCGATGCCACGGGGGCAGAAATTAGTGGTGCAAATGGTGGAAACCTTCCGCGAACATATGCAACCCGCTTTTGTTGAAACATTGGATGCCTGGCAACTCGCTCAACAAGCTAAGATGGAATTGCCGCCGGTGATGATTTACGGTGAAGATGTGAGTCACATTCTGACTGAAGAAGGCATTGCCAATCTCTTATTGTGCCGCAGTGATGAAGAGCGCGAACAAGCGATTCGTGGTGTCGCTGGTTATACGCCAGTGGGTTTGGGCAGAGACCTGCGCATGGTCGAGAATTTACGTGATCGCGGTATCATCAAACGTCCGGAAGATCTGGGCATAGACAAGCGGCTGGCTACGCGTGATTTGCTGGCGGCAAAAAATATGAAAGATCTGGTGCGCGCCTCGGAGGGTTTGTATCAGCCGCCGAAACGTTTCAGAAACTGGTGAGGAAAAGTATGGAAACTCTGGTATTCCGCTTTGAAAACGGCACACGAAAATTGGACAGTGCAGCGCAATTAGTCGGTGTTGTGAGTTCCGGCAACCTGGAAGTATTGGTCAATCAGACCGATTTGCAATCGGCGTGTGAAATTGAGGTCAACACCGCGGCCATCGGTTTTGCAGCAATATGGGAAGCGGTCATGAAAGACTTCCATGCACGTTGGCAATTGGCTGATGTAAGGATTGCGATTAATGATATGGGGGCAACACCAGCGGTAGTGAGTTTGCGTCTTGATCAGGCGATAGAATCGAGTCTTGAAGCGAGTCTGGAAGCAAAAAAATGAATAGCTATATCGAAGCGACAGCGCGGCAACGCATCCATGCCGTCATCGACAATTTTACTGAAATGCTGGTGCCGGCAAAACAATGGACCAGTCCGCATCTGCCGCAATTAAATGCCGCCGTGTCGTTTGACGATGGCGTAGTGATAGGGTATGGCACGCTTGCTGGTCGGCGCGTGTTTGCTGCTGCGCAGGAAGGTGGTTTTATGGGCGGTGCTGTTGGTGAAGTTCACGGCGCCAAATTAGTCGGTTTAATGCGCCGTGCGGTTGTCGAAAAACCTGCGGCTGTGATCTTGTTGGCCGAGTCCGGTGGCGTGCGTTTGCATGAAGCGAATGCGGGATTGATTGCAGTGTCAGAAGTGATGCGAGCCGTGTTTGCAGTGCGGGCAGCAGGCGTACCGGTGATCGTATTAATCGGCGGCAGCAATGGTTGTTTTGGTGGAATGGGTATTGTTGCCCGTTGCGCCAATATCGTTGTCATGTCGGAAGAAGCGCGCCTTGCGATGTCAGGCCCGGAGGTCATAGAAACAGCCAATGGCGTAGAAGAATTTGATTCCAAAGATCGCGCTTTGGTGTGGCGCACTACTGGTGGAAAACATCGTTATCTGATGGGTGATTGCCAGATGCTGGTCGCTGATGATACGGCAGAATTTAAGGCGGCAGCAAGGCGAGCGATTGACTCGTTCTTGGAAAAAACTGTTGTCGCTTTGGATTTGCCCACGCTGATGCAAGAACAAAACATGCTGGTGCAGCGCATCGCACAATGTGGCGACTATCGTGAGCCGATGGACATCTGGAAAATGCTAGGCATCAGCGAGCCAGAAAAAATCCCCATGCTGGATGCTGATGCATTTTTACAGCTGGCAAAATTACAGTTGAAATCTTCACTGATTCAAGAGGCATCGACGATGTCCGAAGTGAGCGTGGATGGTGGCGATGCCAAGGATGAATATTGGCGCACTATCGCTGATCAACTCTTTCCGCATGGTCATAACATCACCGAGCATCAGGAATTTTTATCTGGTAGTGCACAGCTCGGTGACACTACCATCTGTATCATCGGTACCAGCCGACATACACCTATCGGTGTCGAAATCGCTTTGAAACAAGCGCAGGCTGTGTTGCAAACGATACGTGATTTTCCGCAGCGACCGATTTTGCTGATGGTGGATACGCAAGGGCAGCGGCTGCGACATCGGGATGAAATGCTGGGTATTAACAGTTACATGGCGCATTTGGGCAAATGCATAGAATTGGCGCGGCAATCAGGGCATAAGGTGATTGCGCTGGTTTATGATCAAGCCTTGTCGGGTGGATTTATTACCAGTGGCATGATGGCAGACGCTTGTTATGCGCTGCCGCAAGCAACGATCAGGGTGATGGGATTGCCAGCGATGGCAAGAATTACCAAAGTCTCTGAAGAAAAACTCAATGAATTGGCCATCGATAATCCGGTATTTGCGCCTGGCCCGCGCAATTACGAACGCATGGGTGGCATACAGGCAATATGGGAGCATGATCTGGCGGCGCAACTCGCCGCCGCGTTTGCCAATGCGGATGCAAGCGATCAAAGAATTGCCACTGGCGCAACACGTGGCGGCCGTTGGATGGCACAAAAAGTAGTGGATGCCGTATTATCTGAGGATATTTCCAGCTAATACCAACAAAGAGCATTATTGATGAAGGCAGCACTCACTTGGACCAGATAGAACAATTTCAGCGACATGATCTGGTGTGGTTATCTCATCAGGCCTGGGCGGCGGTGTTTGCCCAACAAATGCAGCGCGTACCGGATGAGATGACCAGCTTCACGGTACAGGCTTTACATCGTTGGCAACAAGAAGAATGGCCAGCTGTCGTTCGACGCCGTGATATCGATGCGGCCGATGATGAAGTCTGCATCGGCTTTGCTCTGGTACCTGTGAATGGACGCAAGCCACGCATCGCTGCGCGGGTAAAAGCGCAAGATATTTTGGAACATCAACCAAGCTTGGCGCTGAGCACGGTTATCCCCTTCGTTGCGCCACAATGGCAACCAGCCTTGAAAGTGTTTAATAGCGAGGGCAATGCCGTTGGCGTGCGTTGGCGCGTCTATGGTTCCGTTGTATTTGAGTTTCTGACCGGACAATCTTATGTGAACGAGCAATCGGATATCGATGTGCTATTTCGTCCGCAAAGTCAGGAACATCTGGTACAAGGCCTCGCGTTGCTACGTCAATTTCAGACGCAAATTCCACTCGATGGCGAAGTGATTTTTCCGCAATCCCAGGCGGTGTCGTGGAAAGAATGGTTGTTGTCTGATCTGGTGTTGGAATCGAGTCAGACGCAACGACTGTTGGTCAAAGACAATCAGCAGGTCAGGCTGGTGTCTAAATTGGAACTCATGCAAAGCTTGAGCGCGAGCTGATTCTATGCAAAATTTTTTCCTTCCCGCATCTGAACTCCAACATCATCACGCATTGAGTTGTAAAGCGCCGGTCACAGCTGATATCTCAGCGCTTGCCAAACCGATTGCCATCATGGCGCTGCGCAGTTTGTATGCAGAATTGGTGCTGTATCCCAAACCAGGTCTGGTTTCTTTGCGTGATAATGGCAGCCATACAGACATGACGGCGACGACGTTTTTTCGCAGCTTGTTTTCTTTACGACATTACTTTCTGGCGATGGCGAATGCGGGAATAGGTGACGGCGATTTTCAAACCTTAAAAAACTTAGGTATCGTTGCTGAGCAACAAATGTTGCGCGCAACGCACGGTGTGAACACGCATCGCGGCGCCATTTTTTGTCTGGGGTTGTTATGTGCCGCAGCGGGACGTTGTTTGTCTCAAGGCGTGGCTTTACGAGCGCAAAACATACGCGCTGCGTTGCTTGAACATTGGGGGGCTGAGTTACTCGCACACAGTAATGCCGCGCTCAAGCTTATCGCAAATCAACAAACAAAAAGCCATGGTCTGCAAGTCGCGCAAAACTATGCCATTAGCGGTGCGCGTGAAGAAGCCGCGGCCGGATTTCCATCGGTATTTGAGTTGGCGTTGCCACGTTTGATGCAAAGTCTGGATCAGGGCCGCTCGCAGACAGAAGCGCAAATCGACAGCTTGTTTGCGTTGATGGCGCATATGCACGACACCAATTTGTATTATCGCGGCGGCGTTGCTGCGGCTGAATTTTCGAGACAATCAGCACGCGCTTTTTTAGCTGCGGGAGGCACAGAACAAACTGATTGGCTTGCTCAGGCTGAACATTGTCATCGTGAATTTGTTCAACGCCGTTTCTCACCTGGTGGCGCTGCTGATTTATTGGCGGCCAGCTGGTTTATTTATCAGGTTCAACAAATGCCATTGCCGCCAGCGTATGCCTAGGTTTGCATTATTGTGTCCCGGGCAAGGCGGGCAAGAGGCGCACATGTTTGCCATCGCCAACAGCAACCCGCGTGTCGCCGCGTTGCTGGATCAATTCGATACCAGCCAGTATTTTGGGATGCCATTAACAGCATTGCTCGCCTCTCCCTCACTGATGTTTGAAAACCGATTCGCACAACCCTTGATTGTCGCGGCGACACTTGCGAACTGGTTGGCCTTGCGTGAAGAATTGCCGCCCCCCGATGTGATCGCTGGCTACAGCGTCGGTGAAGTGTCAGCGCATGCTATCAGCGGCGAATTAGACGTCGGGCAAGCGATACATCTGGCGTCGATCAGAGCTACAGCAATGCAATCCTGCGTGAAGCCCCAGGCTGCACATGCGATGTTATCGGTCAGCGGTTTGCCGCTGGCACCATTGCAGGAAATATGTTTTTCTCATCACTTGTATATCGCCATTGTGACGGGTGAAACCAATGCCATCATTGCGGGTCTGCGTGACGATATTCTGAAGGCTGAACAAGCATTGCGGGAACATGCAATTGCACAATTGCATCTGAGCTTGTTACCAGTGCATATCGCGTCTCATACGCCATTAATGGCGGATGCTTTGCCGACAATGAAGCAGGTGTTGGATAAGCTACCATTTCAAGCTATTACAACGCCGGTATTGGCTGGCGTCAATGCCATGAAGAGCGTCAATAGCGCCGAGAGCAAACAAAGCTTGCTGGCGCAGATGACCCAGACCATACGCTGGCATGAATGCATGGATGCATTGGATGAAGCCGGAATGAATGTGGTACTGGAATTGGGACCAGGAAGCGCTTTATCGCGCATGCTGCAAAGCCGTCACCCACATATCGCCTGCCGTTCTGTGGCAGATTTCCGTAGTTCGTCTGCCGTGGCAGAGTGGGTGAACAGGCAAATGCTGCGTGAATAATCGCTTCATCGCTTGATCGTTCAATAATCCACGAGCCGGATTCAACAATGAATCGGCAATGAGCGATGCTGATTAATAACGACGACGCGGTTGTCCGCCACCACCGCTTTGCTTTTCGATATGACGGAAAGTGATGCGACCTTTGCTTAAATCATAAGGCGACATTTCCAGTGTCACTTTATCACCCGCCAGAATGCGGATGTGATGCTGACGCATCTTGCCAGATGTGTAAGCGATCAATTGATGACCATTTTCCAGGTTCACGCGAAAGCGGGAATCCGGCAGCACTTCTTCTACCATACCGCTCATCTCTAACAGTTCTTCTTTTGCCATTGTATTTTCACATTCATAAAAGGGTGGGTACAGCCAGACAAATCACAGGCGGTACATGCCAGCGGGTAAAAATCCACCTGCCGGGCGTTGGAGTTTGGTTCTAGGTGCACGTGATATGCACAGACAGTGTGCAATGGTGCAAAAATGATACGTTATGTAGGCTGATTCTGCTGGGCTGATAGGCAGCAAGCAAAGACAGAGCGTGAGATTGAAACGAGGTCAAGGTCACCACAACATACAACCAGGGGGTGTCCAGATAGAGTCACAGATACATGAAAATCTGTTCGATCAAAAGAAAACCGGGCTACAAGTACGGAATTATACCTTGATGTGCTGGTTTGGCCGAAAATCTTAGGCTATTTTCAGAAAATAGTGCGATCTTGGGGCAATCTCACCTCAGTATTGTCTTATTCTGTCTCAAGGTCAAGCTGCTTATTTTTTCAGCGTTTTGTTAGATTTGACACTTTTACTCTTCAGTGCAGCCGGGAAGGTTTGTAACAAGCCTGCCATTAAGACATCAAGTAAAGCATCGACGTGCATTTGGTGATTGAGCTTGGGCGTCCATTCATCACCTTCATCCATGACCAGATTGATTGATGTCAGACCATGTATACCTTGCCAGAAAATTTGCGTCATCATGTGCAGACGCATCTCATCACCGTCGACCAAACCTTGATCTTTGAGTTGGACAAATAAGCTGTGTGCAAACGCATAAGGATCTTGTTGCACATTCCCGTGTTCTACTTCGGCCGCTTCTACCGGTGCATGCGGACGACGTTCCATGAAGACCAGCGCGTATTCGTCGGGGTTGCTTAGGCCGTATTTGATATAGGCTTTACCGGTATGCTTAATTTTTTCGATAGGGTCTTCGGTCAGCGCGGCGGCTTTTTTCATGACCTTCACTAGTTCTAACAAGGTTTCGTCCATCGCCTGTGTGATGAGGGTGGCTTTGTCATGAAACAGTGCGTACACAATGGTGGTAGAAAAACCTGCTTCTTCTGCGACTTTACGGATCGTGATTTCACGTGCGCCGCCTTTTTTTACCAAGGCCTTGACCACAGAAATAATATGCTTTTTTCTGTTCTCTGATTCACGGCGTTTGCGTTCTTGTAAATTTGCGGAAGCCTTGGTCACACTTATTTCCTATTGAAAATTTCATTGAAAATTCCGAATGCACGCTGGTTCGTCTGTTTGATGAATTACCACCATGATACGAAGCAGCGTGCATATTATAGCAAGCAGCACTAAGACAACTCATGCTGCATCTTGGTGACTACATTCTGACCTTCACTTGCACACCAAACAGACGTGGTGCGGTGATCGACGCAAATGGCGTACCCAATACTGAAGTAATCGGACTGCCATCAAATACATAGCGTTTATCGAACACATTGTTCACATACATGCTGACATTCCAACGCCGGTCTTCACTCTGCCAACCCAGATGCAAATCGGTGCGGTTTTGTGCTGAACCTATGCTAAATGTCGGTGCTGTCAGGCAAGTCATCTGTGCTGCAGAATTGGCATTGCAACGGGTTGCGCCAGTGTAAGCATGTTGTATGCTCAAATTGACATTGCCATGCATGACATCGTACCAGGTGTAATCGGCACCCGCTGCCGCGCTGAAGCGTGGCGTGCCAACTGGTTGTCCAGACAAATCCGGGCCATTTTGTACGACATAGTTGGCGTATTTTTGGTCGATGTATTCCAGATTGCCATACAACTTCAGACCACGCATCGGTGCCCAATGTGCATCCAGATCGATACCGGTCGCGTTCTGATCGCTATTGGTGACCTGATACGCCGGAATCGGTGCGCCTGGTGCCTGTACCAGCGTCAAGGATTGCAGATTCGTGAACTTGTAATGGAATAAAGATGCATTCAACATCAGCTTGGCTTCTTTGAAGTAGGACTTGATGCCGAATTCGTAATTCCATACGTCTTCTGGCTGAAATTGCGCACCCATAGAGACCGAGTTAAAGCCGCCGGACTGATAGCCTTTGGTGACAGACGCATAGCCCATGATGTCTTGCGTGTAGTGGTAATCCAGCACCACGCGCGGGCTGGCATCGGTCCAACTCTTCTTGATACTCATTGCAGTTGACGGTGCGGAACTATCGACAAAAAAGTTTTGCGTCAATGCAGCCAGTGCCTGACTTTGGCCATTGAAAAAGCCATACTGATTTGCCGTTGCAATCACACTATCAAGACCAGGTGCTATCCGGTTAGGATAATTCCAGCTAAAGGTTTTACTGTCATGCGTTACTCGTAAGCCAGTCGTTAAATTCCATTTGGGTTGCAAGTGCCAGATCACGTCGCCATAAATCGCCTGAGATTGATAGCTGCCATTGTTCATCATGTTTTCTTGCCAGGAATTGCCTAAAAAATTCAAAGGCAAACCATTTTGCGCCGCCGCACCATTGAGCGTCGTAAAAAGCGGGAAACCCAGCATATTATTGGTGATGGTATCGTAACTATCGGTATTGGTATTGACCTGACTATCCTGATACGCATTTTCTTTATAAAAACTAATACCTCCTAACCAGTCGGCCGTATCATTTTTACCAGCGATTTTAAATTCTTGTTGCCAGGTCGTATTGGTTTCTATATTGGCCGTGTTTAAGAACGTCACATTGTAATTGGTACCGTCCTCATCTTCCTGATTAAACGACTTAAAGTGGCGATACGCTGTGGTCGATGTAAAATCGCCCCATGCGAATGGTTTTTCAATTTTTAAGGTGAAACCGTCGTAGCGACGGGTTTCTACATTGTTGGCATTGGTATCGTTGTAGACGATGCCGCGGCGTGGATCGACAAAGCTTGAAGGATCAGCCGGAAATGCTGGTGCAACACCGTTAGGGCTTGGCGCGACCAAAGAGATTGCCGGACGCGCCATCTGGTGTAAATCTTCATGTTCCCAGGTCAGCAAGACGCGGGTTTTTTCCGGTCCTTTCCAGAGCAAAGCAGTTCGCGTGCCCCAGTTGTCATTGTCTTTGTATTTCTGACCGTTGCCACTATCGGTCAACCAGCCGTTGCTCTTATTATCAACGACATTAAAACGCAACGACCAATCAGAATTGAGCGGGATATTCAACAAACCTGCGGCGTATTTCGTACCGTAGTTACCGAGCCTCAATGTGGCTTCGCCCTCTAATTCATCCGATGGTTCATTAGAGACAATAGAAATGGCACCGCCAGCACTATTGCGACCAAAAAGTGTCCCTTGCGGACCTTTTAACACTTCTATCCTTTGCACGTCATTGAAATTCATCAACGCACCGCCGGTTTTGCCGCTATACACCCCATCAACATAAATCCCGACGGGGGCATCGGTACCGATACCAAAATCCTGTGTGCCGACGCCACGCAAGTAGAAGCTGGGCTGCGTAGGGCGATTACCATCCACAGTCAACCCCGGAATATAACCATTCATGCTATCGAGATTGGTCGCGGCTAATTTGTCGAGCTGATCAGCTTTTAAAATCTGAAACGGAATCGGAACCGCCTGTGCTTCTTGCGAACGGCTTTGTGCTGTAACTGTCACGGTATGCCCGCTATCGAGATCGTCGGCGCTGGCAATTAAGGGTAGGCTGCCGCTAAATAGGAGTGTCTGCGAAATGCAGATCACGATTTTGCGCTGCTTGAATTTCATGTCTCTTCCTTTGGTCGGATTTCATTTGTTTTTGTATTATTTGAGCTGGCTCTTGTCCTTTGTACTCACTAGTCAAACGCTTTTTACTTCTGATTTACTTCCCTTTTTACTGCATAAATTGATGATGATTTATTCTGCTCGGATGTTGGCTTTACGCAGTGGCAGGAAAGGCTGGCCACATGTCGACGATCTTTCCATTGTCATAAACTGCAATATCGCCAAATTGCAAAAGCACGGCTTCGCTTTGACGTGGTCGGAAGATGACGACATCATCGACCTTCAAGCCTTGTCGTCCTGACTCCACCAATAACTGCTGGTTTGACGAAGTTCCATATAAGCCACTGGCGCTTAAGCCCTCGGGTGATACCGGATCAGCCAGCCAGTTACCACCGTAAATAAAGATGCCGCGCTGTTGATTGACGTCCCATGCACGGGCTGCATCCCCCAACCATTCAACGCCATACGGCATTTGAAATTGATCACTGACTTTTAACACTGGTGTGGCAATGAAAGCGGCGGCTTGCAAATCGGCCAAACCAGGTAAATCAAAGTCGCTGGCTTTGACGAAGGCTGAACCAATGGATACTTCATTTTCTATGCCTGAACCATCGTATAAACGGTAGGTTGGTGATCCTGCGGCGTTAAAAGTGAGTGGACGTTTTGGCGCGTGGCTAGTGCTGTTTTTTAACGCATTGAGCGCATATTGAGCAAAGCTGGTGTAAGTCTGATGAGCATGTTCATGTGCCGCTTTTTGCAAACCAGGTAAGTCAGGAATTTTTGCCACATGGGCGTCGTAACCCATCATGCCTGCGAATTGCAAACGTGGATCGCTTTGTAAAATCGCCAGCATTTGTTGCAAGGTGTCGGTGTGATTGATGCCACCGCGATGAAGACCAACGTCAATCTCAAAGTTAAGTAATAAATTCAGATTTTGTTGGCGCGCCAGTTCCCGATATTGGCTTAGACGTTCAGGCGTATCGACCAGCCATTGCAACTGCAGATCAGGGCGAAAGCCAGTGCTTGCAACATTATGCTGACGATAAAATTGCGCGGCCGCCGCAATAGGCATAGGCTTTCCAAGCAAAATATCGGTATCCGCTTTAGACATGCTCAGCAATTGCGGTAAGCTAAATAACATCATGCGATGGCTGCCAGTTATGCCGGTAATTTCTTTAATCAAGGCATGCGAAGGCAGAGATTTCACCACCAGGCGCTGCGCCATTTTGCCGCCGATGTTCTGCATGATATTGCGTGCATTTTGCCGTAGACGCTCGCGGTCAATGATCATCGTTGGTGTTGCTATGCCAGCATTCTTCATGGCCTGTGCGATGCCAGCGAAATACGTCGTGTGCGGCGCACCTTTCATACCTGGTTTGAGTGCAATAGCACCTGCTACGCCAAGGCCAGCAAGGGCTAATAATTTGCGTCGTTTGGTCGAGATCATGCGCTGACTCCAAACACTTGTCGTAAGTGTGGATTGAGCATGCGTCCGTGTGGATCACAATGCTCGCGGATCGCTAAAAAATCTTTCCAGCGCGGATACAAGGCCGTGAAATCAGCGGCCTGATGGGCATGCAATTTTCCCCAATGTGGACGCCCCTGGTATTTTCTAAAGATAGGCGCAATGTCTTGCACCAAATATTGATACGCTTCTCCAGCGGCTGCATGTACTGCGATTGAGCAAGTTTCACGATGATAAAATGGGCTGAGCCACGCGTCATCGGCTTTGACAAAGCGGAACTCCAGCGGGAAAAATACATCATGCCTTTGCTCTAATTTTTGTATGACTTCACGTACGCAATCTATCCCATGTTCTTGTGGGACATGGCATTCTGATTCGTTGAATTTGGTTGGACGCGATGTCGATAACAGTTTCCAGGATTTATCCTGCGCCAGTTCAACTTGCTGCGGGTCTATTAATTTCTTAGCCAGCCAGCGGCGTAAATCCGGGAAGCGTCCCATCCAATCGCGTAGCTGACGCAAGTCATGCAACATGGCTTCATCACCAGATTCCGGACGTACGATTTTTTCATCGTTAACAATGTTGTGGGTAATCGCGGCTGCATAGCCAGTGAAGGGCAGATAGTAGAATTCAAAATGCCGATGTTGATTCGCCAGATCATGCGCCATCGCCAACATCTCGTCGACCGGTTTTAACCATACTTTTCTTTGCAGGCGATATGCTGGAACTGCTTCTAACGTCACCTCGGTAATCACACCTAAACTACCAAGTGACACGCGCGCAGCCTGTAGTAAATCGGCATTGGTATTGGCGTCACAAGTCAGAATCTCGCCGTTTGGTGTGAGAAGGCGCAACGCCTGTACTTTGGCGTGCAGCGCAGGCAATTCTTTACCGGTGCCATGGGTTGCAGTGCTGATGGCCCCGGCGAATGATTGCGCATCGATGTCAGGTTGATTATGCATCGCCAGACCGATGCCATCGAGTTCACGGGCTAATTGGGCAAGGCGGGTGCCTGCTTGCACACGTACCAGATGATCATGGCGATCAATGATGCCAGACATTTTGTCGAGTGAAACGATGGTGCCGTCAGTCGGAACTAAAGGTACAAATGAATGCCCGGCACCGACGCAGCGTATGGTGCCTGAACTTTGTTTGAATAAGTCCGCAATCGCACTTTCATTTGCCGGGCTGTTGATGCCGAGGGGTTGGCAGCTTTGTATGCCTGACCAGTTTTGCCAGGTGATTGCGTTTGCGTTTCCTGCTGGTAAAGCTGGAGAAAGATTTGCTGGTGTTGCGGCCAGTTCTACCGGGACTTTAGCAAGTTCTGCCAGCATGCCCAGACCGCCGATAGCACCGACTGCAACGCCTGCTTTTAACAGTGTTCTACGAGAGCTGTGTGCAGTGTCGTGCGGATATTGCTTACTCATGAGTTGTCCTTTCCGGCTGGAATGGTGGTCGACATAAATTCAATCAGCTTTTGTAAATCCTGATCGCTACAGTCGCTGCAATAGCCTTTAGCAGGCATCGCCTTGTAGCCTTCACGCGCATGCTGTACCAGTGTCGCCATACCTTGTTGCAGGCGTGGTTGCCAGGCAGGTGCAAAGCCAACGATCGGTGCAGTGCTACTGACGGCGGTGTGACAGCCTATGCAGGAACGTTGATAGATCTTGGCTATTTGTGGATCGGCCGGAAGCGCAGTTTCGGCGGCACTGATTTGGCCGGCAGTAGGTGTGGCAGGTTTCGGGGTGCACGCCGCCAGCACCGTGGCAGCGCAAGCCGCCATGATGAGTGTTCTCAACATAGGTCATCCTTTTTTCGCTGTTCAATCGTGTGAACTAGCTAGTCTCATTCATAGTTATTTTTATACTGCATGCTGGATATTACATAACAGCGTTTTTATTATATAACGTTGTTTTTTATTTGGGACGCAATTTTTTAGTTGTTGTTTTTTGCGTCTGAAGTGAGTTTTATCGTTCAGATAAGTAGGTTGTCAGAACCGTATTCAATGCACACGCGGTGTGATTAGCATTCAGTTCCAAAAATAAAAAAAGGGTGCCGTGATGTTATCCACGGCACCCTGAGGCAAACGAAGCGTTAAATTTTTATTAGCGATTAGTAGCGTTAATCGCTTGTGTTTTCATGATTGTATTGAGACCATCACTGAGAGATATTTGCACGCTACCAGCTTGAGTCAGCTTTGGCAGACTCAGATTGATATTGCCCCCAGTGGCGCGCATGGCTAGTGTTGTACGGCTGCCGTCATTAGCAATGAAAATGGCGGTCAGCCACGGATAGTGGTTGTTATCCCACACCAGATGCAGATTGCTTCCGGACTGCTCAATCGTTGCAGTGTCAGCGACAAGTGCAGATGATTTTTTTGCGGGCAAAGTGCTCATGGCTGCGACTGTCGGTTGGGCCGAAACGACTTTAGTTGGCGCGGCTTTTGGCATGATTTTTCCGTCTTTCATCACGTCGATACTGACAATACCCGGAATGGCAGGCAGCAATACGGAGATGTGCTTTTCATCCAAATGATCCAATGATGCCGGAGTAAAGCTACGATACGTGGTCTTGCCATCAGCGCTGACAATGCGCAATTGATAGGCGCCACTTTCTGCATCTGCCTGATAACCGTTACCCAAAAGTTGCACCGGATCCAGACTGACATGGCCATCTGCGGAAATGCTACCGGATACCATCAGAATTGCTTGCGATGCAACCGATGTGGCAACACTGGCAGATTGCGCTTTATCTGCAAGCGTGGCGACCTGATAATTTGTTTTACCACGGATGTAATTCGCAATTTTTTGGTAACTGTATTCGGATAACCAGGTACCACTGCAATATCCCATCAGATCAGTAGTTCTGGAACCGACAGCACCCGGCGAGGACAACACATTATTTTCCTGATCGTACAGTGGTGCTGCTGTTAATTGTGCGGTATCCGAATTTGCCCAAGGCAGTGGATTGGTTGAGAAATAAGGATCGGGTCCACCCGCACCACCACATGGTGCATGCGACAAACTGAGGTTGTGACCGACTTCATGCACAATGACATTGTGCAGAGAATAATTTCCTCCGCGCATATCGTTACCGACGGCAGCCAATCCAGGAACGTAACCTAAGCCCGCGGTGCCATTAAATTTTACTGCTGGCACCATTGCGTAATAATGAGTTTGGCTATTCTCTGTCGTTCGTAATTGATTGATCTGACCCAACACGTTTCCGTACTCACCGGTACCCGTTAAAGAGTCCGAAAATTGACCATTTGGAGACCATGGGGCATGAAAATTCACAACCACACTTGCCAGTGGCATGACTTGTTTGAAGACGCTGATTAGTTGTGCCGAAGTTGGAACATTGGCAGTATTTGCATTGATGATCAAAGGGACGATCGTTAAATGCAAGGTATTGCTATTGTTGACGATGGGCGTTGCGCTTAGTCCCTGACCATCGGTCGTTGCAACGTCCAAAATCATGCCGGGCTGTACTTGATTGCCTGGAATCGTGGCATAACATTGTCCGTTGAGGCTATACGAAATATTGATGTCGCCATCGTAAATTGGCAGCGTAGTCGGGCAGGTCATTGTAATCGGGCTATTGGTACCACGAACTTGTACCGAGACCACTGGTGGGGATGTATTGGCCGCATTGGCCGCGTACATGTATGCGCGTACCAAAGCATCGCGACCCGGCGTCAGAACTTGGTAGGCACTGGCTGGACGTTGCGCCAGGCTTTGTGCGAGTTCAATATGTGCCAGACGTGAGCTGGCCGTATTTGGTACAACGGTTAATGTATAAGTGGCGGCAGTTGCCGTATATTGATCTGAAGGCAAATTGGCGGAAATGGTTGTTGTCCCCACTTGTAACGCGTTTATGGCGCCGCTCACACTGTCTACTGTTGCCACGGCAGGATTGCTACTCGAATACCGGATGGCGGTGCTTGGTAATATCGTACCGCTTCCATTTTGTGCCTGTGCGACTTGCAGCATATTGCCGGAAATTTGAGCTGGCATTGATTTACTCGAAGCCGGAAAGCTCAAACTCGCTGGTGTCAAACAATTGATATTAATCGTCACATCGGTCGTGCTTGCAACACCAGATGGATCCGCGAGGCTGCTGGTGCAGGTCTGACCATTGCCAGGCTGTTGTGTCACCGAGCCGCTGTATTTTCTACTGCTTTGGGTTTTAATGAAGCTGGTGACTACGCCATTTTTTGACAGCGTTTCTATGCCATAGACACCACCTGCATCGAACCAACCGTTGACACGGAAAGAAATCGTCGCGCCGGATGTGTTATCAAAACCACTGACATTCAACAAAATATTATCAATCGCATTGGTTGTTGCAGTGGCCGTTGGGCTGGCGGCGGAACAACTGCTGGGATTGCATGCCGCTACCTGATAGCTATAGGCCGTATTGGCAACCAAGCCGGTGTCGATCAGACTCAATGCAGTCAAGTTTGTGCCACCGGCATCGGTACCATTGCGTGTTAAAACGTAGCGCGTTGCGCCGGCAACACTGGCCCATGACACTGTGACAGTACTGCTATTTTTTGCAACTGCGCTAGGCTGCGTTGGCACTGCTGGAGGTGGTGTTGTAGGAGGTGTCGGCGTAACTGGTGGAGTAGGCGTAACTGGTGGGTTAGGGGTGACCGGCGGTGTCGGCGTCACAGGGGGGGTAGTGACCACGGGTGCCGCTGCAGTTTGTAAGTTACCTACCGAGCTCCAGGCTGAGCAACCAGCGCTATTACAAGCTTGTACCTGATAAGCATAACTCGTTGCCGGTGTTAATCCGGTATCTGTGTACGTGAGCCCGGAAATGGTTGCTGCATTAGCAATCTGAAAACCGTTGCGCTGCAACTGATAACTAGAAGCGCCAGGAACGCTGACCCAGTTTAAAATAATTTGGGTACTTGTAATTGTCCCTGCGGTTGGTGCTACTGGTACGTTAGGCACCGCGACAGGTGGGGCGCTTGTGGCAGCAGGAAAATCAAAATTGCTTCCGCAGCCGACATTAGAGCAGGCAATTAAACGGTACACATAATTGGTTCCCGCAGTTAAGCCGCTGTCGACGTAAGAATTGGTTGTGACATTCCCTAAGGATGTAAAACTGTTAGCATTTGCCACGCTTCGCAAAACTTCGTAATAGCTCGCACCAGTGACAACTGGCCAATTGAGACTAATGCTGGTGGAAGAACTGCTTTGCACAGTTGCAGTCGTGATTGTTGCTGGTGGTGTTCCGGTGTTATTGCTGGTTGTTTGCGTGCTACTACTGTTGGCGCTACCCCCTCCGCCGCCGCCGCAGGCAGCAAGGGCGAGTAAAGTGCAAAGAAGTACACAGCTGCTGCGATTGAATTTCATACGAAGGTCCGTGCGAGATAGAAGTTAGTGATACGTTTGCTTGACGTTGGCGAGTATTTTACTTTGATGCCGTTTAAATGTTTCTAAATGAAATTTCTTGTTACGTATTTGTCGATTTAACCATGAGTATTGCATGCTATTTTTTTGATAAATAATGGATCAAAATTGAATTTTTTAATGAGATGTGCAACGTTGTATAAAGAAGTATAAAAAAATCACTTTTCATTGGTCAGTAAAATATTTTTTGCTGCGCCGCAGATATTTCGATCAATCAGACGCATAATTCGTCTATGAATTTTTTGACACAATATCGGCGTTTCAGAATCAACCCCCTGATCGCAAGAAATTTCAAATCAACAACTAAGCGTAATGCCAAGCCTGATTTTGTCGGTACATGCGCTTTGCTTGTTGCCGCGTTGTACTTTTCGTCTCCTCTGACGTGTCAGGCAGCGGTGAACGAAGTAGAACTCGATAATCTGACCTGGACGGAAGCGCAACATCGCATTACCAGCGGTAGCACCACGATTCTGGTACCGATAGGTGGGACCGAGCAAAGCGGACCCTATGTTGCCTTGGGTAAGCACAATGTGCGTGCCTTTTTGTTGGCGCAAAAAATTGCGCAAACGCTAGGAAATACGCTAGTTGCACCGGTGATTTCTTATGTGCCAGAAGGCAGCATCCATCCACCAGTTGCGCACATGCGCTTTACTGGCACCATTTCAATTCCGGATAGTGCTTTTGAATCTATGCTGGAAGGAACTGCACGAAGTTTTAAGCAGCACGGATTTAAAGACGTGATATTTCTCGGTGACCACGGTGGCTATCAAAAGAATATGCAAAAGGTCGCTGCACGTTTAAACCGCGAATGGGCGAATGATCCAACTTGTCGCGTATCCGCATTACCGGAATACTATCAGGCAGTTTCAGTGAGCTACGTCAATACTCTGCGTAGTCGCGGGTTTAGTATGGCGGAAATCGGTACGCATGCTGGTCTGGCAGACACCGCATTGACTATGGCGCTGGATCGCTCCTTGGTCAGAGCAGATGTGATGGCGCACGCAGCGAAACCAAGCGAGAGCGAAGGCGTGTATGGTGACCCGCGCAAGGCGACCGAAGAGTTAGGGCAAATCGCCGTCAAACAAATTATAGATGCGTCGGTTACAGCGATTAAACATGTAACTGCCGCCCGATGAATTACATTTTGCTAAAGTAGTGAGTCTTAAGTATGCCTTTGAAATTTAAATATGTTGTTCGTACTGGTGTTATTGCTGCTTTGTCGATCGCTGGATTTCAGTTTCTGACCGCAGGTGCTGCACCTGCCATTCAGGCCGCTGCTACCGTCAATACATTACCTGGTATGCCAGCGGTAGTGGATGCGCGTAACCTATACAGTGAAACTGGTGCCAGTCATTTGAGTCCTCAAGTGAAAGACGATCTGCAACGTGTCTACGTACCAAATTTGCGCTCGAATGACGTTTCTGTGATTGACCCACAAACGCTTAAAGTGGTTGATCGTTTTAAGGTCGGCAAAGCGCCTCAGCATATTGTTCCTTCATGGGATTTGCGTACTTTGTGGGTCGCCAATAATGCCGAGCGTCTGGATTCTGGAAGCCTTACGCCGATTGATCCACGCACCGGTAAATCTTCCAAAGCAGTACCAGTGGATGATCCGTACAACTTATATTTCACGCCCGATGGCAAATCGGCGATCGTGGTCGCTGAAGCGAAGCACCGTCTTGACTTCCGTGATCCTCACACCATGGCTATGCAGTACTCGATTTCTACTCCGCAGTGTGGTGGCATCAATCATGCCGATTTTTCGATTGATGGTAGTTATGCGATTTTTACGTGTGAATTTGACGGCAGTATTGCAAAGATCGATCTGAAAAATCGCTCCGTCATTGGCTATCTGAAATTACAAATGCCAGCAGTACGTTTTAAAGACGTACCTAGCCTTGCTGGTCCAGGTGCGACAGAAATTTGTTCGTCCAAAAAAGGCATGCCGCAAGATATCCGCATCTCGCCAGATGGTAAGCGTTTTTACGTCGCCGACATGGAGGCAGACGGTGTTCATATCATCGATGGCTATGCGTTTAAAGAACTTGGTCTGATCCCAACTGGCGTTGCAGCGCATGGCTTATACCCTAGTCGTGACGGTAGTAAGCTTTACGTTGCCAATCGTGGCTCACATCTGATCCACGGCCCACGCAATGGTAAAGGCAGTGTGACCGTGATCGATTTCGCCAGCGGTAAAGTGGTACAGCAATGGCCTATTCCCGGTGGTGGAAGCCCAGATATGGGTAACGTCAGTGCCGATGGTAAATACTTGTGGTTATCTGGTCGCTACGATGACGTTGTCTATCGTATCGATACTACTAGCGGCGCAGTCAATAAGATTGCCGTGGGTCAGGAACCGCATGGTTTAACTGTTTGGCCGCAACCTGGTCGTTATTCACTGGGACATACTGGTAACTTGCGCTAGTATTGATCGTAATTGGTAGAAATAAGCGAGATGTCGTTTTAAATAAAGCGACAAAAAAATGCCAGCTAGTGTGTATCTGCTGGCATTTTTTTATGTTTCTGTTTTGGGATTTTTTTTGTGCGGAAAATTGCTGTGCTTATGCGATTCAGTCGTAAACATCGCAATCAACGTGGAGCTTGACGCCCTTTTCAGTTAGTTTATTTTCACGTTTTGGTCTGTCCCGCAAGATTTGATGACGACGGTGATCTTTCATTTTGCTCCACTCCCGGCATTCAGGTAGGGTGCGCAAACAGGCAATGCAAAAACCTGTTTTTCCATCGAATTTGCACACCTCAATACAAGGTGATTTAACACTCATTGTGACCTCGTTTACTTGGTGTTGCGCTGACTATTTACATCTACGTTGCGCTGGTCGGGATCGTTTTGAAATTGCGACAGATGAATGATAGTTGAGGCTGGCGTAAGTCGAATTGACAGTGCCGAAACCTACTACGGCGAACCAGTCAACTCGTCTAATTTGATTATTGCCAGTTAGTCTTTAATTACTCACCAATGCCATGCGCCTGTTGGTCAGCATGGTAGCTGGAGCGTACCATTGCACCGACGGCGGCGTGGGCGAAGCCCATTTTGTAGGCTTCTTCTTCGTACATTTTAAAGACGTCAGGATGTACATAGCGGCGTACTGGCAAGTGGTGACCACTTGGTGCCAGATACTGTCCGATGGTCAACATGTCGACGTTATGCGCACGCATGTCGCGCATGACTTGTAAGACTTCTTCATCGGTCTCACCGAGGCCAACCATGATGCCGGATTTGGTCGGTGTGTTCGGGTGCATTTCTTTAAAGCGTTTCAACAGATTTAAAGAGTATTCATAATCCGAACCAGGGCGTGCTTCTTTGTACAGACGTGGTGCTGTTTCCAGATTGTGGTTCATCACATCTGGTGGTGCCATGTTCAGAATTTCTAAAGCACGATCCATACGACCGCGGAAATCTGGCGTCAGAATTTCGATGCGTGTCATTGGAGACAGTTCGCGGATCTTGCTGATGCATTCGGCAAAATGGGCGGCGCCGCCATCGCGTAAATCGTCACGGTCAACAGAAGTGATGACAACATAGCTGAGTTTTAAGTCAGCGATGGTTTTTGCCAGATTGGAGGGTTCATTGACATCGAGTGGATCTGGACGGCCATGACCCACGTCGCAGAATGGGCAGCGGCGGGTGCATTTGTCACCCATGATCATGAAGGTGGCAGTACCTTTACCAAAGCATTCACCAATGTTAGGGCAAGAGGCTTCTTCACAGACCGTCACCAGTTTATTGGCACGCAGGATGTCTTTGATTTCGTAAAAACGGGTGGTTGGCGAACCAGCTTTGACACGTATCCAGTCTGGCTTCGGCAGGCGTTCCATCGGTACAATCTTGATAGGAATACGCGCAGTCTTACTCGCGCCTTTTTGCTTTTCAGTCGGATCGTAGGCGGCAGTAGCCGCGTTGCTGGTGTCAGCAGGAGAGACAGGAGTATTTTCGGTTGTCATGATACGGAGCGGTGTCGAAAAATTTCAAAAATTCAATCGGGTGCAGACAATAAGTCTTGCAAATTCTGTGCGAGGGCGTTTTGTACATCGGCTAAGGCTGCATGGACGCCCAGAGTTTTCATGTCGACCGTTGCCAGTCCGGCATAACCACAAGGGTTAATCCACGAAAACGGCGCTAAATCCATGTCCACATTCAGGGATACGCCATGGTACGTGCAACCGTTACCGCGCACTTTGAGGCCTAATGCCGCAATTTTTGCGCCTTTAAATGCGCCATCACTAACATAGATGCCGGGTGCGCCTTCTTTGCGTTCGCCAGCCAGATTATACGCTGCCAGCGTGTCGATCACGGCTTGTTCTATCTTGTGAACGAATTCCCGCGCAAATAAACGTGCTTTGGGGTGGCTACGACGCAAGTCCATCATGAGATAAATGACAACCTGACCGGGGCCATGATACGTGACTTCGCCACCGCGGTCAGTTTGAACCACAGGGATATCATGCGCCGCCAACACATGCGACTGATCGGCACCCAGCCCCAGCGTAAATACCGGCGGATGTTCGACAATCCAGAATTCATTGGGCGTATTGGCATCACGCGCGTCAGTAAAGGCGCGCATCGCATCGAAGGTCTGCTGATAAGGCTCAGTGCCACGCTGCAGAATGATGGGCGTAGTGGAAGTAGAGGTGCTGTTTTGCATAGACCGCTAGTTTAACATTCCTTACCAGCGACTGCGATTTTTCGCAGAGGATAAACACCTACAACCAGCGTGTGTCGCCAGTTGTAGTGTGATTCAATAACATTAAGCAAAGACGTGCGTCAGTTTTTGAGACAGTTTTTGGAAGTAATTAGACACTGCGAATTCTGGTTGTTGCACGACGACCGGGCTGGTCACTGTTTGCAATTCGATCAAACTTGCTTTTTGATCGGCTTCTACGACCACCATGCGATTGGCTGGAATGACAACGGTTTCATCGTCAGTGAGCCAGAAATCACAATCTTCACCAGCAATGGTCAGCCAGACGCGACCACATACGACTCTGACTTTACGATCGACAGGAGACACGCCAGAAAGTGTTTTTCCAGCAGTGATAGTGTAAGATGGGTTTGCGAAATTATTTGTCATTTCCTTGCTCCTTGTTGTGCAGCAAAAAATCAATTTAAAATTGACCTCTCAGGGGGAAATCCAATGCTGCATTGCGATGTATGCATTGTAGGCGTTTGTAATTCAGAAACAAAACGAGAAATTTTGGCTTTGCTTGCTAATAAAATTCACATTGTTATGTGTATTCTTGATGATGGATATATGAAAAATGGATATCAGAAAACTGCCTAATTTAGCGGCACTGCGTGCATTTGAAGCGGCAGCACGGCATCAGAATTTTTCGAAGGCGGCAGAAGAGATCCATTTGACTCATGGTGCCGTTAGTCATCAGGTGCGGGCGCTGGAAGAAGAGTTGGAAGTCGAGTTATTTGCAAGGCACGGTAAGCGCTTGGTGTTGAATGCCGAAGGCGAGCGGTACGCGGCAGCGATACGATTGTGTCTGCAAAATTTGGTCGAAGCCACAGAACAATTACAAAAACGTAACCAACAAAAGCGTCTCGGTGTTACGTCATTGCCTTCATTTGCTGCGCGTTGGTTGTCACCACGTCTGGGGCGCTTTATTGAGCATTATCCGGATTTAGAGGTCAGTTTGCAGTCGAGTAATCAACTGGCGGATTTTTCGCGTGATTCTATTGATATCGGAATACGTTTTGGGCTTGGAAATTATCCGGGTCTGGTTTCTGAATTTTTGATGGGTGATTACTATTACCCCGTCGTCAGCCCGCGTTATCACGGCGGTAATTTGCCAATGACCCCGGCTGAACTGGCGGCATCCAATTTATTGCGTTGCGAAGAAGAGCCGTGGGAACCATGGTTTCGCGCTGCCGGTTTAAATAACGAAGAGCCTACCAGCGGCTTGGTGTATCAGGATGCATCGATTCTCGCACGCGCAGCGGTGGACGGGCAGGGCATTGCTTTAGGGCGGCATGCCATCGTGCAATCGGATATTGAAAGTGGTCAGTTAGTTAGGCTGTTTGATGTAGAAATCCCTAGCCCGGTTTCATATCATCTGGTGTATCAGGAACAGTCACTCAAGAAGCCGCAAGTAAGAGCATTTCGTGAATGGTTATTAGCTGAAGTGGCATTGATAAAACGCTAGGTCGCACAGACTAAATCAAGCAAGCATGATTTTTGTTTTGATTTTGTCAAAAGTTGCATGCATTTGTTCTGGCACATCTTTATCGGTAAACAGCACATCGATTTGCGATAAGTGTCCTAATTTGACCAGGGCTGGGCGATCAAATTTGGAATGATCTGCCGCTAAAAATACGGTTCGCGAATGTTTGATGATTGCCTCGGAAACCCGTACTTCCCGATAATCAAATTCACGCAGCGTGCCATCCATTTCTATGCCAGAAATACCGATGATACCGAAGTCGACCTGAAACTGATTAATCACATCCACTGCCGCTTCACCGGTTAAGCCGCCGTCGCGCGGGCGTACCACACCACCAGTCACAATCACCTCAATATCTTGGTAATTGCTCATGATGCTGGCAACGTTCATGTTATTGGTAATCACACGCAAATTGCGGTGATGACACAAGGCGCGCGCAATCTCTTCCGTGGTTGTACCCAGATTAATAAACAGGGTTGCCTGATCGGGAATATGCCGCGCCACCAAAGCGGCGATCCGGCGCTTTTCTTCTGAAAGCAACGTCTGGCGCGTGTTGTATGCCATATTTTCTGCACTGGAAGTTAATCCGACACCACCATGAAAGCGTCGCAATAAATTCATATCAGCAAGCAAATTGATATCGCGCCGTATGGTTTGTTGCGTGACCCGGTATTGCGCGGCGAGTTGTTCCACCGAAGCAAAACCTTCTCTCTGAACGTTTGCCAACATTTCTTGTTGTCGCAAATTGAGTGTTTGCGTAGATGTCTGGCTGTATGACGGCGGTAGCGTGGTCGGCATGTAACAAGCTTCCTTCAACGAAAGAGAAAATGTTCGAAAACGAAAATATGCATTGTAATCGAAGCATGTATCAAGCGTGTTTCAGAGAAAAATAAGGGTGAGGGGCAGGGCGGATGCGACCCTCTGCATTGATGAGCTTGGATTTTCGTATGGGTTGAACCCTCCATACTCTTTATATGTAGCAGGTACGGGTATTGGCACCTATGCTGAAATGATGAGGTAAGAACAGGGTTTTTGGGTGAAGTTAAAATGTTCGAAAACGAACTTGTAATTATTCGTTTGGTGATTTATGATCGTTTTAAAACAAAAAATTGATGATCAATTTCTTAATAACATCTAATTCTTCGATTTTTTTAATAATCTATTAATTGCAATGGCGGCCTGACATCATGGCGAATGATCAACATTACGATTTACTGGTTGTGGGTGGCGGCATCAATGGTGCTGGCATTGCACGTGATGCTGCCGGGCGCGGTTTGCGTGTTTTATTGTGTGAGAAGGATGACCTTGCCGGACACACTTCATCAGCGAGTACCAAACTGATCCATGGTGGCTTGCGCTATCTCGAATATTACGAATTTGGTCTGGTACGAAAAGCGTTGAAAGAGCGCGAAGTACTATTGCGTGCAGCACCGCATATCATCTGGCCATTGCGTTTTGTGATGCCGCATGTGCCGCATTTACGCCCGGCGTGGATGATACGCATGGGCCTCTTTTTGTATGACCATCTGAGCCGACGTGAATTGCTGCCGGGATCTTGCGGCGTGAACTTAGATAAACATGCGCTTGGTGTTCCCTTGCAAGATAGTATGCACAAAGGCTTTGTCTATTCCGATGCATGGGTCGATGATGCACGTTTGGTCGTGTTGAATGCGATCGATGCCCAAGAACGCGGCGCGAAGATTATGACCCGCACCAAGCTGCAGTCGGCGCATCGTGAGGCTGGTTTGTGGCAGGCTACGTTGGTCAAAGACGGGCAGATTGAAATCAAGGTTTCTGCGCGAGCGATTGTGAATGCAGCGGGGCCATGGGCAAGCGAATTATTGCATCAGCATTTGCATCAGACCGCGAGAAATGATGTACGCCTTGTTAAAGGTAGCCACATCGTCGTCAAAAAAATGTTTGATCACGATCATGCCTATATTTTTCAAAATCCTGACAAGCGCATCATCTTTGCTATTCCTTATGAGCATGAATTCACGCTTATCGGTACTACGGATCTCGAATATAAAGGTGACCCGGGTAAAGTCAAAATCTCTTCAGATGAAGTCAGCTATCTGTGTGATTCTGCAAACCGCTATTTCAAACAAAGCATCAAACCGGCGGATGTGCTGTGGACCTATTCCGGTGTGCGGCCTTTGCTTGAACAGGAAGATGCTTCGAACCCTTCCGCAGTGACGCGTGACTATCATCTGGAGCTTGACGCCACACACGACCAGGCACCAATCCTGTCCGTCTTTGGTGGAAAAATTACCACGTTCCGTTGTCTTGCTGAGGAAGCAGTTAACCTGTTTGAACAACCATTAAAAATCACTAAAACAGCATGGACAGCAAATGCGTCTTTGCCTGGCGGGGATATTCCGAATGCCGATTTTTCTGGATTTTTCCAGCGCTTTCAATCGCATTACCCTTGGCTGCCAAAGGCGCTTGCAGAACGTTACGCGCACAGTTACGGTACCCGCGCCTTGCGCATGTTGAGCGACTGTCGTGCGCTTTCTGACTTAGGCGAGCAACTGAGCCCTGGTTTGTATGAAGCCGAAGTGAGGTATCTGGTGGAGAGCGAATGGGCACGTACAACAGATGATATTTTGTGGCGCCGAAGCAAATTAGGTCTGCACGCCACACCTTCTTCAGTACAGGTTTTGCAGGAAAAGTTAACGCACCTATTAGCAGCGGCAGGTCAAGTGCCGTCAGCCGTTTCAATGAGTAATGCAGCAACAGCGGCAGGTGCCACAAGCTTAGCAGCAGTTTCAGCAACCTCAGCAGTCAAGTAGTCAAGCAGTCAGGTAGTCGAGCCAATCGTTAGTTAATATTGGTTAATTAAAAAACTAAAATCGGAGACAAGATGGAGAAGACGCAAATGGATGGCAAATTTATTCTTGCATTAGATCAGGGAACAACCAGTTCTCGTGCGGTGCTATTTGATCGCACTGGTAGTGTGGTTGCGGTCGCACAAAAAGAGTTTCAACAAATTTATCCGCAACCGGGTTGGGTCGAACATGATCCACAAGAAATCTGGTCAACGCAGGCAGGTGTCGCAGCGGAAGCCGTCGCGCACGCTGGTCTGGCGGGTGGTTCGATTGCTGCGATCGGTATTACCAATCAACGTGAAACGACGATCGTGTGGGACAGAGAAACAGGCCGCCCTTTGTATAACGCGATCGTCTGGCAAGATCGTCGTACAGCAGAATTTTGCGACAAGTTAAAAGCCCAAGGTCTGGAAGAGAAATTCCGTTCTAAAACAGGTTTGCCGATTGATTCGTATTTTTCCGCGACGAAGATTTGCTGGATTCTGGAACACGTACCAGGTGCACGTGAGCTCGCGAATCAAGGAAAATTAGCCTTTGGTACCGTCGATACGTGGCTGGTCTGGAATTTCTCTCAACAAGCATTGCACGTCACGGACGTGACGAATGCCTCGCGCACGATGTTATTCAATATTCATACTTTGGAATGGGATGAAGAGTTGCTCGATATTCTGAAAATTCCACGCAGTATGTTGCCTGAAGTGCGTTCTTGTTCAGAAGTCTACGGTAAAACCAAAACTACATTGTTTGCATCAGAAATCCCGCTTGCAGGAATCGCAGGTGATCAGCATGCCGCTTTATTTGGACAAATGTGTGTCGAACTAGGCATGGTCAAAAACACCTACGGAACGGGTTGCTTCCTGGTGATGAATACTGGCGAAAAGCCAATTGAATCGAAAAATAACTTGGTCACGACGATCGCCTGGAAAATCGGCAATCAGGTGCACTACGCATTAGAAGGTAGCATCTTTATTGGCGGCGCAGTAGTGCAATGGTTACGAGATGGATTGGGCATTATCCGCAGCGCATCAGAAATTGAGGCTTTAGCGAAGAGTGTCCCGCACAGCGATGGTGTGTATCTGGTGCCGGCCTTTGCAGGTCTGGGTGCGCCACATTGGAATCCGCGTGCTCGCGGCACGATGTTCGGTGTGACACGTGGTACAACTTCTGCACACATTGCACGAGCTGCACTCGATAGTATCGCCTATCAATCAGTCGACGTTCTGAAAGCGATGGAAGCTGATCTTGATGGACGTATTGCGGAGTTGCGTGTCGACGGTGGTGCCGTTGCAAATAATTTACTGATGCAATTTCAGTCCGATATGTTGGGCGTTGATGTCGTGCGTCCGCAAATCACTGAAACCACAGCATTGGGCGCGGCCTATCTGGCAGGACTCGCCGTCGGTTACTGGAAAGATTTAAGTGAAATCCAGAGTCAGTGGAAATTAGATCAACGCTTTACACCCGCGATGCCGCAAGCAGAAGTTAATGCCTGCATGAAGGGTTGGCAGCGTGCGGTCAATGCCAGCAAAGCATGGGCTGACGAAGTTTAAAAAATAATAATGTCCACCAAGCAAACCAAGCAAACCAAGCAAACCAGGCAACTTAAACATAGAGATAGCGCTATGTTTGAACGTTGATGTGTGATGGCTGATCTTTGCAAAAGTGCTGAACAGCGTGCCTGGCAAGCTGTGGTGGCTCACTTTCAAATATAAAGAAAGAGTAACAAATGAATCCTTTATTTGCTGAATTTGTCGGCACCGCTATTTTGGTTTTATTGGGAAATGGTGTTGTCGCTAACGTGATTTTGAGTAAAACCAAGGGCTTTAATAGTGGTCTGGTGGTGATTGCTTTAGGGTGGGCGATGGCGGTTTTTGTGGCGGTATTTTGTACTGCGGCCGCAAGTGGTGGTCATCTGAATCCTGTAGTAACTATTGCTTTGGCCGTCGCAGATAAATTCCCTTGGGCGCAAGTGCCAGGCTATATTCTGGCGCAAATGGCGGGCGGCATGATGGGCGCGTTTCTGGTGTGGGTTGTGTACTACAAACATTTTGCGGAGACCGCATGTCAGGACACCAAGCTTGCTGTATTTTGCACCGGTCCCGCGATTCGCGGTACGTTTGGCAATCTGGCATCCGAAGCAATTGCAACCTTTGTGCTGGTGTATGCCGTATTGAATATGGCTGCCCCTAAAGTGGGGTTGGGTGCCATGAATGCCCTGCCGGTGGGTTTGTTGGTACTGGGAATTGGTGTTTCTCTTGGCGGTACGACCGGTTATGCGATGAGTCCTGCACGTGATTTGGGGCCGCGCATTATGCATGCAATTTTGCCTATCCCAGGCAAACGTGACAGTGATTGGAGGTATGCATGGGTGCCTGTCATTGGCCCATTGCTGGGTGCTGTTTCTGCGGCCTTGCTATTTACCCTGACCGCATAATTTCATTGAAATTTTGACGGCTTAAAAAATTAGTTGAACAGACCTAAAAAGCAAACCCTGCTGCACATGCCAAATATGGACGTGCAGCAGGGTTTGTTTTTTGTACTTGATTTTTTTTCGGTATGATTAAAGAACTACTTTGACCATCGGGTGTGCCGACAACTCGCGATACAAGTTATCCAATTGCTCGCGGCTGGTTGCCCATACTGTGACGGTTAAGGCCAGATAGCTTCCTTTACTCGATGGGCGCATGTCCATTTTACCTGCATGAAAAGTTGGATCATACGCCGTAACGACTTCTACCATCGTTTGAGCAAATTCATCATGCATCGCACCCATAATTTTGATCGGAAATTCGCTGGGATAAACGATCAGACTTTCTTCTGGTGGGATAGGTTTCATTTCCATTTTATTTCCATTTCTTTAGTCAGAGTCGCACTAAGATTTCACACAACACCGAAACAGCCCGGTTTTGCCTCCTGCAGACCATCTTTGATCCAGACGGCCTTTGCTGAAGGTGGCAAGATTGCATGAATTCCTTTGCAGTATTCTGTTGCTCACATTGGGAAATAAATGTGGATGGCAGAATGTTCAGTTCGCTTTGGCTTGCTGATAAGCCTTATACAATTGTTGGTAGATGGGGCCAGGTACGCCATTTCCAATAGTCTGATCGTCAATCCGGACGACAGCAAGAACTTCTTTTGTGGCAGACGACAACATGACTTCGTCGGCGGCAAATACTTCTGCCCGGGAAATGCGGCGGGCTTCCAGGGGAATTTTTAGTTCGGCACATAATTCTTGAATCAAGCCGTAACGTATGCCTTCCAGGATCAAATTGTCTTTTGGTGGTCCCATCATGACGCCGTCTTTTACTATCCATACATTCGAGGCTGATGCTTCCGTCAGATAGTCATCTCTGAATTGTATGCTTTCTGTGACTGCATGCTCGGCGGCATTTTGCGCTGCCAGCACATTGCCAAGCAACGAAATCGATTTAATTTCGCAATGCAACCAGCGCTTGTCTTCCATAGAGACACAAGCAACACCTTGTTCACGGGCTGCGGCTGTCGGCAACACGATAGGATTGGTCATGATGAAGACGGTAGGCGTGGCCTCTTTGGGAAACGCATGTGCCCGTTTGGCAACGCCGCGCGTGACCTGAATGTAGACCATCTGATCATCGGCCTCATGCGCAGCCATGACCTGATTGATCAGAGCAAACCATTCCTCTTTACTATGCGGATTGGTAATACCTATCGCATTGAGACTACGGAATAAACGTGCGAGATGTTGCTCAGCGCGAAACATTTTTCGTGCGTATACAGGAATGACTTCATAAATCCCGTCGCCAAAAATAAATCCACGATCCAGTACAGGGATTTTTGCTTCAGAAAGAGGTGTCAACGCACCATTGAGGTAGACCAGAGGATCGAGCATGATAATGTTTCCATCAGTTGAGTGAGGAAATCATTTTTGCATGAATCCCGTGGAGGGTTTATGCAAATTATGCATGTCTCTGGTTTCTTAAGAAGGAGATATACGTTTTTGAGTTTTTTAAGAACTCAGCACGGATACTATTTATCGAGAACTACTACTGGAAGGAACGCTTAGAGGTGAAAGTTGACGTTGTATGTCACCAACTTGTTGTTTATCCAATGCTTGGATTGGTTGGCTAGAAGATCGATGCGGAATATGGCTTCCTGTGACGTAATCTTCCTCTTGAGCGATTGAAGTCTTACGGGAACTTTGTTGGACATCAGGTGTGCTGCATGCCGTCAAGGTAAACAACGCTATAAGTGCGATTTTTTTCATGTAGGTCTCCATTTTTTTTTAAATACCAATAAATTTTAAATAGTTAAATACCCAAAATGCATATAGAACAATTAATTTTACACATTGTTTAACATAATTAAAAGAACTTCAAATATTTTAAAAATGACGATTGGCGGAAAAAACTACCGCAATGACTTAATACGTCTGGAGATGTAGCAATCTGATGTCTTTGAAAGCTAGTTCTAAATCCCAGAATGTTCAGAAATAAAGCTGGTAAACCAAGTACTCTGACTTTCAAAAAATCTTAAGTGAAAATTGGATGGGGGTAAAAGTGATTCATTTATATTTCGCTAAATTGGATCTATTTAGCCATTTTTTATTAAGAGCGTTCTTACTCGTTCTTAAAGGGAAACGAATTCTGATAAAAAATCCCCGCAACGGCTAAGACGAGGCGGGGAGTGACACTGCTAAGAAATTTTTGAGAAAATTGATTATAACTTTTACTTAAACATCAATCGTATCGAATCCCAGGCACGCCCAAAAATACTCGCCTGATCAACTTGTTCCAATGCCGTTACTGGAAATTCTGCAACTGGTTTTCCATCAAGCATCATTTTTACTATGCCTACTTTACTGTTCAATGCAATCGGCGCGATCAGTGGGTCTTTACGCTCCAAGGCTGGCTTCAGTTTAGCTGCTGAGCCTTTTGGCAATGTGACATATAAATCATGATCAAAGCCGATTTTGACTTGCGCTTGTGAGCCTTTCCAGACTTGTGGCGTCTCCAGTGTCTGACCTTTGGCATATAGTTTGACGGTGTCAAAGTTCAGATAGCCCCAGTTCAACAGCTTTAAACTTTCTTGAGCACGAATTTGATCACTATCAGCGCCAGTGATGACAGAAATCAAGCGACGTTGACCGCTACCGTTAGGGCGGTTGGCTGACGAGATCAGGCAATATTTCGCAGTTTCTGTGTGACCAGTTTTCATGCCATCAACTGTAGGATCCAGCCACAGCAAACGGTTACGGTTAGGCTGCGTAATTTTGTTGTAGGTATAGCTCTTGGTGCTGTAGTAGGTTTTATAAAATGCAGGGAAATCGCTGATCAGGCGCGATGCCAGCGTTGACAGGTCACGTGCCGTTGCATAATTTTCTGGACTAGGAAGGCCGTGTGGGTTCGCATAGTGTGTGGACTTCATCCCCAGACGTTCTGCCTGACGATTCATTTGTACTACAAAGGCTTCCTCGCTACCTGCCACTGCTTCAGCTAAAGCAACTGCGGCATCATTGCCTGAGTCGACAATCAAACCGTACAGTAATTCATTGATGGTGACTGGTTTGTTTGGCTCAATGAACATTTTAGAACTGCTTGAATCGACTTTCCAAGCGTGTGTGGACACATTAACGCTTTGATTCAAGTCCAGCTTTTTTTCTGTTAATGCAGTAAAGACCAGATAGGCAGTCATGATTTTTGTCAACGACGCTGGTTCGATGCGCATATCCGGTTCTTGGGCGGCGATGATCTGACCGCTAGTCACATCAAGCAGTAGCCAGGATCTGGCCGCAATGGTTGGTGCCGGGAGAGATTGGGCCATCGCAACTGACATCGTCAGTATCGAGGTAGCGAGTATAGCGAGAAGTTTTTTCATTGGATGCAGCTTATAAAAACAAAAAAAAGAGAGAATCGTTGTAGAGCTAAGTACGATGTTTTATCAGGACTTGTCCCACAAACTAGTGACCAATTGCTTGATGTGGTGCAGGCGGCGGTGAAAGAAGTGGTCAGCTCCAGGAATGACCGTCACCGGAATGTCCTGAGGACGTAGCCAGTCGAGTACCGCAGAGAGCGGAATAGTGTCATCCAGCTCGCCATGAATCAAAATTGTATCTGCGGGGATGTCCGGCATCGCCCATTTTCCGGCTGCAGCGCCGATCAATACTAAACGTTGTGCGGCGTTGTTTTCGGCGATCAGACGTTGTTGCAGACTCGCTTGCACAAAGGTACCAAAAGAAAATCCGGCCAGTGCTACAGGTAAGCCGGGAAAGCGTTCACGCATGTGCAGCAGCAGCAAGGCCATATCGTCGGTTTCACCGACACCAGCATCATGTGTACCCGCTGACTCGCCGACACCGCGGAAATTCATTCTGACTGCGGCGTAACCCAGTCCGGTGAAGGTACGTGCCAATGTTTGCGCTACTTTATTGTCCATGGTTCCACCATACAAAGGGTGGGGATGGGCAACTAGGGCTAATCCTTTTGGCAATCCCTGTGTTTCAGGATCAGGTAAATCGAGTGCGCATTGTAATGAGCCAGCAGCACCGGTGATCAAAAAATGTTCAGTTTGTGCATTCATGTATTTGGTAATTTCAAACGTTCGACCACACCGCCACCGATCAGATCGACGTCAATGATTTCATCAATATCAGATTGATCGACAAAGGTGTACCAGGTGCCTTGCGGATAGACCACCATCACTGGGCCCTCTTCGCAGCGATCCAGGCATCCAGCTTTATTGATACGGATTTTTCCGTGACCATTCATATCGAGTTGTTTAACCCGACGTTTTGCATGTTCCTGCGCAGCCTGAGCGCCACGATCAGCGCAGCAAGGCCGACCATCGTCGCGTTGGTTCATGCAGAAAAAGACATGCTTTTGAAAATACAGTGGTTCAGACATGATGGGATTGTTTGTAGTTGTTGCAGTGGAGCATGTCAGTAAAGACCGACTTGCAAAGTTAAGGCAATATAATACTGCAAACCCGCATCATCCCGCGCGCGGCTTGCGTAACAGTGCCCAGAGAGCAAGAAATGGCCAAAACATCGATAAGAACTGTGCAGCACCATTAAAGTTCAAAAATTTTCCTTGTACCCAGGTTTGCATTGTTACTTCAAAGTAAGGATTATCAGGTAACAAGTTGACGACGACCATCGAGATTATTAGCAAAAGAAAGGCTAAACGCTTTTGTACATGCACTGGCGCAAATGAAAAGCCGTACAACATTATCAGACTAATCAGCAAGCCGCCACGGGCACCGGGGGTAAACCACGCAAACGCATATTCAGGGTTGAACAGCAGTGCGCAGGCGAGAGATTTGCAGATTAACGCCATCAAGAGGAGCAACGGAGCCAGAATAAATTTCGGCGCATGGCGATTAAGTAAGCTCAGGCAAATCAGAATGGCACCAGTGCAACCGCAAGCTGTAATGAAGGCTTCCGCTAATAAATAGGCATCCGCATTGGGTTCGATTCCTTGTAAAAAGAAGGCGCTCAGATCGATGTCCATCTCAAAAAAATTGGTCAAATGTTGAGACAACAAGGGGGAAAATTGCCCCAGTCCGAACAGATACGCCTGTGGATACAGTTGTGCCATAGGCCACAGACCTAAAATGACAATTTCCCTGCTAGATTCCTGGTACGTCCATTGTTTGCGCAGTAATTGCAAGCGCCCTTTTTCGATTAACAAAGGGGTTAACAATGCACCTGCCAGCGCGCCTATCACCGCACCGCTGGCATTGGTCAAAAAATCCAGCATAGACGTAACGCGGGTAGGTAAAAAGTACTGTACTAACTCTGCAGTTGCTGACACCGCCGATCCACATAAAATCGCGATCAATACCGCCCACCAACGATTAACTCGTGGGTACAGAGAGAACACGATCAGCATTCCAAACGGGACATAGCCGACGATATTGGTACTGACATCAAACACCGTCCAATAGTGCGGCCACTGCCGGATTACATCTGGCAGAGCTGATAGGTTGTTAGCACGCCAACCAGTAAATGGATACCAGCTCGCATACAAAATCAGAAAAAGGTAAGCGACCAGACTCGCCCGCGCAAAAGGGGAACTGCGCAGTGTTTTCGGGGTTGCTGTAGGTTCAATTTGATTCATCGCATGATGCAAATCAGACCGCAGCTAATTGCGTCAGCCATTGTTGTATTTCACTGATCAACGCATCACTCGTTTCTTGCATCGCGCGGGCACCACCTGAGGCATCAGGAGTTTTGCTCGGAGATTGCACGCTAAAGCTACGTTGTGCCAGGATCATTTTTCCTTTGCTCAGAACAGCGCGTGCATTGATTTGTGCGTGGCTATTTGTGCTGCTTGTGAAGACTTGCGAAAATTCATCAAGCTCAATACGTAGAACTGGTTGCGTCACAATCCCATCATTGGCGTTGATGACTTGCGTGCCAGTTGCCAACATTTGAATTTTCAAGCGTTGCGCTAATAGCTGCGCTGGCGGCATGCTCCAACGCGCTTGTGCATAGGCTTTAAGTTGCTGTGCATTATCGTATTGCAAGCGATACCACATGGCATTGCTGTCGAGTGCTGGCACAACTTGAATATCTGCAAGGCTGACCTGTAATTTGGACGAACCATTGCCAACCGCAGGAATAGCCGGTAGACCAAAGTCATATTGCTGCCGTTGTATTGCGGCATTGCCCGAACAGGCGCTGAGTAGACACATCAGACAGCTGGCTGCCAGTAGAGGCAAATATGGTTTGTCAGCGAAATGAGTGAGAGTGCGAAAAAAGCGTGACATAAGATTTCCTTTATTCGGATGCTGACGCAGGTGCAACGAACCCTGGCTCACCTGGGCCTGGCGCTGGCGCTGGGTTACCAAACAAGATGCTTTGTGGTCTGTCGTTCAAATTTTCAGTCGTACGATTGAGCGATCGTAAGCTGCTACGGGCATCGCTGGTCAGCGTTTGTATGCGTGGCAAGGTTTCAGTCGTAATACCGTTACTGATTTGATCCAAGGTGTTATTAAAATGTGCAATCGGTCCTTCGCTAGACTGCAATTGACTACTGAGCTGGTTTAGATTTTGAGTAAATTTATTCGCATCGACGGACAAACTTTTTACCGAGCTTAGTGTACTGTGGGTTTGATCTATCAGCGCCGGAAGTTTGCTCAGGCTCGGTGCAATCTGTGCAGGTACGGTTCCCCATTGTTCTGCCGCTTTGCCGACATGATCTATCGTCGACATCAGTGAAGAAGGATTTTGCGGGTCGAGTAAGTTGTTGATGCGTTTGGTGAGTTCTTCAGTTTGGCTCAGAATTGCAATGCCTTTTTGTTCTAAGTTTTGCAACATACTTGGCCGTAAAGGAATGCGCGGCAATGCTTCGTCATCTTGCGTGCTGGCGAGCAAAGCGTGACCTTGTTGTTTATCATCATCAAGCTGAACGAAAGCAATCCCGGTGACACCCTGATACGCCAGAGTTGCAAATGTGGCACTGGTCACTGGTGTAGTCGGGATGACTTCGACCCGAAGTATGATTTGACCGGGCACTTTGGGGTTGAAGTTGATATCGGTTACATTGCCGACTTTAATTCCTTTGTAGCGCACTGCGGCTTGCAGATTTAAGCCTGACACCGAGGAGCTGGTCACAATTTCATAAGGGATACGTTGTATCTTATCTCGTCCCAAAAAAATCGCGAACATGGCAGTAATTACCAATAAAGCAATGGTAAAAAAGCCAGCAATAAGAGCATGAGATCGGTTTTCCATGGCTTTCCTAATTGGTTGCTGAAGTCATGACTTCCATCGCCCGCAGGCCGCGCCCGCCGAGGAAGAAACTTTTAATAAATGGGTTCGGAAACGCCACCACTTCGTGTGGCGATCCAATGACGATAACGCGTTTTTCCGCCAGTACCGCAATCCGGTTTGAAAGTGCAAACAGGCTGTCGAGGTCGTGCGTCACCATAATTACGGTCAAAGCAAGTTGTCGGTGTAACGACTGGATTAATTGTACGAAGCTGTCTGAGCGGTCTGGATCGAGTCCGGCGGTTGGTTCATCCAGAAACAGTAATTGCGGATCGAGCGCCAGTGCCCGTGCTAAAGCGATCCGTTTGATCATTCCTCCGGACAAATCCGAGGGCATTTTGCGGGCATGCTCAAACGCAATGTCGACCATTTGCAATTTCAGATAAACGAGATCGGTGATGAGTTCTTCGGGCAACTTGCCGAATTCACGCAAAGGTTGCGCAACATTATCAAACACGCTCAAGGCAGAGTACAGCGCACCATGCTGAAACAACATGCCGGAGCGCTTACGCAAATAATTCAGGTGTCCTTCTTTCGGCGCGTGTATATCTTCATTAAAAACCTTGATCGTACCTCGCCGTGGTTTTTCCAGACCCAGCATTTGACGCATCAACACGGTTTTGCCGGTACCCGACCCACCGACGATAGACAAAATTTCACCGCGTTTAACTTGCAGTTCCAAATTGTCATGCACGACAGTGCGACCAAACTGGGTACGCAAGCCTTGAATATCGATGATGTAATCGGATGTCATCAATCAGTATCCTACTTTGCTAAAGATAATGGCAAATACAGCGTCTGCAATAATCACAACTGTGATGGAAATGACTACCGAGCTGGTAGTGCCGCGCCCCAGACTTTCGGTATTGGGCTCAATACGTAAGCCAAAATGGCAGGCGATGAGGGCGATGAGCAAACCAAACGTCGCACCTTTTCCCAGTCCTATCCAATAATTGAGTAACGGAACCGCGTCAGGCAATTTATAAATAAAAAATGCTGGCGACATACCAAGCAAGGCCTCCGCTGAAATCATGCCGCCTATTAATGCCATGATATCGGTCCAGATAATCAGTAGTGGCATGGCGATCACAAGGGCCAGTACCTTAGGCATAATCAACCTGAAACCATGTGGAATACCCATCACACGCATCGCGTCTAATTCTTCTGTGACACGCATGACGCCAAGTTGTGCCGTGATGGCAGAACCGGAACGACCTGCCACTAAAATCGCTGCCAGCATAGGACCGAGCTCACGAATGATGCTCATACCCAGCAGATTAACGATGTACAAATCGCCACCGAATGCGCGCAATTGCTGTGCAGATAAATACGACAAAACAATACCAATCAAAATACCGACCAAGGCAGTAATGCCTAGGGCTTGCGCACCCATGCGGTAAATGTTGGCTGATAATTCTTTCCATGGACCTTTCCATGGGCGCTGCGCAAAACGGCCAAGATCCAGCATCAATTGCCCAAGCAAGCTACTGAAGCTGAGTAAATGGGCAAAAAATCCAAGCACGACCGCGCCTAGTTGCATGGTACGTGTCAGTCGTGGTTTAGGTACAACTGGCAAAGGCATGGCGGTAACTAATTCAAGTCGCTCAAAAATACCTTCATGTGCGGGCTGCATGATCAAATGTTTGGGCCGCTTTTTTCCCCATGCGCTCCACAGTGTTTGCGCGCCGACATGATCAAGATTGTTTATCTGGCGTAAATCCCATTGTGCGTTGTTTAATACCATTGCCTTGCTGAGTTCCGCACTTAATTGCTTGAGCCGGTCGCCATGCGTGAGAGCATTGACTACCCATGCGCCCGCCGCGGTGAATACGGGCTCATTGGAAGTGCTAATGGTGAGGGTAGGCGGGATATCAATAGGCATGGAGCAAGTGTAAGCGAGATAGTGTATTTCCTGCAATGAAACGACTATTGGATGTCTCACTGCGATCTTTTGGCATCAAATGCAGTAAGAAGTTCGGTGAAATTTTGAATTTACATCTATTTTCGGCCCTTTTTCTTCTTGCGCACTGGCTTTTTCGCAATGACTTCGCGGCATGAACCATTCATATCGGCATGGTCATAGTCGACCCAGCCATGACTATCGACAAAACGGGTATGCCTTTGCAACTGGCTATTCAAAATGCTCCATTCAAGTTTTTCGTCCGGATATTGAATGTTGCCCATATCTAGTAGCGTATGAAACACGTTTTCTGTTGATAACTTGGATTTTTGATGCTTGTGTAACTGCTCGATTTTTTCCGGGAACTGCTCCCCATATGCATCGGAATACCAGATGAAAGCTGGAATATGAAACTCAAACTGCGTGTTATGTCCGTGGAATGCTAATAAACAATCGCCGTCATACAAGGTTTGTCCATGATCTGACACGTACATCATGGTGCTTAGCTGATTGTTGGCCTTCAACCTCTCTATGAGCTCACCCAGGATCCAATCCGTATAAAGAACAGAATTGTCGTAGCTATTGTTTAACGCGTCTTTGTTTTTTAGATCTGTATATTCAGGATCAACGATGCCGAATAGTGATGGCTGCCAATGATCAAATTCTTTAGGATAGCGGTGGCTGTAATTCCAGTGATTGCCTAAGGTATGTAAGACAATCAGCTTCTTTGGACTCGGATCTTGCATTGCCTGGTTCATCGGCGTAAGCAATACATCGTCAAAATTCGAGTTGTTGGTAAATCCACCCAGATTCAGAAATGCAGTCACATCCGCTTCTTTTGCAAATGCGGATACCGGTGTATCAAATTTGCCGAAGCTCATCTGATTAGAAATCCAGAACGTCTTGAAGCCTGCTTCTTTGTAAGCTGTTAAAAATGACTTTTCTGAAAAACCTGCTTTTAAACCCATTGTGGCTGGTTTGCGCGAAACAATGATCGGTACCGATAAGCGAGTGGCAGTGACCGGCGTCACCATATCATTCAGACTGACGAGATTGCTTTCAGAAGAGAGACGTGGGTTAGTGTCACGTTTGTACCCATTCAAACTCCAACGATCAAATCGAGACGATTCGCCAATCACCACCACTACCGTTTGCGGCGCCTTAGGATCGCCAATTAGCTTCGCGTGGAAGCGAAAGTTGCGGTTTTCTTCTGATAGTTCCTGAAAATAAGTGCGTTCGTTCCAGAAGTCGATCGCATATGAGACCAGTCCAAATGGCCAGGTTTGCGTCATTACCTCTTCGCTGTAAGGTATCGCTGCCCAGGCGGGTAGCTTGCCGGGGCTCTTGGCAAGGCGTTGGCGCAGGCGTTCCAGATCAGGGTTGCTTAGCGCTCTTCCTTTAGTTTCGGTGGTCGGAGTGATAACGGGCGCCTCGTCTTCATCGCTACTATCCGGGTTGCTAGGTGCGACAACTGGTGTGGCTGCGATCCCCACGCAATTACCATATTGCCAGATGGCCGTGCCAAGCAAAGCCACGGCAATGACGATCCAGCGCGAGAAATGCCGCCATGTCAGTTCTGGGCTGGAGCGCGCCGCTTTGAGGCTTATTCCCCACCAGCCACAAATAGCGATAATTAAGATTAATAATAACCAAACCTTCTGCCCCAGAAATTCCATTGCTTCTTTTGGGCTGGTCTCAAACATAATACCCAGATGATGGGTAGAGATGCCTTGCCCAAAGTAAAGGCGCAAATAAATTTCAACCGGCACTGCCAGCATTGCCGGCAACAGAAGATAGTGAAACCAGCGCGGGCTTTGAAATGCCGCCCAGAAAACGACCCATGCTATCGCTTCAGTAAAAAATAGCTGCCACGCATGTTCAACAGGCTTGCCAATTGCGAATGAAAAAAACGCGACTGCCGACAGCAAAATATAGCTGCCTAGCAAAAAGCAAGAACCAGGTCTTAGTGACCATAGTGGTCGAAGTGATCTGAGTGAAAAACGCGTCATCATGGCTTTTGCCGTTGTCCGGCGAGTCTTAAGGTCAAAGAAGCGAGTAAAAAAGGCGTAGAAAAGTAGTAATAAAAATAAATTAATCTATTAATGGCACGTTTTTTAAGCAAAGCGCGACAATATAAATGATTTGTGGAGCTTGTGGTTAGGACTTCGCAATAGCGATTGTCAAATACGTTAAAGTGACAAAAGCGACATCTTGCGATGCAAGTGCTTTAATCTGAAATTTTTTTCAAAACACGGAAATACTTGATTTATCGAAGAAATTTTCTACCCTGAGAGTTCTCATTTCATCTATGCATTCGCAAGCACGCTGAATAAAAATCGTTGACAGGCTTGTGTAATGGGGCATAAAATTGCGAGTTCTCGATTTTGGGTTTGCACTTTTTTGTTATTTGTTTGCATAACATTATGTGAATTGATTGCTTAAAAAGCAGGCAAATTCAAATAAATCGGGCTCGTCTGAATATAAACGGACGTAAAAAATGATTCTTAGTTCCCGGGCAACCGTTTCCGGGTTTGTGTTTAACGTTGTATTTTGTTGGATTAAAAACGATGCCAACCATCAATCAACTGATTCGCCAACCACGTGTTTCCGCACGTGTAAAGAGCAAATCGCCGGCGCTGGAAAACAGCCCGCAGAAACGTGGCGTTTGCACCCGCGTTTATACTACAACTCCAAAAAAGCCTAACTCGGCTTTGCGTAAAGTTGCTAAAGTTCGCCTGACCAACGGTTTCGAAGTTATTTCGTACATCGGCGGTGAAGGTCATAACCTGCAAGAACATAGCGTAGTTTTGCTGCGCGGTGGTCGTGTTAAGGATTTGCCAGGTGTTCGTTACCATATGGTTCGCGGCGCATTGGATACCCAAGGTGTTAAAGACCGTAAGCAAGCTCGTTCCAAATATGGTTCTAAGCGCGCTAAGGCAGTTAAGAAGTAATTATCTCGTAATTTAATCTCCGTAAAATTTACGGATCAGTGTCGGTTCGGAATGAGCCGAGTAAGTGACTGGTTATGATGGCCTGTCGCGAGTGCCAGTAAAGTGTTATTTGGTGCTCAACTGAAGATTGAAAGGAATTGAAATGCCACGTCGTCGTGAGGTCCCGAAACGGGACGTATTGCCGGATCCAAAATTCGGTAATGTAGAAGTAGCAAAATTTGTTAATGTATTGATGTTGTCCGGCAAGAAGTCTGTTGCTGAAGGCATCATCTACGGTGCATTCGACCACATCCAACAAAAATCTGGTAAAGATCCATTGGAAGTGTTCGCTCTGGCAATCAACAATGCAAAACCACTGGTTGAGGTTAAATCCCGCCGTGTTGGTGGTGCAAACTACCAGGTGCCTGTAGAAGTTCGTCCAGTTCGCCGCTTAGCTTTGTCTATGCGTTGGTTGCGTGAAGCCGCTAACAAGCGTAGCGAAAAATCCATGCCACAACGTTTGGGTGGAGAGTTGCTGGAAGCCGCTGAAGGTCGTGGCGGTGCAATGAAGAAACGTGATGAAGTCCATCGTATGGCAGAAGCCAACAAGGCCTTCTCTCACTTCCGCTTCTAAGAGTAAGAGTAGGGAGCCTTTGTATGATATTTATGCAACGGCTCTGGCAAGTATTTTGAATCAGGCCGGGCGCGATTTTTACAAAAAAATTGCGCTCGGTTTTGTCCATTAAAAGATTTAGGATTATCTATGGCCCGTAAGACCCCCATTGAGCGCTACCGCAATATCGGTATTTCCGCTCACATTGATGCAGGTAAAACGACGACAACTGAACGCGTTCTGTTCTACACCGGTGTAAATCACAAAATCGGTGAAGTACATGACGGCGCTGCTACCATGGATTGGATGGAGCAAGAGCAGGAACGTGGTATTACTATTACTTCAGCAGCGACAACTTGCTTCTGGAGCGGTATGGCGAACAACTTCGCTCCTCACCACATCAACATCATCGATACACCAGGCCACGTTGACTTCACTATTGAAGTTGAGCGTTCTATGCGTGTTCTGGATGGTGCTTGCATGGTTTACTGTGCAGTGGGCGGTGTTCAGCCTCAGTCCGAAACAGTTTGGCGTCAAGCTAATAAGTACAAAGTTCCACGTTTGGCATTCGTCAATAAAATGGACCGTACTGGCGCGAACTTCTTCAAAGTGTACGATCAAATGCGTGCACGTTTGAAAGCTAACCCGGTACCTCTGCAAGTGCCTATCGGTGCTGAAGACTTGTTCGAAGGTGTTATCGATCTGGTTAAGATGAAGGCAATCATTTGGGATACTGCATCTCAAGGTATGAAGTTCGAATACCGTGATATTCCTGAGAATCTGGTCGCTGAAGCGCAAAAATGGCGTGAAAACATGGTTGAAGCAGCTGCTGAAGCCAGTGAAGAGCTGATGAACAAATACCTGGAAGAAGGTGATTTGTCTGAAGCCGACATCAAGCAAGCATTGCGCGCACGTACTATCGCTTCTGAAATCGTTCCAATGCTGTGTGGTACAGCGTTTAAGAACAAGGGCGTTCAGGCGATGTTGGATGCGGTTGTTGAATACTTGCCATCCCCAGTTGATATTCCACCAGTTCCTGGTGTGAATGACGATGATGAGCCAGTTGTGCGTAAAGCAGAAGATACAGAGAAATTCTCTGCGTTGGCATTTAAAATCGCAACTGACCCGTTCGTTGGTCAATTGTGCTTTATCCGTTGCTACTCAGGTACATTGAATTCAGGTGATAGCGTTTATAACTCTGTTAAAGAGAAAAAAGAACGTATCGGCCGTCTGGTTCAGATGCATGCGAACCAACGTGAAGAAATCAAAGAAATGATGGCCGGTGATATCGCTGCGGTAGTTGGTCTGAAAGACACAACAACTGGTGATACGCTGTGTGATGAAAAAGCAATCGTTGTTCTGGAACGTATGGTGTTCCCAGAGCCTGTTATTTCTCAAGCTGTTGAGCCAAAAACTAAGGCTGACCAAGAGAAAATGGGCTTGGCATTGAACCGTTTGGCTGCTGAAGATCCATCTTTCCGCGTACGTACAGACGAAGAATCTGGTCAGACAATTATTGCCGGTATGGGTGAGTTGCATCTGGATATTATCGTTGACCGTATGAAGCGTGAATTCAACGTGGAAGCAACTGTTGGTAAACCACAAGTTGCCTACCGCGAAACAATTCGCAAAACTTGCGAAGAGATCGAAGGTAAGTTCGTTAAACAATCGGGTGGTCGTGGTCAATACGGTCACGTTGTATTGAAGATCGAACCGCAAGAACCAGGTAAAGGTTTTGAATTCGTTGACGCGATCAAAGGCGGTACTGTTCCACGTGAATACATCCCTGCGGTTGAAAAAGGTGTTCGCGAAACATTGACATCCGGTGTATTGGCTGGCTACCCAGTGGTTGACGTTAAAGTTACACTGTTCTTCGGTTCTTACCATGACGTTGACTCCAACGAAAACGCGTTCCGTATGGCGGGTTCGATGGCGTTCAAAGATGGCTGCCGTAAAGCAAGCCCAGTTATTCTGGAACCAATGATGGCTGTTGAAGTCGAAACACCAGAAGACTACGCTGGTACTGTGATGGGTGACTTGTCTTCCCGTCGTGGTATGGTTCAAGGCATGGATGAAATTGCTGGCGGTGGCGGCAAAATCATTAAAGCTGAAGTACCTTTGTCCGAGATGTTTGGTTACTCTACATCCCTGCGTTCAGCAACTCAAGGTCGTGCAACTTATTCCATGGAATTCAAGCACTACTCTGAAGCGCCTAAGAACGTTATCGATGCAATCGTAACATCCAAAGCTAAGTAATTCGTATCAAATAAACCTACCCCCAGCGGGGTAGGTACTATGTTAATAAATCGTTCTTTTTGAAGGAAGAATAAAATGGCAAAAGGTAAGTTCGAACGCACCAAGCCGCACGTCAACGTCGGTACAATTGGTCACGTTGATCACGGTAAAACTACACTGACAGCAGCGATTGCGACAGTATTGTCCAAAAAATTTGGTG
>NZ_JACOFV010000002.1 GCF_014284255.1 Cognatundibacterium jejuense
GTTTGCACAAAGTGGCACCAACGGTCACCGGCATCCCGGCAACAGAGTACCCAACCCCGGCACAACGTCCGGTTAATTCCTGTCTGGATACTAGTTTGCTGGCGACAACGTTTCATGTGCAAATTCCGGAGTGGGAAGCAGCTTTGGCACATGTTCTGGGCAAGATAGCGTAACAAGTTTTATCTGGCAGGTTTTTTTATCCTGATTTTTGTCAATTTCCCGACCGGCGTTTGCCGAGCCGGGAAATTGATGTAAACACATAAACATGTAGACAAATAAAAGGTCAATGTATTTTTGATAAAATTCTGGTCTTCGATCAGACATATTTGCCTCTTCTTACCGGAAACAACGATAAATTGAACTAAAAGCTACTTTTCAAATGATGCTTGTTTCGATATTGTTGCATACTCGATTTTTATATGCTTTTGGCGGTTTTTAATTTTTCGCAGTTGGCATACGCAAAAATGCCGAATCACTGCACTAACGACTCGCCCGGAATCAGCCCAAGAATATCTCTGGACAATAATGATAAAGTTAGCAATGGAATTTTCAGCATGATTCATATCGCCATCGTCAGTCATGGCCACCAGGATCTGCTCATCGCAAGTCAGATTGGTGGACTACAAGACGCCGGTGACGATATTCATGTCTGGATTAAAGACAATCTGCCATCAAGCGAACTCAAAGAATATTGCTTGCGCCATCGTGTGTCGTACACCGACGCATCGCCAGGCTTGAGCTTTGGTGCAAATAATAATTTCTTATTTGCACAGATAAAAAATAGCGTAGGCATTCAAGCTGATGATATTTTTATTGTTATGAACCCGGATGTCAGCACTGACCAGGCAACCATATTAGAATTGGTGCGTTTAATGCGCGCTGATCATGCAGCCTTGGCAACATTAAACCTGTACCGCGACGCCAATTTTGAAACGCCTGATGCAAATATACGGCGCTTTCCGGACTTCTTTTCTCCGATTCGGATGGCATGGGTGCACTCCTTGACCGAACCATACAATAAAAGCGATTATAAATCGGCGGGACTAAGCGACTGGGCTTCGGACGCTTTTCTGGCGTTTAAAGCTAGCCATTATCAACTCCTGCACGGTTTTGATGATCGTTATTTTATGTATTTTGAAGATGTAGATTTGTGCTACCGATCCAGCCTGATGTTAGGGCATGGTGTACGCTACTATCCGCAATTAAAAGCCTTACATAGTGCCGCTCGCAAAAACCATAATGTTGCATCACGCCACGCAAATTGGTTTATTCGGAGCTTTTTGAAATTCATTTTCCGCAAATATTTTGTCTATAGCGGTGCCAAACATGTCTGAACAGTTGCGCTTTCCGGATAAGAGTAAAATTTTGCTGACTGGGGCCAGCGGTTTTGTTGGTCAGGCTATTTATCAGACCTTAGTAAATCGTTCTGAACGCCTGATCTGCCCAACCCGTCGCCCAATCAGTAAATTAAGTGCGACAGTTGTTAATCCTCAAATTAGTGATTTGTCAGCCCAAACTGACTGGTCAGGATTTCTGACCGACGTTGGTATTGTAATTCAATGTGCAGCGCGGGTACACGTAATGCAAGAAGCAGTCGCTGATGCCCTTCGCTTATTCAGACAAGTGAATGTGGATGCCACGATGCGACTGGCAGAACAAGCAGCAAAAGCTGGTGCAACCCAATTCATATTTCTTAGCTCGGTTAAGGTTAATGGCGAAGGCACAGAGCCAGGCCATGCATACAATGAAGCAACCCCATCTGAAGCGCAAGATCCGTATGGCATCTCCAAACGCGAAGCAGAAAATGCACTATTGGCTCTTGGTGAACGTAGCGGAATGCACGTGACTATCATACGTCCGCCGCTGATTTACGGGCCCGGTGTCAAAGCCAATTTTGCCAGTATGTTGAATTGGGTCGAAAAAGGCATCCCGCTACCGTTTGCCAGCATTAAGAATAAGCGCAGCTTTGTTTACCTAGAAAATTTGGTCAGTCTGGTATTGTGCTGTCTGCGCAATCAGAATGCGGCGCAACAAGTGTTTTTGGTATCCGATGACCACGATTTATCGACTGCAGAATTATTACAACTGAGCGCCAAAGCTTTGCACATGCCGTCGCGCTTACTGCCGTTTCCACCAACGCTATTGGTTCTGCTGGCAAAACTCGCGAGGCGTCCCGCCATCAGCGACAGGCTGTGCGGCTCTTTGCAGGTTGACATCAGTAAGGCAAAGCAAGTTTTAGGATGGACGCCGCCTTATTCGGTAGAGCAAGGTCTAGCTGCGACGATGCTGGCAAAGTCTGCATGACTCAACTATTTCTTAGCATTCCTTAGTTTATGATAAAACGCATTTTTGATTTATTTCTGGCTTTCATCGCAACAGCCATTCTTGCCGTTCCTTTGATCCTGACGGCATTGTGCGTCAAACTGACTTCAAAAGGCCCGGTGGTCTATTGGTCGAATCGTGTTGGCAAGAACAACGTCATTTTTAAGATGCCAAAATTTCGCAGCATGCGCATAGATACACCAGCAGTTGCGACGCATTTACTCACCAACCCCGACCAATATCTGACACCGATTGGCTCCTTCATCCGCAAATCTAGTCTGGATGAATTGCCGCAGTTATGGAGCATCATCAATGGTGATATGAGCTTTGTCGGTCCGCGACCAGCACTTTACAATCAGGATGATTTGATTACGTTGCGTAGAGAAAATCAAGTACATACCATTGCCCCTGGTTTGACTGGCTGGGCGCAGGTCAATGGTCGGGATGAACTACCTATTCCTGTCAAGGTTGAACTGGACGCATATTACTTGCAACATCAATCATTTTGGCTCGACATTCGCATTCTGTGGATGACGTTTTTCAAAGTGGTACGCCGTGACGGTATTACCCATTAAAGCACTGCAAGTACCCAAAGCATATACTGCACATTCAGCACCTAAAGCGCGAAAGTAGACACACCATGTTGCACTATTTGATTAACTTGTCGAGGCTGCAAAAACAAATCATTGCCGCGAGTCTGGACGCCGTTTGCCTGCTTGTGACTTTTCTCCTGGCAATCTGGCTGCGTTATGAGGGTTTTAATGACGAGTTATTTCGCCACTACTTTGGTCTGATCATCTCGATTCCATTGATCTCAGTACCTATTTTCATACGCATAGGCTTATATCGGGCAGTAGTACGTTTTATTGATCAAAAAATTATTAGTACGATCCTCATTGGTGCCAGCACCTCAGTATTATTGCTGGCATTCATCGGCATCATGTTACACATCATGCCAATTTCCAGGGCGATTTTTGGCTTTTATTGGGCTGGTGTCATGATCTACCTGTGCGCTAGTCGCTTCATTGCGCGCACCTGGTTGCTCAATGCTGGTATGTCCGAAAATGCAATTCCGGTGTGTATTTATGGTGGCGGTAAAGCAGGCGCTTTGCTGGCGGGTGCCTTGCGTTCTGGCGGTGAATATGTGTGCGTTGCTTTTGTTGACGACAACAAGCACATACAAGGTTCAACCATTGCTGGTATCAAAGTCCACAGTCCCGCGGATTTGGATAATCTGGTTCCTAAACGCGACATCAAACAAATTTTATTAGCCCTGCCAACGATTTCTAAAGCACGACAAAAACAAATTCTGGATCAACTCGAGCACCTGAAACTGAAGATCAAAGTCACACCTTCGATTCAGAGTCTGGTCAATGGTGAATTGCGGGTACAAGATATTCGCGATGTCGAAATTGAAGACTTGCTGGGACGTAATCAGGTTGCTCCAGATACGCGTTTGCTGGCAACCTGCATCACCAACAAACATGTCATGGTGACCGGGGCTGGTGGATCGATAGGCTCGGAACTGTGCCGTCAGATTGTCCGCCAAAAGCCAAAAAAACTGATCTTGTTAGACATGTCGGAATACGCTCTGTATGCGATCGAACAAGAACTTAGTGCTTTGCTCTCGCAACTGGGTCTGGAACTGGAAATATTGCCGTTTCTTGGCAGCGTCCTTGATGCTGCCAAGTTGGATAAGATTTTTTCCGCTTTTCCGATCGACACGCTCTACCATGCCGCCGCTTATAAGAATGTGCCTCTGGTAGAGCATAATCCTGTCGAAGGCATACGCAACAATGTGTTCGGTACGCTGACTGTTGCACAAGCTGCGATGTGCGCAAAGGTCAAAAATTTTGTCCTGATCTCAACCGATAAAGCAGTTCGCCCAACCAATGTCATGGGTACCACTAAACGCATGGCAGAATTGATTTTGCAGGCTTGCGCACGCAAGCAACACACAACCCGTTTTTGCATGGTACGTTTTGGTAATGTGCTGGGATCTTCGGGATCGGTGGTGCCGCTGTTCCGCAAACAGATTATGGAAGGTGGGCCGATCACTCTCACGCATCCGGAGATCACGCGCTATTTCATGACTATCCCTGAAGCAGCGCAATTGGTGTTACAAGCCGGTGCGATGGGGGAAGGTGGCGATGTTTTCGTTTTAGATATGGGCGAGCCGGTAAAAATTGTCGATCTGGCTCGCCGCATGGTGCATTTGAGTGGTTTGGAAGTTAAATCAGAAACAACCCCGGATGGAACGATAGAAATCCAGCACGTGGGCTTGCGTCCCGGTGAAAAATTGTTTGAGGAATTATTAATCGGCGACAATGTCGAAGGAACCACTCATCCTTTGATCATGCGGGCACAGGAAAACGAAATTCCATGGGATAAACTGAATAATTTCTTGCAGGAATTAGAAACCGCCTGCAATGACTTTAATTACGCCGAAATTCGTGCTCTCTTAATGAAAATAGTGGCAGAATACCAACCGCAATGTGGGATTGAAGATTTGATCTGGCAAGCCACGCAAGGCAGCACGATGCAGGATGATAAAAAGGTGGTCACAGACAGCAAAAATCTGCGCCTGTTACCCTGATTATCAGCCCCTACGCAACACAAGTGAATTAAAAGCGTTTATATATTGATTTAAATTTTTACACTAAGGCCTTTATGTCCCTACTCTCTCCAAGCATCTTTAAAGCCTACGATATTCGCGGCATTATTGGCAAAACACTGGACGCCGACGTGGCGTTTCAAATCGGCCAGGCCTTCGGTACCGCAGCGCTGGCAAAAGGCGAAAAAGCCGTTGTAATCGGCCGCGATGGCCGCTTGTCAGGTCCTGAGTTGATCTCTGCACTGGCCAAAGGTCTGCAATCGACCGGGGTAGATGTGATTGATTTGGGCGTTGTGGTAACACCGATGGTGTACTTTGGTACCAATGTGTTAGGCGCAGCGTCTGGCATCATGGTCACAGGCAGCCACAATCCGCCAGACTATAATGGCTTCAAAATGGTGCTGGCTGGCGAAGCCATTTATGGCGATGCGATTCAAGCCTTATACCAGGCAATTTTGAAAAAAGAATTTGCAACTGGTAGTGGTAACTACCGCACGCACGACATCAAAGCGACCTATCTGGAACGCATCATCAGCGACGTTAAACTGACTCGCCCCATCAAAATCGCGGTAGATTGCGGCAATGGCGTAGCTGGTGCTTATGCAGCGGATCTGTACCGCGGCATGGGCTGTGAAGTGATTGAGTTATTCTGCGAAGTGGACGGTACTTTCCCAAATCATCATCCAGATCCTGCCCATCCTGAAAACCTGCAAGACCTGATCCGTTGCCTGCAAACGACCGATGCTGAAATCGGTCTGGCATTCGACGGCGACGGCGACCGTTTAGGCGTGGTAACTAAAGATGGTCAGATCATTTACCCTGATCGTCAATTGATGTTGTTTGCCGAAGATGTGTTGACGCGCAATCCCGGTGCGCAGATTTTGTATGACGTGAAATGTACACGCCATATTTCTGCCTGGGTGAAAGCTCGCGGTGGCGTGCCACTGATGTGGAAAACTGGTCACTCGCTGGTCAAAGCCAAACTGCGTGAAACTGGTTCCCCGCTTGGCGGCGAAATGAGCGGTCATATCTTCTTTAAAGACCGTTGGTACGGTTTTGACGATGGCCTGTATGCAGGTGCGCGTTTGCTGGAAATTCTCAGCCGTGTCGCCGACATGACGGCAACCTTAAATCAATTACCACAATCTGCATCCACCCCAGAATTGCAATTGCAATTGGCAGAGGGGGAAAACTTCACCATTATCGCTGCGATGCAAGCCAATGCTGACTTCCCGGGTGCTGACGAAGTCATCACGATAGACGGCTTGCGTGTTGAATATCCTGACGGCTTTGGTCTGGCACGTTCATCGAACACGACACCCGTGATCGTCATGCGTTTTGAGGCTGAAACACCCGCTGCACTGAGCCGCATTCAGGGCGCATTGAAGCAGGCAATTCTGGCAGTCAAACCCGAAGCGCAATTGCCGTTTTAAATTGCTCTCTTCTCGAAATTAAGCAGACAAATATATATACTCTACCCAGTAATTTTTAGTGACCTAGTAATCATCTTGATATCTGGGATGATTTTTAAATTTTCTGGGGGAGTATATTAATGCCTTGCCTCATTAATTCGCCCTTCGTTTCTGCCATAACCACTCTTGCCATAGCCATTCCGTGAAAATTCTCCTGATCCGCGTTTCTTCTTTGGGCGATGTGTTGCATAACATGCCTATCGTCGATGATTTGCATCGTCATTTCAACAACGCACAAATCGATTGGGTGGTCGAAGAGGCGTATGTCAATCTGGTGCGCTTACATCCCGGGGTACAACATATCATTCCGTTCGCACTGCGACGTTGGCGTAAAAATCTCGGAGCGGCAGCAACGCGGCAAGAGATGAAACATTTTTATCAAGCCCTCAGAAAAGAAAAATACGATCTGGTGCTTGATACCCAAGGTTTATTCAAAACCGGCATGATTATGGGCATGAGCCGTCTGGCGCCAGGCGGTAAAAAAGTCGGATTGGCGAACGGTACTGAAGGGTCGGGGTACGAGGGTATTTCACGTTTTTTCCATCACCAAAGTGTGCCAGTAGACCGACACACTCATGCGGTGCTGCGTGGTCGTTTAGTCGCCGCCGCAGCCGCTGGATATACAGTGGACACGCCCGCCAGCTTTGGTTTGGAACCACCGGCAGGCACACCAGCATGGTTGCCGGGTGAGCCTTATGTCGTGTTCTTTCACGGCACGGCAGGCGCAGCGAAAAAGTGGGCACGTGCTCACTGGGTAGACATTGCTGAGGAATTACGCCGCTACGCATTACCTATTTTGCTACCTTGGGGTAACGCCGCTGAAAAAGCCGAAGCAGAAGCGATGGCGGCACAAATGCCGAATGCCCGCGTACTCCCAGCGTTATCCATGCAGGAAGCAACAATCCTCGCGCAATCCGCCGCACTCGCCATTGGCGTTGATACTGGTCTGACCCATATTGCCGCCGCCTATGAAACTCCGACCATAGAAATTTATTGCGCATCACCAAAGTGGAAAACCGCAGGAAATTGGTCTGACAAAATTATCAATCTCGGTGACCAAGGCTTTCCACCCACCCCTCATGAAGTAAAACAAGCAATAAAGCAGTTGTTAGTTGCCTAATTGTTGTCTGAAATTGTTTAAATTAGCTTAACTTTGCTTCATTTTTTTTCATACTTTCAGTGCAAAAATGCAGTTTGGTCTCACTATTCGAGGATTTTCGGGTATATTCCGTCGTCCTGATGAGTGAGGCCACGTTGAATGAGCGCTCTGAACAATCTTGATCACTATGCCATGAGCCTAGCAAGGCCCTTGCTCCAACAGCGAGAGCTGCCTGAATTTGCTCTCATTCACGCAATTCAATGAGTTAGTACACGCTCACAAACAGCTTTTTGCTTTTAAACCATTGTGGTCAGGCTTAAGAGTCCGAAGCATGCGCGGAATTAACCGCAATTTGATCAGCACATCACGAACAAATTGAACAACTTCAACCATTAACATCATTGCCGCACTTGATGGTATTGTGCTGGTGAATTTAAAAAACTAACAAAGTTACTTAATCTGTCTTAATGCGCCTTCTATACTCACTCGTCTGGGGATTATCCCTGCCTTTCGCACTGTTTCGCTTGTGGTGGCGTGGTCGTCAGGAACCTGGCTATCGTCAGCACATTGAAGAGCGACTAGGCTTTTATGCACCTTATGACGCGTCGCCAACGATCTGGGTACATGCCGTGTCAGCTGGCGAAACGCGCGCTGCTGAGCCGCTCATACGCAGTCTGCTGGCACATTATCCGCGACACCAATTATTGCTGACCCACATGACCGCCACAGGACGGGAAACTGGTGGAAAATTATTTGCTGATGTGGCAAGCCGCGTGCGTCAATCGTATTTGCCTTACGACATCAACTGGATGATGCGCCGCTTCTTACGCCATTATTCCCCACAGCTGTGTGTTCTGATCGAAACTGAAGTCTGGCCGAATTTGATTGCACAATGTACTTCAGCACAAATTCCAGTTACGTTAGTGAATGCTCGCTTGTCAGCAAAATCACTGAAAAAAGCCCAAAAGCTATCGACCCTGATTTTGCCTGCAGCACACGCCATCAGCGCCGTTGCCGCCCAGTCGAATCCTGATGCACAACGTCTGCAGGAATTAGGCATTGATCACCCTAGTGTCACCGGCAACATGAAATTTGATGTCACGCCACCAGCAATGATGGCAGAACGTGGTGCAGCGCTGCGGCGCAGTCTGGGTGATCGCCCTATCATCCTTTGCGCCAGTACCCGCGATGGTGAAGAAGAATTAATTCTCGATGCTTTTTTGGAACAATTCCCATTACTAGAACAAGCACCGCTGTTAATGATTACACCACGCCATCCGCAACGCTTTGATCAGGTGGCGCAAATGATAGAGGCGCGCGGCATATCGTATGTACGGCGCTCAGCCTTTGATCACGAGGTCGTAACACCGATTTCTGACAAAGTTCAGATGGTACTCGGTGACAGCATGGGCGAAATGTATATGTACTATGCGACTGCCGATGTCGCTTTTGTCGGTGGCAGTCTGGTACCGCTCGGTGGTCATAATCTGATCGAAGCATGCGCTATGGGTAAAGCCGTATTGACAGGATTGCATACTTTTAATTTTTCTGAAATTACCGATCAGGCAATAGCTGCACACGCGGCTTTGCGCGTTGATGGCGCACGTAGTATGCTACGTGAAGCACTGGCATTACTGCATGACGACAAGAAGCGCCAGCAGATGGGCAAAAGCGCATACGCTTTCTTCTTACAACATCAGGGCGCTACGTCCAGAACGCTGGATATACTGAAACCTTTCCTGAATTAAATCAAATCAGGAATCCATCATACGTAAGTAATTAGCAAGCAATTAGTCTTAAAAAAAATACCCGAAATTCAAGCTGATAGAAACGCCTTGATAACAGTCAAGGCAGCTCTGTCGCCACTGTCTATACTGGGACGATCATGCAGTCAGTACACCTGGCGCGGACCAGATCAGCGACATCAAAACATGAACAATCATCTCAAAGTGAAATAAATCAACCATGAACGCCAACGAAAAAATCCTAGGAATCACTGACATGGCTCCCCAAGAAATCTCCCTCGATGTATTGCTTGAAAAATATGCTAAAGGCGATGAAGCCACGATCCATGACGTACAAGCACGTGTCGCCAAAGCACTGGCCGCGGTAGAGCAAGCCGATGCACAGGCTTACTACGAAGAAAAATTTCTGTGGGCGCAAAAGAATGGTTTTGTACCCGCTGGGCGTATCAATTCTGCCGCTGGTATGGATTTGCACGCGACATTGATCAATTGCTTTGTGCAACCGGTGGGTGATTCGGTTTCCAGCCCGACAGATGGCAAACCTGGTATTTACGCGGCCCTGGCCGATGCGGCAGAAACCATGCGTCGTGGTGGCGGTGTTGGTTACGATTTTTCCAGCATCCGTCCTAAAGATGCTTTAGTCCGTGGCACGCGCTCGCGCGCTTCGGGCCCGGTCTCGTTTATGCAAGTATTTAACGCATCTTGCTCAACAGTCGAGTCAGCTGGTGCACGTCGTGGCGCGCAAATGGGTGTGCTGCGTGGCGATCATCCAGACATTTTGGAATTCATCCGCTCTAAAGACGAAGGTGGTCTCACCAACTTTAATATCTCTATCGGCGTCACCGATGAGTTCATGCACGCGGTTGCCAATGATGGCGACTTCTGCCTGGTACACAAAGCAGAACCGAGCGAAGATAAAAAAGCCAACGGCGCTTATCAACGTGAAGACGGTATCTGGGTTTATGAAACAGTGCGCGCGCGCGATCTGTGGGACATCGTCATGAAGTCCACTTATGATCACGCCGAACCAGGCATTTTGTTTTTGTCACGCATGAATGCAGAAAACAATTTGTACTACTGCGAAAAAATTGAAGCCACCAATCCATGTGCTGAGCAACCATTGCCAGATTATGGCTGCTGCTGCCTGGGCTCAGTCAATCTGACACGCTTTATTAAAAATCCATTTAGCGCCAGCGTCAAATTTGATTTCACCGCGTTCCAGGAAGTGGTCACTGTCGCGACCCGTATGCTCGACAACGTATTAGATGCGACTGCATGGCCCCTGGATCAGCAACAAGAAGAAGCCATGTCCAAACGTCGCGTTGGACTCGGCTTCCTTGGTCTTGGTAGCGCGTTGGTGATGTTAGGCGTACGTTACGATTCAGAAGAAGGTCGTGAATTTGCACGTCAGGTTTCTGAAACCATGCGCGACGCCGCGTATTTAGCGTCAGCAGAATTAGCGAAAGAAAAAGGCGCATTTCCTTTATTCGATAGCAAACAATATTTAGCAGGCAGCTTTGCGCAACGCCTGCCAAAAAACCTGCGTGCCATTATCAAAAAGAATGGTCTGCGTAATTCGCATTTATTATCGATCGCCCCTACTGGCACGATTACTTTAGCATTCGCTGACAATGCATCGAATGGTATTGAGCCAGCATTCTCTTGGGTGTATAACCGCAAAAAGCGCATGGCCGTTGGCGATGCACGGATCTATGAAGTTGCTGATCACGCATGGCGCATGTACCGTGCGATGGGCAATGACGTATCGGACGACAGCAAATTGCCACAGCAATTTGTCACCGCATTAAACATGTCAGCCAGCGATCACATGAAGATGCTGCAAGTGGTGCAGCCTTACATTGATTCTGCGATTTCTAAAACAGTGAACGTGCCGGCAGATTATCCTTACGCAGACTTCCAGAATCTGTATATGGATGCATGGCATGCTGGCCTCAAAGGTCTGGCAACTTACCGTCCAAATAGCATTTTGGGTAGCGTATTGTCAGTAGCCTCCAGCACACCAGAAGCAGCGCCAGAAATTAAAGCCGTCCCAGACGAAGATTTACTGCGCAAACAATTCGACGGCCGCCCATTTGGCGACCTGGAATCGGTAACGTCAAAAGTGCAGTACATGACCTACGAAGGTAAGAAAACGGTGTACCTGACAGTGAGCTTCATCCACGTTCAAGGCATAGTCGGTGGTGAGCGTGTGACGATAGAACGTCCGTTTGAATTCTTTATGCCAGCCGGACAAAAGAACGATGGCCAACAATGGATTTCTGCGAGTATGCGTCTGTTATCGATGGCAGCCCGTTCTGGCGGTTCCATTGCCAAAGCCCTCGCCGATATGCGCGAAGTGGTATGGGACAAAGGCACGGTACGCTGCGGCATGATTACCAAAGATGACGGCACCCAGGCACCGTTGTTCCATGAATCTGAAGTCGCTGCGATTGGCTATTCTCTGCAACGTATTTTGATGAAGCGCGGCTACCTCGATGCGTCAGGCAATCAAATTCCTGTACACGTATTAGCTGAAAAGTTCAAAGCGCGTATGCAGCAATATACGCTCGATGACCTCGCCTACGAAGCCGATACAGCACCAATCAGCTACATTGCGACCGGAAAAAAATGCCCAGATTGCGGCGCTCATGCATTGCAAAAAATCGACGGCTGCAGCCGCTGTGTTTCTTGTGGTTATGTTGGGGCATGTGGATAAGAATGTAATCGGGATCTCATCATCCTAAACCGTCATCCCTGCATTTTTTTGGCAGGGATGACGGTGTAGCATGGCATAACAGAAACGACAGAACTAAAACTCGTAATCAAAAACAACTGCGTCACTGAGCAGAGGCTTCAAAGTCTCAACAAATGCAAGGTGCTCAGGATGGAAGAGATATCTATCTCGCGCTTCGGCATCCGCAAAGGTCATGACTGCTGAATGGGTGTAGCCATGACTCATACCTTCATTACTCACGTTGGCACCTTGATCGAAATCGATAACCTCTTTGATTTTGGTAGATAAGTCCAGGAAAGCATTAATGCATTTCTGTTGTTCTTGCGTTGAACTTTCATTATTAAATTGAAGCAAGACGATGTGTTTGATCATTGCGAAACCATTCTCTTATGACGACTATGCAGATTAAATAAATACCAGCGTTTGTGAAGCGATAAAACCTCATTTTTGCCAGTGCCTGAAATACATCTTTTATTGATATTTTTTGAGTAAAAAATACCGGTCATGCCCATCTGGAAAACCATCGACCTTACCGGCAACTTCAAAACCTAGCTTTGCATAAAACGTTGGCCCCTGAAATGAAAGTGTGTCCACTTGTGCAGCGATACACCCTCTCTTCTTGGCCTCGCTTTCCGCTAATTCCATCAATCTGCGGCCAAGTCCGGTTCTTCTGACTTCAGAATCAACCCACATGACTTCAATCAGAAATTGCCTGTAAATTGTTCTACCTGAAACTCCAGCCATCAATTGACCGCTGTTATTGCGTGCAATGACAGACAAGGGCTGTGAATTACCCGGCCCTGCATTTTCAACGTTGTACGCTCTGACACCCGCAACGAGGGTATCAAAAACGTCTTGATTAGCTTCATGGAGAACTTCTACGTTCATTGAATTGTTCCGGTTAAATATTTATTTAATTGTCTGTATGTCTGAAAAATTTCAAAAGCCGACATTCAACACAGCAGAAAAATCAGGCACACTGCGTAAAATCAAACTGCGACTTCAGACCTCTCTCGATTCAGATACATCAGCCCCATCACGGCGAGGATGAACACAACTGCGGCACCGAACAGTGAAAAATGGATGCCGATTTTGCTGCCGATTAATCCGACAAAAATGCCGCTGAACAATCGCAAACCGGCCGATGACATGCCAAACAAACCTAACACTTTTCCACGGATCGCATCCGGCGCTTTCATTTGCACAATGGTCTGATTCATGCTGCTGAATGACAGTTCACAATAGCCGGCCGCAAATAGACAGAGCAAAGCCAATGGGTAATTATGGACCATGGCAAACAAACCTAAAGCGACCGCCCACGCTATGGCAAATCCCATCGATGCAGAAGGGCTCACCCGGGCAAAGCGAAACCCTGCCTCTAAGGTAATACCGGCAAACAAGGCGCCAGCAGCGTCAGCCGCCAACAACATCGAATACGCCATACCGGGTTCGATATTGCCGAGGTCAGTAGCAAAACCTGGCATCTGCGCCTGATAGCTATTGCCAACAAAAAAAGATGCCGCGCCTGACAGCAAAATCATCACACCTAAGGTAGGAATTTTTTTAACCGTCAATATCGTTTGCCAGATGTCCGATAAACCACTCACACGACGTGCAGCCGATTGTTCGAGGCGCTTGCCGCGGTGTGGTTGCGGTGCCTTGATCAACCAGATCAGTAATGGCAAATAAAGTGCGGCGTTGAGCAAGATGCCCTTATTGGGGCCCAAGGTAGACATGATCAGGCTACCAACACCGGGGCCCACCAGTACACCAAAATAGCGCGCTGTCGCGTTGAGACGCACAGCACTTGCAAGTTTCTCCACGCCGACAATATCGTATAACAAGACCTGACTGGAGGTCATCCAGAACACACCGGCAAATCCGTGCAGTACCAGTAGCGTCATTGCCCACGGGATCGTCAAAGTGTCGGTAATAAAGAAATAACCCCAACCCAGCGATACCAGGGCAAACAGCGAACCACCGATTTGGATTAAACGACGCGAGTCAAATCTATCGTTGAGTGCACCAACACCTACCGAGAACAACAGAAACGGCAACCAGTGTGAAATCACCGCAAAGCCACCCAGCGTCGGAGACTTAAATTTTTCAAAAGCGACCCAATAGCTGATCACATGTTCCACATTGTCAGCCATCATCGTCAAGACAAATGTAGCAACAAAGATAGGAAAGCTTGGAATTTTTAATGCTTCAAATGCTTGATGTTTGGTCCCTTGACTCATTTTTTATTTATTCCTTTATAGCCACTTTTTGATAACTGCGGCTCAATCATGTAAAACCAAATACGCTTTACCAGGTGGTGATTGCAAAGCGACTCAATAGAGGTGAATGGATATATTACTCGGGGTGCGTTTTCTCAAAGAAATTTCATGCGATAGGTTTCTGCCTCAATTGAGTAAACATACTGCGCCCCTAATTCGTGCTCTTCACCAGACATTTCTTTGAATTTCAATCCTAGTCGCTCCAGCGCTCTTCTTGACGGCGCATTGGTCTCTCGTGTCAATCCTAAAACAACCTTCAGGCCAATCTGATTAAAAGCCATTTCCAATGCCTTTTCTGCCATTTCATTGGCATAACCAGAACCCCATACCTCCGGACTAAAACGGAAATACAAGTTTGCGGCATGTAGTTGTTGAAGACGCTCTACCAAAGCATTACCACCAAATCGCGGACGATTCGAAATACCGCCAAAGCCGATGATGCGCTCGGGGTCGCTACGCAGTGCAACCGACCAATACCCCCATTGCTTCTCATCCCATTCTGTTTGCCAATGCGCAAGCACGCTATGCGCTTCTTCCAGCGTTGTCATAGGGCCTTGGGGATTGAAATGATTGGTTTCAGGATTAGCGTGAATGTTGAAGATCGCCTGAATATCGTCTGCAGTTGGTCGATAAAAAATCAATCGGTCGGAAAAGCTATGCTCTCGGTTGCTTATTGCACTAATCAAGGTATTCAAGGTATTTTCCTTACTTTAGCTTGTTGAGCTACTTTGTTTTTTGAGGGTGGTAGAGCTTATCGTCAACGGAAGGAGCAAGTAGCATCAAGGTTTCAACAGGTGCGATTAGAGCGTGATTAATATAGCAATTATAATTTAAATCTATCGTCACCGCTTTTACAGATGTAAAGACTAAAAGTCGCCTTCAAAACTGGCACAATACTGCCGAAGCTGGATTAGTATTTTGTTGCTCCCGTTTTATCCGCAACATTGGAAGTAATTTTTCCAAATCGCTGCGCTGTCAGTAATACCCTCACCTCGCAATTTTGCGACGGCGTCTCTCTAGATATGCTTTTCGGATCTTGATATGAATCGATATCTTTAACGCCCCCCCTGCTTCGTCCATCAACAACACTTTGCAATCACCTAGTACGCAAATGCTGATCGTTATCGCCTCGTTTTTAATGATGACTTTTGTAGTTTCCCAACGACCGAGTTTTTCACAGCATTACGGTTTCTTTTTCAATAAAAGGCTTATGCGACGTACATTAATACGTCAATCAATCGCTACAGAATGCAAAGACACATTACCAGAGGGATGGTGACGATAATGATAAACAATGGTACTCGTCAATAAGATCAACATTAGAAAAAATTCTCCCGACAACCCCGCCAAAGCCGCATCGAGGTAGTTAGCTGAAAAATGCAAAGTTTGCGCAAAAACGGCACCTAACAAGGCGGAACCAAGACCGAACGACGCTTGCTGGACTGTCGTCAATACAGCACTCCCCGCCCCTGCATGTGCATTCGGTACATCAGCCAATCCTATGCGGAAAAAGCTACTCACAATCAAAGACTGACCAAATCCCATCAACGCGGTAGCTGGGGCAAGATTCAACATACCTGGTTCTGGCCACACCAAATATAGGGTCAGAATCAGACTGAGTAAGCCTGTCATTTGTATCGCGCAGCCAACTATCAATGTTTTAGTTCGTCCCAGATAAGCAAAGATTTTAGGAGTCGATAAAGACCCGACGAAATACGCAGCACCCAATACGATAAAGGCGTTGCCGGACTGTAGCGGATTCAGATGCGCGCCCGCTTGCAAGCTCAAGGCCAACACGAACATGAACCCACTCCAGCACGAGAAAAATAAGATCGCGATCAATAAACCAAAACGCACACTGGGCAAACGCATTAATGATGGTGGCAATAAAGGCGACGCACCACGTAGTTCCTGAAAAAGCTCAACACGCCATAACACCACCAGCAAAGGTCCTACCGCTGCCAACATCAAAAAGCATGTTGCAGACCAATGCAGTGCAGGCCCCAGTGCGAGCGGCACCAACAAACACAAGATCACGAGTGTTAACAGTAGAGTGCCTGGAATATCGATACTCGCAGCGTGCTGACTACGTGTTTCAGGAACGCAGCGACCGGAATAAAGCAAGATCCCGATACATACTGGCAGATTGATCAGAAACACACTCCGCCATCCCATCCCCGCCAGATTCGCTGAGATCAGAACCCCACCCAACACTTGTCCGACAATGAAAGCCAGACCACCGATGGCACCGTAAAAGCCAATCGCGCGCGAATGCTTTGCGCCTTGCAAACTGACATGGATGATTGCCAGAATTTGTGGTACCAACAATGCCGCCGCCGCGCCTTGCAAGGCGCGCGCGAACAACAGTAACCAAACTGTATTGGCGATACCACACAGCAAAGAGGCAACACCAAACAACAATACGCCAAGCTGAAACAATTTTAAGCGTCCAAAGTTATCACCCAGACGTGCACCAATGGCCAGAAATACCGCAAAAGCGACGCCATAAACTGCCACCATCAGTTCCAATTCAGTCTGGCTGGCGTGCAGTGAATGTGCAATCGCATCCAATGCCACATTCACAATAGAAAAATCAACCTGAGGCAGCAACTGACCTGCAAGTAAAACAAACAAACCTGCACGGTGCAAAGCAGGCTGGGTCTGATGAGTGTTCATAAGCACTTAAGCTCCATTTGATAAGCAATGGAGAGCAGTCTATAATCAAATTTAGACTGGTACTAGATTCTGATTAGCCTGGTATAAAATCTACCAGCCTGTGGCCTCGCTTTAAAACTAAGAATCATTTTTTGAAATGCTTTATGGGAAATCTCATCACCTCAACGGATCGCCCTGTGTACTCAAACTCGGCACCACTGGCAACCGCAGTACCGGACTCTCTCGCAGTCACAAAGGGACAAAATGCCCACCAGGCATTGGGTAACTTTTTACGAGCGAGACGAGAAAGCCTTGATCCTGCTCGTCTCGGCTTGCCACGTACTGGACGCCGCCGTACACCAGGGCTACGGCGTGAAGATGTCGCGGCACTCGCTGATATAGGGATTACCTGGTATACCAAACTGGAGCAAGGTCGGTCGATTAAAGTATCCGCTCGCGCACTGGCAGCAATTACGCAAGCGCTACAATGTACCGATACCGAAACTGCACACGTTTTTGCACTGGCAGGTATGAGCTCGGCACCGTCGATAGCCGAAAAACCTGGCTGTGAAAAGGTGTCCCCGGTTGGTCAACTCATTCTTGATCAGCTCCATCCTATACCTGGGTTAATGCAAAACGCCCGCTTTGACATTCTGGGGTATAACCAGGCATTTCAACGTTTGATGAATGTTGATCTGGCGGGCATTCCAAAATCAGATAGAAATTGTATTTATCTGGCGATGACGCATCCGGTATGGCGCGCCAGTATGAGTGATTGCCAGGACGCGATACCACGCATGGTCGCGCAATTTCGCGCCGCTATGGGTGAGCATTTGCACGATTCGCTTTGGGAAAAACAACTGCAACGCTTCATGAACACTTCCAGTGAATTTCGCGATGCATGGCAACGTTATGAAGTCCGCAGCGTTGAAAACCAGGTCAAGCAATTTCATCATCCACAAGCCGGAATACTAAATCTGCAATTGACGAACTGGTGGTCCGCACCCAAAAATGGAGACCGATTAATGATTTACGTTCCGGTCGATGAGGAATCTAAACACCGATTGGAATTATTGACTGATCTTTGTGAATAAGGTCAACCACTTCTATCATCGTTTCACTTGCCTCATCAACTCGTTTTTCCACATGATCAACAAGTTCGATACTGGTGTTGATCGGATCCTTAATCTTTAGCGCTCCCCCGCACTTTGCAATGCTAACTCAAACACTATCAAGGTAATAAGGACACAAACTATAAGCTAGCCAACTGGAACCAGATTTTAACTGAGCAAATATCTCGTGAAGCATTGCGGAACAACATGCAAATACTTCTTTGCAAAAACTAATTTACATTCGTAATCGTAATCGTAGCGCTGTAGCGATAGGAATTTTCAGATAACATTCTTTCTATTACTGATTACTAATTTCTGATAAGGATTAGCGGCAAGCTCGGGATATTATGGACATCCTCAAAAATTAGCGATAATGATGCTTTATTATTGGCTATTCATGTCGACACCATGGAATTTTCTGATTACCTTAAAAATATGAAACCTCATACATTCCATCTCTTGTGTATCGCTGTCGCTAGCACATTTGCATTCACTTCACCATCCCATGCAGCGGATCAAACCAGCACGACGCCAACGACAGGCAGCGAAGTCAACAATGTGCAAACACCCAATACAAAAGACGAAACCGTAAAAATCAAAAAACATCGAATTACAAAGCTAAATGAACGCTTAACCACCGATGAAGAAACATTAAAAAAAGCTTGTCGTTTTGAATCAGATATTCCTATGGCACCGCCAGCAAAAGAAGTGGCGCTCACGTTTGACGATGGGCCAGAACCGGTGCAAACGGAATTTATTTTGGCAGTACTGAAAAAGCACAAAGTTCCGGCAACGTTTTTTATGATCGGCGAAAAGGTACAAGCGCATCCAGATCTGGTGAAGTTAGTAAAGGAATCAGACTATACGTTGATCGCGAATCACTCCTGGAGCCATCCGAATTTTCATGAAATTTCACCTGAAGAACAAGCCATAGAAATTCAAAAAAGCAATACCGTCAGCGAATCGTTCAATACGCATAAACTGTTTCGTTACCCGTACGGTAATTCCAGCTGTGAATCGAATCAACTACTCAAATCCATGGATCAGAAAATCGTTGGTTGGCATGTCGATTCCTGCGATTGGGCTTTTGATCATAAAGGCTCAGTGGATATCAAAGAAGCCCTGACCTGTGGCGTGTTATCGCAAAACCGCAAAGACTATCTGGAGCATGTTATTTCTTCCGTTCATGCGCATAACGGTGGTATCGTCCTGATGCATGAAATTCATCCAAATACCTTAAAAAATTTAGATCAAATCATTACCCGCTTACTCGCTGAAGGTTACGTGTTTAAGAGTCTCGCCGATGATGACTTTCAAAAATTTTTACGCTAGAAAAAAGTGAACTAATTTTGGGAGATGCAGGTCTAGCTTTATACAAGCGGTATCGATCTGCATTTTCCCCTACACACCATTTTGAGGGAGCCTCATATGATAGACGTATGTTCAACCATTCATAGCTTCAATAAAACCCGCGAACCAGAGCGCTTGCTCATGAAGTATCGCAATATGCGCACTTCCCCTTTTATCTTCTTGCGTGCGACCTGCCATTTGTTTTATGAACGTGCTGCGCCGGCGTTGCACTCTCAACCGGCGCCACTCACCTGGTGTATGGGCGACATGCATCTGGAAAATTTCGGTAGCTACAAAGGCGATAATCGTCTAGCTTATTTTGATTTGAATGACTTTGATGAAGCCGTTCTGGCACCAACCACCTGGGATTTAATTCGCTTTTTAACCAGCATCCTGGTGGGCGCAAAAAGCATAGGTATTAGTAACGTGGATGCAAAAGCACTCGCTAAAGATTTTTTAGTGAGTTATCAAACAGTGCTAGCCAGCGGCAAAAGTCATTGGGTAGAAAGAGAAACCTCGACCGGTCTGATACGCAATTTATTGACTGCGGTCAAACTAAGGCAACGATGCGATTTTCTTGATCATCGCACCTTATTCAAAGCCGAAGAAAGGCGAATACGCATCGACGGTAAGAAGGCGCTGGCAGTGACGCCAAAACAAAGAGCAATGGTAGAAAAGTTCCTTAAAGAATTCGCTCAGGATCAGCCAGATAAAAAGTTCTTCAAGCCGATAGACATCGCGCGCAGAATCGCGGGCAACGGCAGTCTTGGCGTTGATCGCTATATTATTCTGGTCCATGGCAAAGGTAGCCCGGATCAAAATTACTTACTGGATTTAAAAGAAGCCGTGCCATCATCATTAGTACCGTATCTGGAAACACCGCAGCCGCAATGGGCATCAGAAGCACATCGCGTAGTCACTGTGCAAAAGCGTATGCAAGCGGTGTCTATGGCATTCTTGCAACCAGTTACGATTAAAAACAAGCCCTACATATTGCGTGCCTTACAGCCGTCAGAAGATCGCGTTACTCTCGATGGCACAGTAAATACTTTAGCGGAATTAAGAAAGGTAATTGAAGTGATGGGCGAAGTTGTCGCCTCCGCACAATTACGTAGCTCTGGCCGACAAGGTTCAGCAACTGCCGATGAGTTAATTGATTTCGCCCAAGGAAAAGATTGGATGAAAGCCTTATTAAAATCCAGTCTGGATTGTGCGAAACATGTGAATGATGATTGGAAGACTTATTGCAAAGCTTATGATGCTGGTTATTTTGCAGTGGATAAATTTTAAGAAGCTTAGCAAGCAATAGCTTGGCAACGATCTGTCTTTTTTCGCTGTGCAATAGTGCATGTTGAGCACTATGTGCAGGAACTTACAGATCGTTTCCACATATCATTTTAGTGATAATCAACATTCAACATTGAAATAAAGAATTTTGAATTTTTAGGACTATAATCAACTACGGCTCAACAGCTTAGTGCGTTTTTTCGTCTAAGTTGTTCCTTCCCGCGTCCGCCAGACGCATTACGGAGTCGTTATGCATATTGAAGAAACCCTGAGGCTTGATTTTAAAGACGTGTTGATCCGTCCAAAGCGCTCTACCCTTACCTCCCGTTCCCAAGTCGATTTAGAGCGTGAATTTGTATTCCACCATTCGCGCAAGACCTATCGTGGCATTCCTATTATTGCCGCGAATATGGATTCCACTGGCACCATGGAAATGGCGACAGCTCTCGAAGCGCACCAATTGTCTGTCGCACTGCACAAGCATTATGACGAAGACACTTTGGTCGACTACTTCACTGGCTTGCAAAAAAAATCGACCGCATTTTACTCCATGGGCATTACGCAGTCTGATTTTGAAAAATTTTCTGCTGTAATGGCACGCGCGCACAATGCCATTGAATATGTCTGCATCGACGTCGCCAATGGCTACACGGAAGGCTTCATCAATTTCGTAAAAAAAGTACGTACCAGCTACCCACACCTGACTATCATGGCAGGCAATGTCGTTACTGGTGACATCACCGAAGAATTGATTTTGGCGGGTGCCGATATTGTTAAAGTTGGTATCGGCCCTGGCTCAGTCTGCACCACACGTAAAATGACTGGCGTTGGTTACCCACAACTTTCTGCGATTATCGAGTGCGCCGATGCAGCCCATGGTCTTGGCGGTCAGATTTGTGCTGACGGTGGTTGCGTGGTTCCAGGAGATCTGGCGAAAGCTTTTGGCGGTGGCGCTGATTTTATTATGCTGGGTGGCATGTTGGCCGGACATGATGAATGCGCAGGCGATCTGGTTGAACGTAATGGAGAAAAATTCAAACGCTTCTACGGCATGAGCAGCCGTGCAGCGATGGATAAATACGCTGGAGGGGTTGCCAAATACCGCGCCTCTGAAGGTAAAGAAGTACTGATTCCTTACCGTGGTCCAGTGGACGCTAGTATGCAGGACATCCTCGGTGGCGTGCGTTCCGCATGTACTTATGTAGGAGCGCACAAACTCAAGGAATTAACTAAACGCACTACTTTCATTCGCGTGACGCAACAACTCAACGAAGTATTCGGCAAATCTTAATTGCTGCTTTTCAAGGATGGCACGAAACCTGCCATCGCAAACCGGGTCATACTCCCGTGACCCGGTTTCAGACTTCCCGTGCTTTTTCACAACACGCTCTCCCTGTGCTGGCATAGATCCTGCTAATTAAAACACAACAGTCAGGTTTTTTGCCGTGTGTCTGATGCTGAATATATTGCGACAGCAAGCTTTCCATGGCAGGATAGGTTTTTTATTTTTTGCCATTCAGACAGCGTGACTTTTCCAAGCACTGGAAAGCCAGATCACACTGGGTATCTCAGGTCCCAGAAAAACTGCTGAATATTGATGTAACAACCGATTTATATGTGGAGAGATATGAATAAGGTAGTTAAGAAACATTGGAACGACATTTTTGAAACAGCATTCACCGTTGTCTTCACAGGACTCATTGTTACAGCATGTTCAAAAAATCCACCACCAGAAGAAAATAAAACCGCCGAAGCGGCTTCATCATCGACAACTGCTTCGCAACCAACTGGATTAGTAAAAAATCCGGTTAATCACAATAAAGTGGCTGATGTAACGCAGTGGATGGATCAGGCGTCAAACAAGACCACGGCACAACTTGCGCAAGAGGAAAAACTGGCAAAAGAGGCGAAAGAAAAACTTCTACTCGACGCCAAACATCTGGTTGACAGCAAAGCTGTCGTGAACAAGCCTGCTGCTAAAGAAGCGACCACTACCACGCAAGCTTCTGCTCAGGCAACGGCACAGGTAACAGCATCTTCGCCTGCACCTGCGCCGATTCAGACAACGGCAAAACCTATAGAAACGCCACTTCCAAATCCGGTTACTGTGGCATCACAAGCAGTGGCAGCGACAGTACTATCAAGTGCAGCAACAACCAAACCGGCTCAGACAGAATCATCAGATCGCCAAGTACTAAAAACTATTGCGAGCAGCCAGCCTAAGTATCCATCTACTGCGGCACGTGCCGGTATCACGGAGGGCAAAGTGAGTGCACGCATTCACATAGAACCGGATGGTAAGGTGTCACAGGTAGAAATTCTAAATGCACGTCCCAAGCGTTACTTCGAACAAGAGGTCATCGCCACAGTCAGTCAATGGAAATATGCACCTATAACTAAGGCGCAAACAACTGTGCTGGAGTTTACGTTCAAACTTGACTGATCCTGCTTTGAACCATGCATTCAATTGACGAGACGATCACTAAGCAAAATTAAGTGTGACGATAATAAAAAATCCCATTGTGGTGCATTAACGCACCACAATGGGATTCTGATGTTGATCGATTAGATTAATCCTCCGAAATCAAACCTAATTCTGGGCCGGACATCAGTTTCGATATATCCAACAAAATGATCATGCGCTCGTCAATATCGCCAAGTCCAATAATATAGTCTGTTGAAAAAGTTGAGCCCAGTTCTGGCGGGGGCTTGATGCTTGAGGATGGAATTGTTACCACATCCGATACGCTATCTACCATCATTCCGATAACACGGCCTTTGATATTGAGAACAATGACGACTGTTGTATCGTCAGCGTTACTCGTACCAGTATTGAAACGCAAACGCATATCAATCACCGGAACGATAACACCACGCAGATTCATAACGCCTTTCAAATAGTCTGGCGCATTTGCAATACGTGTCAAAGATTCGAAGTTCCGGATTTCCTGCGTTTGTAAAATATGAATCCCGTACTCTTCAGTGCCCAAACGAAAAGCCAGAAATTCTTGCTCTGTCAGATTATCCGTTTTGCTTTCAATTTCAGCTACGGGAGTAGCGAGATCGGATTCACTCATGGTGTTCTCCTAAAAAAATTCCTGGTCATTGATTAATGGGCGAATAAGCTAAAATTAGTTAATATTACATCACTAAAACAAGGGCAGAGAAAAGGCCAGTCGGGTCAGCAAAACTAACGATTTTATTCTCAAAATACTTCACTACACACCCATGAACTGTACTTCGTGCCTTAAGGAAACTCAAGAAATTAAAACGTTAATCAGCATGAATGGTGTGAAATATTGTTTCAAGGCAATATTTCACGCCATTAAATTAAATCACAAAATACAATACTTCACCGTGGACTTTCAAGTGATGGATAATCAAAAACGAATGTATATTGTTGTATTTTTAAACAAACCCGTAATACTAAGGCATGCTGTAGAACCCTAATTTGTTCTCGATGCTGACGCTGCGCAAGAGATACGCCAGTTTGGTGTTGCCACCAGAAATTACCACGCAATTGCCCAGAACTGCAAAGCCTGTTCAGTACGAGATATTGATTACACCGGATTCTCTATCGCGGAAAATATTTAGAGAAAGTCAATAACTGGTTGGCGACTCATAATCAGTAAGGATTGTTCATTGACTCCGCCAATCATTAAGCGTTTCAAATAACGTCAAATGAAATAAAAGGGCTAAAGTGCGAATTGGTACTTCAGCCTTTTTTATAAAACTTATTTAACGCCCGCCAAACGGCGCAGTACATGTGCAGCAGCCATCAGGCCAAAAGAAGCGGTGACGACAATAGAGGATCCAAATCCAGCACAGTTAAGGCCAGTAACGCCGACGTTATTCCCTACATCATCTCCAGCATTCTGTTTAGAAAGATCGACTGCACAGACTTCTGGTGTTTCCGGCATCGTCAACGCTTCCATGGAAAATACCGCATCGATACCAAATTTACTCTTGGCTCCACGTGGGAAACCATAGTTTTGACGCAAACGCTTACGTACTAATGCCAGCAAAGGTTCTTGTTCGGTACGTGACAAATCGCGAATTTCAATCTTACCCGGATCAGTTTGCCCGCCAGCAGCGCCAATAGTAATCAAAGGAATCGCATGTTCGCGGCAATACGCGATCAGAGCAGTTTTGGCTTTTACATTATCAATAGCATCGATGACATAATCAAAATCTTGCTGCCCTAACATCTGATCCAGATTCTCTGGCGTCACAAAATCTTCCACTTCAGTCACCTGACAAAACGGATTAATCAGTGCAATTCGTTCAGAGAGGGCGCTAACCTTGGCTTTTCCTAACGTCTCACTATTGGCTTGAATCTGTCTGTTAATATTCGATTCAGCGACGTTATCCAAATCAATCATAGTAATTTTGCCAATAGCACTGCGTGCGAGTGCTTCGACGACCCAAGAGCCAACACCACCAACGCCAATCACGCAGACATGGGCAGTTTTAAAGCGTTCCAGACCTGTGGCGCCATACAGACGGGCAATGCCGCCAAAACGACGTTCGAAATCGATATCAGAATTTTGTTGCATAATGAGTTTAAATTTAAAGTAACCGCCATTTTACAAGACCGCGATTGATGTGTCGCAAGTAGCGTTAAAATGCGCATAGCATAATGTGATTAACCTCTCCAAAGGGAGTCAGTATGAATAGCTTGTACGACAGCGCACCTGGTTTTGATCAACCTTTGGCGGTGTTAAAACATTGCCATGACCGTATTCGCAAGCAATTGGCGACCTTGGATAAATTAGTCAATCATCTCAACGATATTGGGATTGATGAAGATGCGCAACAAGCTGCCAAAACAGTACTAAGGTACTTTAAAAAGGCCGCGCCGCAGCATCATCAGGATGAAGAAATTGATTTATTGCCTGAGTTAGCGGCGACCGCGACGGGCGATGATGCGGTATTGTTAAAAGAATTGATCATGCAAATTCTGCAACAGCATCATCAAATGGAGCAACATTGGAAAGTACTGGAAGTGCAACTGCAAGAAATTGAAGACGGTGAAGGTGCTGATTTGTCAGCATCCGATGTTGAAGATTTTGCTGCAATGTATGAACAGCACATGCAAATTGAAGAAGGTCAAATTGCACCAATGGCATCGCGTTTGTTTAACGATGCGCAAATGAAAAAACTGGGCGCAGCGATGCAGGTACGACGCGGGATTACCGATTGAAGCGATTCATCCGATACACCGGCAAGCTGAGCCCTTGGTTCAAGAATGAAAGCGATCTGATTCACTTTTTCACTTTTTCACGTTTTTACATTGCTGCATGAAGTGAGCCTGTGGTCAGAAAAATTTTAAAGATGAATAAAGGGGAATCTATGTCAATTGCCGATCTTCGCAAAGATTATCAACAAGCCAGCTTGACTGAAACAGATGTCAATGCTGATCCGTTTGAACAATTTGGTACCTGGTTTGAAGAAGCGCTGAAAGCCGATGTTGCCGAAGCCAATGCCATGAGCCTGTCAACGGTCAATGCCGAGGGACGCCCATCTTCACGCATCGTTCTGATTAAAGAATTTGATCATCGCGGTTTTTGCTGGTTCACCAACTATGACAGCGCCAAGGGGCAGGATCTCGCCACCAATCCTTACGCCGCATTACTGTTTTTCTGGACTGCGCTTGAACGTCAGGTTCGAATTGAAGGAAAAATAGAAAAAATTACTGCTGAAGAAAATGACGCCTATTTCCATAGCCGCCCCTTGGGCAGCCGTCAGGGTGCACATGCCTCACACCAAAGCCAGCCCATCGCCAATCGCGCTGCATTAGAAGAACAACTCGTGGCAGTACTGGAAAAATTCGGTGATCAACCACCACGTCCCGAACACTGGGGAGGATACCGTCTGGTTCCAGAAAAAATTGAGTTCTGGCAAGGCCGTAGTTCGCGACTGCATGATCGCATCGTCTTTACCCGTAATGCCGATCAAAGCTGGTCAATTACACGGCTGCAACCATAAATATTGCTGCAACCCATAGTGAATAAATTTTGCCCCGTCAGTTCGCTAATGAACCCGGGGCATTTTCTTTTCTGGGTCTCTTGAGCCTTTTCGTCATAAAACTGTCATTGAATAGAAACGCCTTGTTACCAATCCGCAAGTAAGAGCAACTACGCTTCCATGTTATTCTCGGATCTTTCTGCATCAATTAGCATTTCATGAGCAAAAAACGAATTCTGTTATTAAGCGTTTCAGCGGGTGCTGGACACCGTCGTGCGGCCGAAGCAATACGCGTGAGTGCCTTGCAAAACAATGAAGATCTGGATGTCTGCCATCTCGATGTGATGAATTTTGTGACCGCTGGCTTTCGCAAAATATATACCGATTTTTATATTAAGCTAGTCAACAAAGCGCCTACTTTATGGGGTTATCTCTACCACGCCACCAATGAGGCACAATCAGATAGCACCATGGAACGCCTGAGACGCAGCGTTGAACGTCTGAACTCTCGTCCTTTACTACGAGCGATTGCTGATTTTGCTCCCGACGCCATTATTTGCACCCACTTCCTGCCCGCGGAAATCTTATCGCGATTGATACTCAAAGAACGGTTGTATTGTCCGGTGTGGGTACAAGTAACTGATTTTGATCTGCATCGGATGTGGATACATGAACGGATGTCAGGGTATTTTGCGGCCAACGATGAAATTGCTCAACGTATGCGCTTAAGCGGCATTGCTGAACACCAGATTCATGTCACTGGCATTCCAGTCATGCCCGCCTTTACCAATCACCCTCTGCGCGAAGAATGCGCAACGGATATCGGTCTGGATCCCACCAAACCAACTGTATTACTGATGGGAGGTGGCGCGGGTCTGGGAGGATTGGACAAAGTTGCAGGACGCTTGCTGGCTCTGAAAGTGGATTTTCAACTGATCGTCCTTGCAGGTAATAATGCTCCCGCACTCAAAGCTTTGCAGACCATGGCACCGAATTTCTCTGGCAGATTGGCAGCACTTGGCTTCACAGACAAGGTGGAGCGTCTGATGGCCTGTTCCGATCTCGTGATTACCAAACCGGGAGGATTGACCACATCAGAATGCCTTGCTATGGGATTGCCTATGATCGTCAATTCACCGATACCGGGTCAGGAAGAACGTAATGCGGATTATTTACTGGAACAAGGTGTAGCCTTGAAAGCATACGACGATCTGAGTCTCTCCTACAGATTAGAATTTTTGCTTTCACACCCTGAAAAGCTTAAAGCCATGCGGCTTGCGGCAAGCGCACTCGGTAAGCCCTATGCTGCCCGTGACGTCATTGAGCTCGTATTAGAAAACGCGTAGTTCACCGTCGGACTTCTAACAACTTTCTCAGACTTACCTATGCAAAAAATCAACAAAGAATTTTTATTGATGTTTACGTGGGTTGCACTACTCGCGATTTTCTTCTCTCAGGTCGAAATTCAAATTGAAGGCTCTGCCGGATGGGGCGCTAATCTGCCAACCTGGCGTATAGAAAAGCATTGGCTGCTTGATTTGTTCTGGGGCGGACGGGCAATGACTGGGTATCACGCTTGGGTATTTCCGTTCATTGCTATGTTTTTCCACTTTCCTTTTTTCTTCGGTCAAACCTGGACACTTAAACTACAGGCGCGGGTGATTGCCTGCATTATCGAGTTCTGGATTCTGGAAGATTTTTTATGGTTTGTGATGAACCCGGCGTATGGTCTGCCACGCTTCGTTCCGGAGATTGTCAACTGGCATCATCACTGGATGTGGGGTACGCCAATTGATTATTGGATCGGTGCCGCGGTGGCAGCATTTTTATTTCGCTATTCGTTCAACCAGCCAAAATAAACATCCCACCCTCAACGCTGTGTGAATCAAATTATTTCCAATGATTTCAGATCATCTTCGATGCGATTTGATTCAGCATTTTTCCTTCAAAAATACTAAGCCTGCTCTCCAATTGCTTACTTGGGATCTTCCTGCTGATGAGGTACAGGCGGTGTTGCCGCGGTTTGCTTTTCAGGAATTTTAAAACCGGCATACGTACCAGCGCTCATTCCCAACAGTGCCAAAATATTTGTATCCAGATCTGGCATAGCCACGTTTTGCAACACATAAATCAGAAACAAAACACCGAATAACACATTGAACACCAGCATCTGAAAGCGGTACAACGCTAAGCCTTGGGCATCACTTAAGATGTCATTCCAAAAACCCTGACTACTACCCAACACGTTTTGCTTACTCGCGTCGACGCCAGCAGCAGTAAGATAAGTCGCACTGCCAATTCCCATTAAGCCCAGCGCATGCGCTGACATAGTAGGGATTCCTTCAGCAACGATCCATAACCAAATATAAGAAATCAACACGATAAAAAACCACCAGGCCATTTGTACGCGCCCCATGCTGTAGGTGCGACACTGGACCGGAATAGTGCATGGACCATTTGGTGTATCGCGTAGCAAAGTCGAGGCATTTCCCAACTGGAATAAAGCAACGCTGACAATAGCAATGAACGCAAAACCCAATAACAAATAAGGGATGCGGATGATCTGATAATGCATGGTTCCTGCCGCAATCAGGTTTTCACCACGCGAGTCGCTAAAGCTGACGGTATAGCTCAATTCACGCTGAAAGCCATGTCTTGCATCCCGCCATGGCGAACCAGATAATGCATCGCGTAACCTTGTAAGCTCTGCGGTATCAGGTTGCGGTAAAAAATAATCGAGCCCATATTGGTTGGGATCCGCATCGCAATCCGAGGCTTTCAAAGGCATCAATTGACCATTGATACGCAAATTCAGTTGCCCGATTTGCGTCGCCGGAAATTGATCACAAATGCCAGCGACATTAATTTTGAAAGACTCGTTGATGTGCAGTGGTATCGCAGGTTTGCCCAAATTCGTACTTGTAGTCTGTGCAAATGCGGCACCAGAAGTCAAAGTCAGCAGGAGAAATAAAGCGCTTAAAAATTGTTTGAATTGACGTGTCATGTTTTTTCTCCGATTCAGACGGGTAACAAAAATAAACTGCGTTCCGCAGCGCGACGTTTAACTAATTCAGGCAAGCGGTGTTTATTCGCCATGACCCAGCGCGAAAACTGCTCAGTGTACCGTCTTGATTGACGCCAGTCAGTGCTCGTCAATGTCAGCACACTGTAATTCCTCTCTATTCTTACTATGCTGAATACTATCAAAAAAACAAGTCAGATTATTAATTGTTGGAAAATTGGTTGCACAGATGCGATCTCGACGATCAAGCGACAGCGCATGAGCATTGGAACACGCAACACGAATCTTTGACGTTATTCTTCAAGCTTTTTGGCCCTGGTCTCCCCAAAGACAATCAGCTTGCTTTAAATTTTTTTTAATCGGTTGACAAACGGAAATTGGAAGAATAATATACCTACCAACTAGTCGGCATCGTTAATTGGTTAACTTAATTCATTGTCTGTACGCATTAGCTACTCCTTTTACCGCGCTGTACCATGTAAAAGTGTGTTCGCTGATGCATGCGTATGTATGTTTTTTTAATCACAAATTCTACCAACTAGTCGGTACATTAAATAAGCTTCAAAATGCTGTTTGGAAATGTACCTTGGTTCTATTTTATAAACTTTTAAAGGAAATATCATGCAAGCAACTGGCAACAAACAAAAACGCGTTCTCCTGGTCATGAGCTCTGTCGATGAGATGGGCATCAGCGGCAAGCACACCGGTACCTGGTTCACTGAATTGGCGGCGCCCTACTATATCCTGACGGAAGCTGGTTACGAAGTTGTACTGGCATCTCCGAATGGCGGCGAAGCGCCTATCGATTTGCTCAGCCATAAGGCACCATTTACCACCGAGTACACGGAGCGCTTCTTAAAAGATCCTGTAGCACTGTACGCTGCCAGAAATACACGCAAGCTACGCAATATCGATTACAGCGGTTTTGACGCCTTATTTTTACCAGGTGGCTACGGCCTGCTGTGGGATCTGGCATCGGATTCTCATTTGCTCAAAATGATAAAGGATTTGCATGCGGCGCAACGTCCGATCGCGATGGTATGTCACGCCCCTGCGATTTTGCGTGACGTGAAAAAAGAGAACGGCGAGTACCTCGTCAAGGGAGTAAGCCTGACTGGCTTCAAAAACGCCGAAGATGCTGAAATCGAACTCGACAAGCACTTACTGTTTTCATTGGAAGATGAATTGAAAAACCGTGGTGCGAACTACCTCAGCAAAGCAAACTGGGAACCTAACGTCGTCGTCGACGGCCCATTGATGACAGGACAAAGTCCAGCATCAGCAGCACCTTTAGCACAAGCATTGGCTAATCGTCTCAAGGCTTAAATTTTAATCTGGCGGCTACCTGTTTAAATCGCAGTTCAACTTGCAAGAACTGAAGATGTCGCCGGGTAGCCTGCTGCTATTTTAAAGTATCGCCATCAGTGGTCTTTTGGGCGGAACAATCTTGCTGGCGTGGAAGAAGTGATTTTTTCCATCACAAGCTTAATTCGATCAATTCCCAAAGTACGATTGTGATTGCAAAAATGAAAGAGCATTTCTCAGTTGCATTCCAGTTTGATCTGGAAAATTCGTTTTAAATTTATTTATTAAACTACCGATTAATCGGTACAATGGAGCTATGATGAAATTACATACAGATACTTCTGTTCGCGTTACCGTTCAATCCAAAGACTTGCCTTGGGTAGATTCGCCAGTGCCAGGTGTGCAGCGTCAATTGATAGAACGCGATGGCGATGAAGTGGCGCGCGCTACGTCAATTGTCAGATATGCAGCGGGAATGACATTTTTTAGTCATGAACACGAACTCGGCGAGGAATTTATCGTGCTCGAAGGCGACTTTAACGACGAGTATGGAAGCTATGGCCCGGGTACTTACGTCAAAAACCCACCCGGATCCCGCCATACCCCCTTCACCGTACACGGCTGTACGATTTTGGTGAAGTTACGGCATATGGAGAAGAATGACACAGAGCGCGTCGTCATCGATACTGCGAATGCCGAATGGTTTCCGGGTACGGTTCCCGGGCTCAGCGTTTTGCCTTTGTCAGAATTTGGTACAACGCATACGGCACTGGTCAGATGGCAACCAGGCACTTATTTTAAAATGCACAATCACTTTGGCGGCGAAGAAATATTCGTGCTTGAAGGCATGTTTCAGGATGAAAATGGAAACTACCCTGCCGGTACCTGGATCAGAAGCCCACACATGAGTGCCCATGTGCCGTTTAGTGAAAATGGATGTCTGATTCTCGTTAAAGTGGGACACTTACCACCGATAAAAAATAAGATTTTTTAAAATAAACGATTTTAATATGAAACATTTTTCAGAAATTTCAGCGACCGCGGAACGCGTTGTAGACGCGGCCGAAAGCCTGATACAGGAACGCGGCTACAATGGTTTTTCGTATGATGATGTGGCGAAGTTGGTCGGCATCAAAAAGCCGAGCATCCACCATCATTTTGCAACCAAGGGCGAGTTAGCAGCGGTTGTTGCACAGCGTTATACGCACCGTTTTAAAGAATCGCTGTTACAAATAGAAGGCCACCACGTGAAAGCGCAAGATAGATTGACCGCGTATGCTGACCTCTTTGAAAAGACTTTCAGTACCAACAAACATCTGTGTGTTTGCGGCATGTTAGGTGCTGAGTCAAGTTCCCTGCCAGATTTGGTCAACCATGAAGTAGAACGTTTTTTTGACGTCAATGTTGACTGGCTGACCCACATCGCGCAAGACGGTCAGCGTGCGGGACAATTGCTATCTGTACTGAGTCCCGAAGGCATCGCCGAGACCTATTTGTCGATCTTAGAAGGCGCAATGATCGTCGGTCGTGGCATGCAAAAGGGCACCGGACCGTCGCATGTCGCAAGCCACTTTTTGAAAGCCTTGACGATTGCCTGAACCCAAGAACGCATACCACTTTGAATCATTTTTTCAAACTGATTGGTCAGCACTGCAAAGCAGGGGAAGAAGTGAGCTACCCTGATCAATCGACCACCATTGCCCAAAATAATTAATGGACTTGATCGTCGGCAAGAATGATGATTTTTTCGAAATGAAGATGATGCATAAACTCGCGAAGTATCAGCAAACGGATTGCAAAACTATTGTCTTCGGGTATGCCTTCTGAGCTTGCAGGTTTGCCCTGAATCACCGCGGCAAGGCGGCTAAAGACGCGCTCCATTGCATCAATCTCCATCACCATCGTTTCGCTGACCGCAATACCAGCAAGTTGCGCAATCTGTTTGATTTCCAGGCTATCCGTCACCAAGATCGAATTCGTTGAAATGTCGCGGTGATGGCGAATAATTTCATCCTCTATCACTTCTATCGCCATCTCGAATTCGAGGCGCTGAGGTGGGGTATGGCGCAATAAGTCGCGCGCTGAGCGCTGGGCACCAATGTCCATCGGTATCACACGACTTTGCTCCCCCCCGATGTCACTCACGACAATACTGTTTTCGGAAGATATATCCAACATTGTCAACGCATCAGTGGCTTGTAAACGCTGGCGAATCAAAGCTATACGCTCATGAAAATGGTGTATTACATCTTGCACAATCTGCTCCTTCTTCGGTGATCTATTGCCAATTAATATTAAGGAACATTTTTCAATGAACACAATTAAACCAACTAGTTGGTAGAAATATTAATCCGGAGAATTTGGGATGTCAACATATTTCATCTTTCAACAAAGAACAGTAGAGGAGCATTACTATTATTACAAAAAATTACAGGTTTTCTATAACTACAGGCTTACACTGCGCACTCAAATTTAGCAACGATCAAGGTCGTATTTATGTTCTATACAAGATTCAAAGATACCTTGCGGACTCTGCTTCGTATCCGCCAGGAGCGTGTCTTGCCTCCGCCCGGTGAGAAGCCAGCATTTGGCAGCACTATCATTCTCAATCGCTTAAAAATGCAACTATTTGTTTCGATAGATTATGAACAATGGGAATGGCTGACCCTGCGCGGTTGGCGCACCTTGGATGTCCGTCAAAATCGGCGTCGCTATTACCGCGTCCCACGAAACGCTGTAAGCCGTTTAATGCACGCAACACCAGAAGAACGTGAAGAATTGCATCAACGCATTATTACTCACAAGTACTCAAGAAAGCGATTGCAATAATAAAAATACAATAATTTCTTTTAATGCAGTTTTTAGGTAACTTTTTCGACCAATTTCATCTGTAATGAGCACAAAAACACGAATCTCCCACTTTGCGAAATTGAGCCCAACTATCCAAGTGCTCACTGACAAATTGCCATAACTTGAAAACCGTTTAAAATTAATTTTTAGACAAAATTCAAGCAGGCTGCAAGAAGGTAAAATGCGGCATGCTATTGTATGGACTTACTTACAAGCCATCTATTGTTATTATGTTAATTTACACCTATTGTCGCTTAAGGCAGTCAGGACAGTCCAAAGATTCTTTAGAGTTCCAACGAGTTTGCACAGCATGAACGGAATATCAATTCAGATAATTATTTTTCCCACCCGTATTGCTCTTGGGAACGCGGTGCGAACGAAAATATGAATGGATTAATTTGCCAGTTCCTCCCTAAGAAGATGCGATTTGAAGCCATCAGTGAAGGAGATATGTTGAGTGCGATGGATAGCTTAAATCATCGCCCCGGAAAATGTCTCTGTTTCAAAACGCCGCACCAAGTATTTATGAAGCAGCTACAATCGCATCAACATGTGATTGCACTTCGAGATTGAATCCGCCTTGAATTCACCTAATAATTGTAGTAATTAAGCAACGAATAAGTGTTCATGCGTTGGCAATCCTTGTTGTTTGCAGCGGCATTGATGTGGCTGATGTGAAGGCAAAAAGTAGATGCAGATTTCATCACATTTTTAACATCTTAGCTGCAAATATTATTCCCCATGCAGTTCGACATTGCGAGGGCAGATTTAGGGCTTACTGACATCATGTGCTTATTTAAATACGCAAGAATATTTTTGGCATTATTCTCTATTTCATAACCGAACTCAAATTCTGCCAACAATTGAACGCCGTTTGTGGTGCTCAGTATTCCCCTTTGCATAGTGAGTTGCTCCCCGTGGCGTGTCAGATAAAAGGGGATGAGGTATTCTTCTAGCAAATTGGCCAATATTAAATGATGTGAAGCGACGATGAGTAAGCCTTTTTGACTTAGTTCTTTAAGCACTGCAGCGGCGGCAGAAACAGATTCGACGTAATTGGTGCCGCGAAAAATCTCATCAATAAGATACGTGCCCAGATGGTTGCTATTGGCAGCATTTACTAACGTTTTTGCGCGTTTCATTTCAGCGATATAAAAACTCTCATTATTTGCTAAAGAATCCTCGTTATGGATGCTCGTATAAACGGGACTAAGATTAATTTTTGCATCGTCTCCATAGCAAAATCCAAACGCTTTACCAACGACGAGATTAATGCCAATCGCACGCAGAAAAGTACTTTTTCCAACGCCATTTTGACCAGAAATAAAACACCCCTTAGCATGGAGCGATATTGACAATGGCGACGCATCGGTGAGCAATGGATGAACAACGCGGTTTAGCGTCACACTATGTTCGTCAGAAATCGTCGCAAAACAAATTCTCGGTTGCGAATGAAAATGCCGCGCCAATTTAATATCAGCTTCTAGTTGAGCCACTGCCAAATAGCAGCTTTGCAAATTTATTCTATATCTATCAATCGTGCGCATGCCTTTAAAATAGTGGAGGATGTTTGCCATCTGAAACCAGTCGAAATAGGCAAGCATTTCAGGTAATACAAAAGCAGAACTAGCGCGACGTTGTAGCTGCTGATGAATATGAATAATCTCATGCTGCCCTGATCTGAAAGGCTCACATTCTATGCAAGGTTGTAAGCTGAGTTTGTAAGCAGTTTTGAGTAAAATTTGTATCGACTTTGACGACAAATTCCACATATATAATCTGTGATGAAATTGAATTTGCAGATGAAATAAAAAGCAAACAATCAACCCTGTGGCAATGAGCGTCACGGGATTGAAATACGAAAGCCCCGCCGAGATTGCAGCACCTAATGGGATGATCCATGCGTAACGATGCCACCGCTCACTTTGAGGCGTTGTCGAGGTGTCGAATAAAATGGTGGCGATCTCAGTTTCTGCGGTGCGTAAAAGCGCGCATTCTTGTTCTAATTTATTGAGATTGGATGCATCATTGATAAGTGATTGCAAACGAGATTGCTGATGAAAAAAATGCTCTTTCTTTTGTCCAAGACGCAAGCGTTGATAAAAAAATTGCTGTGCAAAAATACTTGCGCCGATCGATATTTTTTTTAAATAATCATTCAGTAATAAATCATTCCAACTGATATTATCAAGCGCTACGCCAGTGTCATTTAAGCTTTGATGATGTAGAGCGGCGATTTCTTCAGTGCTGAAAAAATGATCTTTCTTTTCAATAGCTTGGGGCCTGAATCCGGGAATGATTTTAAGTTTGATATTTGTCCAGCTCAAAGCTAGCATCCGTAATAGTGACATGTTGCAGACCCTTATTAATGACACGCCTTTGAAGGCGTGGATCGGATATGGGGTGCGGATGTAAAAATTGCAAGTACCTCACTGTCAGCGATGTCTGAGCCAAGCGATTTTATTAAAAGTAATTCGTTTTACACCGCAAAGATACGCTTGCGATGTTTAGATCAAAATTGAGTACGCGCCAACATAAAGCAATAATCAATGCGACAAACGGGGAGAATTTTTTCATGGCACCAAATATTAAAAAATCAATATTATCTAAATATCACTACATTTTGTCCTCTATTTTGATACAGGTATAATGCAAGCATAGAATTTATTTAGTTGCAAAATATCAATATAAGGTATTCCATAAAGTTGCATGCAAAATTTTAGTGACGACACTCACGTCCAGAACGAGGATGACCTCGCACTGCAGACGTATTTCAAAACTGGTATTTCTCCCGACGACGTTTCCGCCGTTTTCCCTCTGAAGCGTGGCCAGCCTGTGTTGCAGGCATTCACGGCTTTGTTTCATGGCGGCTTTAACGGGGTATTGTTGCGCCTGTTGGTATTGCGTGAATTGACTGCAGATGTAGATTCGCCATCGCTAAGCCGTGCGGATATCAATACCAAACTCGGCTATCTGGAACCGGAAGCACTAGAAACTGTGCTGGCTCGCTTGCGCTCAACCGGACTGTTGAACTGGGACGCGAGTCAATCGGTGTACCGTATTGCGCCGACCGCAAGGAATGTACTGTCGGCAATAGAGTCATTGTTACAGGTCGAAGAGAACAATGATCAGGCAGAAATGAGCTACATGCTGACGCAGGTGGCAGGTGCACAAGCAGTTGGCGGAGTCTCAGTCGAACAGTTACATCATTTGTTAGGTCGCCTGATTGAGCTGACCGAAGAATTTTCTGATGCGATTGCATCGGGTTCAGAATTCCAACTCCGTGCCGCGCAACAGAAATGGCATACCGCATGTGATTGGGTAGAAAAAGGCTCGCAAATTATTCACGCCATCACTCATGATGAACGCGCCGATGCGGCAACACACAGGGCTGCACAAGCGATTGGTCGGGCGCAAAGCGCGCTGCTGAACATGCAGGGCATGTTTTCACGTGCACTCAATCAAATCGAGCGGCAACGCGTGCATCTTGGTCAATCAGGCTTGTCGACGACCGATATTAAAACCTGGTTGTTGCAGAAAGATGATCTGGCAGCACTAGCTGACGAGGCATTAGCACAACCAGTGACCCCGTTATTTATTACGCCGTCAGAAATGATCGACGTCGCTGAAAGCGAATTATTAAGCCATCGCGTATCAGCCATCGCTGGTGCCTTACCGGTTGGTGAAAATGCGATTTCCGTCGCCAATGATGATAGTGACGCACTACACGAGTTGGATCACTGGCTGGATTTGCTGCATAAAACTGACGCCAAAGAAAAACCCATTGCATTACAAGATATTTTGCTGCCGGCTAATTTTGCGATTGCCTCGTATCGCGCGTCGATGTTGCCGTTGCTTGGCGACGCCAATGAATCGGCGTTGCAAGGCGCGACCGGCACGCTGGCGCGCTTGCCATTGGTCTTCAATTCCAAAGACAAAATGCAAAAGTTACACGACCCGCATATTGCGGCGATGTCCATTGCGAATCTGAGTTTCGTTGAACGCAACGAGACCGTCTCAGAGTCAACCAGCACACTAGCACCGAATAGAGAAACACCATGACCGAAGATGCACAAATTCTGATCGCGCGCCTGTTGGCGCACCAAACTTTGCGCCGTGAAGACAAACTCGTGAAACGCGCTTTGTCTGATGAAATTTTCCGCACCGAATTGGATACGCGGCTCAAAGCCTGCGGCATGAAATTCATGGATAACGTGTATGCAGATTACGTCACGCTGGCACTGACTCGCGATAGCGAATCCAAAGTATTCGGTACTAAAGAAACCTGGCAGAACAATAATTTTGGTCTGGCACGTGATGGCGTCGCGCTCTTAGTCGTACTGTGGTCACTGATCATTTTGCCTAAACGCGAACGACAAGAAGCACATCAATTAGCAGAAGAAGATCAGAACGATATGTTTGGTAAAGAAAAGCCATTGCCGCGTGCAGAAGATACGTCGATCGGCATTTCGTATCGCGCTTTGCTGGCAGACTTTGGCGACAAGCTGGGTAAAAAAACCCGTATGGATATGAATCTGGGTCAACTTGCACGCGTAGGTTTTATTGAACGCAAAGGCGATATGATTTTAGAAGGGCCGTTACTCGATTTATTGATGGATACCGACACCTTAAAGGATCGCATCATTAATGGTGCGTTGTCAGATATTTTTCATATACCTGCGCCACGGACACCCGCCATCATCGCGGCCGACACAGTCAACAATGTCGACACCAGCGATGGAGAAATCGCACCTGACGCAGAATGATCAGCCATCTGATAAGCCATCAATTCCTATTTTTATTGATACGCATATCAACGTTCACCAGACAAAAGAATACACACCATGTTTCATATTAAATCGTTAGAGTTGGTTCATTGGGATTACTGGCAGCGGATTAAAAATATCCCACTCGACGCCAAGATCATTACCATTGCCGGGCAAAACGGCTCAGGAAAAACCACCCTATTGGATGCTTTACGTACCTTGTTCGGTCTTGAATGTTCGATGGGGCGTTCGTATAAACATTATGCGCGTCACTCTGGTCAACAAACGGCATGGATACGCTCGGTTGTCGACAATAGCGCGGTAGGGCCACAGATCTCGAATCGACCATTTCGTATGTCTGGCTTATACGATGATGAAGTCACATTGTTTTGTAAGATAGAAAAAAACGGCGGTGACTGGAAGCGTCAATATCTGATGCGCGGTGGCAAAGTTGAAATCGAAGAAGTCACCGAAGCGAATGATTGGCTAGGCGTAGAGAGCTATCGGAAACGTTTATCCCATGCGGGTTTATCGAATGCGATGGGTAAAGTACTGGCGCTGGAACAAGGCGAAACTGACAAGCTATGTGAATATGCACCGCGCCAATTGCTGGATCTGGTATTCCAGGTGTTCGGCGATAAAGAAGTGCTGGATGCGTATGATGATGCGAAGCGCCATCAACGTGATACCGAAACCGAGTTACAACGTTTTGAAACCGAACTCGAAGGCGCAAAAGCTAACCTCGAAGGTTTGCGCCTGAAAGTCGCGAATTACCACCAGTATGAAAGCCTGAGCAAAGAAAAGCGCGATCTGCAAGAAGAGGTTTTACCAACGCTGCAATATCACGAAGACCTGGAAAAAGCCAACGCGACCAGCCAGTCTTTACGTGCTTCGCGCCGCTTCCTGAAAACACAGGACGACGCTTTATCCGAGCGTCGCCAGCATCTGGCGCAGCAAGCACAACAGGTATCCGAAGCCAAGCAAGCAGAAGCTGCACTGGAGGCAGAAGAATCATCGCTGCGTGAAAAGCTCTCGCATATCAATGCTAAATTAAAGCCGCAAGAAAGTTTGCTGGAGCAAAAAGCCCGGTTGCAAAAACTGGCTGCCGAAGCTGATGCCGATGTTGCCAATATCGCTGACGAGCTAGAGAAAAAAGAAGCCGAACTTTCGCGTCAAAAATCAGAACGCGATAGCCTGAGCCAACGCATTACCGCTGAAATGGATACGATTGCGGCGCTGCAAGGTAAATCGAGTTTACCGGATCCGGAAAATGTCCGTCAGATGCGCCGTGCTTTGAATGACGCCAACATTGATCACTGCATGTTGCCGGATATTGTCGAGGTCACAGACCCGCAATGGCAAGGCGCCGTTGAAGGCGTATTGCGCGGCTATACGTCGGTCATTTTGCTCGACAAAGCGAGCGACGCAGCTGCCGCTTATCGTATCGGTGAAAAACAAAAATACAGCCACTTCATCGTTCCCGATCGTATCAGCGCCCCCTTGGTCAAAGATCGCAGCCTGATGTCTGTTGTGAACTTCACGGCACAAGCACCGGCCTGGCTGATCGAGCAATTACAACGCATCGACACGGTTGCGTCGATTGAAGCAGGCATGAAACTGCCACGCTCACAGGAATGGATTACCCCCGACGCTTATCATTTTGAACGCCGTGGTGGACGCTCTTTATTTGTCGATGCTTCGCGCTATCGCTTTGGTAATGCAGGTCGTAGCCAACGTCTGGAAGCGTTACTCAAATCATTGCCGCGCCTGCAATCGCAAGAAGACGTGCTGACGATGAATATCAGCAAACTGGCAGGTGAAATCAGCGCTTATAAAGCGCGTCTGGCCGGTGTTGACGCAGCAAAAGAGCTGAGTGCTCGCCACGCAGAATTTGAAGAAGCAAGCCGCAATACGCAACCGCTCAAACAGCAACGTATCGAAGTCGGTAGTCGCCTGGGCGAACTCGCACCTTTACTCAAAGCTGCAACCGAACAACGTTCAATTGCCCATTTAAAATGGGAGCAAGCGAAGGCTGCAATTGCCGATGCTGAGACCCAGTTACGTGCGTCTGAAAAACGCCACGCTGAAGAACGCAAAGCCCAATTTGAAACCTTGCGTGCGATGCGCTCAACGTGGCATACCCTGCCACCGAATTGGAAGCGAAGTTCGCATCGTAAAGATTTGGTTGCCGAACATGAAAACGTGCATCAGATCGAACTCCGCATCCGCAGTTTGACGAATAATCTGGCCCGTGATGATTGGGAGACAGACTCAACGGTAGTGGATCAGTACACCCGTTTAAACGCTCTGCTACAAGGTCGTCAGGCAGAAACGGATGAACGCCGCTACCAGAACAACCGCGCGATTGAAGCTACCGTGAATGCGCGTGCGGCCTATATGGATCGCTTACGTTTCACCATCAAATCGTACAGCAAAAACATTAAACAGCTAGGCGAGTTAGCGGGTATTGAAGTCCATACCGATCCGGTCAAACTGGAAAACGATGATATCCAACTGGCGCAAGCGGGCTTGCATGTACGCTTTAAGTTTGATGGCAAAGGCCCTATCGGCATGAACGACGGTGAAGCATCCGGTGGTCAGCAGGTCATGAAATCGTTGATACTCTTGATCGGCTTATTGAAATCGGAAGATGGCTCAGGAGGTTTTGTGTTCATTGACGAACCATTTGCCCATCTGGATATTCGTAATATTCAGTTAGTGGGTGAATTCCTCAAAAATACCGACGCGCAATATCTGATGACGACGCCATTGACGCATAACACCGACGTCTACGATCCATCCGAATTGACGCTAATCACCAGCAAAAAGAAAAAAGATACAGAATGGGCGCAACCGATTTTTGTCCTGCAACGTAAAACAGAAAAAGTAAAAGAACGCGCAACAACATAAAGAAAGTCTCTTAGGGCGAATGCAACCCGCCAACCCCGTGCGTACGCGGTCACCGCGTGGGTTGCTCCTGCCCTACCAAATTAAATCGACTTTAGAAAAGCATGTCGCGGCGGTGTTATCATGCGTGCTTTACATAGTTTCCCTCTGTATCTATGTCTATCCCCGCCACCATCGAGCAAGCCGCTACTGTCAAAAAATATCTGCCCTGGGTCGTCGCCATTGCCTTGTTCATGGAGCAATTGGATTCAACGATTATTAATACCGCTGTCCCAGCCATGGCGAACAGTTTACAGGTCAGTCCGCTGAGTTTAAAGGCAGTGGTTACCAGTTACATTCTGAGCCTGGCGGTAGGGATACCAGTCAGTGGCTGGATTGCTGATAAATTCGGCACCCGTAAAGTATTTAGTCTGGCAGTTGCCATTTTTACGCTTTCGTCAGTATTGTGCGGTCTGTCTTTGAATCTGCCTATGCTGGTTGCTGCGCGCATCATGCAAGGGATGGGGGCAGCGATGATGATGCCGGTTGGTCGTCTAACGATTGTACGTACCTTTCCAAAATCAGAATTGCTGGCAGCAATGAATTTTGTGATTATTCCGGCCTTGATAGGTCCGCTACTAGGACCGACTGTAGGTGGCTTAATCGTGCACTGGCTGTCCTGGCGTGTAATTTTCTTTGTCAATATTCCTGTTGGTCTGGCAGCACAATATCTGATCCATCGGCACATGCCAGATTACTACGGAGAAGAATCAAGACCACTGGATGTGAAAGGCTTGGTGTTATTTGGTACCGGAGCTGCCTTATTATCATGGTTGTTAGAAATTTTTGGCGAGCACTCGATCTCTGCTCCTATGACCTTTGGCCTGTTTGCACTGGCTTTGAGTTTGCTGGCATGGTATGGCTGGCATTCACAACACACAGCAACGCCATTGCTCAGACTTCAATTATTTGATGTCCGTACTTTCAGGGTTTCAGTGGTTGGTGGCTTTATTACACGTCTGGGGCTTGGGGGGCTGCCATTTTTACTGCCACTGCTATATCAATTAGGGCTGAATCTGCCCGCCTGGCAGTCTGGTTTGTTGATGATGCCGGCCGCGGCTGCGGCGATGTTCATGAAACTGATTGCCAGCGGTGTATTAAGGCGCTTTGGCTATCGCAAGGTGTTAATTCTGAATACACTGATGATAGGCGTAACGATCTGCACATTCTCACTCATTACGCCCGGTACGCCTTGGTACATGATCGTCTTGCTTAGCTTAACGCAGGGGTTCTTTAATTCCTTGCAATTTACCAGCATGAATTCCATGGCGTACGCCGATATTAAACCCGCCGACACCAGCATGGCGAGCACCATTGCCAGTACTTTGCAGCAAATGTCGATGAGCTTCGGGCTGGCGTGCGGATCGTTGGTAACGGCATGGTACCTGAGTGGATTGCCACAATCTGACAAAGTCGCGGTGACTTCTGCGCTGCATCACGCTTTCTTAACGCTGGGTATCATGACTTTATTTTCCTCTATCACATTCTGGAGCTTGCGCCCGGAAGATGGTGAAAGCGTCAGTAAAGGCAGCGCCTAAGCACAATACTCTTCCCAACAAACGACATTTTTTAATGCTATGCGTGCAACGCCTTGAGAAGTAAAGCAGTATCAGGCACAATCCAGACACCATTTTTTTTGGATAAGAATATGAATGTCGATGCAGGTCTCGGAGCAGATGCGCTGGCGCAAGCAGTTGTCGTCAATGAAATAACAGGTGAAGGTCGCGACCCGCATTATGCACCTGAAGAACACGGCATTTGCGCCAATTGTGAGACACCGCTGACCGGAGCGTACTGCCATGCATGCGGACAATCAGCGCATATTCACCGTTCGCTTTTGCATATGTTTGAAGAGCTTTTGCATGGTATCTTTCACTTTGAAACAAAAGCCTGGCGCACAATTCCTGCCCTGATTTTTACTCCGGGCAAACTAACGCGCAATTACATCGCAGGACAAAGAACTCGCTACGTATCACCACTGGCGCTGTTTTTGTTTTTGATTTTCCTGATGTTCTTTGTATTTTCTTTGACCAGCAGTCATTACGATGTGGACAATAGTGGAGGAAAGGCCGAAGCGAATGCAAGCATCAGTAAAGATCTGGACGCAGCAAAAATTAAACTACAATCCTTGACTGCAGAGCGAGAGAAATTAGCAAAAGGCGATCAGAAAATTGAAAGTATCAATGAAGAAATCAATGACACGAAAATTGAAATTGCAACCCTCGAAGTATCCTTGAAGGCGATAGGCCAATTACCAGCAAAAAATCCTGAGCCTAACGTTAGCAAAGATAAAAAGAGCAAACTAAGCGGTACGATTGACCTTTCTGGTGATGGCAACAAAGGATTCGATTTGGTACTGGATAACGAAAACGTCAGCGCTTCCACTCCATGGATAAAGGAGACATTGAAACATGCGGCACAAAATCCGGAATTGACACTCTATAAAATGAAGAGTGCGGCATCTAAATTTGCTTTTTTATTGATGCCAATTTCATTGCCATTTTTATGGTTAATGTTCATTTTCAAACGTCGATATGTCATGTTTGATCATGCTGTATTCTCGTTATTTTCGCTCTCTTTTATGGCGATACTGATTATGTTTGTCGCTATTTTGAGCAAATGTAATCTGGGTGGTGTCGCAGCATTTTTCACCGTAGTAGTGCCACCCGTGCATATGTTTGCACAATTGCGTGGCAGCTATGCACTGACAAAATTCGAAGCATTCTGGCGAACTATCGCACTCTTATTTATTGCTTTGATTTCATTAATTATTTATGCGCTGATTGTGGTTGGAATTAGTGCGTAAAAATATGTATTGATGTGCCCAAAAAACTGCACCGTGCGCGGTGCAGTTATTATTTAAAGCACAATATTATCAGTTGATATTTCGCTTAATAATTTGATCTAGTTCACCACTCTTTTTTAGCGACTCAATCGCAACTGATGCAAACTAATAATTGCCTCGCGCGTAGGGGTTGCAACGGCATCTTTGAGCGTGTAAACATCTAGTGCTTCATAGAAAATTTTATGGGCGCGGTCGAGGATATGTTTGAGTTGGCAATTCCCCTTCAAACCACATGCAGGCTTGGCGCAATCGATTAACTCTGTATGGCCTTCCAAGGTGGAAATTAATTGGCCTAATTTATATTTATCGATAGGCTGAGCCAAAGCCATGCCACCACCTTTACCGCGCGTCGTGACTATCCATTGTTGTTGAGCTAGGAAATGGACTACTTTAACGAGATGGTTGCGTGAGATATCAAATTGCGATGCAATCTCAGAAATCGTCACCGGCTCTGTACGATCAGGGAAGGTCAGGTAAATCAAAACGCGCAGACCTAAGTCGGTAAAGTGTGTAAGTTGCATGAGTTCTCTTTGGTATTGATTGAAAGGCGAGTCAGCAATTACAAACTCGCCAATGAGCCGGCGATGCAATTATGCAGCAACACCGCCACTACCAAAAGCTTCTGCATGAATTTTTCCAGCGTCCACACCAAGCTTTTTCAGTTTGTTAATTTGCTCTTGCATAAAAGGAACCGGCCCGCAAACATAATAATCTGCATGAGGCTGCGCAACCAAGGGAGCTATTTGCTCCAGATGCAACCGTCCCGCGTACTGATAATCATGATCAACCACATCTTGTTCGCGTGGCGTTTCATAGAAAACCACGTGTTTCAAGTAAGGGTGCTGCGCCGACAATTGTTTGATATGCTGCTTAAATGCGTGCACTCCCCCATGGCGGCATGCATGAATAAACGATACGGAGCGTGTTGAATTCGTCTCAATGAGATGTTCTAGCATCGCTAACTTTGGTGTGATGCCGACGCCAGCACTGATTAATACAACAGGGGTACTGCGATCTTCATGCAAAAAATAATCGCCCATCGGTGGTGCAAGCTCAATCAAACTGCCAATCTCTAGTTGATCGTGCAATACATTCGAGACCAGACCGTCTGGATTTACAGCATGTCCTTGCTCACGTTTGACAGAAATGCGTAAAAATGATTTACCCGGTGCGCCTGATAAGCTGTATTGCCTTGCCTGACTGATCCCCATTGTCGGGATGTGCACTTTGACCGAAATGTATTGTCCCGGACGATAAAGTGGCACTTGCCCCCCATCTGCAGGTGTAAGATAAAACGATTTGATTTCATCACTTTCTATTACTGTTTTTTCTACTCTGAAACTACGCCAACCGCTCCAACCAGCGTCCTGATTTGCTGCCTGTTGATAAATGTGATTTTCGTGAGCAATCAGAATATCGGCCAACTGTCCGTACGCCGCGGCCCATGCATCAATTAAAGCATCACTCGCAGCATCACCCAACACCTCTTGTATCGAAGCTAGTAAATGTTTGCCGACAATCGGATAATGTTCAGCACGAATCCCCAGGCTAACATGCTTGTTAGCAACCAAATTTAACACCGGTTGCAAAACCTCTGGGTTATCGATGTGCTCAGCATACGCCAACACCGCCATTGCCAATGCCTGTTGTTGACGCCCTGCTTGCTGGCTTGTCTGATTAAACATTGGTTTCAATTCCGGATTATGAGCAAACATCCGTGCGTAAAAATGCCGTGTCAGCGTGACACCATGCTGCGTTAAAACTGGCACCGTCGATTTAATTAATTCACGGGTTGTAGAATCCAACATATCAAACCTTATTAAATATATTTTAAATACATCTTTAAGCACGCATTACAATTTGCAAATCTGTCGTTCAATTCACATCACACTTAAAGTACTGAAATCATCATACATTTTTTAACATATATTTTCAATGCATATTAAAAAATGTCGATGCCTGAGAAAATCTTCAGAAACTTTTGGTGTTAATTTTTAGATAATGTCTTTTTGCGAATGAACACCCATTTACATGCTGGAATGCGAGTGGATACGCAGGCGCTGATCATCTGCCTCCAGCGCAGACTGACATTTGATGCAACGTTCAGCGGTAGGTTCTGCCTCTAGTCTGGCGTAAGGTATCGTTGCACCACATTCGCGACAAATATCTGCAATATTCTCACTCAAACGCGCTTGTGCTCTTTGCAAGGATTGCCATTCAGCATGTTGATGCAAGTATTTTGACATCGCATCGTGATTTAATACGTCATTAATCGCACCATCACCTTCACCACTGTCATGGCGTAGAAGATCGGGATTATGCTGTCTGAGTTCTGTCTGAATTTCTTGCTTCATCAAATCTAATTTCGATTTCAAAGCAGCTTGTTGTTCGTTATTTAGGCTCATATTTTCTCACTGAACACTTCATGGTTAAATAGGTGTTACCTGCAATTCCGTGTCAGATAGCAGGGATAAATAGCTTATAAATAGCTTATAAATATGATACTCAGATTACTCCGCTCAGCTTGTCTAACTTTGATGCAACTCAATGTTGTGTCTTATCTCTTTGTCCCACGAACGCTCGAAGAATAAACAATGGATTCATTCCCGTCTTGTCAGATAACAAAAAAGGCACCATACGGTACCTTTTTATGTCTGATATAAAATGTCTGTTGGTAGTTCTTAAAACTCTTCCCAATCATCTGCTTCAGCTTTAGTTGACTTCGTTGATGTCGTTGCACTCAGTGCTGGTGCTGCTGGACGGGTTTTCGGAGCTGGCTTAGGTGCAGGTCTAGGTGCAGGTTTGGCAGCTGTTGAAGATTCTACACTCGTCGCCATCTGTGAACTAGCCGTATGATGACGCTGATGCAAACCTCCCCCACCGCCTGAGCTATTTAATTTAAACACCGATACAACCTGCGTCAATTTATTTGCCTGATCTTGCAATGAGGATGCAGCGGCCGCTGCCTGTTCAACCAATGCCGCATTTTGCTGCGTACTTTCGTCCATGTGTATTACCGCCTGATTGATCTGGTCGATGCCAGAACTTTGCTCATGACTGGCATTGCTAATTTCACTGACAACAGCACTGACTTTCTGAATACTGCTAACGATATTAGTCATTGCTGCGCCAGCCTGATCAACCAGCCTGGTGCCTGAATCAACTTTCTCCACCGAGTTATCGATCAGCGTTTTAATTTCTTTCGCCGCAGATGCGGAACGTTGCGCCAGATTTCTGACCTCGGCTGCAACCACGGCAAATCCACGGCCTTGTTCACCGGCCCTGGCGGCTTCCACCGCAGCATTTAACGCCAGGATATTTGTTTGAAATGCGATACCATCAATCACACTGATAATGTCGACGATTTTTCTGGATGATTCATTGATCGCCGCCATTGTTTCAACTACTTGTGAAACCACGGCCCCACCATCCACAGCTACGGTGGACGCGGTACTCGCCAGTGTATTGGCCTGACGTGCATTATCTGAGTTTTGTCTGACGGTGCTGGTCAATTCTTCCATCGAAGATGCGGTTTCTTCCAACGCACCAGCCTGTTGCTCGGTACGTGAAGAGAGGTCCATATTTCCAGTTGCTATTTCTGTTGATGCAACAGCAATAGCATCGGTGCCTTGTCGTATTTGGGTACAAATTCTTTCCAAACTATCCGACATTTCTTTGATCGCACCAAGAAGCTGTGCTACTTCGTCACTACCGCTAGCATCAATTTTTTGCGTTAAATCACCAGCAGCGACGCCTTTGGCAACAACGATTGCTTGATTCAGAGAATTAACCAATTTTCTTACTAAACTCAATCCCATAAAAGCAACAGCTAGGATGCCGATAACACCGATAACACTTGCCAACCACACTGCGGAGCTTAAAATTTTCTTTGCCTCATCAGCACCATCGGATCCGAGTTTGATGTTGTATTCACGGTGCGCCTCCAAGTCAGTACTCATTTTTTTGATGACGTCTTGTTTGCTAAGCATCTCTTGCAGAGCTTCCTCGTGCTTACCTTCTGCATCTGCATTAAGTACCTTTTCACTTATCGCATAATAAGCGGCGATTGATGACCTATCCTCCGCCAACAGGCCTTTATCTTTATCGTCTGAGATATTTTCTTTTTCATATTTATTCAGAACACTTTCGACGACGGTCTTTTCTGCCGGAATACCTGCCCGTACCGATTTCTTTGCCTCAGGATCAGTCGATGCTAATGCTTGCCACGTTTTAACCCGAATGTTTGCTATCGCATCGGATACAAGCGCCAATTCCCGCAAACTTGGGACAGTGTTTATGTTGGCATAATCTGCTGCATCATATACGCGATAAATTTGGTAGACACCCAAACTAGCCAGGGTAACCATCGCGGCAGCAGCGAATAAAACAAGCAGATAAAGTCTTTTTGCTATGGTCATTTCTAACTCCGGTCTGGTAAAAAAATCACAAAACGAATGTAAAAAGGCTAAACAAGACGTCATTTAGATTTATATGTGTCAGGAACGACATTAAATCAACTTTTGGGTGGAGCTATATCTGATTCGGTATTTTTTAAACTAAATTCACAATGTGTTGTTTAAATTCATTTTCAATTTAAAAACACAAGCAAACTCAAAATGCGGCTAAAAAAGATTTTTTATTTCAAGTGAGGATCGATCAAATTTGATCTGAAAAACTATCGCACTATTGAAAAGTAATGTAGTTAATTTAGTAAAGAATGAAGATAAAATCAAAGGATTAAACTATTGGTGATCGATTTTTTGTAGGAAATAGAATACAAAAAAAACGAGATTGCAAAGAGCGCAATCTCGTTAATAAAAAATCAATAGCCTATATGTATTGAAGCACTATTGAAGACTTCGAATAGCATTCAAAGCTGACTCAACAAGCTAACAATGTCGCCATAACAGCGAGGTCAAACTTAGGCTTGCCGATAATAGTTATGCATTTTGTAACTTTTAGCGTACATTGCAAACACCAGAGATGCTAACAAAGCAAAGCCTGCAAAGAAGAACATTAAGAAGGCTGTCGTACTGATGCCTGAAGTTTTGATCTGTTCCATGACTGGTGCACTTTTGACACTTGCATCCGCCAGCAATACCCACAAGTTACCAATGGTCACTGTCAGACTCCAAAAACTCATAATCACGCCCTTCATCGCCAGCGGTGCCTGACCATAAGCGAACTCAAGACCGGTTGTCGATACCAACACCTCACCAAGCGTCAACAAAGCGTATGGCAGGATTTGCCAGGTAATTGACAACGTATTGCCACCATCCATTGTCAACTGCATAAATCCCACTACGATCCACGCAAAACCTGAAAAAGCAATCCCCAAACCCATGCGACGCAAAGCCGTTAATTCCAGACCAAGGCGTTTGCACATAGGGTACAAGACCAGATTATTAAATGGAATCAGGAGCATCACCAGCATTGGATTCAAGGCTTGCATTTGCGATGACTGGAACCAGGAAGGCTTTACCATCGAATCCGCTTGTACCACCCATGTAGATGCTTTTTGATCAAACAAAGACCAGAATGGCGTCACTAATGCAAAAATCACCAGAACACGCAATACCGAGCGTACACCGTCCACAATCACATCAGGATGGGTGCCGTAGGCCCGATCCAACTGTATCCAGGTACCGATACCGCCAAAACCAAGCAACATCACCAATGCGAGACATATGGCTGGCACCAGCGCCAGCGTTGGTATCGTCAACAACACACCAACTGCAGCAATCACGCCCAACACAGCAATATATAAACCAGTGCGTGCTTTACCTGGTACTTCTGCCAGCAGTGCAGTACGTACGACATTTATAAAAGAATGTGGATCTTTTGCAACCGGGGCGACGTGCACATATTTCTTGCGGCCCGACCAGAAAATAATGGTCGCGATTAGCATCAAAATACCAGGTATACCAAATGCAACGCCAGCACCTAATTGCTTCAAAAAATACGGCATTAATATCGATGCAAAGAAGGAACCCAAATTGATGATCCAATAAAATGCCTCGAACACTTTTTGCGCCATGCTGCGATTGCTTTGGTCAAATTGGTCACCAACAAACGATGAAACCAAGGGTTTAATCCCGCCAGAACCAAAAGCGATGAGAAATAAGCCAACGTAAAATCCGCGGGGATTATCGTCAAATATGGCCAGACAAGCATGTCCAGCGCAGTACACCAGACTAAGCCAAAACACCGTATTATATTTACCAAAAAATCTGTCGGCTAACCAACCACCCAGTAATGGGAAAAAATACACGCCGATGACAAACGTATGGAAAATTTCTTTAGCCATTCCTGCGCGTAAATTTTCAGGCATCGATAACAGCAAGCTGCTAATCAGGAACGATGTGAGAATGTTGCGCATGCCGTAAAAACTAAAGCGCTCACAGCCTTCATTCGCAATGATGTAAGGAATCTGCGGCGGCATCTTTGCTGCGACAGCGGGTGCTGCTTGACTCATTGGTATCTCCAGTTCAATTGTTTTTGTTGAAGAATAAACAAACGGCCTTGGTAAAGGCCGTTGTTAATTTATGGACGTTATTCCAGAAACGTTTTGTCACATTTTAACAGTGCGCGAAGTATCCAGATTTGAAACCTGCTCGTCAAGCAAGAAATCCAGAATGCCCCTCAAAACGCTTTATGCTGTACTTTCCATCCCTACTACGATACCCGAGTGAACATACGCTTCAAACATTTTTGACAGGTTTGAACATTCTGATCAGACGCACCGGAAGACGGAAAATAAAGCGAATAAATGTCACCGTCAATACTGCCTCCAAGCCGGTCGCTAACGCAGCAAAAAAAGCATTCCAACGAACCACACGAGAACGATACTTCGCCATCATACGATCACGACTAATTTCTATGCTGTCATAGAAGGTCGGCACAACCAACAATGTCAACAAGGTAGAGGTAATGGTTCCACCAATAATCGCAATCGCCAGCGGACGATAAAACTCCCCACCTTCACCAAGACCTATCGCCACCGGCAACATGCCAGCAATCAAAGCAAATGTAGTCATCAGAATCGGGCGTAAGCGTTTGCGCCCCGCATACATTAAGGATTCCTCGCGATCAAAGCCTTCCTGCTCACGCTTGCGCGCACAATCGAGCAGCAAAATCGCATTCTTGGCAACCAGGCCCATCAACATAATGATGCCGATAAAGCTCATCAGATTAAGCGTACCGTGGGTCAATAACAGCGCAAGCACCACACCGATCAAACTCAAAGGTAAAGACAACATTACGGCTACCGGGGCAGTAAAAGAGCCAAACTGCATGACCAAAATCAGATACATCAGGCCAATACCCATGACCAGAGCAATTGTCATTTCGGTGAACAATTCTTTCTGTGAACGTGCTGCACCGCCAAGATCTAAAGAATACCCGGCAGGAAAACTCATGGCCTTAGCAATCTTTAATGCCTCGGCGGTTACCTCACCAGGCGACCTGCCCTGTGTATTTGCTGATACGGCCATCATGCGTTTGCCGTCAGTGTGCTTGATTTGTGATGGTCCTTTACCCATGGTGATTTTTGCGATTTGCTCGAGCGGCACCATGGTATCGCTGTTATTCACCGCGATCGGTAAACGTTCGATATTTTCAGCATTAATTCTATCGTTCGGATGCAGACGGACTGCCACATCACGTGCCTCCCCGGTAGGATCAACCCAATCACCGACCTCAACACCAGCAAATGCCACACGTAAAGCCTGCGCTGCGTCATTGACCGAAATACCGAGAGAATTTGCCAGACCACGATTGAGCTCGATCTGCAACTCATCTTTAGGGTCTTGTTGAGATAAACCTACATCAACCGCACCATCAACCTTGCGTAATTTTTCCATAAATTCATTGGCGATGATCAGTAATTTACGCGCATCTGGGCCAGAAAAATTAATCTGTACCGGCTTGCCGCCGTCATTATTCAAATCATCCTGTACCACATATTCTGCCCCTATCACTTGCACCAGGAGCTTACGTAAATCCGTCGCGACTTCGGCGGCAGATTGCTTGCGTTCGGTACTCTTACCAATATCCACATAAACCCGTCCACCACCACTATTAATGGTGCTATTAGTCGCTTTGGTGACCTTCAAACTACGCGCGATTTCGGCGGCTTTTTCAACTTTCAGACGCGAATATTCGAGGCTGGAACTAGATGGCGTGCGAATGTCAATAAAAATGGTGCCGTTATCGGCACTCGGTAAAAAACTTGAGCCTCCGAACGTTGCGTGAAGTGCGATTGCTCCCACCAGACTGACGCCGGCGATCACCGCCATCCAGACCCGGTGATGTAATGCCCAGGCAATCACGTTACCGTAGCGGTCAGCCTGATGATCAAACCAGTCATTGAATTTCGCCAAGACAAGGCTAATCCCTTTTTTTGGTAGTAAATGATGTCCTATCGGGTCACCCCAATATGCAGACAACATCGGATCAAGCGTAAAAGAGATAAACAAACTAACGAGTACTGAGCTGGCTACAGTCAATGCAAACGGACGAAACCATTCACCTGAGATGCCAGGCATAAATGCGACAGGAATAAATACCGCAATAATAGAAAACGTGGTTGCCGCTACCGCCAAACCAATTTCTTTAGTGCCGTTACTGGCGGCAGTACGACGATCAACACCCATTTCCATATGACGCACAATATTTTCACGCACCACAATCGCATCATCAATCAACACCCCAATCGCCAAAGACAAGCCAAGCAAGGTCATAAAATTAAGCGTAAAACCACTCAGCCAAATGGCGATAAAAGCAGCAATGACGGAGGTTGGCAGACTGAGTGCCGTGATTAATGTAGAACGCCAGGAATTTAAAAATACGTACACCACAAAAATCGTGAGTACGGCACCAAACATCAATGATTCAATGACGTTATCAAGGCTGCTCTCCGCATCTTTACCACCATCCTGGGTCACTTCTAATTTGCTACCAGCAGGTAGCGTCTTATTAATCTCAGCGACCAGATCGCGAACATGGGTAGCAACTGTAACTGTACTTGCTTCGCGTGAACGCGTGATGGAAATGCCTACATTGGGATGGCCGTTGTGCATGCTAAAACCGTTCAGCTCAGAAAATCCGTCCTCAATGTCTGCCACCTGTGCCAAGCGTATAATTTCATTGCCACGCTTTTTCACGACGATGGATTGAAATTCTCTTGGCGATTCAATACGCCCGATCAGACGTATACTTTGTTCGGTTAAGTGTCCGGTAATTTTTCCGACAGGCGCAGTGGTATTTTGATTTCTCAGTGCATTGACTACTTCCGACACTGACACATTGTATTCACGCAGCTTTTGAGCATGCAATAACACGCTCAACTCGCGGCGCAGCGCACCATCTACCGTCACCGTAGCAACACCATCAATGGCACGAAATTTATCTGCTAACTTATCTTCCGCTTTGCGTGAAATTTCCGCATGGCTCAAGACATCTGACGACAATGCCAATTGCATAATCGGTTGCGCCGAAGGATCTATCCTTTCCAGCACTGGTTCACGCATTTCTACGGGTAATTTATAGCGTACTGAAGCGATCGAATTTCGCACCTCATCCGAGGCCTCCACCATATTTTTACCAAAATTGAAGATCAACACGATGGTCGCTGAACCTTCATTTGCAGTGGAGCGCAATTGATAGACGCCGGTAATACTTTGCATGGCCTTTTCGACGCGATTGATGATCTCACGCTCTACCGTATCTGATGACGCACCTGGGTAAGGGATACTCACGACCAATACCGGTTGCTGGACATCCGGAATCTGATTGACCTTCAACTTTTTGAGTGCCAACAAGCCCAGTGCCATCAGGGCGATGATGATCACAATCATCGCAATCGGGCGTTTGATACTAAAGTCAGATAAAAACATGGCTTATTTCCCCGCTGAATTGACCGCGGGCTTAGATGCAGCGCCAGCTACCGCGACAGGCAATTTATTTGAAACCGATGCCACCATAGTAAATTTTTGGCCGTCTTTCAAAGTCGCAATCGGCGTGCGTATGATACGGTCGCCTTCTTTCAAACCTGCCAGGATTGCATAGTCGCCATGACGAGCATCACGCTCGCCTACACTTAAACTGACTTTTTTTAACCTGCCATCTTTCGCCAACCATGCGTAGGCTTTATCACCTTCACGTACCAGGGCTGAACTAGCGATCATCAAAGTCTGCGTCGTAGCGGCTTCAATCATGCCCTCTGCATAGAGACCTGAAACGCGTGGTTGTGCATTATCATTGAACGTCACTAATACTTCGACCTGACGAGTCGTCGCGTTTGCAGCCAGATCGATACGTTTCACTTTGCCGCTGAATTCCTGATCACCATAGCCATTGATGTGAAACCGTACGGATTGACCAAGCTTGACGTTATTCACTTTATCCGCGGATACCAATCCTTCAAAACGCAAGCTGGTCGGATCAATCACTTTGACCAGTTCTTTACCGAGTTGTGCCGTATCACCTGACGACACCTTGCGCTCGCTGACCACACCATCAAAAGGGGCACGCACTTCAGTGCGCTGCAATTGTTGGCGCGCTTGCACGGTGCGGGCTTTGGCGGCGACCAGATCGCTTTGAGTATTGTTACGACGGATTTCCGCGTCTTCTAATTGCTGCGTCGACGTCATGCCGGACGCGCGTAAGGTTTTCAGACGCTGAAACTGGCGCTCTGCCTGATCAAACGTCTGCACGGCGGCACGCTCTGCTTCTTCAGCAGAATGTAAGCTGTCTTTAATCGACGTATCATCGAGACGTACCAATAAATCACCACGTTTAACAGTTTCACCATTTTCTTTAAAGACTTGCAAAACAACGGAAGCAATCTCGGCCCGCAAATCCGCTTTGCGCTCTGGCTGCACCGAGCCAGTGATAACCGGGCCTGAGGACATGGCATTACTCTGTATCTGCGCCAAATCTTCCTGGGTCACCAATAAAGCTTGATCCGCTAATGTTGCGCTCGCTGAAGCACTGGCTTTTGCCTTGCCATCTTCTGGCTTTTCTTTGCATCCAGCCAGAACAAAAGCAACAGCCAATACAATCAAACTAGGTCGTAACATGGTAAGTCTCCAGATTTCAGATGTGGTAAGTCAACTATATTGAAAATATCTATGATTTATTTTGCCCAAAAATATATAGGGCGGCTGCCCTTAAAAATAGAAAACTGAGCAATTTTGTTATCAACTATGCAGTATCCACGACAGATAAAGTTCCTGTCAAAATAAAACTCATGAAAAGTCATCCAAACAAGCTAAACACAACTATCCTTGCAATTTCAGTACAAGTCCGGTAGTCTCCGCCCTCCTTTGCTTTTCTGTAATTACCTGTGCCTGCTTCTGTTAAATCTGCCTCGTCATCCAGCATTTCACCATCCCAAGCTACTGTTCTGATTGCCACCGATGTGTTTGGACATACGCCCGCGGTATCTGGCCTGGTACGCCAACTATCAGTCAACGCCATTGTTGTCACGCCATGGGATGACCCGGAAAATCACTTTTATTCAGAACAAGATGCATATCAAGCCTTCATCGTTGAGGGTGGCGTTAGTCGTTATGCTGAAAAGTTGAAAAGCATTCTTCAAGAACAGACATCATTAAAATTTGCCATTGGCTTTAGTGCTGGAGCAAGTGCGTTGTGGATTAATAGCGAACACAGGTGTATGCAACAACTACAAAACACCGTGTTGTTTTACGGCTCGCGTATTCGCGAATATCGCAATATTCAACCAATCTGTCCGGTACGTTTAATTTTTGCCGAACATGAAGCTGCATTTACGCCACGTGAATTGGTCAGCGACCTGCAACAACGTGGACATCAAGCCGAGATCGCCAAAGCAACCAAGCATGGTTTTATGAATTCTTATTCGCGTGGCTGTTGCGTCAAGTCGCAAACTCGCTATACCTCGGAATTGCTGACGATGCTACATACAACTCTGAACCAGGCCGCGGCTTAGAACCACTATCGCTCAGCTTAGAAAAATTTAGTTTCAAAATAAATAATAAAATTTGAGTTAACACCCGCTCCTCCCTTATACTTCGGCGCGCGTGACACAATCACCAACCAGTAGCATTGATTACAACAACCAGTAGTCACTTGCTTGTTTTTTGCTGTCTTTTGCTGTTTTCATTATTTTTATTCACTTTTTCTGCGGAAAATGATTCAGCCTTATCCGGCATACAGAGTCAAACCTCCGCGCGGAGCCATAAGCATGACCGCTTTTGTATTTAACGAAATCAATTTTGACAATCACGAACAAGTTGTTTTTGCTTCTGAAGCAAAATCAGGCCTGAAAGCCATTATCGCGGTTCACAACACCAACCTCGGCCCTGCGATGGGTGGTTGCCGTATGTGGAACTACGCCAGCGAGGCGGAAGCAGTGCGCGATGTATTGCGCCTTTCCCGCGGCATGACTTATAAAAACGCCGTTGCTGGCCTGCCAATCGGCGGCGGTAAGAGCGTGATCATTGGCAATCCAAAAACAGATAAGACGCCAGCCCTGTTTGAGGCTTTGGGTGAAGCATTAGAACGCCTCGGTGGACGTTATGTAACGGCAGAAGACGTCGGCACCAGCCCGGCAGACATGGCGAATGTTGCCAGCAAAACGAAATACGTAGCTGGCCTCGGTGACCGTGGTGATCCATCTCCATTTACCGCATTAGGTTGCTTCGTCGGTGCGCAAGCTGCCGTCAAACACCAATTGAAACGTGACAGCATGGAAGGTCTGACCGTTGCTCTGCAAGGTCTGGGTCATGTCGGTTACGACTATGCACGTCGTCTGAAAGAAGCTGGTGCAAAATTGATCGTCGCTGATATCGATCAAGGGGCATTAAAACGTGCACAAGAAGAATTAAACGCCGAAGTTGTTGGCATCGATGCCATCTACGACGTGCAGGCCGACATCTACGCCCCATGCGCTTTGGGTGCGACACTGAATGCAGATACGCTGTCCCGTCTCAAAGCAACGATTGTTGCTGGTGCTGCAAACAACCAGTTAGCGTCACCAGAAATCGGCGAAGCTTGCCGCCAAAAAGGTATTTTGTATGCGCCAGACTTTGTCATCAACGCCGGTGGCATTATCAAAGTTTGCTATGAATACCTGAATACGCCAGAAGATGGCATGGATGCTCATGTACGCCGGATTGGCGAAACGCTGACTGAAATCTTCGAACGTGCTGACGCTGAAAGTCTGGCAACCAGCATCGTTGCTGACCGCATCGCAGAAATGCAATTCAAGCGTTAATTTATTTGATTCCGATGTCGCACTAAGATGCCGACATCGCCAAACGCCACCCGCCACCCTTCAATTTCGGGTGGCGTTTTTTTTTTACCCATGTTGGAACGAGAAAAACTTAAACCTTGCTGAAAAGAATTTTCAAAGTTACCATAAATTCTACTGACGTTATTTCACTACCGTCGTTTTTCAGGCCATTCTCTGTCTTTTTGCTTGCTCAACATGACCATACTCACCACAGCTCGCTTACGTCTTGAACCCATCACGGATAGTCATCTTGAAGGACTATGTCACCTCAACAGCGATCTGGAAGTCATGCGCTATATCTCAGGCCAGGCCGAAACAAGAGAGGAAACTCTGAACATGATCGACAGAGTTAAGGCTCGCTGGGCTGAATTTGGATTTTCGTGGTGGAGCTTCATCGATATCGATACTGAGGAACTTATCGGTGCAGGCTGCATACAATATCTGGGACGCGATCCAAAAAATCCGCTTGAAATCGGCTGGCGCCTGCGTAAAGACAAGTGGGGGAAAGGTTACGCGAGCGAAGCCGCCAGAGCAATGGCTGCATTTGCCTTTGATATTTTGAAGGCGGAATCACTCTACGCGATTTGCATGCCTGAAAATACTGCCTCTTCGCACGTCATGAAAAAATTGGGATTGAATTATCGCGGAATTGAACGTTGGAACGAGAAAGATGTTGCGACCTACTCTATCGACAAGGCAACATGGCAAAAACAACAGGAAATCTGGCTTAATGCCGGTTAGAGCTACTCACTAGCTATGCCAATGTGCGATAAATACATCATGTGCGTGGCGCAGATGTCAAATCTTATCTATGTGTTATTGTTATTGGTATGACTTGTGCTATAAAAACAGTTAATAGCCAAATAATATTAAAAAAGTAAATCAGGTCAGGGGTTTCCGTGCTAATTCCCTAACCTCAGGGCCATCAAAAGCTTGAGCAACAACAATCACAACGACGACAGATTAACAGACACAAAAAAACAAAGACGAACTAACCGTCTGTTTATGTCCTTACGATGAAGTTTGCAGTCCCTTGAGACTACTATGAGCAAAATTATTTCGTATAAAGACAAACATGTTCTCATTATTGATGACATGGCCGACATGCGCAGCTCTTTACGAAATCAAATAGGGTCATTGGAAATAACCAACGTCGGTATCGCAGCAAGCATACGTGATGCACTTGAGTTACTCAAACAGAAACGCTTTGACGTCATCCTATGCGATTATTACCTCGGCGGTTCCACCGACGGTCAACAATTTCTCGAATATTTACGCACCGCCAAGATTATCAGCCGCGCGACCCTATTCATCATGATCACCGCTGAAACCGGCTATGAAAGCGTGATCACCGCAGCCGAATGTTTGCCCGATGATTATCTGCTAAAACCATTTACCGCCGAGACCTTGCGTTCGCGCTTTCAGCGCCTGATGGAAAAAAAGATACGTCTACAGGCAATCGACCAACTCCACGACAAGTCAGCATGGCTGGAGATCATTGCTGCTTGTGACGACATCATCGCCACCCGTGACAAATATTTGGTCGATGCCATGCGTATCAAAGGAAATGCCTTGTTAATGGCAGAAAAGAATGACGAGGCGATGCAGTTTTACGAACAAGCATTGAGCTTGCGTGCGATGCCGTGGGCCAAACTTGGGCTGGCTAAAGCGATGAAAGCGAAAGGCAATGGCGAGCAAGCAAAGCAACTATTAAGCGACTTAATCAATGACAGCCCAAACCTCTTGTCTGCGTATGACTTGCTAGGAAAAATACATACCGAATCAGGTGACGATGCCGCCGCCATTGCGATTCTGGACAAGGCGAGCACGGTGGCGCCCAACTCGTTAATGCGCCAACGCTCTCTTGCTGGTCTGGCCGAACGCACGGGCGATTTTAAACGGGTCGAACAAGCGTTGACTACCGTATTAAAAAAGACCAAAAATTCACCACTAAGAGATCCGGCAGATTACGTCAAACTCAGTAGCGCCTATCTGGAAATGAATGACGCCGCCAAGGCCATCAATATCATCGAAGACGCGAAGATGACTTTCAAAGGAACAGGTGAGCTGCGTTCTGTTTCAGCGATGGAAGCACAAGCTTTACATAAAGCAGGCAAAACCGAACTCGCCGACGAAGCCTTGGATAGAGCTTTGAGCGGAGGAAGTACTGGAATTTCAGAAGAATTAGCATTCGCCCTTGCCAAAGCCTGTCTGGTCAACGACAGAGCTGCAACCGCAGGGGATATACTCAAATACGTCCTGCAAAATAATCCGGACTCCGAAGAAGTCAAAAATGCGGTATCAACTATTTTCAAACATCACGGTGGCGAGGAAGCGGCGAAAGAGCTAATAGAACGCTCTACGCAAGAAGTCGTTAACCTGAATAACGAAGCGGTTTTAAAGGCGAAATCCGGCGCCTATGCCGAAGCTTCACAAATGCTGACCGAGGCCGCTTTTCGTTTGCCAAACAATATGCAAATCGTGGCAAATGCCTCGCTGTCTTTACTTGCCGATGTGTTGATGAATCAGATGGACGCCATCAAAATCAAACAAGCGAAAGAGTTTGCTGTAACGATTGCAAAAACAAATAAAGAACATCCTAAGTTACCGGAAATCTCACGTTTTCTCAAAAAAATTCAAACCAAATACCAATTGGACACACCATTATGAGCTTCGCTCACATTGCGGCACTAACCATACACGATGTCAAAAATAGTTTGTCGAGTATTGCCTCTGCCGCTGAATCACATGGCGATACGCCAACCGTGCAGGCCATTTTTAATATTTCCGATACCCTTACAAGACTACTCGTTTTCTATCGCAGCGAACACGAACTGCTGCGGTTGAATCTCAACTCACATGCCCCAGAAGATTTGATCTTCGAATTAGCCGCAAATAAATATGGACAATCAGATATCGAGATTAACAGCGAACTTAACCAGGCACCAGTGCTATGGGTGTACGATGAGATGTTGATCAGAATGATACTGGTCAATGCTTTGCAAAACGCTTCAAGGTATGCAAAGAGTCGCATTGTGATCAGCGCGAAAGAGTGTTCTGGCTATCTTGAAATGAGTGTTCATGACGATGGGCCGGGGTTTTCTGACACGGTACTGGAAGAGGACTATAGCAACATTCCAGCCAGCCAAAACGGAACAGGCTTAGGTTTGCTTTTAGCTAAACGAATAGCCGCTTTGCACGTCAATAATAATCAACAGGGGCGCATCGAACTATCGAATCAAAATGGAGGATTATTCCGCTTAATAATCCCGGCTTAGATGATTCAAATTTAAATCGAAGACACTGCAGTCAAAGAGTGGGTACAACCCACCAATTTTAAACAAGCGTTTTTAAGCAGGAAATAACAGCAGCGCAGGTTTCACCCACGCTAGTCGCCCTAGTCGCACTGTCGCACTGTCGCACTGTCGCACTGTCGCACTGTCGCACTGTCGCACTGTCGCACTGTCGCTTTAATCGTGCTCCTAAGAATTTGCAGGCAACTCAAAAGAAACTGTAAATATCAGTCCTGTCCCTACTTGAGCATCAGATAATGTAATGACTGCCTTATGCATGTCCGCCACATTTTTGACGATTGCCAGTCCAAGGCCGCTACCTGATTCGCCACTACCTTCACAGCGATAAAAACGGTCAAAAATGCGCTCGCGATCGCCTGTCGGAATACCCATTCCATTGTCGCTAACTGCGAGAAATATTTTATTATTTTCTTTTTTTACAATGACATCGATACGGCCATTTTTTGCGGTGTAACGTATCGCGTTATCAACGATATTTCCTAACATCACACGTAAGGAATCGATATTCCCGTAAATATATAAATTTTCTTCGGCAACATCGACCCCAAGGTCAATATTTTTATTTTCAGCCAGCAAAGAAAAATCTCCAACCACTTGTCTGGCTAACTTTGGCACAGAAACTTTCTGCTCGATTTTTTGTTCATCCATATCACTCTGACGTGCAAGTATCAATAATTGCTGAACCAAATGCGTGGCGCGATTCAGACGTTCATGGAGTTTTTTGATTCCGGTTTTGCGTTCTTCATCATCGCTTGTACGCTCAACTAATTGCAACTGTAATTTCAAAGCTGCCAAAGGTGTTCGCAATTCATGAGCAGCATCGGCGACAAACATTTTTTGCAGCTGAATCGAGCTATCCACCCTTAAAAATAGCGCGTTGATCGCCGTTACGATCGGCATCATTTCCGGCGTATAACCATGCGTATCTAACGGTTGCAGTGCATCCGCAGAACGTTCTCCTAATGCTGTTGCGAGTCGTGTCAACGGTTGCAAACTACGCCCAACGACAAACCAGATTAGTGAAGCAAGAGTCGGAATCAAAATTAAAAATGGAATCAGCGAGCGCAACGCCAAACTGAACTCAATATTCTCCCGATCAAGTATCAGTTGACCTACCTGTACCACTTGATGATTATTTTCTTCACTGTAAACGCGCCAGGCTTTATCACCAGCCATGACTTCAAAAAATCCTGTGTTGCTATACAACGGTAAGTTTTTTGCAGGGTTAGACGTAAACACCATGACACGATCTTTATTCCAAACCTGAACAACGATTTTTTTACCTGGATGCTTATCTGCCGTTTCACTTTGCTGCAATGTCATATTCGCAGGAAATGAACGCACAATTTGCTTCAACTGGTAGTCGAAGAGTTCATTGGTTTCGTGCCTTACTTTGAGATAACTACCAATACAAACTGCGATAATCGTTATCACCATGCCGGACATTAATCCGATTAATAGTTGCTGGCGTATGGTTCTCATTTCTCGATTTCATTTATCAATTTATAACCAACACCGCGAACATTTTTAATAAAATCGGCACCCAATTTTTTTCTTAGCATGTGGATATACACTTCAATCGTATTACTTTCGATATCTTCATCCCATCCATAAATTTTTTCTTCTAATTTTGCTTTTGAAATGACTTTTCCCGGCATCTCTATCAAGGCCAACATCAGATTAAATTCATTTAACGATAAATGTATTTCTTCGCCATGAAAAAATACTTCATGCGTCGAAACGTTCAGCGTCAGACCACAATGATTTAATGACGGGTCTTGAGCGATATGACAGCGCCGTAGCAAAGCACGAATGCGAGCATATAATTCATCGAGATCAAAAGGTTTAACCAGATAGTCATCCGCCCCGGTATCTAGGCCTTTGATTCTGTCGAAAGTTGCATCTCTTGCGGTAATAATTAAGATGGCGGCAGTGCCTTTACTTTGACGATATTTTCGAAGTACTTCTAAGCCTTGCATCTTCGGCAGTCCAAGATCAAGCAATACAATATGATAATCACTCGCAATTAAAGCAGCGTCCGCGGCAAGCCCGTCTTTGACCCAGTCAACCTGATATTTTTCTTTCTGCAAGCCCTCCACCAGGCTCTCGCCTATCATCAAGTCATCCTCAATCAACAGTAATTTCATGTACTTCCATTCATTCTTTTAGAGACAGATATCTTTTTTACGCAGAAAAAAATAAAAACCGAAGATCGCCATCTTCGCAGAGTTCACTTCAATTACAAAATAATTTCTTTATAGAAATTTTTCTTCGCAATATTTAAAGCCCTTAAAAAATAATTAAAGAATGCTTAAAAAATTTCGCACACGAATTGAGGCATATTTTTTTCTCTCGAAAATTAAATTTAGCTTAATCAAAGCCAAATACAACAAGAAGTTTTGATATTTTCGAATGTCTTTTTCTTGTAACAAATCTTTCTTAGGATGCGAGCCATCATAAGAAAAACAAAATTAATTAGAAAAATTAAATTCATCATTTTTAAATAAATTTGAATTCGATCAAACGCGAGTTACCGAGTTGATGATGAAAAATTTTTAATTTGATGAAGGAAATTTTTAAGCCAAATAATTTTTTGCTTCACAACTATTTATTTGATGTTGCGGTTTTTAAATCTTCACTTATTTCAACCTAGGATTATTTATGTCTAAAGCAATTCCGTTTCCTAAGCGCTATTTAAGCCATGCGTTATCTGTTTCATTGTTATCTATCGCTGCTCCGCATGTTGTGTTTGCTCAAGAGTCAGTGAATCTCGGTGCAGTAGGTGCGCAAACAGGCGCTGGTCAGATCGTTGAAGTGACTGCTAAACGTGATTCAGTTGCTGCGGTAGCGCCAACGCAAGCGAATTTGACTGCGACGCAACCACAATCTGTGATTTCACGTGCCTATATTGAACAATCTGTCGCGCCAACGGGCAACTTCAACACGATCGCAGGCATCTCACCAGGTGCATCAACACAGCCATCCTCAAATGGCCCTGGCGCAGCGGATACCAAAACTGTATTGCGCGGGTTTCAGGATTCTCAATACAACGTCACTTGGGATGGCATTCCATTTGGCGATACGAATGATCCAACCCATCACTCAACAGCTTATTTCCCAGCGGCGGTGATTGGCGGTGTAGTAGTAGAGCGTGGTCCTGGCAACGCAAGTTACCTGGGGCAGGCAACATATGGCGGCAGCATCAATTTATTCTCCAAAACGCCAGCTGCCAAAATGGGAACGGAAGTTTATTTTTCGCATGGTACCTGGAATACGAATTTGTTCGGCGTCGCTTTTGAAAGCGGTAAGTTTGGTGCAAATGACTCGACCTTGCAATTGAACGTACAACAAATCAAGAGTGATGGCTATCTGACTTACAACACCATGGACGGCACGAATTTTGTCGCAAAGTACCAGCAAAAATTGGGCAGCAACACACGCCTTACTGTATTTGCCACTTATAACGACATCAAAACACAATTGCCCGATTCAGCTTCTGGCGCGACGCTCGCGCAAGCAGCCTTGTTTGGTAAAAATTACAGTTTGAATAATGACCCAACCAGCCAAGGTTATTATGCATATAACACTGTTCACAAGACAACGGATTTTGAATATCTCAGATTACAAACGAACTGGGGCGATGGCTTTCAAACAGACAACAATCTGTATACCTATTTTTACGATAACAAAACGATCTCGGGATTTGATGCAACGGGTTACTTAGGTAATGGCGTCATCGCAGCAGGGGCTGGTACAAACGGCAGTTCTTATGCCGGTGCAAAGGTGCCAACGGGAGGTGTTTTAGGCTATGACAAATTAAATCACTATCGTGTCAACGGTGATATTTTCAAAGCGACTAAAGAATTTTCTGCTGGTTTGCTTCGTACTGGTATCTGGCTGGAGCAGTCGGATACATCACGCCATCAGTATGGTTTAGATTTAACAACCATGACTTTACTTGATCCTACTTTGGCTGGTAAGGGTACTAAATTTAATCAAGACTCCAGCTGGAAGCAATACCAGCCTTTCGTGGAATTCGAATGGGTTGCAACTGAAAATACCACAGTGACGCCTGGATTTAAATATACGCACTTTACTCGTAGCGTTAATGCCGTCAAGAATCAAGGTTCTAGCGTCGCAGCCAATTTTTCAGAAACGTTTACAGCAAGTTTGCCGTTCTTGACCGTGAATCATATGCTCAGCAAAAATGATTCGCTGTACGCTCAGTATGCCAAAGGTATGCAAGTGCCAATTTTGGGAACTGCTCTCCAAGTAGCTAGCCCGACAAATACGCCGGATCCTCAAACTACCACCAACTATCAATTTGGTGGTGTCCATAAATCTGATCGTTTCCAGATTGCGGGTGATATTTACTATATCGACTTTAACAATCAAATTGGTTCAAGTGTCGTTGCAGGACAAACCGTCTTCTTTAATCAAGGCGGCACGGTGTACAAAGGTATTGAAGCTGAAGGAACATATCTTGTTGATGGCGGCTGGGCGATTTATGCAAACTACTCTTTAAATAGCGCTAAATTTAAAAACGGTAACACCGCAGGCACTGGCTCAATCGCTAAAGCACCAAAATCAACTGCTGCTTTGGGTCTGTTGTTTAATCAAGGCCCTTGGAATGCGTCACTGATCTATAAACAAGTCGGCGATCAATACGCAGTCAATAATGAACCTGCAGCGTATAAGATTGATGCCTATGGCAATGCAGACTTGAATGTGTCTTATACCTTTGGCGATATTGGAACGATGGTCAAAAAACTGAAATTGCAAGTGAGTGCCTACAACATCACTAATAGCCAAAAAGTGACGTCCATTTCTACTGGCGCAACAGCAGCGTTAGATCAATATCAATGGCAAGCACCTCGCAGCTACATGCTTTCACTCAAAGGCTACTTTTAACTGAAAGTTGAAATCTGGCGTAGTACTATCAAGGTAGTACTTTCAATGTAGTACGGCACTACGCCAGAATGTTGTTCTACCCTTTATGACAATACATGGTATTGCAGCTTATAGCAGCGCAACATAGTCTGTCCAAGTCGTTGAGCCACAGCTACTCATCGATATTTCACTTTCAGAAAGCACCAGAGAAGTTCATGGCTCTGGTGCTTTTTTATCACTTTTCGCTACAAGCGCTGGCAAATATAAGCGTATTATGAAATTTCTGAGGATGGTAATCGAAGCTTAGTAATCTCAGTTAATCAATTAATATCAATTAATACTAATAGATGCCAATTCAGCGTTTTTCCTATTCTTTTTTGAGAATCGAGGTTTCTTAATGAATGATCGTTACGACCACAAAACAATTGCTTTGCATTGGCTTACAGCAATTTTAATTATTGGTTTATGGTGCGTAGGGCAAAGCATCGATTGGTTCCCCAGTGGAACACCTCGCGTCTGGGTTCGGAGCTTGCATATTTTGTTTGGCAGCGTTCTCGCCTTGGTATTTGCATACCGACTCTGGTGGCGCATCAGTGCCGGCACAAAACTTCCACCCTCCTCAGTGGGTTGGCAGCAAACGTTGGCAAAATCGATACACCATTTCTTATATCTGTTAATCGCCGCAACCGTATTATTGGGGCTTTTTAACACCTGGGTACGAGGTGACAATGTATTTGATTTGTTCAGACTGCCTTCGTTCGCTCCTGGCGATAAGGCGTTCAGGCATCAGGTTGAAGACATTCATGCATTGGCTGCCAACATCTTACTGGGAATCGCAGCATTGCACGCAGCTGCCGCGTTGGTACATCACTTTCTTTTTAAAGATGCGGTACTCAAGAGAATGCTAATGGGTGGCACAGAAAAATAAGCCCAGACGATAAAACGATCCGATCGCAACTAAATCCTTCTGAATTAATGCAATTTTAATTCTATTTATTGCGATCCGGTTTAGCCTCAAAGCCTTGGCACTTGTCACCCGAAGCTTCAACAACATCAAGAATTGGTTGTCGCTTACTTTTAATTTGAAAAACTCTGCATCCATACATGAAATGAACATCATGTGTAATGTAGTAGTTCATGCATTGTAAGCAAGTTGGTGCTTGAATTTTTTTTGGGGCTTGCATCTGCTTTTAATATTTACGCCTCTGCAAAAAAGTGTTTTACATCCTTCTTTTTGCAAAGAATTTCTATTTAATTTTTCAAATTTAAATAATTATGAGTTTAAAAAAACAAGTCATCGCTTCTGCAATCTTGTCAGGCGCTGCACTAACAGCAACTAGTGCAGTGGGTGCAAATGACATGCCATCGTGGATTCAAAATTGGACCCTCGGAACACCAAGCCATTGGGATTATATTGACATTGATGTGCTTCGTCATCGCCTATTTTTAAGTCGTGGTGACCACGTACAAGTTCTGGATCTTCCGTCTGGCAAGACAACAGGTGAAATCCCAAATACGAATGGCGTGCATGGTATCGCGTTTGCTCAGGATTTAAAACTTGGTTTTACCAGCAATGGCAAAGCTAATACGGTGACAGTGTTTGATCTCGATACACTCGCAGTTAAACAAGAAATCAAGGTCAGCGGCACGAATCCTGATGCCATTTTATATGATCAACAATCACACCAACTTTATACTTTTAACGGAAAAAGTGCCAACGTTACCGTGATTGATGCAAACAGCTTGCAAGTCGTCGCTACTATCGCAACGACCGGCAAACCAGAATTTGCAGTTAATAATGCCGGGAAAATTTTCTTCAATGTAGAAGATAAAGCTGAACTACATGTTATCGATATTGCAAGTAATAAATTAATCGCCAAATGGCCGCTACCACATTGTGAAGAGCCAACTGGTCTGGCAATGGATGTTAAGAACGCCAGGTTATTTTCTGTATGCCAAAACAATACGATGGTTGTAACGGATGCATCAACAGGCAAACAAGTAGCCAGCGTAGCGATTGGCGGTCATCCTGACGCAGCGGTCTATGATGCCGACCTGGCAACCATCTATTCCTCCAATGGCGAAGGAAATTTATCGGTAATTAAACAAATCGATGCCAATAATTACGCACCAGCAACAAACATCAAAACGTTTAAAGGCGCAAGAACCATGGCAATGGATATAGCTACCAAAACCATTTATTTGCCAGCGATCATCGACAAGCAATTTGCAGTTATGAGCTACGGAAATAAATAGACATTTCCGGTAATCAAAAACAAACCCGCTAGAAAATCGGCGGGTTTATCTTTCAAACACTCATTGAAAGACGGTGAAAATACGATGAAATTCTTAGAAACTCGCTGAATGGCTATAAATCGTCCATCAAGTTGAAGTCGTTAATGTTGCGAATAGAGCCGAGGTGAATTCATTGGTGTCCGCTGGCAAACCAACCTCTTCATAGGCTGCTGCTACGCCTTGCATCAACGCTTCTGCCTTTAAAATAATATCCAGATGTTGCGGGATTGTCGGTGCACCGTCAGCACATTGTTGTGCATCGATAGAATGGCCCTTCCTGCACACCGCGGGACGGTTCTCATAAATCATGCATTGCTGGTCTTCCAACAGCACACAAGGTGGTCGCTGAAACGGTTCAGTGGCGGCCAATCTTTGCTTCTCAGCCAAGCCAACCCGCATATGTTCAACAATATGAGCAAATTCAGCGACGGGTAATTGCTTCAATTGATGCGCAATATAATCAATTTCAGGTTGTTTAGCCTCTACTCTGACATGGCAACAAAAACTACATCCAGCGCGGCAGGCAATTTCTTTCCCTGCCATATTTAATTGCGCAAATAAGTCATCTATGCCGTGCTGTATTTGCGGCACAATACGCATGATGTTCGCCGGATACGGCTTCTCAGCTAACTGCCGGACGGCAACGCGACGTACTGATTGTATTGCGGCCAAAAATTCAGCCTGTTCATCCGGCGTAAGCATATTTATTCTTTCGAAATACAACAATAGTTTAAAACGCGCCGATCTACATTTCTTTCTTGCTTGAAGAAACTGGTACTGTCATTACATCCTCCGGAGTGAACAATGGTTTCACGTCGCGTTTGCCGCGCTGCAAATAAGGAATTGGCGCATTCATCCAATCTGGCCGTGACTGGTTCAGTAAGAAGTGATCAAAATATTCATCCAGATGAACTGTGTAGTGTTTGATATTTTCACGGTCTTTCAAACCATGCTTCTCGCCGTTGTAGTTAAACCAATACGCTTCTTTACCGAGTCTACGCATCGCCGTAAAAAACTCAATTGCCTGATACCACGGCACGGCATCATCACCATCGTTGTGTTTGGTCAGATACGGTGTCTGAATTTTATCGATGTGGAAAATTGCTGAGTTCTCTATGTACTCATTGGTTTTACTCCAGGGTGTTCCACCGATACGGCTTTGTCCTGTTTCATATTGGAAAGCACGCGACACGCCCTTACCCCAACGAATACCTCCATAACCACTGACCATATCTCCAACAGCAGCACCCGCCTCCGCTGCACGGAACATATTGGTCTGGGTCAGCATATAGTTGATCTGATAGGCGCCCCAGCTATGACCCTGAATACCAATACGCTTCGCATCTACGTAGCCCAGACCGACTACTTTATTGATTGCCGGAATCACAGCATTCATCGCGCTCTTACCGGGGTGACCAGTCTGATAGACAATGTCAGGACGCAGCACCACATAGCCATTACTGACATACCGCGTGACATTGATATTCTGGCTTGGCGCAGGCGGCACGTAGCGATACAGGTTGTCAGTCATTTTTTCGTAGATGTAGACCATCAACGGGTATTTTTTAGCTGGGTCAAAATTTTCAGGCTTTGCCAACAGTGCCTTGAGTTTCTTTCCATCCTTGGTTGTGTATTCGATCAGTTCCTGGGTACCCCAGTTGTACTTGACCTGCTGTGGATTGGCCGCACTGATTTTTTCAGGATGTTGAAATTGCAGATTGCTGTGCCACAAATCGGGGAACTCAGTAAAACTTTGCTGAGTAAATAAAATGTCGTCGGCTTGCTTTGCTTTGATTACTGAGCCTAGCATTTTATTTTGTAGCATCAATTGTTGTGGTGTCCCGCCATGCGGATCTTGTTGGAAAAATCCGCTTGAACGGTTTTGTTCATGCGTTGCGCTAAGTACCCAGCTGTGAGATGGCAATGCTTTACGCTCTGCGCTGAGGGTGACTTCCTCTGATTTTTCTAGTGTATCTTCACCCAATGGCACATAACGTAATTCAAGTTGATGGCGACGACCATACCCATTGCTCAGATTTTTATGCTCCAGGGTTTGTGGATTAATTTCCCACAAATCATACTGATCATAGATAACGACCGTTTGATCATTACTAGTCCAGCCAGCAACACCGTACGCTGATCTTGGCTCTGGTGTATCGTGTTCGTGGTCTTCGAAATTGACTTTGATTTTTTTGGTAAGCTCGATTGCCTTGGCGTCCAATGTATTCCACGCCAACCATTGACTGCTCGCAGCATCAAACGCCAGCACGTATTTACCGGCCGGCGACAAGCTGGCAGAAAAACGCAATTTCTTCGCCAGCAAGCTGGATACACCGGTTTTCAAATCGATCGCATAGGCGTCCTCGAAATTGCCATCCCAGGAAGACAGCATCTTGTATGGCACGTCACTCGTTCCCAAAGCAAATTCTGCATTGTCATTGAATGCTATGCTTGGAATCAATGGTGTCGCCAGTTGCACAAAGCGTTGGTCGGCAAGATGAATAACTGCTTTGAAATGCTTATTTTTATCTTTTTCGGCATTTACTTTTTGTACCGATTGCAGCTCTGGATCTTGCCAGTGCCAGAGATCAACTTTGACCAATTCTTCATCGTCTTTCGTTTCTGGTTTAGGCAAAACAGCGGTAGAAAAGAATAGACGTTGACCATCCTTGCTAAAATTTAATGAGCCAAATTCGCTTACACCCCACGATGCGGGCATACCTTTGGTCTCAGCGCTTGCTAAGAGTTGTGCCGCATCCTGACCGGGATTCCAAGAAAAAAGTTGATAGATTGGCGCTTCTTTATCGAGATTTTGATTCGCATCTTTTTCAGTATTCTTCTCTTTAGACTGATCGCTCTTCTTTTCGTCAGTTGAGACTTTTTCAGATGTTTTTTTGACAGCCAATAACTTCTCATTCTGCAACTTTTTTTCTTTTATTTTTGCGATCTCATCACGATTGCTGACGAACGCCAACATGGTTCCAGCATCATTGAATTTCAGTTGCTTATAACTACCTGCTCCACTCAGAATCGTTTGTGCCTGAGCATTTTGAGGATGAAAAATGTGTATACCGTCAGGCAAAATTTCTTTTATTGGCACTGGCTTGGCATTCACATCTTTCAATGGCTTCCGCACACTAAAAGCGAGAAAGCTTCCGTTCTTTGCCCAAGTGAAATTCATCACGCCATCAAAGTACTTTCGCTCATTTTTTTGAACGTCAATAAAAATAAGCTCAGCTGGCAAGGCTTTTTTCTTAGAATCAGAACCACCTGCTTCTTCATCATACGCATCTTCAATGTCAGCTTTTTTATTGGAGCCAATTTCTTTTTTTTCTTCTTTTTTTGGTTCCAACAAGGCAACTAAAAAATTCCCACCCTCTTCTGGCCATGCGAACTGTTTGACAGTGTCGATCGCTTCCATATTTCCATTGGAGAGGTCTACGATGCCAAGACCAGCCTTAGGCAAATCCTCGCCCTTCTTTTTTTCTTTCTTCGCTTTGTCGAGCTCTGCCTGCGTTGGCCGGATGGAAAATGCTACATATTTGCCATCCGCACTGAAGGCTGGCGCTATGCCACGTGGGAAGCGCCATTCTTTTCCGTCTTTCAAATTTTTGAAAATGATCTCACCATCAGCCTCTTGCGCCACCATGGCATACGCTGCCCAGTTTCCGTCACGACTCAAGACCGTGTTTGCGATGCTGCGCCAATTGGCGTAAGCGTGATGCGAAATCACCTTTTTGTCGGCAACCAGGGGAGTAGCAGATTTATTTACTGAAATCGCACTGGCTGTTGTGTCATCGATCACAGACGGTGTCGCATAAGCTGCATTACTTAACAAAACTGTCAATAAAACTGCGCTGGCGCACAAAGGGCACACATGCCCCCTTTGCTTGGAAAATGGGGATTTGGGATACATGAATAATATTTAAATTAAAGATCAGAAAAATAAAGAGATCAAAGGACTAAAAACTCCCAATTACGTTTGTACCTGCAAGGTTTTAATGACGCGAATTTCATTGCGTTCACCGGCGCCGGAACTCAGATTTTTCCATTCTTTTTTCAAGACGACTAAACGATCACCAACCAGACCATAAACGAGATTTTCATCTTCTTTCACGTCGAAGCTAACGACCACGAAAGCACGACCCGATGCCACTTCGCTACTGCGACTCGCTAATGGCGTGCCATCGCTATCTATCCATACATCGAGTTTGCTTTCATATTTTTTTATATACTTACGGTCTTTTTCACTCAGATGTTCGACTGGAATATCAAAGCTCAACAAACGCGCTGGCTTGTTATTGAAGGTATCGTTTTTTTCGCTTTTAAAGACAGCAGTTTCAAGACGACTAGATAAACCTGCCGCGGCAGAAAGTAAGGCGCGCAGTTCTGTTGAATTAAATTCTTTCAAAGCTTTTGACAAGGCCATTTTTGCTTTAGGGTCTTTTTGCTTTGCCTGCTCTTCAGCTTGCAATCGGGAGAGCAAATCCTTGCTATATAGTATTTGCATGCCCCGCGCACCATCTTCGACGCTGACACTGACGACAGATTGCATTTCCTCAGCATCCTTACCTTCGCCCTGACGGTTCCATGATTTTGCCTCCAATATCGCTTTGAGGCTTGCATTGCCCTGTAACTTTGCCAACGCCGATTTTAAGTCTGTAACACCGTCGGCATGAGCGTTACCACACATCAGACTTAACGCACTCAAACCAAATAAACTCACTGCGATTAAACGCTTTTCAAAAATCCACATAACTCATCCATTCTGATAACAGGCTAATTTTACAAACTTGCTGTGCCACTCTGTACAAAATCTCAAGAAAAAATCAAATTTCGCGTCAAGATCACAGCTTATTATTTTTCAAATCCAACCATCGTTGATAGGTCAACAACGCGACTTGTGCATCGTTGGCTGCATACAAAATTTGTTTTTCGCTCAGAGAATTTAAGGCCCAATTTGAAGTTGAGGTCTTTTTTGATTTGGACAATTGCATCCCAAAAAATTTCGCAACCGCTGCCTTTGCCCCCATATCCCGCTGCTTGCTCTCGCGCATTACTTTGGCAAGGTCAAGCACATTCGCAGTGATAATGGCTAACTTACTTTTCAATTGTTTGACATCGTCGTTCAAACCGTAGCCCACCTTTAAGATGTTTGGTGCCTCGAGCAATGATTTGACTACATCAACATTCATTGGTTGCACGACCGGAAATAAAAAAGCTTTGGTTTCGCTCGCAAGCTGGATTAAATGCGGCCCATCGTTACGTTGACCTTTCTGAAATACTGGTTTAGTTTCAGTATCAAAGCCAATTACTTTCAACTCGGAGAGGTGGGCATAAGCGTATGCAGCATCGTCGTCAGTTCGTACCAGACAAATATCTGCCAGAGCAATTCCGGGATAAGGTGGAAGTGCGGAAGCGAGTGGGGAAGGAAGTGGGTTTTCTAAATCGACAGTCATGCTAAGATTTTCGGCGAATTCAATGATTGCTGGTGCAAGCAAAAGACTATTCATGAATTCGATTGATCCGTGGGGATAAATAAATGGGGATGAGATAGCTTACAGGAAACTGGCCCAAGCGCAACTTGCTGGTGTTAATCCTCCTCACCATAAGATGTCCTCGGCACATGCAGTCCGTCTATCTTGCGCCTTCGCTTCGTATCCAGGCTTTGCAGCTCTATCATCAAGGCTTGCCCATCAGCCAGAGCGACCGCCATTTTTTCTTGTCCTTCATGCTGAAAATGATATATGGTCGCACTTCCAACCGCAGATGATTTTTCGAGATGAGCAGAAACCAGCAATTGAGATAACTCGCTGACCGGAGCGATACGCCATGACATTTTACTCATTTGGACTTTGCCTGTTTGCCATTCAGATAGTGTTCAAAAGCGATGGTATCCATAGGCTTGGCAAAGAAGTATCCTTGCACCTGACTGCACCGCATCTCTTTTAAGGCTTTTATTTGTTCATTTTTTTCCACGCCCTCTGCCACGACATTTAAACCGAGGCTTAATCCCATTGCAATAATTGCGCTCGCAATGGCGGCATCATCAGGGTTAGTGTGAATATCATTGATAAACGATTTGTCGATTTTTAATTCATCGATCGGGAACCGACGCAAATAAGACAAACTGGAATAGCCGGTGCCAAAGTCATCTAATGAAATCGACAGACCTAAATTTTTGAGGGAACGCAAGGCACCCAGCGTGCTATTTACGTCCTGCATCACCATACTTTCCGTCAATTCTAAGGTGAGTTTGTGCGGATTAGCGCCAGCCTCTTGGATGATCATGGCAACACGTTCTGCGAGGTCTTCCTGACGGAATTGGCGCGATGACATATTGATCGCGATGTGCAAATCAAATCCGTCCTTTTTTTGCCACAAAACTTGTTGTCGGCATGCCTGCGCCAGCACCCATTCACCCAGAGGTAAAATCAATCCGGTTTCTTCGGCTAAAGGAATAAATTCTATAGGATGAATCAAACCAATTTGCGGATGATGCCAACGTACCAAAGCCTCAGCGCCAATTACCTTCTGTGTCAGCAAATCAATTTTGGGTTGATAATGCAAAGCAAACTCACCACGCTCCAACCCGCGTCGCATCGCACTTTCCATATTCAGACGGCTTATCGCGGTGAGTCCCATTTCCGGAATAAATTGGCGTACGCTGTTGCGACCATGCTCTTTCACCCGGTACATCGCAATATCAGCGTTACGCAAAAGAATTTCGCCGTGATCACCATCGCGTGGGTAGACGGAAACACCGATACTTGCGGTAACAACCACATCATGTCCATTAATCAAAATCGGACGCGAAAGAGACATCAGAATTTTTTCAGCGATCAGATCGACATCACCACTTTCCTGCAAATCGGTCAGTACAATCACAAACTCATCACCGCCTAGCCTTGCTACCGTATCGGTATCACGTACGCATTGGTTCAGACGCTGTGCTACTTGCTTTAACATCTCATCACCTGCACCGTGACCGGAAGCATCATTGATCAACTTAAAATGATCCAGGTCGAGCAGCATCAAGCCTACATGCAATTCCTGCCGTTTAGCCCAGGCAATTGCCTGGGTAATTCTGTCATTCAAAAGATTGCGGTTAGCCAGACCGGTAAGACTGTCATGGGTGGCCTGATATTCGAGTTCTTTTTGGTAATTAACGCGCTCACTGACATCGTTAATCACACTGACAAAATGGGTCGTGACCGCACCGCGCGCATCCTTGACGGGTGAGATGTGTAACTCGTTCCAAAATTGTGTTCCGTCTTTGCGGTAATTGCGTAACAACGCACGACCCTCACGTTTTTCACGCAAGGCAGAACGTATCTCTTCGAGATCAGGCTGCGCAAGATCGTCACGCACCAGAAAACGTCCTTCCAGTCCGATGACTTCTTGAGCCCTATAACCTGTGATACGCTCAAATGCAGGGTTGACGTACACAATCGAATGATCAGTTTCATCACTGCGGGTAATCATGATGCCATTGCTGCTTGATACCAAGGCCTGCTCGCGTAACAGTAAGGCCTGCTCTACATCTTTGAGCTGATCTTGCCTGCCCGTAATGTCCTGGCGCACTGCAATCAGATGCGTGACTTTGCCCTGATCATCGCTTAAGGGGCTGACGACCTGGCGTTCCCAATAGTGACGCCCATCTTTGCTGATACTCAGTACCTCCCCGTGCCAATGCTCGCCAGGTTGCAAAGCAATAAACGCCGTCATATGCTCGACATCTAAGCGCGCATCACCGCTATTCCAAAGCACGCAATGTCCCGCCAATTCCCCCAGTTCAAACCCTGAGTGACGGATAAAGCTGGCGTTACAATATTCAAGCTCGCCAACTGCATTCGTAATCAAAATGGAGAATGGACTTTGCTTCACAAGTAAAGCCAACAACTCCAGATTGTCTTGCAAATTATGGTGTTCGTGTGTGGTCAGAAGGGCGATGATCGCTTCGCTTAATTCTTTTACAAAACGATCAAGGATCAAACGTGATTCGCTACCTTCTTCCAGATCAAAGTCCGCGCTCAATAAGAGCCTGGCATAGGCCGCTTGCGGGTTATGCTGATGAAGATGCAGACTCAAACTCAAATACTCCAAGTTAGCATCACCGCCTCGCCCATTACTTGCATGATAAGAATCGGCTTGATCGCCGGATTCAAAAACAATTTCGACGCTGGAATAACCGGCACGTTCAACCAAGATGCGGCAAAAGCCTTGTAGCATTCCAGGCAAATCGGTTGGATACCAAAGGCAATGGGTCAGTTCGCCAAGCAAGCGGTACCATTGCTCCATTTTTTGTGATTCGGCATCCAAAGAATCTACCGGCATGCTTGTACTCATCTGCTGCGCCTCTCCTCTTGTCTAAGATTGCGATTAACCTCTGAGACGATTTTTATACCTTGTATAAAATATTAACGCAATAGAAACATTAGGCCAAAATAGCAAAATGACAAACAAAGATGTTGCGCATCGCAGCAAATACCTTCGTTATACAGCCATTCTGACGGCATTTCTATCAGTTTTCATGTCTGATCAACAGCATTTCTAGGTTAAAATCGTAGGTTTGGCAAACAATATTCCTCGCCCTCCGTTGGACGCGAAAAAGGTAGATAGCACGATGCTCACATTTCAACAAATCATTCTGACTTTACAAGATTACTGGGACAAACAAGGCTGCGCCTTGTTACAACCTTATGATATGGAAGTGGGTGCAGGCACATCGCACACAGGCACTTTCTTACGCGCAATCGGCCCAGAGCCTTGGCGTGCAGCCTATGTGCAACCTTCTCGCCGCCCAAAAGATGGACGTTATGGCGAAAACCCAAATCGTCTGCAACATTACTACCAGTATCAAGTCGTATTGAAACCAGCGCCAGAAAACATTCTGGATTTGTACCTCGGCTCACTCAAAGCACTTGGTCTGGATTTGCAACAAAACGATATTCGCTTTGTGGAAGATGACTGGGAAAACCCAACCCTCGGTGCCTGGGGCCTGGGTTGGGAGGTCTGGCTCAATGGTATGGAAGTGACACAGTTCACGTATTTCCAACAAGTGGGTGGTCTCGATTGCAAACCTATCCTTGGTGAGATCACCTACGGTCTGGAACGTCTGGCGATGTATTTGCAAGGCGTAGACAATATCTACAATTTGGTATGGACCGAACGCGAAGAAAACGGCAAAACTGTGCGCCTGACCTATGGCGACGTGTTCCACCAAAACGAAGTTGAACAATCAACCTTCAGTTTTGAGTATTCAAACACTGATTTCTTGTTTTCATTGTTTAGCAATTACGAATCAGAAGCGAAACGCTTGCTTGATGTCACAGAAAAATCGCTGGCATTACCTGCGTACGAAATGATTTTAAAAGCGGCACACACATTTAACTTACTAGACGCCCGTGGTGCGATTTCCGTCACCGAACGCGCGGCCTATATCGGCCGTATTCGCAATCTTTCGCGCGCTGTTGCTGCGGCTTATTACGCTTCACGCGAAGCATTGGGTTTCCCTATGTGTGCAGCGGATGACAAACATAAACCAGCCCCTGCCCCTTCAGCGCCTTCACCAACTGAAGCCGCTTAAGCGAACATTGACAGAATTGACTGGATTTTAAAAATGAATCACACCTTATTAGTTGAATTATTTACCGAAGAGTTACCACCAAAAGCACTGGCAAAATTAGGCGAAGCCTTTGCCGCTGGCATTGTCGCCGGTTTGAAATCACGTGATTTCTTAGATGCTGAATCGGTAGCCACGAGTTATGCTTCACCACGTCGTCTGGCAGTGAGCATCAGCAAAGTACGCGCCACATCACCAGATAAGCTGATGCGCGACAAAGTATTGCCAGTCAGCGTGGCCATGGATGCCGATGGCAAAGCAACGGCGCCATTGATCAAAAAGCTGGCGGCAATGGGTTTTCCGCATTTGCAAATCAGCGATCTGGAACGCGCGATTGATGGCAAAGCAGAAAGCTTCTTCTACAACCACACGGCACCAGGTTCTTCCTTAGCACCTGCTTTGCAAAGCGCAGTAGAAGAATCGATCAGCAAATTACCAATTCCGAAGGTCATGAGCTATCAACGTCCTGATGGCGAGACCGTACACTTCGTTCGTCCTGTGCATAGCGTCATCGCTTTGCATGGTAACGATATCGTGCCGCTATCTTTGCTTGGCTTACATAGTTATCGCGTTACCCAGGGTCATCGCTTTTTATCCGCTGGCAAGGTCAGCATTGCACACGCAGATGATTATCCAGCCGTTTTAAAAACAGAAGGCAAAGTGGTTGCCAGCGTGACAGAACGTAAAGAACAAATCCGCACTGCCTTGTTGCAAAAAGCAGGTGCTGATTTGGTATTGATGCCAGAATCTTTGTTGGATGAAGTAACTGCCTTGGTCGAGTGGCCAGTGGTCTACGAATGCCATTTTGAACAAGAATTTTTAGCCGTGCCACAAGAATGTCTGATCCTGACGATGCAGACCAACCAAAAATATTTTGCGCTGACTGATCCGAATGGCAAACTGCGTTCACGTTTCTTGATCGTCTCCAATCTGGAAACCAGTGATCCGCAACACATCATTCAAGGCAATGAACGCGTCGTTCGTCCACGTCTGTCGGATGCAAAATTTTTCTTTGAGCAAGACAAGAAAAAAACACTGGAATCACGCTTACCAATGTTAGCTAATGTCGTTTATCACAATAAACTTGGCAGTCAGGCTGAACGTACCGAACGCGTAAAGACATTGGCCGGTAAAATTGCTGCCCACTTGCACGCAGATATCGCATTAGCTGAACGCGCAGCCTTGCTGGCGAAGACAGACTTATTGACTGACATGGTCGGTGAATTCCCGGAGCTGCAAGGCATCATGGGCACTTACTACGCGCAACATGACGGCGAACACGCTGATGTCGCAGCTGCGGCGTCAGAACATTACCAACCACGTTTCGCGGGTGATGCATTACCTTCAACCATGACCGGTACGGCAGTTGCACTGTCTGATAAATTAGAAACGCTGGTCGGTATCTGGGGCATCGGTTTGCAACCAACTGGTGATCGCGATCCGTTCGCCTTGCGCCGCCATGCGCTCGGCATTTTGCGTATGTTAGTAGAAAAGCGTTTGCCTTTATCGCTGTCGGGTTTGTTGGCTGATGCAGTTGCCCTGTTTGCCGGCAATGCGAATTTCAAAGATCCATCTGCCGACGTACTCACTTTCTTGTTTGATCGTCTACGCGGACAATTGCGTGATCGCGGCTTTTCTCAAAACGAAGTCGAAGCTGTCGTTGCACAAAATCCGGATACACTGGATAACATCGTTGAACGCTTGCAAGCGGTACAAGCCTTCGCCGCCCTGCCAGAATCCGTCTCTCTGGCTGCTGCGAACAAACGCATTACCAATATTCTGAAGAAAGCAGACAGTGTTCCGACCAGCATTAACCCGGCATTGTTAATTGAGGCGCCAGAACAAGCACTTGCCAACGCAATGGCGAATGTCAAACCGCAAGTGGATGCCGCATTTAGTAGCGGCGACTTTACCGGAGCGTTAAAAACCCTGGCAGCCTTGCGCACTGAAGTAGATAACTTCTTTAACGATGTAATGGTCAATGCCGACGATCTGGCTTTACGTAATAACCGCCTGGCATTGCTGGCAAGTTTGCATGTGATGCTCAATCAAGTCGCTGACATTTCTAAACTCGCGGCATAACGTGATGATGGCTGAGAAAGGACATGGCATGAAACTCATTATTCTTGATCGTGATGGCGTCATCAACCAGGATTCTGATGCGTTCATCAAATCACCTGCTGAGTGGATTCCCATTCCTGGCTCATTGCAAGCCATCGCCCGTCTGAACCAGGCGGGCTATACCGTGGTGGTCGCGACCAATCAGTCTGGCATAGGACGCAAATTATTTGATATGGCGACCTTAAATGCGATTCATCAAAAAATGCACACGGCAGCACAACAAGTTGGTGCCACCATCGATGCCGTTTTTTTCTGCCCGCATACCGCCGATGACAATTGTGACTGCCGCAAACCGAAACCTGGGATGCTGCATGAGATCAGCCGCCGCTATGATATCAACCTCAAAGGCATACATAGCGTCGGTGACTCATTACGTGATTTGCAATCTGGCTTCATGATGGGTTGCGTACCGCATCTGGTATTGACCGGTAAAGGGGTTAAGACCCAAGAGAAAGGCGGCTTGCCACCCGGGACACAAATTTATCCGAATCTGGAAGCGATGGTAGATCAATTGCTGAGCAATTCCCTGCAAGCCGAACTTAATTTTGCCGTTTAATGCTATAAACTAAAATAAAAATAAGATAGATAGCAATCATTTCTGACCTGGAGACTTCATGCGTAATGTAATACCGTTTATTCGTTCTTTCATCTTTTTACTGCTGATGATCGTTGCCACTGTGGTTTGGGCACCGATCAGCATGCTGTTTGCATTTCTGCCTTATAACCAACGTTATTACATTACCGCGCGCTGGAATGTTTTTATCATCTGGGCTGCAAAAGTCGTGTGCGGCATTCATTACCAATTTAAAGGTTTTGAAAATTTTCCTGATGCGCCAGCGATCATTTTGTCCAAGCACCAATCTGCGTGGGAAACCATTTTTTTATTGATGGCGACACCTCGCCCTCTGGTGTTTGTATTCAAAAAAGAAATCACCTACATTCCCTTTTTTGGCTGGGCAATTTCTTTGCTGCGCATGATACCGATTGATCGCAGCAAAGGTAAGGATGCGTTTGCACAAGTCGTTGTTCACGGTAAAAAGCGCCTTGCGGACGGACAATGGATCATCATGTTTCCTGAAGGCACTCGCATTGCGGTTGGTAAAAAAGGCAGCTATAAAGGTGGTGGCGCCAGACTGGCTGTAGAAACAAACACACAAGTTGTTCCCATCGCTTTAAACTCCGGTGAATGCTGGCCGAAAAATTCTTTTATCAAGCGTCCTGGTACAGTCACTATTTCCGTCGGGAAGCCTATCTCATCAGAAGGTGAAAATCCTTTCGATTTAATGCAAAAAGTCGAGGCATGGATAGAAGCAGAAATGCGCGTAATCTCTCCACATGCCTATAATGTTGACGGCTCAGAAAAATAAAGTAAGCCTTTATTAATATTTTCAGAGCGAAAATTAAACTATAGCTGCCCCATTTTTGAGCTTCAGGTTTAATTTTCGCAAATTTTTTCGTTACCAAAAAATCTTTACGCTTCCCCAAGCGACATCGTTCAGCCTCGTGCAGTATTCTCTGACTTGAGATACAGTATGCATAGCTGAATTTAAATTCTTCCTATAAAAATTCCGTCCGCATCCACGATAAAAATCCTGATTGTCAGTCTGAATTGAACTGCGTATGCCATCTATCGTAAAAGCCATACAACTCGCATTACAACTGGATTTATTCAGCGATTTTTTGTTGCCGGAACGCCGTAAAGCCAAGCCAGAAGCACCTGAGTTACCATCACCAACGCCAAAACCAATAGCCCCCCCGACAAGCAAAAATGATGAGCAACAATCGTCGCGTCCATCGCTACCATTAGCACCTCCGCAGGATAAGACTGACACTGGCAATCATCGCCGTATTCTGATTAATGGCACGGTACTTGAATATGATCTACAACGATCCAAGCGCCGTAGCATTGGCTTTTTAATCAATGATGGAGGATTACACATTACAGCCCCTCGCTGGGTTACCATTACCGCCATCGAGTCTGCTATTCATGAAAAGAAAAACTGGATTTTACGCAAACTCAGCGAGCGACACGAACGTACTTTGCGTAAGCGCGAACCAGTCATTGTCTGGGGTGACGGAGCGAAGTTGGCTTATCTGGGCAATGAAATGGTTGTCCGCGTAATGAACGCGCCCAACACAGGTGTTCATTTTGATTCAGAAGCAAATGAACTACACGTGCGTTTGCCTGCAGATACCAGCGAACAACAATTAAAAGACTTGATCCGCAATTGGTTACAGCAACAAGCAAAGCGCGAATTTAACGAACGCTTGCCTGGCTATGCGGAAAAACTCAATGTACGCTATCACAGCGTGTCGCTATCGGCCGCAACGACGCGCTGGGGCTCATGTACCTCGCAAGGAAAAATCCGTTTAAATTGGCGCCTGATTCATTTTTCACCGCTGATTATTGACTATGTGATTGCGCACGAATTGGCACATTTAAAAGAAATGAATCATAGCCCACGCTTTTGGGCGACCGTAGAATCCATCTTCCCTGATTTCGACATAGCCCGCCGCCAGTTGCGACAACATGCGACGGCGGATTTGCCGAATTTTTAATTATCCATTCATTTTCAGGGCGGGTGCAATCCACCAATCACATCATCAGCGATCACAGCGCGGGTCGCCCCCGTCCTACCGTAATAAAACACAGTTTTCCAGAATATGTAAAAATGCGCGTGGTATACAAAAATGTGCAAACCTCAATACCTGATCGCAACAACACCAAACACCAAGGAAAAAACCATGAGAATTTTACACACCATGCTACGCGTCGGTAATCTGCAGCGCTCTATCGATTTCTATACCAAAGTATTGGGTATGCACTTGCTGCGCCAATCTGATAATCCAGAATATAAATATACACTGGCTTTTTTGGGCTATGGCAGCAACCCTGAACATGCAGAACTGGAACTGACCTACAACTACGGCGTAGAGCAATACGATATGGGTACGGCCTACGGTCACATTGCGATTGCAGTACCTGATGCAGAGGCAGCGTGTACTGCAGTCAAGGAACGTGGTGGCAACGTAACGCGCGAAGCTGGTCCAGTGAAAGGCGGAAAAACCATCATCGCTTTTGTGCAGGATCCCGATGGTTATAAAATTGAATTGATACAACGAAGTTCAGACGTTACGCTCTAACAGGATATATAAGATACTTGCACCGGACAACATTGCAATCAATTACCGGTGCAAGGTATACATAAAAGCAAACAAGTGTTTAACGCTCAATACCACTTAAAACAGATCAGCGATCAATTTTCACAGGTAGTTTTTTGGTGTCTGCACTGTTATCGGACTCACGGGCACTTGTGTTCATGACTTTCATCAAAAAAACCAAACTCAAAATAAATAGCAACGCCAAGCAAGAAAAAATCATTGTCCACATAATAAAACTGATGCCTGGAGAAAAGTTAATGATGGAAGGCAATAATACTCCAGGACAATCCACGTCTTACATGGATAAATGATGAGACACGATATTTTACATTTTTGGAAGCGCTTAAAAAATCAGCCTATACCCGTGAACCGCCATAGAAAAACTAATGGGTAAAATAATGCGGTGAGGATAACTTGGACGTTTCAAGTTATCCTCAATATAGTGGATCACACGTGACCGTGGCGGCGGAAATAAGCAATCAAGCCGCTAGTAGAAGTATCAAGTTGGGCGTCGTAATCCTGGTTACCGAGAATTGCTGGTAACAGGCGGTTTGCCAATTGTTTGCCAAGTTCCACGCCCCATTGATCAAATGAGTTAATACCCCAGATAACGCCTTGTACAAACACTTTGTGCTCATACAATGCTAGCAACATGCCGAGTTGAAATGGATCAAGAGCTGGCATCAAAATCGTCGTGGATGGTTGATTACCTGCGAAAACCTTATGCGGCAACAGGGTAGCAATTTGGGCTTCGTTTAAACCCGCATTGGTCAGTTCTTCACGCGCTTGTGATTCTGTTTTCCCAAACGCTAAAGCGGCACTTTGCGCCAGACAGTTCGCAAGCAAAGGTGCCTGATGACCTGGTAATGGATGATCACTGGATGCAGCGACCACGAAATCACATGGAATCAACCAGCCGCCCTGATGCAATAATTGGAAGAAGGCGTGCTGGCCGTTGACGCCAATTTCACCCCAAACGATAGGATTGGCGCGACAAGTCAAAGGCTCGCCGTTGCGGCCTACTGTTTTACCGTTAGACTCCATTTCCAGTTGCTGCAAAAATGCAGGCAAGTGACGGATAGATTCGTTATACGGCAAAATTGCCGTCGTTTCCGCTCCCAGGAAATTAGTATTCCAAACCGAGATCAACGCCATTAATACAGGTAGATTATGTTCGAGCGGCGTCGCACAAAAGTGCTTGTCCATGGTTTCTGCGCCTTGCAACATACGCTCAAAACCACTCATTCCTATTGCTAAGGCAACGGACAAACCAACCGCCGACCACAAAGAATAACGGCCACCAACCCAGTCCCAGATGGTCAGAATATTCGTGTCAGGAATACCGAATTCACGAGCTTTATCGGGACTGGAAGTGACCGCAATAAAGTGTTTGCCGATTGCCCATTCTTCCATCGCGGCTGCCATCAACCAGGTACGCGCTGTGTGCGCATTTATGCTGGTTTCTTGAGTAGTAAAGGTCTTCGATGCAACGATAAATAGGGTCGTGCGCGGGTCAAGCTCTTCTAACAAGGGCGCAAGATGTGCACTATCCAAATTCGAGACATAATAAAAATTCAGATTCGGGTGCTGCATCGCTGACAGAGCGCGCGTTGCCAGCTTCGGGCCGAGGTCAGAACCACCAATACCGATGTTGACGATATTTTGAATCGCGTCACCTTTAAAGCCGCGCCACAAACCACTACGTACGCGCTCAACGATATCACGCATTTGCTTACGCACGGCGCGCACTTGTGGCATCACGTCGTGTTCGGCATTGGGGAATGGTTTAAAGTCCATGTTACGCAAAGCAGTGTGCAATACTGCGCGGTCTTCGCTGATGTTAATTTTTTCCCCGGAAAACATGCGATCTCGCCAGGCTTCGACATTTGACAATCGTGCCAATGCAAGTAAGCCGTCTAAAGCTGGTTGATCTATTCTTTGCTTGGAATAATCAATGAGCAAACCATCCAACTCAGCTGAAAAGCGTTTAAAACGTTGCGGATCTTCTGCAAATAAATCGCGTAAGTGTTTTTGCTCCAGACGAGTCTGGTGTTGCAACAAGGATTGCCATTCCGGGGTCAGCGTAATATTCATAGTGTGAAAATCAGCGTAAAAAGTAAGATCAAAAAAGCTATTTCAATGATGCCGTGGTGTGAAGAATACGTGCGAGATTGACGTATTGTTCGAGCGGAATGGTTTCTGGACGTGCTTGCGGATCAACACCTGCATCGATGAGCTGCTGCTCAGTAAACATGCCTGCCACACAGTTACGTACCACTTTACGGCGTTGTGAAAACGCCTTAGTTACGACAGCTTCTAAACTCTTTTGATCACAAGGCAAGGTTTCTTTTTTCGGGATCATGCGTACGATCGCAGAATCAACTTTTGGCGGCGGATCAAAGGATTCAGGCGGTACGACAAACAATAAATCCATCTCGTAACGCCACTGCAACATGACAGATAAACGGCCATAAGTTTTGCTACCTGGCGGTGCCACCATGCGTTCAACCACCTCTTTTTGCAACATGAAGTGTTGATCTTCGACCTGATTGGCAATCTCGGTAAGATGAAATAACAGCGGGCTGGAAATGTTATACGGTAAATTGCCAACAACACGCAGTTTTTTACCTTCAGGGACTGGGATCGTATTGAAATCAAATTTCAATGCATCGCCTTCATGGATGATAAGTTTGTCTGCCGGAAAATTCTTTTTCAGTCGCGTCACCAGATCTCGATCCAGTTCCACTACATGCATCTGTGGTAGACCTTCCAGAAGCAGACTAGTCATCGCAGCGAGGCCGGGGCCAATTTCGACCATGGTTTCGCCAGCGCGTGGGTTGATGGCGCGAATGATTTGACTCAACACCAATTGATCGGTCAGAAAATTCTGCCCGAAACGTTTACGTGGAATATGTTTCATGATTATTTCTTATTTTTTGCCATTTCAGCGGCAACGCGAATTGCCACCAGCATACTACTTATATCAGCATGTCCAAGACCTTGCGCTGCTAAATCTAATGCGGTTCCATGATCCACTGAGGTGCGAATCAGCGGCAACCCCAAAGTGATGTTAACGCCCAATCCAAAACTCGCATGTTTAAGCACACTCAGACCCTGATCGTGATACATCGCCAGTACACAATCTGCATGTTCCAGATATTTAGGCTGAAACAAAGTGTCAGCTGGGTAGGGGCCGCTTGCTTCTATACCAAGGCTTTTTGCATGTTCAATGACAGGAGTGATCACATCAATTTCTTCACGCCCCAGATAGCCGTTTTCTCCCGCATGCGGGTTGAGTCCGGTCACTAAAATGCGGGGGTGGGAAATTCCCATTTTGTATCGCAAATCAGCGTCAATGATTTGCAGCGTACACAACAAATCATCGAAACGGATCGCCGCTGGTACATCTTTTAACGCTAAATGTGTGGTAGCCAATGCAACCCGCAAAGGTTGTTTCAGGTGATCATTTGCTTCGCAGGCGAGCATCATAACCACTTGCGGTGTCTGCGTCTTTTCTGCCAAGTATTCAGTATGCCCGCTGAACTTCACGCCAGCATCGTTAATCGTACTTTTTTGCAATGGTGCAGTAACGATGGCATCGCACCAGCCTCGTTGCACACTTTCAATTGCGACATCAAGCGTATGCAAAACGGCTCTGCCATTACGAGGGTCAAGTTGACCTGCGACCACATGGGCAGTGAGTGGGCAATCGATGACCGTAATGCGATCAATTCCGGTAGCTGATAAACCGTAATTTCTGAGTGCTTCCAGAGAAACGCCCATCAATTGTATTGCCGGATCAATTTCATTGGCCAACATTGCCAGATAGGCAGCATCACCAATCAACACGGGTCTGATTTCATGCCGTAAAGACCAAGCGGCACGAATCGAGATTTCCGGCCCTATTCCTGCCGGCTCACCTACCGTCAGTGCAATGGCCGGTAATCTCGATTCAGGCATTATTTATCTTCCGTACGGAATTCAACGTAAGTACGATCACGCAATTCACGCAACCAGTCTTGATATGCTTCGTCTGACTTGCGTTCACGCAGAGCATTGCGCGCAGCCATCCGTTGACGGTCATTGGTTTGATCTTCCGATTTGCGCTCTAAAACCTGGATCAGGTGGTAGCCAAATGGCGACTTTACAGGTGCGCTTACTTCATTGATCGCCAACTTATTCATTGCTTGTTCAAATTCAGGCACGGTATCGCCAGGGAAAATCCATCCCAAGTCGCCACCTTTGGCAGCGGAGCCATCAGCAGAATTCGCTTTTGCGAGCTCTTCAAATGTCGCTTCTTTGCTGTCAATTTTCTTTTTCATGTCCTGCATTTTTTGCAGAACTTCTGCTTCAGAAATAATCTGATTTGGCTTCATCAAAATATGGCGTACATGTGATTGTTGAACCACGGCAGCCTCGGCCTTCACATCGTTAGATGCCCGTTGGCCATTCAATTTAACAATATGAAAGCCATTCGGACTGCGAATAATGTCGGTAAATTCTCCCGCCTTTATTTTGCTGACAGCATCAAGAAATAATTGTGGCAAACGATCCTGTTCACGCCAGCCCAAGTCGCCACCTTTGAGCGCTTCAGCGCTGTCAGAATAAGTCACTGCCAGCTTGGCGAAATCACCTCCTGCACGTAATTTTTGCAGCACTTCTTCAGCACGATTACGGCGCAAGGCGATCTGATCAGCGTTCGCATTTTCCGGAATACGGATCAAAATATGTGCAAGATTCAACTCTTGTTTTCCAGCTTTTGCATTCGCTTCGGCCGCCAGGAAATTATCGACTTCGCTTTCGGTAATCAGAATCTTGCTATCAACCTCGCGATCACGTACACGCTGCATCATGATGTCATCACGAATTTCCTCGCGAAAGCGAGCGTAGGACGTACCTTCACGTTCAATTTGATTACGAAATTCTTGCATGTTCATTTTATTTTGTTCGGCCATGCGCTGCATTGAACGATCGAGCATCACATCATCAACGCGCATACCGTTTTCTTTTGCCAATTGTAATTGTGCACGGTCAATGATCATGCGTTCCAGCAATTGCTTTTGTAAGTCTGCACGATCTGGCAGAGCTGTACCCTGCGCCTTCAAACGACGCTCAACGGTAATCAGTTTTTCATTTAATTCTTGCTTGGTAATTACTTCGTCATTGACGACCACCACAATACTATTGACCGCTTGTGATTTTGCCGATGTGCTCGTGTTGCCAGAAGCCTGTTGTGCAAAACTGGATTGTGTCGCCAGCAAACTTATAGAAAGTGCCGCTACAGAGAAAAGAGTACGTTGTTTCATGTGCAATAAATGTCGCATAATGATCTAAAAAACTGTTTGAGCAAAGCCGCAGTATTGACTGCTTAAGCGGCATAAAAGTTGCAATATACACGTTAGCGGTGTTTTCACAAACAACCATGCTTACGCATCGCTATTCAACAAGTCACTAACTCACCTCACGAAAAGCTCTATTGGGCTGATTACATCGCGTATTAACGTTCAGTAATCGGTTGATAACCGGAAATGTTACGTTTTAATGCTTCTATAGGATCATTCCCAACCCCAAGTCTTCCTAATCCACCAAGTTCAAGCTGAATTGAAAAACCGGTATTATTATTCAGGCTAGTAAGAGCAAATCGTTGTATAACGAGGCGCAATGCCCAACAATCTGCCTTATATTCAAAACCGACCAGCCCGTCGACAACCTTTCTGTCCATCAAAGAATAGTTGCTTCTGCCAACTGCATACCAACGCTTTCCAATTGGCCATTGTGCCGAGACATCTACCTCTTCCAACTCGTCGCGTTGAAAGCGATACGCCAGATTCAACACTTTTTTCGGTTCAGGTTGCCAGCGAATGCCATAATTAGATTTAACCGATTGACGGCTACTTTGACTTACCTGTAAGCCTAAATCCAATCCGAGGCTACGTGTCACCTGACCAGTTGCGGCCAACAGCAAATCAGAGCGACTTGGCGGGATGGTATCGTCAGCCGATACTTTTTGGGAATTGAAATAAAAACGCTGCCCAATAGCCAGCTTTAATCGCTCTTCACCATCCATCTCAATGTAACGAGACACAAGAGCTGCGGTAATCTGATTCGAGTCTCCAACTAAATCTTGTCCACTAAACCGGTTTTCACTAAAAATCTGTGCAAAATTAAAATCAACATTTGCACTATCAAAAAGTGGCACAGCGTCTTGGTTCACATTGGGCGTGCGTACATAAAATAACCGAGGTTCGAGCGTTTGCGTGACGTCACGGCCAAACAAGGTGCTCTGACGCTCAAACACCATACCACTGTCAACCGAGAATGTAGGTACTACTTTCGTAAAGTCAGATGGATAGTCGGGATCCTGACGGGCCAGTTGGTACGAATTGACATGCAACTGCAATTTGGGTGTTATGAAGTAACCAGGTTGAATAAACGGTATGGATACCTGCGGATTGAGAACCAACCGGTCTCCACGCACAAAAGTCGGGTGCCAAAAACGAGTCAGGCTGGAATCAAACGCCCAATCGAAACCCATCACGTCATGTTGTTCAGCATGAAACTGAATTTGCGGTAAACGATCATACGGTCTGTCGATAGGGGCATTCAGGTCTTGCAATACCTGATAATTGCTTGCCAATACACTGAGATTCCAGTACGCACCCGAATACGTTGCATTGATATTTCGCGGCAACAAACGCTGAGAGGTCTTGGTAATAGAATTTGAAAAATCTGAAGAATAGTTATCGTCGGATGCAATATTGATATCCCAGGTCAAATTCAAAGCGGGCATCAGTAGTTGTTGATGCGACGATCTTAATGCGTAACGACTGCTATTCGTTAATTTATCCGCTGACAAACCTTCAAGTGAAGTTTCACCGAGATAAGTATCACCCAGATAGCGCATGTCGGCGCCTAATTGCAGGCCTCGGCGAGAAATGATTTTAGGATATAAAGTTAAATCACGGTTTGGTGCAATATTGTAATAATAAGGTAAACCAAATTCAGCGCCGCCTACAGTTGACGCTCCGATTGTCGGCGGTAAAAAACCAGAATGACGAGCCCCAGACAAAGGAAAAGTCAGCGTTGGTGTAGCCAGGATAGGTGTACCCATAAAATAAAGTACGGATTTGCCTGCAATACCGGTATCAAGACCGCTATCCAGGTTTAATGTATCGGCACGCAAATACCAATCGGGATCAACACCGTTGCAAGTACTATAAGTTCCCTGATGAACGATAGAACGTTCCGTATCCAGAAAATCAATCTTCGCTGCTTTACCCTGAGCGTTCGATTCCAGTAAATGATAGTCAGCACGACTTACATTACCAATGCCCGAATCCAAACGCAGCTGTGCAGTATCACTGTTGAAGCAATCGCCTTGTTTACGGATGCGCACATTACCTTCAGCTTCAACCTCATCTTCAAGATACAAATAAGTTGCTTTATCCGCAGTTAAGGTAGTGCTGCCCTTGACGATCTCAACATTTTCTTCAAAATGAGCGTCCCTATCCGGACGGCCATACATTTTTTCGGACTGAACGACTGTGGGAGCAACTTTATCCGCATCTCGCTGCTTTTGCTTTTGCTTATCTCGATCTTCCTTTTTGTCTCGCTTACTCTTTTGGCGCGAGGCTGTATCCTCGTCAAAACTAAAGGGATCATCCTCCTGTGCCTGATCAGTTTTTTGCACTTGATCTGAGATGCTCATGTTTTCAGAGCTCAACGGAGATGCGATTGCTTCCGACTCTTTTATCGTCTGTGCCTGCGCCTTTGCAAAGAAAGCAGGTACCAGCACCGAGACGACAATCGCGGTGATAGTAGGAAACAAGAGCGGTGAGTGAGATAATACGGGTTTCCTGCGCATGTATTCAGTAGTCAGTGAGCGTTTTGGCAAGCATATTGGACGGTATCATTCAGACAATCCGCCAGAAATTAGTCGCCTATTATAGGTGAAATGCCGCTAAATCTACCTGAACTGTGTGCACAAACTCAATCTATTATCAAATTTACCATGCCATCTACTGATAACACGCCTGCAAACTCAGCCGTTTCTGAGATAAAAGAACAACGCCGTGCCGCTCTGAAAGAATGGTTAGGTGGCCTTTCTGACCACGCGCTGCAACTCGACAGTCTGCGTCCGGCGTCCGCCGATGCCAGTTTCCGCCAGTTTTACCGCATCGATACGAACGATGGTCGCAGTCTGATCGCCATGGATGCGCCGCCAGTGACTGAGAATTCTGCCGCGTTCATCAAAATGGCGAATTTATTGAAAAGTATTAACCTCACTGTGCCGGAAGTATTAGAACAAAATCTGGAAGCAGGTTTTTTACTGGTCACCGATCTGGGTTTGCATACCTATGCCCATGTGTTAAACCACGACACTGCACACAAACTTTACCTTGACGCGATTGACGCTCTGGTATTGATGCAAGCACAAAGCCAGCCTGATGTGCTGCCAGAATATGACCGCGCGTTCTTGTTACGTGAATTGAATATATTCACTGAATGGTATGTGAATAAGAATTTAGGCGTGACGCTGAATGAAAAGCAAACCGCTACTTTAGATAAAGTCTTTGACCATTTGCTGGCAAGCGCACTAGCGCAACCACAAGTGTATGTACACCGTGACTTCCACTCCCGCAATTTGATGTGGATGGACAAAGGTAATCCGGGGATTGTTGACTTCCAGGATGCCGTCTACGGCCCTATCACCTATGATCTGGTGTCGCTGTTACGCGATGCTTATGTCCAGTGGGACGAAGAAATGGTGCTGGACTGGGCCATACGCTACTGGGAAAAAGCGAAACGTGCTGGCTTGCCGGTCGCACCGGACATTGATAGTTTTTACCGTGATTTTGAATGGATGGGCTTACAACGCCACCTCAAAATGTTAGGTATTTTTACCCGGTTGTCGCACCGCGATGGTAAAGACAATTTCCTCGCAGATATTCCAACAGTTATGGAATACGTGCGCAAAACTTGCCATCGTTACAAAGAGTTAGTGCCGCTGTTACGCCTGCTCGACGAGCTGGAAAATACTGCCCCCCAAGTTGGCTACACGTTCTGAGGTTTGCAATATGAAAGCGATGTTACTTGCGGCAGGTCGCGGCGAACGCATGAGACCATTGACCGACACTTGTCCAAAACCTTTATTGAAAGTGCGTGGACGACCATTGATTGTCTGGCATATTTTGAATTTAGTGAAAGCAGGTATCACCGAGATCGTGATTAACCACGCCCATCTTGGACATATGATCGTCGACACACTGGGTGACGGTAGTCAGTTCGGTGCAAAGATCAGCTACTCAGCTGAAGAAACCGCACTAGAAACCGCTGGTGGTATTGCTAAAGCCTTGCCCTTACTCGGTTCTGACCCATTTATTGTGGTGTCAGCCGATATTTATATTCCGCATTTTGATTTCAAAGAATGTTTAAATACGCTCGAAGATAATGACCCGTGGGGAAATCCATTGCCTGAACAGGAACGCGATATTGCCTGGTTGTATATGGTTAAAAATCCTGGTTTTCATCCAACAGGTGACTTTGCGCTGACTTTGATGGGTTTATCTAACGAAGGCTCGCCACGGCACACCTTTGCCAATATTGGTGTCTACCGCCCTGAAATGTTTTCCAGCATTCGTCCTGGCGACCATGCAAAGCTGGCACCGCTGATGCGCGAATTTATCGATGTGGGCCGAATCGGTGGCGAACTGTATCGTGGAGAGTGGCATAATCTCGGCACACCCGAGCAATTGAATGCGCTCAATGCACCACTGAATTTCGTTAAAGGATAGCCATGAGTCAGGCTAAACACCTCCATTTTTCTGCCCGTCGTCAACACCTGCTATCTTTGATGCAAGCGCAAGGCGGAGGTGTCGCTATCATCCCGACAGCGCGCGAACTCATTCGTAACAACGACAACACTTTTCCATTCAGGCACGATAGCTATTTCTATTATTTGTCCGGCTTTACCGAACCGGATGCAGTGATCGTTCTGATCGCTGCTGGCGATAAACAATCAGCAATTTTATTTTGTCGCGAAAAAAATATCGAGCGCGAAATCTGGGCTGGCTATCGGTTTGGCCCGGAAGCAGCGCGAGTCGAATTTGGTTTTGATGAAGCCTACGCGATCGATGACATCAATGAAAAAATGCCAGGCTTTCTCGCCGATGCACACAAGCTATTTTATAGTGCAGGTACTGAACCTCATCTGGACAACCAGCTTCAACAATGGTTGCAAGAAGTACGCGCAAAAAGTCGCGCCGGCATCAGCGTACCAGGCACCACAGTTGATGTGCGTTATCTGATTGACGAGATGCGACTATTTAAAGACAGCCTTGAAATTGCAAGTATGCAGCGTGCCGCCAGCATCTCCGGCGCAGCCCACGCCAGAGCCATGCGCGCCGCCAGAGCGGGACAATTTGAATACGAATTGGAAGCTGAGTTATTGTACGAATTCCGTCGTCAGGGCGCACAATCACCAGCCTACGGTTCTATCGTTGCCGCTGGTGCAAACGCCTGCGTTTTACACTACCAAAGCAATCAGGCAAAAATCCACGATGGCGATTTAGTTTTGATTGACGCCGGCTGTGAATTCGATAGCTACGCATCCGATATTACCCGCACGTTTCCGGTCAATGGCAAGTTCAGCCCTGCACAAAAAACCTTGTATGAGATCGTGTTGGCGTCACAATACGCGGCACTGGAATGCGCCAAGCCTGGTGCGCGCTACATGGATGGTCACCATGCCGCAGTGCGTGTACTAACGCAAGGCATGCTCGATACGGGCTTGCTCGACAAACACAAAATTGGCACGTTGGATGATGCAATTGCAAACCTCGACTACCGTCAGTTTTATATGCACGGCACAGGACATTGGCTGGGACTCGATGTACATGACGTTGGTCTTTATCGCGAAACACATAATATTGCCGAAGAAAAACCCTACCGGTATTTACAGGCAGGCATGGTCATTACCGTAGAACCTGGCATCTATGTACGACCAGCGGAACATGTACCTGAAGAGTTCTGGAATATCGGCATACGAATCGAAGACGATATCCTGATCACCAGCGATGGGCATTTGAACCTCAGCCGCGACACACCAAAAACGGTGGCAGAAGTTGAAGCTGAAATGCAACACGGTTAACAACATACAGCATGAATACTCCAGACTTTGATATTGCTATTTGTGGTGCTGGCCCAGTCGGACAAGCACTGGCACTACTGTTATCCCGGCAAGGTTTTCCCGCAGAAAAAATTGCTTTATTTGACGCAAAAACCGCAGCACAGGCAGAACAAGATGCACGTTCGATTGCGATTTCCTATGGCAGTCAGCAAATTCTTCAGCGCGCCGGAAGCTGGCCAATCAAGGCGAGTGCAATCCGTGAAATTCATGTTTCCCGTCGTTCGCATTTTGGTCGCAGTCTGATGCGTGCAGATGATTACGACGTGCCAGCCTTAGGATATGTGGCGCGTTATGGTGACATCATCAGCCCTATGCAGAACGCATTGGCGCAGACGCAAGTTCACATGTTGAGACCATTTCACGTCGGTCACATCGAAGAAAATGCAGAACATGTTGTGGTGAATCTCAAGCATACAGAAACGGGAAACCATTCCAGCGTCACCACCAAAATTCTGGTGCAAGCGGAAGGCGGCACCTTTGCTGACCAGACCCAACGTGACCAGCGACATGACTACCAACAAACCGCGATCATTGCGCATGTCACTTGTGATCAACCACAACCACAACGCGCTTTTGAGCGTTTTACCGATCAGGGACCATTGGCTTTATTGCCGCAAGAACATGGCTACGCATTGGTGTGGTGTGCTCGTCCTGCGATGGCAGAAAAACTCATGGCACTCGACGACCAGGCATTTCTCGCCGAGTTGCAAGTGGCATTTGGTCATCGACTGGGGCAATTTCAACAGATATCGAAACGCGTCGCTTATCCACTAGGTTTGAATGCGCAGCCAGATTCAACTGGACGCACAGTCAGCATCGGGAATGCCGCGCAGACCTTGCACCCAGTAGCAGGTCAAGGTTTAAATTTAGGTCTGAGGGATGCGCATACATTGGCGAAATGCTTGAGCCGCCAGACTACTGAATTGACCACCGCAATACCACAGTTTATCGAGCAACGACAAACTGACCGACAATTGACGATACGGATTACCGATAGCATGGCGCGAGTATTTGCCAGTTCGCCGGATGGTTCATTCACGCAATCTTTGCTTGGCATCAGCCTTGGCGCCATCGATGTGTTAAAACCATTTAAAAATTTACTAGCCGGACAAATGATGTACGGCTGGCGTTAATGTGCTTTTTAATTTTGCCAGCCGTTTTTTTAAAAAAGCTATAATCCGCCCCTCACTTAAAAAGGATGCATGATGAAACTCCGCACAAAAAGACGTTTGATGAACTACGGCCGTATTTACAATCACCAACTTGCGACGGTGTTAGAAGCAGCGTTTGAAGAATTCCGTGTAAATTTCACAAAAGAAGGCGAATCGCTGGAACAATCTTTAGATGCTTTGCATAAACTTGGTGCCAGTTATCGTCATTTCAAAAAATTCTCTCTGCGCTTCGCAATTTATCACTAAGCATTACTACGCATCACTAAGCTTGATGATGCGCTCCGGATCTGCAGGCGTATAAATCCTTCAGATCCGGCATTTCAATCGATAGGCAAGCCACATACCGGTTTGACTTCCTCCATACAAATCATAGAACGCAGTGAAGCCACCCCTGGCACTTGCATCAGGGTATCAGTCAAAAATTGCGATAAACTTTTCAAATCAGCCGCAACGACTTTGAGAATATAGTCAAAGTCGCCAGAAATCGTATGACATTCGATGATGTTAGGAAAAGCCCGCAACTGCTTTTCAACTTCACGCACGTTTCTGAACTGCTCTCTATCCAGAGATAAATTTACAAAAGCCATCACTCCCAAACCAAGTGCTTCAGGCGCGACCTGTGCAACATAGCCACGGATAATTTTCTTTTCTTCCAATACCCTCACGCGGCGCAGCGTCTGCGGGGCAGACAAATGAATTTTTTCCGCCAGGTTCAGGTTACTCATACGGCCATCATCTTGTAGATAGCGCAAAATACTTAAATCATAAGCATCCATTTTTATTCCTTTTTTCTGCCGCGCTAAAAGACGTAGACAGTCGTTAGATCCGCCTGAAGCAAGACGACCTTCAAAAATAACAAGTCGAGTTTTTAATCATCAATATCGTTATTCGAGATTCAGAAACCGCTCTGATTTTCTCATATACTTTATTGCTCAATTTAAAGATATTTTATTCAATAACGATATTACGAAATATAAATTCTTTATAAGTAAAATTAAGTAATTAAATTTCTTTATTTGCAGATAATACAACAAATTTAGCAATCTAATTATTCTGTCGCGTAGCTACAATGGTTATCAGAACTCGTCGTTTCCATGAGCACATTAGTGCTTGAGGCTTTTGCGAAATGCGGAAAAATTTCGCAGCGGCTTCCGGACATGCCTCTTTTTTTAATTGCCTGGCTAAGTCCATTGACGATGTTCTGGTTTTACAGGATGGATAACAAATGCATGAAAGCTTTTTTGAATTTGCACTTTTTTATCAGTTTCATCCTGGCTAATTCAAACTATTCGGAGAACATCATGGTGACCTATATTGGCACACAGGAAATGCAAGCCCACTTACGTAAGGTAAAGCCGGAAACAGCCATCACCCGCATGGCAGAGATGATTAAAGAAGACTATTTGCGCTGGGGCAGTTTTGACAAATCCGCCCGCGTGGCAAATCACTCCGACGTCGGCGTTATTGAATTAATGCCGATTTCTGACGGCACCAACTACTCATTCAAATACGTCAATGGTCACCCTAAAAATACCCAGGCTGGTTTGCTGACTGTGACTGCATTTGGTGTTCTCGCCGACGTTGATACAGGCTATCCACGTTTGTTATCCGAATTAACACTAACCACAGCAATTCGCACAGCGGCTACGTCAGCATTGGCAGCCAAATACATGGCGCGTCCAGACAGTCGACGTATGGCGCTGATCGGCAACGGTGCTCAAAGTGAATTTCAGGCAGTCGCCTTTCACGCGATGTTAGGCATAGAAGAAATCCGTGTTTTTGACGTTGATCCTGCAGCAACTGAAAAATTGATTCATAATTTGCGCGCTTACCCCAATTTACGTGTGATACGCGCCGCATCTATCGCAGAAGCAGTCAAAGGTGTGGATATTGTGACCACTGTAACAGCAGATAAAACTAATGCCACAATTCTGACACCAGAAATGATAGAACCTGGCATGCACATCAACGGCGTTGGTGGTGACTGCCCTGGAAAAACAGAGTTACACGCAGATATTTTGAATAATGCTTATGTTGTGGTTGAATACGAACCGCAATCGAGAATTGAAGGCGAATTGCAGCAAATGCCAGCAGACTTCCAGGTCACCGAACTGTGGACGATTCTTGAAGGAAAATCTACTGGACGCTCATCTGCAGAACAAATCACCGTATTTGATTCTGTCGGTTTTGCACTGGAAGATTTTTCTGCGATGCGTTATCTGGAAAAATTTGTCATGCAAAAAACTTCGCCTATGCTGGATTTAATTCCAGAAATGATGAATCCAAAAGATTTGTTTGGCATGGGAATGGGTGAGCCCGTCGTCGACACAAAAAATGCAACATCAGCAATATCGGCAATATCGGCAACACCAGAAACACCGTTAGCACCAAAAGTGCCAATACATGCTTAATACGCTTAACAGCATAACCTAGTCTGAAATTACACATAGAATGAAAACCATTTCCTTAATTGGAGCGCCAACAGATGTTGGCGCCAGCGTCAAAGGCGCAGGCATGGGGCCTGATGCACTACGAGTAGCCGGTCTGAACGAAGCACTTGAAGGCCGTCATCTCAAAGTTATCGACCACGGCAATCTACATGGTCCGGCAAATCCATGGGAGCAGCCGGTCAATGGCTTGCGCCATCTGAAAGAAGCGATCGATTGGAATCAGGCTGTTTATGACGCCGTCGACAATGCTTTGCAAAATGGCCATATTCCTATGATGCTGGGTGGCGATCATTGCCTGGCGATTGGTTCTATCAGTGCGGTTGCTGAGCATTGCCGTCGCGTTGGTAAAAAATTACGCGTCTTATGGTTTGATGCGCATGCTGACAGCAATTTATCGACGATCAGCCCGACTGGCAATATCCACGGCATGCCCGTTGCTTGCCTGATGGGTCATGGCCCAAAAGAATTGATTTCTTACGGCGGACATACACCAGCCATGAAACCAGATGAAATTCGCCAAATCGGCATCCGCAGTGTCGATGCTGGCGAAAAGAAATTCATTCATGAAATGGGTATTCAAGTCTACGACATGCGTTACATTGATGAGTATGGCATGCGCAATGTCATGAGTTCAGCGTTGGCTGGCATCGATTCCAATACGCATTTGCACGTGAGCTTTGATATGGATTGCCTGGACCCTGCAATTGCGCCGGGCGTAGGTACAGCGGTACTGGGTGGCCCAACTTATCGCGAAGCACAATTGTGTATGGAAATGATTGCCGATACTGGCTTACTCGCTTCACTGGATCTGGTTGAGCTTAATCCTGCTCTGGATTTACGCAATCAAACCGCAATTCTGGCGGTAGATCTGATTGAAAGTTTGTTTGGTAAATCGACCTTGGTCAGAATGTAAATTACTCACATTTCCAAACACGTCGTACGACAGCCATCTGCTTTGCAGGTGGCTTTTTTATTGTCTGAAAACGCTATAAAAAAATCCCCGTCGCATCAAAATGACGGGGATTTTTAATTTTAAATTTCAGCGTCTTATTCGACCGCTTTCACCATATCTTCAATGACCTTTTTAGCATCACCGAAGACCATCATGGTTTTATCCATATAGAACAGCTCATTATCCAGACCAGCATAACCGGATGCCATGGAGCGCTTATTTACGATAACAGTTTTAGCTTTGTAGGCTTCCAGAATCGGCATACCTGCAATCGGTGACTTAGGATCTTTCGCGGCCGGATTAACAACGTCGTTTGCACCCAATACCAAAACCACGTCAGCTTGACCAAATTCGCTATTGATGTCTTCCATCTCAAACACCTGATCGTACGGCACTTCCGCTTCTGCCAACAAAACGTTCATGTGACCAGGCATACGACCCGCCACCGGATGAATTGCATACTTAACGGTAATGCCTTTGTGCGTCAGTTTTTCGGTCAACTCTTTCAAGGCATGTTGCGCGCGCGCGACCGCCAGACCATAGCCTGGAACGATGATCACCGTTTCAGCATTACCCAACAAAAACGCGACGTCGTCAGCAGAGCCTGATTTGACGTTACGCTGGGCTTGCGCACCAACACTGGCCGTTGCAGCTTCACCACCAAAGCCGCCCAGAATCACATTAAAAAACGAACGATTCATCGCCTTGCACATGATGTACGAAAGAATCGCACCTGATGATCCGACCAGTGAACCGGCAATAATCAACATAGAGTTATTTAATGAAAAACCGATACCCGCTGCAGCCCAACCAGAGTAACTATTGAGCATCGACACCACGACTGGCATATCAGCGCCACCAATAGGGATAATGATCAACACGCCCAGGACAAAGGCAATCGCTGCCATCAATACAAACGGTGTCCAGCTTTGCGTAACACAGAATGCAATCCCCAAACCCAGCATCGCTAATGCCAGAATCAGGTTCAATTGATGTTGACCACTAAAACTGACTGGTGCGCCCTGAAATAAACGGAACTTATATTTACCGGACAATTTACCAAACGCAATGACAGATCCAGAGAACGTAATTGCCCCGACAAAGGTACCAATAAATAATTCAATCCGATTACCAACCGGGATAGGCATATCTTTACCAACGATATTAAATACCCATGGTTCGGATACCACAGCCACAGCAATACAGACCGCTGCCAGACCAATCAGCGAGTGCATCGCTGCAACCAATTCTGGCATCTTAGTCATCTCGACACGTTTTGCCAGAATCGCGCCGATACTGCCACCGACAACCACGCCCAATACCACCAGACCATAACCCATGCCGCTACCAGCACTTTCGGTTTTGAGCTTAACGATCAAAGCAATCGTCGTTGCTACCGCCACCGCCATACCTATCATGCCAAAAGCATTGCCGCGTCTGGCTGTCGAAGGATGAGACAAACCTTTGAGCGCCTGAATAAAACACGCTGAGGCGATCAGATACAGCATCGTTACCAGATTCATACTCATTATTTGCCCTCCTTAGCACCGTCGGTTTTGACTGCTTTAGGCTCTTTTTTCTTGAACATTTCCAGCATTCTCTGGGTCACCAGAAATCCGCCAAAAACATTCACTGCCGCCAAAGCCACAGCAACCGTTCCCATGAACTGCGCCAGCAAACCTTCAGTCAAACCTGCTGCCAACATGGCACCAACGATGATGATGGCTGAAATAGCATTAGTCACCGCCATTAAAGGCGTATGTAATGCAGGTGTTACCGTCCAGACCACGTGATAGCCAACATAAATTGCCAGCACAAAAATGATGAGGTTGGTAAGGGTATGACTAACTTCCATGATGTCCTCTCTGTTGTATGGATTAAGACATGCAAATGCAGACGATGCCGGCGGTAACATGGAGTGGACAGGTATTATTTAATTACCTGTCACTTCGCGTACCGTCGATACCGGCTTAATACTCCTTTAAACTCGTGATCTGATTTTTTGCATTCACAAAAACCACATTCGGCTTGTGTGCACGCGCTTCTTCTTCTGTCATTGGCGCGTAAGTACAAATGATCATCAAATCGCCGAGTTGCACGCGACGAGCTGCAGCGCCGTTTAATGAGATTTCGCCACTACCGCGTTTGCCTTTAATGGCATAGGTAGAGAAGCGCTCACCATTGTTGACGTTGTACAGCTCAATCTGTTCGTTCTCGATGATATTCGCAGCGTCGAGCAGATCTTCATCTATCCCACATGAACCTTCGTAGTGGAGATCGCACTGGGTCACAGTTGCGCGATGAATTTTGGCGCGGAGCATATTTCTTTGCATGGTGTTTCTACTTTCTGATACGTGTTACGAAAAAACTTTAATACTCATCTACTTCTTCAGTACTTCGCCACCAGCGCAGACCAAAGTCGCAGCAACGATTTCGTCTTCACGATTGATCGCCAGTCCAGCATCTTTGTCGATGATGAGTTTCAGAAAATCCAACACGTTACGGGCATACAACGCCGAAGCATCGGCCGCCAGCAAGGTGGCCAGATTGGGCTCACCGATAATGTGGACACCGTGTTTGGTCACTGTTTTACCCAATTCCGACAAAGGACAATTTCCCCCTTGTTCGACCGCCATATCGACAATTACCGAACCAGGCTTCATGGATTTGACAGTGTCTTCTGAAATCAATACCGGCGCTTTACGGCCAGGTATTAAAGCAGTAGTGATAATAATGTCAGCTTGTTTGGCTCGCTCATGAACCAGGGCTGCCTGGCGTTGCATCCAGGCGGCAGGCATAGGACGTGCGTAGCCGCCTGCACCTTGAGCGATTTCGCGCTCTTCATCGGTCTCATAGGGGACGTCGATAAATTTTGCGCCGAGGGATTCTACTTGTTCTTTGACCGGAGGTCTAACATCCGATGCTTCAATCACGGCCCCCAGACGCTTAGCGGTGGCAATTGCTTGCAAACCTGCTACGCCCACACCCATGATTAACACTCGGGCAGCCTTGACCGTGCCAGCTGCAGTCATCAGCATAGGCATAAAACGCTGGTAGGTATTTGCCGCCAGCATCACCGCCTTGTAACCGGCGATGTTGGCTTGCGAAGAAAGTACGTCCATCGACTGCGCACGGGTAATCCGCGGCGCCGCCTCTAAGGCAAAAGCACTGATACCGCGAGTTGCCATTGATGCAATATTGTCAGCATCAAAAGGGTTGAGCATGCCAACTAATACCGCTCCGGACTTGATCAAAGTCCTTTCACCAGCATCAGGTGCACGTACTTTTAGTACTAATTCTGCCCCGAATGCCTCTGCCGCAGTGCCGATTTGGGCGCCTGCTGCCAGATACGCTTCATCTGTGATACTCGAAGCCACGCCAGCACCAGACTGCACGATCACCTGATGTTTTGCAGCAACGTACTTCTTAATGGTTTCCGGAGTAGCCGCGACACGCGTCTCTCCAGGCCGAGTCTCGGCGGGAATGCCGATTTTCATAGATTTGCTCCCTGCTTGTGAATGAAATCTGTGTCTTCTTGCAGCACCGCGCTCCGCTTATTCTTGTACGCGATGGCAAACTAAGCGCTCATGTACGATGAACAGGTAAGCGATTGTCTGACTTGATACTTAGTCAGCATCCAGCCAGTTGTGGAGCACAAAAATACTTACCCGAATCTTACATTTAATATTCGACACAATATTACACGGAAAATGTTTTTTAGCACAACCGTTCGTTTTTTTGCATATTTTTAAATTATTTCTTTTGGCAAATTCGCCTAAAAAGTATTTACGAAATAAAAAGATGAATATTTTTGTGTTTAAAAACAATGAGCTATCAGCTATACACAAATAAAAAATGTGCTAATCAGCTAAGACAAAATGAACCCTTACGCATAAAAATTGCATTATTTTTGAGCATAGATAAAAATCGCATTAGCTAATTCACTTTCAAATTTGCTGGTTTGCCACACAAATTTTGACGGCAAAGTAAAATGTCACCCTGGCAGACTAAATGAAAGCAGCAATGTCCACTATCTGGAAGCCATCGGTCACAGTCGCGGCAATTATCGAACGCGATCAACGTTTTTTAATGATCGAAGAAGAAACCCCGGACGGCGTACGTATCAATCAGGCGGCAGGTCATCTGGATCCACATGAATCCTTAATACAAGCGGTGATTCGGGAAACACTGGAAGAAACTGCGCATGATTTCACTCCAACGGCGCTAGTAGGAACCTACTTATCCAAATTCGTTTCTCCTGTAAGCTCTGAAGAAGTGACTTATTTGCGTTTTGCGTTCACGGGCGAGCTTGGTCAGCAGCACGAACAACCACTTGATACTGGGATATTACGCACCCTGTGGATGAGCTATCAGGAAATTGTGGCCTGTCAGGAACGACATCGCAGCCCTTTGGTGCTGAAATGTATAGACGATTATCTGCGAGGACAACGCGCACCGCTGTCCTTGCTTTTTACCCATCCAAGCATACTTGGATCATAATTATGAGCAAAAAAAGAGTTGTTATTGGCATGTCCGGCGGCGTCGACTCGTCGGTATCAGCGTGGTTATTAAAAGAGCAGGGTTATGAGGTCATCGGTCTTTTCATGAAAAACTGGGAAGACGACGATGATTCTGAATATTGTTCTACCCGTGAAGACTGGATTGATGCGGTCAGTGTCGCCGACGTGGTTGGCGTTGATATTGAAGCCGTCAATTTTGCCAGTGAATATAAAGACCGCGTTTTTGCCGAATTCTTACGTGAATATCAGGCAGGTCGCACTCCCAATCCAGATGTGCTGTGTAACGCCGAAATCAAATTCAAGGCATTCTTAGATCATGCAATGAAACTCGGCGCGGATTACATCGCGACCGGACACTATGCTCGCGTGCGTGAAGTTAATGGCGAATTCCAATTGCTCAAAGCCTTGGATGCCAGCAAAGATCAGAGTTATTTTTTACATCGTTTAAATCAAAAGCAACTCGCGAACACGCTGTTTCCTCTGGGAGAAATTCAAAAGACTGAAGTCAGAAGAATCGCTGAGCAATTGCAATTGCCGAATGCGAAGAAAAAAGACTCAACTGGGATTTGCTTCATCGGAGAACGCCCTTTCCGTGACTTTTTAAATCGCTATTTATCCTACAAACCAGGTGAGATTAAAACGCCGGAAAATCAGATTATTGGCAAACACGTGGGATTGAGTTTCTACACCCTGGGTCAACGCAAAGGTATAGGCATCGGCGGCATCAAAACCCACCAAAATGCCGACGGCAGCAGCGATGCCTGGTATGTCGCCAGAAAAGATGTGGCCACCAATACCTTGTACGCGGTACAAGGTCATGATCATCCATGGTTATTATCATCCAGCTTAGACGCAACCCAAGTCAGCTGGGTGGCGGGTCATGCACCTGAGAATACGAATCTGTCCGCCAAAACCCGTTATCGCCAACCGGATATGCGTTGCACTTTTGCGGGTGACGAACAGCAGTTCAATTTGCATTTTGAACAAGCTCAATGGGCGGTTACACCTGGCCAATCAGCGGTTTTGTATGACGGCGATGTTTGCCTCGGTGGTGGCATTATTCACGCCGCATCTGCTTAATCACAGCAAGGGTCCTGGATTGCAACTTGCAGTCTATGGGATGGGATCCTGAATTAGTCCCGAATGGGGCGGGTTACATCCGCCCGACTTTTTGCTTCGTTTTATCGGGCGGCTACAACCCGCACCGCCTTTCACATCGTACCGGCATTGTGCGCAAAAACACAGACTCACAATGCCCGTTCAATCATCTTTGCTTCAAAGAATCTTTAAATTTCTCTTGCCTTCACAACAGGTTTTCGTTGACGATGAATAGCACTTGCAGTCATACATGTTTATAAAAAGAGACAAAGTAGGAACAGTTTTTTGGGGACAACTGAAAATATAATTTACATTAATAAGAATAATCGGATGAATATTCTGTGAATGTAATGCGAATATCAACATCTCAATAAAAAAGCTCACTCGTTCATTTTGATACGTTTCATTACTTTACTTAAGAAAATGATGAAACTATATTTACATTTCCTATCACTGAAAACGCCAGCCAACTATGAATCGCCCTGATACACAATCCCTTGGTGGTACAGTCAACGCACGCATAGGCAAGGTTTACATGAACCTTTCCAAAGCACATAAAAAAGCAGCTGACTATGTGTTGTCGAATGTGTTCAGATCGGCCACGATGTCTATCGACGAATTAGCAAATGCTGTCGGTATTTCGGTCGCCACTGCAAATCGTTTTGCCCGCGCCTTAGGCTTTGAAGGTTACCCGCAGTTCCGTGCAGAATTAGTGACTGGCTTTGAAGCCATGCTGGCACCGATTGATAATTTGCGCACGGAAGTCAGCCGCGCAGCAAGCAGCACAGAAATTGTCGCTGGCTCACTCAATGAAGATCTGGCAAATCTCGAGGCAACGCGTCGTGGTTTGGATGCAGATGCCTGTAATCAAGCGGTAAAAATGATACTCAATGCTGAACGTATTTATATCGTCGGTTATGGCGCAAGCGCATTTTTAGCCGGATTAATGGCGCATAATCTTGACCCATTCTGCAATACCGTACAATCAACTATAGGTGCTGGCGGCCCATCAACGGTAGCCAGACAGCTATTCAAGTTCACGCCACGTGATCTGGTTATCGGAATTTCATTTCCGCGTTACGCAGAAGATGTTGTCACGATTTTGCGTCAACTGAATGAGAAAGAAGTTCCAATACTGGCGCTAACTGATGCCCCAAGTTCACCGCTGGCGGCTTTGGCAAATGTGACCTTATTTGCACAAACCAGACGCCAGTTCTCGCCGAATTCAGAAGGCGCTGCATTGTGTCTGATCGAGGCTATCTGTAGCGCGGTTGCTCATCAAGCTGAAGCACCGGTCCACGCAGCGTCGGAAATGACGAAATTTTTACTGCACTGGATGTATCAAGATCCCGCAGGTACATCGAAAAAAACCACCCCGCATGATTACAATATTAACGACATCGATAGACCAGCCTGAGTATCAGATTATTTAAAAATGAACTCCACGTAGTATCAGGCGGCATCAACTTTGATGCCGCTATCAACAACTATTTTTTACCTTTGTTTAGCTGGTCATCAGAAGCATTCAGTTCAATTACCACTCAGACTCAACTCAAGAGTTCTCATTACAAATATCTGCATTTATCCTTGCTAAGCCAGAACTCTGTCCGCTCCGTGCAAATCACGAATAGGCCGACTCCGACGTAAAGCATACATGCTGAAACTCTTAGTGGCACTCATAATATGGCCTAGTTGAGCTAGTTCCATGCCATTTTTTGTATTCATGGTTACTTGGCCTTCGGACATCAGTCTGACACCACGTGGCAAAATTAAATGTGTGGCGTTTGCATTTTTTCCTCGGATAGCTTGTACAAGCTCGTTGCCCGGCATGGGATCTGTCGATAAGTTGCCCTGATTAAGCACTTGCGACTCGAAAAAAATTGCTTCGGACTGTTCACTTAATACCTGCATTTCTACATAAACACGCCCAGCTTGCGGACGCAAAATGCGCTGTATCACACATAGCTTTGGTTGATGCCAATCAGATTGTTCCAGCATGCACGCTGCTAAATCTCCGATGTGCATATGCGTTGTGTGACGACTTTCCAGGCTAGATAAACATATCAAACTATTATCCTGATGTCGCAAAGACCAGGTGCTTTCGACACTGGCATCCGCATCATCAGAAAACACTGCCGAGTGTCTGGCAAGCAAATCGGTCATGCGCTGCCCGATTGGTTTCCAGGTTCCTCCAGATGCAATATGCCGCAACAAGGCAAATACATCCTTAAAACCAATGAAAATTCTCAAATCAGGTACTTCTTTCTCCTGATCAAGTTTGGCCGCGGTTCTTATTGGGTAAGCATTAAATCGATCAAATTGCAATTGCGCCAAAGCGAGTTGTTCATTAGGGTGAAATAAACTCAGATGCTTAGAAAGCGTGACTTGGCACTCGGACTGGCGAGAACGCAAAACTTGAGCGAAATCACTAGTCAATGACTGCTGCAATTGATCCCATTGAAGCAGTAGTGGTTCGACGCTCGTCTTATTTAATTTGGGAGTAAAGCTGCTTGGAGTCGGATCGTAGCAATACACAAACGAGACCTGGCTTTTATTCGTTTGCTCCGACAACACGCTTAACCCAATTTTCAGGTCACCCAAACCTATCGAACGTTGCAACCACGATTGCCATTGAACAGGCCAAAAACTGAGTTGAAGGCGCTCCGACATTTGTATACTCAGATAGACATCCACTGCTCTGGTTGTAGCAACCGCCCGTTCTGCGCTGTAAGTTTGATCCAATGGTTTCAACACCACACTCAAGCGTTCTGATGCAGCTAGAATATGAATTAGGGTATTCGCCATCGCCCAGGACTTCTCGCTTAATTCTTGATAACGCAAGCCTTTGATCGATTGCTCCATTTTTAAAAATTCAAAGAGACGTAATGCCGCCAAATCCAATTTTTTGAGAGATCTTGCATAACGAAAACGTGAACACTGCTGGTAATACTGAATAATCACGCCATATGAACTGGCAAATTCTGTACAGATAGCGATTAGAGTATCGAGGGTTTGCGCACGCACTTGACTATCGGGAACACCACCGTCCTTTCCAAACCGCCCCACCATCACCTGCGTCAGCGGATAAAACAAGGCGGCTAATCGGTGGTTATATTCTTCTCGTTGAGTGATACTCGTATCGCAACGATTGAGTTGCTTGAGATTTTTTAATATCAGGCGTAAAAACTGCACGTCTTCATCCTCTGTTGCTCTCGTTTTTTGCAACTGATAAAGCGCATTTAAAACCGGTAACGGAGTCGACTTCACCAATGGCAATATGACAGTCAGCGGAATACGTTGCGCGGGGAAATTTAAGCCCAACCAGTTATACAGCCATTGCGGTAAAAAAGTCATAGGATCACTGTTACAATTTGTAATAATATAGATTATAGCAATAATTATTAACAAATTAACTAAGCTTTTTTATATCAAAGAATAAAAAAAGCCTCACCCGACTAGCGGCTGAGGCTTTTAAACTATTTCCGACTTCAATCCTTTCAATCCTACATGATCGGACCTTGCTACGTAATGAGATTTGACTAAATCAGCTCCGGATCAAGTGATCAAAAGCACCTAACGCTGCTTTAGCACCTTCACCAACAGCAATCACAATTTGCTTGTAAGGAACAGTGGTAACGTCACCCGCTGCAAATACGCCAGGCAACGAAGTCTGCCCCTTTGCATCCACGATAATTTCACCGTGACGAGATAATTCAAGCGTGCCTTTTAACCATTCTGTATTTGGCACCAATCCTATCTGTACAAACACACCTTCTAACTCGACGTGTTTAACTGCTTCAGTGACACGGTCTTTATAGCTAATACCATTTACCTTTTGGCCATCGCCATGAATTTCTGTGGTCTGTGCTTGTGTAATGACAGTGACATTTGGCAGACTATGCAATTTTTTCTGGAGCACAGCATCAGCGCGCAATTCAGCCGCGAATTCAATCAAAGTCACGTGACTGACAATACCGGCAAGATCAATTGCTGCCTCAACACCAGAGTTACCACCACCAATGACAGCAACCCGCTTGCCTTTAAACAAAGGGCCATCGCAGTGTGGGCAATAAGCGACGCCGTGATTACGGTATTCTTTTTCACCCGGCACATTGACTTCGCGCCAGCGTGCGCCGGTTGCCAGTATCACGGCTTTGGCTTTCAATGTGGCGCCGCTGGCAAGTTGAATCGACGTCATGCCGTCTTGCTGCGTCAGTTTTTCTGCACGTTGCAAATTGGTAATGTCAACGTCATAGGCTTTCACGTGCTGCTCCAAAGCTACCGCAAATTTTGGCCCTTCAGTTTCCGTCACAGAGACAAAATTCTCAATCGACATGGTGTCAAGAACCTGCCCACCAAAGCGTTCGGCAACGATACCTGTACGAATTCCTTTACGCGCAGCATAAATCGCAGCAGCAGAGCCTGCTGGACCACCACCGACGATCAACACATCGTAAGGCGCTTTGGCATCAAGTTTTTCTGCAGAACGTTGCACAGAACCCGTATCCAGCTTAGCCAGAATTTCTTCAACAGACATACGCCCCTGACCAAATACCTGACCATTAAGGTAAATCGTCGGCACTGCCATGATCTGGCGTTGCTCAACTTCTTGCTGGAACAAGGCGCCATCAATCGTGACGGATTTGATACGTGGGTTCAATACCGCCATCAGGTTCAGCGATTGCACAACTTCAGGGCAATTCTGGCAAGTCAAAGAAATGTAGGTTTCAAACAGAAAATCACCGTCAAGATTTTTGATCTGCTCGATCACATCCGCATCGACTTTTGGTGGATGACCGCCAGCCTGCAACAATGCCAATACCAACGAAGTAAATTCATGCCCCATGGGGATACCGGCAAAGCTCAACGAGATATCGTGACCTGGCGACGTAATCGCAAACGATGGCTTACGAACGGCTGGATCATTATTTTCAGACAATGAAATTTTGTCCGATAATTCAGCGATTTCGTTGAGCAAAGTTTGCATTTCTTTTGCTTTGTCACAGTCATCGAGAGAGGCAACTAACTGAATCGGGCGAGTTAATCTTTCGAGGTAGGCTTTAAGTTGTGTTTTGAGATTATTGTCTAACATGATATTTTTTCCTATTCATATGCTCGATGAGCTGCATCTACTGCATGTGCTTTAACGTTTTTAGGACTGATGCAAAATTGTCCCAATCGGGCACATCACTGATGTGCCTTACAACTCTTGGGGCGATTTTGCATCAGTCCATACCCTGATCAGCATCAGGGTATGAACGACTTACTCAACGATGCAACTCAGTCTAGTTGCACGTTTAGCCCCAAACTTAAATCTTGCCAACCAGATCCAGAGATGGTGTCAATGTTTCTGCACCTGGTGTCCATTTTGCCGGGCAAACTTCACCTGGGTGGCTCGCTACGTATTGTGCAGCTTGTACTTTGCGCAACAATTCTTTTGCATCGCGTCCGATACCGTTGTCATGTACTTCCATGACTTTGATTTCGCCAGCAGGATTGACAACAAAAGTGCCACGCAGTGCCAGACCTTCTTCTTCAATCAACACTTCAAAATTGCGGGAGATCGCCAATGTAGGATCTGCAATCATTGGGTAGTTGATTTTCGCAATCGTGTCAGATGTGTCATGCCATGCTTTGTGGGTGAAATGTGTGTCAGTAGAAACTGAGTAGATTTCAACGCCCATTTTTTGGAATTCTGCGTAGTGATCAGCCAAATCACCCAATTCTGTTGGGCAAACAAATGTGAAGTCAGCTGGGTAAAATACGAAAACAGACCATTTGCCGTTCAGATCTTCGTTCGTTACTGGAACGAATTTGCCATTATGGTAAGCAGTAGCTTTGAATGGTTTTACGATAGTGTTAATCAATGACATGGTAATTTCCTTTGTAGTTAAAACAAGTGTGACGTGATGAGACTGTATGATAGAACGTTTTTGAAATATTTAAAAACTAATTAATTTTATCAATTCAATTAATTTTAACTATCGATACAAGTATACCGTAATTTTGTTCCTGGCATATGTCACGCGGTCATGACACCATCACCATTACGATTAGCGTTCAACTTGAAAAACCGACAGAAATTCTAATTTTTACATCAAAATTTGCATCCAAACGCACGAAATACGTGATTTCTCTTTGCACAACGTTATAATTCCCGACCAATTCAATTCAAAGGTCACCTACTGTGTCTGATCGACTTGCCGTTCTTGCTCAATATTTACTCCCCAAACAGGCACTGACCGCACTCGCGGGCAAAGCTGCCGATGCGAAATGGGGCAATGTCACGACCAAATTTATCCGCTGGTTTGTCGGTAAATATGAAGTGAACATGGACGAAGCAGTAAATCCTGACATCGGCAGCTACGAGACGTTTAATGCATTTTTTACACGGCCTTTGAAAGTTGGCGCGCGGCCTATCGCAGTATCTGACTTGATTTGCCCGGTTGATGGCGCTATCAGCCAGTTTGGACCAATTACTCAGGGTCAAATTTTCCAGGCAAAAGGCCATGAATTCTCAACCACCGCGTTAATCGGCGGCGATAGCAAGGCTGCGGCGGAGTACGCCAACGGTAGTTTTGCGAATATCTATCTCAGCCCACGCGACTATCACCGCATACACATGCCATGCGAAGGCAAACTGATACGTATGGTCTACATACCAGGTGACTTGTTTTCGGTAAACCCGACGACAGCACGTGGCGTACCGAATCTATTTGCACGCAATGAGCGCTTGGTTTGCTTTTTTGAGTCCGCCAATGGCAATTTTGTCCTGACCTTAGTTGGTGCAACAATCGTCGGCAGCATGGCAACCGTCTGGCACGGCACAATTAACCCACCGCGTCCCGGAAAAATTCGCACCTGGGATTATCCAGACAAGAACATCGTCTTGAAAAAAGGCGAAGAAATGGGCCGCTTCATGCTTGGTTCTACTGTCGTGCTGCTCTTCCCGCAAAGTGACCTACGCTTTAATCCGGCATGGAAGCCGGCCGCTAGTGTCAAACTAGGTGAAGTGATGGCGGATTTTCCAGCAATCAGCAATTAAGCTCAACCCCACTCTATATTTAAAAGCCCGATATAAACGTATCGGGCTTTCTTGTTTTTAAGCATCTATTTTTAAGTTTTTACTGCTCGCATCATTGCGATATTCCGGCGCACCATATGCATTTTCAACATCCCCCCAGCGCCAAAAACTTATTCGTTATTCATCTACACCGAAAGAAAAACTAACGTGCCGATAGAAATTTCTTGCAAATTCTCGCTACATCAACAATAATCTAAATAAGAATTGTTATCATTTAGATTTTAAGGTTTGTTATGGATGAATATTTACCACATCAGGTTCCGTCTCACGGCATGACAACTACTGGGCGTGAACCGACAAAAGCACCAACTTCTGTTCCACGTTTAAACAGCAAAGAATTAATGCAGCACTCAAGAGAAGTCGAAATTGATCACGAGGGCAGAATTTACCGCTTGCGCGTCACCCAGCTTAACAAGCTGATATTGACCGCCTGATTTTACATCGTCATCAGCCAGCTATTTGCATCTCAGCCAGTCAGATCGTAGTCAATCAAATGGAGAAACACGATGCCAAATACTTTACTGAAAGAGACTGTACCAACAGAAGCGCAGATTTCTGGTCATAGCGAAAAATCAACGCACGCAGAATTGCTTGTTTCAGCCGCTTTACATCTGATGTCACATTACAGCGTCAATTCAGCGTCTTCATAAGACAACAGTCCCTGCCTGAAGTTAGCTTCGGTTATAGAACGACACCTGAAGGCCTTGTCTGAATTATCAGATCTGACTCCGGTACTTCGTGCTACTTGCCAACAACTCAGTGAGCAATGGGCTGGTTTGATTGATAGTAATTTGAAGCGACAAAACAAAATACAGCGTTTTTCCTGGTTAATGCCTGCCGCCAGCGAGTAAGTTCTGATCGAAATTAGAAGGATATTTTCATGATTGTCTGTGTTTGCAACAACGTCTCTGAATCCAAAATCCAGCGTGCAGCCGAAGCAGGCATACGCACCATGGCGGAGCTGCGCACGCAACTTGACGTCGGGACTTGCTGTGGCAAATGCGCTGGATGCGCCAGAAAAATCTTGCGCGAGCACTGCGAGAAACAAGAAACACAGAGCAACACACATGGCGTGCACTTACTACTCCATAACATTCAGTTTCACGCCAAAGGAGTACCAGCATGAGCACGGCAAGCGCCAACTTGTTTGAATACGAAGATACTGGATTCAATCTCAAACGTTATGCAACGTTTGGCTTTATCGTACTTACTCATATTGCCGCAATTTATGCGCTGAAAAGTGGTTTTGTGACTGAAATCAAAATGAATTTACCAAAAGAAGTCATCGTCAGCTTTGTTAGCACCCCACTAAATGTCGCAATAAAGAATGACTCCAGGCCAAGCAATACTAAAAAAACGACATTAGCAGTACCAGCGATAAAGCCAGTCGCATTACCAGATCTGGCCAGTAACGCCCCAAGTGAAAATGCAATCGTGATCGCGGCTGCTGAAACCCCTGTCCACGAAAAACCCGCACTTTCAACCAGCATCGCCACGGCCTCGGCACAGACTACGCCGCAACCATCGTTGAAGGCCACCAGTCAAGTCGAATATCTACGCGCGCCACAACCCGTCTACCCTGCACAATCACGTCGTCTGCGCGAAGAAGGAAAAGTAACACTGAAGGTACTCGTCAACGAAAAAGGTGAAGCGGAAAAAGTTGATGTCCATCACTCATCAGGATCACAACGCCTTGATGAAGCTGCCCGTGCTGCCCTCATGCATGCCTTGTTCAAGCCCTATGTTGAGGATGGTAAAGCAATACCTATGCTTGCCACAGCAACCATCAATTTCTCCTTAGCTGGATAGTTTTATTTCTTAATCTCTTGAAAATTGTTATGATGATTGCGTGGCATGACGCTTGCCCGCAGCCATCAACTGCCGTCTGCGCCATCACCATTCGCTAGAAATACCTGATTCAAATTTCTTTGAAAGGATGCGCTATGAAAGGTGACGTTAAAGTCATTAAATTGTTGAATGCACAGCTCACGAATGAGTTGAGTGCCATCAATCAATACTTCCTTCACGCCCGTATGTATAAGCATTGGGGCTTTGAAAAAATCGCTAAAAAAGAGTACGAAGAATCCATTGGCGAAATGAAACATGCTGACAAGCTGATCGACCGCATTCTGATGCTGGGCGGCTTACCCAATTTGCAAGCCTTACATAAGTTGATGATAGGCGAAGATACCAAAGAAATGCTGAGCTGCGATTTGAAGCTCGAACAGGCTGCGCAAAAAACGGTAAAAGAAGGAATTGCCGCCTGTGAAGCACATGCAGATTTTGTGTCTCGCGAAATCTTCCAGCATATACTTGAAGATACAGAAGAACACATCGACTGGTTGGAAACTCAGTTAGAGCTGATCGAAAAAATTGGCATCCAAAATTATTTGCAATCACAAATGACTGAAGAAGAGTAATTGCTTAATGTGAGTATTTGCTATTGCGGTGGAGTCCATTTTCTATCAACTTGAATTGGCGGGTTGCTCACGACCTACTTAATTCAAACAAAAAAAGGATGAGCTTTTGGGCATCATCCTTTTTTAAGAAACTGTTGAAACGGTCTTCAGGTAACTTTTCACCTGAGATAGTCGTTTTAACCTGGTACTGTATCTTTAAACGACTGGCGCTCGGACAGTTTATCAAACAACTTACCAAGGTTAGGGAATTCGGTACGCCAATCGATATCCGGGAAGCGGAAGTTTAACCAGTCGAGTGCACAAACAACGCTGATGTCTGCCAGCGTCATATGGTTACCGGAGCAAAATGCAGTTTCACCGAGACCTGCTGACATCGCTTTTAATCCCGCATTGACTTTGTTCATCTGGCGTTCTATCCATTCCGCGCTTTGCTGCGCTTCAGGCCGCAAGGTTTTCTCTAGACGTACTAAAATTGCGGCATCAAGCACACCGTCAGCCAGCGCTTCCCAGCATTTCACTTCGGCGCGTTCACGCCCCAATGCGGGAATCAACTTACCAACGGGCGTTAAGGTGTCCAGATACTCAACAATCACACGAGAATCAAACATCGCACCGCCATCTTCCATCAAGAGACATGGAACTTTGCCGATTGGATTGGACTCTTGAATCTTGGTATCGCTGGCCCATACATTTTCCAACAAAAACACGTAATCAATTTTCTTTTCCGCTAAGACAATACGAACTTTTCTTACGTAAGGACTGGTGGTAGAGCCGATGAGTTTCATAGTTTTTGCAAGAATGATGTGGATTTGATTATAGCATTGTGAAAGTTAAAAGCTGCGGTTTCCAGAGCCCCTGAGTCACCGCGCAAACCAGAAAATACCATTCCAAGTTCAGGTTGATCGGCGTTAAGACTATTTTATCGAACCTTAATAAACCCGTTATAACCCCTTTATACCCCCTTTAAGCAAGCATCAAATGGTAAAATTGGGGCTTGAGCGCAAAAATAAAGATAAGCAAGTAGAACGTTTCAGGATACTTAGCTTAGATTATAACCTTGTTATTTTTAGTAAAAACACAACTTAATGTTGTTTTTAGCGCAATGCTTTCTATCTCACACTACCACATCGAGCGATCATGTCCTTATCCTCCCTTTCCGCCCTCTCGCCATTAGATGGCCGCTATGCTGCCAAAGTCGATGCTTTACGCTCAACGCTATCGGAAGCTGGCTTTATGCACCACCGCGTTAAAGTTGAAATTTCCTGGTTGCAAGCCTTATCGCAGGCTGGCTTTGATGAAATTAAACCATTTTCGACTGCCGCCAACGCACTGCTGGATAAACTGGCGGCTGAGTTTTCCGAAGCCGATGCACAACGCATCAAGGATATCGAAGCAGTGACTAACCATGACGTCAAAGCTGTCGAATATTGGCTGAAAGAACAAGTCAAAGATGTGCCAGAGCTAGTTGCTGCAAGTGAATTTATCCATTTTGCGTGCACCTCAGAAGACATTAACAACACATCTCACGGTATGATGTTGAAAACAGCACGTGATAGCGTCATGCTGCCAGCCTTGAAAAAGCTGATTGCACGTCTGACAGAGTTAGCGCATACCAACGCCGATGTACCTATGCTGTCGCGTACCCATGGTCAGGCTGCAAGCCCGACGACCTTGGGTAAAGAAATGGCCAACGTCGTAGCACGTCTGCAGCGCGCCTTGAAGCGTATTGAACAAGTAGAAATTCTGGGGAAAATGAATGGCGCTGTTGGTAACTACAATGCTCATTTATCCGCTTACCCACACTACGACTGGGAAAGCTTCTCTAAAAATGTGATCGAGCAGCGTCTTGGTCTGACATACAACCCATACACGATACAGATTGAGCCGCATGATTACATGGCGGAAATGTTTGATGCATTTGCACGCGTCAACACGATCTTGCTGGATTTAAATCGTGATATCTGGGGTTACATCTCGGTTGGTTATTTCAAGCAAAAAACCAAAGCCGGTGAAATTGGTTCTTCCACCATGCCACACAAAGTCAATCCTATCGACTTTGAAAACTCCGAAGGTAATCTCGGTCTGGCTAATTCTTTGCTGCGTCATTTATCTGAAAAATTGCCAGTTTCCCGCTGGCAGCGCGATCTGACTGACTCAACAGTCTTGCGTAACATCGGCGTAGCGTTAGGCTACACCTTACTTGCCTACGACAGTTGCCTGCGTGGTCTGAATAAGCTGGAAACAAATCCAGAACGCCTGGCTGCAGATCTGGATGCAACTTGGGAAGTATTGGCTGAACCAGTTCAAACAGTAATGCGTCGCTACGCAATTGAAAATCCTTACGAGCAATTAAAAGAATTAACTCGTGGTAAAGGTATTTCCAAAGAAGCATTGCGTGAGTTTGTTGAAGGTCTGGCAATTCCACAAGAAGCTAAAGACGTGTTGCTGGCAATGACACCTGCCAACTACATTGGTATTGCTGCAAAGTTAGCTAAAGCCATTTAATTTTGTATAACTTGAACATGCGGATGTTCAAGTTCTCGAACCAAAATAAGAAAGCGCAATCAAACAGTTGATTGCGCTTTTTTTCATCCTCTATTCAAGTATGACAACGAGCCTTATGCACGCCTACTGCAAGGTATTGCTTATCAAAATCAACATTAGAAAATAAACCGTGTTCAGCAGAGTTGAACTTTTTTTGCTATATTAGTTCTAATACGAACTAATTTTTATTTTACAGGAATCCAGGTATGCCGACAAAAGATCGATATCCGATAACACTCATCGCTTTACATTGGCTCATCGCTATCTTGATTGTTACCGCTTTTGCACTCGGCACAATCATGACTGACATGCGCATCAGCCCAACCAAGCTGCAATACTACTCCTATCATAAATGGCTGGGTGTCACGGTGTTAGGATTGGTGGCAGTCCGCCTGTTAGCGCGCTTACTTAGTGCAGCGCCCGCCTATCCTGAAACTATGGGAATCTGGCAAAAGAATGCCGCAAATGCAACGCACATCCTGTTGTATGTGTTGATGTTTGCGGTTCCCTTGTCTGGCTATTTTTATACATCTGCTGCTGGTTATCCGGTCGTGTATCTGGGTCTGTTTGAATTACCAACCTTTATCGCCCCGGATCCAGACCTTAAACATACACTCAAAGAATTACATGAATTACTAACTAATGTCATGCTCGGCGTCGTGATCTTGCATGTACTTGCCGCACTCAAGCATCAATTCGTTGATAAGGATGGTATCTTGCGCCGCATGATGCCGACTAAATGAATCCATCCGTAATGAATAATCAGAGGAAAATAATGAAACTCTTCAAAAATTCCAAGCAACTTCTCGTCTCAACCATCGTCGTTGCAATCGCGATTCCTGCACTGGCAGCCATCTCCAAACTCGATACCAGTAAAAGCACGGTCGGTATCGTGTTTAAACAAATGAATGTGCCGGTGGATGCTAAGTTTAAAAAATTCTCAGCAGTCATCGATTACAACGCCGCCAAACCAGAAACCTCAAAAGCGAGCGTAGAAATTGACCTCGCCAGTTTTGATTTAGGCGATGCCGAGTACAACAAAGAAGTATTGAAAAAAGAATGGTTTAACGCAGCGCAATTTCCTAAAGCCAGCTTCGTTGCAACCAGCATGAAAACCAGCGGCGCAGGCAAACTTGATGTGAGCGGCACATTGACCATCAAAGGCAAAAGCGCTGCCGTCAGTTTTCCTATGAACGTAAAACAGGAAGGCAATACACAAGTGTTTGATGGCAGCCTGCCGATCAAACGTCTGGCGTTCAATATCGGCGAAGGTGAATGGAAAGACACCGGTATGGTCGCCGATGAGGTCACGATTAAATTTCACGTAGTCACCACGCAGTAAAAACTCAGCAAGAACGCAGTAGCACGAAATTTTACGAAGTTATCCCATGTTAAATCCTGAATGTCAGCAACTACACGCTGACATTCAACCTTTATCCAATCAGGAGTCACTATGAAATTAGCAAAACTCATCGCCGCCGCTTTGGTTATCAGTACAGCACCAGCATTTGCAGATACTTACAACATTGATCCTAGCCACACTTACCCAAGTTTTGAAGCTGACCATATGGGCGCTTCTGTATGGCGCGGTAAGTTTGATAAAACCAGCGGCACAGTTACTTTAGACCGTGCAGCGAAAACAGGCACAGTTGATATCACGATCGATACTTCATCTATCGATTTCGGTATGACAAAAATGAACGATCACGCTAAATCTGCGGATATGTTCAATGTCGAAAAATTCCCAACTGCCACTTTCAAAAGTACTTCTGTCAAATTCAATGGCGACACTCCTGTTACCGTCGATGGTCAATTCACTCTGTTGGGCGTCACTAAGCCATTGACACTGACCATCAACAAATTTAAGTGCATTCAACATCCAATGTTGAAAAAAGAAGTTTGCGGTGCTGACGCATCTGCAGAATTCAAGCGTACAGATTTTGGCCTGAACTATGGCACCCCACGTTTTGCACCTGAAGTAAAATTAGCGATCCAGGTTGAAGCCGTTCGCGCTGACTAACATTTTGCAATAATTGCGTAATGCAACTTCCGACGGAAGTTGCATGAGTGCATAAAGCGGCGATGTTTATATCGATATCGCCGCAGATACTGACGATTAAACCATGAGTAAACGTTACCTCCGCAGCATACGTCTGCTCTCCGAATGTATGCAACTTTTTGAACAGGCATCCAACCGAAATGTGCGTCAGTTCGGTTGCACACCAGCACAATTCGACATCATCGCCACACTAGGTAATACCCCAGGAATGACTTGCAAAGAACTGGGCGAAAAAACCTTAATCACCAAAGGCACACTAACTGGCGTACTCGATCGCATGGAGCAAAAAGGCCTGGTTCAGCGTGAACGCGGGGATGGGGATCGGCGTCAATTATTTGTTAAACTAACGCCGCAAGGTGAGGCGACTTTCAGTGAAATTTTTCCTAAAGTTGTCCATGCTGGCGAACAACGGTTTTCAGGCTATACCGATTCAGACTATTGCGACCTGGAACAAGCGCTCAGTAAATTAAAAAAACATTTGAATGAAAATTAATTGCCCGATAAAAAACCTCAGCTTCAAGGTTTACCAACTAGCAGTTGATGTCGGTGCGAAGCATTTTTCAGCTTCATCAGCAATGCGATAAAGTATCTTAGAAGTCAGCGCTGAAAAATAAGCTGCGTTCTCGTTTTCATATTTTAAAAGTAATCTGCAGCAGATAGAATCAGTCCAGTACCAACCTGATTGACGCTCTTTAAGTGAAGGATGATTGTTGAGTGATGCAGGAATGGGTAAATCCAGTGCCTTGGCATCGCCCCAAAAGTAGGCCGCAGAGTTGCTAAGTGTATAGGGTTTATTTAATAAATGAGCTGTTAGCCTATCGTACAACAAAGTAAAGTCGACAAATTCAATACCCCCAGTTGACATCGATTGGGCATCAAGCTGTACCCAGCAGTGATAAAACTTCATCTCAGCGAGATTCCGGGCGTTACGACGCTCGTTACGAGTCGGAGTAATCAGTACATATTGCTCATCACCGCAATCCATAATTTGCCCACCACCAACAGCCTTATATGGTGCATTTGTCAAAATTTTTAATACCCTTGCCCCGACAATTGCAAACTCAGCACATTTACCGAATGCACCTCTTTTCACGCTGGCATAATTGTCTTCCATAACGTCAAAAATGACCGTATAAATAATGTCTCGCCATGCTTGCGGCACAGGAAATTCGATTACGCTGGAATGATGAGGTGTAGTGCTTAGCATTTTCACTAGTAAGCAAAAGGAAAATTTAAAAACCGCATGATATCGCAAAGTAACATAATATTACAGAAATAGCCAAATTTTACATCTCTATTTCGAACAACAGGATTTTATTAAAAAATTTGAAAGATTTTATTCTATCCGTGAAATCATTTTCTGGTTCAATTTTTTCACACAAATATGCTTCAGCAAATAACTGGCAACAGCAAAGGACGAAAAAAATGGCCAGAAAACCTGGCCATTTTTTTATTTGACGCGATAAACCGCACATAACTTATTACCATCCGGATCTCGAACATAGGCCAGGTACATTGCTCCCATGCTTCCTTCACGCAGACCTGGCGGGTCTTCACAGGTTCGACCACCATGAGCGATCGCCGTATCATGAAATTTTTGTACCTGTTCTGCCGAGGTACATTTGAAACCTATTGTGCCGCCATTGGCAAACGTTGCAACCTCTCCATTGATAGGCTCAGTAATGCCAAAACTGTTGCCATCGTGTCGATAGAAGAGTCTGGTGTAACCCGACGGAGAAATATTGCGAAATCCCTCACCGGCCCCCAGAACTCCCAGCACAGCATCGTAAAATAATTTTGAGCTTTCGATATTATTTGAACCTAGCATCACGTGACTAAACATGTTTTCTCCTTATTGATTTTGCGCCTAGATTTACATCACTGAATGATAATACAAAATCAACTGGACCCAGGCTAAGTACGTCTGATGATAAATCGAATCCATCATTGAAACGCAAGTGTCTATTCCAGTCCATTCATCGCAGTGATCCTAGTCATCATCGCTGGTTCACCATCATCGTTTGGATAAATGCGCTGCAACAACGCAAAGTATGCTGCGCTACTTGTACTATTTAAATGATTGATATTACTATGATAACAACATGGAAAAGCTTCTTGGCCTCGTATCCATTCGGCAGCTTGACGGTAGGCGCTCCCCAGTTTAATGCCTTGTGGGATTTGCCAAACGCTATACACTGCAACACCTGCGGCGGGTTGCACGAGCCACAAGCTTCTATAAACGAGCAAAAGAGCCTGAAATAAAAAAAGCCAGCAAGCTGGCTTTTCTAATTGATGAACGATTAAACGACGGCGCCGTCTGTATCGTCTTTTTCTTTGACTGGCTTGATCAGATCTTCACGTTTGACACCCAACCACATCGCAATCGCAGCAGCAACGAACACTGATGAGTAAATACCAAAGCAGATACCAATCGTCAACGCGACAGCAAAATAGTGCAAAGTCGGGCCGCCGATCAACAACATCGACAACACCATCATCTGTGTACATCCGTGCGTGATCACCGTACGTGAAATGGTACTAGTGATTGCATTATCGATGACTTCTTTGACCGTCATCTTGCGCTGCTTACGGAAGTTTTCGCGGATACGATCGAAAATAACCACGGATTCATTGACCGAGTAGCCCAGTACCGCTAACACTGCTGCCAATACCGACAAGTTAAATTCCCACTGGAAAAACGCGAAGAAACCAAGAATGATGACCACGTCATGCAAGTTAGCGAAAATCGCTGCTACTGCAAATTTCCATTCAAAACGAATCGCCAGATAAATCACAACACCAATGACCACAAACAACAAGGCCATCAGGCCATCGTGCATTAACTCGTCACCCACTTGTGAACCGACTTGTTCCGTACGTTGCAACTTCACATCTGGGTCAGCGGCCTGCAAAGCAGTGAACACTTTTTTCGCTTGATCGTCTGCCGAAATTTCTTTCGGTGATGGCAAACGAATCACCACGTCCTGCGCTTTACCAAAGGTTTGCACTGGCACATCAACAAAACCCAAGGACTCTACCGTTTTACGCACAGAATCAACGTCAGCGGCTTTGGAGTACGATACTTCCATCACCGTACCGCCGGTAAATTCGACAGATAAATGCAAGCCTCTGTGCAGCAAGAAAAACACGGCAGCAACAAACGTTAAAGCAGAAATGACATTGAAAATCAGCGCATGGCGCATGAAAGGAATGTCTTTTTTAATGCGGAATAATTCCATAATGAATTCCTGAATTCTTATCTAGACTTACGATTGTTTAGTAACGTCAGTGGTATCGACTGTATCACCAGTTGGTTTCCAGATCTGACCGATAGACAGTGAAGTCAGTTTCTTTTGACGACCGTACCAGAGATTCACCACACCGCGCGAAACAAAAACAGAAGAGAAAATCGACGTCAGAATACCCAGGCAATGCACCACAGCAAAACCTTTGATCGGACCGGAACCAAAAATCAACAAGGCCAGACCAACGATGAAAGTGGTCACGTTGGAATCAAGAATAGTTGCCCATGCGTGCCCAAAACCTTCTTCAATCGCTTTTTGTGGTGATTTACCGCCACGTAATTCTTCACGGATACGTTCGTTAATCAGCACGTTAGCATCAATCGCCATACCCAGAGCCAAAGCAATCGCGGCAATACCAGGCAAGGTCAGCGTTGCTTGCAACAGGGACAAAGTAGCGACCAGCAACAATAAGTTGACCGACAAAGCCAATACGCTGAAGGCACCAAACAACATGTAGTACACGATCATGAAGATGGAGATTGCAGCAAAACCATACAAAGTTGAATTACGGCCTTGTTTGATGTTTTCTACGCCCAACTGCGGGCCAATCGTGCGTTCTTCGATGATTTCCATTGGTGCGGCCAACGAACCTGCGCGCAACAGCAAAGCCAGATCAGCCGAGGCTGAAGCTGTACCCATACCGGTAATAATAAAACGTGAACCGAGCTCCGCATTGATGGTTGGGGCGATTAATACTTCGCCTTTACCTTTTTCAAACAACACGATCGCCATACGTTTACCGATACGATTGCGGGTAGCTTCGCGCATTTTGCGGCCACCATCGCCGTTCATATCCACCGACACGGCAGGCTGTTGACGCTCATCGAAGCTCGCAGAAGCACCAGTAATGTAATCACCAGTGGCCACAGGATCTTTATTCAAAATCAACCATTCACCACGATTCGATTTGAACAATTCAGCACCAAAAGGCACTGGTGTGTTGGTGTCAACTGGTCCAATCACACTGTCATCGAGCAAACGCACTTCCAGCGTCGCTGTACGACCAATAATTTCTTTGGCGCGAGCAACGTCCTGAACACCTGGCAATTGCACCACGATACGATCAGGGCCTTGTTGCTGAATAATCGGCTCTGCGACTCCCAATTCGTTAACACGCTTAGACAAGGCAGAAATATTTTGTTTTACACCTTCGGTCACAACGGCTTTCAGTGCCTCTGGTTTCAAGCTCGCTTGCAGATTAAATTCAGTCGCTTCAGTGCCAACCACATCAACAAAATTCACATCCGTTAATTGCGTTACCAAAGCGGCCTTTGCTGCGGTACGTGTTTCAGCGTCACGGAATTTAATCCCGATCACATCACCTTCGCGGCTAATGCCAGCATGATGGATTTCTTTATCACGCAAAATCGCGCGGACACTCGATTGCAAGCCTTGTATGCGTTTGTTCAACACGGCTTTAGTATCAACTTGCATCAAGAAATGTACACCGCCGCGCAAATCCAGCCCCAGATACATAGGTAAAGCGTTCAGACTTTGCATCCACTTTGGGGTATTCGACAGCAGATTGAAAGCAACCGTATAAGTAGGATCGGTCGGGTCTGTATTCAGGGCCTTTTCAATCACGTCCTTGGCTTTAAACTGGGTATCAGTATCCGCGAAACGCGCGCGCACTGTTCCTTGTAAACCATTGAAATCATAAAAAATGCCGTTGTCTTTGAGACCAGCCTGTTGCAAGGCCTGTTCAACACGGTCTGACAAACTGTTATCAATTTTAACTGTCGATTTCGCGCTACTGATTTGTACGGCCGGTGATTCGCCGAAAAAATTCGGGGCCGTGTATAAACCGCCAAAAACCAGCGCGATCAAAATCAACAGATACTTCCAGAGTGGGTAGCGATTCATAATAAAAAAAGAAGTGGAAGCTAAAAAGCACAACGCAGTCCAAGACTTAATGGACTGCGTTGCCGGTGTTTGCTAATTAAATCGCTTTGATGGTGCCTTTAGGCAACAACATCGTCACAGCAATTTTTTGCACGACGATTTCAGTGCCTTCAGACACTTCCAAGGTCACATAGGCTTCAGTCACTTTGACTACTTTGCCCAGAATGCCGCCAGAAGTGATGACTTCATCATTCTTCGCCAACGCATCCATCATGGCTTTTTGTTCTTTCTGACGTTTCATTTGTGGGCGCAACATCAAGAAGTACAACACCACAAACATCAACACCAATGGCAAGAAACTCATCAAGCCACCATCGCCACCAAATACACCACCAGCACCTGCGGACTGCGCGTAAGCGTTAGAAATAAACACGTTAAGACTCCATTCGTTATAAGAAACAGCAGCCCATCAAAACAAGCCGCTTTCGTTGCAATTACCCATATATCGTGACAGATGGGTAATTTTCAATTGGCAAAGCGCCACATTCTAGCATTGGCAAGCAAAAATACCGCTTTTTCGTGCGCTTTACTGTGTTTTGCTAGCAAAACTTCATCATCTCATTCATTTTTTAGATGATTTTTGGCGTTGCCATAGCAAAACCGTACCAGATTTGCACTCAATTTCAGGCAACGTTCATTGTTTCTAGCGCCAACTCAGCCGTGTTCAATGCACCTTCGACAAACCCCTGATAATCAGAATACGCTTCACCAACAATATGAATATTTTTAGCCCCAGATCCAAAATCAAAGGCTTTAAACACATCCATCACCTTCCATGAACGTACACCTGGCTGCCAACCGTGATTGGCGGCGCCATACGGCGCACGTGCCCAATCACGGATACCATAGGTAATGACTGAGTTCTTAATAAACGCCGCGGTTTCTTCCAAGCTCTTTTCTTCAAACATGTGGCGTGCCTGCTCAGTTAAACTTAAACCGGAACGATTAATATCAATCAAGCGCTTCACATCGCGCGCGACAAACAAAGAGAAGGCTTCTACGATTTTGGCATTTTGATCAATTTCTGCGCGGTCGTGCTTATCGCCCTCAACCACGTAATGCTTCCAGAACTCGGTCGAAGGACGATCCATGTATAACAAAACCATGCCATGCCCGTCTTTGTCTTTATTCTCTGGGCGGCGGAAATAATGAATCTCACGAGTCGGTAAGCAGCTCGCATATTGTTGCGGCTTTTGAGAATAATCCCACCACGGCGCATCCGTCACAAAAAACAGCTTTAGCATCGGGAAGCCATTCACGGAATCAAGCTGGCTCGACACGTGCTCTGGCAAGGAAGATGCCAATTTAACCAATGGCAAGCGCGGCAACGCCAAAATCAGGCGATCAGTTTGTAACTGGATCACGCCATTTTTGGTATTGATTTCCAGCTCCAGACGCGGCTGCCCCATCGCCACTTGTTTGAAGCTTTTCAAGGTATGCCCACCAGCCAGTGTGACATTACTTGATGCGCGCAATTTAGCCATGATGCTATCGGTTAGCTTGGCACTACCACCATCAATCGTTGCCAATTCCTGCCCTACTGTTTTCAAGGCGCGCAGCCACCAAATGATCCATTCAATTGCATTCAGATTTTCCGGCAGCATGTGGTAAAAAGTACCAGTATCACGCAACTTGGTCAGTGCCAGATGCGACAACACGCCTTGCGCCGACATCGCATTCCAAAAGCCCATGCTCCATAATGGCTGGCCATTCAACTGCGCGTGTTTGCGCATACGCTGGTAATCGGCTTCCGTTTGCTTATCGATCCAAGCCTGATCATCGGGTGATTGCCCCATGATCAGCATGATGCCGCGTTTGAGCAGTTGCAATGAATTAAGTCCTAATTCTTCATCCGGCAAATCATAGGTTGGGGCATTGACCTCTTCACCTACCGGGCCACTAAAATCAATCAGCTTCACGCCCAGATCACGGCATAAACCTGCAAAGCGTGGTTGCAGCGTCGGTTCAAAGCGCATTGGGCCCCATTCAGCGGTAAAGCCATCCAGGTCTTCGGTCTCGATGCGACCACCCCAACGATCCGCAGAGCCTTCCAACACCACCACTTGCTGACCGGACTCAGCGAGCCGCCAGGCGCAATACAAACCGGCAATACCGCCACCCGCGATCACCACAGGATGAAAATTCATGTTGTCTCCTTTTTATTTTTACGTCTATGCAGCGAGCGTTGATCTCAGCCACAGAGCTATCAGCAATGCAGAAAATCTGTCAGACGCGATTTTACCCTCGGAGAGCCGCAAAAAGCCGTGAATCACCGACTATATTTGAAAAACTCATATCGTTATGACAAACGTAAAAAAGGGCCGCAGCGCGACCCTTTTTGGACTGCATCAATTCAATTTGATGCTTTGAATCTTCAGGTAAATTTATATACCCCGACCACGATCAGCATGGAATTGCTGAACAAATTCCGGGAAACGCTCATCGTCCAGCGCTTTACGAATATTTTTCATCAAATCCAGGTAGTAATGCAAATTGTGTATCGTGTTCAAACGCGCCCCCAGAATTTCGCCAGTACGGTGCAAATGATGTAAATACGCACGTGAAAAATTTTTGCAGGTGTAGCATTCGCAAGTCGCATCCAAAGGTTCTTTATCTTCTTTGTAACGCGCATTTTTGATTTTCACATCGCCAAAACGAGTAAAGATCCAACCATTACGCGCATTGCGAGTAGGCATCACACAATCAAACATGTCGATACCATTCGCCACGCCTGCGACCAGATCTTCTGGTGTACCAACACCCATCAGGTAATGCGGCTTGTTTTCTGGTAATTTAGGGCCGGTATGCGCCAGAATGCGCATCATGTCTTCTTTTGGCTCACCCACCGACAAACCGCCAATCGCAATCCCGTGGAAGCCTAATTCATTCAAACCCGCTAGCGATTCATCGCGCAGGTTTTCAAACATGCCACCTTGCACGATACCGAACAAGGCATTCGGATTTTCATTCGCATTAAATTCATCAATCGAACGCTTGGCCCAACGCAAAGACATGCGCATGGACTTGCCTGCTTCTTCAGTAGTCGCCGGACGGCTATCGATTTCATACGGTGTGCATTCGTCGAATTGCATGACGATGTCAGAATTCAAAGCACGTTGAATTTGCATCGAGATTTCTGGCGACAAGAACAAACGTTCGCCACTGATCGGTGAAGAAAATTTGACGCCTTCTTCCGTAATCTTACGCATCGCACCCAGCGAAAATACCTGAAAACCACCAGAATCCGTGAGAATAGGCTTATCCCAGCCCATGAAATCATGCAGGCCGCCGAATTTGTTGAGCACACTCAAACCAGGACGCAACCATAGATGGAAGGTATTACCGAGAATAATGTGCGCATCAATCTCTTTTAATTCCAGGGGCGACATCGCCTTCACCGAGCCATAGGTACCCACCGGCATAAAAATCGGTGTTTCGATTTCGCCATGATTGACCTTCACCCGACCACGACGTGCTGCAGTGGTTTTGTCTTTTTTTATCAGCGTAAATTCCAGCATATTCTTTCCTTGTACCCTACTCTGTCGCGGGTACGCTAAATGATTCGTTTTGTCTCATCCGACTTATTTGTTCGCAGCAGCCTGATCACCGGAGGTGTTGTTCAGTAACATTGCATCGCCATAGCTAAAAAAACGATATTGTTGTGCAATCGCATGGGCATAAGCAGCCTTGATACTATCGTAACCTGCAAATGCCGACACCAGCATCATCAACGTTGATTTTGGTAAGTGGAAATTCGTGATTAAGCGATCTACGGTTTTAAATACATACCCTGGCGTGATAAACAATTGTGTATCGTCACTGCCAGCCTCTAACTGACCAGATTGCGATGCCGATTCCAGGGCGCGCATACTTGTCGTACCAACCGCAACAACCTTACCGCCACTAACCTTGGCGGCGCGAACAGCATCCACAGTTTCTTGCGGCACGGTGTACCACTCGCTGTGCATGACGTGTTCGTTCAGGTTTTCTACACGCACAGGCTGAAAAGTACCAGCACCGACGTGCAAAGTCACATAAGCAAGCTGCACACCTTTAGCCTGACAAGCTTGCAACAAGTTTCGATCAAAGTGCAAACCAGCCGTTGGCGCAGCCACAGCGCCCGGAACACGGTTATACACGGTTTGATAACGCTGCTCGTCAAACTCGTCAGCATCATGCTCGATATACGGTGGCAACGGCAGACGTCCGTACTGTTCGAGCAAATCGAAAATATCTGACGGGAAAAACAGCGTAAAAAACTCACCTTCGCGCTCACCTACGACAACATCAAACGCATCTGCCAGACGAATTTTACTCCCCGGCAAAGGCGCTTTGGAGGCACGCATCTGAACCAGAACACTGCGATTTTCTTCCGTATTTGATAAAACCCGCTCAACTAACATCTGCACTTTGCCGCCGGATTCCTTCACACCAAAAAATCGCGCTTTGAGAACCCGCGTATCATTAAACACCAGGACATCACCGGCATTCAATTGCTCGATTAAATCAGAAAAATGACGGTCTACGAGTTGCTCATGATCGACATGTAACAAACGCGAAGCGGTACGGTCAGGCAATGGTATTTGCGCGATCAAGGTTTCGGGCAAATCAAAATCGAAGTCACTAAGAGAATATTTCATGCTCGGAATACCAAAAAAGGCCAAAAAGGTAAAAACAAAATGCTGGACACTGTATAAAAAATCAGTAGAATAGTTTGCGGTATGCTATGCTTTTAAGATTGAAGTCAAAAAATTGACAGATCAACACATTTTTATCAAATCACGCAAACAGCAAAACCCACCATTTTACACCCATGGCAGCTGAAGCCCCAAATCTACCCGCCGCAGCCCCTGAAATCACCGAAACACCGGATGATGTTAAAGCCAATGGCCGTGCCTCAGCGAAGAAAAGTAATAAAAAGCCTGCAGTCAATAGCACCGTCAAAGCCAGTGACAAACTAGCAAAATTAGGCTTGCGTAAAGACATGGATTTTGCCTTGCATCTGCCAATGCGCTATGAAGACGAAACCAGCATTACCAGCATGCACGATGCCTCATTGCGTGGTGGCAGCACAGCACAAGTTGAAGGTGTCGTTACCGAATCGGATGTGCAATATCGTCCGCGTCGACAACTAGTTGTTACCATTTCTGATGATAGCGGCCAAATAGTGCTGCGTTTTTTAAATTTTTACGGCAGCCAACTCAAACAAATGGCAGTCGGTGTGCGTGTCCGCGCACGGGGCGAATTAAAGCATGGTTTCTTCGGTGCAGAAATGGTGCATCCGACATACAAAATCGTCAATGAGGGAGCGCCATTAGCGACGGCATTAACGCCCGTCTACCCTTCCGGCGAAGGCGTACCCCAATCGCTATTACGCAAAGCAATTGCTAACGCTCTGGGACGCATGCATTGGCGCGACACCTTATCACCAGCACGATTGGCGGCACTGGGATTACCCGGCATCGAAGAAAGCGTGCGTATTCTGCACAACCCGCCGCCAGACATCGATCAATACAGCCTGATAGAACACGAACATCCAGCCTGGCAACGCGTCAAATTTGACGAATTATTGGCACAACAATTGTCGCTCAAGCGCGCGCAGATTACGCGCCGTAGCAAAGGTGCAAATGCCTTGCCTATGGTTGGTGAATTGAGCAATGCGTTCTTACTTAATTTGCCGTTTTCATTGACGGGCGCACAAGAAAAAGTGTTGGCAGAAATTCGCCATGATTTGCGTGCCAGTTACCCTATGCAACGCTTATTACAAGGCGACGTTGGTAGCGGCAAAACCATCGTCGCTGCACTGGCTGCCGCACAAGCGATAGACAATGGTTATCAGGCTGCGCTCATGGCACCAACAGAAATTTTGGCGGAACAACATTTCCGCAAAATTGCCGCCTGGCTAGAGCCTTTGGGTGTCAAGACTGCATGGCTGACTGGTAGTCTGAAGAAAAAAGAAAAAGACGCCGCCAATGCTTTAATTAGTTCTGGCGAAGCGCAATTGGTCATCGGCACCCATGCGTTGATTCAAGATACGGTGCAGTTTAAAAAATTGGGATTAGTGATAGTCGACGAGCAGCATCGCTTTGGTGTCAGCCAACGTTTAAATCTGGCGAACAAAGCTGAGCAAGGCAAAGTCCCGCATCAACTGATGATGTCAGCCACACCAATTCCTCGCACGCTGGCGATGACCTATTTTGCTGATCTGGAAGTCTCAGTCATTGATGAGTTACCGCCTGGTCGTACACCGATCGTTACGCGTGTGATTGATCAGAATCGTCGCGATGAAGTCATCGCCCGTGTGCACGCAGCTGCCCAGGAAGGCAAGCAAGTGTATTGGGTATGCCCGCTGATCGAAGAATCAGAAACCCTACAATTACAAACGGCTACTGATACCCACATAATGCTCGCTGCCGCGCTGCCAGGCATTCAAGTGGGCCTCGTACATGGTCGTTTAAAACCTGCGGAGAAACAGCAGGTCATGAATGATTTTATCCACAACCGTAGTCAGGTGTTAGTCGCTACCACGGTAATTGAAGTGGGCGTTGACGTACCCAATGCGAGTCTGATGGTGATTGAACACGCTGAACGTTTTGGTCTGTCGCAGTTGCATCAGTTGCGTGGCCGTGTCGGGCGTGGCGCTGCTGCGAGCGTCTGCCTGCTACTATACCAAGGCCCGCTTGGTGGCACCGCCAAACAACGACTTGCAACCATGCGTGAAAGTAATGATGGCTTTGAAATCGCACGTAAAGATCTAGAGCTACGCGGCCCTGGTGAATTCCTCGGTGCGCGGCAATCCGGTGAAGCCATGTTACGGTTTGCGAATCTGGAAACCGATCAGTGGCTGGTAGAAAAAGCCCGTAATCTGGCCGATGATTTATTAAAAAACGATCCCGTGACTGTCGCTGCGCATCTGGAACGCTGGCTGGGAAATCGGGAAGAATTTTTGCGGGTTTAACACTCAATCAAAAGTATAAATCATCGCAACTTCCTAAGGCGATTGCAACCCACACGGCATCGCGTAAGCATCATGACTAGCGGATTGTACCCGCCCTACAAAACCAAGGTTTCAACTAAAGTCGCAGTCAAAGATGTTCGCAACGAAGCCAGCGCATCATTAAATGCTGACAAACTCAATTTCGCTGTCGCCGTTGCCAGACATTGGGTAACACCGCTACCGGCTGAAACATATGGCTCCAATTGTGCCAACACAGTATCCGCAGGATCAAGAAAAGTCACCTGCTGTGCCGCAGTTTCGAAAAAAGATTTCAACCACGGAAGATGCGTGGACGACATTGTCATCACATCCAAGGTCGGATGTTGACTGAGAAGTTGCGCAATAAAATCACTCACAGTTTTTTGTGTGAATTCCGGATTATTAAGAAAATCAAAATTCTCTACCAGATCAACTAATGACGATGCATTGCTCAAAACCACGCTGTCATGTTGCGATGTGTTCTTTGCGACGTAAGCTTGCATCGCAGTGCTCGTCACCATGGATTGCACACCTAAAATCGCGACGTGCTTAGAAACAGATTTTTCCAAGGCTTCACGCACCGGAGGAAATACACCAATAACGGGTACAGAGACCGCCTTGCGCAAGTCATCAAGAACAACGATGCTCGGCGCGTTTGATGCTAACACTACGGCTTCACAACCTTGACGTTGCAAATATTCTGTGGCGGCACGTACCGATTGCAATAATTGTTGTGGTGTCTTTGTACCATAAGGAAAACTGGCCCGATCAGCAAAATAGACAATATCTTGAGATGGGAAACGACGACGGACTCTTTCTACGATCGCATAGCTACCGATACCTGCATCAAAAACACCTATAGGGCGATGAAGTTTCATTATTGAGCAACACCTAAAATTAATCTAAAAGATCAGTAGCGGGATCCGACACACTGACCAGACAGCTTTCTGATTCTTTGTACAATGAATCAGAAAGTCAAAATTTCAATGCATGTGCAAAAAATTTTATCAAAGTATAAAAGGAATGAAGATGTTTGAAAAACTAAAATCTTTGCTGATAACCAACAATGCCCGCCTCAAAGAAATTCATCACGCCTCCGAAGGCAATAGTGAAAAAGTTGCCGCCGTGCGTGGAACAGAAGTAGGCCAAGGTGCCAAAGCCATACTCTGTCGTACCAAAGAAGATGAGAACATCCTGGTCCTTGCGGTTTTGCCGGGCGATAGAAAACTGGATTTTAAAAAGCTAGCGCAAGCAATATCCTGCAAAAAAATTACACTTGCTGCACCTGCAAAGGTCAATCAAAATTGGCTGGTTATGTAAAAAAACATTTCCATTTAATAATTTTCTGCCTAAAATGAAAATTCTCGTTTTGCGGAGAACGTGCTATGTCACAAATTATTGTGTTGTTACTTCTCGGCATGTTTTTTTCGCACGCCCACGCTGACGGCGTCAATCTCAAATTCTGCTACGAAGACGACTCGGTCTACCCCTGGATTACCGGAACTAATGAAGGCTTAGTCATTTCGGAAATTCATATGATAGAAAAAGAGGTAGATATGCAGTTTGAGCTAATACGTCTGCCTTGGAAGCGTTGTCAGAATGAGGTAAAAGAGGGGCGTATTCATGCAGCAATCGCCGCCAGCTTCAACAAAGATCGCGCTAAGTGGGGAAGCTATCCGGTCGACACCAAGGGAGGGCTCAATAAGGAATTGAGCCTTTTTACAGATAGCTTTTTCATTTATCGCAGGACCGATAGCGCGGTACGTTGGCAAAACCATCGCTTTGAAAATCTAAATCAAAAAAACGTTGGCGTACAACTCGGTTATAGCGCAGGCAAAGATCTGGAAGAACTTGGCTATCAAGTCACTTATTTGCCAACCAGCGAAGATCTGGTTGCGGTTCTCAAATCTCATTCTTTGGAAGTCATCGTATTACAAAATTACGAAGCACAAAGACTGATCACGCTCAATCCCGATTTAGAAAAAATCATGGTAAAAGAAGCTGAACCTGTCAAAGTGGCAGAGCAATTTCTCTTATTTAATACCTCTTTTTATAATGCGAATGCTTCACTTGTACAAACAATTTGGGAGGCAGCTGCGAAGGTACGTAAGAGCAAAGCGTTTAAGGATGAGCGCGCAGTCTATTTAAAAGAAAAATAGTTATAGCCCGTATATTGCAACTTAAACGAAGTTTAGCTCTATGCCATTTCCTAACGGATCATTGAAAAAAATTTGCTGTTGAGTCGGAAAACCCTCGGATGCGGGGATTTCGGCAAGTCGATAAACGATGCCAGCCTGTTGCAACTTCTCTTGCATCGCCTGACTGTCTACACAATTAAATGCAACGTGATCAAAACTAGTTTTTAATTCAGATTGCCGTTGCTCGCCGCTCCGTATCTCAGACAAATGTAAAACTGCCTGATCACTGGCATACAGCCAAAATCCATAACTATTGAGGGCAGCACGCGGCCCCACTTTAAGCCCTACAAATTCACAATAAAAATCCTTGAGCAACGCCATCTTTTCGCGATCCGCACGCAAATTGTAGTGACTCAATGACATAGCTGACATGCTCAGTGTCCTTAAATATTTATTTGATCGCTGATTTTTAAACCGCGTTACGACACCGCATTAGGAACATTAACGAACAGATTTATTGATTACTTTATCTATCATCTTCAACCGCAAATCCTGCTCGGCGCCACTGGCTGCCTGATCGTCAGATTCAGCTGGTTTAGGATGAACAAAGCCCTGAGTATCGTTGAGCTTCAAATGCTTGGTTGTAGAATTTTGGTCTGTGCATTCGGTGTCAGAAAAAACAGCCTTGCCATTAATGGTGCAGCGACGCACTCCCGTTTCAACTGTGACCGGCGTTGGTACGCCATTGCTTTCCTGTCCGGGTAGCTTTAAGTCTTTTACGCCAGAAGCTTTCTGTAACTCGTTCCCGATGACATTTGCCGACTTCCCCCAGCGTTGCCACACATCCTGAAAAGGTAAGTGGCCATTACGCTCCCAATAGAGCAGGCTCATGCCGATAGCAGCAACTGCCATAGAGAAAATCGCGACCCCGACTAAACTAATACCATTTTGTTGTTTGAGACTCATGGAAGTTCTGCGTTGTTCATACGTTTAACAATAACCTCTGTGCGTCTTTGCAAGTAGCCAGAGCCTTGGTTTTTATCGAAGTAACGGGGTTTCGGTAACATCACGGCCAAGCGTGCAGCTTGCGCAACACTTAGGGCCGAAGCACTAATATGGTAATAATGCTGCGACGCAGCTTCAGCACCAAATACACCCCCCCCCCATTCTACCGAATTCAAGTAAATCTCTAAAATTCTTTCTTTACTCATACACGATTCCAGCATGTAGGTAATGATGAGCTCCTGCCCTTTACGCAAATAGCTGCGCTCGCCAGACAAAAACAAATTTTTAGCCAGTTGTTGCGTGATGGTAGAACCACCTGAAACGACCTTACCCTTCTTTTGATTTTTTTCATAAGCCTTTTGCATCGCTTCCCAATCAACACCTTCGTGATCAACAAAGCTGTCATCCTCAGAAGCAATAACGGCGCGCTTCAGATTATTAGAAATGCGATTGTAAGGAACCCATTGATGCTGCAATTTAGCATCTGGATTTTTTTCTTGCAAGACACTGAGCTGATGGCGCATAAAGCTCGTCGACGATGGATTGAAATTCACCCACCAGGCGATCTGCAGAAAAAAATAGGCCTGCAATAGCAGCACCAATAACAGCGGCACTCCGACTAGCCAAAAAACAAGACGACGAAAGATTTTCATAATTTAAATAAAGACTTCAAGCAAACTTCAAGCAGGTTTTGAAGTGGGCAATTCTTCACGCAGATTTGCTAATACCGTTGACGTCTGCGGACGCACGCCACGCCACACAAAAAATGCCTCCGCGGCTTGCTCTACCAGCATGCCCAATCCATCACGGCATATTGCGCCTGATTGTTCCGCAAAGCGCAAAAAGGCGGTTGGTTGCGCACCGTACATCATGTCGTAGGCCAAGGTTTGTGGGCTGAATAGAGTAGCTGATATTGGCGGAACATCGTCATTCAAGCTGGCGGAAGTTGCATTAATAATGACATCAAAATGGCCTGCCACATCCGAAAAACTGGCGCAATCAACTTGCGCATCAGGTAAAAAATCATGCGCGATTTTTTGTAAATCCTGTGCTTTAGAAAGTGTGCGATTAGCAATCGTCAATGATACGGGCAATTGCTCCAACAGCGGTAACACAGCACCGCGCGCACCACCACCGGCACCTAGTAACAAAATACGTTTGCCAGACAGGTTGATGCCAGCATTGTTGACGATATCAGCGACCAACCCCATTCCATCTGTGTTATCTCCGATGATGTGATCGGTATCAAATTTCAAGGTATTGACTGCGCCAGCCGCCGCTGCGCGCGGTGTCAACTTGCTTGCCAGCGCATAAGCTTCCAGCTTAAATGGCACCGTCACGTTAGCGCCTCTTCCGCCTTGCTGACGAAAGGCTTCTATACTCGCGACAAAACCATCAATTGGTGCGAGTAGACGTTCGTATCTCATCGTTTGCGCCGTCTGCTGTGCAAAAGCAGCATGGATAGCAGGAGATTTGCTGTGCGCAATCGGATTGCCAATCACCACATACTGATCGATTCTTTCCGATTCGGCTTCACTTACGTTATGAGGTAAGTGCGTATTCAACTTTTACCTCCGCGCAATTCGGTTTCCAGTTGTTCGTCGCGGGTAAATTTGAAACGGGTAATCACCACCCATAAATCATCTTTGTCCGTCGAACGCATGTTTTGCGGGAATTTTCCGAACGGTGCAGCGTGTCTCACGATGCGCAACGCCGCTTTATCAAGGGCCTTGCTACCGGAGGATTTTTCTATGCGCGGGCCGCCATCTTTTTCGTAGATTGTGCCATCCTGAAAAATCGGGATATACACAATCAATTCGCCATACAGCTTTTTGCCTTCTTTTTGCGGAAAATGCACAGTACCAAAATCTTCTATGCGTTTTTGCATTTCTTTGTAATACATCGCATAACCGACTTTTTGCGTGCTCGGTGTAATGAAGGTTTTACGAGGACGTTTGTTCTGATCTTCGATAGTTTGAGAAATCTCCGCCGCCATCCTTGCCAAGGCTTTGGTCGTGTTTAAATCATCGTCGCCCTTTGCAGGTGAACGACTATCGTCGAGTCGACGTTTATCCTGTTGTGGCAAACGGAATTTTTCTTGTTGCTTAGCTTGATCCAGCAACTGCTTTTGCTGTTGCTCCAGTTCTTCTATGCGCTTGGTCGCGGCACGGACATTATCGCCATCCTCGCTTTTTTGCATATCGGGTAGCGGTGACTTACTACGTCCTGTATCGTTCGCTCCGCCACCATCCAGATCTGCTTGTGCCAATGCCTCCGCCTTTAAAGGCTTTTTATCGTGTTTGGAATTCACCAAAATCACTTCTAAGCCTGGATCAGCGGCCTTGGTTTCTGCAGTATCAGGGACGACGAAATGAACCAGCATCAAAACCGCGTGTACCATCACGGAAATCGTGATGGCGATAGTCAGTATCAAATTATCGAAAATAGATTTCAATGGTATGTTACCTGTCTTATTGTTGATCTCTGGTTGGATACTATCCAACAATTATGGCTGCGTATTTTCTTGAGAAGCAGTAATTTCTGGGTTAGCTGAAATACCATCTTCGTCATTCTCAAATTCTGGTTGCGTATCATTGACAACATCGCTGACAACCTCGCTGTCCGCAGCATTGGCAGCTTCAGCTTTCGCTTCTTGCTCCAACTCCGCTTCTAATTCTTCTTCCATGCCTTCATCCTCACCAAGTTCAGTGACGGTATTCAAGACTTCCAGCAAACGTGCCTCAACGCTGAGATCGACTTCATCCCAACGCAAAATATCCAATTTCACTTGTGCACCACGCGCCGTTTGCGGCATCCCCGGTAAGCGTATCACGAGAGGGATATCGACCAGTCGCAAAATTTCATCTTTCAGCACTACCGCATCGACCTGACGTGCGCTTTCTTGTTGCAACCAGCGCAGACACCAGTAACGTTCCATATTATTCTGGAAATCAGCATACGCAGAATAAGCTGCATCAAAGCCAGAAACAATCGCAAACAGATCAGCGTCTTTCGGTTTGAAAGTGGCAACCAAAGGCGCGGTAATGCCGTGTTCGACGCAAGCGATAATCTGCCATTGATTGACCAGATCGGTGTAGCGACGCAATGGTGAAGTGCTCCATGCATATTGATCAACGCCCAATCCCTGATGCGGAGCTGCGTGTGTGAGCATGCGCACTTGCATACGTCCGGCCCAACCGCCCTGTCCACGGCCACCAGCGACGCCTTGGGCTCGATAGATCCCCGGAATGCCGTGATCCGCCATCAGCTTACCCCAGGTGCTGTTAGCGAAAATCATCAGCTCAGCAACCATTTTATCTAGCGGTGCGCCACGCTTACGGCGCACGATGCTGACCACATCATCTTCTACATAGAAATTAAAATCGACGCGATTAGTTTGCTCTGGTTTCATGCCAAAACTTTCGCGCTTTGCCATGCGGCCTTTTTCTAATTCCAGCGCCCACTTCCAGATGTGGGCAATTTCGGTTTTGTGCGGATATTCTCCGGCGTTATTTGCCAGATTTTCTTCAGTGACCAAGGCATCCAGATCATTATGGCGTAAATTCGACGCCATCGGTATCGCTTCAACTTTGGTTTCTGTTGCAATGACTGACCAGTCTTCAGTATTGATCGTAGCGTACAAAGACAAAGCAGGACGGGTTTGACCGGCACCAAGCGTATAGGTATTGACCAGATCATCTGGCAACATCGTAATTTTGTCACCCGGCATATACACCGTCGACATACGGGCACGTGCAATTTGGTCAATCGCGTCGCCACGTTGTATGCCGAGTGCTGGTGCTGCAATATGGATACCCACACGCAGCTTGCCGTCACCGAGTTCCACTACGGAGAAGGCATCATCAATTTCGGTCGTGGTGACGTCGTCAATAGAAAATGCCTGTACATCCGCAACTGGTAAATCAGTAGGCAATGCCGGAACCTGGATTGCTGGAAAAGCGACACCTTTGGGAAAATTCTCAAAGTGAAATTTCGCCAGATGTAAATCTTTTGGACTACTGATACCACCTACCGCCAGCATCAAGCGCTGTGCTGAGGTTTGCATCACATCGCAAGCTTCTGCCAATGCTTTGTATTCAATGCTGTTTTTATCCGGTTTAAACAATAACTGCAACGCCAATGCTTTCATTGCATCTGGTAACTTGCTTTGTTTTAAGTCTTCTACATAACCCGCCTGAATCAGCAATTGTTGCTTCTTTTTTTCGATACCAGCCAATGCTGCTTTGAGTGAAGCCTCTGGTGCCGCTTTGTAACGACCACGGCCTTTTTTGTAGAAATACACAGGCGCAGAGTGCAATGCAAAAATCAATCCAGCCGCTTCTACCGGATGTGGCGCATGGCCAAAATATTCGGCGCCCAATTCAGCAAAGCCAAATTCTTCTTGCCCTGCCACTTCCCATAAGAATTCCAGATCAATCTCTGTCGCTGCTGCCTTTGCTTGTTCAAGCAACGTGGCTGGATCAGGGGCAGTAAATTGCAGCAACACGTCTTTCGCTTTGATCTTGCTACGCTTACCGCTCGCTAACTCTACCTGATAGGCTTCGCCTGCCTGAGACAGCACACTACCTGCTTTAAAATCGCCGGATTCTTCAAAAAATAAATTCATTCAAGACTTCTTTATAAACATCTGTGTTTGCAAACCGTTGCGCATCTGACGTCATTCACGCTAACTATTTGCTGTATTTTAGGGAGCATCTTTCACTCCCCTCCTATATTTCAATTTTTTTATTTCACCGTATAGCTTTATGCAGTGCGGACAAGCGGCTCTTGCTGCGATAATTCAAGCGGCGCTTTCTCTTTGAGCGTCAAACTGGAAATGGTCGGCAAAAACACCTCGGTCACCAATAAACAAGCTCCTTTACGCCAGAATAAAGACCTTCTGGCAGGCAAGCTAGTAGCAGTAACTTCAGGTACTTCACGTTTAATTCTTTGCAGCAAAGGATGACTTGCATGCAAACGGGCATACGATAAAACACCGCGCTTAACCAAAGGATCATTAAACAAAGTACTACCAAGCGACTTTTCACCAAGAGCACGAAACAAGGGCCACTGACTTGCTGTAGCGGACAATGGCACTACCGTATGACCATAGATCATTGCCACCCCGTCACAACGCAACAACACTTCACGCTCATGCACTTTGGCTGGACGTGATAACCCGATTTCGACAAACTCATCCACAAGACAGCGGCTCTGCTTTTGCGACAAACGCTGTACTCTGAATTGCTGACAACACGCCACCAACCTTGCGGTCAATGAATTACGATTACACAACCAATCCTGCATCGCTGGTGAGGTCTCAACAGTGTTGACATGCTCAACCCAATGCGCAAGCGCAGAGCGACGTATCGCTTTGCTACAGTTTGGCATTGAAACATCACGCATGAGCTTGTTTGCCATCACAAAATGCCATTAACTGATCAAACATGTCGGCAAATTCTGCAAGACCGTGATCACTGCCCTGAATAATTAATTGTTGCGCGCCCTGATAAAAGGTAACCATTTCGCGCCAATCGAGCACTTCATCACCAGTGGCTGCCAATAAAAAGTAGCGTTCCGGCTGAGTGATGTTAGCGACGGCTAAAGCGCGTAATTCATCGACGTATTCCGCTTTAAATTCGAACACTTCATCGCTATGGTAATACGTGGTAACGCCAACATAGCTTTCTAATTCACGTGGCGGTTTCACCGCAGGGTTAACCAGCATCGCTTTGCAGCCATATTTTTCAGCCAACCAGGTGGCATAATAACCGCCCAACGAAGAACCAATGATGGTGACATCAGCCGGATCAGTACCGTCTAAGATTTGTTCTGCTTGCGCGATCGCCAAAGCAGGTGACGGTGATAAAGCAGGACAAAAAAATTCTGCAGCACGTCCAATGCGCTGCATATATTCTTGCATCCTGCGCGCCTTGAACGAACTTGGCGACGAACGAAAACCATGCAAATACAAAATCATACTGAGCCTGCCTCAGGGTGATGTTTAGCTTTGAGCGCAGTCAATATTTTTTGATGAACGCCACCAAAACCGCCATTACTCATCACCAACACATGATCACCAGGGCGTGCTACCGCCACAATCGCTTCGACTAATTCTGGTAACTGGTGGAAGCTCTGTGCCTTATTACCAAGCGGCGATAAAGCTTCCGCCAGATCCCATCCGAGCGCGTCTTTTCCTTCGTGTGCACCGAAGCCAAACACCAAATCCGCTTCTTTCAGACTATCCGGCAAGGCTTGTTTCATGGTACCGAGCTTCATGGTATTTGAACGTGGTTCTAACACAGCCAGAATACGAGCAGTACCAAGCTTGCGCCGCAAACCAGCCACGGTGGTGGTAATCGCCGTCGGATGATGGGCAAAATCGTCAATCACAGTCACACCATGCTCAACGCCACGGATTTCCATACGGCGTTTGACGTTAACAAATTCAGCCAGTGCAGCAATCGCGATCGCAGGCGTAACGCCGACATGGCGCGCTGCGGCAATCGCTGCCAGCGCGTTCTGACGGTTGTGTTCGCCATTCAATTGCCAATGCACAGTGCCTTGCAACTCATTATTAAAGTACACATCAAAATCTTCACCCTCGCTCAACACCAGACGCCACGCCTGATCCTGACCAAAAAATTCTTTTTCACTCCAGCAGCCACGCGCTACCACGCGTGCCAGCGACTCATCGTTGCCATTCACAATTAAACGACCGACACCCGGAACAGTACGAACCAAATGATGGAATTGTGTTTCTATCGCTGTCACGTCAGGAAAAATATCGGCGTGATCATATTCTAAATTATTCAGAATGGCGGTTTTGGCGTGGTAATGGACGAACTTACTACGCTTATCAAAAAACGCCGTGTCGTACTCATCGGCTTCAATGACAAAAAAGTCCGAGGATTGCTTTCCGTGCAGACGCGCAGAGATACCAAAGTTCAACGGAACACCACCTATCAAAAAGCCCGGTGCGTATCCCGCGTATTCAAGTATCCAGGTTAACATCGCTGATGTGGTCGTTTTGCCATGCGTACCAGCCACGGCAAGAACCCACTTATCACGCAAAATATGCTCCCCCATCCATTGCGGACCAGAAACATAAGGCAAACCACGGTTCAGAATTTCTTCCATTAAAGGATTACCGCGCGAAACCACGTTACCAATGACATATAAATCAGGTTCCAGCGCCACTTGTTCCGCCCCAAAGCCTTGCGTCAGTTGTATGCCTTGCGCCTCAAGCTGAGTACTCATCGGCGGATAGACGTTAGCATCACAGCCGGTGACGGTGTGCCCGGCTTCTTTTGCTAAAACAGCAAGTCCACCCATAAAAGTGCCGCAGATACCTAAGATATGAATATGCATAATTTCACTTATTTTCAGAATCCCGTAATTCTACCTGAGAGCTGCGTGGTTTCCCTATGCACGAAGGGATAGATCTTGAGTTATGATGCCAACATGATGATCCACACTCCTACCGAAGCTGAAGCATTGCGAGCAGAAATCGCCGCACTTGCCGCCCGCATGATTGCGGAAGACGGCGCCGATTACGCTACAGCAAAGCGAAAAGCAGCCAAACAATTACTTGGCAATCAAAAACTCAAAGGCGATGTCTTGCCGGATAACGAGCAAATAGAACAAGAAGTTCGCGAATACAACGAATTATTTTTCGGCGACACACAACCTCAACGACTTTTGCAATTAAGGCAACTCGCTGCAAAGTTAATGGCAGAGCTTGAGCGCTTCAATCCCTATCTGGTCGGCTCGGTATTAAATGGTACCGCTGGCGCTCATTCGGATATCTATTTGCACCTATACACAGACAACAATAAGGATGTTGCCATCTTCTTATTAAATAAAGATGTGCAGTTTGAAGTCTCGGAAACATTTAATAAGCGCAACGAAAGCATAGAAACCCTGAGTTTTATGTTTGAAAACGAAGGCGTTCATCTGGTGCTGCATGACCACGATGCAATCCGCAGTGGAAATGGCAAGGGTATAGAACGCGCCAACCTGAACGCCTTGCAAGCCTTAATCGCGTCTGAAATCTAACATTCATAGAAGCTGAGTTAATGATGAACAAAATGATGAACAAAAAAATAATCTCGCTCGCCGCCATCATGGCAGCACTGGGTCTGAGTCTTGGAATTTACGCCGGGAACCTAAATACCACTCCAGAAACGCCTCAAGACAAGGCCGTCGCACAGTTGCTCGCGAAAACACTGCCAGACAGCGCAGGCAAGCCGCAAGCACTCAATCAATGGCAACATCACTTCCTGGTGGTGAATTTCTGGGCAACCTGGTGCGCGCCTTGTGTACAGGAAATGCCTGAATTATCTGCCTTACAAAAAGAATTCAAAGGTAAATCGACGCAAATCATAGGCTTAGGCATCGATAGCCCAAGCAATATTGCCGAATTTACCAAGAAATACAATATTAGCTATCCCTTATATGTGGCAGGCATGGACGGCAGCGAACTGTCACGACAAATGGGCAACCAGGCTGGCGGTCTGCCTTTTACCATCTTAATTAACGCCGATGGCAAAGTCGTCAAAAGCTATCTTGGACGACTGAAGATGGACGAGCTACGTGCTGACATCACCAAATTTTCTGCGGAAAAGTCAAAGTAAGTCGTTTTTTCCTTGCCAATCTGTAGTCATTAGCGGCAAAATGCGGCCATCTTCGTCAAATTGAATCCGACTATGGCAAGCAAACTGCTGCTACTGAATGGCCCCAATCTGAATTTACTCGGCACCCGTGAGCCTGCTACCTATGGCGCGACGACTTTAGCCGAAGTGGAGGCAGCAGCCTACGCGCAAGCGCAAGCAGTCGGTGCTGAACTGACCTCTTTCCAAAGTAATCACGAAGGCGCTCTGATCGACAGAATTCATGCAGCGCGCCTCGAACAGGTTGATGCCATCGTCATCAATCCCGGTGGTCTGACACATACCAGTGTCGCGTTACGTGATGCGTTGGCTGGCGTCGCCATCCCGTTTATTGAAGTTCACATCTCCAATATCCATTCGCGGGAAGCCTTCCGTCACCATTCCTTTTTATCATCAATCGCGAAAGCTGTGATTTGTGGATGTGGCACTGACGGTTATCGCATGGCTATTGATTTTTCTCTAAAAAATATCTAATTTCTTTTAACTTCGCTTAAATAACGTACATTTTCATTTATTTTAATGTACAATCCGCAATCCGGCAGCATTGCAAGAACTTCAGAATCGTTCTATATTGCGCCCTTCAGATAATTCAGAACTACTTTTTTAAGGGGATTACACATGGATTTAAGAAAACTCAAGACCCTGATTGACCTCGTTGCAGAATCGGACATCGCCGAACTCGAAGTAACCGAAGGCGAAGGCAAAGTCCGCATCGTTAAATCTTCCGCATTACCCCAAAATCAAGTGGTGATGATGCAGCAGCAACCGCAAGCGCATCAACCAACAGCGCCAATGGCTGCAGCGCCAATGCCAGCAGCAGCGCCAGTCGCAGCAATTCCAGAAGGCCAGATCGTTAAGTCCCCAATGGTTGGCACGTTCTACCGCTCCTCTTCTCCAGGTTCCGCTCCGTTTGTTGATATCGGCAAGCAAGTCAACAAAGGCGACACTCTGTGCATTATCGAAGCAATGAAATTATTAAATGAAATCGAAAGCGATTTCGACGGCGTGATCAAACAAATTCTGGTCGAAAATGGTCAGCCGGTTGAATACGGCCAACCACTGTTCGTCATTGGCTAATCCGGGCTAGCGTGTTCAATTTACTGACACCAAGAGCTGCAACCATTGCCACAGCAAAGTTAAATCATGTTTGAAAAAATTCTTATCGCCAATCGTGGTGAAATCGCGCTCCGTATTCAGCGCGCATGCCGCGAGATGGGTATCAAAACCGTGGTTGTGCATTCTGAAGCCGACCGCGAAGCAAAATATGTCAAACTCGCCGATGAATCTGTCTGCATCGGCCCAGCACCATCGAATCTGAGCTACCTCAGCATGCCTGCGATTATCAGCGCAGCTGAAGTGACCGACGCACAAGCGATCCATCCTGGCTACGGTTTCTTATCCGAAAATGCCGATTTCGCCGAGCGCGTAGAGCAATCCGGCTTTGTTTTCATCGGACCACGCGCAGAATCGATTCGCCTGATGGGCGATAAAGTATCCGCCAAACACGCGATGATAGAAGCTGGCGTCCCTTGCGTACCCGGCTCTGAAGGCGCATTGCCTGACGATCCTAAGGTTATCGTCCAAACCGCACGCAAAGTTGGCTACCCTGTCATTATCAAAGCAGCAGGTGGTGGTGGTGGTCGCGGTATGCGCGTCGTTCACACAGAAGCAGCCTTGCTTAATGCAGTCACGATGACCAAGGCAGAAGCTGGCGCGGCATTTGGCAATCCGGAAGTGTATATGGAGAAATTCCTGGAAAACCCACGTCACGTGGAAATCCAGATTCTCGCCGATCAGCACGGAAATGCAATCTGGCTAGGCGAACGCGATTGCTCTATGCAACGTCGCCACCAAAAAGTAATCGAAGAAGCACCAGCACCAGGCATTCCACGCAAACTGATAGAAAAAGTTGGTGATCGTTGCGCTGCTGCCTGCCGAAAAATCGGCTACCGCGGTGCTGGCACATTTGAATTTTTGTACGAAAACGGCGAATTCTATTTCATCGAAATGAATACCCGCGTTCAGGTTGAGCATCCGGTGACAGAAATGATCACTGGCGTGGATATCGTACAAGAACAGATCCGCATTGCTTTCAACGAAAAATTGCGTTTCAAACAAAGTGACATTACGATCAAAGGTCACTCGATTGAATGTCGCATCAACGCTGAAGATCCATTTAAGTTCACACCATCGCCTGGTCGCATTACGTCCTGGCACACACCGGGTGGGCCTGGCATTCGTGTCGATTCCCATGCTTATGCAGGTTACTTTGTACCGCCTAACTATGACTCCATGATAGGTAAAGTGATTTCCTACGGCGAAACGCGCGAACAAGCGATACGCCGCATGCAAATCGCCTTATCAGAAATGGTCGTTGAGGGCATACAAACGAATATCCCGCTGCACAGAGAATTGATGATTGACGCACGCTTTATCGAAGGCGGCACCAATATTCACTATCTGGAACATAAACTGGCAGACATGCCAGATTTGTCGAAGAAAAATAAGTAAAGCTTAAGACCTCGTAATACAGGGGCACAAAGGGCACAGAAGGATTAGAATAGAGTGTATTCTTTATATCAAATCCCGATGTTGCCCTTTGGCGTTTTCTCTGTGCAACTTGCATTAGGTGTATTGGTTTTAACGTAGGAATAGAAAGTAATAGAAAGTAATAACATGGCTTGGATAGAAATTGTCATCGAAGTAGCACGTGCTCATGCTGAGCCTTTATCAGACGCTTTGATGGATGCTGGCGCCTTATCAGTTTCCGTTGAAGATGCAGACGAAGGTACAGAAGACGAAAAGCCCTTGTTTGGCGAGCCTGGTATGGAACCAGATGAAACTGCATGGGATCGTAGTCGCGTTGTTGCATTAGCTGAAGTTGACAGTGACCATGCAAGCATTGTTGCCGAAGCAGCAGCAGCCATCTCCCTGGCAGCAACACCAACTTACACCACTCGTCCAGTCGAAGAACAAGACTGGGTGCGCCTGACGCAATCACAGTTTGCGCCTATCCATATCGGCAAAAACATCTGGGTTGTCCCTAGCTGGCACGATGCCCCGGATGCTGATGCACTGATATTGGAATTAGATCCGGGTCTGGCATTTGGTACCGGCAGCCACCCCACTACCCGTCTCTGCATGGAATGGCTGGAAGCGCACGCACCAAAAGATTTAAGCGTATTAGATTACGGTTGTGGCTCAGGCATTCTGGCGATGGTCGCTAAAAAATTGGGCGCAAGTCATGTGGTCGGCGTGGATATCGATCCACAAGCGATTGAATCAGCAAAATACAATGCAGAACGCAATCAATGCGACATTGAATACGCATTACCGGCCGAATTTGGCGAGGCACACCCGGCGTCTGAAAAATTTAATGTTGTTGTGGCGAATATTTTATCTAGCCCACTCAAATTAATGGCGCCGATGCTGGCCGGGCGCGTAGCGGCCGGTGGCTCTTTAATCTTATCCGGTGTGTTAGCGCGTCAGGCGGAAGAAGTGGCGGCCGCTTATGCACCATTTATTCAACTCAGCGTCTGGGCAGAGCATGAAGGTTGGGTCGCTTTGTCTGGTCAGTTAGCAGGATAATTCCAATGGCACTAGCCACTCGCTGCCCCCACTGCCAGACTACTTTCAGAGTCGCCAATGACCAACTGAAATTGCATGCCGGCCTGGTGCGCTGTGGCTCGTGCCAGCAAACCTTTAATGGTGTTGAACACCTGATTCCACTCGATACCGCCAAAGCGGCAGTTGGCATCACAAGAAGCAATCAGACGACTCCTGCACTGGAAACAAACACCAAATCTGAACCTGCCGCCGCAGTACAAACAGAAGTACAGACTATTCATCAACGCCCGGTTCAGGAACAACCGCCAGCGGAAGTCGAAAACCTTGTCGAGCATACAGAAGCGTTTGATGAGTCGTTCCCTATTCTACCGCCAGATGAGGATGAAGATCATGCTACTCCCGCGCACAGCGACAAGTTAGTAAGTCATGGCGCAGAAGTCAGTGAACAAGTTGAACAATTAAGCGAAACACGCGCTCCGGAACAAGAAGTGCGAGAAGAAGTGCTGCCCGATTCAGCCGCATCACTCGATTTCGATCTTGGTGAAGACGAAAATGATCCAAGCATCCATGCAACGCCACCAGCCAATCTGGCGACAAAAGCAGAACTCGATACCAAAGCCGCCCTCCTCGATTCCACCGATGCGGCATGGTCTGTTACTGATACGGCAGAACATCCAGATCCTGAAATAGATCGAGCGAATGCCACAGATGATGAACTGGCATCACTGCGCTTCGCTTCCGATGCAGCAGATGAAGAGCCGCGCGAACCTTACATTGGCGAGGCAGAGGCCGCACTGGCGCAACATGCGGCACTTTCCGAAGATTCGGTCAGCGATGCCGTAGAAGATGTGAGAGCGGAAGACAAGCCAGATTTTGTACGGAAAGCCGAACGCGAACAAAAGCGCGGACGCATACTACGGATAGCAATGCTGCTTTCTTGTTTGATTTTGCTACCAGCCTTATTGCTGCAATTAGCATATATTTTCCGGGTGCAGATTTCCGCTAACTTCCCAGAAGCACGTCCGGTACTGACGCAAGCCTGTGGTGTCATCCATTGCCAGATTGGTCTGCCAGCGCAAATAGAACATATCACGCTGGAATCGAATGAACTGGAATCACCGCCACCCGATGCAAAGGCTTTTACACTGACCATGCAACTGCAAAATAACGGCACGACAATACAGACATGGCCGCACGTCGAACTGGTGTTAAACGATGAAAAAGACAAGGCCGTGCTGCAAAAAGCCTTTGCCCCGTCAGACTACCTGAATGATAAAAATGCCCTGAGCAAAGGCTTTGCGCCTAAGAGCCAGCAAAACATTAAACTCTATTTTGAATTACCTAAGCTGAAAGCTTCCGGTTACCACGTCAGCGTGTTTTATCCGTAAAACCCTGTAGGTCTGACCGTGGAACAGTCACTATCTTAAGAGTGAAATTAAAAGCGGATCTCCAGCACCGCAGTGCACGTGATCCGCTTTTTATGTTGCTTGGGTAGCCCTACGGTATTAGTGCTTTTTGTGTAAAGCCAGCGCCAACTGCGCACCGACTTTCGCATTATTTTTGACCAGCGCAATGTTCGTCACCAGACTACGGCCGCCAGTCAGCTCTTTTATTCGGCTCAATAAAAATGGTGTGACTGCTTTGCCAGCAATCCCTTGCTGTGTCGCCTCTTGCAAAGCTTGCGCAGTGATGCCATCAATTTCATCTTTAGGCATCGCCTCAGACTCCGGAACCGGATTAGCGACGACTATCCCTCCGCGCAACCCAAGATTCCATTTGGCGTGAATAAAGTCCGCCTGTTCATCAGCAGTATCCAATTGAAAATCGGCGCGGTAACCACTATCACGAGTAAAAAATGCCGGAAACGCAGCTTGCCCAACACTGACGACAGGTACTCCGTGGGTTTCCAGGTATTCCAAAGTCAAACCCAAATCTAGAATAGACTTAGCACCAGCACACACGACCGCAACCGAAGTACGGGCTAACTCTTGCAAATCTGCAGAAATATCAAAACTGGTTTCAGCACCGCGATGCACCCCACCAATACCTCCAGTAACAAATACTGAAATACCAGCCAATTCTGCACAAATCATGGTCGCCGCCACTGTTGTGGCACCGAGTTTTTTACTGGTCAATACATACGGCAAATCACGGCGGCTGACTTTTAATGCATCTTTGGATTGTCCCAGCAGTTCTAATTCCGCATCTGAAAGACCGATGTGAATTTTTCCATTGATGATTGCAATCGTTGCCGGAACCGCGCCCTGTTCGCGAATAATGGCCTCAACCTCGCGTGCGGTCTGCACGTTTTGCGGATACGGCATGCCATGGGAGATGATGGTTGACTCTAAAGCGACGACTGGCTTACCAGACAGTTTGGCAGCACGGACCTCTTCAGAAAAATTCAAATAGGATTGCATGATGTTTCCTCGTTAAATAATGATGGGTGCAAAGTTTGCGCAACCGTCGTTGTTGTTCTTACCGTGATCGCAGCCATTTTCAGCCCGCGTTGGCAGGCCAGAAAGATGTCATCTGCTACTTCATTGAGTGACCAGCAAACGCCTGCGGTAAAAGCATCGCCAGCACCAGTGACATCTGCCACTTCAGCAGCCCCGACATCTTCAGCTTTGCAAAACGTCCAATCATCACGATGCAAACTATTGCTGAACAATACGCCTTCAGCACCTAAAGTGACAATCACATCTTGTACACCTTGCGACTGCAAATGACGTCCAGCCTGGATAATTTCTTCATGGTGAGCGAAAACACGCCCACTGCGCTGCTCCAGCTCACCCTGATTTAATATTAACAAACGTATGCCGCTGAGCTGCTCCGGCAAACGCGCCATTTTAGGCTGGGACACTGCGACGATCACAAGAGGATGTTGATTCTGCTTCGCCTCATCAATCAACAATTGAATACTATCGGAAGGTAAATTCATATCAACAACGGTCAGGACGGCATTCGCACGTTGTTGCTGACGACTGAGCAAGAAAGCCGGCGTCAACGCTTCACACAATTCCATGTGCGCCATCGCTAACACAAGATCACCGGTATCACTCAATAAAGCGGTATAACTACCACTCAATTCACCTTTGACTTGCAGGCTTGCGGACACATCAATACCGACCGAGTCGGCCTGCGCCAGTAAACTCTGTCCTGCACCATCATCACCAACTGCACACAACAGTCGCACTGAAGAACCGAGCCTGGCGAGGTTTTCAGCAATATTGCGCGCCACGCCACCAAAGCTCTCATCCTGACTGACCGGATTAGAGGTACCCATCTGTAATGGCGCTTTACTACGCAATTTGCGATCGATATTTGCACCACCTATACAAATAATCGGGCGACCGTCAGGTAATACATAAGCACGCCCCAGAATGCGACCGTCCTTTGTTAAATTAGCGACATAACCAGCGACCGCTGAACGGGATAATTGCAATTGCTGCGCAAGCTCTTGCTGTGAAATATAGGGGTTTGCGCGTATCAATTCAAATAGCAGATCCCTTTTTGATATTGTTTTATTCATGAGCGCGGCATATGGAAGGACGATAAGGGACTAAAAAAGACTGACTAAGGGAAAACCTATGGAACAATTGTTTAGGACAATAAACATTTGTTTTAAAACTGTCAATCTGGATTGCGAATAATGAATTTCTAGTTAATTTTAAATATATCCACATAAAATCCCTGGCATCAGAGTCAATTCTCATTTGACAGCCAGTGCTATCAGCCCCACAATCTTGATCGCTGAGAATGCACAAAAAAAGCGAGATCAAAATCATAAAAATGACCGCTTGCACTATCACGGAGACGCATCGCAAGTCTTAAAATTGCACAAAATTTCACCAAAAATTGAGAATGCGCTTGACGAGCGCATTTGACCATAGTTAAATACGAAATCGATTGCGCAAACGATTGCGTAATGACTTTTTATCGAGAAAATAGCATTATGAAGCCACGCATAACGGTAGTCGGCAGCGTCAATATGGATTTGGTCTTTCGCACTCCGCGCATGCCTGCGCTTGGCGAAACCTTACATGGCCATGAATTTCGCCAAATTCCTGGCGGCAAAGGCGCCAACCAGGCGGTTGCTGCAGCTCGTCAAGGTGCACAAGTTAACTTCATCGGTGCCGTAGGCGACGATGGATTCGGCGCATTCTCAAAACAATGCTTGTCTGCTGAAGGCATAGATATTACTCATCTGACTACCGTTGCTGGTGTCGCTACTGGTGTCGCCGGCATTCTGGTGGAGGATGGCGGCGATAACAGTATCGTTTTAGCTGCCGGAGCCAATGCCTGCCTGCAGAGTCAACATATAGACGCGGCACGCTCAGGTATCAACGGTGCCCAATTATTGCTGTGCCAGCTCGAAACACCAATTGCTACCGTTGAACATGCGATTGCAGTAGCGCGTGAACAAGGGGTCAAAGTCATTCTGAACCCCGCACCAGCCCAGGATTTGAGCCCAGTGCTCTTGAAACAAGTTGATTTCTTGATTCTGAACGAAACAGAAGCCTCTCAGCTCAGCGGCATCAGCGTCATTGACCAGGTAACAGCGCAAACTGCCTCAGAAAAATTGCTGGCAATGGGCATCGTGACTATTATTTTGACAATGGGTGGCAACGGCGCACTGATCACGCAGCAAGCTGGATCTAAGTTCATTCCGGCAGTGAAGGTTGACGTGCTAGATACAACAGCCGCGGGTGACACCTTTGTCGGTGCATTTGCCGTAGGCATTGCCAACGGCCTTAGCGTGTTGGAAGCCAGTATCGAAGCACAATATACTGCCGCATTGACAGTAACGCGTTTAGGAGCTCAAACATCGATTCCACAACGTCAGGAAGTACTGGATTTCATGGCGCAACGTAAGGCGATGTAAGTGTTATGTTTGCGATGCCTGGGTGCTAACCGTCAGAGTCGCTAGACAAACAACTAAGCAATAAAATAAGCAATATCCATAGCAACATCAGTATTTGATAAAATTTCGCCTCTATGTCAGAGCAAACGCTGCTGACATGTTAGGCTAGTGACAGCGAATATTTTCCGGCTGCAGGAAACCAGAAAACTGGATTAAAACCGCGGCGTATCGCCTTCACACCCCGACATCTGAATAAGGAAGCTCTCATGAAACTCAAGCAAATTTGCCTTTCTCTGGCTGGTCTGTTAGCAGCAAGCAGCGTCTACGCGGCTGATCCTAAAGTCGCGGTAATCTATGACGCGGGCGGCAAATTTGATAAGTCTTTCAATCAATCGGCTTCTGAAGGCGCAGATCGTTTCAAAAAAGAAACCAAAATCAATGTCATTGAAGTGCAGGTCGCCAGCGATACACAAGCTGAACAGATGTTGCGTAATCTGGCACGTAAGAATGTAGACCTGATTGCAGCTATCGGCTTTGCGCAAGCACAAGCAGTACAAAATATCGCCAAAGAATTTCCAAAGACAAAATTTGTGATCATTGATGGCGTTGCTAAGGGCGATAACGTCAACTCCGTTCTGTTTAAAGAGCAAGAAGGTTCTTACCTCGTTGGTGTCGCGGCAGCCTTATCCAGCAAATCGAAAAAGCTTGGCTTTGTCGGTGGCATGGATATTCCTTTGATCCGCAACTTCTCTTGCGGTTATACCCAAGGTGCAAAAGCAACCGACAGCAAAATTGATGTTGTACAAAACATGGTTGGTACCACAACGGCAGCATGGAACGACCCTGCCAAAGGCGGTGAGCTGGCACGCGCTCAAATGGAACGTGGTGTTGACGTAATCTTTGCTGCGGCAGGTGGTAGCGGCATGGGTACTTTGCAAGCAATCAAAGAAAAAGGCAAATTAGGTATTGGTGTCGATTCCAATCAAAACTACATCCATCCAGGCAATATGCTGACCTCCATGGTAAAACGCGTTGATCAAGTGATTTACGACAGCTTTATGGAAGTTAAAAACGGCACCTGGAAAGGTGGCGTGACTTACAAAGGTTTGAAAGAAGGCGGCGTTGACTGGGCGTTGGATAAAGACAATCGTAGCGTAGTGAGCGCCGACGTAGAAAAACGTGTCAATGCAGCGAAGCAAGACATTATTAGCGGCAAGATCAAAGTAGTTGATTTCCGCGATGCAAATAAGTGCCCGGTCTGATTTAAGATCTGGCAAACGGGGCGCTGTTGGATAGCGCCCCGAAATTTTTAGACTAGCGTATTTACCTCTGTCCCCTATTTTTATTATCCATTATCCGGAATCCCGAAAGTATGCAGCCAGCCGTCGAATTTCAACACATCTCCAAACGCTTTGGTGCGGTACAGGCCAATCGCGATGTGAGCTTTTCCATTGAATCGGGCTCGATACATGGCGTCATCGGTGAAAATGGTGCGGGTAAATCGACCCTGATGAGCATTTTGTATGGCTACTATCAGGCAGATAGCGGCAAGTTGCTCATCAACGGTCAGGAACAACAGATACGCAATAGCCACGAAGCCATCGTCTCTGGCATCGGCATGGTGCATCAGCACTTTATGCTCGTAGAAAATATGACGGTACTCGACAATGTGATGCTTGGTGGCGAAGGCGGCTTTCGTTTGGCATCACGCCGCAAAGAAGTCGAAGTAACCTTGCGCGACATCTGTAAACGCTACAATCTCGAAGTCGATCCACTGGATAAAATTCAAGACTTGTCAGTCGGTGTGCAGCAGCGTGTGGAAATTCTGAAGCAAATTTATCGTAGCGCTAACATCCTGATTCTGGATGAACCTACAGCGGTGTTGACGGTACAAGAAACCGCATCTTTGTTTGAAGTCTTGCGTCTTTTCAAAGAGCAAGGCAAGACTATTATCCTGATCACCCATAAACTGCAAGAGATTTTAGAAATCACCGATGAAGTCACGGTGATGCGTGGCGGCACGGTCGTGGGCTCCGTCGTCACCGCTGAAACCAATAAAGAACAATTAGCTGAATTGATGGTGGGTCGCCCGATTGAAACACAATTGCCACGCGCAGCATATGCGCCCGGCGACACTGTGCTGGACGTCAAAGGTCTCAATCTGGTCAATGATCAACAGGTGAGTTTGCTCAAGGATCTGAACTTTAACATCCGTGCTGGTGAAATCGTCGCGATTGCAGGTGTCTCGGGCAATGGTCAGAGCGAGTTACTGGAAATTTTAAGTGGCATGCGTTTGCCGTCCAGCGGCTCGATTACGATGCAAGGAAAAACGCTACCTTATGCTGGACGCAAAGATGCCGACGGCTTGCCAGCCGTGTATCGCGAACGTGGCATAGGTCATGTACCGGAAGATCGTTTGCGTGATGCGGTCGTCAAAAATTTTTCAGTAATGATGAATAGCTTTCTCGGCTACCAAAAGAAGTTAGGCAAAACGTTTGGTTTACTCGATTACAAACAAATTCTGAGTAACTGCAACGAGATGCTGCGCAAATTTGATGTGCGCCCTGCTGATCCGCATTTGCGTATCGCTTTGTTATCCGGTGGTAATCAGCAAAAAGTGGTGATGGCACGTGAGATTGATGCCAATCCAAAACTCATGCTGGTCGGCCAACCAACCCGTGGTGTTGACATCGGCACAATAGAAAGCTTGCACGCGCGCTTACTGGCGATGCGTGATGCGGGTGTTGCCATTTTGTTGGTATCGGTAGAACTGGAAGAAGTCCGCGCATTGGCTGACCGCATCTTAGTCATGTCCAGCGGTGCGATCACCGGTGAATTGAAAGTGGAAGAATTTGATGCAACCCGTATCGGCTTATTGATGGGTGGTTTGCACAAACATTAGTGCGACTGGCCACCATTTCCAATACCCCGACATAAGTTCCGAAAAATAGATAGCTAACAGCGACGATAAAGTTTACACGTATGAATCAAGCCGACCTGCCCCGTTGGGCCAGTACCTTTGCCCTGCCTTTACTGAATTTGTTATCTGCCCTGCTGGTGGCGGCAGGTGTAATTTATTTACTGGGAGAAAATCCCATAGAATCATTACAAATTCTGGTCAATGCAGCAGTGCTTGACCCTGAAGGTCTGGGCTATACCTTGTTTTACGCTGCGACCTTTATCTTTACTGGTCTTTCAGTATCGGTAGCGATGCAAGCAGGTTTGTTTAATATCGGTAGTGAAGGTCAAATGTATATCGGTGGCTTGGGCCTGACGCTGTTAATACTTGCATTAGATACGCATTTACCGGGCTGGATTTTAATACCGCTAGCGATTGCTAGCAGTGCGATTTTTGGTGCAGCGTGGGCATTTTTGCCTGGCTACTTACAAGCAAAACGCGGCAGTCACGTGGTCGTCACGACGATTATGTTTAACTTTATTGCTGCTAACCTGATGAACTACCTGATCATCTTGATGATTCCGGATGGCCAGCAAAATCCTGCAAGTCGTTTGTTCGCTAACAGCTCCTGGTTACCAAAATTAAATGGCTTGTTTCCGATTCTGGGCGAAACACCGTTGAATATCAGTTTCCTTCTCGCTATTGTGGCTCTGGTGATTTACGGTGTTGCGGTATGGCGCACCACATGGGGCTATCAACTGCGCGCCACTGGCTTGAATCAGCATGCAGCACACTATGCAGGTATTTCAATCAAAAAGACCATCATCGTGACAATGATGATTTCCGGTGCCTTAGCGGGCTTGGCGGCGGTTAATTCTGTGATGGGTTCTACGCACTATCTGAACCTGAACTTCCCTGCCGGCGCTGGTTTTATCGGGATTGCGATTGCTTTGATGGGTCGCCAACATCCGGTCGGTATCTTTTTGTCTGCCATTTTATTTGGCGCATTGATACAAGGCGGATTTGACCTTTCATTGGAAAAACCAAATATTCCACCAGAGACCTTTATTTTCATTCAAGGTCTGATAATTTTGTTCTGCGGTGCGATGGAAAATCTATATGCGCCAGCTCTGTCCGCACTGTTAAAACGTAAGGAAAAATGATGTTTGATGATTTTCAATTTTCCAGCATACTGGTGTCCACCATCCGCAATGCCCCAGTACTGATGTTCGCCGCCATGGCAGGCTTGTTTGCCGAGCGCAGTGGGGTGGTTGATCTGGCACTCGAAGGCAAAATGTTAGCTTCTGCATTTGTTTCTGCCGCCGTTGCATTTACCACACAAAATCCATGGCTGGGCGTATTGGCAGGTGTGGGCGTATCGGTTCTCATCGCCCTGATACAAGCCTTTGTCAGCATTACGCAAAAAGGGAATCAATTGGTCGCTGGTATTGCGATCAATATCGCGTTAAGCGGACTGACCTTCGTGCTGGCACAGTTTTTCTTTACGCAAGGTGGCCGTACACCTGATCTGGGTGAAGCACGCTTGTTCGACATCGTTTTACCTGGCTCTGCAGCGGTCGCCAATATTCCGTTTTTCGGTTGGTTTTACACGAAGCTGCTTGGCGGGCATAGTGTTTTAGTCTATCTGGCATTTGGCTTGATTCCTCTGGTGCACTGGGTGCTGTATCACAGCCGCTTTGGCCTGCGTTTGCGTGCCGTGGGTGAGAACCCCCATGCGGCTGATGCGGCTGGTGTGAATGTTGAGCGCACCCGTTTTATGGCAATGATCTGTGCTGGCGTACTGTGCTCGTTTTCAGGTGCTTATTTATCCATCGTGCAAAGCGGATTTTTCTTACGTGATATGTCGGCTGGTAACGGCTATCTGGCATTGACGGCATTGGTGTTTGGTAACTGGCGTCCGCTGCAAACCGCATTGGGTTGCCTGATGTTTGGTTTCTTCACCGCCTTGCAAGTACAAATTGAAGGCGTGGTTTTCCCTGTGATCGGTAAAGTCCCTGGCTCATTAATTCAGATGATCCCGTATGTCGTTACCGTCATCGTACTGGCAGGTCTGATGGCAAAATCGGTAGCACCAAAAGCCATCGGCGTACCATTTGTAAAATCACGATAAAGAATTGATGATCTGGCTGTCACCACGGACACAGTCAGATCAGTTTCAGGAAAAGCGCAATTTACGGCCTCCTTGAACCGGGTCAACCGCAACAAATCGCTTCGCGTCTGGGTTCTGTCCAATGGCCAGCCGGAGTTATTTTTTGGAGAACATCCATGCAAACAAAACACAAAGTCATTTTTGATACCGACCCAGGTGTAGATGATGCAATGGCGCTGTACTTTGCACTCGCGCATCCGGATATCGATGTCGTTGGTATCACCACGACTTTTGGTAACGTCTACGTTGAGCAGGCAACTATCAACGCGCTGTATCTGACACGTATCGCTGGCCGCCATATTCCAGTAGCGCAAGGTGTGAACGTTCCATTGGCAAAAGCAGCTGGTACACCACCTGACTTCATTCACGGTGCTGACGGTTTGGGCAATCTGCCTTCACGTATCGAAGTCGGTGGCAAAGCAGAAGTTGAAAGCGCCGCAGAATTCATCGTCAAAATGGCACGCCAACATCCAGGTGAAATTACGCTGGTGGCAGTCGGTCCATTGGGCAATCTGGGCCTGGCATTGAAGATGGAACCACAACTGCCTAAGTTGTTGAAAAAAGTTGTCTTGATGGCGGGTGCCGTTGATGAACCAGGCAATGTTTCCCCAGTGGCGGAAGCTAACGTATGGAACGATCCTGACGCTGCTGATCTGGTATTTACCGCTGGTTGGGACCTGACTATGGTTGGTCTGGATGTCACACACCGCGTAGTATTGCCTTCGACATTCTTTGCACGTCTGGCGCAACATCATAAACACGTGGCGATGGATACTTTATCCCACGCTGTGAACTTCTACGCCAACTTCTACCAAAGCATTCGTCCAGATCTGGGCCATGCTTGCTACGGTCATGACGTTTTGGCGTTTGTCTGGTTGGTTGCACCAGAAATTTTCGAAACCCAATCTGGCCGCGTACGCGTTGCCAAAGAAGGTATCGGCAATGGTCAGACAATGATGGCAAAACTGCCTATCCCGTATCCACAAGCAGGTTGGGAAGCCAGCAAACCAGAAACCCGCGTATGCATGAAGGTCGATGCAGAAGCGTGCTCCAAACTGATCGATGCAACCTTGAGCAGCAATTGGCTGCAAGCACCTTTGAGCAACTAAGGAGCCATCATGCATATTCAACCAGTTGATTATCGTGATCCGGATGCCGCCAGAAAATTCACTGAAAGCCTGCATCAAACCGGCTTTGGCGTGTTAACGAACCACCCTTTGTCGCAAAATCTGCTCAACACCATTTATCAGGAATGGTATGAATTCTTCCAGACGGATGCGAAGAATCAATACACATTTGATGCTGAAAAAATGGATGGCTATTTTTCGCCAAAAATTTCTGAAACAGCCAAGGGTTTCGCTAAACGTGACTTAAAAGAGTTCTATCACGTTTACCCATGGGGTCGCGTTCCCTCTGAAGTATCGAATGCAGCACGCGAATACTATGTCGAAGGCTCTAAGCTGGCAGCAGAGTTATTGCAATGGGTAGAAGATCATACCCCTGCAGAGATTAAAGCCAAATATTCTATGCCTTTGTCTGACATGATTACAGACAGTGATCTGACTTTGTTACGCGTATTGCACTACCCGCCATTACGCGGCGACGAAGAGCCAGATGCAGTGCGTGCGGCAGCCCATGGCGACATCAATTTGCTGACGGTCTTGCCAGCGGCGACTCAAGCCGGTTTGCAAGTGTTAGGCAAGGATGACGCGTGGCATGACGTACCATGTGATTTCGGTATGTTGATCGTCAATATTGGCGACATGCTCGATGAAGCATCGCAAGGTTACTATCCTTCGACAATTCATCGCGTACTTAATCCAACGGGCGAAGAAGCGAAGAAATCACGTATTTCTTTGCCGCTATTCTTGCATCCACGTCCTGATGTCGTGCTCTCTGAGCGCCACACATCGGGTAGCTACCTGCAAGAACGTCTACGTGAATTAGGCGTTAAAAAATAATACCTCACGATTAGTGACGTTATAAAACAAAGGCATGCCGTTGAACGACATGCCTTTTTCACTGGAATAAAAAATGAATACTCAAGAACTGATCACCGAAGCAAACATTGCTCGTGAACGCGCGTACGCACCTTACTCAAAATTCAAAGTCGGCGCTGCAGTGCTGACCAAAGACGGTAAAGTTTTTCATGGCTGCAACGTAGAAAATGCGTCGTACGGATTATGTAATTGTGCCGAACGCACCGCTTTGTTTAGCGCCGTTGCAGCAGGTTATCGCCCTGGCGATTTCGCCAAAATCGCCGTGACCGGCGACACCGAGGGTCCGATCGCTCCATGCGGTGCATGCCGTCAGGTGATCATTGAACTCGGCGGTCCGGAACTGGAAGTCGTGTTAACAAATATCAAAGGCGATGTCAAAGAAACGACCGCTGGTGCGCAGTTGCCAGATGCGTTTTATTTGAAGCCGGAATAAATAGAGGTAGCTTTGTACCCATGTCCCGCAAGCAGGACATGGGTCTTTATTCACACATCAATGTACCAGTGCAGTAAACGGCGGCACGTAAGCCAACAAGAACACAAACAAGCCAACCAACACCGCTAAAGCCAAGCTATGGAAAAATACGAAACGCAGAATGCTGCTTTCATGTCCATACCAACGTGTCGCAGTACTGGCAACCACGATACTTTGTGCATCTACCATTTTGCCCATCACACCACCAGCACTATTGGCAGAGGCCATCAATACCGGATTTAAACCTAATTGTTCTGCTGTGGTTTTTTGCAAACCACCAAACAAAACGTTGGCTGCTGTATCAGACCCAGTTAAAGCGACGCCCATCCAACCCAATAAAGTACCGAAAATCGGATATAAGCTACCAGTGTGGGCAAACGCAATTCCCAGGGTTGCATCGGTACCCGAATAACGTGTCAGATATCCCAACGCCAGCATCAAGACGATCGTCAAAAGGGAATAGCGCACTAACCAGATGGTGCGCAGATAAATACGCACTAAATCCTGCAGACGGTACTTCATCATGACGCCGCTCAATACACTCGCGATGAAGATACCGGTACCCGTCGCCGACAGCCAGTTAAGCACGTAGACCGCAGACTCCTTATGTGGTGTTGTCACAACTGGCGCAACTTTTTGCACCATATTATTCAGACCGCTGAAAGGAATTTTTAAAATAGAAATCCCGTCAACCCATTTTTTAAATTCTGGCACACCCCAGATAAATACGAGGATCGTCAAAATAACCCACGGCATCCATGCCATCACCAAGGCACGACCATCATGTTTTTTGAAGATCGCAGCGCCCACATCGGCTTCATGTCCATGTGGTCGCTCGCTGGCAACATCTGGTACACCTGAATCATCTGCATGACCTTTTAAAGAAACCGACGTCCAGACTTTAGCGGGTTTCCAGACTTTCAGGAACAAGATCAGACTGACCATAGAAACAATCGCTGCCACCACGTCGACCAACCATGGGCCATGATAGTTAGAGACCAGATATTGTGGGATCGCAAAACTCAAGCCAGCGACCAGAATTGCCGGCCAGATTTGCAACATACCTCTGAAGCCTGCAAACGCCCAGATCAGCCAGAATGGCACCAGTAAAGAAAACAAAGGCAAGATACGACCTATCATGCCGGAGAGTTGCATCAGATCAAGCCCGGTCACTGCTGCCAGCGCAATCACTGGCGTACCCAACGCACCGTAGGCGACTGGAGCGGTATTGGCGATCAGACACAAGCCAGATGCGGCAAGCGGCGAGAAGCCAAGACCGATCATAATCGCCGCAGTGACGGCGACCGGAGTACCAAAACCAGCCGCACCTTCAAAAAATGCACCGAAGCAAAATGCGATCAGCAGCAATTGTATGCGGCGGTCATCTGTGATGTTGGTGAGGCTATCCTGCAACACATTAAAAGAGCCATTTTCTATCGTCAATTGATGCAAGAAAATGATGTTGAGTACAATCCAACCGATTGGCAACAGTCCGTAGGCTGCACCAAAACCGGCAGCATTCCACGCCAAACCAGCTGGCATACCGAAACCCCAGATAGCGACTAACAAGGCGCTAATGAGCCCCAAAGCAGCTGCGTAATGCGCTTTCATGTGACCAAAGGCAATACACGCCAACATCACTACCACCGGTATCGCTGCCATTAAAGCAGACAACCATACGTTCCCTAACGGGTCATACACCTGACTCCAGACCATCTTATCTCCTTGTCGTTTTATTCTTGCATCGAACCTGATTGGCTCTGAGTTTTGGATGGTACGACAGGTAGATGACAGAAAATCATTCGAAAAGCATGAAATGAATTTCAGCGATCGTTGAATTTTTTAGCAGTTTTGAACAAAACAGTAAGCTGCTCAGGTTAAAGATGAGCGCATGCTTGCTCCTTAAAGAAAGCTGATTACCAGACTTATCGTGAAAATCACAAATATATAGCGTCGATAACGAGACTTAAAAATTAAAAAATCCCTACAAAGAATGATCTAACCCCAGAGTAGATTGAAATTGAATTACTCTTTTTTGAGGTTATCCGGCGCATACAAAGGAATTAATATTTCAAACTGAGTGCCATGCCCTTTTTCTGAAATTACTTTCAAACTACCACCTAGCACCGCCTCGACCAGGTTATGACAGATATGCAAACCCAGACCTGAACCACCCTGTCCAAATTTGGTGGTAAAGAAAGGATCAAACACGCGCACAAGATTTTGCTCGGGAATGCCAGCGCCGTTATCTGAGAAGCAAATGAGGGCGTGATCTTGAGTCAAACCGTGCAAACTGGCACTAATCTCGATTTCGCCTTCATCCATATCTTCAAAAGCGTGGAGCAAACTATTATTGAACAAATTAAAAATGACCTGCGTCAAAGGGCCAGGAAAACTATCCATTACCACATCATCAGCAATATCCACCCTCAAATCCAATTTGCGTTTTTTTAATTGCAAACGTAATGTGGGCTCTAATTCTGAAATCAGTTTTTTTAGATTAAATTTTCTGCGCAATTCGCTAGTCTGATCTACCGCAATCGTTTTAAAGCTGACGATTAATTCTGATGCTCGCAAGATATTTGTCGTGAGTAAGTAGCTAGCCTCGTTAAGCGTATTGAAATGGCGTTCCAGTAGTGATTTTTTGAGATTCCCCGCCGCGTATTCTTTCTGCGTCTGATTGACTTTATCGATAAGCGAAGTAGCAACGGTCAAGGCATTGCCGATTGGAGTATTAAGTTCATGTGCGACACCTGCCACTAAAGATCCGAGACTGGCCAGCTTTTCTGAATTTACCAGTTGCGTTTGCGTGTTCTTCAGGTACTGCAAATTATCGGATAGCAATCGATTCGACAGCTCCAGCTCTGAAGTGCGCTGGGCGACTCGTTGTTCCAGGGTTTGATTTAAGACGGTGATTTCTTTGATTTTCTTATCGATTTCAAACGCCATTTGATTAAAATCGTTACCCAGTGCGGCAAGCTCATCACGCCCTGAAATATCAATTTTTTGATCGTAATGACCAGAAACAATTGCTTGACTGGCGCAGGCCATTTGCTTCAACCGACGTGAAATACGCCAGCCTAAAAACAAGGTCACCATCAAAGTCGCCAACATAATCGCAGAAGTTCTGAGCAATGAGCGTTGTTGTTCTCTGGATGTCGCGTTAATTAAGCTTTTAGTAGAAAATCCATATTGTAAAAATCCCGTTTCACGATGGGCTAACAGCAAGGGATTGCGAATATGGATCACACCATCTTTTAAGGCTGCGTTTTCAAACGCACTCTCTGGTGTTGGTATAGCGAGTTTATTTTCAGCGTTTAAGGTGCTCAGTAAAACCTTACCTTCCGAATCAAGAATAACGACATAGATCAAACCGTTTTCAGCATGCTGATCCAGCATTTCACTAAAAAAGATTTTGACAGTTTTGAGGTCGTTCCTGATCACGTAGGTTGATACCGTCATATTCAGTATCTGTGAAGTTTGATTGATGCTCGATTTTACATTTTCAAAAACCGCTGTTTTAAGAGTACGGTTTCCATCATAAAAAACACCCGCAATAAGTAGCGAAAAAGACACCGCCGCAGTTATCGTAAAATAACCAATTAACGAATGAAAAAATCGGCTCAGCCTGACAATCATTTCTCACCTTGGGGTAAGGATTCGTTAGACATCTAAAAATCCAGCTACTTTTACAATGCGTACAAAACGATCTATCTTCAAAGTAATATTATAGGCACATAAATATAACAAGCGTATGGCAGCTTCATATCGTGCAGAAACAGAGCAAACGGAGATAATCGTTAGGTGCAAGTTAACGTTACATCAAACCAAAGAATTTCAAGCTAAGATATGTCAGGAAATTGGTCTTGCCCTGAGAGTCTGTGAAATGACGATCCTTAACCGTACTGGAGAAAACGATGCAACATCGCCAAGAGTTTAACAGTTTGACAGGAAGTTCTGATGAATCTGAACCAATGAATCGCCGTAATTTTATACAAACGGCGGTGGGTGTTGGTTTTGCAGCTGCCGCATTACCAGTGTGTGCGCAAACCGTCATAAAAACCGATAAGACCGGCCTCGAAGACGGCACGGTCAAGTTAGTTGTCAAAGGGCAGCAAGTACCAGCGTATTTCGCTAAACCCCAGGGTAAAAATAAGCTTCCTGTCATTTTGGTCATTTCCGAAATTTTTGGTGTACATGAGCATATCGCCGATGTCGCCAGACGCTTTGCCAAACTGGGTTATCTGGCGATCGCTCCAGATTTGTTCATTCGTCAGGGTGATGTCAATCAATACCCATCCGTCGCAGAACTCATTCAAAACATCATTGCCAAGGTACCCGACGCCCAGGTTATGGAAGATCTGGATGCAACGGTAGCCTGGGCAGAAAATAATGGTGGCGATGTGTCACGATTGGGAATCACTGGTTTTTGCTGGGGTGGCCGTATTACCTGGATGTATTCTGCTCACAATCCAAAAGTCAAAGCAGGAGTAGCGTGGTACGGGCGTCTGGTGAGTGATCCAACACCGTTGTCACCAAACAATCCGATTGATATTGCCGCAAATTTAAAAACACCTATTCTTGGCTTATATGGCGCCAAAGATACTGGCATTCCGGTGTCTACCGTAGAACAAATGAAAGAAGCCTTGGCAAAAGGCCAAAGTGGTTCCGAGTTTAAGGTCTTTGATAACTCGGGACATGCCTTCCATGCGGATTACCGCCCTAGCTACGTAGAAGCAGACGCTAAAGATGGCTGGTCACGCGCCGTGGCATGGTTTAAAACACACGGCGTAGTCTGATACTGACGAGTTCAGAACAATCAATCTGATGATAAAAACAGAGCCGGATTTGCAGAAACTCCGGCTCTGTGTTCTAATTTGCAACCTAGTTGCAAATTAACCTGAGGTTTAAAATTCACTCCACGCTGATTTCCATACTAATCACCACGTCACTCGCTGGTGTATTAAGTATTACTGCCGCCGCGATTTTTTCGTTTTCACTGCTCGCCAAAATGGTAGAACGGATGGTAGCGTTGTCGGTTGGTATTATGTTATCCACATCGTTATTACACGCTTTGCCAGAGGCATTTGAATCCAAAGCTGATCCACACACTTTGTTCGCTTGTCTGCTCGGTGGCCTGCTGGCATTTTTTCTGTTAGAAAAATTTGCTATTTTGCGTCATTCGCATCACCACGAAGGAGACGGGCACCATCACGAACATGGCCATGATGCCCATGAGGCAGGTAAAGCTGGCTGGATGATTTTAGTCGGCGACGGGATGCATAATTTTACCGATGGCATCCTGATTGCCGCGGCATTTTTAGCGAATCCACAGTTAGGTTTTGTCACAGCGTTTGCCATCATCGCACATGAAATACCGCAAGAAATAGGCGACTTTATTGTCTTACTGAATGCCGGATTCAGCCGTACCCGCGCGTATTTGTACAATCTTGCTTGCAGCATGATGGGGGTACTGGGCGGCGTGCTTGGCTACTACACCCTGGAACACGCGAATGGCATGATTCCTTACGTACTGGTCTGTGCGTCTTCCGGCTTCATCTATATTGCCGTCAGCGACCTGATGCCGCAAATGCAGCGCAGAACAACACTGAAAGAAACGATTCCGCAGATTATTCTGGTTACGCTTGGCGTATTGATTGTGCTCTTTGTCACCAGAAATCATTAATTATAGAATTGACGTATAACCGCCCTGACGGCGACCACATCAGTCATAAAAAATGGGAACGTGTGTTCCCATTTTTGTTTAACGCGCAACTGGACGGCTACTGTCCGAACACCACTCACTCCATGACCCGGGGTACAAGGATGCACCTTTGAGTCCGGCAACTTCTAAGGCTAGTAAATTATGGCAGGCAGTAACACCAGATCCACATTGCATGATTGCTTTTTCTGGTCGTGTTAGCAAGGCAGACCATTCTGCATGTAATTGATCTGCTGTTTTAAAGTGCCCATCCGCCTGCAGATTGTCTTTAAAGAAGCGATTCAGCGCACCGGGAATGTGTCCACCTACCGGATCTATCGTTTCATTTTCACCGCGATAGCGATCAGCTGCCCGCGCATCAACCAAAATAAATTCTGCACTAGTGATGTTCGCAAATACCGCAGCCACATCAACTTGAGCGACCAACGATGTTTGCTCCGTCATTGCACCAGAACGTGCAAGTGGAACATCCGTCGTAAGTGGCAAAGACAACGCGTTCCAGGCAGGTATGCCACCATCCAATACTGCCACAGCGGCATGACCAACCCAACGTAACATCCACCATAAACGCGCCGCAAACATGCCGCCATGTGCATCATAGGCAATCACCTGGGTGTCATTGCTAATACCTAAACGACGCAAAGTTTGTATGAACTGCTGCTTGTCTGGTAAAGGATGGCGACCACGAAACACGCCATCAACACTCACTTTAGGTGCTGATAGTGATTGATCAAGATGCACAAATTGGGCTTGTGGTATGTGCCCAGCCGCGTAAGCCTGAGAACCAGCATTGGTATCCATTAAGTCATGTCGACAATCGAGAATCACCCAACGTTCGTCACTGATATGAGTAAATAAATCTTGTGCGCTGATCAGCGTGGAATATGTAGGTAAGTGCATGGGCAACTCCGCAATGTGTTCAGTGTTGAAATTATGGGCGGGATGCAAATTCTAACTCTCATATTCAAGTCGAATTTGGATACTCGATACCAACTTAAGCACTACGACAATATCACATTGTTTTGGCTGAGATGTCATTGGCAGATGTAGGGACGAAAAAAAAGCACGCCATTCCGAGCGTGCTTTTTGGAGATTTTTGTAAGGGAGATGCACCCGCCGTACAAAAGCAATTTAAAACGACATACGGCGACGGTACCAGTCGTGGAAATGTTGCATACCATCTTCCATCGGTGACTGATACGGACCAACCTGATTTTCACCACGATCGAGCAAAATTTTACGGCCGGCATCCATACGCAAACCGATTTCATCATCCTCGATACAAGTTTCCATGTACGCAGCACGTTCTGCCTCGATGAATTCGCGTTCGAAAAGCACGATTTCTTCGGGATAATAAAACTCAACCACATTGCGGGTTTTACCGGTCGCAGTCGGCCATAAGGTAGAAACTACGAGAACGTGTGGATACCATTCGACCATGATATTCGGGTAGAGAGTCAACCAGATGGCACCGTATTTTGGTGGTTCGCCATTACGGAATTGCAGCACCTGCTCTTGCCACTTACGGTATTTTTCGGAACCTGATTTGAGCAAACCACTATTCACACCAACGGTTTGTACGCTGTAATCTTCGCCGAATTCCCAGCGCAGATCGTCGCAAGTCACAAAACTACCGAGACCAGGATGGAATGGTTCGACGTGATAATCTTCCAGATAAACTTCGATAAAAGTTTTCCAGTTGTAATCACATTCATGCACTTCCACGTGATCCAGCATATAGCCAGTGAAATCAAGGTCTTTGGTCACGCTGAGTTGTCCCATGCGTTCCATCACGTTATAACCATTTTGTTCAAACAACAGACCATTCCAGTTTTGTAATGGCGTGCGCTTTAAATTCAGACACGGCGTGTCAGCAAAATGTGGCGCACCGATGAGCTCACCTTTGAGGTCATAGGTCCAGCGGTGCAAAGGACAAACGATATTATTAGTGTTACCACGGCCGTTAAACATCAGCGCCTGACGATGACGACAGACGTTAGACATCAGCTCGATGCCATGCGCATTGCGCACCAGCATACGACCTTCATTTTCGGACTGTAAAGTCGCAAAGTCACCCACGTTGGGTACCATCAGTTCATGACCGACGTAACGTGGACCAGCTTGGAACAGGTCTTTGATTTCACGTTGCAACAACGTTTCGTCAAAATACACATGCACCGGAAGTTGCGCGTCAGAACGCGCGAGTGTAGACAAAGAAGCCAGATCGGACATCCCCACCCCCCAAATTAATTTGCACCAACCTAAGAGAGAAAGAATCCACAAAAACCTGTTTTCGACTGGGGTTTCAGACCAGCCAAAAATTCAAACGATCAAACGACTTGAAGAGGAAATTTTGGACAGAACCCAAAATTATACCTGAAAAAATGAAATTTGCTCCAAATTCGTATAAATTCTGAGAGAAATCAAGTCCTTAGCGTAAATCAACAGGCACGTCAGAATGTGTCATGAATAACACATTCTTGTTTTTTAGTAAAAAACATCTAATCATCAAGATCATTTTCTAAATATTCTTTCAAGTTAATTTTTGCCCTATGAGCAAGTGCTAATACCACTTTCGTTCAGACCAATTTAATTATCTTTTAGGCATCTAATTTTGTTGCACAGCAACTTGCTATTCACTTTCACGACAAACTAATCTCAATCAGGCTGAATTAACGATGTACTTCAGCCCCGCCCGGTTTCATTTGAATTACCTTTTCACGAAAGAATCAAAATGAACAAAACACTGATGAAGAAAGTAGCTGCATTCTTAATCGCGTTGTCTGTACTACCGGTACAGGCATGGGCAACAGGCTATACGGGTACAAAATACCCTATCGTGTTAGTACACGGCCTGTTTGGATTCGACAATATTGGTCCAGTAGAATATTTTTATGGAATTCCAGAAGCGTTGCGCGCCGATGGGGCCAAGGTTTTTGTCACTCAGGTTTCTGCAGCCAACAGTACCGAAGTACGCGGTGAACAATTATTAGCCGAAGTGCAAAGAATTTTGGCTGTTACTGGTGCCAGCAAAGTAAATCTGATTGGGCATAGCCACGGTGGACCAACCACCCGCTATGTGGCTTCGGTACGCCCAGATTTGGTCGCATCGGTCACATCCGTTGGCGGTGTGAATAAAGGCTCCAAAGTTGCTGACTTTCTGCTCGGTGTTGCACCACCTGGCAGCTACTCCAATGCAGTTGTTGTTTCCTTAAGCAATGGTCTGGCATCGTTGATCAACTTCCTTTCCGGCCAACCCAAATTACCTCAAAATGCTTTAAGCGCAGCAAACTCTTTGAGCACTGCGGGGTCACTGAAGTTTAATGCAACCCACCCGGAAGGCATTCCTACCAACGCTTGCGACGAAGGCGCTTATCAGGTGAATGGCGTTTCGTATTATTCCTGGAGTGGTGCGCAACCTGCCACCAATATTTTTGACGTGTCCGATCCGGCATTAGTGCTGACATCATTGGCATTCGCGGGCGAAAAAAATGATGGCCTGGTTGGTAGTTGCTCGTCTCATTTAGGCAAAGTCATTCGCGATGACTACGGCATGAACCATCTCGATGAAGTCAATCAATTTATCGGGCTGGTCAACATCTTTGAAACGAATCCAGTGACAGTCTACCGCCAACAAGCGAATCGCTTAAAAAATAGCGGACTGTAAGCCATCCTGACCACATGACCGGCGCGGAGTCAGATATGAAAACCAGAACAAAATTTTTGCTGTTAGCGGTGATGATAGTCACCGCTTTTTTTTCTCTACATTTTTTCAAACCTGATAACAAAAACCAAGAAATCCACCTGACCGCTGATGATCATCAATTTGCATTTGTGCACTCGCTAGAGGGAACCAACGCAGATGGTGATATCCAACAAAACAAAGATGGTGATCTACAATTAGATGCTGAATTAAAACGCCTGTTTGACTACTATCTTTCTGCAATCGGTGAAAAAAGTCTTCCCGAAATTCAATCACAAATCGAGAAAATCCTCGATCAAAAATTGCAAGCCCAAGCAGCTAGGCAAGCAAAGGAATTGCTGAAGCGCTACATCGCTTTTAAACAAGCTTTGGTCGATCTCGAAAAAAATGCCAGCTCAACTTTATCTACAAATGATAACCTTCTTAGCGCGGTCAACAACAAGTGGCAAAGCATGCGGCAATTACGTTCACAGTTTTTTAGCGAGAAAGAAATCCAGGCGATGTTCGGGTTTGACGATGCCTACGATCTGGACGCCCTGTCACGCCTCGCCATCAGCCAGGATAAAACCTTAACCGACGCCGAAAGACGCAATAAATTGCAGACACTGGATAAAAATATGCCTGCAGATCTGAAAGCGGCAAAAGATGCGCCATATCAAGTAATCCGGCTAGAGGATCAAGCAAAAAAAATGCGTAATGAGGGTGCAAGCGAAGACGATATCTACCGCATGCGCGCCGCCGCAACCAGTCCAGAAGCAGCCAATCGTCTTGCCCAAGTCGACCGCGATATCAATGACTGGAACGGTCGTGTTAGCCAATATCTTGAGCAACGCAAGCAGCTTACATCATCACCAACAAATGCCAGTGACAATGACAATGACAATGACAAACAACGCGCTTTGCAGCAATTGAGAAATAAATATTTTACAAGTCAGGAACAGAGAAGATTGGCTGCTTACGAGTAACGCTGATAAAGCATTTATTTCTAGTGCCTAGGATAGGCGACCCAACTCGATGCAGTTGAATAAGATCAGATACGGTGGGTTGCGCGCGCCACGTATGCCGTAAAAGTAGATAACTGTATTACTCGCTATGCTGTTGTTTCAGCGTCGTTCATTGTATCAGCAGATTCTATGCTGTCACTATTTTCGTCAGGGATATGGTCAAGCGCTTCCAGCAAAGCTCTGTCAACAACTTTATCGAGCACCAGAATTTTCGCACGTTGTTCGCTAAAGACTTTTTCCAGTTCTGGCGCGCCAATAGAGAAGCTCTTTTCTTTTTCGCTGGAAGTGAAGATGTAAAGGCTGCGCATAGGGCTCACCCAGGCCAATCTGACTCTCAGAGCTTCGTCGTTTTCTTTGATAAATTCCAACCAGATACCGCGCTCTAACTGAGATACCGTGGTGACGTATTCTTCTGATATTGGTGGAGGCGCAGATGCGGCAGCTTGTTCAGCGGCTACACGTTTTTCCAAACGGCGTTCTGCTGCTTTTTGAGCTGCCTCAACCGCAATTTCAACCTGGCGCTCTGGAGAAAGTTCTAACGGCGCCCTTACAATCGATGCATGACATTCTGCGAGATCAGCGAAAAACTGTACGCGATCAACATCTTCCCATTTAATCAGGCTCAGCCATTTATTCAGGCGTGCCAAAATAGCTGGCAGACGATTCAATAATTCCTGACGCTCTTGCAATGTGATCTTGGGTTTGACGCTCCAAATCAAATCGTCCATGGTTTTGATCGCATCAACAACAGCGTGTGGCTTTTCTTCCTGCACTGTGTAGGCGAGCGTCAATACCTTCGTCCAGCGATTTTCCAGGAAGGTTTCTATGAAAGCGACCACTTCGCCACTGCCGACACGAATCGCCACCTCATGTGTGGCAGTAATGTTGGCTTGCTTGATTTTTTCTTTACGAAGCGCCTTCTGAATAGGTGCTTCTAATGCCTGCGCGCTGGCTTGCTCTTCTTTAGCAATAAAGGATTCGAGGTCGTTGACGACCTCATCAAACAAGGTAATTTCCTGATCAAACTCTTGTGAAACCCGCTGCACATTCTTTTGCATGGTCTGATACAGCGGATCTTGTTTGCCTTTTGTTTTATCCAGTGCAGGACTATAACGCGACAATAAGTCAATCAGGCGGCGCGCAGGATGTTGCTCCTGAAAGAAAAATTCTTTATCGATCAGCGCAGCTTTGAGTACCGGGATCTGTAGTACCGAGATCAATTCTTTTACATGCGCGGGAATATCCTGATTGCGGAAAACACTATCAAAAACCTGCGACAACAAATCCAGCGTGTGCTTTTCTACGCCAGTTCCCATGCTTTCAGACAAATGTTCACGCATCTGCGACAGGCGCATAACATCTTGCGCCTCAGACATTAATTGCTGAAATTTGACACTCTTTTGGAACTCACCCAACTGCCGGAAAAGTGCCGAATTGATCGCGTCGTCTGTGCTGCCGGGGACACCATAATCGGAGCTTTGATGGTTAGCACCGGAATGAGAAGAGGATGGATGACCGGATCGATGTTTTTTGCCACGACCACCAGACAAAAATGCCTTTAATTTGCGACGCACTGGATTTTGGTTGCTGCTGGATTCTTCACCAAATTCATTCGTTGAATCGACTTGAGCATCATCTTCTTTTTCAACAACGTGTGACTTGCTTTGCTTTCGCTGTATCCGATATGATTCTTGCAAATCAGGCAATACGCCCTTATTGATCAACCACTGATTAAGTTCCAGCAATATAGGCTCAAGATCAAACAAAATGTCGACGCGAAGCAGAGGCAAAATGAGTTCGCGACTGCTTTCTTCCGGGTCAAAAGCACACCAAGCGACATATAGTGCACGCAAAAAGACCTCGGGACGAAATGGGTTTTGCGCAATGCTTAAAGTCTCGCGGTCGAGCAGGTGAGACAATCGCATATTCAAGGCTGCATATTGTTCCGCGCTATCGAGCTCTATCGCTCTGCTCACCCGGCTCAAGGTCAGCTTTTGGTCCATTTCTTCATAACTAACCAAACTAAAGTCACCGTCTTTAGTTTCAACCGCTTTTTTAATATCACCAGCTGTGAGTAACAGCTCGGTTTCGTGCTTAAATACTTTTTCAAGCTCTACTGAGGCGATGTGATAGAACGCGTAAGCATTTTTCTTAAGCAATTGGCCTGCATTAAAGCTGAGATTGGCGATGCGCGAATCCATGCTTTGTTCAGAGTAGGCCAGTAAAGCATTTGCTAGTCGCGCCGAAAACGCATCTACCTGTGCAATAGTTAGGTGACTGGCTAACGGAGTCAAACCACGCAACATCTCCGGGCGAGGAATAACTGCTCCCGCCAGTTCAGAAGATGTGATTTTGGAATGACTCATAATTAAAGTCCGACAAGATTCGACACTTCATCGATAGCATGACAACTAAACACGTATGCTAGCGATGGGTTTTACATTTTTACAACTTAAGCTAACGACAGCCAATTTCCCTGAAAAGGCGGAAAAATAAACACCTTTCTATGTGGAACTATATACGCTTAATTTCCATGAGGAAATGTTGTATTCACAATTTTGACATCTTTTTTTATTTTAATTACCGTATACCAACAATTCGATTTCACAACTGAAACAAACATTACATTTTGTAAGTATTTTTATATAACTATGACAATTTAGCGCCAATATGAATAGATTGCTCTAAAATAGAGGGTTAAACTTTTTCGCGTATTTGTGCGCCATATTTGTAAATAAACATTTTATGCCTAAAAAAAACACCATTGCAACAACGCAAGAAATGGCTTCTCCACCAGCTTCGTTTGAGGCCGCAATGCAGGAGTTAAGCGAATTGGTAAAGCAAATGGAAGCAGGCGATTTGGCGCTGGAACAATCTGTTGTCGCTTATCAGCGAGGCTCTGAGTTAATTAAATATTGCGCAAATCAGCTCGATAAGATTGAGCAGCAGGTCAAAGTGCTCGAAACTGGAATTCTAAAACCTTTTAACGTGGATAACGACGAGGATCTCGCATGAGTCTGGATTTCCGCACCTGGATGAAAAATACCCAGGAAAATTGCGAACAAGCACTCTCAGAATACATTCCGCAATGTGACATCGTCCCGCAGCAACTGCATGAAGCGATGCGCTACGCCGCCCTGGACGGCGGAAAACGGGTACGCCCTTTGTTGGTGTTTGCTGCCGGACGTTTGTTTAATGCCCCGGAAGAATTATTAAGTCGTGCTGCATGTGCAGTCGAGATGATTCACGCTTACTCCTTAGTTCACGACGATATGCCGTGCATGGATGACGATGAGTTGCGCCGCGGCAAACCAACGGTGCATGTCAAATATGATGAAGCCACTGCCTTGCTGGTCGGTGACGCTTTGCAAGCACAAGCCTTTATTGTTTTATCGGAAGGTAATGGCGATGCACAGATGAAGTTGTCCATGGTACGCGTACTGGCACAAGCTTCAGGGTCAGTTGGCATGTGTGGTGGCCAGGCAATTGATCTCGCTAGCGTTGGTCTGGCGTTGAGCCGTGAACAATTGGAACAAATGCACCGCTTAAAAACTGGCGCCTTACTTCGTGCTTCAGTATTGCTTGGCGCGATGAGTGGAAAAACCCTATCGAGCAGCGAAACCGAAGCACTTTATGCCTATTCGGCTGCAATTGGCCTGGCATTCCAGGTTGTGGACGATATCCTTGACGCTACTGCCGATTCAGCAACACTGGGCAAAACCGCTGGCAAAGACGCTGCGGATAATAAGCCGACCTACGTCAGCTTATTGGGCTTATCGGCTTCACAAACTTTAGCAGCACAACTTTGCAACGATGCACACAATGCTTTGTTGCCGTTTGGCGAAAACGCACAATACCTGCACGACCTGGCCGATCTGATCGTGCAAAGACAAGCATAACCGGCAGACTTCTATGACGAATTTACTTCAACAAATTAACTCCCCTGCCGACCTGCGTCATTTGACCCGTCAGCAATTACATTCGTATGCAGCCGAGCTACGTCAATACGTGCTTGAATCAGTTTCTAAAACAGGCGGTCATTTATCTTCCAACCTCGGCACGGTAGAGCTAACGATCGCTTTGCATTACGTCTACAACACGCCAGAGGATCGCGTCGTTTGGGATGTGGGACATCAGACATACCCACACAAAATAGTTACTGGTCGTCGCGATATGATGCATACATTGCGTCAGTTCGATGGCATTTCAGGTTTCCCACGTCGTTCAGAAAGTGAGTACGATACATTTGGTACCGCACACTCGTCGACGTCGATTTCTGCTGTTTTGGGGATGGCATTAGCTGCCCGTACCAAAGGGGAAGACAGACATTCCGTTGCGGTGATCGGCGATGGCTCGATGACCGCGGGTATGGCATTTGAAGCACTCAATAATGCTGGTGTGTATGACGACATCAATATGCTGGTGATTTTGAACGACAACGACATGTCGATCTCACCGCCGGTCGGCGCTTTGAATCGTTATCTAGCGCGTTTAATGTCAGGTAAATTTTATGCCGCCGCACGCAATGTCGGTAAATCGGTTTTACCTTCGCCAATGTTGGAATTAGCCAAACGTTTTGAAGAACACGCTAAAGGCATGTTGGTTCCTGCCACCATGTTTGAAGAATTTGGCTTCAATTATATTGGCCCTATCGACGGTCATGATCTGGAATCGCTGATCCCGACGTTGCAAAATATTCGTAACCTGAAAGGTCCACAGTTCTTACACGTGGTCACTAAAAAAGGCCAAGGCTACAAATTGGCAGAAGCAGATCCAGTCTTGTACCACGGTCCTGGGAAGTTCAATCCGGCCGAAGGGATCAAACCAAGCACGTCGAGCAAGCTGACTTACACACAGGTGTTTGGCCAATGGCTGTGCGATATGGCGGCCGCTGACAAGAAGCTCATCGGCATCACGCCAGCGATGCGCGAAGGCTCAGGCATGGTGGAATTTGAAAAGCAATTCCCAAAACGCTATTTTGACGTTGGCATTGCAGAACAACACTCGGTCACCTTTGCTGCTGGCCTGGCTTGTGAAGGATTAAAACCTGTGGTGGCGATCTACTCGACGTTCTTGCAACGCGCCTACGATCAGTTGATACACGACGTCGCTTTACAAAATCTGGACGTTACCTTCGCGCTTGATCGTGCTGGTCTGGTTGGTGCCGATGGTGCTACCCATGCGGGTAACTACGACATCGCGTATTTGCGCTGCATTCCAAATATGGTGGTGATGGCTGCTGCCGATGAAAACGAGTGCCGTCAGATGTTAAGCACTGGTTACCATTATCCAGGACCAGCAGCGATTCGCTATCCGCGCGGTGCTGGCGTAGGCTCGAAAGTCGAAAGTAATTTAGACACGTTGCCTATTGGTAAAGGTGAAATGAAGCGTCAAGGTCAAAAAGTTGCCATTCTGGCTTTTGGCTCTATGGTTCATCCAGCAATCCAGGCAGCTGAGGCGCTCAACGCCACCGTCGCCAATATGCGTTTCATCAAACCTCTTGATACAGAATTGGTCAAGTCACTGGCCGCCACACATGATGCGTTAATCACAGTGGAGGAAGGCTGCACAATGGGCGGTGCAGGTTCGGCGGTTGCGGAAGCATTGTCAGAAGCTGGAATTCAAATTCCAATCCAGATCCTCGGTCTTCCAGATAAGTTTATTGATCATGGCGATGTACATCTGCTGCTGAGTCAATGCGGTCTGGATGCTAAAGGCATAGAAGCATCAATACGCACTCGTTTTCCTGAGATTTTCAGCACAGTGCCTAAACTCGCAGCAAACTCCTGAGTAGTTCGAAACGAAGTGTAGGGCTAAAAAAAATGGCTACCGTGTAAATTGACGGTGGCCATTTTTCTATCTAAAACCTGGAACAAGCCCTGGTTCATATATTCACATCACATCAACGTCCACTCGCGCTGACTCTGCTCAGAATAGCTTACCGGTGCGCCTTGTACATCATCAAACGTGACGATGTCATAGGCGTCGGGTTGGGCTAACAAAGCTCGGAGCAATTGATTGTTCAGACCATGCCCGGATTTATGCGCTGTGTAACTCGCCAGGAATGGGTGACCGATTAAATACAAGTCGCCAATCGCATCGAGAATTTTGTGGCGTACAAATTCATCATCGAAGCGCAAACCATCAGAATTCAGGATCCGGTATTCATCCATCACAATCGCGTTTTCCATTGAGCCGCCACGTGCCAGACCTATGCCACGTAACATTTCCACGTCTTGCATAAAACCAAAAGTTCGTGCTCTTGCCACATCTTTGACAAACGACACTTTTTCAAAATCAACCTCTGCCGTCTGCACAGTACCATCTACCGCAGGGTGATTAAACTCAATGAAAAAATGTAATTTAAAACCATCATATGGCTCGAGGCGAGCCCATTTTTCTGCTTTACCTGTACCCTCGCGGATTTCAACTGGCTTTAAAACGCGAATGAATTTCTTCGGCGCCGCCTGTTCTTGCAAACCTGCTTGCTGCAATAAATACACAAATGAAGAAGCCGAACCATCCATGATAGGAATTTCTTCAGCACTGACATCGATGTATAAATTATCAACACCGAGTCCGGCGCAGGCTGATAATAAATGCTCAACCGTCGACACACGCTGCCCATTATTGGACAAAGTGGACGCCATACGGGTATCGCCGACACTCATGGCGTCAGCAGGAAAAACCAGTGGAGGCTCGAGATCAGTTCTGGTAAAAATAATACCGGTATCCACCGGCGCTGGTCGCAATACCAGCTCTACTTTCGTACCAGAATGCAAACCGACACCGACGGTTTTGACTAATTGTTTAATTGTTGTTTGCTTTAACATGCCGATATTATAGCGATTCATTCCAAACTCCATGTAACACTGTGCAAAATGAGTCCAAAACCAGAGAATCCCATGACGAACCCATCCCTGAGCATTCGTGCTGCCATCGCTGCCGATCTCGATGGCATTTGCTCACTGAGTCAACAAATCAACCAACAACATCATCTGGCTGCACCGCAAGTATTTGTTGAAAATATCGATCCGACTTTTGAACGTCTATTCTGGAAAGCAAGATTGGATTTGCCGGAGAATGCCCATCTGATTGCCGAGATCGGGGGTGTGATGATCGGTTATATCACCGCCAGCATCAGTGAAACCATGAAAAATCCATTTTTACACACTAACAAAATCTGTCGTATTGGCACTATCGTGGTTGATCAACATCACCACCATACCGGAATAGGCAAAGCCTTGATGGATGCAGCTTGCCAATGGGGCAAGCAAAATGGAGCGGCAGAAGTAAGGTTGGAAGTGTTTGACTTCAATAGCAATGCAATACAGTTTTACGATAATCTGGGCTTTGGCATGCAGTCCCATATTATGCATAAAACGCTATAGAAAACAGCGCCAGCCTGAATGGCAAAGCGCTGCCTTAATATGACTGAGTTAAGCGAGCTGAGCTAACAAAGTTTCGGCGTTGGACACTTCAAATTTACCGCCTTCTTCAATGTTGAGTTGTTTAACGACACCGTCAACTACCAACAAAGAATAGCGCTGTGAACGCGTACCCATACCAAATTTACTGAAATCTGCATCCAGACCCAAAGCCTTACTAAAGTCTGCATTACCATCGGCCATCATGCGAACAATGCCAGTTGCCTTCTGATCGCGGCCCCATGCGCCCATCACGAACGCATCGTTCACAGAGATACACCAGATCTCGTCAACGCCTTTAGCTTTTAAGTCTGCGGCGTGAGCAATGTAACCGGGAACATGTTTTGCTGAGCATGTCGGAGTATAAGCACCTGGCAAACCAAAGATTGCAATCGTTTTGCCTTTCACCAAGTCTGCTACTTGGAAAGTATTTGGACCTATGCTGCAGCCCTCGCCTTCCACTTCGATAAATTCAGCCAGACTGCCTGCTGGTAACTGTTGACCGATTTGTATGCTCATCATCATTCCTTTCGTGTAGTTCAAAATAATCTGCCGCCGGGTTGGCATGGCAATGGGTGGCAGGGTGCATAGCATAAACAGCAAATGCCCGCGCACGCCGGAAGTATGCCTGAGTAAAGAAAATCTTGCAGAAGTCGAACGATATATCAATCATTGTTTTAGATATGTTGCTCAAAAAATACTGAAAGGTATTTTTCATATTTTTGTCATGAAAGTCACAATATTTAACAAATAATGATGCTAGGATGAGCATTGATGACGTTGAGCAGCCCAAGACAATGCATCCACATTGAAACAAAAAACATCGATTCTCGCCGCCAATGATCTGAATGAGATGAATGCTGGTTAAGCTCAGCAAGAGGTTTGTCTCTGCTTGTTCGATTCAATGCAGGTGAGAATGACGATAAATTTATCCCTGACCGAGGAGTACAAAAGAAAATGAATATTTCGATCTCGTCAAATGGCATGCCGATCAAGCGCATTTGCCTGGCGTTAGCAGGTGTTGGCTTTACTGCATTATTAGCAGGTTGCGGAGGCGGTTCATCCTCATCTGTGGTCACACCACCACCACCGCCAGTCGTTACAATTGATGTTTTCGGCGCACGTGGAACGACGTTGACAGCACAGGTTACCTCAAGCAATTGCTCAGCAACGCCGACCGTATCTTGGCAAACCTCAGGTGGTGTCGCGTTAGGGACTGGCTTAAGCATTCAGGATACACAGCCAGCCTCAGCGATCACGGCGACCGCAACATGTTCTACAGCAACGGCGACCGAAAACTTACAAGCACTCTCGGTCTATAACACGCTTGCCGCATTCGCTGTAATGCAAAATAATTCCGCTGAAGCATGGGGAAATCCGGTATGGGGTGGACAAACTGCTGCTGGAGAGGCCTTAACCAACATCTCTCAGTTGTTTCCGTCTGAACGGGGATTCGCTGCGTTATTAGCGGACAGTACAGTACAAACTTGGGGTAGTGGCTATGTCGCGGTGAAGGATCCGAATTTAACTGATCCAAGTAAAGGTGCCATTACAACAAGCGCTTTAACTAATATTGCATCCGTTATTCCAGGAAGAGTTGCTTACTTTGGTGTGAAGAAAGATGGCTCATTCGTTGCATGGGGCAATTACCGTGGTCTGATTACACAAGTTGATGTTGCCATGAATGACGCAACTGCTGGCTTAAGTGCGACAACTCTAGCATCACTGACTAATGTGAAAAGTATTGCGTCAACAGAAGGTGCTTACGCAGCCTTAAAAGCTGACGGTACAGTAGTTAGCTTTGGTGACCCGGATTCAGGTGGTGACAGTAGTTCTGTAAAAGCGCAACTAACGGGTGTCACCCAGGTCGTGGGCACCAATTATGATTTCCTGGCACTGCGCAAAGACGGAACTGTCGTTGGCTGGACTGGTCAATTCGGATGGGCGATTCCAACGAGCAATCAAACGTTGAGCAATGTGAACAACCTCACCGTTGACGGCACTGTAGGTGTTGCAACGACTAACTCTGGGACTGCCTCTGCATTTGGTTATACTCCTGACGTCGATGCCGCAGACAGCACTTCTGTCGCAAGTCTGTTAACAGGCGTCGCGAATATCTACGCAACACAAACCTCGTTCGCCGCATTACTCTCCAACGGAAATGTCGTCAGTTGGGGAGACTTGCCGCGTATGCAAGCGAGTCTGAACACTGTGCAATCTTCTTTGACGAATGTGAAAAATATCGTAAGTTCAGAATACGCATTTGCTGCCTTAAAAGGTGATGGAACAGTTGTGACCTGGGGTGATCCGATAGTAGGTGGAGACAGCAGTAAAGTTTCGGCACAGTTGACCAATGTCGTGGCACTGACATCGAATAAGTATGCGTTTGCAGCGCTTAAATCGAACGGTACGGTAGTGACCTGGGGTATGGCGAGTAAAGGTGGCGATAGCAGCGCCGTCGCATCCAACCTGACCAATGTCCGAGCAATTTACGCTACACCATTTGGGGCATTCTTGGCAGTCAATAAAGACGGCACGTTTGTAAATTGGGGAGATCAGTGGGCTGGCGGTGGAAAAACACCTGCAAAACTGACAAAAATCCCATTTGCAAGCTGATCAACCATAGTCCCTAAGATCTATGACTATCCAATTTTTGGAGTATAAAGAGAATGAAAGCATTTAAGTTTCCAATAAAATCATTAGTGTCTGCTTGCATCGCCGGTGCCATCATGACCCCGGCCTTTGCCTATGTCACTGCCACAAATAAGAATGGCAATACGCAAGCGCAGGTTGAGCAAAACTTAACTCAACTTATTGTTAAGTATCGCAACGATATCAACACGAATGCCGCTACAACCAGCGTCGGTACAGGCAAATCTGGTATCACCCAGGTACAAATCCAACGCCTTTCTGCGCTGCAATCGGTAGCACAATCTTTTGGCGCATCGTTTGAAATTAAACGCCAGATCGTCACCGGTGGTTGGGTGTATCGCTCAAGCGTTGCACTAAAACCATCTCAAATGAGAGCACTCGCCGCTAAGCTGGCACAAAGCGATAAAACCATCGATTACGCAGAGCCTGACTATATTCGTCACGCCTTGTATGTACCTACCGACCCGCTTTATGCAACTGCGCAATGGGATATGCAATCTTCAGCAACTCAGCCGGGCGGATTAAATCTTCCGGCCGCATGGGATCTGTCTTTGGGTAAAGGGATGGTCGTTGCTGTATTAGATACAGGTTATCGTCCTCACCCGGATATTCTGCCAAATCTGGTTCCGGCACAAAATGGCGCTGCTGGCCAATACGGATACAACTTTATCAGCGACCCAGTGACAGCCAGACTGACCTTGTCTGCGGGAACAACCAGTGCTCGCGGTTACGACGCATTAGATCAAGGTGATTGGGTTCCAACCGGTGATACAGTTTGCCCAAGCCAGGCAGGTAAAAATAGTAGCTGGCATGGTACGCATGTGGCAGGTACGATTGCAGCAGCAGCGAATAGCATCGGTGTCATCGGTGTTGCACCTTCAGCGAAGGTATTGCCATTACGAGTACTTGGAAAATGTGGTGGTTCAGACTCGGATATTGCAGATGCGGTTGCGTGGGCAGCTGGAATCAGTGTCAACGGGGTACCAAACAATACCAACAGAGCCAACGTCATCAATCTTTCTCTCGGTGGCACTGGTTTCTGTACGAAAACGAGTGCAACCGCTTTCCAACTTGCGATGGCAAACGGAACAGCAATTGTAGTTGCTGCCGGCAACGAAAGTATAGATGCGAAACTTTCCTCACCTGCTAACTGCCCGGGAGTCATCACCGTAGCATCCACTTCAATTGCAGGTGGTCGTTCAGGCTACTCTAACTACGGTGGTACTGTTGCTGTCGCCGCGCCTGGTGGTGGTTTTACTACGGCGGCTGACCTCATTACCTCAACCTTGCCGACTGGTACAACGGTGTCTAAGGATGATACGACCTATGGCACGATGGCGGGTACGTCTCAGGCAACACCGCACGTAGCTGGTATCGTTGCTTTGATGTTAGCGGTTAAACCTAGCTTAACGCCCGCACAAATCAAGAGTATTTTGATTTCTACAGCACGTCCTGCACCAGCGAACTGCCCGGCCTGTGGTTCAGGTATCGTTGATGCTGCTGCTGCTGTGAAAGCTGCAGCAGGAAGTTAATTAGTGGTGCGTTGCACACTGCGCAGACCGCAGTGTGCAACGATGCAGAAATAATTTCGTTGATCCATAACCCAGCATTCCATGCACTAAAGATGAAAAAAAACCGCATTATGCGGTTTTTTTATAAGCACCAGTAACAGTCAATCTTCGTTACGCCACTTTTTCAGCGAGATCAGAACGACTTATAAAACGAGATAAGGTCGTTCTGATGATATACACGCCCTGGATAATATCAGTCCGCCTGCTTACGCAAAAAGGCTGGAATATCGTACGTTTCCATGCCATTTTTCTCTAACGCACGCACTGTATCGGATGCTGATTCACGACGCCATACAGCTGGTTTGCTCAGACCGTCAAATGCTGGTGCCGCGCTTGCCATGCCGTTAGATACTGTCGTGCTTGCCACACCCGCCGCAGCCATCATTGGTTCGTTATTCGTACCGGTACGCAGCATTGGTGTTTGTACTAACTGGATGTTTTTCTTGCCACGACCCAGACCAGTTGCGACAACAGTGACGCGGATATCATCACCCATGGTGTCATCGTAGGCGATACCTTGTGCGATCGATGCATCAGGTGCTGCAAATGCACGAACTGCCGCCATCACTTCTTTGATCTCTTTACCTTTGAGACTACGGCTTGCAGTAACGTTCACCAATACACCGCGTGCACCAGACAGATCGATACCATCCAACAACGGAGAAGCAACCGCTTGCTCTGCTGCCAGACGTGCACGATCAACGCCAGACGCTGTCGCTGTACCCATCATAGCCTTGCCTTGTTCGCCCATGATCGTTTTCACGTCATTGAAGTCAACGTTGATATGGCCAGGTACATTGATGATTTCTGCAATACCAGCAACCGCATTGTTGAGCACATCATCTGCGTGCTGCAACCATTCGATCATGCTGTCGTCTTCGTAAATCTCTTCCAATTTTTCATTGAGGATGATGATCAGAGAGTCGACGTGCTGAGACAAGGCTTCCAGACCTTCGTCAGCGATGTCCATGCATTTCTTACCTTCGTAAGAAAATGGCTTGGACACAACTGCCACAGTCAAAGCGCCTAATTCTTTAGCAACTTGCGCCACCACTGGAGCAGCACCAGTACCGGTACCACCACCCATCCCAGCAGCGATGAACACCATGTGTGCGCCACGCAATGCATCTTCAATGCGCGCGCGGGAATCTTCAGCCAGTTTGCGACCGACTTCAGGTTTCATACCAGCACCCAAACCGGTTTCACCGATTTGAATGACATTATGCGCCTTCGATTGCAACAATGCTTGTGCATCAGTATTAGCAGCAATAAATTCAACGCCGGAAACACCTTTGTTGATCATATGCTGTACCGCGTTACCACCTGCACCACCTACGCCGACAACCTTAATTACGGTGCCTTGTGTGGCGTTATCAACCATATCGAACTCCATCATGACTCCTCCAGGTAGGCAGTTATCAGTCGCTAATCATCACCCGATGAGACGACTAGCGACTAATAACTGTATATCAGACCATTATAAAATGACTACACCAATTGTGATACAAAAAGCTGACTAAAAATTCCCCAAAAACCACTCTTTCATGCGTTGCCAGGCCGCTTTGGCAGAACCTTCCTGCCTTGTGACCAGATTTCCACGCAAGTACTGCTTCTTCGCTTCCAACAACAACCCCAAAACTGTGGCATAACGTGGGCTACGGACAACATCTGCTAGTTGCCCGGTGTACGCTGGCATGCCTAATCTGGTTGGCTTCAAAAAGATATCTTCTGCCATTTCAACCATACCCGGCATCGCTGAAGATCCACCGGTAAGCACGATGCCAGATGACAGCACATCTTCATATCCTGATTCACGAACTACCTGATGCACCAACGCGAACAATTCTTCAACGCGCGGCTCAATCACTGCAGCTAACGCCTGACGTGACAACGAGCGTGGTCCACGATCACCTAAGCCTGGCACATCCAGCGTATCGGAAGGATCAGCGAGCACTTGCTTTGCAACGCCAAACCGGACTTTGATTTCTTCTGCTTCAGAAGTCGGAGTACGTAATGCCATCGCAATATCGTTCGTGATCTGATCGCCAGCGATAGGAATCACCGCCGTATGACGAATCGCGCCTTCACTGAACACCGCGACGTCGGTTGTACCGCCACCGATATCGATCAACACTACGCCTAGTTCTTTTTCATCACGAGTTAATACCGCCTCAGCAGACGCCATCGGTTGCAGAATCAGGTCTGACACTTCCAGACCACAACGGCGCACACATTTAACGATATTCTGAACTGCTGACACAGCACCGGTGACGATGTGGACTTTGACTTCTAAACGAATTCCGCTCATCCCTATCGGCTCACGTACATCGTCCTGGTTATCAACAATAAATTCTTGCGGCAATGTGTGTAGCAATTGCTGATCGGTAGGAATATTCACTGCTTTTGCGGTTTCAATCACGCGCGAAACGTCTGCGGCTGTAACTTCTTTATCCTTAATCGCCACCATGCCACTAGAATTGAAGCTGCGAATATGGCTACCGGCAATCCCCGTATAGACGCGACTGATCTTACAGTCGGCCATTAATTCGGCTTCCTCAAGCGCACGCTGTATCGACTCCACCGTGGCTTCGATGTTGACTACAACACCTTTTTTTAAGCCTTTGGATTCATGCTGTCCCAAACCAATTACTTCATGCCGACCATCTGGCATGACTTCAGCGACTACCGCCACAATTTTTGATGTGCCGATATCGAGACCAACGATCAGATTTTTTGCGTCTTTTGTCATGTCTTTCCACTTGCTTTTGTTTGCTTTTTCGATCCAACGGAATGGGCATATTTCATCGCTAATCCATTTGGATAACGCATGTCTATACTTTCAATACTATCTTGGGCGCTGGCAATCAGTTGCGGATAAATCATCAATAATTTATCCACTCTCATTTTCAGCGTTGCGCCATCCTGCAATCTACCTAATTCAACTTGCATACCATTGTTTAGTTTCAAACTCCAGGCATAGCGATTTGAATACGTTACTGATTCTGGTACCAGATTTATTTTGCCGAACCATTCTTTTAATGCCAAATATTGCGACAACACTTCTTTTTCACTGCCATCAGGGCCGTTCAAAGCAATCAGATCAGTATCGTCTTCTGCTTCAGCCAGATTGGCGGTAAAAACATCACCCGCCACAGAAATCAAACGTCCGTCACCGCCCCATGTTCCCAATGCAACGTGCTCATCAAGCGTGACTGTTAATTTGTTCGGCCATTCTCTTTGCACACTGGCTTTACGAACCCAAGGTACACTTTCAAAAGCGCCACGCACAGCATCGAGATTGGCCGTAAAAAAATTACCTCTGATTTTTGGTACTGCGGCGTTTCTAATGGTGACTGCATCCACGTGACGTAAGGACTGCGATGTCGCACCAACCACGCGTATGCTGTGCAAAGTAAACATCGGTCTTTGTATCACCCACCAGACTCCAGACGCCATCAGAGCGAGCAACACCAGGCCGAATAAAGCATTGGCGGTATTATTCATCATTTTGACGTCATGCCACATCCGTTTTTTCCTCTTTATTTAGATTCGGTATGAATTTTCAAACGGGCAGATTTTAAAATCTCCACACAAAGATCTTCATAACTCATCCCAGTTGCCTTGGCAGCCATCGGTACCAACGAATGTCCAGTCATGCCAGGAGATGTATTAATTTCCAGCAAGAATGGTTGGTTATCCGACTTACGCAACAAAACGTCAACCCGCGCCCAACCTTCGCAATCGATAGAACGATAGGCTTCGACTGACATTTGCTGAATACGGGCGGTCAATTCCTCATCCAAAGGTGCGGGGCAAAGATATTGAGTATCATCAGTAAAATACTTGTTCTGATAATCATAGTTACCGTCAGGAGCAACGATTTCAATAATTGGCAAGGCGTGGGCATCTTTGCCGCGTCCTAAAATCGCAATCGTCAATTCACGGCCTTCAACAAATTCTTCCGCCAACACCACATCATCAAACTGCGCTGCCAACGCATAGGCTTCCTTCATTTCAGAGTAGCCTTTGACCTTGGTGATACCGATGGTTGACCCTTCATGCGGTGGTTTCAGAATTAACGGCAGGCCTAACTCATCAGGCACTTCGCGTAGGATGGTTTCTGGTGTCAGTACCGCGTATTTAGGTGTGCTCAGACCATGTGTCTGCCAGATACGTTTGGTAAAAATTTTATCCATCGCGACAGCCGATGCCATGACACCACTGCCGGTATAAGGAATATTCAATTGTTCCAATACACCTTGCAAACTACCATCTTCACCGTAACGTCCATGCAATGCAATAAAAACTCGGTCAAATTTTTCTGCTGCCAACTCAGCAATGCTCCGCTCTGCTGGGTCGAATGGGTGTGCATCGACACCTTTCGCGCGGAGCGCCGCCAGCACGCCAGTGCCTGACATGATAGAGATATCGTGCTCAGCAGACCGTCCGCCAAACAAGACGCCGACTTTACCTAAAGATTTGTTATTCAATTCACTCATGATGATCTGCTGGTTAATTTTTTATTTTGCCTGCGCCAGTTTTGCTGGCACGGCACTGATCGAGCCTGCACCCATGACGATTAAGACGTCGCCATCGTTCAAGACATGCAATAAGCTCTCTGGCATGTCTTGTATATTTTCAACAAATACAGGTTCAACTTTTCCGCTGACGCGTAAGGCACGGGTCAATGCACGACCATCTGCTGCCAATATTGGCGCTTCACCAGCGGCATAAACTTCTGCCAACACGACGGCATCCGCGGTCGAGATCACTTTAACGAAGTCTTCAAACAAATCACGTGTGCGGGTATAGCGATGCGGTTGAAATGCCAGAACCAACCGACGGTCAGGATACGCTCCACGCGCTGCTGCCAACGTTGCAGCCATTTCAACCGGATGATGACCGTAATCATCAACCAGAGCAAAGCTACCGCCCGCTTCAAGTGCAATTTCACCGTAGCGTGTGAAGCGACGACCAACACCATTAAATTCGCTCAGCGCTTTTTGCGTGGCTTCATCAGCAACGCCAATCTCACGCGCAATCGCGATCGCTGCGCAAGCATTCTGCACATTGTGCATCCCGGGCTGATTCAGACTGACTTGCATATCAGGATACCCCTCCTGAACCACCGTAAAATGCATTTTCCCACCAGCAGCAACGGCATTCACGGCACGGACTTCCGCTTCTTCATGGAAGCCGTAAGTGACGATAGGTTTAGAAACGAACGGCATGATTTCGCGAACATTTGCGTCATCAAGACACAACACTGCCACGCCATAAAATGGCAGACGTTGCGTGAATTCGATAAATGCTTGTTTTAGCTTTGCAAAATCATGGCCATAGGTTTCCATGTGATCGGCATCGATATTAGTAATGACTTCAATCACCGGCAGCAAATTCAAGAATGAAGCGTCAGATTCATCCGCTTCGGCAACAATAAAATCACCACTACCTAATTTTGCATTAGCGCCTGCACTATTTAAACGACCACCGATCACAAAGGTTGGATCAAAACCACCTTCTGCGAGCACGCTAGCAACCAGACTCGTAGTCGTAGTTTTGCCATGCGTGCCAGCAATTGCAATACCGCTTTTGAGGCGCATCAACTCCGCCAACATCATTGCCCGCGGAACAATAGGAATATGCTTCGCTCTGGCGGCGATCACTTCCGGATTATCACCCTTGACGGCAGTGGAAGTAACGACCGCATCGGCTCCGGCGATATTCTCAGCGGCGTGGCCAATTTTGACATCTGCACCAAGTTCAGCTAAACGTTGCGACGCCGCATTATTACCAAGGTCAGAACCGGAAATGGTGTAACCCAGGTTCAGTAAAACTTCGGCAATACCGCTCATACCCGAGCCACCAATGCCGACGAAATGTATATGTTTGACTTTATGTTTCATACTAATGATTCCAAAATTTTTGCAATATTCATACTTGCATCACGCTGCCCAACGGCGTAAGCATGGCCGGCCATCTGTAAACATTGCACTCTATCCAGTGCTTGTAATTGTGCTGCCAACTTCTCTGCATTTAACTCGCTTTGGGGCAAATAAATCGCGGCGCTTTGTTTTGCCATCCACATGGCATTTTCTTTTTGATGCGAAGTACTTGCAGCCATAAAAGGGACCAAAATACTTGCCACCCCTGCTGCTGTCAGTTCCGATACCGTAATCGCACCAGCCCTGCAAATCACCAAATCTGCCTCAGCATAACGACGTGGCATATCGTCGATAAAATCCAGTACCTCAGCATCCACACCTGCTTTGGAATAGTTGTCGCGCAATGCCTGAATATTTTGCTTTCCCGATTGATGCGTCACAACAGGGCGTTGCGCCACGGGTATCAATGCGAGCGCTTGTGGCAAACAATCATTCAAGACTTTGGCGCCTAAACTTCCACCAACAATCAAAATTCTTAATACACCTTGCCTTTGTGCATAACGCACTTCAGGCGCTGGCAGCTGACAAATATCTTTGCGAATCGGGTTGCCAGTGACTTGTAATTTGGCATCATCGACCTGCCCTTCTGAAGGCAAACCAAACAACAATTTTCTGGCAAATGGACGCAAAGCTTTATTCGACAGCAGCAATGCGGCATCTGCATTCATCAATACCAAAGGCTTACCACGAAACGCCGCCATCAAACCACCAGGTACCGTGACGTAGCCACCCATGCCCAACACCACATCGGGGCGACGTTGGGCTAAGATTTTTAAACAGCTGAAAAAACTTTTGACTAATTTAAAGGCCCCCGTCAGCGTATGTTTCCAACCTTTGCCACGTAAGCCGGTAAATTCAAGGCTATCCATAGGAACGCCATGCTTAGGTACGATCTGGCACTCCATGCCAGTGCTGGTACCAAGCCAAGAAACTTCCCAACCACGTTCGCGCATGATGTCCGCAATCGCGAGACCAGGAAAAATATGGCCACCGGTACCCGCCGCCATAATCATGAGTTTTTTCTGCGCGCTCATGCACGACCTCCACGCATCAACACGCGATTTTCAAAATCTACTCTAAGCAAAATAGCCAGACCCACACAATTAATCATCACACCAGAACCACCATAACTCATCAGCGGCAGGGTCAACCCTTTAGTGGGCAACAAGCCGAGATTCACGCCCATATTAATGAATGCTTGCACGCCAATCCAAATGCCGATGCCTTTGGCTGTCAAACCCGCAAAGGTCTGATCCAATGCAATTGCCTGACGGCCTATTTCAAACGCTCGTTTCAAAATCCAGTAGAACAATAAGACAACGACCATCACACCAACGAAACCTAATTCCTCACCAATCACCGCCAACAAAAAGTCGGTGTGTGCCTCAGGTAAATAATGCAATTTCTCAACACTGCCACCAAGTCCTACGCCAAGTAATTCACCACGACCAAACGCAATTAAAGAATGTGACAACTGATACGCTTTGCCGAGTGCATTTTCTTCTTGCCACGGATTCATGTAAGCAAAGATCCGTTCACGACGCCATGGTGACAACAAAATAACAAGCGAAAAAATCCCAACTAAGATCGCTGCAATGCCACCGAACCAAACGCCGTTAATACCGCCCAAAAATAAAATACCCATTGCAATACAAACGATGACGCCAAATGCCCCCATATCGGGTTCAAGCAACAGCAATAACCCAACCACGCCGACAGCGGTCAGCATAGGAACAAAGCCTTTGGTCAATTTGTGCATATATTCTTGCTTGCGCACTGTGTAATCTGCTGCATACAAAACCATAAACAACTTCATGAATTCAGAAGGCTGTATATTGAATACCTTAAATGACAACCAACGTTTCGCGCCATTGACACCTTTACCTAAACCAGGGACTAATACTGCAGCTAACAAAATCAGTGTTATTACGAATAAATACGGCGTGATTTTTTGCCAGCTAGACAGGGGGACTCTGAAAGCAAAAATACCAGCGGTCAGCGATACTAAAATAAACAAAGCTTGGCGAACCAAAAAATGGTTTTTCGTGTAATTTGCATACTTTGGTGAATCAGGTAAAGAAATCGATGCTGAATACACCATCACCATACCGAACAACATCAGTATCATAGTGACCCATACCAGCGCTTGGTCATAGCTCATCATTTTCGAGCGATGTACCAATTGTGTTTGCGGAGCGGGGTCCGAAAACGGCAACCACTTCTGGAATGGAAGCAACATTTGCTTCATCAGCAAATCTCCCCACGTGCCAGTGCCACTTCACGCACAGCACTCGCAAACACTTCGGCTCTATGCGCGTAATTGCGGAACATGTCGAGACTCGCGCATGCAGGTGACAACAAAACAATATCGCCGCTTCGGGCATCATTCGCCGCTGCCTGCACCGCAGATTCCAGATCGGCAAAATCTTCACATTCAACCTGTATCGCCGTTAATATCTGACGAATTTCTTCTTTTGCTTTTCCTATCAGGAATACTTTTTTAGCATAACGCTCTATGGCGTCCACTAAAGGCGAAAAATCTTGTCCTTTACCTTCGCCGCCAGCAATAAGCAATATCCTCTTTTCTGGCGAATCGGATTGCTGTCCCAATCCTTTTAATGCCGCGACGGTTGCGCCAACATTGGTACCTTTGCTGTCATCAATGTAATCGACTTCAGCAATCGTGCTAATTAGTTCTACCCGATGTGGTTCACCTTTATACTCGCGCAGACCATGTAACAAAGGTGCGAATGCCAGCCCGATACCGCGACATAGTGCTAGTGCTGCCAGTGCGTTTGCGGCATTGTGTTGACCACGAATTTGCAATGCATCGGTAGGCATTAAGCGAGTGGTAATGCTTGGGATTTCTTCAGCTTCTTTTTTCTTACGACGACTAGTCACCACCGGTGCATCTTCGGCTGGTGTCGCCGTTACTAACCAGCCCATACCGTGTTCATTCAGCAAGCCCAGATCACCAATGTGTTCAGGCTCATTCAAACCAAACGTTACAATAGATGCCTGTGGTTTCGCCATTGCCATCACCAGTGCATCATCACGATTCAATACTTGTGCGGTTTGCTCACCGAAAATTCTGGCTTTGTCAGCACAATATGCAGAAACGCTGCCATGCCAATCCAGATGATCCTGAGTAATGTTGAGTACGGTAGCAACATCTGCTTGCAAACTGAAGCAGCTATGCAATTGGAAACTGGATAATTCTAAAACCCACACCTGAGGCAAGCTATCTTTATCCAGATCTTCACGTAAAACATCTAACACGGCAGGACTGATGTTGCCAGCAATACGGGTACGCAATCCGGCACGCTCACAAAGCAACCCAACCAGACTGGTCACCGTAGTTTTGCCATTGGTTCCTGTGATCGCAATCACCTTAGGCTGGTAGTCACGTTCCTCTTTTAATACCGCTAATGCTTGTGCGAAGAGTTCGATTTCACCCCAGATCGGGATATTCTTTTCTGCCGTAGCTGCAGTGATTTCTTTCAACTCGCCAGATGGTGATAGGCCAGGACTGACTGCGACCAAGTCGATATCAGTCAATAATTCAGCAGTAAATTCCCCGGCAATAAAGTTGACCTGGCCGTTTAAAGCCATCAATGCCGGCAGTCTGTCAGGTAATTCACGCGTATCGGCAACCCGCAGGTTCGCACCAGCGCGCAACAACCATTGCGCCATTGCCAGGCCTGATTCACCAAGGCCTAAAACTAATACGTGTTTTCCAGAAAAATTCATATGCCGCAGTTCTAAAATCAAATCAACAATCTAACAACAAAATCAACGCAGTTTGAGCGATGCCAAACCAACTAAGACCAACAACATCGTAATGATCCAGAAACGCACAACGACTTGCGTTTCTTTCCAACCTTTTTTCTCAAAATGATGGTGTAAAGGTGCCATTAAGAATAAACGACGGCCTTCACCAAAACGCTTTTTGGTAAATTTAAAATAGGTCACTTGCAGAATGATAGAAACCGTCTCTGCCACAAAAATTCCGCCCATAATGAACAGCACGATTTCCTGACGAATAATAACTGCCACTGTACCCAAAGCACCACCCAGTGCCAACGCGCCAACGTCGCCCATGAACACTTGTGCCGGATGCGCGTTAAACCACAAAAATGCTAAGCCAGCGCCCGCCATCGCTCCACAAAAAATCAACAATTCACCCGCACCAGGAATATGCGGAATCAACAAGTATTTAGCGTAGACCACGTTACCTGTCAGATAGGCAAAAATACCCAATGCAGAACCGACCATAATAATAGGCATGATCGCCAGACCATCTAATCCATCGGTAAAGTTCACCGCATTGCTCGTACCAACAATGACGCAATAGGTCAATGCAATAAAGCCCCAGACACCAAGCGGGTAGCTGATGGTTTTAAAAAACGGGACGATCAGATCAGCCTTGGGTGGCAAATCCATGCTAAAGCCGGATTGAACCCACGCAAACAACAAATCAAGAATCTTGGAATTGCTTGGCGCAGAGACTGAGAAAGCTAAATAAAACGCGGCCACTAATCCAATGATGGATTGCCACATATATTTCTCTCTGGAGCGCATACCCTCTGGGTCTTTATTGACCACCTTACGATAATCGTCGACCCAACCAATCGCGCCATAACCAAAGGTCACGATCATAACCACCCAGATAAAACGATTGCTCAGGTCGCCCCACAACAAAGTCGAAATAGCGATAGAAATCAAAATCAGAGCACCGCCCATAGTTGGCGTACCAGATTTAACCAGATGCGTCTCCATGCCATAGGCGCGCACTGCTTGCCCTACTTTCATACGAGTCAGCATACGGATCACCGCAGGGCCAGCAAAAATGCCGATCGCCAATGCAGTCATGGTGGCGAATACTGCGCGAAACGTAATAAAACCGAAGACGCGTAGCAACCCCAGATCCTGTTTGAAAAATTCTGCTAACCAGAGCAACATGCTAATGAGTTCCTATTGTTTTTTGTTGTGAAGAAATTTCTGTAACGTTTAATAAATGAGCAACCACGCGCTCCATCTTCATAAAACGCGAACCTTTGATCAGCACTTTGCTGTCTTTGCTCACACGAGCATCTAATGCAGACAATAATTGCTGAATATCGGTAAAGTATTGCGCCGCTTTTCCAAAACCGGCAGCACTTTGTTGTACCTGATCACCGAGCAGAAATAATTCAGATATGCCAGAAGCACGGGCATATTCACCAATTTCGTGATGAAATTGGGCACCGTTGTCACCGACTTCACCCATATCACCAAGCACCAGTAAGGTATCACCACCCAATTGTTTCAAAACATCAATTGCAGCACGCACGGAATCTGGATTGGCGTTGTAAGTATCATCAATCACTGTCGCACCGCAGCTTGCTTGCTTGCGTTGCAGGCGACCTGAAACTGGATGAAAATTTTCCAAACCTTGAACGATCACTTCATTACTGATGCCTATCGCATGACAACAAGCCGCCGCAGCAAGCGCGTTTAATACGTTGTGCTCGCCTGCTGCCTGCAAATGAATCTGGGATATTTTTCCAGCAATACTTAGTTTAATTTCGCTGCCAAACGCAGACGTTGTATAAGTGCCTGCGACATCGGCGTCGGGGCTAAGTCCGAAACTGATTATCTTACGTAGACCATGTTCTTGCGCATAGGCACGCCACAGCGAACTGTACTCGTCATTGTGCGGAAATACAGCGACACCATTGTCTGGCAAAGCCTTGATCGCGCTACCATTTTCTTCTGCCACGGCGCGCACAGTTTGCATGAATTCCTGATGTTCTCGCTGCGCGTTATTTACAAGTACAACCGTTGGCAAAGCAACTGAAGCCAGCAAGGCGATTTCACCAGGATGGTTCATGCCCATTTCTATAACTGCCGCCTGATGTGTATCACGTAATTCCAGCACCGTCAGTGGTACACCAATTTCATTATTCAGATTACCCTTAGTGGACAATCTATAGTCTTCACCAAACGCCGCCGCTAAAATGGCAGCGATCATTTCTTTGACGGTCGTTTTACCGTTGCTACCAGTAACGCCAATCACAGGCATCACAAACTGCTTGCGCCACAACCTACCTACCTCAGCCAATGCCATCTTGGTGTCGGGAACGATCAATGCGGGTAACTGAAAATCTGCTGGCAAACGCTCGGCAATAACGGCGACTGCACCAGTTTGCGCCACTTGCGGTAAAAAATCATGCGCATCAAAATTATCGCCACGTAAAGCAACAAAGACATCGCCAGTTTTAATTTTTCGACTATCGGTCGACAAGCCAATAATATCTGCATCCGCAGTCATGCTTGCCGAACTCAGTGCCTGTACTAATTGCTGTAAACTAAATTTCATTAGCTACCCCTCTTACTATTGCCACTGGTGGCAACGGTAGCCAGCGCAAGCGCCGCGTGTTCTTCATCAGAAAAAGGCCATTTTTTACCCAGAATATCCTGATAGGTTTCATGACCCTTACCAGCCAATAAAACGACGTCCTGATGCGCAGCATGTTTAATCGCGTACAAAATTGCATTGGCACGATCTTCTACAACATGGGGCTGCGCACTCATACCAGCGACGATATCCTGAATAATGGCGGTCGGATTTTCGCTGCGGGGGTTATCACTTGTCACCACGACATAATCTGCATTTTCGGCAATTTTTCCCATTTGCGGACGCTTGCCAGGGTCTCTGTCACCACCGCAACCAAAGACGCACCATAGCTTTCCATGGCGTTCATTGGCGACTTGTCTTAAGGCTGCTAAAGTTTTTTCCAGCGCATCTGGTGTGTGTGCGTAGTCAATCACTACCATCACATGACCGGCCGTACCCAACAATTGCATACGTCCCGGAACAGGACTTAATTTTTCTATTGTTGCAAGCACTTTTGCAAACGGCAATCCCTTTGTTAGCAATACGGCCATGACGCCCAGAATATTGCTGACATTAAATTGCCCGATTAACTGCGTCTTTACCAGACCTGAACCAAACGGTGACTCCAGATGAAAACTGGTACCTGTGTGTGAAGTTTTGAGGTGAGACGCTGAAAGTAAAGCCACGCCGTCGTATTGCGTTCTATTGAGGCTATAAGCAACAATATTTAACGCTGCTGATTTGCTTCGCAAATCATTAATCAGTTGTTCACCAAACTCATCATCGAGATTGATGACCGCATTTTTTAAACCAGGCCAATCGAACAAAGCACGTTTTGCGGCACCATAATTTTCCATGTTGCCGTGATAATCAAGGTGATCACGAGTCAAATTTGTCAGCATGGCTACATCGATATGTAAGCCATGCAATCTTCCTTGTACCAGACCAATTGAGGAAGCTTCGATAGCCAATGCTTGTGCGCCCTCATCGCGCATGGAAGCCAGTCCGCGCTGTAAATTGATCGCATCTGGCGTCGTAAAACCAGTTTCGGACAAGCTACCTAGCTGCCCGTTTTTAAAAACACCAACACCAAGTGTTCCGACGACGGCACTATCGCATTTATTAAGTGACAGTGCTTTTGCCAGCCATTGAGTACAAGACGTTTTGCCATTCGTACCGGTGACTGCAATGCTGTACATATCCGCATCAGGTGTCTGGTACCAAGTATTCGCGATATAACCTAGCTGATTTTGTAAATCGTCCACAGCCAGATGTGGCGTCTTGATGGAGTCATCCCAAACGTAATCTTTGGCTTCATACACAACTGCGATCGCACCTTTAGCGATGGCATCGCGAATATATTGACGGCCGTCTCCGTTGTGGGCGCGCACAGCAAAGAACACATCACCAGCTTGTATGGTTCTCGTATTTGAACTCAATTGTGCGACGGGAGCTACTTGTCTTAGCCAGTTAATCATATCTATCGTTAATAAATTGTTCGTTGTCATTACATACTCTCCTGAACACCACTATCAGGAACAATGGTTGTAATTGACGAATCAGGGGGTACGTTCATCGAACGTAATACATTTGCTGTGATTGTAGAAAATACCGGCGCGGCAACAGTTCCGCCGTAATATCCGCCAACAGAAGGTTCATCAATCATCACTGCAACGATAACGCGTGGATTGGATACAGGCGCAAAGCCAACGAAGTCACCGACGTATTTATTAACGTAACGTCCACCTTCAATTTTGTGCGCCGTTCCGGTTTTTCCCGCTACGCGATATCCCGCAACGCGCGCCTGCGTTGCAGTGCCACCGGGTTGCGTGACCGACTCCATCATGCTACGCATTTCCATCACTGTTTTTTGCGAAATGATGCGTTGACCTTTTGGTGCTTCCGTTGTTTTTTGAAAAGTCAAAGGAATCATGTCCCCATTGCGGGCAAAAATCATATAAGCGCGCGCGATTTGTATCAAAGAGACTGAAATGCCATGTCCATAGCTCATCGTTGCCTGCTCAATAGGACGCCAATTTTTATAGTTCCGCAAACGCCCTGCAACCGCACCAGGAAAACCAAATTTTGGTTGCTGACCAAAACCAACGCTGGTAAACATTTCCCACATTTCTTGCGGCTGCATTTGGAAGGAAATTTTAGCAGTACCAATATTTGAAGATTTTTGAATAACTTGTGCGACAGTCAGGGAATCCATCTTATGGGAATCGTGAATTGTATTGGTACCGATAGTCATACGACCCGGTGCGGTCTGGAACACAGTATCCGGAGTAACGCGACCTTTATCCAATGCGAGCGCGACAGTAAACGGTTTCATTGTCGAACCAGGCTCAAAAATATCAGTCAAAACCCGGTTTCGCAATTGGGCACCGGTCAATACTGACCGATCATTCGGGTTATAGGCAGGTAGGTTAACTAAAGCTAACACCTCACCAGTTTGTACATCAAGTACAACTGCCGCACCTGCTTTTGCCTTGTGCTTTTCAACCGCCTCTTTTAAATGAGTAAATGCGATGTATTGAATCTTACTGTCTATCGATAGATTTAATTCGTGACCATCGTGAGGTTCGCGGACTGCGCGAATATCCTCCACGATGCGACCAAGACGATCCTTAATAACGCGACGACTGCCTAATTTACCAGCTAAATCTTTTTCAGATGCAAGCTCAATGCCCTCTTGCCCCACATCTTCCACATTGGTAAAGCCCACAACGTGTGCCGTGATTTCACCTTCAGGATAAAACCTTTTATATTCTTTGCGAGTATCAATACCTGGAATTGCCAAAGCTTGAATCTTTTCAGACACTTCTGGTTCGACCTGACGTTTCAGATAGACAAACTGGCGGTCTGAATCTAGCTTCTTGCGCAATTCGGCTTCGGACATTTCTAATAATTGTGCCAATTGCCGGATTTTCTCCGGAGGCGCACTCAACACATCTTCCGGAATCGCCCAGATTGCTTTTACCGGTACAGAAGACGCGAGTACTTCACCGTTTCTGTCTGTGATTTTTCCACGCGTCGCTGGTAATTCCAAGGTACGCGCATAACGACTTGCACCTTGTTTTTGCAAAAATTCTGTGGTGATGCCTTGCAACCACAAAGCGCGCGCAATCAAAGCCAAAAAAGCGCCAAACAGCAGGAATAGCACCAGGCGCGAGCGCCAGGTCGGCAGTTTTACATCTAATACAGGATTAGATGAAAATGACACGCCCCGTGAAGCAGCAGTGCGCGAGCTATTCCCCGGGCGACTCATTTGAGTTCCTCGGCTTTCAAGTATTGGGTACGTTCTGGCGTTACCACGACCATGTTCAAATCACGGGTTGCCGCGTCTTCAATGCGTGCGTGTTTGCCATAGGTGGACTGATCAAGTTTAAGCTGAGTCCATTGCAATTCATATTGCTTACTCAGACTTTGCTCACTTTCCAACTCAATAAATAAATGTCTGGCCTGATACTGCGCGTTAATCAAAGACAAGGCGCAAGCGATCAATATCATCGCCAGAACAATATTGATCTTGGTAGTCATGCATTCCCCTCAGGCAGCCGCTCAGCAACGCGCAGAATAGCGGAACGAGATCGGGGATTCTCAGACACTTCGGTGTCGGAAGGTTTAATGCGATTAAGCAAACGCATTTGTGGTTGAGGCAAGTCCAAATAGCGGATAGGCAAACGGCGGTCTGGTTGTTCAACCTTAACTTTGGAAGCAAAAAATTGTTTAACGATACGATCTTCCAGCGAGTGGAAGCTAATCACGGACATACGGCCAAACGGCGCCAATGCAGAAAATGCGGCGTCCAGACCTACTTCGAGATCTTCAAGTTCCTTATTGACGAAAATCCGTATAGCCTGAAAGGTGCGAGTTGCCGGGTCCTTGCCCTTCTCGCGAGTTTTGACGGCGTGTGCGACGAGTTCTGCAAGCTGTCGGGTTCCAGTAATGGTGTCCGTCTGCCGGCGAGCAACAATCGCCTTTGCAATCTGAAAAGCAAACCGTTCTTCCCCATAATTTTTTATAACCTCCCTAATTTTTTCTTCATCTTCGCTAGCCAACCATTCAGCAGCGGAAATGCCACGTGTGGTGTCCATACGCATATCCAGAGGACCGTCGGCACGAAAACTAAACCCACGCGTTGCATCATCTACCTGCGGGGATGAAATGCCCAAATCCATCAAAATGCCATCCACGTGCTTCACACCGAGCTCTTGCAGAGCTTCAGACATCGTGGCAAAGCTATCGTGGACAATATGAAAACGTGGATCTTTTATTTCACTGGCACTGGCAATCGCCTGTGTATCTTTATCGAATGCGATCAGACGTCCGTTTGGCCCTAATTGCTGCAAGATCAGGCGGCTATGTCCGCCACGTCCAAAGGTACCGTCGATGTAAACACCGTTAGTACGCTCGCCAGTAATGGCAAGTGCATCCACTGCTTCATTTAAAAGCACTGTCTTGTGGATAAATTCTGTCGCTGCTTGGTTCGTCATTTCTCGCGATCAGAAAGAAAAATTGTTTAATACATCGGGAGCGCCAGCTGCTTTTGCATTGGCTTCATTTTCGGCCAGACGACCAGCGTCCCAAATTTCAAAGTGGCTACCCATGCCAAGTAGCATGATGTCGCGCTCTATGCCGACGGCATTGCGCAATTCAGGGGCAATTAAAATCCGTCCTGCGCTATCGAGCTCAACATCGAAGGCATTACCCAAAAATATCCTTTTCCAGTCACGCGCCTGTATGGGCCATGCGGCGATCTGCTCACGATGCGATTCCCAGGTGGGACGCGGAAACAAGAGCAAGCACCCGTCTGGATGACGGGTCAGGGTAACGCGCCCTGCAAACTGTTCGCTCAGGGCATCGCGATAACGGGCAGGAATAGACATTCTGCCTTTCGCATCGAGATTGAGTGCGGATGGACCCTGAAACACGCTTGTACCTTTAACCTGGACTTTGATTGAAATAAGAAGTCTTGTGAAGATAAACGAAAAATGAGGATTTATCCCACAAAATTACACTTTTTCACACTGTTTCCCACTTTAGAGGATGACTTGATCGTGGTCAAGTAAAATAACACGTGTATTTCTGAATTTCTTTAATGAAGTCAATGACTTAGCGCAACTATCTCGAAACCGTATTTCGGAAATAGTCCAATAAATTAATGACTTACGAAATATTTTGAAAGTGGCTTATCACGTACAGGTGTGTACGTGACCAGAGTTTAAGCTCAGGAAAGATGGAAAATAGTAGAAATTACCGGATCATACAAACAAGATACCTGCACTTACATCCTTAACAAGCAATGAATACAGGTGCTAAGACATTGGGGTTAGCGATAGTCTGACTGATCATCAAACGCGTTCGACCATGACCTGTTTTTGAAGTAAAGATGCAAATTCCTTGGCGGATATAGCCTTACTAAAGAAAAAACCCTGATACTCATCGCATTGAAACTCTCGCAAGGTACTCAGCTGAGTCGGTGCGTCGACGCCCTCAGCAATAACCTTCAGACCCAAAGTATGAGCCATTGCGACGATGGCAAGAACGATCGCAGTATCATTTGGATTATGTGGTATGTCTTTAATGAAAGAACGATCAACTTTGACACTATCAACCGGGAAGCGCTTCAGATAGGCAAGAGAAGAGTAGCCAGTACCAAAATCGTCGATTGATAAAGTAAAACCAGCTTCCTTAAAGCCGTCCATCAAAATAATCGCCTGTTCACGATTGTGCATCACCATACTTTCAGTAATTTCAAATTCAATCGCATTGGCAGGAACGCGCCAAAAATCTATAACACTTCTCACTTCATCCAACAGTTGATGATCATTGAACTGCGAACCGGACAGATTAATGGCAATCCGTCCAAAACGGCTATCCAGTTGCCGGAAATTTAAAACATCGCGGCACGCCACATCTAAAACCAGCATACCCAAACGCGGAATCAAACCAGCCTCTTCCGCCAGCATGATGAAATCATTCGGATACAAGAGACCGCGTTCTGGATGATTCCAGCGTACCAGTGCTTCTGCACCAACAATCAGCCCAGTTTCCACCGATACCTTTGGTTGGTAATAGACCACAAACTCACGTCGCTCAAGCGCTTTACGCAGACGCGCCTCAAATGCAAGGCGCTCTACGGTATGCGTGTTCATTTCGGATGCATAAAACTGGAAGTTGTCTTTTCCTTTGTTTTTTGCGCGATACATCGCAATATCGGCATTTTTCAACAAAGTTTGCGCATCTCGTCCATCTGTCGGGAAGGTGGCGATACCGATACTGGCACTTAGCTGGCACTCTTGACCGTAAATTTCAAACGGTTGGGAGGCCTCAAACAGCAATTTGTCGGCGATATCACCGAGATCTCGCGGTTCATTGAACTGGTCGATCAATAAAATAAACTCATCTCCACCGATTCTGGCAACAATGTCTGACTCACGTAAAGTCTTGCGGAAACGTTGCGCAACACTGCGCAAGACTTTATCACCTTCATCATGACCAAACGTGTCATTGATGTTTTTAAATCTATCCAGATCCAGAAACAATACTGCCAGACGGGTGCGGTTGCGTTCAGCCAAGGATAAGGCTTTGGCTAAATGCTGGTTATACAAAAAGCGATTCGGCAACCCAGTCAACTCATCGTAGTGTGCAAGTTGCAGGATTTTCTTTTCTGAACGCCGCCCTTCAATGGCGATCGTGGCAATCTCTATCATGATACCGATGACACTCATATCGTCTTCGGTCATGCAAGGAACATCGGGAAATAATAAAGTAAAGCTACCTAAAACCAAGCCGTGTTTATCCATTAGCGGCCAGGCCATACTGGACTCAAAAGCTGACAACTCTTCGAGCCCGTTAACAAACTGCATGCAAGGAGCTTGTTGTAATTGCTCGATCTGCACCGGACAAGCAACTAAAACAGCATCACTCCAGATGCCATTTCCATGGGTTACTGGCATTTCATTCAATTGCTTGAGCAATAGCTCGGGGAAATGCTGTCCTACACCTTGGGTGAAGGTTCTTTGATCATCAGACAATAATTGGATTCCAACACACCAAGAAGGCCTTAATTCGTGCACAAAATCGCACACTGAATTTAAAACAAAAATAGGATCTTCATTGGCGCCAATGAGCTGCAGAAGTCGATTTTGTCCTTCGAGTAAGCGTTCAGTATATTTTCTGGTATTGATGTCGCGCTCAACACAGAACAATAAGACTTCCCCATCGATTTCCACGGGGCTGAGAGATACTTCGCTGTAAAACGGCATACCGTTTTTTTCGAGTTGCCACTCAAAACATTGTGCTACTCCGGCGAAGGCCTGATCAATAAAAAAAATGACTAATTTTTCTTTGTCTGATTCTTTTATACCAAGGATCGTTTGATGTGCGGCTGAAAAGCCACCCACTCGCTTGCCAATAATATCAGCCTGAGACTTCGCGCCCAGCAGATTAACGGCAGCATGATTGCAGTCCACATAAACATAGTCGCGGTTGATAATCAGAATGGCATCCTGAGCGCCAGTAAATAGTATCCGGTATCGATTCTCACTGGCAGCAAATTTTGCTTTGGAAATCTGCAAACGTTTTAACTGCCACATCAACATCAACGCCAACATCAAAATAAACGCAACAGTCAAAGCGGTGAACAAAATTCTCTGTTGTAGACGTTTATTCCAATCAAGTAATATACTTTCCATATTGCGGGCATAAACCAAAGTCAGTGGGATGCCAGTGATTTTTCGGTATGTGTACAAATAATCGCCGCCGCCATCAATCAAGCCAGCTCCCATCAACGAGCCTTCGCTTGCCGGATCGGTAATGGCAGCCAATAACTCAGTCTGGGTAACGGGATGATCAAGAAAGTTACTATCAAAAGGCGCTCTCGCGAGAATGTTCCCACGTTGATCATGCAAGGAGATCGCAGCAGCACTGCCGCGAGCCACAATTTCGTAAAAATCCTGGAAATAGCTAAGGCGCACATCGACTTCAAGGATACCCTGAAGCACTCCTTTTTCATCGTAAAAATTACCAGCAATCGGCAAAATCCACTGATCAGAATTCTCCAATCTAGTTGCTGCGCCGACCACGAGTTCTTTATAGGAAGGTCGTTTTAATAGTACGGCAATATGACCTGGCATTCCCTTCGTCGCGCTTTTCGTCTGATGAGGGAGACTTGAAAGTTGCCTGCTTCCTTCTTTATCAAAAACAGAAAGCGCATAGATAAATTGGGACTCTTGTCGTTGATTTAGTAATACTCTTTGAACCGAAGAGTCATAAGAAGAGGATGATGCGTCGAGAACACGAATTTCCTCAACAGCTGCGGTCATTGCTCGCATCGCTTCATTCAGAGCGCGGCTGGCATGCTCTTCCAAAATCCTCACGGTGAAATAGCTGTGCTGCTGCGCATCGGCCAACGTTAAGGTTTTATCTTCCCTTATTGACCACCAACTTTGAGCCACGATTAACGCAACGATGACACAAACGCCAACGACAAATGCCAGAAGCGGTACATCGCGTTCTTTCTTTAGGCCCGGAGTCTCCATGCGTCTGCAATTTTATAAGGTATGAGTTTGAGTAAGACCCGCTGCTGACCGACGCAACAGGAAACGCATTGCAAAAACACTTAAAGGCAGTACTGACGAAAAGGCGAAAAATAAATTATACAAATAATTAATTACGCATAGTCGACAAGCTTATAGAAGCCAGAGCAAATTTTCCTTCGTATTTATCAAACAAGCCAGTATTAGTTTAACACTAGAATTTTTGAAAATAGTCCCTATCAAAGGACTTAGATAAAATTATTTCTGTCAAGCATGGCAAACAACGAGATTTTAAAAGTACTGCAAATGAAATTTGCCAAATAGCAAAGCAATCAAGCCTGCCTTTTGCCCACCATTTATTGGGACAAAATGGTGGTTTTTTTGCAGTTCGGGAAAGTAAAGACACCATAAGAACTGTTTCTATCAAAAAATGTCGCGAATTTGAGACTGGACCGGGAATTCACAAGTCAAGCAGACTTGTCCAAAATCAATTCGACACAAGGACGTTTTTAATCAAAAACATGGCTAATAAATTGAAGCAGGCCGATAGGCCGGATTTTGTTACGGCATCAGATATTGCTACCTGCTGCTATGACAATCATTCCTCTAGGCGACGGATTACTCCGCCGCTCAAGCTTTCTACCCGCACGCTCCGCGAGCCGCCTCAACGCGTGCCTATTTGAAATTGCTCCGGGTGGAGGTTACCGCGTTTCACCGTAACTTAATACGCTCGTCTCTGTGGCCCTATTCCTCGTCTTATACTTCAGCTTTCGCCTCCGCTTTCAACGTACGGCCGTTAGCCGTCACCCTGCTCTATGGAGTCCGGACCTTCCTCCCGTCACCATGTGAACATGGCAACCAGCGATTGTCTGGCCTGCTTCGAGCTATATTTTACCTCAAATCAAAGTGTTCCAGTTGTAGTAAGTGCCTGCAAACTTGAATTTAAGAGCGGCACTTTACGCACGTATTGCCACAGATTTGTTCATTTGACGTCAGAAGTACTGCAAATTTTGTATGCTTTCTGGTAGCTTACTGCTTTTACTTGCTCCCGCTTAATATCATGTCGAATTCTCGTTCTGGTGGTCAACTTATTGTGGATGCACTGCAAATCCACGGTGTAGATACAATTTTTGGTGTTCCTGGCGAGAGTTATCTCCCAGTGCTCGACGCGCTGCACGATAGCCCGATTCGCTTCATTATCAATCGTCAGGAAGGCGGCGCGGCGTTTATGGCGGACGCTTACGGCAAAATGACTGGCAAACCAGGTATCTGTTTTGTGACCCGAGGCCCGGGCGCTACCAATGCATCCATCGGGGTACATACTGCGTACCAGGATTCCACGCCAATGATTTTATTTATTGGACAAGTAGGTAATGATTTTGTCGAACGCGAAGCATTTCAGGAAATTGATTACCGTCGTATGTTTGGCCAAATGGCGAAATGGGTAGCACAAATTGATCGTGCTGACCGCGTACCAGAATACATTGCCCGCGCATTCCAGGTCGCGACCAGCGGCCGTCCGGGTCCGGTTGTATTGGCATTGCCAGAAGATATGTTGGCACAAGTCGCGGATGTCGCTAATACCCGCCACTACACGCCGGTACAAGCATCCGCATCCCCGCAGCAATTGGCGCAATTGAGAAATATGCTGGCGGTCGCGCAACGGCCAGTGCTACTGATTGGTGGCAGTGGCTGGGATCAGACTGCCTGTGAAAATATTCGTGACTTTGCCAGCAGTAACCATCTTCCACTCGCCTGCGCATTCCGCTTTCAGGATTTGATCGACAACGCTCACCCTAACTATATCGGCGATGTGGGTATTGGTATTAACCCCAAATTGGCACAACGATTGAAAGATGCCGATCTGGTCATCGCGATTGGTCCACGTCTGGGAGAAATGACGACGGGTGGCTACACCGTTCTGGAAGCACCAATACCTAAGCAAAAATTGATACACATTCATAGTGATGCCCTGGAATTAGGCCGTGTTTATCAAGCGGATCTGATGATCAATAGCGGTATGAAAGAAATTGCCGAGGCTTTAGCAGACATGGAAGCGTTGGATGCATCCCATAAATGGCGTGATACCGTCGCTCAGGCAAAGAGCGAATTGCTTGCATGGCAAACCGAACCCGCCATTTTTGGACAAGAGAAAGCACCACTCAATTTATGGCAAGTGGTGCAAGACATCATGCAGCAGACTCCTGCAAATACGATACTCACCAACGGCGCGGGCAATTACGCAACCTGGGCACACCGCTATTTCCGCTACGGCGGCTTCCGCACGCAATTAGCGCCAACTTCTGGTGCGATGGGTTATAGCGTACCATCAGGTGTTGCGGCCAAAATTATTGATCCTGAACGCACAGTGATTACCTTCGCTGGTGATGGCGAATACATGATGAATGGCCAGGAACTGGCTACTGCCGTTCAGTACAAAGCAGGCGTGGTGATCATCGTATTTAACAATGGTATGTACGGCACCATTCGTATGCATCAGGAGCGCGAATTCCCTGAACGTGTTTCTGGCACAGAATTGCACAATCCTGATTTTGCGGCTCTGGCGCGCGCCTACGGTGCGAGTGGTGAAACCGTATTGACGACCGCTGAATTTGCTCCAGCATTAGAACGCGCATTAAAACATTGCCGCAATCATCAATTGCCAGCACTCATAGAATTGCGCTACGACGGCAATCTGATCACTCCTGGTGCCAGCCTGGAAACGATACGGCAGCAAGCAAGAGCATCGGGAAAATAATGGAATAAAGTTTTTGCAGAATAAAAAAACACCTTGCCTGGGAGAGAAAAACGGCAAGGTGTTATATTAAAAACACGATAATGGTTATCAGTACTATGCCTTAGTACGCAGCCGGCAACAAACCGCGATTGCCCGCTAAACCCGCACGTAATTTCACCTCTTTTGGAAATTCGACTATCCAGTGACCAAGTAAAAAAGGGGCATTAAAATCTTCACTAACGCGCCCGTACCGGAGCTCTGGTGATATTGCGGTTTGGGCTAAGTAATGCAGCATATCTGAGGTTAACGGCGTGCCAGCATGGGCCATTGAGAACTCACCGACAATCAATGAACATCCTGGATGTTCAGGGTCTTTGGTAATTTCATAGCGCAAAGCTGCTCTATCGTTGGAAGATCCTGTCAAAAGACGTTGAAATTGTTCCGTTTTCTCTGCACCAAGCGAATTCCAGCTTGCTGAAAAATGAAAATAATCCGTAGCAATCGCCTTGCCGTGCCGGCCAAGCTTTTGGCCATTAATCACAAAGCCATGCTCAAAATCAGTCCAACGAATTTTTATATTACGTGGATGAGTAGCATCAAAAGTAACGGAAGCCATGATAAACCGCCTTTGAAAATGATACCTATCGGTAACCAGAGATTACTGTCGGATATGCAGATAACTATAAATAATGCGATACACACTTGTCGTCCAGCCAACTTCAATAGGAGCATGAGTCACACACTCGGGCTCTTATTCTGGCGCACTAGTGTTCAGTACAGTTCCGTTCTATCCAGAAACTCTGGACTCAGAAACCAAATTTTGGTTCCGTCATCCATTATTTCAAATCGAAAACGTTTTACAAATGCCACCACCTATCATTAGAATTATTGTTTATTTTTCTATTAGTTTCAACATCTTTAATGTATCGGACTCTAACCAAAATTCTGCTTTAAAGAAATAATAAAAACGGATGTTCTGGAGGGGAAATAATACTGTCAGCGCCGATTAATGCATTGCCGCAACTGGGCACGATTCTTACTCAGGATTTGCACGAGAACGTGTTTGCTGGTCGTTTAAAAAGGATTTACACCTCGTCATCCCGAATACGACGAAGGAGGCTCTTTTGTAAGTCTTGCCGCGCTTTACGGCGTGCTGTGCGCAACGGATTAATTGGTTCATGCGCGCCGGCATTTCGCTGACGCGCAGCCAGTGCGAGACGATTTCGCGGTTTCCCCGCGGTTGGAAGTTTAATTTTTATTTTCATATAAATGGATTGAGGGGGAAATATGCAACATTTTGAAGACTGATTAAATTGACGTATTTTTTTAAAATCCCAAAAAACGTCAGACTTCAATTTTCCGTTTGCTTTCTTTGAAAATTGTTGCATAAAAATAAATTATAGTAACGAAGTTAATTTTTTTTGCATACACAACTCTCTTCGTTTATTATGGTTGCATTTATTACAATAAACCACCAATACTAACACCAATTCTGATATGTTAAGTTTGGTGTAGCACTGCTCTCATTAATTGCTTTTTCTACCTCGTCGTCTGGTTTTAAACCCAAACAAGGAACGAAGTTATGGCAGCAATTGGATTGAACCTGTTCAGGCTGATCAAACATCTGACTCTCGTACTCGCATTGTTGCTTTGTAGCGACGGCTTTGCCAGCCCAGTACAAACTGATGCCGTCTGTGGCAAGGCGTCCGAGCTCATTCATATTCCCGGAAATGAGGCTGCCTGGACGCCGGGTTTGGGTAAATTACGCCTGCAAAAGGTGTGCTGGCTCAGAATCGAACGCCCACTTCCAAAAGATGAGCTACTGAGTTTTAAAAGTGTGTGGATTGATATTGCGCTCTTTGACAAACAAGGAAAGTTGTTAGGCAATGCCGCGCACAACGGCGAAAAATTAAACGCTTTTGTGAGTGCAAATCGCATCAGCTTTATTGTGCAAGATGCTGCATATCCAATTTATGCGCGAGCTACGGTATCACCATCCACCTCGTTTTATGACGAAATCGACGTTGCCGGAATGACCCTCGATCAAATCAGCTTGCAAGCCCGTAAAGCAGAAAATACCAGCGTTGCTCAGTCGGCAGTGTTACTCGGTTTTGCACTAATTATGTTGGCGTTTGGTTTGTTTTTACGCGACATAAATTATGGACTATTTGCACTATTCGCATTTTTACAGGCGGCTTACATTATATTCGGCGATGGACTTATCTTTTCTATGTCGAATATGCCGATCTGGTTTCCACGTTTATTTGCGTTCACAACGTGGCCGGCCATGGCGGTGCTGTCTATTATTGTAACTAGAATTGGGGGTTTTAAAGAGCACAGCCCATTTCTTCAGCGTTGCATGCAATTAATGGCCGTTGCTTATTTGGCGCTCGTGCCAATGTCGTTTTTCGAAGCATTTCTAACAGTAAAAACTGTACTTTTACAAGATTACATCGCTCTTTTCTGGTATCCCATTGCAATAGCCGGATTATTCCGCGCAATCCGCAATCATCACAAAGGTACTCCTCTGATAACACTGGGAATATTACCGATTTCTATTTTGTGGTGGCCTATTGCCATTATTAATACACAACCTAAGAGTTGGGGCTGGCGTGTTGAAGCTCCATCAGGAACAACTCTAGACGTTATCCAAAATTTATTCCTTCCTACCCTTTTGTGTATCAGCTTAGCGTACCGCACATTTGTCTTACATAATGAAGCAATACGCATCGCCCGTGAAGACCAGCTTACGGGTCTGGCTAATCGTGAACGTTTAGCAGTTCAGGGCGAAGCTATGCTAAAGAACAATCTACATCCTTACATTGCGGTGGTCGCCCTGAACGTCGACCGCTTTAAAGCCATCAATGAGGCTCTGGGGCACGATATTGGTGACGCAGCACTAGTCGAGGTCGGGCATCGCTTGTCATCTATTCCCAACACGGTGGTTGGCCGTAGTCAGTCGGATCAGTTTTTTATTATCTGGATCGATATACACACAATTGACGAGTTGCAACGGCATTTGAAAGAAAAATTCTTCTCTCCAATTTCCGTAAATCAACAGACGATTGATATATCGCTGTCCGCTGGTGTTAGTCTGCAAACCAATATCAGCATGCAAAAGCATATGCATTGTGCAGAAATCGCCCTCAACGCGGCGCGCGCGTCTAAAAGTGGTTGGGAAGTGTACCGACCCGACATGGAGACCAATAAGTTGGGTGATCTGAGTCTGTTATCCGAATTACGGATGGCGATACAACAGAATCACTTACGGATCTTCTTGCAACCAAAAGTAAGAGTCAGAGATGGTGCGGTGGTTTGTGCTGAAGCACTAGTACGCTGGCAGCATCCTACGCGCGGTATGATTCCACCGTATCAGTTCATCCCTTTTGCGGAACACACGGGCCACATTAGCGCCATCACTGTCTGGATGTTAAAAGAAGCAATGCAACTGGTCGCGGAATGGAGAGCAGCAGGTGACCCCATACAAATTTCGATCAATTTATCGGCATTTGATTTGCGCAATCATAATATCGTTTCGATCATTGAAACTTTGCGTGAATCCAATAATGCCTCTGCCGAAGATATTCGTCTGGAAGTCACAGAAAGTAGCGTCATGAGTGATGCCAATACGGCCATCATCGTACTGGATCACCTACGTTCCCTCGGCTATTCGATTGCGCTTGATGATTTTGGGACAGGCTATTCCTCACTTGCTTATCTGCAAAAAATGCCAGTATCCGAATTAAAAATTGATCGGGCGTTTGTCGCCAATGTCAAACCAGACACGGATGCATCATTACTTTTGTTATCGACCATAGAATTGGGGCAACGTCTCAAACTTCATACCGTCGCAGAAGGTGTTGAAACAATGGAAGAGTGGGAACTGGTGAAGCAGTTTGGGTGTGATTATGTACAAGGATGGTATGCAGCCAAACCTATGCCGGTCAGCGAATTTATCCAATGGCGAAGATTGAATAATCCATTTAATTACCTGCAGCCAATTAAATTGGTACCAGAAAAAGTGTGAGATAAAAAAATGGCGTCCAGGCGCATAGTTTGAAACAAATATCAGCATTTAACGCATTGATTTTATTCCAACATCAGCTAAGATAATGTCGCCGTTGTAGTTAAGTTTAATGAATCGATTCACCAACCAGGAGAGCACGATGTCTATTCAACACAAAGTACCCGGTGTGCCAGATGGCGGCGCGGATGAAAGTAATCTCACTTCAGGTATGCCAGGTAATGGCTCAGAAGAAAGCAATCTGACATCAGGGATGCCAGGCAATGGCGCAGAAGAGAACAATCTGACATCTGGAATGCCGGGCAACGGCTCAGGAGAAACTAATCTAACTTCTGGCATGCCAGGAAATGGTAACGGATAGAAGACCAGAGACATCAATGAATACGCAGTATAAATAAAAAAACGGAGCCCAAATAGCTCCGTTTTTTTTATTAACGTCAGTATTTAATTGAACTGACTAAAGTCTGGCTTACGCTTTTGAAAAAATGCCATAAAAGCTTCACGTGCTTCTGGAGCATTGAGCATCGCTGCAAAGTGCTGATTTTCTTCTGCCATTTTTGTGACAATTGCTTGTGGCTGAATTCCTTTCATCAAACGTTTGGTAGTGCGAATTGAAGCGGCTGGCAATGCAACCAATTTGGCAGCGATTTGCTTGGCGTAGGGCACTAATTCTTCTAACGGTAATACCTTGTTCACAAAACCCATTTCAAACGCTTCTTGCGCAGTAAACGGTTCTCCGAGCATGAGCTTTTCAGCTGCGCGTTGATAACCAACAATTTGCTGAAATACCATGCTGGAAGCAAATTCGGGGCATAGACCCAATTGTGTGAATGGCATAGACAGCTTGGCATTGTCCGCCAGATAAATCAGATCACAATGCATGAGCAAAGTCGTACCGATACCAACCGCTGCGCCGGACACAGCCGCAATCACAGGCTTGCCTGAATCATTTAATGCCTGCATAAATTGATAGACTGGCGGAATGCTGTCTGGATTAGCAAGGCTGCCAGCGTTTTTCATGAAATCTTCGAGATCATTGCCTGCGGTAAAAATTTCTGGCTTACCAGTGATCAGGATGGCGCGCACGGCGGCGTCTGTTTCAGCTTCACGCAAGGCATCAGCCATCGCCTGATACATGGCGGCAGTAATTGCATTTTTCTTTTCAGGACGATTAAAGCTGATCGTCAGAACGCCATTTTCTTTGTGGGTCAGGATATCTGTCATGTGTGTCTCTCTTTGTCCTAGGACTATATTCTTCAATCATGTGCAAACAAGTCGCTATTGTAACTCGTGAACAAGACCTATTTTCATTGTCGTATTTGTAAAAAAACCGCACAAAATATGTGCGGTTTTTTTGGGCTAGTAAGGCAAATTACATGCGTTCAAAAATACCAGCAGCGCCCATACCTGTACCTACGCACATCGTCACCATACCGTATTTCAGGTTATTGCGATGCAAAGCGTGGATAGTGGTCGCGGAGCGAATTGCGCCTGTTGCGCCCAGTGGATGACCCAGAGCAATCGCGCCGCCCATCGGATTCACCTTTGCTGGATCGAGACCCAGATCTTGTACCACTGCCAGAGACTGCGCCGCAAACGCTTCGTTCAGTTCGAACCAGTCGATCTGATCTTGCGTAATACCTGCTGCGCGACATGCAGCCGGAATCGCTTCTTTAGGACCGATACCCATGATTTCTGGTGGTACGCCACGGACTGCGAAGGAAGCGAAACGCGCCAATGGTGTCAGGTTGAATTGCTTCAGGATTTTTTCGCTGACCAGTATCAATGCGCCTGCACCGTCAGAAGTTTGCGAGCTGTTACCAGCAGTCACACTACCTTTGGCAGCAAACACGGCTTTGAGCTTCGCCAGGCCCTCTAAAGAGGTATCTGGACGTGCGCCTTCGTCGCGAGTCACTGTACGAGTTTTGAGTTCGATTTCGCCAGTCAGCAAGTTAGGTACGCGGTCGATGATGTCAACAGACGTTGTTTCTGCATCGAAGTAGCCAGCATTTTGCGCAGCGATTGCACGTTGGTGCGATTGCAAAGCAAATGCATCTTGCGCTTCACGGGATACTTTCCATTGTTGCGCGACTTTTTCAGCAGTTAAACCCATACCGTAGGCCATGCCGACGTTTTCGTCTTGCAGAATCGCCATGTTCATCGATGGGTTGCTACCCATCATTGGCACCATAGACATCGATTCAACACCGCCAGCGATCATCACATCAGCCTGACCAACACGAATGCGGTCAGCAGCCATCGCCACAGCAGTGATGCCGGATGCGCAATAGCGGTTGATTGTTACGCCACCGATAGTGTTTGGCAGACCAGCCAGCAATACGCCCATACGCGCCAGATTCAGACCTTGTGCACCTTCTGGGAAAGAGCAACCGATGATCGCATCTTCAACCAGTTTTGGATCGAGGTTAGGCACTTGTGCCAGCGCTGATTGCATGACACGTACCAGCAAGTCATCTGGACGTGTGTTGCGGAACATACCGCGACCAGATTTACCGATCGGTGTACGAGTAGCAGAGACGATATACGCGTCTTGAAGTTGTTTAGTCATGTTATGTACTCCGATTAGTTACGTACTGGCTTGCCAGTTTGCATCATGCCCATGATGCGCTCTTGTGTTTTTGGATGGTTCAGCAATTCCATAAACGCTTTACGCTCCATGTCGAGCAACCATTGTTCGCTGACCAGGCTGCCATTGTCGATGTCGCCACCGCAAACAACTTCTGCAATCATTTTGCCGAGTTTGTAATCGTGGGCAGAAATAAAGCCACCGTCACGCATATTGATCAATTGCGCAGAAATCGTCGCAATACCATGACGACCAGTCACCGGTACCAGTTTCTTCATTGGTGCACGATAACCAGCGTCAAACATGGCGCGGGCTTCTACTTTTGCTACATGCAACAACTCGTATGGGTTGAATACAATCACATCGTTCTCGGACAGGTAACCCATTTTCTTCGCTTCGAGCGCAGATTTGGAAACGGCTGCTGTCGCTGCGTTCATGAAGTAGTTTTTCAGGAACTGCAACAAATCAGTACCTTTGGCATCCGCTGCTGCGCGAACTGCCGCTTCTTTCAAACCACCACCACCAGGAACCAGGCCAACACCCACTTCAACCAAACCAATGTAGGATTCGATCGATGCCACGCGTTTTGCTGCGTGCATCAACAATTCGCAACCGCCGCCCAATGCCAGACCAGAAACCGCTGCCACGACTGGGATATTCGCGTATTTCAATGCCTGATGTGCGTCTTGCAAACGTGAGATTGCTGGTTCGATCGCTTTCACGCCACCGGACATAAACAATGGCAACATCGCTTGCAAATCAGCGCCAGCAGAGAATGCGCCACCGTCTGCAGCGTCAGCACTCCAGATGACCAGACCTTTGTAATTTTTCTCGGCTTCGGCAATCGCTTTTTCCATGCCTTCGATCACGCCAGGGCCAATCACGTGCATCTTGGTTTTCAAGGACAAAATCAGCACGTCATCACGTTGTGCTTCTGTACCTTGATGCCAGATGCGGACAGACTCATCTTCAAAGAAGGTTGTGCCAGCGTTTGCGCCAGTCGCTTCACCCGTACCCAGAACTGGTGCACGGAACGCCTGACGGTCGTAAACCGCCAGATTGGAGCGTGGAACAAATGTGGATTTGCTTGCGGACCAGGAACCTGCGGAGGTATGTACACCACCGTTTTGCGCAACAGCACTGTCAAATACCCAGCTTGGCAATGGTGTATTGCACAATGCTTTACCAGCGTCGATATCTTCTTTCACCCAGTTAGCGACTTCAGCCCAACCTGATGCTTGCCATGTTTCGAATGGACCAACATTCCAGCCAAAACCCCAGCGCATCGCGAAATCGATGTCACGTGCGTTGTCAGCAATCGTTGCGCCATGAACGGCGATGTAATGGAACGCGTCACGGAAAATCGCCCACAAGAATTGCGCTTGTACGTGCGTCGATTCACGCAAAGTCTTCATTTTCTTGACTGGGTCTTTTTCTTTCAACATACGTGCAACGACGTCGTCAGCTTTAGCACCGCCAGTCACGTATTGCGCTGTCGCGAAGTCCAGACGTTGAATGTCTTTACCTACTTTTTTGTAGAAACCTGCGCCAGTTTTAGAACCTAATGCACCTGCTGCAACCAATTTCGCCAAGACGTCAGGTGTTTTGTAGACCGCAAAGAAAGGATCGTCCGCCAGATTGTCTTGCATGGTTTTGATTACATGACCCATGGTGTCGAGACCAACCACGTCTGCAGTACGGAAAGTACCAGAAGAAGCGCGACCCAGCTTTTTACCGGTCAGGTCATCCACAACGTCCACTGTCAAACCGAATTTTTCAGCTTCATGGATCGTCGCCAGCATACCGAAAATACCAACGCGGTTAGCGATGAAGTTCGGTGTATCTTTTGCACGAACAACGCCTTTACCCAAAGAGGTAGTCAGGAAGCCTTCGAGTTGATCGATGATTTCTGGGCGAGTTGCTACGGTTGGGATTAATTCAACCAAGTGCATGTAGCGTGGTGGATTGAAGAAGTGAACGCCGCAGAAACGTGCTTTCAATTCAGCATCAAAGCCGTCAGACAATGCCGTGATGGACAGACCGGAAGTGTTCGACGCAAAAATCGCATTTGGCGCGATGTGCGGAGCAACTTTTTTGTACAGGTCATGTTTCCAGTCCATGCGTTCAGCGATCGCTTCGATAATCAGATCGCAACCAGCCAGCACGTCCAGATTGTCTTCGTAGTTAGCAACTTCGATCAACGCAGCATCATCTTTATTGCCGAGCGGTGCTGGATTGAGTTTTTTCAGGTTTTCGATAGCACGCAAAACGATGCCGTTTTTTGGACCTTCTTTTGCTGGCAAGTCGAACAGAACGACAGGTACTTTAGCATTAATGCAATGCGCAGCAATTTGCGCACCCATCACGCCGGCGCCGAGCACGGCGACTTTTTTTACGATGAAATTGGTCATGGCTTTTCCTTGTTTTAGTCTCAGGCGCCCAGGAAACGCTATGCGCTCCTGTCAGCCTGAGAGTCAAGGTGCGCAAGCGCACCCTACGGTTACTTACATCAGAACAAATCAGCTTCGAGGGACAGCAAATTGGCAGAGCCAGAACGTGCCTGACGAATCAACATCGCTGTTTCTGGGTACAAACGTGCAAAGTAGAAACGAGCAGTCGCTAATTTTGCTTTGTAGAATGTATCGCCAGATGCTTCTTTTTCAAGTGCAATTTTTGCCATTTGAGCAAAGAAATAGCTGTACACCATATGTCCGACAACGCGCAGGTAAGGAACGGCCGCAGCGCCCACTTCGTCAGGATTCTGGAATGCTTTCATACCAATTTCCATGGTCAACTTAGTGACTTTGTCGCCTAATTCAGCCAATGGTGTAACGAATTCAGACATCGCTTCATTAGTGCCATTCGCCTCGACGAAGGCTTGTACTTTGGCGCCAAATTTACGCAGCTTTGCACCGTTGTCCATCAAGATCTTACGGCCTAACAAATCCAGCGACTGCACAGTGTTTGTACCTTCGTAAATCATGTTGATACGCGCGTCACGAACATATTGTTCCATGCCCCATTCAGCGATAAAGCCATGGCCGCCATAAACTTGCAGACATTCAGAAGTTGCTGTCCATGCATTGTCAGTGATAAAGGCTTTGATCACTGGTGTCAGTAACGCAACTTCATCAGCGCAATCTTTGCGAACTTGTTCATCAGGGTGATTCAATTCTTTATCCAGTTGCAGAGCAACGTAGGAACAGAAAGCACGTGCACCTTCAGCGTACGCTTTTGCTGTCAACAACATGCGACGTACGTCAGCGTGAACGATAATCGGATCAGCTGGTTTTTCTGGTGCTTTAGGACCAGACAAGCTGCGCATCTGGATACGGTCTTTTGCATAGACCAACGCGTTTTGGTAAGCCACTTCAGTCAGACCCAGACCTTGCATACCAACACCCAGACGTGCTGCGTTCATGAACACGAACATCGCATTCAGGCCTTTGTGCGGGCCACCAATCAACCAGCCAGTCGCGCCATCCAGATTCATCTGGCATGTGGAGTTACCGTGGATGCCCATTTTTTCTTCGATCGCGCCGCAGAAAATCGGGTTGCGTGCACCGTTCGTTCCATCTGCATTTGGCAGGAACTTAGGAACGATGAACAAGGAAATACCTTTTGAACCTTCTGGTGCGCCTGGCAAACGTGCCAGCACCAGATGGACGATGTTGTCAGACATATCGTGCTCACCAGCGGAGATGAAAATCTTCGCGCCGTTGATTTTGTAGGTGCCGTCTGCTTGTGGTTCAGCTTTGGAACGCAGCATACCCAAGTCAGTACCGCAATGTGGCTCAGTCAGGCACATAGTACCTGTCCACTCGCCAGAGATCAGTTTAGGCAAGTACAAGGATTTTTGCTCGTCAGTACCATGCTCATGGATACATTCGTAAGCACCGTGCGACAAGCCTGGGTACATGGTCCATGCCTGATTCGCAGAATTCATCATTTCGTAGAATGAATTGTTCACGACGAGTGGCAAGCCTTGCCCGCCGAAATCCGGGTCGCAAGACAATGCAGGCCAGCCCGCTTCTACATATTGTTTGTAGGCTTCTTTAAAGCCTTTTGGTGTGGTGACTGTGTGGTTAGTCTTGTCGTGATGGCAGCCTTCGCGATCACCAGAATGGTTCAATGGGAACAAGACTTCGGAAGTGAATTTGCCGCCTTCTTCCAGAATTTGGTTGATGATGTCAGCATCGACGTCAGCATGCTTAGGCAATTGCTTAAGTTCCGATTCAACATTCAATAATTCATGCAACACGAACTGCATATCACGCAATGGAGCGATATATTGACCCATGATTTTCTCCTGACGGCAAAGTTAAACTAGATAAGGAAACAGATATTTCAAAAATAACGACGGCCCTGCATTAACCCGCTATGACCGGCGCGTAATATTCGATCATTCGTTCAAAACCAGCTTGTGCTCTGTCTACGCTACCTGGTTTGCGCAAGAAACGCGCATCATGGTGCAAAGCCAGTATCAAGCCGTACATTTCATACACAATCTGGTCAGCGTCGACATCCTGGCGCAAATGGCCAAGTTGTATCGCCTGGCTGGCAGCACGCTGTAATGCCCCCTGCCATGCTTTTACCATACCGACCAATTCATCGCGTATCGGGCCCTGCCTATCGTCATACTCGGCAGCACCACTAATATAAATACAACCCGACGCAATCTCGACCGTAACGCGCTTGATCCACAATGCAAACATGGATTGCAAACGCGGTAAACCACGCTCTTCTTTCATGCTTGGATAAAACACCTCTTGTTCGAAGTGATGGTGGTAAAGCTTTAACACTTCGATTTGCAAATCTTCACGCGAACCAAAATGGGCGAACACGCCAGATTTGCTCATGTTCATTTTGTCGGCCAGCAAGCCTATAGTGAGCCCCTCTATACCGTCGCGACTGGCGGCGTCGAGTGCTACGTCCAGAATGGCTGCGCGGGTCAACTCCCCTTTACGCATGAATTTCGATGTCATATTCATATTACTGTATCTATATTGAAATGCTTCACGTTGACACTAACAACATGCAAACTAGTGAATTAATCGAACGCTCGTACTATTAGCCACGGCGCATTAAAAGTCAAACTGGATTCGCCCTTTAGAGGAGAGTATCTATTTGTTTTCAGATTTGTTTCTTATTAGCAATGTACTTAAAAATCGTTAACCTCAGATGAACTTCATAGTTAATCGGCGCTAAAAGCCATTTTTAAACATCCATGCCTGACACGGCTCCTGGTTTCTGATTCTTGCTATCAACTTAAATATGTTACTTCGTAATAATTGTCTGCCGTGGAAAAGCTTGCCTCAATCCCACGACACATCCAATTGCCGACGATCACGTTTCGTTGGACGCCCTTGAATATGCGCGGTCGGTTCACGGAAATATTTTCTATCTTCCGCCGCTTTTTGGCGCTTTTCTAGGCTTGCCAGGGTTTCTTCGTACATCGTCTGTGCCACTGTTGCGGGACCGCGCACCTCTAATATGCGTAAAACTTTGACCTGCCAGATTTGTTCGCTATGATGAATTTCGATCAGATCACCAATTTTGACGTCATGGGCGGGTTTGACACGCTGCTCGTTTTGCTGGACACGCCCTAAATCAACCGCATGGGTTGCCAGGCTACGGGTTTTAAAAAATCTGGCTGCCCACAGCCACTTATCGATACGGGTGGTGTTGCTCATGGAGACTCACTAACAAATCCAATTATTCAAATTATTCCAATGTTCCGGATTTAATTAACGCACGTTCATTCTATTTTGATGCAATGTATTGCAGGCGCTGGTCAAATACAAGGCATTTATGTTCAAGAAAAGCGATACTGACAGACTATCTGTGTGGCATCGCAGCATTATGGACAATGGACTGAAAAAAGGATGCCTAAAGCATCAAATTTGTACTTGGTTATGCGCATTTGAGCACAAGTGTCAATAATTCAATTGTGTAAATTCAACAACAAAAAATTTCCCCGAACCAATTTCCAGATTATCGTTTGAACGATTCTTACTTGTAGAATTAAATTTATTTTACAATTGTCGCCGCGCCTGTTGTTGCATGTATAGCGACGTTTCCAGGCACTCGATATACGCTATATCTGATTGAAATCGCTCTTTGCGTACAACCAGAAATGTGCGCCGCAGTAAGAATCAGGGGGCAACATGCAGGGAAACGCTGTTCAGAATCTGCTTTTGAACAATATACACATGCCTTTCGATGAGGTTTTGCGGCAGTCCCCCATCGGTATGGCGGTCATCAATTTTGATGGCACTTATGAAGCACTTAACGAAGTGTATTGCAACATCTATGGCTACACCAAAGCGCAAATGCTCGGGCATTGTTTTACGATGGTGTTTAAGCCTGAAGCCCGTGCTTCTGTACTCGAATTACATCAGCGTTTTTTAAAAACTGGCGGAATACTCGGTGGGGAGTGGGAAGTACAACGAGCTGACGGTACAGTCTTACATGTTATCAGTGAATCAGCACAAGTTCCAGGCATCGACGGTACGATGCGGAGACTGGTTTATGTTACTGACATCACCACCAGAAAAAAAATTGAACGCGACTTAGAGGCCTCACATTTATTTGTTCACTCCGTTTTGGATGCGCTGCCAGCGCAGATTTGTGTGCTTGATGAGAAGGGCATCATACTTTCAGCAAATAGTGCCTGGATCAATTTTTTGATCTCTAATGGTGGCAACCCTGAGATTCTGCTTAAGCAAACTAGTTACCTCGATTTATGCAAACCAGATGCAAAAGTGACTAACAAAGGTTCTTTAGAGGCAGAACTATTTTATGAAAAATTACTAGAAGTACTTGCTGGCGATAATAATTATTTTGAAATTGAATATCCATCTCATCTGCCCGATGAGCGTCGCTGGTTTATCGCAAGGGTAACTCGCATTCCCAGCGCTGAGCCACCAAGAATTATCGTCTCTCATGACAATGTCACAGCTCTCAAGGTCGCACAAGTAGAGTTGCATGAATCGCTGACATTCACGCGCAAGCTCATCAATTCTATGCAAGATGGATTCACCGTTCTTGAACGTAACGGAAGAGCATTGGAAGTGAATCCCGCTTTGTGTCGCATGACAGGTTTTATGGATACAGAACTACTCCGCTCGGGCGCAGGCTTTCCGTACTGGCCGCAAGATGAAAACGATCAATTACAAGCACTACTGCAACGAGTCTTGCAAGGTGCTGAAGGCGAAATTGAAGTCTCGTTGATCAGAAAAAATGGCACACGTTTTCCAGCCAATATGACTTTCTCTTGCGTCAAAGATGAAAATGGCTATCCGATCAATTATATCGCCACCATCAAGGACATCACCGAACGCAAACGGATGGAAGATGACGTGCATCGACTAGCATTTTATGATCCGCTCACCAATCTGCCTAACCGTCGCCTGTTACATGACCGCATAGAACAGAGCATCGCCGCCGGAAAACGCAGTGGCAATCACGCCGCGCTACTAATGATTGATCTGGATAATTTTAAGCCACTCAATGATAATTTTGGACACGATGTAGGCGATTTATTGTTGATCGAAGTCGCCAGCAGATTGCGGTCTTGCGTCAGAGAAATCGACACCGTAGCGCGTTTTGGTGGAGATGAATTTGTCGTTATCATCAGCGAGTTACAATCAGAAAGCGGGAACTCGAAAAATCAGGTCACGGTAATCGCCGAAAAAATCCGTAACGCCTTATGTACGCCTTATATGTTACCAATTCAATACGACGGCAAACCCGAATATATAGAACACAGATGTTCCGCCAGCATTGGTGTTGCCCTGTTCAATTCACATAATACGACTGAGACGCAGGTCATGAAATGGGCAGATAAAGCGATGTATCAAGCCAAAGATGATGGTCGCAATTTGATTCGCTTTTATGTTGCACCGAGCCTGCAATAGCAGGTGACGATCAGTGAAAATCAGCCGTAACTTCCAAATGTGGCAAGGCGCATCAATGCGCGGTACACAAGATAAGCCGTGCCGTACCATGCACGTTTGTACCACGCTTGATTAACATAATCTTCTATAAATACTTCAACACCATCGGCGACGCCACGCTGCAGTTCAGCGCTTAACTTTGCAGTAAACGCCTTGTCATGAATGACGATGTTTGCTTCGTGATTGACAAATAAACTCAATCCATCAAAGTTACTCGACCCCACCGTTGCCCAGTCATTATCTACTACTGCAACTTTGGCATGTAATTGCGTTTTTCGGTACTCGACGATGCGTACACCTTGTCTGAGCAACTTTGGATAATACGAATGTGCTACCGCGTCTTGCAATACAAATTGTCCGACGCCGATCAGTAGCACCACTTCAACCCCGCGCGAAGCTGCGGCAATCAGGGCACGCCTGAATTTGCGACCAGGTGCAAAATAAGGCGTGACCAGAATCGCATGTTGATGTGCATTTCCTAATGCATGTAAATACGCTTTTTGAATGGTGGCGCGATTACGCAAGTTATCCCGCACCAATAAGGCTGCGCGGCTTAAGGATGAGTCTGAAATATGCGCTTCTTCGTTCAGGTTACGTAAAAGAGCGATTCTGGAAAGTAAACCAAGGCGCCCGGTTTTCCGCCATTGGGCCTCCACTTCCAGATGGACATGGGCGACCAAAGGCCCTTGAATTTGTACCGCAAAATCCCAACGGGGAAACGGTAATACATGCTCCCAGCCGTCATCAGAAATATGATCATCGATGATATTTAAACCACCCACCATCGCCACTTTTTGATCGATCACCGAAATTTTTCTGTGCGTACGCGCAAGACCTCGTCGGAACCATCGGTTAAAACAACGACATTGAACTCCACCCGCAATAAGTATCTGGCTTAACTGCAGCGCTTTTTCACGCCCACTTCCCAGCCAATCGATGACCACCCTGACCACAACACCGCGCAAAGCAGCCGCAATTAAGGCATCACGTACCAATGAGGCAGTCGCATCATGAGAAAAGATGTACGTTTCCAGATAAATTTCGCGTTGTGCAGATTCAATCGCTTGAAGTAAGGAAGCAAAGTATTCTCCGCCACAGTGCAAAAGTTGCACATCGTTGCCATCAACGTATTGGAGTTTCCCCATAATTTAATTTTCTGGCGTGAATGACTGTGGGAGAAGCAATTCAAGATTTGCCATAATTGGTACATGATCAGACAAGGTATTCCATGGAGCACCTTTGAGGACTGATACCTGCTCAAGTTGAAACCCGCGTATATACACTCTGTCAAGAGATAAACATGGGAATCCCGCAGGAAAGGTTCGTGCGTGCATCGTGCGAGACGGCAAGAAAATATCGCCCAGACCGCGACGAAGAAGCGATCCAGGTTGTTGCTTTCTGTTGAAATCAAACGCTTCTACGACACCAAGATGCTGGTACAAGGTGGCGCTAAGACGCTGATTCCAGTCGTTAAAATCTCCGGCAATAATCAATGGCGCGTTCGCTGGCGTATCTCTGATGATGGTATCGATTAAAGCTTGTACCTGGCGGCGGCGACTTGCTGCAAACAAGCCAAGATGTATCACGAAACAATGAACATTTGCACCAGCCATATGCACTACGGCATGCAAGATACCGCGCTGCTCATAGGCATGGTCTGACACATCGTGGTTGACATGTGAATTGATTGGATAACGACTCAGTAAGGCATTACCGTGATGCCCATGTTCATAGACCGCATTCATTCCGTAGGCGACATGGTGCGAATCTCCGGCAAGAAATTCGTGCTGACCAGTGATTGGCCATGAAGGATGTCGCTTCGCATGAATGTCATGCTGGCCCTGCACCTCTTGTAAAAAAACCAGATCGGCATTGAGGCTGGCAATAGCCTCTTTCATGCCGTGTATCCGTGCCTGACGCCCAAAAGCACTGACACCTTTATGCATGTTATACGTCGCAATCCGTAATTTCATACGCTCACCTGATGATAGACATTGTCACTCAGATACGGTCCGGCAATTGCAGGATTGCTTCCGCATTGGATGCAGAAAAACATTGATCCGCAGCCTCTTTCCAAGGTAGCCATTGATATTGCAGATGTTCACGCGGAGACAATTGCACGTCCAGACGAGAACTCACACACAAGCCAAAGACATGCTCCGTATTATGCGTGACGCCAGGTGCATAGCGATGCCGCCAAACCGGATATATTTCATAGATGTTTGATGTTTGCCAATTATGTAGTGAAAATTGGCGGGCATCGATACCGGTTTCCTCACCCACTTCTCTGATTGCCGTCTCCAGCACATCTTCATCCGGCGTGTCTTTCGATCCGGTAACCGATTGCCAGAAGCCAGGCTTGTCGGCACGCTCCAACAACAACACATCAAGCTGCGGTGTATAAATAACGACGAGAACTGATTCAGGAATTTTATAAGCAGGCATTTTTAGCAAAATGAAAACGACAGTTTCTACAGTCTGCTATTTTAGCGCCTTTAGTTGATTCCTATTTTTTATCGTTGCATTCACAATCACGAGCAACTGATTTGGCGTTCAGATGACACAAAAAAACCTGCGATCTGAATTAGATAGCAGGCTTTTACGCACTTTGACAGCAATATTAATGTCGTTTATTTTTCGAAATAGGTACCGACACACAACATCGTGTCCCCTGCTCCACGCTCGCAATACGACTTCTTCAACTCATAGGTCTGATTCGCAGGATTGCTAAACTTATAGGGACCATACCACCCCTTAGAAGATGCTTTCACCATGTCTATCATGCCTTTGATAAATGCATTGCCATCGACATCTTTCATTGCAAGCAAATTTTTGCCCACCATCTTTGGCGTCGCTCCCTGCGCAATACAGGTACCGTCAAAGTTATATGCAAAGACATACAAGTCTTTTTCTTTAAACGCGCCATCTGTATGCTCGGTAAAAGCTTTATAAGCCTTCTCCGGCCCGGCGGACTTCACTAGCGCAACAGCTTTTTTAACCATGTCCTGCGCTTCAGCTTCTGTTCCGTGCTCTGCGGCCATAGCAGAAGCAGAACACATCATCGTCAGAAAAACGGTAGCAAGCCCCAGTTGAATACGAGTTTGTTGTTTCATACTATTTCCTCAAAAAGAAAAACAATAGACCAAACATTGATTAGTTTCGTTATAGCATGCCAGGCGTGCAATGAACGCGATGACACTAAAATTGACAGATTTTTCGATGCTGCTTTGCAGCTATTTTCTAAGCATAAGTATGAAATAGCACCTTGAAATGTCTGTGTGCTTACGCACCAAGTTTGATAAAAAACTGTTGTAAATGAAACGCTTTTAAAAGAAAAAGAGCTTGTCGTAACAAGCTCCTTTTATCTCAGATCACAATTTCGACAATTATTTCACCGGCACGGCGGGAGGCAATTCTTTGCTTTGCAACTGACGGACCTGTGTCACCAATTTATTATGCGCATCGAGAAATGCGGCAACGATCACCTTCGCTTCATTGGTGTTACTCCAGCCAGCGCCCAGACCACCGCCAGCGCCACCAAAACTCAAACCTCCAAGACCCAGATCGGTCGTTCTGGCAGAACCAGTTGATGCAGCGATTTGCTCTGTCGTTTCATTGTCGGTCAACAGCAAAGCAACTTGTGCCTCTTTCAAGGTAACTTTTTCGGCATAGCCGGTCAGATTTTTGAGTACAGGGATCATTCCCAATAATGCAGTAATGCCGCCGCCAGCCTTGTTTTCTGAGAATGTCAAACTTGGTGTCATCGTGTACTGCGCTTCGTAGCCATTGCCTTTGTGGACAGTGCTATTTTTACGAATAATGCCCTGGTCCTGCAAGCTTTGTTCCTGCACAACAGCCTTCAATCCGGCAGCACGATCAACCACGCGGAAGCAGCCGCTTTGTTGCGCCAGCAAACGGATCAAAGGAACCGGTGATTGCGGTAAATTGTATTGTGACAGCACGGTATAGCCGTTCGGGTTTTCGACCAGCGCCAAAGTGGCAACTGGCGCGTCACATTTAACCAGCGTTTTACTCGCACCCTTGGCACCAGCCGGACCGGCTGAACCCGTAACTTCTGATGATCCTTGTCCTAATTCAGTCTTCTTTTCGCCACATGCTGTGAGCATGAGTGTCGCCACGGACAGGGCAAGAAATACGTTCTTTTGATGTTTGGATACGCAAAATTTCATAGACTACATCTCACAATGTAAAGAAAATTAGATGCGCTAAATTACACGAATTCGATTCGCCTTGTTTGAAAAATATGTAAAAATTGTAACAAATTTTACATCTAGCGCTTGTCTTTTTTAATACTCGTTGCAACTGATTTACATAATAAAAAAGCGAAGCCGCAGCTTCGCTTTTTTTAATCATGCTAACGACATTGATGCAATGCGTATTAAGCCTTGATAGCTGGCTCTGTCGCGCGCAAACGAATATGCAATTCGCGCAATTGTTTTTCATCAACAGCGGAAGGCGCTTGCGTCAACAAACACTGTGCACGTTGCGTTTTCGGGAACGCAATCACATCACGAATCGATTCAGCACCAGTCATCATCGTAACAATACGATCCAGACCGAATGCCAGACCACCATGTGGAGGCGCGCCGTATTGCAATGCATCGAGCAAGAAACCGAATTTCAGACGTTGTTCATCTTCGCTGATTTTCAGCGCATTAAATACTTTCGCTTGTACATCAGCGCGGTGAATACGTACAGAACCACCACCCAACTCCCAACCGTTCAACACCATATCGTAGGCTTTAGCGATACATTTGCCCGGATCGGTTTCCATCAAGTCTTCATGACCGTCTTTTGGTGCTGTGAACGGATGGTGAGTTGCAGACCAACGATCGTTTTCTTCATCGTGTTCAAACATTGGGAAGTCGATCACCCACAATGGACGCCATGCGTCTTCAAACAAGCCATTCGCTTTACCGAATTCACTATGTCCGATCTTCACGCGCAACGCGCCGATCGCGTCATTGACCACTTTCGCTTTATCCGCACCGAAGAAAATCAAGTCGCCGTCTTGCGCGCCTGTTTTTTCCAGAATTTGTGCTAATGCTGCGTCATGGATATTTTTAACGATAGGTGACTGCAAGCCATCACGGCCTTTTGCCAATTCATTGACCTTGATGTAAGCCAGACCTTTAGCGCCGTAGATCGCAACAAATTGCGTGTAAGCATCGATTTCAGAACGTGGCATGTTGGACCCACCTGGTACACGCATACCAACCACGCGACCATTGACCATGTTCGCTGCACCAGAGAAGACTTTGAAATCAACGTCTTTCATCACGTCAGTCAATTCTGTGAATTGCAACTTCACGCGCATGTCTGGTTTATCGGAACCGTACAAGCCCATTGCTTCCGCAAATTCCATGACTGGGAATGGGTTAGGCAAATCAATATCCAGGGTATTTTTGAATACCAGACGAATCATGTTTTCAAACATGTCACGAATCTCTTGCTCGGACATGAATGAAGTTTCGCAATCGATCTGGGTAAATTCTGGCTGACGGTCAGCACGCAAATCTTCATCGCGGAAGCATTTGGTGATTTGGTAGTAACGGTCAAAGTTTGCGACCATCAACAATTGTTTGAACAACTGTGGAGATTGTGGCAAAGCGAAAAATTCTCCAGCGTTCACACGGGATGGCACCAGATAGTCACGCGCACCTTCTGGCGTGGATTTAGTCAACATCGGTGTTTCGATATCGATAAAGCCATTCGCATCGAGGAACTTACGCACTTCCATTGCTACTTTATAACGCAGACGTAAGTTGTTTTGCATTTGCGGACGACGCAAATCCAATACGCGATGAGTCAGGCGAGTTGTTTCAGACAAATTGTCATCATCCAATTGGAACGGTGGCGTGACGGACGGGTTCAGGATTTCAACGTTATGCGCCAGCACTTCAATTTTGCCGGACTTCAGATTAGCGTTACCAGTACCATCAGGACGGGCACGAACCAAGCCAGTGATGCGTAAGCAGAATTCGTTACGCACTGATTCGGCAGCAGCAAAAACGTCGGCACGATCTGGATCGCAAACCACCTGTACCAGGCCTTCACGATCACGCAGATCAATAAAAATCACACCGCCGTGATCTCGACGACGATGCACCCAGCCGCACAGGCTGACGGTTTGGCCGAGTAATTCCTCAGTAGTGAGGCCGCAGTAATGGGTACGCATGGACATATTTCTTACCTGTCTGTATTCAAAATTAAAAATGGTTTGATAGGGTCAATTGGGTCAATTAAGCTATCAATTATTTTGGTGGGAGATGCTCGGGAGCCACCACGCCCATGGAAACGATGTATTTCAGTGCAGCATCGACACTCATATCCAGTTCAATGGCATCTTTCTTTGGCACCATTAAAAAGAAGCCAGAAGTTGGATTAGGCGTCGTCGGTACATACACGCTCACAAATTCGCCTTGTAAGTGATTGACCACATCACCGCCTGGCACGCCGGTCAAAAAGCCTATCGTCCAGGAACCCTGACGCGGATATTCAATTAAGACCGCCTTACGAAACGCATTTCCCGAAGACGAAAACAAGGTATCCGAGACTTGTTTAACACTAGAATAAATCGAATTAACGATAGGAATGCGATTTAACAAAGCCTCCCAGAGCCGCACAACATAATTGCCAATAAAATTTTGTGCCAGCAAACCAGTCACAAAAACGATCAGCAAAGTCAGGATAGTTCCTAATCCGAGAAACTGAAAACCGACTAACTTCTCGGGACGCCACTCGGGTGGCAATAACAGCAAGGATTGATCCATCGTGCTAATCACCGCATGTAGCACCCATGCTGTGATAGCCAAAGGTACCAGGATCAATAAGCCAGTAATAAAATATTTACGCATGACGATGATTTCTTTGGTAAGTGGATCGGGCTTGCTTGGTCAACATCTTAGTCAGCATTACCAGCAGATATCACTGGTGCACTGGCAGGTGCAGGAGCAGTTGTAGTTGCGGCAGCCGTTGCCGAATTACCAGTTGCGTCAGTTGACGCCACGGCAGGTGCCGGCGTACCGGTCGTCGCTGCAGAGCCAGATCCGCCACGAAAATCAGTGACATACCAGCCCGAACCTTTTAACTGAAAACCAGCAGCAGTCACCTGCTTCTTGAATGCGGATTTGCCACAAGACGGACATTCCGTCAAAGGATCGTCGGAAATTTTTTGCAATACATCTTTGGCAAAACCACACTCTTCACAACGGTAAGCGTAAATCGGCATACTCTCGCCCTAAAAAAACTGATAAAACCCTGAATTATAAAGGGTTTCAGTCAAGATTTGCGCATCGCATCAAAAGCTTTCAGGCAGCGATTGATTTTCGTGAGTATTGTGGCAACAATGACCCCAACACCATTCCGACCGCGCTCATCACTAAACCTACTAACTGTGGCGGCCAGTAACCATCCGGGGCAATAACTTCCAACGTGATCCAGAAGCTAATACCAAAGAGTATCGACACCAGCCCACCCTGTGCCGTTGACCGCTTCCAATACAATCCAAACGCCAGAGGTACAAATGCTGCCACTAAGGTAATTTTGTAGGCGTTTTCAACCATCTTATAAATACTGGACTCTGTATTCATAGCAAACATGGTCACAATTGCGGTAAATACAAGCACGACAATTCGCATCATGCGTAAAAATTGTTTGTCGGTCTGTTTCGGGAAAAACGGTTTCATGATGTTTTCCGAAAAAGTGACTGATGGCGCCAATAAAGTTGCACTAGCACAACTTTTAATTGCCGACAGTAAAGCGCCAAAAAACATCACCTGCGCCAACATCGGTACTTTCGTCATGATCAAGGTCGGCAAGATTAATTGCGAATCCTTGTCGATCAGACTATTCACCATTCCCGGATCGATCAGTGTGGCTGAATAAGCCAGGAACATAGGAATGAACGCAAAACAAAAATAAAGCACGCCACCGAGAATAGACGCATTTCCAGCAATTTTTTCATTTTTGGAAGAAGCGACGCGCTGAAAAACGTCTTGCTGGGGAATGGAACCCAACATCATGGTAATCCACGCAGCAAAGAACCACAGCATCTCCCGCCCTTCAGGCTTGGGCCAGAATTCAAACTTACCGGCGTTGGCAGCATGCGAGATCACAGCACCAGCACCGCCGACCATCCCAGACACTTCCCAGCCGATATAAACCATCCCGACGACAATGATGATCATTTGTAAAAAATCAGTGATCGCTACCGACCACATGCCACCCATCAGTGTATAGATCAGCACACTTGCAGCGCCAATAATCATGCCGGTATTCATTTCAATATAGCCACCGGAAACGACATTGAATACAAGACCCAATGCTTTAATCTGTGCGGCAACCCAACCCAGATACGACACCACAATGCAAAGGGTGACCAAAATCTCTACGGTACGGCCGAACTTGTTTCTATAGTAATCACCAATCGTCAGCAAATTCATGCGATACAAAGGTTTAGCAAAAAACAAACCGACCAGCACCAGACACAAAGAAGAGCCAAATGGATCGGCGACAACGCCTTTAAAGCCTTCTTTGACAAAGGTGGACGAGATTCCCAATACCGCTTCCGATCCAAACCAGGTGGCAAATACTGTCGCCGTCACTACATACATAGGCAATGAACGACCAGCCACCGCATAGTCTTTGGAGTTATTCACATAGCGGGCTGCATACAAGCCAATACCGACCGAGATAACCCAATACAGAATGACGAACCAAATGAGTGTGTTCATGAATTAATGAATGCAAGAAGGTCAATAAAAAAACCCGCAAAGTTCTTATGCGGGTATTCCACGGGCTTGGTCGAGAAAATTGCAACTGGATAAGCTGCAAACAGACATCCGCTTACTGAAGGTTCAGAAGCTAATATCGCCTGTATTTAACGATGTTCCCCCAATAATTGCAGGAGTTTGAAGGAGAAATTCGCCTCGCGCAATAGAATTCGGGCAAAATTTTAGGGGACTTAATCGAGTAGAAATGGCATAACAAAATCAAGATGCTGCCTGATTGTTGCCTGACAGAATAAAAGTGTTCTTTTTATTAATCAGGATCAAGGAATTTTATGCCTCAGGAAGCCTTAGTTAGCTTGCGATTTACTGATATTTTGAAGCATATTTCCGACGAAAAAAAATTTCCTCAGTCGGCACGAATGTAGTTATGACACATGTTGACCAACTGTGAAAATTGCGCTGCATCCCGACGATTACGCAAAATATCCATGACTTCCAGAATTTGAGTGCGTGACGGAATGATTTCCATGACGCTATTGCACATCCACCCGATCAATAAAGGAGCAAGTGTGTCTCTGCTAAGGGTGGCGACTTCTTTACGGGTCGGAACGTAAAAGTGAAAATGGTATTTCTTTTGCCTTTTTGCCGTTTTTTCTGCCGCTTTTATCGATGAATCAGGCATACCAAAACGGTCTTGCTGATTATTCTTCATTACTATCCATCCTCCTGCTCAACCATTCTATTGAAACCGCTGAATACGTAGAAATTTACCTTCTGACATCAATAATCAAACTGGCAGTAATTTAAATTTGAGGTTCACCACATCTGGCATTTCTTACATTTAAACAAAAAATAGCTGTCGACAAATGAAGCGCATCAGACAAAGTGGTCTTATCTGCATGTCTTAATGCATGTTTCAATTAAACAACATTATGACAACAAGATTACAATATTAGCTATTTTTTACTAGTTTTCAAGGTTTTTGTTAAAAAATGTCACATCGCTGTCATTTTGACTAAGTAGTTTTGCGTAGTCGCACTATTTCTGCGATATCCAGAGCGCTAAAAAACGTCGCTCAATGACTGCTATTTAACAATTAATTTACTTAATTACTGGAAAACTTATGTTATCTAAACTGATCAAAGCATCTGTCGCACTGATATTGGCGATGCTGGCAAATACCGCAGCACAAGCACAAACAGCAGATTATTTTTTACTTGCAGCATCTTGGGAGCCAGGGTTTTGCGCGACCAACAGTGGCAAATCAGAATGCCAAAACATTCGTGGCACCTATGCTGGTAGTCACTTATCTACACATGGCCTGTGGGCTAGTTCATTTGACGGTAACAATCCACAGTATTGCAATGTGCCTCAACAAGAAATTGATCTCGACAGTGGCAGTACCTGGTGCAGCATGGACCCGTATGGCGCGAGCGCTAGCACATTGAGCAACCTTGCAACCTACATGCCTGGCATCCAATCGTGTCTGGATGATCACGAATGGTATAAACACGGTAGTTGCAGCGGTCAAACACCAGACGATTTTTGGGCAACAACGATCAACCTGATCAAAAGTCTGGGGCAAACGCAATTGAATACCTTCATTGCCAGCAATGCAGGTCGCAACGTTACCCGTGCACAATTGATGCAAGCGGCAACGAATACGTTTGGTAGCTCAGCTAGCTCCGCCATTGCATTCAAATGCGTCAAGAAAAATCGCGTTAGTTATTTGACCGAGGTTTGGACCAATCTGGATCCATCTAGCTTGAATCAGTTCCCAAATGCCAACGCGCTGGTAACGAATGCAAATATCGCAGGAACTTGCCCGGCAACAGGCATTTATATTGCCCGTCCATAATAGGATCTGCAGGACATAGTCGGACATCACCTGCTGCCATTTTCAAGATGACAGCAGGTCTGAGCCTTCAAACATAGTAAAAATCAACACTTGCGCACAGATTTATCCACATAGTTGCACACAGTTTTTACCCATATGCACACAGCATATGCACAAGATATCCACAAGCCAAGATGACTTCAGCACGACTTATTAGCGCCATTACTGCGATCGCCATTTGTTTATTGGCGCTGGTATTCCTGGTATGGCCAAATGACGATTCAGGAAAGTTGGAGAGTAAAAAAATCAATTCAAGCCCTTTACAGCTCCCCATGACGAGTTCCCAACCTCTCATTTCTAAAAAAGAAATACAAAAAGGTCCAGAAACCGATCCGTTGGAGCAATCGCGAGATTTACGCGCTTTGTTTGAAGCAAACAAAAATGCCAAAGATACTGAACATGCGCTGTTGGCATATCGGGCATGGCACACCTGTATGCCCAATCTATTTGGCGCTCGAGCTGCTCTATGGCAACAAAACATGAGTCGTCTTGCTGATGACAGCCCACAAAAAATCGCCTATCAACGCATGCGTACACGATGCCAGCATTTCGCTGATATTGATAACGACACGCTGAAACGTCAACAGCAAGAACTGGCTGGACGTTGGCTACATGGCGATGCCAAAACCACTGGGGAATCCGCATCTCGTCTCATGCAAACTGGTGATTACAAAGCCGCCATGGAAATTGCTCGTGTCGCCTTCAACAGCCATAGACCGCAAGATTTAGCATCGCTAAGCGGATTCGCTTACACGTATTTAAAAGACCAGATTGGCAATGACGAAGATGAAATGCAAGCGCAGTCTTATCGTGCCAAAGCATTTACTATCGCAGCATGTCAAACTGGAATGGCATGCAGCCAGGATTCACTACGCGCGACGGAACACTGCATGTACTCAGGCCAGTGCGAAGGCAGCCTGATTGATCACTACTTGCAAAGCCTGGCAAGTGATCGGGAACGCCAGCAACTCATGGCGCAGAGCAAAAAAATCATCGCAACCATGCAATCCAATGCCGATCTTGAAAGTTTGCTGGCTCCTTAAACGTCGCTATCAAAAAGCAGATCAGGAATATAAATTGATATTCACGCCGACCGTGAGGTTAGCCGCTACCGGCGGCTGCACCGCATCAACACTAATTTGATTTTGTGCAGCTTGGGTACTATGCGTAGCAGAATTAATCGTAGAGGCATGATTAACTGCAGTAACCGGATTGTTGGCGTTTACTCCATTCACCGCATTGACTTGATTGGATTTATTCGCCGTCGTCGAATTTGCAGCGGCTTGCCTGGATTCAATTGCCTGCCTGATACTGCCAATTTTGCTGGAAATTTCAGCAATCTGCTGCTTCCCCTCCGGGGTTTTAGCAGAATCACAATTAACGCAATCAGATAACTGATGCTGATATTGATCTAATTGTGCCTGCAACGCACCAGCAGACGCTGCCGCAGAAGCAGCGCCACCGCTCGACGAACTGGAAGGATCTATCGCTTGTACCATATTGAACTCCTGATCAAAGTCATATCGTCGTCAAATAATGAACCCGGCAAATCAAGACGATGTTTTCTTTGGTCGTACGACAGAACCTTTACTTACACAAAACAATAAAAATTTTTATAGCTCAGGCTTTTCAATTTGTTTCTTGACCAATTTTGCCTCTGAGCTGGCTGTCCAATCAGCAATACCTTTCGCCATAGAAACAAATTCGCTCGGCATCATGATAATCGTGGTGGTGTTTTGCTCCGCGCCAACTTCGGTGATCATTTGCATGCGACGTAGTTCCAGACCGGCTGGGTTTTCCATAATCAAACCCGCGGCTTCGCGTAATTTGAGTGCAGCTTCGAGTTCCGCTTCAGCCTTGATGATACGGGCACGTTTCTCACGCAATGCCTCAGCTTCTTGTGCCATGGCACGTTGCATCGATTCCGGGATTTCGACATTGCGCATTTCTACGCGGGTGACTTTAACGCCCCAGGGTTCTGTCGCGGTATCAATCACCTTACGCATATCAGTGCCGAGACGTTCTTGTTCCTTGAGCACATCATCCAAGGTATGACGACCAATCACGTTGCGCATTGAGGTTAACGCCACTTGCACTACGGCGCCGCCCACATCAACGACTTCAATGACTGATTTAATGGGATCAGTCACCGAATACCAGATCACCACCGTCACTTTGACAGGCACATTGTCTTTGGTGATGGTTTCTTGCTGATCAACCGAGGTGGTTATCGTTCGAATATCCACCATTCTTTGCCATTCGATTGCAGGGATCAGCCAGTACAAACCCGGACCACGGATGCCTTGTAATTTACCCAGCCTGAATACGACCCCGCGTTGATATTGATTCGCGACTCTAAAACCAGCCAGTACAAAAATAAGGACGACAAATAAGACGAAGAACATGATATTTCTCTCTCAATGAAATCTGCACTTGCGCTGCTTCGAATGAAACAGCAGCCTGAACAAAATTGCTAAAGAGATTGTATGCCTTGCATCGGTACAAGTCACTGAGAATTACGCGCAACCAGGGCCGCGATGAAATACCAACTCCTCTACCGCTTCTCCGCCAACCAGATGCTGTTCAATGATCTTATCCATGTTTTGCGGCGTGACATTGTAGTACCACAAACCATCCGGTTGCACGCACATCACCGGCCCACCTTTGCAGGCAGCGAAGCAACTCACGCGGCTGCGCTTAACCCGTAACTCACCTTCACTCAGACCAGCCGCCTTGAATTTATCCCCAAGGCTATCGAATAAGGCCTGTGCTGCGCCGTCTTCAGCACAACGTGGCCCCGTACAAATCAGAATATGCCGTTTGTATGCGCCAATTTTTGGTTTCACGACTTCACTCATGCTTCCCCCTCCATCACCATTTCTGTCGCACCATCATTGCTTGAAGATTCCACCGCTTGTTCCAACGTACTCTGTATATAGTCAAGCGGCAAATGGTGGCGCTTTGCTAATTCGATCGCACTGATACCTGCTTGATGATCCGCATGCAAATTCTCCAGCCAGCCAGTTAAACCAGTCGATAAAGAGCGACCTGCTTTTTCACCTTCATGGGTAGCATGACCATCCATAGAGTATTTGTTGGCATAACCACGCGGGGTTACCATGCGCCCTTCGCGGATGAAGGTATTACTGTTACCAATCAACACCGTCGTCAACATGCCAATGTCGCAATCGCTCATTTTTTCCAGGGTAGTGAATTCGATTCTCTGCTTGGGACGATAAGCTGATTTCACGATAGCGACTGGCGTATTCGGATCGCGGTGTCTCAAAAATAATCGTTGTGCCTCAACAATCTGTTGTGTACGGCGACCACTCTTAGGGTTGTACAAAGCACAAACAAAATCTGCGGCAGCCGCAGCATCCAGCCGGCGTGCAATGACAGTCCACGGTGTCAACAAATCAGACAAAGAAATCGAACAAAAATCATGCGTCAGTGGTGCCCCGACCAATGATGCGCAAGTGTTCAGGGCAGAAGCACCGGGAACGATTTCAACCTCAACGCCAGTCGCTGGTGTCCAGCCAGCCTGAAATAAGACCTCAAAGGTCGGCCCTGCCATACCATACACGCCCGCATCGCCAGAAGAAATCAAGGCGACCTTTTTGCCTTGCTGCGCAAATTCCAGCGCATGAATTGCTCTGTCCAATTCTTCGGTCATGGATTTACGGATGATTTCTTTACCAACAATCAAATCCGCAACCAGCTTGATGTAAGTTACGTAGCCGATGATGGTGTCGGCTTCGGCGATGACATCACGCGCTCGCTGGGTCATGTGTGCGTGACTGCCGGGACCGATGCCGACCAGAGAAATTTTCCCGCCAGATTGACGCGATGGTGATATGTCGATTTCCTCGGCAGTAGCTTGCTGCTCAGTCTGAACTAGTTGATTCATGATGGAATTTCCGCAATTGAAATAGTGACGTTCTTACCGCAAACGCCTTGATGTTTATATTTCTCCAGAACTAATGCTGGAGCTGCCTGGGTTGACTTTTGTATATTCATCGCTGGCTGATAACCCGCCCCCAATAAAGCTGCCGCTTCTGATACCGAAGGCGTGCCTACGTACTTCAAGACCGTCATTGATGGATTAGCAACCGGCACTTTAGCTAACTCATGTGCGGGGTAACACTGCCAAGCTAAGCCAAGACGTTTTGCCAAGGCGATGAAAGCAAATTCATCTGCCTTCAGATCAATCGTTGCGACACACATGATCTGCGACTCATGTGCAGATATCAGTTGCAAGGCTTGCGTCAAAGCCGTCTGCACGGTCAGCAAAGGTGTGTCGCGGTCACATCCGAGACCAATACTGTAATAGCGCATATCAGGCAGTAACCGGAGGACGGTAAACAACCAGACGTTCATGCAGTTGTTCCCAACAGGCGCGAGTGATAACTTGATGCGTGACCCATAACACCGCTGAGAATTTGCTGACATCGACGTCGTCAAAGCGGTCAAACAAATGAATATTGGGGGGCAAGGGATTTGTCCGATTCCACCAGTTTTTTTGTCCGGCTTCCTGCACAAAAGCAATTGCATCGCCGTTCACCACATGAGCAGAGACGCGGGTGATATTGATTTTGGGTGCTTCCACCTGCCAACCCAAGTCACGACCGAGAATATCAACCGGAATTGTTTTACCTACGTCAGATGCGGTGGTCAGTACAGGGGTCGCCTGCAATAAGGTGGCAATCTTTTCTGCCCATTCGTTCGCACCGCCCACATGACCCGACAAAACGGGAATAACGAATTGCGCGGCATCGTCGACCACAATCACGCCGGGATCCTCGTCTTTGTTTTTCAGATGAGGCGCGATCAAACGTACTACAGCACCAAGTGATACAAAAAATACGACCTGATCAAAATCCGCCATCAATACCGCAATTTCATCGCGAAACGCGCCCGTATAGGCGCGTACCGGATTGCTGATATTGTTCATCAAACCAGAAAATTTTTCTGCAACACAGACATGAGCCTGAGGCAAAAGCTGCGCCAAAGCGGCTGTTTGCTGTGCGCCATGCTTTGTAATCGCTACCAAGACAATCCGTGGTTCATCCGGAGTAAACTGAATCACTTCGTTATTTGTATTCATGCTGGGATTTCCTGTCTATTTTCGTCGAAAACTACACTTTCATTGGCAACCAAGCTGTCGATTTTCCGGCAGCCACGTAACAACTCACCGCGTTCTCGCTGAGGATTTTTAACGATGAGCAAAGACAAATAATTGACCTTCTCACCTTTGAGCGTCGCCACATCCGTCACGATACGTTCGACTGGCGAACCGGCTTTTTCTATGAAGCGTGCATGTGGTAATAAATCACGGCGTGCTAATAAATCAATCAGGTCATCGAGTAAAGGCTTCACCTTCATCAGCACCAAGGTGTCGAAATCATTCAACATACTTTCCACCGCGCCGATGCCGTAAGCGGCAGGGACAATCGCAATGGTGTCGTCTTGTTCCGACAGCGGTATTTGCAAAGTTGCGCAAGCTGCATTGAACGAATTCACGCCAGCGATAATCTCAATATCCGCTGTCGCATCAAGCTCGAGCAAAGTACGAGCGAGATAACAAAAGCTGGCGTAGGTTGAAGCATCGCCTTCAACCAAAAATAAAACATCGCGTCCGGATTGCAATAATTGTTGAACTGTTTGCGCAGCCTTGAGCCAATGACGTGCGAGCTTTTCGACATCATGCGTCATCGGGAATAACAAAGCCTGGTGCTGTTCTGGCAAAGGCAAACCAGCACGTAGAACGATATCTAAGGCGTAGCTTTCTTTGCGCAAACTACGGATAGGATAGGTCCACACCGTATCAGGGCGCTGTAATTGCAGCCACGCGCTACGCGTGATCAAACCAGGATCCCCCGGCCCCAGCGATAAGGCAATCAACTTGCTCATACGTCCGCCCTGGCTTGCGCACACACCAGCCACACAGGATTTTCTGCCGCCATTCTATGCATATGCAATATTGGTTTGCTACGTGACGCTTGCAGGCTGATCACATCCCACTCTGCATCCGTCTGCTTTAAGACGGTGATGGCGGTGGAGAGATTTTCGAGTGTGACGAAATTCATTACTAACTTGCCATTTGGTCGAAGACGTTGCAAACAAAGTGAGATGAGTTCATTCAACTCCCCGCCAGAACCGCCGATAAAAATCGCATCAGGCACTGGCCAATGCTCCATGCCAGCAGGCGCTTTGTCGTGGACTAAGGTGTAATTACTGAGGCCAAACCGACGCCAATTCGACAAGGCGATTTGACTATCTTCGGGATTTTTTTCTATCGCATAGACATGACCACGGCGACACAAGCGTGCCGCCTCCAAACCGACCGAACCGGAACCTGCGCCGATATCCCACACAATGCTATCCGCACGCAATTGCAGACGCGCCAGCGATACCGCGCGAACTTCTTGCTTGGTGATCAGACCCTTTTCTGGATGTCTTTGATGAAACTGGTCATCAGCAAGGCCAAACAGCACCGGTTCTCTTTGCATATCAGTGCGCCACAGCAGCATCACATTTGGATCACCAAAGCGCATTTCAGTCGCGGCAGAGACACTAATATCGGTGACGATACGTTCCTCATCCTGACAAAGGCGTTCACATACCGCCATCTCATAATCGTCTTGCAGACCTTCGATGACCAACATACGTGCAATCCTGTCCGGTGCATTGTCTGGCCCGGTTAAGATCGCTAGCCGTGCATGCTGCCGTATATCTTGCATCAAACCGTACATACCGTGACTGGCGTCGCTACCTTGCGTCCATTCACCCGCATCTTTTGCATGTACTGAACTAAATTTCATTTGCTGCCACGGCATGCCCAAGCGGGCACACGCCAATTGCAAGGTCGATACATTGGGAATCACTTCTATCGCTTCGATACATAAATGCGCAGCCAAATAGGCAGCGATGCCATAGCATAAGGGATCGCCTGTCGCCAGCACCACCACTCTTAAGCCATCGCTCTGCGCGGCACGTATCCATTCAGGGACCTGAGATAGTGCGCCGCTCAGCGGCCTTTGCTCTGCTGTGGGTGCAATATGGTTTTGAAATATTTCCAGCGTGCGTCGTGCACCGATAATCATCTGCGCATTTTGTATATGCAACAAAGCATTAGCGGATAAGCTGGCGATGCCGTCGTCGAGCACCCCAACAATACGGCAGCGTGGATGGGTAGGTAAGCTGTCTAACATAAATTTTCTGACCTTACTTCTGCAATCTTGCGACCATCGAAATCGCAGACCAGTACATGTAATTGAAATTGATCCGGATAGCGCGCGTTCAGCGTCTCAATCACGCGCTCCGCCAATACCGTATGAAATGCCACAGAAAGACCTAGTAATTCCATCTGCTCGCTGGCATACCTCGCGGTTTCTCCGGCAGCAATCGCCGCGCAGACTTCAGCTGGTGCGCCGAGGCCAGTTGCAATGTTTGCCAACAAACCGGTATCCACTTCAGCGCGTCCGGCGTGGGTAATTTCTTCACCTTGGGCAATCTTGGTGAGCTTGCCGACCATGCCACCGATGATGACTTTTTTGATGTGATGCCGGCTGGCAGCACTCATGGCATAGCGTAAAAAATCGCCCATTTGCACAAACGCCGCAGCGGGCAAATGCGGCATTTCGTCCATGACAAATTTTTCTGTACGACCGCCAGTGGTCAATACCACGACATCATGCCCCAGCGTGCTTGCGACTTGCACGCCTTGCACCACACTGGCTCGATAAGCCGCCGTTGAATAAGGTTTAACGATGCCAGTGGTGCCCAGGATAGAAATACCACCAAGAATGCCCAAACGTGCATTGAGCGTCTTCTTCGCCATTTCTACGCCTTGCGGAACAGAAATCATAATTTCTATCCCGGCGTCGTCCAATAAGCCTGAAGCGACGGCCTTCACATTCGCAAGAATATTCTTGCGCGGCACTGGATTAATGGCCGGACCACCAACCTCTAAACCCAAGCCCGGCATGGTTACTGTACCAACACCAAAGCCACCCGAGAGCAATAATTGCCCCGCCTCCGGCAACAAACGCAAATCGGCAGTCAGATGTGCTTTGTCGGTACAATCGGGATCATCGCCAGCATCCTTGATCACCATGGCATGGGCACGTTGTCCGTCGCAATATCCATCCTGTACCGCAAAAGCCACCAGATCACCATTCGGTAAACAACATTCAACCTGATCCGGTACGCTGCCAGTGACTAAGCCTATCGCAGCAGCCCGTGCCGCCGCAGCAGAACACGCACCCGTCGTAAAACCAGTACGGGTACCACGCGGCGTCTCTTTCTTCATCATGGATGTTCAGCAGCCTCAGCCAGACCAAGTAAGGCATGAATCGCTGCCACTACTAAGGTCGACCCACCTTTACGACCACGAATCACGATCCAGGGCACTTGCTGTTCCAACGCCATCAAGTCTTTCGATTCCGCCGCCGAGACAAACCCGACTGGCATCCCCACCACGAGTGCAGGACGTACCCCGCGTTCATGAATCAGTCTGACCAGTTCGATCAAGGCAGTCGGTGCATTGCCTATACCAACAATCGCGCCATCCAATAAACCTAAATGATGCGCACGTCGCATCGCCTGAACAGCGCGCGTCGTTCCTTGCTCTTTTGCATCAGCAATGACTTGTGGCTCCGAAATAAACTGATGCGTTGTCATATTGAAATGCGCGAGTCGTGGTTGCGATAAGCCGACGCAGATCATTTCTACATCAGCAACAACACGCGATGTTCTGCTGCGTATCGCCGCCACACCCGCACGTATCGCATCGGGGTGAAAATCCGTTAAGCCATTGAAATCAAAGTCTGCATTCGCATGAATCATGCGCCTGACGACTGGCCATTGCTCCGCAGTATAAGAATGGCTGCGCACTTCACTGTCAATCACGGCAAACGAATCATGTTCTATCGCGCGTCCGGCAGCGGTGAGCTGTTCGGTGATCACGTTATTGTTCATCATTTATCCTGCTACCGAATCTGCGGCATGGGGGTGGTCGTGGTGATCATGATGTTCATGGTGGTGCGCATGGTACGCATGTCCGTGATCATGAGTATGCTCATGATCATGGTGGTGATGCTGCGCATCATCGTGATGATGTCCACCTAAACCATGTTCGACCGCAAAATCACGGAACTTACAGCCATCACAAGGCATTTTTGAATCCTGATGTCCATGCTGCAAATCATGTACACGCTGTTCCAGCAATTCAAAGACTTCTTTTTCAAATCCAAAATAAGTGCTCGCGGTAAAGCGTATGTGTGGATATTGCATCTTCAAATGCTCAACCTGACGTTTGATGCGTTCGACCAGCGTGCCGTTGTACAAATAATAAGGCAGCACAACAATCTGCGTCATTCCCAGCATGTTTTGCCGTTGAACGACTTTTTCTATACGAGGATAAGTGATGCCGGTGAAAGCCAAATCGACCAATTCATGATCACCTTCTTCCATTAACCAGCGCGCCATTTTTGCCATGTCACCGTTAGCTTGACGGTCAGACGAGCCGCGCCCCAAAACGATGACACCTGTCGTCGTCGGATCGGGCATATCTAAAGCTTGCATCGCTTTGCGTAAGCGGCGTTTGAGGATGCTCAGGATAGGATCACAAGCCGTTAAGTGCGGTGCGTATAAAAACAGCGTTTGCGGAAACTTGATCCGCGCGCCATCAATCGCTTGCGGAATATCCATTTTCACGTGCCCCGCCGCATTTAAAATAAGCGGCAATACCAACACACGATCTGCGTGTTCTGCGGCGCGTGCCAGGCCAACACTCATCGTGACTTCAGAAAATTCGATGAAGCAAACCTCAATGCGCCAATCAGGTTGACGCAAACGCCATTGCGCTGCGAACTCTAAAATTTCATCATTGCCGGAAGCCTCGCGGGAACCATGTCCGACTAACAAAATCGTATCTTTTTTCATAAACTCTCTATTGAATGAGGAGTGGCCGCGCTATTTGCATCAGGCGACGAAGGGGCAGCATCAGCATTGGTGGTCGCCGTGACACTGGCGCGACGAAAGCGATGAGTAAAACTAGCGTCATACAGCTTTGATTTGATCAGAGTCGTCCATTGCCGCGCCCCTAACGTCGGGCTGGCAATAATCATGGCCTGGCTTGCCACTTTCGCTTCACGACACAATTGTTGTATCGTTGAAATCGTGCCACGGATGATTTTTTCCTGTTCTGGCCAACTGGCTTTGTGGACGACCAATATTGGTGCATCAGGAGACCAGCCAGCGGCGATCAGCGATGCCGTTACCCGTCCGAGTAAAGTGATACTCAAGAAAATGCACAGCGTCGTGTGATGGCTGGCAAGTTCTTCCAGCGATTCACCTTCTGGCATCGGCGTGCGCCCTTCCACTCGCGTCAAAATGACGGTTTGGGTGATCTCGGGTAAAGTCAGACTCTCGACCGCAGCCGCGGCGGATGCCATTGCCGACGACACGCCAGGCACGACTTGTACCGCAATACCCGCTGCATCCAGCGGTTGAACAACTTCAATCAACGCACCATATAAACCCGGATCTCCGGTTTGCAGTCGTATCACGGTTTGGTGTTGATGTGCCTGCGCTATCAGCCATGTCGCCATTTGCTCCAGAGTCATTTCTTTAGAATCAGCAATCACGCAACCAGGCGGCGCCCAGCGCGTGGCGGCTTCATTCACCAGTGACCCGGCAAACAAAATGGCACCAGCACGGGCAATCAGATCGCGTCCTTTGACTGTCAACAGATCAGGATCACCCGGTCCCGCACCAACAAACCAGACCGTGCCGGGTTTGTCAGTCGTCTCAATCTGCTTCATACGTCAGAACTAGACGCGATGGAAGGAGCAGACAGCGTGCCTTCGGACAAGCACAAGGCGACTAATTTGCTATGCGAGAAACGACGTACCAGCCATAAAATACCCAGGCTAAAAACCGGCTCCAGCAACACCAAGCTCAGATAACTGGAAGCAAATTGAGCCCATGCCAGAAGCGAGGTCGCGGGGTTGGAAATCGCTAACCAAAAGCCCACCATCAAAGTAACGCCGCTGTAATACATGGCATCGAGTTTGAGCAAGGTAGTGACATTAACGCTCTGCAACTTGCGTCCAAAGCTGTAATGCATCGCCATGAGAGGTACTGCAAGGCTCAGACTATTCACTGCCAGATGCACCAGATCTTGTGGTTCAAATAAAGCGCCTTGCAACAACAAGCCTAGTGCAAAGCCAAACAAAGTAGGCAAAAATCCAAAACTCAGATAAATAGGAATAGCACCAATAAAATGCAGTTCCGATGGCCCCACTTGCATGTGGAAGGCCTGCATAAACATAGAGAAGAAAATAGCCGCCAGCGCTGTACGCAATAGCAAAGCGGGGCGACAAAATAATTGCGGTAAATAGCCGAGATATACTGCGGATGCAGTCACAGCGGCAAAAGCCAGTTTAGCCGGAGCAATAATGCCTGGTTCGATATGCATAGCGATTCCTCATCAAAAGAGTCAATCATCGCCAGCGCGTGTCATCATCAAGAATGATGAATAGAAAAAAATAACATCTCTCTTTGATCCTTAGCTAAGCCAGAATCAAAATCAAAACAAAGGCGCAACAGCATATAGCAAAAGCCAAAGCAAAAGCCAAAGCCATTGAAACTCAGGAACGCCAATTGAGAGTACGAACGTCATTTTTCACCCGCACACCCGCGTGGCAAAAAATGGCAATCTGGGAAAAGAAATGGATACGGAACGCGTGCGCAAGCACGGATTACGCAAGCATCGCCCACCGCGAAATTGCCGCTAGTGCATAAGGCCGGTATCAGGACTGATGAGCGGAAAAAATTCCAGCTGACGCGCCTTCCCATGTAAAAAACACAGTGGCATATTGCGCAGCATTAACCGAAGTTAACTCATTTACCTTTGCGGGGGCAGTGCCGGGTTTGCGATGAAACTGAAATCATCGACGCACCGGCTTCCCGTTTAATTTTTTTGCGGAAAACAAAAAAACACCTTAACACGATAAGAATTCTACCTGATTTTTTTATGAATCTGAAACAACTTATTGCGCTGATTTTTCAAAACGCTTTGACAACACAGAAATTCTGAAACCGTTTTAATGCGTAATTCCGCCGCTGACGTGAATATCATGCGCAGTGTGCAGTGTTGTTTCTAACATCAATCGTATTGCTGCCGTCATCGTTGTGACTGCCATGCTTGCTGCCCCCGGATGAGCAGCAGCCTGATCCGGTGTATACGGCACATGAACAAAACCCGCACGCTTTACGCTTGGGTGGTTAGGCAATAAATGCATCAAGCCATAGAACACGTGATTGCAGACATAGGTACCGGCGGTATGCGATACCGATGCCGGAATACCGTGCTGCCGCAAAGCTTGTACGATGGCTTTGATCGGCAAACTACTGAAATAGCCTACCGGGCCATGTTCTGCTACCGGCGTATCGATCGGTTGCTGCCCGATATTATCGGGAATTCTCGCATCGTTAATATTAATCGCTACCCGCTCAACCGTGATATCGGCACGCCCCCCAGCCTGCCCCAGACTCAACACGACTTCTGGCTGGTGCGCACGCATTGCATCCTCCAGCACTTGCAAGCAAACATCGAACTCAGATGGAAGTTGAAGGCTGATAATCCGTGCATCGTCGATCATCTGGCCATCGAGCACCTGCACCGCATCCCACGAGGGATTCGTCTTCTCAGCACCAAATGGGGCAAAGCCGGTCAATAAAATTTTTCGCATCAAAACCACCACACTTCATTTTAAAAAAGCTAAAAAGTACATCAGCACAATATTGCAAGCCAATACCATCAGCGCCGTTGGTATCTGTGTCTTAATTACCAGATACTTATCTTTTAACTCCAATAATGCTGCAGGCACAATATTGTAGTTGGCGGCCATTGGTGTCATTAAAGTACCACAATAACCGGAGAACATCCCTATTGCGACCACAACAGCAGGATTTGCATGTTGACCAATAATCAAAAATGGCAATGCTATCCCGGCGGTCATAATCGGAAATGCCGCAAAGCCATTTCCCATAATCATCGTCATGATCGCCATACCAACACAATAAGCAATGACAACGCCAATACGACTTTCCGGATTGACCACCAGACTCATCAGGTTTTGTATCGACTGACCAGTATGTGCAGCAACGAAAACCCCACCCAGCATCGCCAACAATTGTGGCAACACCAAAGCCCACCCCAGCGCATCAATCAAACGACGAGACTCGCGCACTGCCTGCAACGGAGTGCCACGTGTCACTAAACATGAGAAACCCAATGCGCCAATACAAGCAAGAATCAAAGAAGCCAGCGTCAAATTAGATTGATCCAGCAAATACCAATCACCGAAGCATATCGTTTTACCGAACAAGGTCAGCAACACGGTCAACACGGGGATCGCTAACGCGGGCAAGAAAATTTTCATGCCTATTTTTTTTAATTTCTCCTGGAATTCTGCATCCGGCAAAAAACGATGCGCGCCCATACCTAGAAAATTAAATCCCGCAATCAGTGCCAGCAATAAAACGATAACGCCATTGATGCGATAAGCGAGTGATTTGCCAAGCTGCGCGACCATCAGGTCACCGAATAAAAAACTGACGCTGAACAAAAACCAGAACAAACCGGTTGCTCCGCGTTTAGGATTCGATTCATCGCGCCATGTCATCAATGCGACCAACAGCAAAATCGTACCGATGACATAAAAAATAAAGTGGATATTAAAAATGCTATTCATTATGCGCTCGCTTTCACAATTGCTTGCTGTGCCAGACGCCATGCCTGAACCTCGGTCGCAATTTTTGCGTCCAGACGTGACAGTCTGACCAGATGAATCAGCAAGGCGGCAATCGCGGTTGGCAGTCCCCATAAGCCGACGGTCAATGGTTCAATCTGGCCAACGCCGTTTTCTTTCAAAAATGTCGTCATCAATAACACAGCGCCAAACGCAATAAAGACATCCTCACCAAAAAACAAGGCGATGTTGTCACAGGCCGCTGCATGCGCCGCAATCCGGTCGCGGAGTTCTGGTGGCAAATCACCGTAAGCATTTTGCGCCACACCTTCTGCCATCGGTACCAACAAAGGACGTACTGTCTGCGCTTGTCCACCTAAGCTTAACAAACCCAGCATTGCAGTTAATTCACGCACAACAAAGTACAGCATCAAAATTCTTCCGGTGGTGGCGCTGCGTATGCCACTGACCCATTCTTGCGCGCGCTCGCGCAAGCCATAGTGTTCTAAAAGACCAATAATGGGCAGAATAAGAATAGAACTGGACAACTGCCGGCTATTTAAAAATTTCTCGCCAAAGGTTTCTAATAAAGTGCCAAAATCCAGACCTACCGCTAGACCTGTCACCAGCCCGGCGAGCGTGACGACCATTAAAGGATTAAAGCGAAAAGCAAATCCAAGCACGATGATGGGAATGCCGATGAGCGGTAAATAAAGTTGTATATCCATGTGTTTGTCTCCATCTTTTTGTAGTGCGAGTGCAACCCGCACAGATTTTAGTTTTACGGCTTTTGGCGGATTCCACCCGCTCTATAGACTTGCCGTTACTACAACTCCTTTTTGTTGTAATTGTTCTTGCAAAGAACGTGCGAGTTGCAATGCATGTGCACCGTCGCCATGCAGGCAAAGGGTGTCTATGTTCATCTGTAACTCTTTGCCGTCAATACTGATTACGCTCTGTTGCTCCACCATGTGCATTGCTTGTTGCAGAGCCAACTCTACTTCATCAATCGTTGCACCGGGTAGTTTGCGCGATACCAGACTGCCATCGCTGTTATAACGACGATCTGCAAATGCTTCTTCTGCAACGTTCATACTTGCGCGGCGCGCGGCATGAATTAATTCACTGCCAGCCAGACCGACTACTTTCAATTGTGGTCCTGCGGCAGCAATCGCTTTAACTATCGTTTCGGCAAGCCTGACATCACGTGCCGCCTGATTATATAAAGCACCGTGTGGTTTGACGTGAACTAGCTCGGTGCCTTCCGTTTTGCAAATACCCTGCAACGCACATATTTGTTCCAACACCTCGTCGTAGACTTGTTGCATAGGTAAATGCATTTCAGTACGACCAAAGTTTTCACGATCAACAAAACTAGGATGAGCACCGATCGCCACACCGCATGCCATCGCAGCGCGTACCGCTACACGCATGCTGTGCGCGTCACCGGCATGGCCACCACAAGCGATATTGACTGAACTGACGCAAGCCAGAATCGCCGCATCATCAGCACCGCCTTCACCTAAATCAGCGTTTAAATCTATCGTTCTACTGTTCAAGATTTTATTTTCCATACAAACTCCATTCAAACCGGTATAGCTCATTTTGCCATTGCTTACGGGCAGCTTTTGCGCCGTCCAGATCAGTTTCTACAAAGCAGAATTGTCGCCCCAACGGCGCTTGTGCAAGCTTCCACAAATCGGCAGCAATCACTACTGCAATGCGCGGATAGCCGCCAGTAGTCTGGGAATCCGCCAGCAATACGATGGGCTGCCCATTGGGTGGCACCTGCACCACGCCTGGTAAAACGCCATGTGATAACAAATCGCAGCTTTCACTTCTTTGCAAAGCTGTGCCCTGCAAGCGGTATCCCATACGATTACTTTGAGTACTGACCGTCCATGCCTGTTTAAAAAAACTTTGACGGCTGGCTTCATCAAACAAATCAAATTCAGGTCCACGTAATACCCTGACCTCGGGCGTCCATTGTCGTTGCGGCGTTCCTAACTTATTTTTTAATGGATAGGTAACGCCTAGCGGTAAGCGGTCCCCTTTTTTCAAAGCGCGCCCTGCATGACCGCCAAATCCGGCTCTGATGTCAGTGGAACGTGATCCCATCACAACTGGCACATCAATACCGCCATCAAACGCCAGATAAACACGGGTGCCCGATTTGGGACCCCGTAAGCGTAACTTTTGTCCCTTTTTGACTGGATAACGCCAGCCGCACACCAAGGCTTGCTCATCCAGCGTTGCATCAAAATCAGCACCACACAAAGCGACCCAGCCGTCGCGCATAAAGCGAATTTCAAATGGACCGGCAACCACTTCCAAACCTGCCGCCGTGCCGGCATTGTTCACCAGACGATTCGCCAGCCACATCGCAGGCGCATCCAATGCCCCTGCCTGGGCGACGCCCAGGTGGCGAAAACCGCTACGCCCTTGATCCTGAACGGTAGTTTGTATGCCTGCACGTAGAATCTCAAGCATGTTTATCTCCCATCTGTTCTGAAGCGTCAACGGGAACAAATCGTACGATATCGCCGCTTTGCAAAAGGCTGGGAGCCCGCCGATGCAAATCAAATAAGCGCACATCAGTGCGCCCGATAATTTGCCAGCCACCGGGGCTGGTTACCGGATAAATGCCAGTTTGTTGCCCACCTATCCCGACGGATCCGGCAGCTACTTCCAGACGCGGTTCGGCACGTCTTGGCGTTGCCAGCGTTGCGGGCAACCCGCCCAAATAGGCAAAACCTGGCTGAAAACCCAAAAAATAGACCCGGTATTCCGCCTGACTATGTGCAGCGATAACGGCTTGTTCGCTCAAGCCCGTGTGAACAGCCACTGCCGCCAGATCGGGGCCATATTCACCGCCATAATGAACCGGAATTTGAACTTCACGTGGTGTAAATTGTTCAATCTCGACCAATTCCCATAGTGTTTTCAGGCGTGCCAGCAAGGCCTGACCTTGTTGAAGTTCGGGATCAAAAATGAGCGTCAGATTATTCATTCCCGGCACCACATCGATACATACGGCCTCACTGATGATCACCTGAGCGATCGCCCAGATGCGGCGTTGGCAATCTAAATCGACCGGGGAACGCGAATACAAGACTGCGGCGTTTTCGCCAGACAAATAAAAATCGACGGATGTTTGCGGCAGGATATTTTTCATATTGTCCAGGTCATTTGCGCTTAGGATGAAATTGAATTCAGACAAGAATCCTAACAGAATTGCGTGACGGCGAAAAAACAAAAAATTTCATCTGTCGCCGCGTATTGTCTTTCTATTGCCAACGCAATTGGTGCTTACATTCAGGCCGCTTCTACGATATATTCTCAGCAATAAATGATCTCTGCACCGGTTTTCCCCAGGAAGGACTTTCCTTGCGCTTTATCCACACATCTGACTGGCATCTAGGCCAGACATTGCATCAATTTGAACGTAACACGGAGCATCAGGCTTTTCTCGACTGGCTGACAGCCACGCTGGTGCATCAAAAAGCCGATGCTTTGCTGATATCCGGTGATATTTTTGATACCGCCAACCCTTCAGCCGCAGCACAAAAGCAGTTTTACCGCTTTCTGCAACAAGCCAAAGCCGCGCAGCCGCATCTGCAAATTGTGATTATTGCCGGCAACCATGATTCTCCGGGGCGCATGGAAGCACCTGCACCACTGATGGAAAGTCTGGACGCTACGGTCATCGGCTTTGTACCACGCAATCCAGATGGGAATATTGACCTGCAACGTTTAATAGTGCCACTACGCAATGCAGCTGGCGATATTGCGGCGTACTGCATGGCGATTCCATTTTTGCGTCCCGGCGATGTGCCGCGCATTGAAGATGCCAAAGATCCTTATATGGAAGGTATTGCACTACTTTATCAACAGACACTGGAATACGCTTTGCGCCTGCGCCAACCGCAACAAGCAATTATCGCGCTCGGGCATTGCCACATGACAGGCGGTGAAATTTCAGAAGAATCAGAACGCCGCATTGTCATCGGCGGCACTGAAGCTTTATCAGCAAACATGTTCGATAATCAAGTGGCATATGCTGCTTTAGGGCATCTGCACCTGGCACAAAAAGTCGGCAAACAAGACCATTTGCGTTATTGCGGCAGCCCGATCCCCTTATCATTTGCCGAAGTCGATTATCAACATCAAGTGTTGCAAGTTGATCTGGACGGCGAGCACGTCAGCGACATTACACCCTTATTTGTGCCACGCGCCGTGGAACTGTTGCGGGTGCCGCGTCAACCTCAGGTGTTAGCCAAGGTATTGGTGGCTTTAACCGCACTCGATATCCCGCGTGATACACCTCCCGATCGTATGCCGTTTCTGGAGGTGCGAGTCTTACTTGACGCCCCAGAACCTGGTTTGCGCGCCACCATAGAACAGGCACTGGAAGGAAAACCTGTCCGATTAGCGAAAATCGAAACCAGCTTCGTCAAAAAAAATGCGCAAGTCAGCGATAACAATACCATGGCTGAACTAGAAAAATTGCAACCCGATCAGATTTTTGAGCGGCTGTATCAAAGTAAATATGGCACTGAAGAAGGCACCACAACACCACCAGAATTAAGCAAAGCATTTGCCGAACTGATGCTGGGAACAAGCGGAGAACAAGCATGAAAATTCTCGCGCTCCGCGGAAAAAATCTGGCATCACTGGCAGGCGAATTTGCCGTCGACTTTGAACAAGAACCGCTGCGTTCGGCTGGCCTGTTTGCAATTAGCGGTCCGACAGGCGCAGGCAAAAGCACCTTGCTTGATGCCCTATGCATGGCCTTGTATGAAAACACACCACGCTTGGTCAGGGCTGGCGGCAACAAAACGCTGCCAGATGGCAAAGAACTGATCTCGCAGCAAGATACTGGCAATCTTTTACGTCGCGGCACTGGCGAAGGTTATGCTGAAGTAGATTTTGTCGGTAACGATGGTGTGCAGTATCGCGCCCGCTGGAGCGTCAGACGTTCGCGCAACAAAGCCAGCGGTAGCTTGCAACCAACCACCATGACACTGCATCAGCTACCTGAGCTGCTACCGATTGGCGGTAAGAAAACAGAAGTCAAAGAAGAAATCGTTAAACGTATAGGACTCAAGTTTGAACAATTTACGCGTGCAGTGTTATTAGCGCAAAATGAGTTCTCCAGCTTTCTAAAAGCGGATGACAACGAGCGTGGTGAATTGCTGCAAACCTTAACCGGTAGTGTGATTTATGAAGAACTGTCAAAACGCGCATTTCAACGCGCCAAGGATGAGCGCGACGCGCTAGACCGTTTTCATTTGCGTCTGGCTGATAACAAACCACTCAATGACGAAGATCGCGAACAACTGAAAAAAGATATTCAGCTCGCATCAGAAAAATTGAAACAGCTTGATGCCTATGTGGAAGCAATCGATCTGCATTTGCGCTGGCATCAGGATGCCATCAAACTTGCGCAGCAAGAACAATCAGCATCAGAGGCCGCACAACAGGCTGAACAAGCACAAACAGCCTGCGCTCCGCGTTATGCCTTGTTGCAACAATTGGATGCGGTGCAGAGCGCACGCCCTATCGTCGCTGATCTCCAGCGTTTAAGTAACAACATTATCCAAGATACGGCGCGCATACAAAGTACACACATACAGCTGGAAGAAATCAAACAGCAAGAAGCGTTAGCAAAAACTGCATTGCAAACTGCCGCAGAACAATTACAAGCAAGCGAACAAGTCCAGGCAGATGCCGCAGGTGATCTGGACCAGGCAAAACTGCTTGACGCTAACATTGCACATTTGCAGCCGGTACATCAGACTTTGCAACAACAATTGGCGCAAGCAACCCAACAAACCGGACAAGCGAATGTCAGCTTTAACGATAAACAAGTCCTGGTAAAACAATGCGAGAAACGTGCGCAAAACGCACAGACGTGGTTGCAACAACATGCATCACTGCGAGTGTTGGCAGAACAATGGCCAGGTTGGGAGCGCCTGTTTAAACAAGCGGCGCAAAACCAACATGAACTTCAAACGCAACAGCAGCGCGTTGCACACTTTGATGAGTTCCAGCAAACACAGCAAGCGACGTTGGAACTACAGCAACGCACCTTCATTGACGCCCAAGAGCAACTTGATGCCGCAGAACTGCAACGGCAAACGTCAGCAAAGTTGTATGCAAGTATTGATCTTGCTGCGCTTCAACACGCAAAGCATAGCGCCGAACAACAACGCGATCAGATTCATTCTGCCACGCAGCTAGTGCATCAAAGACACGAACACCAACAACGCGTAAATAAGTTACAAGCGCAGATAGCACAGTCAGACGAGGCAATCAAACAAGCGAACCGTGAGGCAGAGCAAGCGCAAACGCTGCTTCCGGCAGCAAGCGCCGCACAACAACAAGCGGAGCAAGCGCTCAAAGCTGCCGAACTAGCGTGCGCAGCAAACGTTGAAGCCTTGCGACATCAATTGCAAGACGATGCGCCTTGTCCGGTTTGTGGCGCAACTGAACACCCGTATGCGGCGGAACAACCGCAATTACACGTGCTGCTAAAAACACTGCAAGAGCAAATGCACGCATGCCGGCAACAAGAGCAATATCATCGCGACCATTTGCATCAACATCAGACGATCGCCAACCAACAAAGCCAATTACGCCAGCGCTTGCAGCAAGAAGCCGATGGCTTACTTCTTCAATGTCAGACACACGAGCAAGCATGGCGACAACACCCTTTGAACCGGACCGCACAGAAAATCAAATTAGCGACAAGCGAGGCGATATTAGCGTGGTTTGAGCAATCCTTGATCGATGTTGATCAGCAACTGCAAACATTCAAAAATAGCGAGACGCAGCACCAGCAAGCAATGCGTGCAAAAGATGCAGCGCAAGCCGCGTGGGATAAGTGTCAGATTTTTTTCACACAAACTAAAGAAGCACTGCAAGCGACGCAACTCGCCTTACAACACACACAAACGCAACGCGACCACGCTGCAACACAGGTGCTGAATGCACGACAAACCTTAGGTCATACGCTTGATGAATTGGATGCCGCTTTTATCGTCCGCAACGCACATAGCGATGTCGAGGACAACGAAAACAATCTGCGCGATACCTGGCGTGATCTATGGCAGGCTGCACCTCTGGCGTTTCAGCAAAATTGCGAACAACAAGCGCAACAATGGCATAGCCAACAGCATCATCTGCAACAGGCGAGTGAAGAACTGACAGCACTGCAATTAGCACTTAATACGCTCGCCAGCACCCAGCAACACGCGCAACAAGAGCAGCAACGCCTGAGCCATGAATTGCAAATATGTGTACAACAATTGCAAACACTTCAGCAACAACGTTTGCACTTATTTGAAGGTGAAACTGTCACCAACGTCATAGAAAAATTCAACGCGGCAATACAAACTGCAAAATCACAAGTAACGACAAACACCGAACATCTGAGTACACAACAACAAGCACTGATTCGGTCAAATGAAGCTCTGGCACAAGCACAGCAACGACTCGCACAACATCAGCAAGAGCAAGGTCAGACGCAACAGCAGTTAAATCATTGGCTGCAACAACAGCATCAAAAAAATTCAGACAGTGTCCTGGATGAAACCGGATTAAACGCCTTGCTGCAGCATAGCAATGAGTGGATTACTACTGAGCGTCATGCATTGCAAGTCATCGCTAATGCCAACCAGCATGCGCGCGCCGTGTGGCAAGAACGCCATCAGCAAAGCGTGGCACACCGTGAGCAATTACCAGCTGCCTTGCCCGCGAACATGGGCACTGATGGCGAAACGCTGGAAATTGCTACCGACGAAGAAAACAATACGATAGATGTCTCTGAACGCTCCACAACGCAGAGTGATATGCTCAGTGTGTCTTCTCTGCAAGAACGCCGGGAGGTGTTAAGTCAGCGTCAGCAGCAAGCACAGGCAAGTCTGATTCAGCTACAAGCAAATATCAGGCAAGACGATCAACGCCGTATGCACGCTGCTGACCTGCTTGAAGACTTGCAAACACAAGAAAATCGTTACCGTGTCTGGGCGCAATTAAATGATTTGATCGGCGCTGCCGATGGTAAAAAATTCCGTAACTATGCGCAGCAATATACGCTCGACGTCTTGCTCGCTTATGCCAATCAACACCTGCATCAACTCGCCCGCCGCTACCGCCTGCAACGCATACAAGATAGCCTGGGGCTGATGGTCATCGATCAGGACATGGGCGATGAAAACCGCTCGGTTCATTCCTTGTCCGGCGGTGAATCTTTCCTGGTTTCATTGGCACTTGCACTTGGACTCGCATCACTGTCAAGCAACCGCGTCAAAGTGGAATCCCTGTTCATCGACGAAGGCTTCGGCAGCCTCGACGCCGACACCCTCAGAGTCGCCATGGACGCCCTCGACAGCCTGCAAGCCCAAGGCCGCAAAGTTGGCGTGATCTCGCATGTACAAGAAATGACGGAACGCATTGCGACCAAGATTATGGTGCAGAGAACGGCGGGGGGAAGAAGTGTGGTTAGCGTGGGGTAACAAGAGTTCACAAACGTTTTAGGTATCAGAAAAAACAACCTATGCATAAAAAATCAGTCAGCATTAAAATACCAACAGCTTAAATTATCAGGAATCCAGCATGCAATTTAATGAAGTTTTATCCGCCCTGCCAGAGATCAACCATCTGGCGGCGATCGAATTATTTGATGGCGACACTTTGATAGCGAGGATCGACAACAAACCAGGTTCAGCAGGAAGCGTGCGTGTCTATCATGCTTTAGCGCAGGAGTTTGAAGTGATCAATACTGCTGCGGCAGCGAAGGGATTGATCTTGTACGCGGAACACACCGCTGACGCGATTGCGTTTCCGGGTAAGCATCCGAACATCGACCGCTTGCTGAGTGTCGAAGAGAATCAGCAATGGACGGTAAAGCTTATCCCTTTGGAACAAGCGTAATTTTGTAGGGCGGGTGCAAGCCGCCCTGGCGTAACTCTTACACCATCATCGAAGCACTCTTAGGACTACGCAATAAATCCGTCAGCACTTGCCAACGTAAATCCTGATCTTGCGTACCTGCACGTCGCTCTATGTATGCCTGCACCACGTCTTGCCCCAAATTGTAGTTAATGACATAGGAGCGCAGATTTTCGATAAAGCGCACACGTTGTTCTGAGCGTTCAGCATCCGATAGACTGTATTTCATCAACATGGCAATCGCTGTTTCACGATCTATTTCACCATCAAGGTATTGCTTGGCGACCATGTTCCCGGCATAAGATAATTTTTGCAGCACCGCCTGAATTTCATAATAGCGCTCGGCTTTATCAGGATCGATTCCCGCTAAAGGAAACAAAACCTGCTTCTCAAATTTCATACGTTCGGCATGCGGGAAAGCGACTTCGATTCCGTAATTGGCGCTACCCTCGGCGAGGAAAGACATGGGTGAATATAAAGGTGAAATTGCATATTCAATCCAGGCTTTTTCTTTCACTAATTCATTCTCGATCAATACATTAAACACGTGATGCCCCGGATAAGCCTCATGGCTGGCCAGATCAATCGCACGACTGATAAACATCGGAAAATCGGTATTCACTTCGATCAGACTATGGCTATTGCCTTTGTACCAGTTGTAAGCGCTCCAGACTTTATCGGTCACGTATTCAATCTGAAAACTTTCATGCTCAGGCAAAGCGATATATTTTCTGGTGCGGGCACGTGCTTCGTTAATCGCTGCGGTAAAGACAGCATCGAGTTTTTCACGCGGGATTTCGAAATCTTTATTGTAGGCAGACAACCGTGGATTCAGTTCTCCGCTGCCGGGCAATAAATCATTTAACTGTGCCAGCGTCAAATCCAGATCTGCCGGAGTCAGATGGGGTGACACGGCATCATACAAAGCTTTGGTCTCATCATCGAAAGCCAGCGTATGTCCTGCCAAACGACCCACATGGGCGCATACGGCACGCAGTTGCAAAATCAAAAACGCTTGTCGTTCAACCTGGTCAGCGGGAGCGGCAGGTAAATTTTTTGCTTGTTCCAACAACTCATCGGCGTGCGCTTGCAATTCAACAAGTGGCTTCTGAGTCATTTGCTCACGCCATTCTGCAGGGCCGATATAGGCATCGACGTAGCTGTCGTCATGTTGGCCAACAGCAAGCACCAGCTTGACGTAGGCTTCGGCGATTTGATTTAAATTCATACCTTGCTCGTTTCAGTTTTTTTGATAAATTGAATGGGAAGAATCGTTCTCAACAGTAAGCACAAATCTTAAAAAGATACTCAAAGTCGTAAGCATATACCATTAGGCTGGTAGCGAGTAAATGTAGGCAGCAGCACCGATTGAACCGAACACATATTGCTTTATTTTTGCATACGGCGTCTAATTCGGCTTTCGGGTTTGCGTGGGCAAGCCTTTACTTTTTCGACAGATGACACATGATAGATGCTTTAATTTCAGGAAGAATGTACGGTCGCGCTGATGAGCGTAGCGGACAAGGTGGTTCATTGTATGTGACATGCAAAGTACGCGCCACCACCGACGAAGGCGATACGCTGATGTGCAATGTGATTGCTTTTAACGATAACGTTCGTAACACCTTGCTCGCTTTAGAAGATGGCGAAAGCGTAGCACTCTCAGGCGCACTGACACCAAAAGTGTGGACCGATAAACAAGGGAAGACAAGACCTGCCGTTGACTTAATCGCGCATGCAGTGTTGACGAGTCATTTGACACAAAGAGAAACGGACTTCGAATAATCTCAAAGCCCGTTCTTCGTATTTGTTTTTCTTTACCTCTTTGATTCGTGTGGCTTTTAAGCAAAGACCGAGGCTGCATGCAAAATGTAAATTACGGCAAACCGTTACGCCCTTACTGCATAAACGCTGCACGCAAACTGAGTCGCTCATATTTGCATTTAGAAAATCTTCATATGCCGGTTCCAGTTTTATATACTGGCCGCAATGACTTGCTGATCGGTGTAGCCTGAAATTGATGGGGACTTAATTTTCAGAGGAGAGAATTCAGTTTTTTTTACTTTATTTATCAAAAATAAAACACGGTAAAACAATACGCAGAAAAATACGAAAAAGAATAATTGAAGTCTAGTTCCGATCGCACATTATTTAACCTTATTTCATATAAATAGCATTATTAAAATGCTCCTCATTATAGATGTAAAAATTTATTTAAAATCCAGAAAAATTAGTTGACCGCAGTAAATCTCAGGAGGACACTTAGTACCTCTTGCTGCGGGTAAAGCGATGAGCATCTTACTTTCACCAGATATACGCACGGTCATTTTATTGCTATTTGCTGGCAACCTGCTAGCGATCGTGATGCTGAGTGCTTATCGCCGAAAAGAAGGTCTGGAGTTAGCTTACCGTCGTTATATCGCAGGAAAAATTTTTCAAGCACTCGCCTGGATGCTGATCGGTGCGCGAGGCACCATCCCTGACTGGCTATCGGCAGATGTTGGCAATGGCAGTCTGTACGTGGGATTTGCTTTTGAGGGGCTGGCTTTTGTCCTGCTGGAACGACGCGAAAAAAAGTTCACCCGTTTGTATGCCGCCGTGACCATCACGGGCATTTTCCTTTTTTCGATGTTTAGTACCACGCCAGCACTGAGAGTCGCACTTTCATCAGCGTCCGTCGGATCAATTACCGCAATGACGGCGATATTGATGCTGTACTCAATACAGGCCTCTCGCTTACGTGTTCTGGTTGCATGTTTCTACATCGCCTTCAGTATCATGCTTGCCTGCCGCGTTGCTTATGCCGTTCTTTATCCCAATCAAATATCGGTATTTCAAAATGGGCCGATTCAGGCTTTCACCTACTTGATGACATTTGCATTTACCTTGGTTGGTGGTGCTGGTTTTTTATTGTTACTCAAGGAACAAAGCGATGATGCCCTCGCCATCGCAGTCAATGAATTGCAAATCAGAGAAACCTTGCTCACCAATATTTTTAATACTTCAAGTGTCGCCATATTTTTGGCAAATGACGATGGCTATATCAGTATGGCCAATCAACGTATGGCAGAAATGTTTGGCCGCACGATAGATAGCTTGATCGGTAGCCCTTATTTAGACTGTGTTGCGGAAGCGCAAAAAGATGAAGCGCATGACCAACTACAAAAATTACTCAGTAGTGAAATCTCTTTTCTCAAACTAGAGCGTGAATATAGTCGCCCTGACGGTAGTCATTTCTGGGGCCAGTTAACGGCCACTCACATGCATGATGGTCAAAAAGTCGGGCATCAGTTAGTCGGTGTCATCGCCGATATCACGGATCTTAAATTAGCTGAAGTTAATATGCGGAAAATGGCGCATCACGATCCGCTCACCGGATTGGCCAATCGCGCCTTATTTTCTGATCGGCTACAACAAGCAATGATGGTTGCAAAGCGAGATCAGACCCGCTTCGCTTTACTGTATATTGATCTGGATAAGTTCAAACTGGTCAATGATAGCTTTGGTCACCAAGTCGGTGACAAGTTATTGCAAGAAGTGGCTCTCCGAATATCTCGCTGCGTGCGTGACTCAGATATTGTGGCACGTGTTGGCGGTGATGAATTTGTCGTTTTGCTGCGGTCTGTGAACACAACTGAAAATGCTTTATTGGTAGCAGAAAAAGTACGTATAAGCCATGCCAAAAACTTTAAAATCGAAGAGCATGACTTAGCTATTTCTTGCAGCATAGGCGTCGCTATGTACCCGGATGATGGTACGAGTGAAACCGAACTGTCAGCAAAATCCGATGAAGCGATGTATAAAGCTAAACATGGTGGTCGTGATCAGGTTCAATTTGCTACTATCACAACTACCAACAATTCACTATAGTTCATCAACGAATTCATTCTTTGGGTAATGGCATCGCGGCACGATTTGCAATGTCTTGCGCCGCCATCTGATCACGCTGCAAATGGGCAATCAAAGGCTGATTGGGATCGGCATTTCCCCATTGATCAAAATACACCAGCTCTTCAATCGGCAAACGCGGTAACCAGCCTTTGGTTTCCAGTTCCGGCTTGGGATAAAAATGGCTCACATAACCTACACACAAATAGGCAATCGGAACGATATGTTCTGGGATTCCCAGCGCTGCTTGCAATTCATGTTCATGAAAAATGCTGACCCAGCCTACCCCTAAACCTTCAGCGCGGGCAGCTAACCAGAGATTTTGAACAGCACAAACGCTGCTGTATAAATCCATCGTTTTCATATGCGTGCGTCCAAGCACCACGCTGCCAGTGCGTTCGCGGTCACAGGTAATACAAATGCCTATCGGCGCATCACGTATGCCCTCCAACTTTAGCTGTTGGTACGTATTGCGCTTTTCGCCTTCAAACATCGTCATTGCTTCGGCATTGGCTGATATATAAGCTTGCTGCACGCGGGTTTTGATTTCTTCCGATTTGATCAGTAAAAAATTCCATGGTTGCATAAACCCGACCGAGGGGGCGAAATGTGCCGCGGTCAAAATGCGGCTTAACACCGCATCATCAATGGTCGTGGGTAAAAACTGACTACGCACATCGCGTCTGGAAAAAATCGTGTGGTAGATCGCATCACGCGCTTCTTGCGAAAAGGTGTGAATATCCGAGGTGTCGGAAACTGGAGTTGTTTGCATGAATTCCCCTAATGCAAATAAATTGGGGGCAGCCTGACCAAGCTCCCGGTGACATTTTCAGGCCGGTCTTCTGACTCAGATTCATTTGAGACTGGCACCTTCCCGCACATTTTATGTCGCAGTGGCATTTTACCAATCACATCCTCTTTACAGCGTTGGGCACGTGACGGATTCACACCGTCTTCCCGATTCTCCCGACATGATTGCCAGGCACCTGAAGGGATGGATGATGCTGCTGAATGGCCCCGATTGTCAAGGCAATCATGGACTTACGCCATTTTTGAATAAACGGCATGAATATAAAAAAAACCCGGATCAACAGGGGCGCGTTGATCCGGGAAAAGGGTGAGTACTCGATGATTAATTCAAATTAAAAGCGATAAGTAACCGATGCCTCAAACGCACGACCAAAAATGGGGCGCGCCATAATCACACCGGAACCAGCGCCCAACACACGGGAATCGCCCTCCGTCAAACCTAAGGTATTGTTGAGATTGGTACCAGTTAAACGGAACTCAAGCTTGTCGCCGACGACAGCAAGAATGCCAGCATCCAGCGTATTGTAAGAGGGTAAAACTTGCTGATTCTGAATATCCGAATAGCGTTTTCCAATGTAGCTGTAGGTGCCGTACATCTTAATAGAACCCCAGGAAGTTGGAACACGGTAGCTCGGTGTCAAACGTGACTGGAATTTTGGCTGACGTTGCAGTTGATTGCCGTTATTGCTTGTGCCGGTAGAGCTATCGATGCCTTGAAAGCCGGTATATTTTCCATCTTCATAGTCACCCGAAAATGCCAACTGAAAATTAGTGAAAGGTCGCCATGCACCTTCAAATAAGGCACCATTAGTCTGTGATCCATAGTTGTACCAGACCGTAGAGCCATTCGTCAAAATCTGGCTTTGTTGAATCCCCGTAAAGTCTTTATGGAACACTGAGGCATAGAGAGAAAATTCAGAATTGACTGCCTTAATCCCAACTTCATAGGTCTTGATATCCTGCACCGGTGCTGTGGCAGATGTTCCTGCATCGCCACGAATATCGTCAAACTGTGGCATTAAATGACCTGAATTGACGCGTGCATACAGATTCACATTCGGTGTCAGTTTATAGCCGCCACCAAGTGTCAGGGAGGTCGCATGGTCGGTCTGAGTGACGGACTGATAAGTACCCGTAAGTATACTTGTGCCTTGGTTATAAAGATGCAGTGGGTTGCTATCGATATTTCCGGATGTGATATTTCCTAAGGTTGCATTCACTCTTTGGGTCTCATAGCGCAGACCTGCGTCCAGTGTCAGTTGAGGATTCAGCTTCCATTGATCCGCTATAAAAAAAGCCGTTTTTTGCCCGTTGTAGCTATCATGCTGCGCATACGAGACCGGACCATCGATACCATTATTTGAAATCACCGCACCATTATTCAAAATGACGTTGATAGGCTTAGGATTGGATGTCGCTGTCATCAACACGCTATTGCCGAGATACCACAAATCTTGTGAAGAATAATCAGCCAGGAAAGTACCAAACGTAAAGGTATGATCTTTCATCAATTCTTTGCTAAATTTGAGTTCATCGGTTGTCGATCTGATTTGCTTATCGACGTACCACGCACCTGCATTGAGCACTTGCTGGTTAGGATCTACGGCACCGCTGCCATCTGTGTAGGTAGCGGTACCGCCAGTTGCCAGGCCACCGGCTATCACAGTTGCGCTATTACCGTTCGCTTTAGTCAGGGCGGCATTGAGGTAACTACTCATCGTCTGCGGAACACTACCAGTGAAAAACGCATTGGTTTGCATATCGCCGCTGACGTAATTCAATTTGTTACTGACTTCCCAATCATGAATTTTTTGATTGAAGTCAATGCCAAACGTATGCACATCAGCACCACGTCCGTTTGCCATATCAATGTTTTGCGTCTGACCGGGAGCAGTTTGTATGGTGAAGAAGCGTGTTTCGTTGCCGTACAAGGATCCGGTTAAAGGATCAAACCCGGGAAAGGCACCAGTGGGTACGCCCGCCGCTGAAGCGCTGACCGGAATGGCTGTGAAAAATAAATTCTTATCTTTCAAGGTTCTTGCATATAAGGTCACTTTGCCATCATCTAATAATCGGGTCAGCGTGCCAGTGAGTTGGTAACCATCATTGGTAGGAAACTGGCTATCACGAACGCCGTTATCTGTGCGATAAAAACCGCCGATCGTCGCAAACCAGCCATCCGAAATTTTGCCGCCATAATAGGCATCGTAGCGTCGTGCATTTCCCGTCCCAAACGTGGTACGGAGCAAACCTTCATCGCCGCCTTCTCCTGTCTTGAGAATAAAGTTCATCGTTGCGCCTGGCTGTCCGTTCGACAGTACGGTATTTGGCCCACTGACTAAGGCTTCCATATGATCGATGGTGTCATCAAGACGGAACATCGAGGAGTTATCCATGAAGGACAAGGTAGGAGCAGGAAAAATCGGTGCGCCATTCAATTGTATGGTCACATAATTGGCGTCGCCGCCACCTGGAAAACCTGCGACCTCAATGTTAGGGCCGGTTTGACCACCAGAGGTTTCTGCATACACGCCCGGAACGATTTTAAATAAGTCTGCGGTGGAGAGGGGCGCAGCTTCTCTCATCTGTTCTTCTGTCGCAGTGGTGATGGAATAAGGCGCGTCGACCTTGCGCAAACCGCGCCCCAAGGCGCTACCAGTGACAACGACTTGTTGCGCTTCGGCAGGCTTATTTTCTGGTGCAACGAGAGTGCTGCTGACTTCGCTGGAATTTGGTGTGGCATCCGCCGCACTCGCCTGATTAATCAGGCTAAGCACGGCCAAAGTGATACTGGAAAGTAAAAATGGACGATGAACTTGCATAAGGTGTCTCCGATAATTTTTAAAAAGGTGGTTCTATTCTGAACCTTGGTGAAACTGAGAAATTCGCCCTGGGACGACTTCTATTTTGTTGCGTTAAATTGTTTGTGCACTCTTTTTACTCATCACTTTTTGGTCACGATCTTTTTTTGTAACCTGATCAATTTTTTGATCAAACAGTGGCGGATAAGCATATTGAAACAGTCAATGTTATCGATGTCAATCATTAAGTGTTATCGATAACATTTGATTTAAATTGATGTTGCTTTTTACTGAAAATTTTCTGAAATACAAACTCTGAAACCACTGCAACAGTGCGGCTAAATCAACTTTAGCGAGCACTTAGTCAACTGACGGTGCTAGTTTTTTTGCTATGCCGTGCCAAGACTGACCTGCTCGACTTCTGATTGAGCGTCTAACGCCCTTCTGAAAAGGAACAATGAAGGAACCATAATACCAAGCGGGATCAGCGTCAGATAGAACGCCGTTTGTCCGCTAAAATGGGCAAACACTAATCCTGTAATCAATGATCCCGTCGTTCCGCCAAGTGCCGAGAAAATGACAATGAGTCCTGTCATTGCCGCATGTTGATAGGTCGGCAGAGCACTCAAAATCAAAGAATTAATGACCGGATATATCGGCGCCATAAATATACCAATCAATGGAAATATGAACGCGGCTAAAGGTGCATTTCCCCATCCAGTCACCGCTTCCGTATGCAATGCATGCGTCAATGGCAAGGTCAGGAATATCAATCCTGCCATAAGACACAGGCAAGCACTCAACATCGTTAACCAATGCACTTTTTTGAGTAATAAACTAAATCCCATGCGACCGATCGCACTCGATGCGGCAAGAATACTTGTCATTTGTACCGACAAGCTGAGTGGCAATTTCATAATTTCGTTATTAAACGTTGGCAACCAGGAGGTAATACCTTGCTCCACCAGGACCGATAAAAAAGCTGCAATCAGAAATAAATATACGAGGGATTTTCTAGTCAGTATCCACATCAGCGAGAAGCCTTTTGATTCAGAGGTACCCGCTATCCTGCCATCCGGACGCGCCGCACTTTCATCAAGCGGCGTTGTTGCGAGCAACGCAAACGCCGCAGCGCATAAGCAGGCCAATACCCAATACACTTGCAGCCAATGACGCGATGTCATATCCGCAGAATCAATGAAATAAGAAAATACCCAATAGCCGCTAAGTACGCCAAGCATGAATATTCCTTCAAGCATATTCATGAACTGCGCGTGCTCCTGTGCCCCCTTGGTAATGAGGCCAATCGTGGAATAAATCGATACCTTGATCAAAGAAAATGAAATACCACAACACATAAAAAACAAACGCGTACACATAAAGCCTGGCCACAAAGGCATGGCAATACACGCAAAAAACATCAATCCCAGTGCGATCAGTATCGATTTTTTATAGCCAAGGCGTGGTAAAAAAGCGGCACCGAGAAACGATGCAGCAGCAATTGATAAATCTTTAAATGCCTCCAAAATACTGGCATCTGATTTACTGACATCAAAACTATTGATCACTTGCAAAATGACGGTGCCGACGCTGTTCAGTAGCATGGCGAAGAGAAAATAAATCAGGAATAGGGCGATGCCAATACGTGAATTTTTCATTTGTTAGCTCTTGTCTCTGATGTTATATATTTTTATGCATTGTTAGGTCTTACATTCGCTTGCATCTCTTCGTATGCATGATCGAAACTTTAAATCGCTAATTGACGGCATAGTCGTTTAGCAAAAAATGTCGCAAATCTGGAATAACCAGATCTGCGTCTGTCAACACATTTGCAGAACCAATACCAAGTGCAAACATACCCGCAGCCTTAATCGATGTAATTCCCGCCAATGAATCTTCAACACCGATGCATGCGCTTGGATCGATGCCAAGATGATTTGCTGCTGTTAAAAAAATTTCTGGATGCGGCTTGGTATGGGTCAATAAAGCAGCATCAACGACATCGTCAAAGCAATCACGTATTTCTAATCTTTCCAGAATAAAAAAAGCATTTTTGCTGACTGATGCAAGACCTGTTTTCAAGCCAGCAGAACGCACTGCTTCTAATGCTTCGCGCGCTCCTGGTAAAAGATCGGCAGGAGTCATTGTGGCAGTGAGTTGCTGATAATGCTGGTTTTTTTTGTTCGCCAACACTTGCTTTTCTTCATGCGTGTAGTTGCGAGATGACTGACGCAATATCAATTCCAACGATGCCATTCTATCGACACCTTTCAAGCACTCATTAAAGGTTTCATCAAAATCAATCCCCTGTGTTTGCGCCAATTCTCGCCATGCTAAAAAGTGGAAGTGCGCCGTATCCGCGAGCACACCATCTAAATCAAAAATAACGGCTTCAATTGCTTGCTTATTCATCCTCATACTCATCTTTCTATGTCTATTTCAAAATAAAAACACATCGCTGTTCCGGATTGAGGTGCATACTTTGTTCACCGTGATGAAAATGTATTTCATCACCATCAACCAGGCGATATTCGGTGCCCTCTTTATCTATCCGGATGTTTAATGTGGCACGCTTAAAGTTAATTTGAAATTGATAGTGCTGCCACTGCTGAGGTAAATTGGGTGAAAAATGCAGTTCTCCGTTGATCATCCGCATACCGCCAAAGCCATAAGCGATACACATCCAGGTTCCTGCCATTGCAGCTGTGTGGATACCATGTTTAGTATTGTTATGTGTGTCATCAAGATCGAGGCGCGCCGTTTCCATAAAGTAGGAATAAGCTTTTTCATGTTCACCAATTTCTGCTGCGATAATGCTAAAAATGCAGCTAGAGAGTGATGAATCATGCGTCGTGATTTTTTCGTAATACTCAAAATTACGACGCTTTTCAGGTAGCGTGAACTGATCGGTCAGCAATAGCATAGCCAATAATAAATCAGCCTGCTTACAAACCTGATGGCGATAAATAACGAGGGGATGGAAATGTAATAAGAGCGGATATTTATCATCCGTTGTATCTGAAAAATTCCATATTTTTTTACTCAGAAAGCTATCATCTTGCGCATGAATTTTTAACGCTTCGTCATACGGCAAGTACATGCTTTGCGCGGCTTTACGCCACGCGATGATTTCTTCATCTTGCAAGCCGATATGTTTCTTAATCCGCGAGTAGTCAGCCGCAGATTTTTGCTGTAATTGTTCTACCAGACTCAAGGCAAACTCTAAGTGCGCTTTTGCCATCGCATTGGTGTAGTAATTATTATTCACTAGCGCTGTGTACTCGTCGGGGCCGGTTACTTCGTTGATGCAAAAAACCTCAGGTCGGCTTGTCGGATAATGTCCCAGATCTAACCAGATACGCGCTGTTTCCCAAACCATTTCGGCAGCGCCGTTGACGATAAAATCATTATCGCCAGTGGCCTCAAGATACTGTTTGACCGCATAGGCAATATCTGCGTTGATATGGTACTGCGCCGAGCCTGCAGGAAAATACGCCGAGCATTCTTCGCCACCAATGGTCCTCCATGGGTAGAGTGCACCTTGTTGATGTCCCATTTCTCGCGCTCGCTGACGCGCGTGAGCTAGACCGCGATATCGATATTCGAGAAGTTTTCTGGCTATTTCTGGCTTGCTGTATAAGAAAAAAGGCAGGATGTAAATTTCGGTATCCCAGAAGTAATGTCCCTCATACCCCTCACCACTCAACCCCTTGGCAGCGATATTCGTCTGGCCATCACGCCCAACTGATTGCAGCAAATGAAATTGATTAAAGCGTATCCCCTGCTGAAGCGCTGGGTCGCCTGCAATTTCCACATTTGCTTTCTGCCAGAACGCATCCAAATATGCCGCTTGTTGCGTTGCCAGATAATCAAACCCTCGCTGGCAGGCCTGCTCAAGATATTCAGCACTGCGTTCCATCAAACCGTTTGCAGGATAATCACGAGATGAGAAATAGCTACCAAATTTGCATAAGGACAGACAGCGGCCTTGTTCAATCTGTGCACTGAAGTAGCGTTCTAGCACCTGCTGCTCGGCGCTGCCGGTGGTTTCTTCTGCTGTCCAATCCTCGCTGGCATGAGCAATGGCGCTCACGAGGTGAAATTCGCTATGGGTCGTTTTATGCTCCATTGCCTGCATCGTTGGCGTATTTTGATACCGCTGGATCTTTAATGGCGGTGTGCTGATTTTAGAACCAACGCGCGGATCGTCCCCGGCTGCTAAATTTTGTACATTGGCGTCAAGTGTCGATACAAGACGTAATGTCGCATTGAAATTGAGTGCCGTTACACGATAGCGTATCGCGTACAAATGGCGCTCAACAAAACTCACGAGGCGTTCAGATTGCACCTCAATTTGACGCCCTTTGGGCGACTCCCAACGTACGATGCGCGTCAATATTCCTGTTTTAAAATCCAGCTCACGCTGATAACTAAGAATTCGTCCATTCGCCAGATTAAACACCTCATCCGCCAGCCACAACTCCAACCCTTTGCCATTCGGCAGGTTAAGCATAAAGTGGTTATTTCTTGCCAATCCGAACGCATTTTCGGGATAAGTAATTGGCTCCGACTCATAAAAGCCATTGAGATAATTGCCCTCTTGTGAACTACCCGCCGGACCGCAATATGACTCTTCATGCGTCCCACGCAACCCTATCGTGCCATTGCCCTGCGCAAATAAACTCTCCAACAAATAGTTATTTTTAACATCGTAACTTCCTTCGGAAATTTTCCAGGAATCAAGCGCAAACGTGTGATGAGAATCGACAGGTAATGACACGGTAATTGTCTCTGTAATTGAAATTACGTTCATTGAAACAAAAAATGTTATCGATGTCAATTCAAATTAAATCAAAAAAAAATACCGTTTTAATAGTTACATTTAAATTAATTTATATAAAGAAAGCGCAATAAAGATAACTAACTTATCCCCATGGTCTCTGCTGATGGCAGTCAAGCATATTCATCACAAGCAAAGTCAACATGAAATAATTTGGCAGCAAGATGGACGCTTTTTGAGAAGTAATCATTGAAATTAGCTATGTGCTTTGCCGAACAGAACCAATGCTGAACAACATGTAAAAGTAATTGCATGCGGTTCGAATTACAAGACGCGCTTTGCCGACGGTTCGAAACAGGCTAAAAAATGCTACTCCTCACAATTAAAGGATTTAAAATGAAAATCGCAATCACATTGTTATTGGTAGGAGGCTCAATTGCCTTCGCTGCGCCAGTAATCGCGGCGACGGCCGAAGCCCAAACAACCTATGATGCTGCCAAAAATAGCGCCGCTGCAGACTATAAAATTGCCAATGCGCGATGCGACGGAATGGCGGGAAATGCAAAAGATGTTTGTGTTGCGGAAGCTAAGGCTGCACGCATTCAAATCGAAGCCAATGCTAAAGCGGTGTACAAAGGTACTGTAAGTGAACGAAGCAATGCCCGCAAAGACATTGCAAATGCTAACTATGATGTAGATAAAGCTAAATGCGAAAACCAAGGTGGCAATCAAAAAGACGTATGTATTAAGCAAGCCAAGGCGACCATGACGGCTGCCAAAGCCGACGCAACCGCTGATAAAAAAGTGATCGACGCGCGCACTGACGCACGCGATGATAAGCAAACAGCTAATTACAAAGTCGCAGTAGAGAAGTGCGATACACTATCTGGCGCAAGCAAAAATACTTGCATAGATTCTGCTAAAACAAAATACGGACAATAGTCGCATAGGCTAAAAAAAACGCAGTGCAGTAGCCGAAATTTAGGTAAAAAATGGCACTGCACAGCGACATTTTTCGCCAGCTTTTTGTTCCTTCTTTGAGCATGTATCCAACTTAAGCGGCGATGATCGATACCCGGAATCTCTGGGAGCACTAACCAATAATTTTACGTTCTACAATTTGTTCCGTCATGAATAAAACATGCTTTGGAGAAGACAATGAACCTGCTTTTCAAAACGGCCTTTATGACCGCGACCCTGACTTTGTCAGCACAAGCGATGGCACAAATCACGCTTTATGAAAATAACGAATGGCGCGGACGTGCTTTTTCAACTTCACGTGAAATTGGCGATTTGAATCGGTATGGTTTCAATGATAAAGCCTCGTCTATCATTGTCGAGAATGGCCGTTGGGAAATATGCGATAACGCTGGTTTTGGAGGCAAATGCATGATTCTCCAAAAGGGGAATTATCCCTCACTAAGTGCTATGGGTATGAATGACCGGATATCCTCAGTAAGGCCCGTCAATCATAGCGATCACTACGACAATGAGGTGCCACAGCAAACAGGACCTGCATATGAATATCGCCGTCGTCCAGATGAAGATATTTTTCAGGCGCAAGTTACCTCAGTACATGCAGTGTACAGTGCTGCAGAACAGCGCTGCTGGACCGAACGTCAACAGGTTAATGAACCTTCCCATAACAATGTCGGTGGCGCAATCGTTGGAGGCATCCTCGGCGGCGTGCTTGGCCATCAGATAGGCGGCGGAACCGGTCGTGATATCGCCACTGCAGGCGGCGCCGTTGCGGGCGCAGTTCTTGGTTCCAACGTTGGGTCTAACTCTGGAGAAAGCTATTCAAAAAACGTTCAGCGTTGTCGGACGGTACCAAATCAAGAACCCGATTCATGGGACGTTACCTACGATTTTGGTGGTTATGAACACCATATGCAAACACGCCATGCGCCAGGAGCGACCATTTCTGTGAACCGCAATGGTGAACCTCGGCAATAAATTTTCTTCTGAAGTATTTGATAGCATAAAGATTGAGCATTATTGGGCTCACAGGAACTGAATAGAAACTATCAATAACAAATTCACGTTCAGCTTCGACAACATAATCAACTAGTCCTACGATTAAATCATGCTTAAGCTATCGATGAGATTGAATATCAAAATATATCAAACTTCAATTTAAAATTGAGGTTTCGCTCGGGTAATGCCACCGCGTTCTATCGCTTTGATTCAACACGTCCTACGTAAAAACTCCATTCTTTGCTACTAACCTCATTCGCGTTCGTTAGCGGATCCTTGATAAACGATAGGATTATTTTCAACACCAAAAATTCTTAGTTGCGTAGTAATCAATATTAATTCAGCTAAACTACGAACCTCCTTGTTTTGATATTACAGCGCCGGTAAACTTAGACGATGGAATCAGAAATCCGCAATTGGTCAGCAATTTCTTTGTTTCATTCACCCTTGAATACCAAGCGAAGAACTCCGGATTCTTGCATAGATAAAAGATGATTTTCATCGACGCAAGGCGGAGCAGCAAATACAAATATCGGCCAATTTTTCTGTGAATGCCTGGGTTATTTCCCCAAAGCAGGCAGATCGCACTCTCCGGACCATTCATACAGAATCAAAGAAAAAATTTTGATCGACAACTTTGAGATGAACAGTCTCTTGATAGCTTCTTTACAGACATCGGCTATTTTTTTGTAAATTCTTTGTACGTACTTTTGTATACTTAGATTGTGTCAGTCAATTAGTGACTTATGCCAACAATATGCCATATTTGTTCTGACAGTCAGTCAATTATTTTTTCTCGTTATCCATATGAAACTTCAACCGACAATGTATCACTTGTGCGGTATGGCCATTGCTTACGGTATCGTTTTATTTTTACCGATGCTGGTTGATTTTATGTATGAATCTCAAACCGAATTAATGATGATCGGCTGGCTCAATATTGGATTGATAGTCATGGTCACAAAACGGATTCCTTTTCCTGCACCAGACAGAAAACGTATCGATGTGATTGGCGCACTGAAAACTTTATGGTGGGCATTTTTCTGGCCAAATTATCTGGTGAAATAAATTGAGGCTTCTTGATAAAATCTATATAAATTCGCGCCAAAAATTAGCAACATCTTGAGTTCATACTTATTACGATAGAGGCCATATTCATTTTACTTAACAGGTAAATTATGCGTCTCTCACAACTTAAATATCATGATGACCGTTCAATGCTCAGTGCCAGAGAGCGCTTTGAGAACGCGCAGAAATTAAAAACCCTTAAGGTCTATCTTTTGGTCGAAGTCATCGCAGTGGTATTGATCGCTTACCTGGCAACAAATCTCAGCTAAGGTACGTTGTTATTTTGTGCCACCGCGGCACTGACATAATCGTGCAAAAATATCCATGAGCACCTTGCGTTCACTCGTCGCTGGCTTTAGTTTAGCTGGGATATTTTTGCTGATGATCTGTAGCGCGGATATCGTAAGCAGAAAAAAAACTGCACTCAAACATCAATTGCCAGCATTGCCAGGAATGTACTTTTCTGAGATCGAGAAAGATTCTCAAGCAGATTTGATAGTTCCCTACGCCACTGCGATAGCCAACACAAAAAGCATCAATCAGCGTAATGTAAATCCGCTGAATATCTCTCTGAATGAGGCGTTAGCCCAAGTCGCAAAAATTGCACGCTTGCGGCATATTGAACCTTCTGCGTTGAATGAGCTGGTGCGACAAAGCCAAATGCCTGCTGATGCAAGTCGTCGTGAGTATCAGGTGAATCTGCTTGTACTCAATCTCTGTCTTGATCTGTATGTCACCAACAAAGCAAACCATAAAGAAGATTTAAGTCTGACCCAGGTAAAGAAATCAGGCCGCTAGCCATTAATGCAATCCATGGTTATGCAATAGTAAATCGTTTCATTTGAACTCCTTGCCTCCCACCTATAAGCTTAAATCAAAATTAGTCTCCATTTTTACGCCACTTTTACAGGGCATCATCAGCATTTTAGAGATTCTTTACGTACATAGGGCTATCTTTAACAGGTCGCCAATAATCACTGAGCACAACATGAATCATACAAAATCAGCTTCACAGCAAGCGCGCTTTCCATGGAATAGCTATGGCAATAGTCAAAGTAATGCCGTCAACAGTACACCAAATTTCAGGAATAACAATAAGTCTAATGTCGTAGGGCCTAATGTCGCAGCACCTAATGTCACAGCAGTGGCCTATCGCGTCAAACGTCACACGATACAACAGGATTTCATGATGCGCATCACAATAGACAGCGACAGCGCCAGTCAATTCAGGCATTTAATTCTCAACACTTGTGGTGAACAAGTAACCTTTATGCGCATGCAAGCAATTGAACATGCGAGCCGCCTTAAAGTCTGGCTATGTTTATCCAAGCCAATTGCCGACGAAATCATTCATGCAATTGTTAGTACCTTACCCAATGCAGAATTCGGTCGTATGACACCATTGAATACAGCATTACGTCACTGATTTCATAAAAAAATTAGAAACTTATTTGGTAACAAAGGTAGCAGCATGAGTATATTTGAAGGCATCTGGGTGCCAATCGTGACACCGTTCCGTCGACAAGAAGTTGATCTTAACGCGATACAAAAGCTTGCGGGAGATTTGTACAAATCCGGTGTCAACGGTATCGTCGTCTGTGGCACCACAGGAGAAGCCGCGATGTTAGACGAAGGCGAAAAAGCCCAAATCCTGGCAGCCATACAAGAGGTCGTCCCTTCGACGTTCCCTCTCGCTATGGGAATTCAAGGTAGCGATACTCGCAGTACTGCGGAAAAACTCACCAAATTAGAAAATTTTGGACAACCCCCAGCTGCTTACCTGATTTCTGCTCCAGCCTATGTAAAACCTTCACAGGAAGGCATACGTTTGCATTTTGAAGCGATGTGCGCAGCAACAAAGCTGCCTATCATCATCTATAACGTTCCATCCAGAACGGGCGTCAATATTGAGTTTGAAACAGTGAAAGCTCTATCGCAATATGGACAGCATGAGCAAATCCTGGCGATCAAAGAGTGCAACGGCAAACTGGAACAAACGGCGCGTCTGATCAAACAAACGAAATTACAAGTCTTATGCGGTGATGATGTCAGCCTGTTTGACTTTTTGTCGATAGGTGGTCATGGCGCGATCTCCGCTGCCGCACATTTACGTCCAGATTTATTTTCGTATCTACGACATTTGATCATTGCCGGAGAAACCTCCGCCGCCGTGCTGCTGTTTAATCAAATGCTGCCAATGATACGGCTGTTGTTTTGCGAACCGAATCCTGTGCCTATCAAAGCTGCTCTCTCATTGTTAGGCTATCTTCAAGAAGAATGCCGCCTGCCCATGACTCCCATGTCAAAAGTTGGAAAGCAGTTTCTGGCCAGAGAATTAGAAGTATTTATGGCAATCAAAAAGCCAGAAATAACACCACCAAAAGTCTCCTATGCGTATCACCCTGCATTAATCCACTAAGCGGCGCAGATCATGATCGTTACTATCACCAATGACAACGGGCAAATAGATCAATCAATGTTAGCTGACGCTCGCGCTACTTTGCGTGTCAGTTCTGGCAGAAGCGTGATGGTATATCCATGATTTCCATCACGTCCTTCGTCGTGTTACTTTTTGTATTGATCTCTTCATCCACAGTGAAAAATTTCAAGCTAAAAACTAACAAGGCCTCTGAGTTAGAACCGACAAGAACTTCCGGTGACCAAAACCGTTTATTTTTATTATCGATCCTGTTAATTGGTTTGATCTGTGCGTACGTCATTTCGTCGTTAGCTGTCTGGGACAAAACCAACCAGGCCAGCCTACAAATTGGTGCCGGCATCTTGCTGTTTTTACTCGCCATAAAGACCAATTTCACACCTCACATTAAAGAAAATATTCGACAACAACAAATCACCAGAATAGTAGAAAACACCGGCATGATGAGCGGCGTTGCAGTCTTAGTTTTGTTATGTATGTCGCAAAACAGCGGTCTGAATGATTACCTAATGAGCTTCTGTTCTATGGCAGCGGGGATTGTCATCTTCGAGCAATTTTCGAATAAATGGGGCCAATGCAACACATTTTTAATGCTGATATTAAGCATACAAAAAACCCTGGGATTACTGCTATGTGCAATTGCGATTGAAAAAATTCTGCGAGGATTACATCTGTATATTTCTTGATTTTCTCAGCTTAATTAAGATGAATAAAAATCAGCTTGCATGAATCAAAAAGAGAAAATCCTGTTTGTGAATATCATTCTTTTTCTATGGAGAATCTGATGCTGGTCAATATCATTGCCAGTCCCGGCGAACTCTCTTATCTTTATGCCTCTGAGCTAAGCAAAACCTTGAGTCTGCAGCGTGCCAATGCAGGTCGTAATGTTCTTTTTGTTTCACAGAAAAAACCCGTGTGGAATATCTACGAAGTAAAACATTATCCGACGCCGTACAACGTAGTATCTGGACATTTACTTAAAGAGCTGGAACGGGTACGACCCTATTACAACGATGTATTTGTAACCTCTCCTCTGCATCATCAGGTCGCTAAGCCGTTGAGCGAAATCAGCGATATGACAATTCTGAATACCGACGCTTCTTATCTGAGTCAAGAAAATTTAGAGAATTTAAGACAGCAAATAAAAGAAGAAAATTCATCCTCAAAAAAGCATACGCTGGTTATTGTCGTTAATTCCAATACTACTGACGATACCACCGACGCTAACGATTTAGCTAAAAATACGCAGTTATATCTCAAATCCATAACGCAACATATCTCAATTCAATTACTCTTTTATGGAAAGGGTAAAAGTCTCGACAGCATAGCGAAAGACTTGTATCAAATCGTATTCCGCAATCACGAAATCTGTCACATCAATCAGCATTAGTGATGAAGAAACGATTATTTTTCCGTGGCGAATATAGGAGATAGCAAAGTCTGACAGGAATACTATGCAACTTATCCATAGCCTGATCGCGACATTCTGTCCATGTGGCACCAATATCAATGATTTTATATAGAGGTGTTAAACCGTGTTGAACAAAATTCAGCCTCAAATATTTCTAAACTCTTCGCAGATCATGGAAACAACGATGCACATCAACTTCACTGCCATCAAATTTGCACGGCACTACTTAATCATTTAGTATTTGTGGGGGAAAACTACTCAAATGCATAGTACCTCCAACGCGATTCACTTTTCACTTTATTCTTTTTTCTCAACGCCTGCGGAAGTGAAGCTTAAACATGAACCAAAATCCCACCAAAAGCACTTCTTTTAAATCTACCGTTGTTGTCGCCATGGCTGCCATCGGCATTGTTTTTGGTGATCTTGGTACGAGCCCACTCTATGCGTTACAGGCAGCGTTTGAAGGAAGCGCAGCGGTATTGCCAAACGTAGCTAATGTCACCGGCATCGTATCGCTCTTTTTGTGGTCATTAATATTGATGGTCAGTCTAAAATACGTGTTTGTATTAATGCGTGCTGACAATCGCGGAGAAGGCGGTATTCTGGCGCTCATGGCCTTATTGGTTGGCAATAGCACGACCGGTAAGTCAAAGAAAAAAACCATATGGATTTTATTAGCGCTGGTTGGCATGGCGATGCTATATGGTGACGGAGTGATTACGCCTGCGATATCAGTCTTGAGTGCGATTGAAGGGGTAGAAGTCGCGACGCCCGCTTTCCATCCTTATATAGTTCCACTGACGATTGTCATTCTGATTGGCTTATTCGCAATTCAACCATACGGATCAGGCAAGGTGGGTGTGGCGTTCGGTCCAATTCTGCTAGTCTGGTTTATCGTTATTGGTGCCATGGGGATCGTCTCAATATTTGAAACACCCGCAATATTGAAAGCGTTCAATCCTATTTATGGCGCAATCTTCTTCAAAGAGAACGGCGGTAAAGGCTTTATCGCTCTTGGCGCGGTGGTACTTTGTTTAACTGGTGGAGAAGCGCTGTACGCCGATATGGGGCATTTTGGCCGCAAACCAATTCGTCTTGCATGGTACGCAGTCGCCTTGCCCGCATTGGCACTCAATTATCTGGGTCAGGGCGCTTTGCTGTTGCGTCAGCCAGCCGCAGCCAGTCGCCCATTCTATTCACTAGTACCAGATTGGGGTTTATATCCTATGGTGATTCTGGCGACATTAGCTACCATCGTAGCAGCACAGGCCTTAATAACTGCAGTATTTTCTTTAACCAGTCAGGCAAGTCATCTGGGACTTTCACCACGCGTTAAAACCGTGCACACTTCTGACAGTACCGTTGGTCAAATTTACTTGCCAGGATTGAATTGGGTATTAATGCTGGGTACGATTGCCGTAGTGTTGATGTTCCCCTCCTCCGCGCAATTAGCGGCGGCCTTCGGACTTGCCGTATCGACGACGATGGCAATCACTACGATTTTATTCGCAGCTCTCGCAAAAAGCCGCTGGAAATGGTCCAACTGGAAAATTGCCGCCGTTGCCGGTGTCTTCTTTACCATCGACCTCGCGTTCGTTGGTGCAAATAGCTTGAAATTTATGGAAGGTGGTTGGTTATCAGTCCTCATCGGTACTGGTGTTTTACTGATTACCTATAGCTGGTTCAGAGGTAGCTCGGTACTGTATTCTTTGCGTGACAACTCAGGTATCAGCCTTGAAAGTCTGGTTGAAAGCCTTGCGATATCACCTCCATATCAAGTCAAAGGAACAGCCGTATTTTTGACTGAACAAATAGTCAACGTACCAACCGTATTATTCCACCACCTGAAACACAATCAGGTTTTGCACGAAAAAACGATTATATTGACTTTAAAAACCGATGAAACTCCACGAGTTGATGATAATGAACGATTGGTGATTGATGAATTACAACTTGGTTTCATCCGCATCGTAGCCCGGCATGGTTATATGGAAGAACCAAATGTCCCACGCATGTTGGAACTCGCAGAGCTAAAAACAGGACACCATTTTTTTGATGAGATGACTACGTCGTTCTATCTCGGTCATGAGACGCTGGTCATCAATGAGGGTAGCGGCAACTTACTTCGTCGGCTGATATTGAATATATTTATATGGTTTCGAAAAAACGAAAATGATGCCACTTCACGCTACCACATTCCGCCTAACCGTGTAGTCGAGATGGGGGCAAGATTAGAACTGAGTGAAGCACGCTAATTCAACACAACATAGTTATTCAATTTTAAATCGATCTTCCTTAATGCACTTAAAAGTGTTGATGGGGCAACTCAATCGTTGCCCTTTCTGCGCATAATGTAAAGCCAAACTCGTCACCACATGCTAACTTTCTGCCAAATGCAGAATAGCAATAAAATGGACGTTTCCCTTCCCAAACGGCATCGCAACGTGTCGGAACGAGAACGGGTTGCCCCCTCCCTACGCAATGAATAAGCTGCGATCAGCAAGGCATGACAACACAGACAGTACTCCAGTACGGCAAGGCGTCATAACGCAGTTAGGGCGGTTTTATATTTCCGGATAGAGGGCTTACGTAAAATCGTCCCAGCAAGGCATGACAACGCAAACAGTACTTTAGTACGGCAAGGAGTCATAACGCAGTTGGGGCGGTTTTACGTAAGTCCTCTTGGTTTAAAATCAATTAATCTGCCATAATCAACACCACTGCCATTACCCCACAGATCGCCCCGCAATACTGAAAGAACCGGAATGCCAAATCAGCCGAAGACCACAAAAAAAACCGACACCAACCGCACGATGGAAGATTTAGCGGCGCTCGCCGGGGTCTCGTCGATCACCGTTTCTCGCGCCTTGCGAAATAGCCCCTTAGTTACGGAAAAAACCCGTGAAAAAATTCAACAAATTGCTGAAGCACAAGGCTATCGTCTGAACTTAAGTGCCCGCAATTTGCGCCTGCGTAGCAGTTATTCGATCGCGGTTGTAGTTGAAATGACGCCTGCTAAAGATCGTCCTATGTCGGGCTCTTATCCTTTGGAATTATTAGGCGGAATCACGCAAGAGTTGACTTCTGCCGGGTACAGTGCGGTACTGACGTCCAAACAACTGATTAATACGTCACCGGTACAAGGTGCGGATGGAATTATTCTGCTTGGTCAGGGTTCGCATGGTGAGGCGCTGAAAGAAATACAGAAATGTGGTTTGCCGCTATTGGTCTGGGGTGCGCCACACAAGGATTTTTCTTGTATCGTCGTCGGTAGTGATAATTATGCTGGCGGTGCCAGTGTTGCTGAATATTTTCTTGCAGATGGTCGCAAGAAATTTCTTTTTCTTGGCGATATTAACCACGCTGAAATCGAACAGCGTTATTTAGGGTTTGAACATATTGTTGCGCAATCTGGTTGGCAAGTTGAGAAGATGCAACCAACTGCGTTTACTTTTGAAGCTGGTTACGATTGCTTACTTCAACAATTACAAGCACCAAATTTTCCGTTCGATGGCATTTTTGCTGCGAGTGATTTACTGGCGATGGGAGCAATCCGTGCTTTAACTGAACACGGCTTAGATATTCCTAAACAGGTTTCAGTGGTTGGCTATGACGACATTCCTAGTGCGGCTAGTTTTGTCCCTCCACTGACCAGTGTGCATCAATACCTACACGATGGCGGTGTTCTGCTGGCGAAAAAAATTCTGTCGCTGATTCAAGGAGAAAATGTTGAATCGGAGATGTTACCAACTTTGTTAGTAAAACGTGAAACCTGACAGTTGGTATAAAAAAATCTTAAGACACAGCAATAAATGGCGACTATAAAATTCATGTTGCCTTGCATTCTGTATCGTTGTTTGCGATATGAATAAATACCAATTTTTAAAAATTAAAGGAATTTACCAAAATAATCAATAACTTAGCAAGTTGTAACAAAGTATAATAACGCTACTCAAGTAGTCCACTTTGCAAGATAATAATATTTCTCATAAGAAAAATAATGTAGCTTTGCGATTTCAGTTGACGTAGAGAATTTGAATTTTTTTGCTTCAGCTTGCCTGGTTCCACATGACATTAAGACATTCCATCATCACGACTGAAACTGGATTCGATGCGCTCGCGTCAGATTGGCGCACGCTTGAAGCTGAAATTCCTGATTTGCTGCCGTTTCAGACATTCGACTGGAATCGCCTGTGGTGGCGTTTTTTCTCAGACACTTCTTTGTTTCACCGCGATGAACTAGCTATTTGTGCGATGTATGACAATGAAAAACTGGTTGCGGTAATGCCATTATGCAATACCCACATAGGTTTTTACCGGTTTCATGTTTATCGTTATGTCCGTCCGTTCGGTGCTGATCCCAATTTAACCGAACTGAGATTACCTCTTGCATTGCCAGCATACAAAGATAGCATTTTGCGATTTTGGGAGACTATGTCGAGGCAAGAAATAGTTGGCCTGGCGGAGTTTCAATTGATTCATACGCAGGCGCATGCTGAACATTTTTTGACGCATAATCAAGAAATACATCCTTTAAGTAGTCGTACTATTCCTAATTTCGTTCTCCACCTGAACGACGATTGGCACACATTTAAAGCGAAGCTCAAGCGTAATATCAAAGAATCACTCAGGCACTGCTACAATTCATTAAAACGTGATCAGTTACATCCAGAATTAAAGCTGATCGAAGGTTCAGAAAATCTGAAGCTAAACATCACAAAGTTTTTTGCCTTGCACACTGCGCGCGCTTCTGCGGATGCTGATGTGTCACATCCTGACTATTTTGCAAAAGCTCAACACAAGGATTTTATCCTCGCACTTCTTGATTCTGAGTTTTCCCGTCGTTGTATCATGTTTAGCCTGGAATTAAATGGCGAACCTGTCGCTATGCGCTTGGGCTTTAAAATGAACGATGAGTTGTATTTATACTACTCAGGCTATGATCTCACTTATAGCAAATACAGCGTGATGACCACATTGGTTGCAGAAACCATTCAATGGGCGATAACACAAAAAATTCAACGCATTAATTTGTCTGTTGGAGAAGACGTTTCAAAGACCCGCTGGGGTCCTGAGGTGATCAATTATGTGGAATATCATTGTGTGAGAAATAATTTTCTACGACGCACTTTTGGACAAAATATATACCGCTTGCGACAATGGCGAAAAAATACCCTGCTCAGAAAATTAAATCAGGCCTGAGAATATCAATTAACTATCCCAGATACCAATCGGTAAGAGCAACATAGCCATCCTGGCAAGCGACAACCACCGTTAATCCATTCGTCTGCACAACTTGTCCCGGTTGATGGGTGGGCGGCTCTTGCCAGGCATAACCCGTTTTGATAAAAAGTCGTTTCTGATTGACGTAGGCAATGCACTCCAAAAGACCAAAGGCTCGCAATTGCTTTTTGATGACATAAGCAGACTGATAAAAATCTAAGGTTCTGTCTTCATCTTTAAACAGTGGCCAGTATTCACCTTCGGTCTGCGGTTTTGCACTTTGCCACAAATTGATAAAGTTTAATGCCACGCGCAAACCAAGACGAGCTTCTGCCATCTGCAATTTGATACTCAAGCTTTCGTGTGTATCGTACTCGTCGAGAGCAAAATTTTCGCTATCAAGAATCGCACCTGTATCAAACTCGTGTTCTATTTTGTGACAAGTCACCGCCCATCGCTGATGCTTATCTAAAATCGCTTTAATCTGAGGATAAGGTCCACGTCCAAGCGGGAGTGGGGCTGGATGGAAGTTAATCGCAAACGGAAAACTAGAACGCCAATCTGGAATGCGCCAGTTATAGCTCCCAACTACCAGCACATCGCAACCCAGATCCTTTAGCGCCGTTAGTTCCTGCTCATTAACGCGAGATAACTGAATAGGAATTTTGTTTAATTGCGCCAAAGCCACTATCGCTTTGTTACTACTTAAATGATTTATTTCAGGAACAGAAAAAAGTTTCACCGGTTGCCATCCGGCCTGCATCAGCATTTCGAACAATTTAAGGTTTCTGTCACAACCGGCAAATGCAAAGCGCATGATTTTCTCGTTCTTAAAACGCTGATTCTGTGGATCCGTTTTCTGCTGAGTTCGACACTGTCTTTGTGTACGTGATGTCGTTAGCATTTACAATATGATGCGACATTAAACTGTTTGGTATGTAACTTTTTGGATCGGCATGTATGGAAGTTTTGACACACGCTCCCACAATTGCTTAATCATGTTTTGATGCCAGATAACAGAACATAATTGAACGACGGGAATCGATGACTAGTCTTGAACAAATTGCCAATCGTTGAAAACAACAAAGCCGTCTTTGCATGCAATCACAATGTTAGACGCATATTCATGCGCCACCTGACCAATCGCTAAATTATGCGGCTCAAACCACGCATAGCCGCTTTTCACGCGGGCTTCCTGATGATTGACTCTCGCACAGCATTCAAGCTTGCCAAAAGCCTGTAATTGCAAGCGTATCTGATGCACAGAAGTAGCGAAATCGATGGTGCGATCAGCCGCTGAAAACAAGGGCCAATAATCGCCCTCTGACTGTATGCTAGCTGCGTCCCATAAAGCACCGAATTTCTGACCAATCTGTGCCGCTAGTTGGGCAGCAGCGATTTGAATTTTAATATTCAAACTTTCATGCGTATCAAATTGATCGATTGCAAATGTCTGGGCTGCAAGAATTGCCCCTGTATCATAGGTGGCGTCGATCCGATGACAAGTGACCGCCCAGTGGCGATGTTCGTGCAAAATCGCATTTACTAAAGGATATGGGCCTCGTCCTATTGGCAATGGCGATGGATGAAAATTGATTGCATACGGCAAATGCTCATTCCAGTCAGGAATTTTATAGTTGTAACTACCAACGACCAAAATATCGCAAGCAAGCGCTTCCAGCGCCAGCAAATCATGTGGGCGCAAGGGATCGAGTTGCAATGAGATGTGATGATCATTAGCACAAGCGAGCAAAGCGCCGTGATAAGCAATGCCTTCTTGTTCAGGAACAGAGAAAATTTTGACTGGTTGCCACGATGCAGCAACCAGTGCCTCAAAGATGCTCAGATTTCTATCGCAACCTGCAAAAGCAAAGCGCATAAAATAAGCTCAAAGTGAATGACGTTTTTGCGAAAATACAGACATCAATTTAACCAACTCCCCCCGATTTACCCTAGCATGTAGGCGCGATCATTGTTATCACTTACAACACCCGATACGCCAGTCGATCAAGTCGGACGGAACTTAAACGTGCAAGCAACTTACGCACTTCATGCGGATAGTCGCGTACTTTCTCTAATTGGCGGTAATGGTTAATGACCGAAGTATGTTGCATAATGCTCACCAGTTCGGCATTTCTCTGGTTCTGCAATTGATGCTGAGGATCGTGGATCAACAACGCATTTTCCAAATCTAGCCGGAAAGCACGCGGATTAAGGTTATTACCCGTCATCAGCGCATAGTCTTCGTCGATCCACATCCCCTTCAGGTGATAGGTATTATCCCCGTCCTTCCACAAGTGCAAATTCAATTGCTGATGTTTGATTTCTGACTGATGTGATTTCGCAAAACGACGCAGATTCGCTTCATACAAATACGGTAAGGCAGCAATCACCTTGAACGGCTGATCGGGTGGAATGTAAAAATCATTTGCTGCTTTATCACCGACGATAACATCGACCTTCACACCACGCTTTAAAGCGCGATTGATTTCTCGTGTGACAGCTAACGGGAAATTAAAATACGGTGTGCAAATCGTAATTTGTTTTTTACTTGCGGCGAGTAACTGACATATCACGCGATTAAGCGGATTATTTTTACCAACACCAACGAGAGGAGAGACACTCAATACGTCAGTATTTTGCTTAATATCTGCATCAAAACTGTAACGTGCTTTTTTTAAATTTGCCCGAAAATCGCGTATTTCGGCACGAATACTGCGCGTGCCTGGTGGATCAATTCTATCCAAGCGATGAACCGCAGCACTACACAATAAATGCCTGCGAATGAAGTCCACCATGGTGTTGGCCAAGGTCGCATTTTGGATCAACAGGTAGCGATCATGCCGGTATTTTTCTTGTTGATGCAAATAAACATTATTGATACTGGCGCCGCTATAAATGACACCGTCATCAATGACAAATCCCTTTAAGTGCAAAACGCCAAACAATTCGCTGGTCTGCACCGGAATGCCGTAAATGGGTATGCATCCTTGATGTAGGGCGCTTTGTTCCTGATACCAGGCGGCATTGCCCATCATCTTGCCAACTTGCTTTGCTTCACCGATCAAACCACGCTGCGCCCTATGCCAATCGACCAACAACGCAATATCCAGCGCAGGTCGCGCTGCCTTTGCCGCATACAAGGCGGCCAAAACTTGGGCACCAGCTTCATCATGTTGCAGATACAGACTACATAAGTAAATCCGGTGTTTCGCTTTGGAAATTTGCTTCAGTAATTCTTGACGATATTCTGCCGCACTCAGCAAAATCTTGACCGATTCCGGCTTCATAGGAATAGCGGGCAATTGTTCAAGTGCAGAACGCGGACGTTGGAAGCGCATAGCGGAATCGTTAGTTAAAAACACGCTGATAGTAGCATTGTGACTGAGGCTAAAACAGTCTCCACGTAAAAAAATTGTCTTTTTTAATACAAATTAACGGCGGCGCCAGACTTGCCACCGTTCTTTGCCAGCAAACACGGGAATGGAGTCAGAAACTGAACTGTCCTCTAGCAACTCAAAGTACGGCTCAAGCAATTCTTTCCAGCGTTCTCTATGAATAGAAAATGGTGGACCTTTCTTACTGGCGTCAGCCGCATCATCAAAAAAGAAATAGCCAGCCAATAAACCATCAGCTGATAGCAATTGAGACCAGCAGTTCACAATTTGTTGACGCAAATCCGGTGGTAAGGCACAGAAAAAAGCACGCTCGTAAATCAGCTCCAAAGGCTGTTTGGGTACATAGGTGAAAAAGTCTGCCTGAACGATATGCTTACCCAAACTACCTAAGGCTAACTGGGCACTCTGTACGGCTGCGGGTGAGAAATCAATGGCAGTGACATCCCACCCTCTTTCAGCTAACAATGCGACTTCATAGGCATTACCACACCCAGGTATCAGGCAACGCAGAGCAGCAGATCTGGCTGCTACAAAGTCTCTGAAATCTTGTGGCACATCGCCCTTGTCCCAAGGCATAAATTTTTTCTCAAAACGTTCATCCCAAAAGTCTGGATTGGTAGGATCGCGTTGCATAAAATTTGCCATGGCCATCCGCTTATTCGACGAAATAAAAATGCAGCAATAATTGTGCGGCAATAATACCGATGAATAATCCAGCACCAAAATAAACGATCACGCGCAATAGATTATTGGTGCGACGCTGTTCAATCAGCAATGCATTTAATGCGTCTGAATTGTCAGTTCGCTCGCCAATTCTGGTCAATGCCTGATGCGCCAGACGTGGTAACTGCGGGAATATATGGCTGTAACGTGGACCTTCTGCTTTCAGTTTATCCAACAAACCGCGCCAGCCGACTTGCTCATTCATCCAGCGTTCCAGATAAGGTTTCGCGGTTTTCCATAAATCCAGATCGGGATCAAGCTGCCGTCCTAGTCCTTCAATATTCAATAAAGTTTTTTGCAGCAACACCAATTGCGGCTGAACCTCAACATTGAAGCGACGTGATGTCTGGAACAGGCGCAATAGCACTTGTCCAAATGAAATATCCTTCAATGGACGATCAAAAATCGGTTCGCAGCATGCGCGTACCGCCGCTTCTAATTCATCTACGCGGGTTTCTTTTGGCGCCCAGCCAGACTCAATATGCGCTTCAGCCACGCGCTTATAATCGCGACGGAAAAACGCTAAAAAGTTTTGCGACAAATAATCTTTATCAAAATCATTCAAGGTACCGACGATGCCAAAATCAAGTGCGATATAACGTCCAAACGTCGCCGGGTCAGTCGACACCAGAATATTACCGGGATGCATATCAGCATGAAAAAAGCCATCACGGAAAATCTGCGTAAAGAATATCGTCACGCCATCACGCGATAGTTTTGACATATCAACACCGGCTTCGCGCAAGCGTTCTGTTTGCGAAATCGGAATACCCTTCATACGCTCCATTACGATGACGGAGGATGAACAATAATCCCAATGCATTTCCGGCACCAGTAGCAAGTCGGAATCCAGAAAATTACGGCGCAACTGACTACCATTGGCAGCCTCACGCATCAGATCCAATTCGTCGTGCAAATATTTGTCAAACTCGCCGACTACTTCGCGCGCTTTTAAGCGTTTGCCATCTGCCCACAAGGTTTCTAACCAACCGGCGGCGACCTGCATCAAAGCAACGTCTTTATCTATCGTGTCCTTCATGCCCGGCCGCAAAACCTTCACAGCCACTTCACGCCCATCTTTAAGTGTCGCAAAGTGAACCTGAGCAATCGATGCAGAAGCGACGGGGATGCGCTCAAAGTTGGCAAATAATTCATCCGGATGCGCGCCCAGCGATTTTTTTATTTGGGCAATCGCCAGATCAGGATCAAATGACGGAACGCGGTCTTGCAGCTTAGATAGCTCATCGGCGATGTCTGGTGGCATCAAGTCACGACGCGTTGAAAGTACCTGACCAAATTTAACGAAAATCGGTCCCAGATCTTCTAACGCCTTGCGCAGACGCTCGCCCCGGGGCGCGGATAAATCACGCCAGAACAACAAGGTTTCTACGAATTTTGCAGTGCGAGGAATTTTAAGACCCGAGATCGCAATCTCGTCGATACCATAACGCAGTGTTACACGGACTATTTTTATTAAGCGCAAAAATTTGAAAATCATCCACGCATCCTTTCTAGTTTTTCGATGCGCTTGATCAAACGTTCAACATCATCGCGAGTTTTATTTATCAGAGTTCCAAAAGAATTTACTTCCGCTGGGCGTACCAGCAAAGGGTTTTCTTCGAGAAAATATTCCGCCAGATTTTCCTGGATTTTTTGATGCGTTTCTTGTGCAGTTTTGGCCAGATACTTAGCTCCAGAAACCATACGCACAGCCGCAACATCACCGAACAATTTACTTAAATCTGACTCGGCTTCCCAGCGTAAATTTTGACTTACATAAGAAATTGTATTGGCAAAGTCAGCATCGCCTTCGATTTTTACATACGAAAAGGCTTTTTCGCGATTCTGTGCCATCAAGGGTAAATCACTGGGTTTAACGCGTATCGTCACATCAGGTGTGGTGGATGCTTCAGCATTTTCTAATAAGCCATCCGCAGCCACTTTTAAGCGTATTTGCATTACTTGTATATCAATACAAGCGATTTTTCCAGCGTGCGGCAGAAGTTTATCTCTGGCCCATTTTTCTTGTGCCAGCAAATGATTAATAAAGGGTGCGCTTGAGATCATATCGGGTTGAAAAGACGATAGCAAAATGGTTCCTGAGGATAAGCCCTGCTGCATTGGTGGCTAAGCCGGTGTGACAGAAATGCTTATTTTCAGTTGGAACAAGAATTATGCAAAATCAGCGTTTAGGGTGATGGACAATGTCTTAACATCCTTGTTGTCCAAAAAACCACCTAAGACAACGCTATTTTTGTATAAGCCCTATAAAAAACCGCCCGGCAATGCTGCGGGCGGTCTCAAGTTTAACAGCTAATCGAATTATTGATCTTTGATCTTTGATCTTCGATCTGCATCAGGATAAGTGCATTTGATCAGAGCTGTTGAATACCTGCTAAGACCCAACCACCTTGACCATTGACTGGTTTAGTCAAGTTCCAGACTTCAGTAAATGGTTCTGCCGGTGCGTTTTGTGCCTCTTTGATCATGCCTGTGAATTTCACGCTGGCCAGATGATCGTTACCCGTATTTTCGATTCCCAGCAATTCAGCATCGATAGATACGACATCCGTGACGTTTGCCGTTGTACCACGTTCCTGAATTTCTAATTTCAATTCAGCATACATTTCTGGTGTGGTGAATTCACGCAAATCATTAATATCTGCTTTATCCCATGCAGCTTGCAAACGAATAAAGTAGGTTTTTGAATTGCGCAAAAATGCTGGTACGTCGAAATCAGCAGGAATATTCCAGGTTGCAGCCGATACTGGCGCTGCAGCAGCACTTTGCATAGGTTGCGGGTCAATACGTGAACCTATCTCTGGCGTTGCAGTATTGCTCATACCCGCATACGCAGGCTGATCAAAACGCGATGCAGAGCTTGGCGCATTGCTATTGCCACGGAACAAACGGATCACAAAGAAAATCGCAAAACCGATCAAGGCAAACGTCAGCAAAGAACCTAACATACCAGCAGCCGCGCCACCAAAGCCAAAGTGTGACAAAGCCGCACCTAACAAGGCACCGCCAACCAAACCGCCAACAATACCTTTCCAAGGGCTGGCTGGCTTAGGCGGCACAGCAGGTGCTTGTGGAGCTGCCGGAGCCGCTGCAGGCGCAGCCGGACGTTGTTGATTCAGATTATTGGTATTGGACGGTGTCGCCGGTGCTGCCTGACGAGACACATTGTTTGACTGGCGGCCAACAGAGCCACCGCCACCCATGCGTTTTGCGTCGGCGTCATGCATCGTCATTGCCAATGTACTGGCAACCATTACCATGGCGATTAAAAATTTTTTCATTTTGTTCATTCCTTCAGAGTGCTGAGTAGTAACTAAATTGCGAGCTAAATTGCGAACTAAGCTGCGAACTAAGTCGCAAATTATCCTGCAAACTAAGCTGAGATTCCTCTTGCAGCACACAACAGGTATGCTGCTACAGCTTAATGCCAGTGTGCAAAGCTGCCACGCCAGCTGTTAAATTGAAATACTGAACTTTTTCAAGCCCAGCAGTTTCCATCATGTTTTTCAGGGTTTCCTGATCCGGATGCATGCGTATGGATTCCGCCAGATAACGATAACTTTCGGCGTCTCCTGCAATTTTTTGCCCCATCCAAGGTAAGATTTTGAATGAGTACAAGTCATACGGTTTCTGTAAGACATCAGGAACCTTAGAAAATTCCAAAACTAATAATTTTCCACCCGGTTTTAATACACGCTGCATTTCTGCCAGAGCCTGATCCTTGTGTGTCATGTTGCGCAGACCAAAGGCCACCGTGACGCGATCAAAATAGTTATCAGGAAATGGTAACTTTTCGGCATCACAGAGCAAGGTGGGGGTAATCAAGCCTTTATTCAAGAGGCGATCGCGTCCAACTCGCAGCATGGACTCATTAATATCGGTATGCCAGACCTCACCCGTCTTACCAGCTTGTTTGACAAACTCTTTGGTCAGGTCGCCAGTGCCGCCAGCGATATCGAGCACTTTGAAGCCCGGGCGTACGCCAGCCTGGGCGACGGTGAAAATCTTCCAGATGCGATGCAAGCCGCCAGACATTACATCGTTCATGATGTCGTATTTGGCAGCAACCGAGTGAAATACCTCAGCAACTTTGTGCACTTTTTGGTCTTCTTCGACTGTGGTGTAACCGAAATGGGTAGTATTGCTCATGATCTCAAGACTCCTATGGGATGCGGCATTATAGGGGAAGTAGTTGCGAAAGGCATCAATTGGAAAGGAATTAAATTGCAATTAATACAATTTAATTCCTTTGTGTAAGCTATCACGGCGCGCAGATTTGTTAATAATGAGGGGCGAAATTTGACGTGTCGTAAGAACCGAGGCAAAACTTAATGGCTGAGAAAAGCATTATTTATCAGCTTTTCTACCTTCCGGTATATCAAGCCTCCTCATCCCTGCCCTCGTCTCTGCCGTCCTCCCGCTTGCGGGAGAAGGTTTTTTTAGACATTATTTGCGCATGATCAATGACTCTGATGCTCATGTTACCCCGAGTATTTCATGTTGTTGAATTAAGCTTTATTCGCTTGCTTGCGGCAACGCAATACTACGTAATTGAAAGCGGCCATCGTCGTTAAACAGCCAGGTTTCGGAAACATCAAAACGACCGCCTCGCAAGACACGAGGATTAGGGGCTGGAAATGGCGCGCTATTTTGCAGACTAGCGAGCGCCGTCGTTTCCGCATACTTATCCTGATTACTGCGGACTATTTCAGCCTTGACTAAGCGACCGTCTGCCGCCAACACATAATGAACAACGACGACCGAACGGAGCATCGCTTGTGGATTGCCGACATACACAAAATTGGCATTCATTTGCGCTATTTTGCTGGCAATTTCTACTTTGTAGTTATCAACAGAATCTGCGACAGAGCGCGTACTACTTGATGCTTTTTGTACTTCCATGTTGCGACCGGAAGTACCCGAGGGCAAGGGAGCCGGTCTGGTATAGAAATCATTCGGGTATTGACTAACGCAGGCGCTCAGCAAACCCGACATCGTAGCGATGATGAAACGCTTTTTCATGATTGTCTCCAGAAAAAAACGCTGACCTTTAAGTTATTGTTAATCAGTCAGAACTGATACGGTTAACGTCACTTGCCGACATGACGCTGACCCTAAAATCATCTATCTGGTAACTTAAAGTAAAAATCAATCGCTATCAATGCACTAATGTGAGTGACCACAAGAACTGGCCTTTGCTTGCATAGGTGCATCGCGTCCCGTTTCATCGGGGTATCCTGCGGCTTGCAAGCGCTGTAAATAGTCCTGCCATAGCTGCGCCTGATTATCACCCAACCAATACAGGTAATCCCAAGTAAAAATACCCGAACTATGTTCATCAGAGAACATTGGCTTTACAGCGTAATTGCCAACTGGCTCTATGCCGATCAATCCCACATCGCGCTTACCGGTTTGCAAGGTTTCTTGTCCTGGGCCATGCCCTTTGACTTCAGCGGATGGAGAATAAACGCGCATTAGTTCAAACGGGATAGAGAATGCTTTGCCGTCGTCAAAACTAATTTCGAGCACGCGTGATTGAGTACGTGCATTGAGGGCGGTAGGTTGTGGTTTGTCGTGACTCATCGTTTGCAGTTTCAGTTGTTCAGTTTAGCGCGTATCGCTGCGCGTAATTGCGGCAAGAGTTTGCGCCGTGCATCTACGGTGCTGACTTCAGGTGCGCTAGCATTTGCTGCCGCCCATACTGGATTTGGGAAATGCGCATCGTCGGTATAACGTGGAATCACATGCCAATGGACATGTGGAACCATATTACCCAAACTAGCCAGATTGATTTTATGCGGCTGCATGATTTCTCGAACCACGGCTTCAGTTTGCCATACGACTTGCATCAAAGCCCCTCTGTCAGCATCACTCATGTCCGTCATTTCTTTAACATGTGCATTCCAGATCACACGACAAAATCCCGGATAATTTGCATCATCAACCAGAATAACGCGCCACTGAGCGTTACTGACAATCACATCGCCACGGCTACTATCGCAGAGTTCGCACCGCACTTCTTTACCGTCAATACTCACACTAAGACCCTTTCTATACCGCCGTTGTTGGCTTTGGCAACGTATTCAGGCATCCAGTTTTCGCCCAGAATATGCTTCGCCATTTCAACCACGATGTAATCAGCATCGGTATTGCTGTCATCGTTATAACGTGACAAACCTTGCAAACACGACGGGCACGAAGTCAGAATTTTGACATCGCCAGTAAAGCCATCGGCACGCAACTTATCTGCGCCCTTGGTCATTTCGCTCTCTTTACGGAAACGAATCTGTGTAGAAATATCCGGACGCGTCACTGCCAAGGTACCAGACTCACCGCAACAACGATCATTCTTTTCGATTTTGACATCGCCATTGCTGCCGGTAATCAAGGCATTCACGGTCTTCAATGGGTCTTGCAATTTCATTGGCGTATGGCAAGGGTCGTGGTACATATAACGCGTACCAGTGACGCCTTCGAGTTTGACGTTTTTCTCCATCAGATATTCATGGATATCAACGATACGGCAACCCGGAAAAATCTTATCGAATTCATAGGTCGACAATTGGTCGTAACAAGTACCGCATGACACGATGACGGTTTTAATATCCAGATAATTAAGCGTATTGGCCATGCGATGGAACAAGACGCGATTATCGGTCATCATTTTTTCCGCTTTGTCGAACTGGCCACTACCACGCTGCGGGTAACCGCAGCATAGATAGCCTGGTGGCAGTACGGTTTGCACGCCAACATTCCACAACATCGCCTGCGTTGCCAAACCGACTTGCGAGAACAAACGTTCTGAACCGCAGCCAGGGAAATAAAACACTGCTTCTGTATCGGCATTGGTCGTTTGTGGATTACGAATAATCGGTACTACTTTATCATCTTCAATATCTAACAATGCGCGCGCAGTTTTCTTAGGTAAATTGCCCGGCATTTTTTTGTTGATGAAGTGAATCACCTGCTCTTTGATCGGAGCTTTACCGACGCTGGCCGGAGGTGCTTTGGTTTGCTTCTTGGCAAATTTTTTCAGCAAATCATGGCCAAAGCGTTGGGCTTTGTAGCCCCAGCCTATCATTACTTCACGAGTCATATTAATCGTCGCCGGATCCGTCGCGTTCAAAAAGAACATCGACGCAGCAGTACCCGGATTAAATTTTTTCTGACCCATTTTACGCAGCAGATTGCGCATATTCATCGACACATCACCGAAGTCGATATCGACCGGGCATGGGTTCACGCATTTATGGCATACCGTGCAATGATCAGCCACATCAGAAAATTCATCCCAATGTTTGATCGAAATACCGCGGCGGGTTTGTTCTTCGTATAAAAAGGCTTCGACTAACAGGGATGTCGCCAGGATTTTATTGCGTGGCGAGTACAACAAATTCGCCCGTGGTACGTGCGTCGCACACACCGGTTTGCATTTGCCACACCGTAAGCAATCTTTAACGCTGTTAGCAATCGCACCAATATCGCTTTGCTGCATGATGAGAGATTCATGCCCCATCAGGCCAAATGAAGGCGTGTAAGCATTGCGTAAATCCGCAGCAAAATCCGGCAGGTTCAGCAATTTACCTTTATTGAAGCGCCCTTCAGGGTCAATGCGTAGTTTATACGAACGGAAATCTTTGATTTCGTCTTCGGTCAAAAACTCAAGCTTGGTAATACCAATGCCATGCTCACCCGAGATCACACCATTGAGCGAACGTGCTAAGACCATGATGCGTGCCACTGCATGATGCGCAACTTGCAGCATGTCGTAGTCGTCAGAATTAACTGGCAAATTAGTATGTACATTGCCATCGCCTGCGTGCATATGCAAAGCGACAAACACGCGGCTACGCAAAATTTTCTTGTGAAGTGCTACGCACTCATCGAGAATTAATTTAAACGCTGCACCATTAAATATCTGGCGTAAATGCGCACGCACTTCGGTTTTCCATGAAATGCGAACAGTGCGATCCTGTACGATAGAAAATACGCTGGCGTCCGGCTGACGTTGTAATCTTTCATCAAACACAAATGCCAGCTTATCGAGACCGAGTTCTAGCAAATCTGCCTTTGCATCAGCCAAGGGCTTGTCCAGATTGTTCAGTAGGTAAGTCCAGCGTGCCTGCGTTTGTTTCAGCAAGACCTCGGTCTGATTAACGCGGTCTTCCAGCATTTCTTCAGCAGAAATTTCATCCGCTTCTGCATCTTCATTTTTACCTAGCGGCAAATGTGGTTTAGCAAAAAACTCTTGCAAGGCCGTAACCAGTGCTAGTTTATTTTGTATCGACAATTCGATATTGATGCGCTCAATGCCATCGGTATATTCGCCCATACGATCGAGCGGGATGACTACGTCTTCATTGATTTTAAACGCATTGGTATGTTTGGAAATAGCGGCCGTTTTTGCGCGATCGAGCCAGAATTTTTTACGTGCTTCCGGACTCACTGCCACAAAACCTTCACCCACACGCGTGTTCGCTATGCGGATCACTTCCGAAGCGGCTTGCGCTACGGCGTTTTCATCATCACCAACGATGTCACCAAACAGCGCCATCTTAGGCAAAACACCACGCTTGGATTTAGTGGTGTAACCAACGGCACGCAGATAACGTTCATCCAGATGTTCCAGGCCAGCCAGAATCGCACCGCCTTTTTTTGTTTCACTATCGAGGTAATCTTTGATTTCTACGATGCTTGGAATCGCGTCACGTGCCTGACCGAAAAATTCCAGACAAACAGTACGTGCGTATTTTGGCATCTTGTGCAAAATCCAGCGCGCCGATGTAATCAGGCCGTCGCAACCTTCTTTTTGCACACCGGGCAAACCAGCAAGAAACTTATCGGTAACATCTTTACCCAGACCTTCTTTGCGGAAGACGCGGCCTTTGATGTCGAGTTGTTCGGTTTTGAAAGGCTGCTTCTCACCGGGGTGTGTCCATTCCAGTTTAAACTTGGCAAGTTCAACATCGTGAATCTTGCCTAGGTTATGTTCCAGACGAGTGACTTCCAGCCAATCGCCATTTGGATCAACCATCTTCCACGAAGCCAGATTATCGAGTGCCGTGCCCCACAACACCGCTTTTTTACCACCGGCATTCATGGCAACGTTGCCGCCTATGCAGGATGCTTCAGCGGAAGTCGGATCAACGGCAAACACAAATCCCGCCTTTTCAGCCGCATCAGAAACCCGTTTGGTCACCACGCCAGCACCGGAATAAATCGTTGCGTAATCACGATCCACACCTGGCAAGCGCGTCATTTCGACTTCGCCGAGTTGTTCTAATTTTTCGGTATTAATCACTGCCGACATGGGCGTCAATGGAATCGCGCCGCCGGTATAACCGGTGCCACCGCCGCGAGGGATAATGGTCAGACCGAGTTCAATACAGCTCTTAACCAAGCCAGCCATTTCATCTTCAGTATCCGGCGTCAACACAACAAATGGATATTCGACGCGCCAGTCGGTTGCGTCAGTCACGTGTGAAACACGGCTTAAGCCATCAAATTTGATATTGTCTTTGGCTGTATAGCGTGACAATAAGCGATTCGCTTTTTTACGCAAATCGTAGGTATCGCGAAATTCTTTAGAAAAATCGGCAACCGCTTTACGCGCTGCCTGCACTAGCGTTTCTACGCTATTGCTGCGTTCCGCATCGTCGTCATTCGCTGTGTTGACGCGGCGTTTTTCGACTTCTGCCAGACGATGATTTAAAGCGTCGATCAAATCCTGACGGCGCTTAGGATTATCCAGCATATCGTCTTGCAAATACGGATTGCGACGCACCACCCAGATATCACCCAGCACTTCGTACAACATGCGTGCGGAGCGGCCTGTTTGACGTTTGCCACGTAATTGATCCAACAATTGCCAGGCATCTTCGCCGAGCAAGCGGATCACAATTTCGCGATCAGAAAACGAGGTGTAGTTATACGGAATTTCCCGGACACGGGTCGGTGCGGCACCTTGCGGCGAATCTGCAAGCAAGGCCTGAATGTGGGCTGGAGCGTTCATCAGAGACGTGGTTAGACGGATTGCAGACCAATACCTGAAAGTTCAGCAAACCGCGGTTTACTGAGTCGGCGTGGTATCAGTCCTGGATTTAAAGACTCATTCTAGCGTATTGCGATGCACCATGCGGCAACAGCCTTGAAGTTTGTAAGGCAATGATAGGTATTTGTGGCAATTTTCCAAAGCTTATTCGGGGAAATGTACGATTTATTTTCAAAAACCGTCTTTAGTTGCAAGATAGCAATGCAAATTATGAAGCCTATTAAAACTTGCGCATCTTAATGTCTAAAAACATGTAAAACCTGTCTACATCTGGGATAAGTGATTGTGCAAGCACAGAAATTTGTATGTACTATTTGACACATAGTGCAAGCTTGGCTTTACACTGTCACTCCGTTATTTTTTTACCAGGGGATCACTTTGTTAAAAGATGTTGTCCGTAGGCTGCTTGGATTATCAGGGTTGCTATTGTGTGGTGCAGTACATGCAGAAATTACGCCATGTCGGTTGCCTGATTTTCCGCAAGAACTTCGTTGCGGTAAAGTCGAGCGGCCTTTAAATCCAGATGACGTCACTGGAAAAAAAATCGATATTCAGTATGTCATTTTGCCATCGCAAGATAAAAATAAATTACAAGACGCGATATTTTTACTCGCTGGTGGTCCTGGGCAAAGCGCAATCAATGTCGCCAGTTTTGGGCAAGCAATACTGAGTCGCCTTAACAAACGTCGTGATATCGTGTTTGTTGATCAACGCGGTACTGGGCGCAGTGCATCGCTGGCTTGTCCTGAAGTTGAAAACGCCGCTGATGTCGAGAATGAAGATCAGATGCTGAAAAAAACCGAGGCATGCCTGGCACGGTTAAAAAAGCTTCCTTACGGTGATTTACGATTTTTTAGCACCAGCATCGCGGTGCAAGATTTAGAAGCGGTCAGAAAGCAACAAGGCTACGACAAAATTAATCTGGTGGGTGCATCCTACGGCACACGGGTTGGCCTTGAATATATGCGGCAGTTTCCGCAATCAGTGAAGCGTGTTGTACTTGATGGCGTGGTGCCACCAGAGATGAGTTTGCCATCGGGCGATGCGCAGGCGGCACTTGATGGCGTGTTTGCGGATTGTGCAAAGCAAACTGCATGTAATGCCAGCTACCCAAATCTGGCGCATCGATGGCAGCATTTGTTGGCGAGTATGCCTAAACAAATCAGTGTCATTCATCCACGCTTAGGCACGCCATTGAACTTTGAAATGCGCCGCGAGTTATTGCTGAGTCTGGTGCATAAAACTTTATACACATCGACGACTACTAGTGCTTTGCCTTATGCAATTACGCAGGCAGAACATGGAAATTATCAAGCGTTGGTGACTTTAAGCGGTGCCACCAATTTACCTGGCCCAGGCTCAATTAATTATGGCATGCACTTTTCTGTCTGGTGTTCTGAAGCTTTCTCTCATCAGTTGCCACCGGCTAAAGATGAGTTTGAACAAATGATGAATCACATGTATGAGCGCACGTGTAAAAACTGGCCGCGCGCAACAATTCCGCCAGAATTTTTCACCATCCCCCCTGCACAGTCACCTGTGCTTTTGCTCAGCGGTGGGATTGATCCGGTGACACCAATACGTCATGGCGCGGCGGTAGCAACAGCACTGGGTGCAAATGCCATCCATGTCACTTTGAACAATGCCGGGCACGGATTGATGGCACAAGGTTGTGTACGCGATGTTGTGTACCGTTTTTTGAATACGAAACAAAATAGTGATGCTCTGAAAATTGATAGTAGTTGCGTGCGACCTATACCCCGCCCTTTAGCCTGGCAACCGTTGCAGGAATCTAAGGAGCAACAACCATGATTATCGTCAATGACTTACATAAAAAATTTGTCCGCCACGACAACCCCAGCATTAAAAACTTGCGTGACCTCACACGCCTGATTGGTTTGCAAAAGAAAACTGAGCAAGTTGTCTATGCCGTCAATGGCGTGAACTTTACCGCAAATGATGGCGCGATCACAGGCTTACTTGGTGCCAATGGCGCAGGTAAAACCACGACATTGCGTATGGTGGCTGCATTGTTGCAACCCGATATGGGAGACGTCATGGTCGATGGTGTTCAGGTACGGGCTGGCGTGTCATCGACGCAATCGCAAATGGGCGTATTATCTGACGCCCGTGGTTTGTATCCACGTCTGACTGCACGTGAAAACATCCACTACTATGGCATTTTACACGGCATGACACAGGAAATGACTATTCACCGTACGGAGCAGCTCGCCGAATGGCTGGATATGCGGCAATTATTGGATCGCCGCACAGATGGCTTTAGTCAGGGCGAACGCATGAAAACTGCTTTGGCACGCGCCTTAGTCCACGATCCTAAAAACATTATTCTCGATGAGCCAACCAATGGACTTGATGTCGTGGCCACACGGGCATTACGTGAATTCTTGCGCTGGTTGCGCTCTCCGGAAGGCGGTGCAAAATGTATCATCTTCTCTACCCACATCATGCAAGAAGTAGAGCGTCTGTGCGATGACGTCGTGATCGTGGCGCAGGGCCGCAATGTGGCGCGTGGCAGTGTAGAAGAATTGATGCAACAGGCTGATGAGTCGAATTTTGAGGACGCCTTCGTGCGCTTAGCATTTTTAGAAAAGCAGAACTTGACTCAAGGAGGTCATCAATGAAAGCGTTGCTGGCTATCATCCGGAAAGAGCTAAAAGATGCGTTGCGTGATCGCCGGACCTTAATGACGGCGTTGTTTAGCTCATTACTCGGCGCACCGTTAATATTGCTGGTGTTTTCTACCGTGCTTTCACAAGTCGAATCACAAGAAGATAAGCGACAGGTGCTGGCGGTCGGTATGCAATACGCACCGCAGTTAGAAAATTTTATTTTGCGTCAGGGATACCAGATTAAAACTGCTCCTGTTGATTACGAAGCAAAGTCGCGCAGTAAAGAAATTGATCAACCTGTGCTGATCATTTCCGCTGACTTTGAAGAAAAATTATCACACGGTGAAAAAGTGAATCTCGAAGTCGCCTACGATACCTCGAATCGGAACGCAGAATTTGGTGTCCGTCCACTACGGCATTTGCTCGATAGTTATAATCAGGAAGTCATGTTAATGGGGCTGACCATGCGTGGCATTTCATCCGAACTGCTGCAATTGATAGAGGTGAAAGAGCGGTATTTACAAAAACAGGAAGAACGAAAAACTTCAGTAACTGAGATGTTGCCGATGATGGTTTTGATGGCGATTGTTGTTGGTGGCATGTATGCAGCAATCGACACGACCGCCGGAGAACGTGAGCGCGGATCACTCGAGCCTTTGATGATGAATCCGGTCAATGGGTGGCAACTGGCGGTCGGTAAATGGAGTGCTGTTGCGCTGGTGGGTGTGGGGGTCGTTATATTGACAATAGCGAGCTTTTTTCCATCGCAATGGCTGATCAAAAATGACACCTTAAGGGCTGAGTTTCAGTTTAATTTTAAAGACGCCATGTTTTTTCTGATGATTTTGATACCTCTGGCAGCGAGCGTCGCAGCGATGCAAATTGCCGTTGCGCTTGACTGTAAAAGTTACAAAGAGGCACAAGTCAGAAACCAGATCGTGTCCATGTTTATTCCTTTCGTTTCACTCATACCCATCATGTTTCCAGGAAGAGAGCCAGCGTGGTTCAAATGGATTCCGGTACTGGCGCAAAATCAAATGATGAATCAGGTCTTGCGCGGGGAAGCATTGAATTATCTGACAGTTACCATTGCTTTGTTCGTATGTGCTGGATTGACATTCCTTAGCCTTGCCTATATTGCACAAAAAATGCGTAAAGTGGTGATGAGTTAGAGCATTAGGTGACATGAAAAACCCCATTGATCAACAATGATCAATGGGGTTTTTTTATATCGCATCGATTCGGTATTGCCTAGTTAAAGACGCCGGTGTCTGATCAATACTTGCTCAGTTTTCTGAAAATATTTTGTCAGCTTTTCAACCATATAGACGGAACGGTGTTGACCACCAGTGCAGCCTATAGCAACAGTCAGGTAACTGCGATTATCTTGTTTAAAAGCAGGTAGCCACTTAGTAATGAAGTTCAGGATATCCAGATACATATCTTGCGCCATTTCCTGATTATCCAGAAAACGTATGACTGGTTCATCGCGGCCAGTAAGAGGACGCAATAGAGGATCATAGTGTGGATTCGGAATCATACGGACATCAAAAACCAGATCGGCATCCAATGGTACACCGCGCTTGAATGCAAATGATTCAAACATCAGAGTTAATGGTGAACGTTGAATCTGCACTACCACTTTTACCCAAGCACGTAACTGATTCGCGCGCAAATCTGTCGTATCAATTACGTGCGCCAAATTTTGAATACCAGCCAAAATTTCCCGCTCTTCTTCTATACACTCAACCAGACTCAGGTCGACATTCGAAGCCAACTCCATCGCCAGACGATGTGACAAAGGATGGCTGCGACGGGTTTCGGAAAAGCGTGCGACCAAAGAATCGGTGCTAGCGGTTAAAAACAATACCCTGACATCATGTCCCAGATCACGCAGATCCTGTAGTGTTTGCGGCAAACCTGAGAGTAAATGTGCGCTACGGGAATCGATAGAGATTGCCGCGTTGGTATGATCTTCCTGGCTCAGAGTTTTAATCAGACCCGGTAATAAGCTGGGGGGCAGGTTATCGACGCAATAGTAACCAGCATCTTCCAATACGTTAAGCGCAACCGACTTTCCGGAACCGGAGATGCCTGAGATAAGTAATATCTGCATATTAATCTCCGGCTTCCATCGCCCGACGTTGTCTTTCCATGAAGTCTTCTAACGTATTAATACCGCGTAGTTGTAAGATAGTATTACGCACCGCCGCCTCCAACAGAACCGCAATATTGCGCCCTGCAGCGACAGGAATTACCACTTTACGGATAGGCAAACCCAATACATCTTCGGTTTGCGAATCAATTGGCAGACGTTCGTAATTTTCTTCCAACGTACTGCGTCGAACCAGATGCACAATCAGTTTCAGACGCATTTTGCGACGCACTGCAGTTTCACCAAAAATGGTTTTGATATCTAGCAAGCCCAGACCGCGTACCTCTAGCAAGTTTTGCAGTAATTCAGGGCAGCGACCTTCTATCATGTTCGGTGCAATACGCGAAAATTCGACCGCATCATCTGCGACCAAGCCATGGCTACGTGAAATCAGTTCTAGCCCCAATTCGCTCTTACCTAAACCTGATTCACCGGTAATGAGTACACCAACGCCCAGTACGTCCATAAAAACACCGTGCATCGTGATACTTTGCGCGAGCTTTTTAGACAGATAAACTCGCAAATAATCAATCGCCTGTGCTGATGGATAAGGCGTAGAAAATAGTGGGATATTATTGTCGTCGCAGGTGGTCAGAAACGGTGGTGGTGATTCCAGCCCTTGGGCTACGATCAATGCAGGTGGGCCGCCAGCGACCAGTTCACGGATCAAATTTGCGCGCGAGGCGTTGGATAAGCGGTTGTAATAAGCGAGTTCCTGATGCCCCAGCACTTGTATGCGTCCCGGATGGATCAAGTTAAGGTGGCCGACCTGATCTGCTGATGAAGCTGCATCGCCAGTAATTTGCTTATCTGCACCTGCAAAACCGGCAAACCAACCCAGTTGCATGATGTCACGATTGTCATCGTAGATTTTTTGTATCGTTAATTCGGTAAATAAGGGCATGGCGATAAAGTAAATCCAGCGACAACAAACAGGTTAATCAGGGTGCGGCTGATATATCCGGGCGCCACGCGAGAATTTTCTCGTAAATAACACTGGCACTCGGTTCAGAATTGAGTTCATTACGAAAGCTCTCGTTTGAAAGCATTTCTGCAATTTCAGATAATATCTCAAGATGCTGTTGCGTGACATTGTCCGGCATTAGCAGGAAAATCAATAAGTTTACGGGTTGCGCATCCGGAGACTCAAACGGAATGGCTTCTTTTAACCTGACCAGTGCGGCGATCGGTGCTTTGAGTCCCTTGATTCTGCCATGTGGTACAGCGACACCGTGGCCTAAGCCAGTGGATCCCAAGCGTTCACGGGCAAACAGATTATCCGAAACTGTAGAACGGGCAATGCTGCAATTATTTTCAAACAGCAAGCCTGCCTGTTCAAAGGCCCGTTTTTTACTGGATATCTCTAAATCCAGAAGTACATTGGCTAAAGGAAGAATTTTTGCAATATTGGTCATGGTGCAAGATCTGGTTACAGCAATAAAATAGGTGGCGCGGCGCTGAATTGAACCAAATTATAGGCTTCTTTTTATAAACTTGTTTAAATAAACATGCTCTTACAACTGCCTGTTGTTCTGAAGTAGCTTCTCAAATTGTTCCACAGGCAGGGGTTGACTAAAATAAAAACCTTGCATTTCCTGGCAACCAGAGTCAGTCAAAAAGAGCATTTGCTCAGCATTTTCTACACCTTCTGCGGTCACACTCATTCCTAAAGCCTTGGCCATCGCAATAATTGCATGGGTCAACACGACAGAATCCTGATTAGCCGGAATTTTATGAATGAACGAGCGGTCAATTTTTAGATTATCGATAGGAAAACGCTGGAGATATGAAAGCGAAGAGAATCCAGTGCCAAAATCATCCAATGAAATACTGACGCCAAGTTTTTTAATGGATTCAAATACCGGCAACAGTAAATCCAATTCCCCCATTAACAAACCTTCGGTAATCTCTAACTGCAATGCGGATGGAGGCAATTTTGTTTCTTGCAACGTATGTTCAATAAATTTACACAGACTCGGGTCTTGAAATTGCTTAGGCGATATATTGACACTGACCACAATATCTGGTGCCAGATGCGCACGCCATGCGCAGGTTTGCCGACAAACCTGCTCTAACACCCAACGCCCTAAGGGCAGAATTAAACCAATTTCTTCGGAAATAGGAATAAATTCAGTTGGCGGTATGAGTCCCATGCCGGGCATTTGCCAGCGTACCAAGGCTTCGGCGCCAACGATACGTGAAGTTTCCAAAGAAATTTTTGGTTGGTAATACACCAAAAATTCTTGTTCTGTCAGCGCCCGGCGCAAGTTGGTTTCCAGCGCATAACGATGCTGAGCCCGCACATTTAATTCAGTAGTAAAGAATTGATAGTTATTTCTTCCCGACTCTTTAGCATGATACATCGCTGAATCAGCGCAGCGCATCAACGTTGCGGCATCACTCCCATCGTGTGGGAATACGCTGATACCGATCGAGGTGCCAAGATGATATTCATTGCTATCGATCAAAAATGGATCGCGCATTTTTGCCAGCACACGCTCCCCAAGATCACGTAAAAACTGGGCATCAGGAACGTTCTCGACAATAATCACAAATTCATCACCTCCCAGGCGCGCTAATAAATCGGTCGAGCGTATGCAAGAATTTAAACGTCCTGACACGTCTCGCAATAACATGTCACCAGCTGCATGTCCGGCTGTATCATTCACATTTTTAAATCGGTCGAGATCGAGAAATAACAGAGCTACGCGTTGCTGATGTCTATAGGCATCGCTTAATGCTTTTGTGAGTCTGAGATTCAATTGATGACGATTTGGCAGCCCGGTTAATGCATCAAACGATGCCATAAAGTTGAGCTGACGCTGGGTTTCCCGGACTTCGGTGGTATCGGTAAATGAAATTAACACTGCCGAAATGGAAGCATTACTCTTCTTAAAAATGGGCAAACAATTCACCAGTAACCAAACAACCGATCCATCGCTAAGTTCGACACCGGTAGAGAGATTTAAAATTGGAGTACCATTCTTAAAGACAAAAGAGGCAGGATCATCACCCAGCTTTAGCATCTGTCCGTCTTCACCAAAAATGCGTTTGAAATAGCGATGACGACGTCCAACGTTATTGACATCACCAATTTTTAAAATACGCAAGGCGCTAGGATTGCTAGTGATAATTTGACCACCTGGCGCAATCACCATGATACCTTCAGATAAATTGGTGACCACGGAGCGATAGCGTTCTTCGCTTTCCTCCAGGCTTTGTTCCATATTTTTTTTATCGATCGCCAGACCAATCAGGTCACAGGCATCGACTATCATCGCGTGTTCATCGTCGGTCGGGCTATGTGTCTCTTTGCAATACACATCGACAGTGCCAAGTACGCTGTTAAAGGCAGTGGTGATTGGTACGGACCAGCACGAACGCAAACCATGTGCTATAGCGCTAGATTTAAATTTTTCCCAGATAGGACTGACTTCAATATCCTGAACAATAGTCAAGCGATTGTAGAAAATCGCTGCCGCAGATGAGCAACTATTGATCCCAATCGGAATATTGCGTAACTGTTGAGAGAATTCTTCCGGCAATCCCGGACCTGCACCAAAATTGAGTGTCTGCGTACTTTGATCGAATAAGCTGATAGCGCACATGGAACCATTTGCCAACAGACGTTCCATACGGTCGCAGACATCTTCCAAAATATGCGACAAAGGTTTATCCAACGCGATCATTTCGAGAATTTCTTTCTCGTGATGCAGTGCTTCTTGCACCCGGTTGGCTTTGGCTTTGACCGGGTCGCTTAGTGACAGTTGATGAACTTTCGCTGTCGCACCTTGCTGCGGTGCTGCTTCACGCACGCTGATTAAAATCGCGGCTTGCGAATGATAACTAAATTGCCTGCTTTGAACTTCGATATCAATTGATTGACCATCGAGGCGTATGCATTGGTAAAACTGTCTATCCGGTGTATTTGGAGAGCCCGGATTTTTAAGTAGTTGTTTTACTGTTTCGTGATGGCGTGCAACCAGAAAAGTCTCAGGCTTTGAGCCTATCAACTGATGCAATCCGGTTGCTTTCATCAAATCGAGGCCTGCTGGATTTGCGTAGGCAATGCAATCGTCAATTAAAACGTATATTGCGCCGGGGAGATGTTCAAGTAAGCTTGGGTACCAGTCATGGTTGACCATTTGTTCACGGGCACTGGCACTGAGCAAAGTAATGGGCGATATCACGAAAACAATCTAAAAAAAACAATTTAATTTATCTACGATGTTTGTGCGGTCAGGAAGTTTATTTCCGGCAGCAATCATGGCAAAGAGTGCGCATGTTCGTCAACATTTAATTTAAATTTGACGAACTACGTTGTCGGAAATTTCCATCCTCTTTCAAAACTACAGCAACCATGAAGAGAATAAATTAATTTAAGTCTATACGAACAAATAACAAAAGTACGTCACCGTTACCTTTGTTCTTAGACAGACGAGGTACATACGCAGCCATCAGTTTTGTATTTTTTGTACCGATAGAAGCGACCGGCAGTGCGATAGGGAATGGGACGCCTTTAAAATAATCTGTGCGGCTGATCAGCGAATAGGTGTAACCACCGCCAATTTCAATATTACCTGCGATGGGTTTCATCCACTGATAGGCATAACCTGCCATAGGCTGAGGTTTGTAGTGCGAATCAGAAATGATCATTGCATAGAATAATTCTTCATTGTCTTTTTCATCTCGGATGGCTTTAGTAAAACCCAGACCCCAGGCATTTTCGTTGAGTTCTGAAATTTTTTCAGGCGTGTACGTATTGCGTCCATGATGTGCGAGACCGGACAAGTTAAGCGACATTGCGCCTTCATCGACAATCTTTGTCATCTTGCGCTTGGCTCTTTCATACCAACCCGGTTGATCTTCGGCCGGCACTTGAGCCATAGGGGCTCCGGTTGCAGATGCAACTGGCGATGATGCCATCGCGCTTTCTACGACAGGCTGCGGTGTTATTTGTGCCGACGCTGTTGAAGCGACTGCCAGGCTTAAAAGTAATGTAGAAATGCTGATGCATTTGCCTAAAAATGGCGTTCGGGAGTTCATGGCTTAATTTAAGGAAAAATAAAAGAAAATTTAAAAATAAACAGAAATTAGAAAATTATTGGCGCGCATTTCTACCGTTGCCGGGTTGCTGACCGGTTGAAAAATTACTACGCCACGGATTAATATCGAGACCACCACGACGGGTGTAACGCGCATACACTGCTAATTTTTGCGGTTTGCAATGCTGCATAATGTCGACAAAAATTCTTTCTACACACTGTTCATGGAATTCATTGTGATTGCGAAAACCAATCAGGTAACGCAACAAACTTTCCTGATCAATTTGCGATCCTACATAACGAATTTGCACACTGCCCCAATCCGGCTGCCCAGTCACCAGACAATTCGATTTCAGCAGATGCGATAGCAGCGTTTCCTCCACTGGTGCTTCGTCGTGATTGGCGCTTAACAATGCAGGATTAGGAGTATAAGCATCGACTTCAATATCGAGTCGGTCAAGCAAACGACCTTCCAGTTCCTGCATTTTCAGTTGACTAAAATTTTCTGATAAACATAAGCTGACATGTACTGACGCACCAACTGCCGCTGATAAATCTTTTTTGAGTACATCAGTCAACGCTTCCGGACTGGCTAAACGTGTCTGATTAAAACTATTCAAATAGAGCTTGAACGATTTAGACTCAATAATATTTGCCGATTCCGCAGGTACTGTCACTGTGGCAATCGCTACTTGTGGTTTACCGCGTTGATTTAACCACGACACTTCATAGGCGTTCCAAATGTCCACGCCAAAAAATGGCAGGTTCGTAACGACGCCAATTTCCGCGCGCTTTTCGGCGCGCGGAATCGGGAATAGTAGTGAAGCATCATATTCGGCTTTATACGTCGCCGCTTTACCTAACAAAGATTGTTCAGGTGAATTAGTAGAGGTAGCGTCAGTCATTGCAAGTTCTATCGTAGTCAGCTTAAAGTTCGGCCAAAAAAATCAGCCTAAAAATAATTGGTAAACGGGGTTTTTACTCTCATCCCAGTAGCGATACCCGAGTGTGGATAAAAATTCGCGGAAAATTTTCATTTCCTTTTTCGGCACCTGTAAACCCACCAACGTACGGCCATAGTCTGCGCCGTGATTGCGATAGTGGAATAAACTGATATTCCAGTTCGGAGCCATGCTATTAAGGAAGCGCATCAACGCTCCTGGTCGTTCAGGGAACTCGAAGCGGTACAGCAATTCATTTTCCGCCAGTACACTCTTGCCACCCACCAGATGACGAATATGCAGCTTGGCTAATTCATCGTGCGTCAAATCGAGAGTTGCAAAGCCATGCTTTTCAAAATTCTTCGCAATTTTGCTTGATTCGAGTTTGTCATTGACCTGGATACCGACAAAAATATGCGCAGCTTTTTCATCGCTGATGCGGTAGTTGAATTCAGTCACATTGCGCGCCCCAACCAGTTCGCAGAAGCGTTTAAAGCTACCGCGTTCTTCTGGAATGGTGACGGCAAAAACGGCCTCGCGTGCTTCACCGACCTCAGCGCGCTCTGCAACAAATCGCAAACGATCAAAGTTCATGTTAGCACCGCAAGCGATGGTCACCATAGTTTCATTTTTAAGCGGCTTTTTATTCGCTTTGGCGCGTTCGATGTAGGCTTTGCAACCAGCAACAGCCAATGCACCAGCAGGTTCCAAAATACTGCGTGTATCTTGAAACACGTCTTTAATCGCAGCACACACTGCGTCGGTATCGACAGTGATGACCTCATCGACATACAGCTTCGCCAGACGGAAGGTTTCTTCACCGACTAATTTGACTGCAGTGCCATCAGAAAATAAACCGACATCATTGAGAGTCACGCGCTTGCCAGCTTTCAGACTACGCGCCATCGCGTCTGAGTCGGTAGTTTGTACACCGATGATTTTTATTTCAGGGCGAATAGCTTTCACGTACGCTGCAACACCTGCGATCAAACCTCCGCCTCCGATTGCCACAAAAATGGCATGGATAGGTTCCGAGCGTTGGCGCAAAATTTCCATACCGACTGTCCCTTGTCCTGCGATCACATCTGGATCATCAAACGGATGGACAAAAGTCAGCTTACGCTTTTTTTCCAATTCCAACGCATGGCCATACGCATCTGTAAAAGAGTCGCCAAACAGCACAACTTCTACATTCTCGCCACCATGCGACCGCACAGCATCAATTTTGACTGGCGGTGTGGTGGTGGGCATCACAATCACGGCTTTGCAGCCCACGCGTTTAGCACTTAATGCGACGCCTTGTGCATGATTACCAGCGGATGCACAAATCACACCGCGCTTTAATTGGGCTGGCGTCAGGTGAGCGATTTTATTGTAGGCACCACGGATTTTGAAGCTGAACACACTTTGCATGTCTTCACGCTTGAACATAATTCGATTATCCATACGGGCTGACAGGCTGGGCGCAAATTCCAGCGGAGTTTCAAAGGCGACGTCGTAGACGCGGGCAGTCAGGATCTTTTTCAGATAATCGGTGCTCATAAGCTTCAGAAGTAAGGTGAATTAATAGTTGAGATTTTTTACAGTTTTTACAGAAATCAATGACAGCAAACAATCACAGCGTGATAACACGATCTCGTCGACGAAAGTAAGGGTTGTGCCAGTACTTCAGCTATTAACAATGATACCTGAGCACATTTGTAATGAGGCTTTCAGATCATTTCCGACAATTGCTTAATAGTAATTTAATGGTAATTCTTTAGAATAAAGCCTAGCTATTATAATGGATGCCCTTTAGCCTTACCTCACGAATCCATGATAGACGCAGCCATTCATTGGTTATTAAATGTTTTAGCGGTACCAGAAATCGGTTTAACCTCAGTCTTTTTGATCAGTTTCATTTCTGCAACGCTGATTCCTCTTGGCTCAGAACCTGCAGTATTTGCAGTCATCAAAGCTAATCCGGAATTATTCTGGCCAGTATTAATTGTCGCGACGATAGGTAATACCCTGGGTGGTGTGGTTGATTACGGCATGGGTTATGCGGCAAAACAAGCTTTCAGCCGCGAACGCGACAGTTTCTGGTTTGCCTGGCTCAAACGCTTTGGACCTAAAACTATGCTTTTAGGCTGGCTGCCCGTTATTGGCGATCCGATTTGTACGCTGGCGGGTTGGCTGCGTTTGCCATTCTGGTCTAGTGTTGGCTACATGGCGATTGGTAAATTTTTACGCTACATCACAATGACCTATCTTTTATTAAAGGTCCCGGATGGCTTTTGGCATCGCGTCGGTGAATTACTAGGATAAACAGACCGAAGTTGTTTGTTGTTGTGACAAGCTCTTATATTTGTAGTCAAGTTGTCTTATTTCTTGTCTATACTTTTACGACCGTCTATCAGTTTTTGTTTATCCAAACTGACAGGTGTCCAGATAGTTAATGAAAAATCAATATCAAAATAACGATAAATTGATACATTCTGGCAACTAGTCTGGGATAATGACGCTTTCATTTCACTTCATCCTTAAGAGGACTAAGAACATGCAGCAAGCAAATACGCCACGTCGTGGCTTTATTCAAGGCATGATCGCAACAGCTGCCGGTGTGACACTGACAACATCTGCTATCGCTAAGAATACTGATGTTAAAACTGTTGTTTTGGATAACGCCAAATGGTCGCCACGCAACCATGACTTGGTTGCCGCATTGATCGCCAAGCATGGCATTACCAGCAAAAAGTACTCTGCAAAGCGTAAACCGTATGCCGTATTTGACTGGGACAACACCAGTATCATGAACGACTGCGAAGAAGCTTTGTTGATGTACCAAATCAATAACCTCGCGTTCAAGCTGACGCCTGCTGAGTTTTCCGCGATCATTCGCCAAAACGTTCCTGCTGGTAATTTCGCGCCAGATTATAAAAATGCAGCGGGCACAATCGTTGACCTGGATAGCCTGTGCACGGATCTGGATAGCGACTACGCATACTTGCATGCCAATTACAAAGGTATGGCAGGCAGCATGAGCCTGGCACAAATCGCAGAAACGCCACAATTCCAGGATTTCCGTTCCAAACTGTATTTCATGTATGAAGCAGTAAATGACACGCATGGTGTTAATGTTGGTTATCCATGGGTTATTTACTTCTTCGCGAACATGACAGTGAGCGAAGTGGCTCAACTGGCAGAAGCATCCAACGATGCAAATCTGGGAATGGGCTTGTCTAAAGTTAAATACACCAGCCCGGCATCGTTGCCAGGCAAAGCTGGTGTCGTAACGACTGCACATTTCCACGGTATCCGTTTGTGTACAGAAGTTGCTACATTGATGGACACTTTCCGTCAAAACGGCTTTGACGTTTATGTCAGCACTGCTTCGTTGGAGCACGTTGTGGGCGTATTCGCTTCCAATCCAAAATATGGCTACCATGTACCACGTGAAAATGTATTAGGCCTGCGTTTGGAACAAGATGGCGAAGTATTGAAAAATGCTTACCGCAAAGACTGGCCTCTGAACTGGGGTCCAGGCAAATCTGTCGTGATCAAGCGTGAATTGGTTGCAAGTAAAGGCTACGGTCCAGTGTTTGTTGCTGGCGATAGCGATGGCGACTACGATATGTTGCGCGATTTCCAGGACACAGAATTGGGTCTGATCGTGAACCGTCTGAAAAAAGGAAAAATTGGTGAGTTGTCTAAATTAGCTGCCGACAGCATCAAAGAAGCTCATCCACGTTTCGCATTGCAAGGTCGTCAAGAATCGACAGGTAACTGGTTGCCTGTCGAAACCACACTGAAATACGGCAAAACTTCAGTAGCATTGGTTGGTTAATTATTTACCTGAATTTTCCTGAATTTGCCTGAATAGCTTATTGAATAATTTTTCTATAAGCTATATATAAGGCTTTGCACTTAGCAAAAACGCCCATGCTGAACATGGGCGTTTTTTTATTATCCGAGGCTTTCAGTCAAAACACTGCCCACCTGGAATCTCATTTTCATAACATTGACGAAATTGATGCATCGCCCCCAAGCTCAGGAAACGCTGGGTTGAATAAGAGTTTTTATGTTTCAGCTGCTAAAGACATTAACAAAGTCTTGATCGGTGCAGGTAATGCTGCATCACGCATTTCGGATAAATTCATCCAAACATGCGTATCCTCAGAAACTACAGAATATCGCTGATCCAACGCAATAAAGAGTGGTTGAATATGTAATTTAAAATGAGTAAACACATGCTCTATCAACGGCATTTTTCGCATGCTGCCCACTTCGCCAAATTGAGCGATTGCTTGTTGTAATACATGCTCGTCAATGCTATTTTGTGGAACATCTTTTTCCAATGCCGTCATTCCATTCAACTCTGGCAAAGATAACAGACCGCCCCAAATTCCACTGTCTGGGCGACGCTCAAGCAAAACCTGGTTATTGCTGAGCAAAACTAACATCACAGCATGTTTTTCTTTGATCTGCTTTTTCGGCTTACGGGTTGGTAATTCGGCGGTGCGATTTTCCGCGTGTGCCACACATCGCGCTTGCAAAGGGCACCGTGGGCAGGCCGGACTGCTGCGGGTACACAAGGTCGCACCCAAATCCATCAAGCCCTGGGTATAGGCTTCTATGCCAACTTCGGGCAACAATGCCATTGCCCTTTGCCATAAATCATCTTCGATTGGTTTGCTGCCAGGATAACCTGCGATACCAAATACTCGTGTAAATACGCGTTTGACATTGCCGTCCAAAATCGCTGCCGTCGTGCCATAGGAAAAAGCCGTGATCGCCGCTGCCGTCGAGCGTCCTATACCGGGTAGCTGCTCCAGCAACAAAGGATCGACTGGAAAGTGTCCATCATATTTTTCGACAACCTGCTTTGCACATTGATGCAAATTACGAGCACGGGTATAGTACCCAAGACCACTCCAGTGCGCCATGACAGATTCTGCGGGTGCTGCAGCGAGATCAAATACAGTGGGATAGCTTTGCAGAAATTTTTCGTAGTAGGGAATAACTGCCGTTACCTGAGTTTGCTGCAACATAATTTCCGACAGCCAGACGCGATAGGCTTCGCGGCTTTGTTGCCATGGCAGCAGATGTCTGCCATGTTGCTTTTGCCATTGAATGACGGCATGTGAAAAACTGGGATCAACAAATTCAGGATGAATAAAATTGGCGGCCGCAGCCGCCGGAATACGACGTTTCATGTAATTTTTAAGCGGCTGCCCGGAGTGCGTTTAAGTCAGCCGACAAGGCTGCTTTTAATTTATTTTCGAGAGCAAGCAGTGAATTTTTCTGTGCATCTACTTCGCTTTGCAGTGCTTCGAAGGATGCGATTTTATCTTCCAGACTGTCAGTTGCCATGTGAATACGTTGTATCGACTGCATGCGATTTTTCAGTTGCGCTTTATGTTCGCGAATTTGGGCTTCCAACGGCGCCATCACCACTTTCTGCCACGCTTCGACATCCTTATTCGCTTGCAAGAAATTTTGTTTTACACGCGCAGCAACGGAATCAAAAAACTTATGTACCAATGCAACGCGAGTATTAGTTAGCATCGTGGTTGCGCTGAACTGCTTTTGGTAAACCACTTCAATCGCTTCCAATTCTTTAATATATTTTTCCAGAGAAAATGCCATCGGCGCTGACAATGCCAGACCGTGTTCGGTAGAAAATTTGCGATACATGACCGACATCATTTCTGAAATTTCATCGGTCTTTTTATTCGACACAATCAGATTCAATTTAACCTGAGCAAAAAACTGCTTGATCGCATCACGTAAACCAACGGATAAATAACTTTTTTCCATCGTTTCCCGGGTTTTGCGGATTTCTTCACGCAATATATCCATTCCAAGGCTGGTGTAGACCTCGGTCGACAATTTAGTGAAGACCGCACGCGTTCCCTGCATGCGAATCAGACTGGCATCAAATTCTTTTTTCTCTGTATCAACACGTTTCATCATGTGTTCAATGACATTCATATTCTTGCCGCGCAAACTCTTTAATTCCAGCATTTGCTCAACCACATTACGGCCACGTGAGTTGATGATCGCTTGTTGTGCGTTGGTGATCTCAGCAATCTCAGCAGCCAATTGCGAGCGGATAATACTTTGTTTGGCAGGAATCAATTCTTTAGACAGCGCGTATTCGAGTGCTGGCAAGCGGCTCTTTGCCAATAATGGTGCGTCTTTGTTGATTTTAGCAACCAGGCCTTTTTGTGCAGATACTGGAAAAATCTGCTTTTCCTCCAGCGCCAAGGTGTGCGCTACCGTCGCCACCTGACGTGCCAACTGGGTTTCAATTTCTTCGTGGGTGCGTAATTCGTCCCACATACTATCAATTTTATTTAACACCACCATACGGCCAGGACCACTGCCGATATGATTACGCCAGACGTCAATATCGCTCTTGGTGACGCCGGTGTCAGCAGCAAGGATAAACAACACCGCATGCGCGTTCGGGATCAGATTCAAGGTCAGTTCTGGTTCCGTACCGATTGCATTTAAGCCTGGTGTATCAACAATAATCAAACCTTCTTTGAGCAAAGGATGTGGGAAATTCACAATCGCATGACGCCATTGTGAAATTTCAACCATGCCATTTTCATCCACCTCAAGTGCTGCGTCCGGGTCTTCTTCATCAAATAAGCCGTATGACTTGGCAACGTCTATCGTCACCTTCTTCGTCAGGCTAACTTGTTTGAATGCTTCTAACATACCGTCGCCGGAATTAATATTTAAGGGCAAGACCGTCCAGACGTGGCTCTGCCCCTTGTACTCACTGGTCGATTGCGTTTCCGAACGGGTTTCTATCGGCAATAAACGAATGCAAGGTGGAATTGTGTCGTCGTACAACAATTCGGTTGGACACATGGTTGTACGACCAGCAGACGAAGGCAAAATACGCTGACCGTAATCAGCGAAAAAAATCGCGTTAATTAATTCTGATTTACCGCGCGAAAACTCCGCGACGAAGGCAATCGATAATTTATCATCGACCAGACGCTCCATCAGACGCGACAGACGTTGATCTGCCGCAGCATCAGCCATATCTGATCCACCAATCCAGGCACGATATTGCTCGAGCGCCCGGGCGACACCCTTGCGCCATTCGCTGTACTCTTGGAATTTTTGAACCAAATTGCTCATGTTTCCCTCAGTTAATTTTCTATTCGTTTAGTATATATGGAAGCGTGAGAAAATACGCGCAAAACGCGCAAACACGGCGATTTGAGACAACAAAAGCCAATTATTTCTGGCAAAATACACAATAAAAACTACTTCTTTGTCCCTGACGTATTTGTCGAATAGGCGTCTGGCAAATTCGACATGCCTCACCAGCGCGGTCATACACAAAGTAATTTTGCTGAAAATAACCACTTTGACCATTCACACTAATAAAGTCTTTCAGCGTGCTGCCACCCTGCTCTATCGCCGCGGCCAATGTCTCACGAATGGCGCTGACCAGCAAATTATAACGAGCCAGACTGATGCGTTTTGCCTGAATTTTAGGATTAATACGCGCTTTGAATAAGCTTTCTGACGCGTAAATGTTACCGACCCCAACCACAATGTCCCCGGCTAACAACACTTGCTTAATCGGGGCACTACGCGTTCTGCTCTCCTCAAACAGAAGTTCAGCATTAAATCCGGCTTCTAGTGGTTCCACACCCAAGCCACTCAATAAGGGATGATGTTCGATGTTGCCGTCTTCCAACGCATGCCAGAGCACTGCTCCGAAGCGCCGCGGATCAGTCATCCTCAAGCATTGTTCGTCGATAATAATGTCAATATGGTCGTGTTTAGCCGCCGGCGTGTTACGCGGCAAGATGCGTAAGTGTCCGGACATGCCTAAATGAATCAGCACAGTGCCATGGGTAAAGTTCAACAATAAATATTTACCACGACGTCCCGTTGAGAGCACCTTTTGTCCAGCCAAGAGGGCGCGCAAATTTGCCGGGAATGGCCAGCGAAGACCTTCGCGTCGCAAAATAACATCAGTCACCACGCGTCCCGTCAAATGCGGATCCACACCACGGCGCGTCACTTCAACTTCAGGTAATTCAGGCATCGTCTGGAACTTTTATTGAAAAAATGGTTCTACAATTAGCTTTTTACAAGAAAAAACCTTAGGCGCAACAATGTCATAATCAACTTATTCTGTAAATCATCTATGTCTATATCTACGTCTGTTATTCGGGTGTTTACCGAAAATCGCCTTGTCTTTACAATTTGACACAAGACTTATACCGTTTTATCACTGATTAGTCATTGGCGAAAATACACACCTTGAATACTTCAGCGTAAAATCAGCCATCAACGCTCATTTCGGATTCGTCTTGAAAACTATTTCTGCTTCTGTCACTACCTCCATTGTATCCGCACTTCGCCCAGCGGCTTATCTCACTTGTGCTGCGCTATTATCAGCGTGTGCCAGTTTAGGAGGTAAGACCACCAGCACTGGTACTGATACCAATCATGCCCACGAAGCTGCACAAGCGGCATTAGCCGCAGACAAGGATTTGAATGGAGCAGCACCTCCCGTCATTGAAAATAAAGAAAAACTACCAAATGCGGTACTCACTGATGAGCTGTTTTACAAAATACTAACCGCTGAAATTGCCTATCAGCGAGGAAGCTGGCAAGCAGCCTATGTCACTTTACTGACCACCGCACAGCAAACCCGCGACCCCAGACTCGCCCGACGTTCTGCTGAAATCGCTCTAAGCGCCAAGCAAGCGGGCGAAGCATTAGTGGCGATACGCTTATGGCGCGAACTGGCTCCAGATTCCAATGAAGCGACTCAGTACTACCTCGGCTTCATGGTCATGAATAATAATTTGTCTGAGATCAAGCAAGTATTTACAGAAAAATTAGCCAACGCAGATAGCAAGCAATATGGCGTGATCATGCTACAAGCGCAGCGCTTGTTATCTCGCGCACGAGATAAAAATGCTGCATTTGACGTGCTTGAAGAAATTCTTGCACCATACAAGGCATTGCCGGAAGCTCACCTTGCGCTGGCGCAAGGCGCCTACAACAAGGGAGATGGTCAGCGCGCAATCATTGAAGCGAAAATCATGCTCGCGGCACATCCTGAATCGCAATTGGCGATTCTGACAATTGCGCAGGCCTCGGCGCAACCTGATGCGGCACAGGCTTTAGCAGGATTTATTGCGAAAAATCCTGGCGCGCGCGATATTCGCCTGGCATATGCCAGTATCCTCATCGATCTCAAGCAATTCGATAAAGCCCAGGAACAATTTCAACTGCTGTTGCGTGACACTCCGGATGACCTCAACTCGATGTACACACTTGGCGTGTTGGCACTGGGAAAAAATCAATTGCAGCAAGCGGAAGAATATTTTTTACGCTACTTAAAAACGCTTGAAGAAAAATCAGAGGATCGCGACGCTACATCTACCTACATGAATCTGGCGGGGATTGCGATAGATCGTAAAGACTACAAATCTGCACAGGAATGGCTAGCCAAAATCGAGTCATACGAAGGACGCAATCCGGCCTGGTTCAATGCGCAATTGCGGCGCGCCAGCCTGCTTATCAAACTCAGTAACACCGACGAAGCGCTGAGTTTATTGCACGAACTCAAGCCAACAGCAGAAAATGATCAACTTCAGGTAATACAAACAGAAGCACAAATCTTAAGAGATACACGACAAACTGATCGCGCCGAACAAGTTTTCAAAGCAGGTTTAGCAGCACATCCGAACAGTCCGGATTTAATGTATGACTACGCGATGTTATTAGAATCTCAGGATCGTGTACTACAAATGGAAACGCTGTTGCGGAAGGTGATTGAACTAGCTCCCAATAGCCAGCATGCATACAACGCGCTTGGTTATTCCTTTGCTGATCGCAATATAAAGCTCGAAGAAGCCTTGGTGCTGATAGAAAAAGCTAATCAATTAGCGCCGGATGATCCGTTCATTCTTGATAGCCTCGGTTGGGTGAAGTTCCGCCTTGCCAAATACGATGAGGCAGAAACCGCCTTACGTCGCGCCTACGAACTACGTCCGGATGCCGATATTGCAGTACATCTTGGCGAAGTCCTGTGGCGCGCAGGCAATAAAGACAAGGCGGTCAAATTGTGGCGCGAAGCGCGCACCAAAGACCCGGAAAATTCATCACTAAAAAGCACTCTGGATCGCTTGAACGTCCATCTGTAGAGCCTGGACCAGAATCCTTCTTTGACGGCCGAATTGCTTGCATTTGGAAATAAATCAAATGCAAGCAAATTCAGGCCAGCACATACCAATGCAACTAAAATCATCAATACATGATATTCAAATATAGCCGATGGCTAACGCTATCTGTGATGTTCGCCAGCGTAATACTGTGCAGTGCCTGCGCCAGTATTGGCATGCAACAAGGGCAAAATAGCGTCAATGCGACCAGCTTCGATTCGCGCACCTATCAAGACAACATACAACTGAGTGGAAAAATATCGGTACGCTACGAAAAAGATAATAAGCTGCAACAATTGCCAGGCAGCTTTGAATGGGAACAAAGTGGCCAACATCTGCGTATCAATCTCTTATCCCCACTTGGTCAGACCCTGGCCAGAATTACCTTAGACGATAACAGAGCGATACTAGAACAAGAAGGTCAATCTCCACGTTATGCGCAGAATCTCGATCAATTACTGCAAGAGAGTTTGGGCTGGTCACTTCCGGTTGCCGGCATGCGCGACTGGCTACAAGGCTTTATTCCGCAGGAAAATGGTCAGCGCCAGGCTTTAATTCGCGTAGATCAGACTCTGCAAAATAGTGGCTGGACTTTACGCTACGCTAGTTGGCAAGATCATACCGACCTACCAAAACGCATAGAAATAAGTCGCTATACACAACAAGCTGGCAATGTCAGTATCAGTATTTTTATCCAGGCTCCAAACCCTTAAAGCACTTGCTTATCAATATGAAACAAACGCGCATCCATTGTCAGGCACCAGCTAAGCTCAATTTATTTCTTCACGTGACCGGCCGCCGTGCGGATGGATACCACTTATTGCAAACCGCCTTTCAGCTCATTGATCGCTGTGACACCATGGATATTGCAATTCGTACAGATAATGCCATCGTGCGGACCAACGATATTCCCGGCGTATCCGCTGAGACTGATCTGATCGTCCGCGCCGCCCAGCTATTGCAGCAGCACACAAGATGCCAGCTCGGCGCAAATCTCACGCTAAATAAAATTTTGCCTATGGGTGGTGGCGTTGGTGGCGGCTCATCGGACGCTGCTTCGACTCTGATTGCGCTAAATCATTTATGGCAAACCGAACTCAATAAAGCGGAGTTAATGCAATTAGGGTTACAATTAGGCGCTGATGTCCCCTTTTTCATCTTTGGAGAAAACGCTTTTGCAGAAGGTATCGGGGAAGAATTGCAGGTAATTCAGACGCCAGAACGTTGGTTTGTAGTGATAGAACCAGGGGTGCAAGTTCCGACTCCAGCAATTTTTTCTGCAAAGGAGTTGACAAGAGACAGTAAGCCCGTCAGAATAGCGGACTTTTCCAGCACTGCTGAAATGTTTTGGAAAAATGATCTGCAAACAGTTGCCTGCGCACTGTTTCCGGTAGTTGACGAAGCGGTTACTTGGCTGTCACAATTCGGAAACGCGAAGATGACAGGATCCGGAGCTTGTGTTTTTTGTGCTTTTGCCGATGAAGCGGCAGCAGACAAAGTAATTAACCAAGTCCCAGATCGCTGGGTATCATGGAAAGCAAAAGCGCTGAGTCGCCACCCGATGGCAGACTTATTGTAGAAGTAAAAATTTGGTCTGATGCCGATTTGAAGTTGATAAAAAATTCGACAAAAAATCAGGACGACAGACAAACGGTTGTGTAGGGGAATCGCCAAGCTGGTTAAGGCACCGGATTTTGATTCCGGCATGCGAAGGTTCGAATCCTTCTTCCCCTGCCATTAAATTAAAGCCGCCGCATCAATGTGCGGCGGCTTTTTCAGTTTTTATCTTTGATTAATTTGCAAAAAGCTATGTAAATTAATCAAATCCTCAAAAATTCAGCCGATAGGTCCCGCCATGGCAAACGCGCGCGCAAATGACAATATGATGGTCTTCACTGGTAACGCTAATCCTGCATTAGCAGCTGGTGTCGCCAAACAACTGGGCATTCCTCTCGGTAAAGCAGATGTTTCCAAGTTCTCTGACGGTGAAGTGATGGTCGAGATCAATGAAAACGTCCGTGGCAAAGATGTCTTCGTTTTGCAATCCACCTGCGCACCAACCAATGACAACCTGATGGAAATCATGTTGATGGTTGATGCATTAAAACGCGCTTCTGCTGGTCGTATTACGGCAGCGATTCCTTACTTTGGTTATGCCCGTCAGGATCGCCGCCCACGTTCAGCACGTGTTGCGATCTCTGCTAAAGTGGTTGCCAACATGCTGGAAGAAGCAGGCGTTGACCGTGTTTTAATTATGGATTTGCATGCTGATCAGATTCAGGGTTTCTTTGATATTCCGGTAGACAACATCTACGCATCACCAATTTTGTTGGGTGATCTGGTTGCAAAAAATTATGACGATTTATTAGTCGTCTCTCCTGACGTTGGTGGCGTGGTTCGTGCCCGTGCTTTAGCAAAACGTTTAGGTTGCGATCTGGCAATTATCGACAAACGTCGTCCAAAAGCCAATGTATCCGAAGTCATGAACATCATCGGTGAAGTTGAGGGCCGTAACTGCGTGATCATGGATGACATGGTTGACACTGCAGGTACATTGACGAAAGCCGCAGAAGTATTGAAAGAACGTGGTGCCAAGAAAGTATTGGCGTACTGTACCCACCCAGTCTTGTCCGGTCCGGCAATTCAGCGTATTTCGCAATCGCCACTGGATGAATTGGTCGTTACTGATACGATTCCATTGTCTGAAGCTGCAAGAGCATGCTCCAAGATTCGTCAGTTATCTTGCGACAGCTTATTGGCAGAAACTTTCCGCCGCATCACTAAAGGCGAATCTGTCATCTCTTTGTTCACAGATTAATACAACTCAATTTTTTCTGCGCCCTTGCTACTTTTTTAGCAGGGGCGTTTTCTCTGTATCCCTGGTCGCGGGGGTGCAAAACCGCAAGTTAGCTCTTGCATATTTTGGAGTAACACCATGAAAGTTATCGCATTTGCACGCAAAGAACAGGGGACCGGAGCGAGCCGCCGCCTGCGCAATGCTGGCCAAACACCTGGCATCATCTACGGCGGCCCAGAAGCCCCAGTATCCATCACTCTGGATCACAATGCGCTGTACCATGCATTGAAAAAAGAAGCGTTTCACTCTTCTATCCTGGACATGGAAGTTGACGGTAAAGTAGAAAAAGTTCTGTTGCGCGACTTCCAAGTCCACGCATACAAACAATTAGTATTGCACGCTGATTTCCAACGCGTTGATCCTAACCAAAAAATCCACGTTAAAGTGCCTCTGCACTTTGTTAACGCTGACGTATCCCCAGCTGTTAAATTGCACGCTGCTGTTATCAGCCACGTTGCAGTTGAATTGGACATCTCTTGCTTGCCAGCAGATTTGCCAGAATTCGTTGAAGTTGATCTGTCCAAACTGGACGCTGGTCAATCTATCCACGTATCTGGCCTGGTATTGCCAAAAGGCGTTACAGCAGTTGTACACGGTGATGACGCTACTGTTGCTATCGCTACAGTACCAGCTGGTGCCGTATCTGCTGAAGCTGAAGCAAAATAATTTTTGCTTCTCGTTGCAACCGTTTGCAACATGCAAAAATGATGAAAGCCACCTTCGGGTGGCTTTTTTTATGTTGTTGAAAAAATCAGATCTCGAACGAAAATAAAAAGCTCTGTTAGGATGTGGCTAATACATGGCTTACCACAATTCTTCCTGGATCATTTTGTGCTCCCGGACAGTGTTTTATGCCTGCCTTAGAAATAAAGCTCAATTGGAGTGAACATCCGTGATCATCAACAATAAAAATTTCCTCAGATTCGCTATCTTCGCGGCATTCAGTCTCAACGGCCAGCTCAGTCAGGCGCAGATTGCTGCCAATGTTCGTTATGACACCAATTTTCCTATCGTCAGCCCAGTCAGCAACCCCAACGGCATGGTCGTCACCGAACAGGCATTAGCAACGCAGGTTGGCGCAGATATTCTGAAACGCGGCGGCAATGCCGTCGATGCGGCCGTCGCAGTCGGTTTTGCACTAGCGGTCGTATTACCGAATGCAGGAAATATTGGTGGTGGTGGTTTTATGCTGATTCACGATGCCAAATCTGACAAAGACATTGCATTAGATTTTCGTGAATTAGCGCCTGAAAAAGCGCACCGGGACATGTATCTCGACGCCAATGGCAAAGTTATTCCCAATAGTTCAATATACAGCCACAAAGCGATTGGTGTTCCGGGTACGGTTGCTGGCCTTGATCTGGCCTTACGTCAATACGGCACGATGCGCCTGTCTGACGTTATTGCCCCGGCAATCAAGCTCGCGGAACAAGGTTTTAACATCAGTCCGCATCTGGCTTCTTTGCTGGAGGCTGATCAGGAACATTTAGGCAAATGGCCCGCCAGCCGCGCCATATTTTTCAAAAATAACATCCCTTTAAGCACTGGTGAAAAACTGGTTCAAAAAGATCTGGCACACTCGCTGAGACTGATTGCGGACCAAGGTCCGAAAGCATTTTATGAAGGCGAGATTGCAAAAAAAATCGTCGCCGAAATGCAGCAACATAACGGCATTATCTCCGCCACCGATCTGAAAAATTACAAAGCGATAGAACGCATTCCAGTTACGGGAAATTATCGCGGCTATCAAATCGTTTCTATGCCGCCACCTAGCTCTGGCGGTGTACATATTGTGCAGATGTTGAATATGCTTGAGCATTTCCCACTGAAAGAACAAGGCGCCAACAGCGCCAAAACCTTGCATGAGTTAAGTGAAGTGATGAAACTGGCCTATGCCGATCGTTCAGAATACCTCGGCGATCCAGACTTCTTCAAAGTGCCGGTTGCCGGACTCACATCCAAATCTTATGCAGATGCGCTGGTAAAGAAAATCGACCTCAACCATGCGACCCCGTCTGAGAGCATCAAGCCAGGCACCCCGGTCGCCTACGAAAGTGATCAGACAACCCACTATAGCGTTGCTGATAAACATGGAAACGTAGTAGCGACCACTTACACATTAAATTTAAATTTTGGTAGTGGCATCGTAGCGGCCGGTACTGGCATCGTCCTCAATGATGAAATGGATGATTTTTCAATTAAAGCTGGCGAGCCGAATACCTTTGGCTTAGTCGGCGGTGCAGCAAACGCCGTGCAGGCATTTAAACGCCCACTCAGCTCGATGTCGCCAACGATCGTACTCAAAGACAACAAGCCATTTTTAGTCACCGGCAGCCCGGGTGGCAGCCGTATCATCACGACGACACTACAGACCATTATCAACGTGATTGATTTTGACATGAATGTCGCTGAGGCAACTATTTCTCCACGTGTACACCAGCAATGGATGCCAGATCAGCTGCGCTACGAAAAAGGAATTAGTGCAGATACCTTGTCTATTCTGGAACAAAAGGGACAGCACCTGAAACAAGCTCAAGTTCTGGGAAAGACGCAAACCATACAAATCGGTGAAGGTATATTTTTCGGCTTTTCCGATCCGCGCAATCCAGATGGAAGCGCGCTGGGGTATTGAAGTGCCATGGCAAGTTTCAAATTGGATAGGGTTTAACTATATTCACTAAAAAAACTGCGCCATGCACTGTATGTAAATGTAAAGTGAAGGAAGAACAGAGATAAACACGTAATAGGTTGCAACGTAAGACATGAGACTCAAAAAGAGATTGGCAATGTCAGCATACTAAACCTGACCTTCCTTCGTGAAAACGAATTAAAAGTGTGTTGTATATACGATTTTTGACATAAAAGACCGACACGTCAGTTAAATTCTAAAAGTTCCTGCTCGGTCAAAATTTCATGCATACGAATGTCATGTACTCCACGATCAAATTCGCTAAGAGCCGAATGATAGGCAATACCTACCGCATGACATTCGGTGTGCAAAGCCAGTGTACGGTCATAATAGCCGCCGCCATAACCCAGACGATATCCTTGCGAAGTAAAGCCCACACAAGGAATCAATAACACCTCTGGTACGATCAAATATTCACGTTGAGCGGGTAAAGGGATGCCATAGTCATCCCTCGTCATCGAATCACCCTCCTGCCATGCCAGAAAGCGCAAGGGCGCATTTTTTTCAACAACCCAAGGCAATGCCAGTTGTATGCCCATTTGCGTCATTGGCGAATAACAAGCGCGTAAATCGGGTTCGGCATGAATAGGCCAATAGACACCGACACTGCTTGTTCGATGCTGTTCACACCACGTCAGCAAACTTGACATTAGGAGTTGATCCCACTGTTGGCGGATTTCAGCCGGAGTTTGCCTTCTTCGCGCCAGCAACTCTTTCCTCAACACTTTACGTGTTTGATCGACATTTACATTCGCACTGTGTTCTGGAGAGTTGGGCTGTGTCATACTGTCAAATATGTAAGTGTGCAGGATCAAGTTAAAATTTTCTGAATAGATTATTTCTGAATATTGCCTGAGAGTACAAATCCCCTCTCTTTCAGGGAAATTTTATCTGTGTCTTCTACTATCAATATCAAGATGCCTGTAAAAAAAAGCTTATTTGTAATCACGATGTTAGCAGGTCTGACTGCATTTTCTACTCTATCTGCATCAGCGGCTAGCCTGAATTTCGTCAACGATGATGACCGCTTCATGGCGCTGCGCGATGCGGCATTTCATGACGACCCTGTCAAAGCCGATCTCCACGCAGCTGCACTGACGCAATATGAGATTCACTCCTACGTTGATTATTACCGTATCAGGGCGCATCTTTCCAGAGCATCCAATACCGAGATTTCCGACTTTATTAACAAATACGAAGGCAGCGCGATTGCTGATCGTATGCGTAACGACTGGCTAAGCTTGCTGGGCAAACGAGGAAATTGGGATCTGTTTGACCAGCAATATCCTTTGTTTGTCGTCGCCGATGATAATCAGTTGCGTTGCTACGCCGTGTTGTCCAAAGCGATTAAAGGGCAAAAAGTCGACAATGAAGCCAAAAATTTACTCAATGCCCCACGTGACTACGGGGATGGCTGCTATAACCTGGTCAGCTATCTGACAGATAACGGTCAATTCACACAGGCTGATCTTTGGACGCAAATGCGCATGGCTGCCGAAAACGGCGCCCAGCCATTAGCACAGCGCTTAGGCAAACTACTGGACTTACCTGATAAAAAAGTCAGCCAGATATTTGATAAGCCAGAAAAATTGTTCAAACAAGGTCCGGAAAATAATAAATCCAGCCGCGAACTATTTGTGCTTGCCTTAGGCCGCATCGCCAAAAATGATCCATCGGGCGCAGCGGAATTATTATCGCGTTTTAGCAGCAAACTCAGTGATGCACAACGCAGCAATGCATGGGCACAAATCGCCTTGCAATCAGCCTTAAAGTTAGAACCTGAAGCCCTCGCCTACTGGGTCAGAGCTGATGGCGCGACGTTTTCTAATGAAGCCTACCAATGGCGCGTGCGCACTGCACTGCGCGAAGGTGACTGGAAGCTGGTCAAGAGTGCCATCAATGCTATGCCGCCAAATTTAAAAAGCGATCCTGCATGGGTCTATTGGTTAGGTCGCGCCTTAAAAGCAGAAGGTAAAAATGATGAAGCGCGTCAGATTTTTTCCAGCATTGCAGATCAGATACATTTTTACGGCCAATTGTCTTTAGAAGAAAATGGCCAAAAAATTGGCGTACCAATTACCATCAGACCCATTAGTGCGGAAGAGCTCGCACCGATGGAAAGAAATCCTCATCTGCAACACGCATTGAAGTTCTATTCCATGAATTTGCGTACCGAAGGAACCCGCGAATGGAATTGGGAGTTACGCAAATTCAATGAGCGTCAACATCTGGCAGCAGCAGAATTAGCCCGTAAAAATAATTTGCTCGATCGCATGGTCAACACCTCAGACCGAACCAGAGGGGAAGTCGATTTCAACCAGCGTTATCCAACCCCGTTTAACGAAAGTATGTACAAAACGACACAAACACTCGGTCTGGATATGGCTTGGGTGTATGGTTTGATACGGCAGGAATCGCGTTTCATTATGTCAGCCAAATCCCATGTTGGCGCATCCGGTCTAATGCAAATCATGCCTTCAACAGCACGCTATGTGGCGAAAAAAATGGGCTTAGGAGACTTTGTTCCGGCACAGGTCAATGACGTTGATACGAATATTGTACTTGGTACCAATTACCTGAACATGGTGCTCACTGACTTAGGTGGTTCGCAAGCACTGGCATCTGCCGCCTACAATGCGGGGCCAGGTCGACCACGTGCATGGCGCGCCAAACTCAGCCGCCCTGTCGAGGGGGCAATTTTTACCGAAACGATACCGTTCAATGAAACGCGTGGTTACGTCAAAAACGTGTTATCCAACGCGACGTATTACGCAGCACTGTTTGAAAAAAAACCGCAATCGCTCAAAGCCCGACTGGGAGTTGTAGTGCCGAAAGGCATGTCTGCCAGCGATGCCGATTTACCTGACGAGTCAAAACAATAATGCAAGATACAGAAATCCATCCAGCGCTGGCTCAGATCATGAATGAACATCGGGCACGCATGTTGCTCGTGATTGGCAATAAAAACTACTCCTCATGGTCGATGAGACCTTGGGTATTGATGAAAGCGTTTGGCATTCCATTTGAAGAAATTCGTATATTGCTCGGGCAACCCGACACCACATCGCGCATTGCGGAATATTCAACAGCGGGTAAGGTTCCGGTACTCGTCGCTAACGACATTACGGTCTGGGATTCACTTGCTATTTGTGAATTTTTGGCCGATCAGTTTTCTATTTTAAATTTATGGCCGGAAGATGTTGCCGCCCGAGCACATGCCCGCAGCATTTGCGCAGAAATGCATGCAGGCTTTTCATCATTGCGCTTTGATATGCCAATGAATATACGTGCATCTTTGCCCGGTAAAGGCCGAACACTGGGTGCGCAAGCTGACATTGGACGTATTTGCGAAATCTGGGAAGATTGCTTTTCCCGCTATGGTGCTACCGAATATTTATTTGGATCCTTCTCGATTGCAGATGCTTATTTCGCACCGGTTGTGATGCGCTTCCGTACCTATGGTGTGTCTCTGGCTCCCGCATTGCAAGCTTATGCAGACCGCATTGCGATTCATCCGGCGGTATTGCAATGGATGCGTGAGGCGAATGCAGAAACTGAAACCATGGCATGGCATGACGCTCGTTCAGAAAAGTAATCATGAAACAAACCTATATTGTCGGCGGTGCAGTTCGTGATGCACTGCTGGGCTTACCAGTACAAGATCGCGACTACGTCGTCGTTGGCAGCACACCAGAACAAATGCTGGCAGAAGGATTTCGTCCTGTAGGTAAAGATTTTCCGGTTTTTTTGCATCCCAAAACCAACTCAGAATATGCCCTCGCCCGTACCGAACGCAAAACTGCGGCAGGCTACAAAGGCTTTGTGTTTCATACGGACGAACACGTCACTTTAGAACAAGACCTCATCCGCCGTGATTTAACGATCAATGCCATGGCACAAGACGAAGCGGGCTTGATTCATGATCCTTTTGGTGGTCAACGCGATTTGCAACAACGCGTATTTCGCCATGTCTCGGATGCCTTTGAAGAAGACCCAGTTCGCATCCTACGTCTGGCCAGATTTGCGGCACGTTTTTCCGTCGCACCCCATGATTTTTCGGTCGCACCGGAAACCATGGCGCTAATGAAAAAAATGGTTGATGCTGGTGAAGTTGATGCCTTGGTTCCTGAACGCGTCTGGCAAGAATTAGCACGCGGTTTAATGGAAGTGAAACCTTCACGGATGTTCGAGATATTACGTGCTTGTGGAGCACTCCAACGATTGTTGCCAGAACTAGATGCACTCTGGGGTGTACCGCAACCTGAAAAATATCATCCAGAGATTGATACTGGCGTCCATATTATGTTGGTCATCGACTATGCGGCAGCACAAGGCTATTCGCTGCCGATACGGTTTGCAGCGCTTTTGCATGATCTGGGCAAAGGCACGACACCGCCAGAACTCTGGCCACGTCACCACGGCCACGAAGAACGCAGTGCCAAACTGGTCGATATCGTGTGCCAACGCTTAAAAGTACCCTCTGACTGCCGTGATCTTGCCTATATGACAGCGCGTGACCATGGCAATGTAGGGCGCGCCTTGGAAATGCGACCAGCAACAATCGTTGACATGTTCATGCGTAATGATGCCTTCCGTAAACCTCAGCGCTTTATTGACATGTTGCGTGCAGCAGAATGCGATTGTTTCGGGCGCAGCGGTTTAGAAAATATCGATTTTCCACAACCGGCGTTCTTAGAAGCAGCCTTGCATGCAGCGCAACAAGTGAATGGGGGTGAGATCGCGCACCAGTGCGCAGATCATCCACAACGCATACCAGAAGCCATACGCGAAGCAAGAATTTCTGCGGTGCAGCAATTTAAAAAGTAGATGATTTCTTCGTATTTGAAGGGTTTTCTGGAATAATCGGTAGGGATCGCCTACAATACTTTGTGCGCTGCACCAATTCATCTGCAGCAAGGAGCCATTATGAATCCTACCGATATATTTCCCGTCAACTCTAATCATTTGGGTAATCACTCAAAACCCACCATTTATGTTAAAGAGCTATCAGAAAAGGATAGACACCGCATACTCCGGCATTTTCTTGCACTGGAAGAAAGTGATCGTTTATTGCGTTTTGGCACCTATTTACCAGATGCAATGGTCGAGAAATATGTGGAAGGGCTCGATTTTTCGCGCGACAAGGTATTTGGCGTGATGAGTCATCATTTCAGATTGGTCGGTGTTGGTCACCTGGCATTTGCGCCACGCAGCGAAAAAGACGAAGCCACTAACAAAGATACGGTCGCAGAATTCGGTGTTTCTGTTTCTAAAACCGCACGCGGTAAAGGGGTAGGCGCCAAATTGTTTGAACGCGGCGCGATCCACTGCCGTAACGCCGATGTGGACACACTCTACATGCATTGCCTTTCATCGAATCAAACCATGATCCATATCGCAAAAAAAGCTGGTATGGAAATTCACCGAGAATACGGGGAGGCAGATGCTTATCTGAAACTCTTACCCGCAGACGCTGTGAGCGTGTTGCGTGAAGCAGTACAAGAGCAAGTTGCCGCCATTGATTACACCATCAAAGCCAATGCTCGTGCAGCAGTTAAATGGATCAGACATTTGCCGGGGTTGAAGGAAAAATAAGTCTCGCAGGCAGGTGCAAGCAGCGCTGCTCTAAGGGGCGGACAACATTGGCGGATTGAATCTGCAGTACTGAATTGATGATCTCAACCTAAACCTCAGCCCGCGCCCAACACTGGCAACGCTGTTGTCTCTTTTATCTGTTGCAAAGCAAAGCTCGATTTCACATCCAGCACCGCTGGATGACGCAGCAAGGTTTCCATCATAAAACGCGAAAAATGGTTCATGTCCTCGACATGCACGCGCAATAAATAATCCATTTCGCCCGTCATGGCATAACAAGCCACCACTTCCGGCCATTGCGCAACCGAAGCGGAAAAATCATCACGTGGCGAGCGTGATGCGCCCTTACCCGGGTGATCGCTGTGCTTCTCCAAACGTACGTTGACATAGGCCAGCAAACCTAAACCAATTTTTGCGGGCTCCAACAAAGCAACGTATTTGCGTATCACGCCGCTTTCTTCGAGACGCTTAATGCGACGCAGGCATGGCGACGGGGAAAGATTAATACGTTCCGCCACTTCCTGATTCGTCAGTTGTCCGTCAGCTTGCAGAATAGCAAGAATTTTACGGTCGATTTTATCGAGCACAATCTCAGTCATAAAATGCCATGTAATGATAAATTAAAGCAATATTATTGCGCATATTTAAAAATCTTTGGGTTATTTTGAAATTTTATGGCGCGTTTGTCGGACTATACTGATAGCTTGATCTACGTCAAAGCACTGGTATTTAAACAGCATGGCGTAGCGAGTGATAATGCTTTCCGATCACAGCTTGCAGTTGATCTGAATGACGAAAACTCGACAATATTGACTTACGTTGACACCTTTAGTTGACACCTTATAACGGAGACCAGCATGACATTCCAGACTTGGGAAAACCCAATGGGTACCGATGGCTTTGAGTTTATCGAATATGCCGCACCAGATCCAAAAGCACTCGGCGACTTGTTCGTCACGATGGGCTTTACCGCGATTGCTAAACATCGCACCAAGGATGTCACTTTGTACCGTCAAGGCGATGTCAACTTCATCATCAATGCTGAACCAGATTCTTTCGCACAAAAATTTGCCCGCAAGCACGGTCCATCCGTATGCGCATTTGCGTTCCGCGTGAAAGATGCAAACGCAGCCTACAAACGCGCTTTGGACTTAGGTGCATGGGGCTTTGATAATAAAACTGGCCCAATGGAATTGAATATTCCAGCAATCAAGGGTATCGGCGATTCTTTAATTTATTTCGTTGACCGCTGGCACGGTAAAGACGGCGCAGAAGCCGGCGCGATCGGCAATATCAGCATTTACGACGCCGACTTCGTGGCATTGCCAGGTGTGCCTTCCAACCCGGTTGGCAATGGGCTGACTTACATCGATCATCTGACACACAATGTACATCGTGGTCGCATGAAAGAATGGGCAGATTTCTATGAAACACTGTTCAACTTCCGTGAAATCCGTTACTTCGATATCGCTGGCAAACACACTGGCCTGAAATCGAAAGCGATGACTTCCCCATGCGGCAAGATTCGCATTCCTATCAATGAATCGTCAGATGACAAATCTCAGATCGCTGAATACCTCGATCTGTACCACGGTGAAGGCGTACAGCACATCGCGATGGGTACCGACAATGTCTACAAAACAGTCGGCGACATGAAAGCGGCTGGCGTGGTGTTCCAGGACACCATCGACACGTATTACGATCTGGTTGATCGTCGTTTGCCAGGTCACGGTGAAAACCTCGAAGAACTGCGCAAACTGCGCATTCTGGTGGATGGTAAGAGCACAGAAACATCACGTGAATTGTTATTGCAAATTTTCACGACGACAGTCATTGGCCCTATCTTCTTTGAAATCATTCAGCGTAAAGGCGATCAAGGTTTTGGTGAAGGTAACTTCCGCGCCTTGTTCGAATCGATTGAACTGGATCAAATTCGCCGCGGTGTGTTGAAAGATGACAAGGCTCCTGCCTGATTATCCTGCAACACGCGATTTAATATGAGACAACGACAAAAGGCTGACACTTCAATATGTCAGCCTTTTGTCCTTAAAAAGAAAATATAAAATGGATACGACAACTCTTGATACCACCGTCTCGAATGCAGATTTTCTGGCCACTGTCGCCACCAAATCTGACGGTGCAGCACTGCGCGGCGATTACACGCACGCGGATGAACACTACGTCGTTCAACAAAACTGGGCAGCGTATACCGAAGAAGAACATGAACTCTGGCGCAAGCTATATCAGCGTCAGATGAGCTTGCTTCCAGGTCGTGCTTGTGATGAATTTATTGAAGCACTGCTGCAAATGAACGCTGCCAACGGTATTCCGGAATTTGAAAAAACCTCGAAAGAACTGTATGCCGCAACGGGCTGGACTATCGTTGCCGTGCCTGGTTTGATTCCGGAATTGACGTTCTTTGAGCATCTGGCAAATCGGCGCTTCCCGGTCACGGTCTGGTTGCGCAAACCAGAAGAATTTAATTACATCGTTGAACCTGACGTGTTTCACGATTTCTTTGGTCATGTACCGATGCTGTTCAATCCAGTGTTTGCCGATTACATGCAGTTGTATGGCAAAGGTGGCTTGAAAGCGATGAAACTGGGTGGGCTTGATCAACTCGCGCGTTTGTATTGGTACACCGTCGAATTTGGTCTGATCAATACCAAAGATGGCATGCGAATTTATGGCGCTGGTATTTTATCCTCCGGCGGCGAAGTCGAATTCTGTCTGACACCTGGCACCACATCACGCCATATCCATCTGGACATCGAGCGTTGCCTCAATACCTTGTACAAAATCGACAGCTATCAAGAAACCTATTTTGTCATCGACAGCTTCCAGGAATTGTTTGATGGTACGGCACCCGATTTCAAACCGTATTACGACAAACTCAAGCTGGGCGAAGCATTCCCTGCCAACAGTTTATTACCTGGCGAAGTAGAACTTTTGCCGTAAGCCTTCTTTACCATACTCCCTGCTAGTATATAAAAAACGTCCAAATATCACGTTGATATCTGGACGTTTTTTTCAATTTTATAAGGGAGTATATCTGATTACGTGCTATTGAACTGATATTGGAATCGCAGTCTGACGCCAATACACAGCATCCTCTCGCACCATCAAACCATTGATGATCATTTCACGCCGCAAAGTCGCATAATCTTCATGAAAGCCCAAAAAGAAGCGATTAATTTCCGGTTCAGAATATTTTTTTGCGACATCCAGCTGATTAACCAACCACTGCAAAATCACCAGACGCTTTTTCCGTTGCTCAGGAATTTTAAGCAAACGCCCGTTCTGTATAAACGTCTTCAACACACGCTGCGCCTCCGCCTCGGTTGATTGCAAATCCAAGGCACTTTGTTGCACATCCCAAACTCTTTCAAAACGTTCAATGCGGCTTGCTTGCATACGCTGTTGTGCCAGACGCAACCAGCTAGCTGATGCATAACCAGCCACCAGATCGTTAGCAATCTGCGCCCATACAGGTGCATCAGGAGCTATCCCCAAAGCACTGATGTAATCGGCACTGACCACCAAATATTGATATCGATACGGGAGCAAATACTCCTGCGGTTTTGCTTCTAGCTGTGCGAGAGCCTCAGCGTAATTTGCAAACCAATGATTGGTATAACCGCTGACTTCTGCACCATGCCAGAAATCACCCATATCGGTGTTCGCAACCGAGTTACCACCTAAAACCTCGCGCGCATGTTCCCAGTGCTGAAAGCCACAATCCGCCGCTGCCAGATTCAGACAATGGCGCAACTGCCATTGTTCAGGTATCTCCCAACGCTGCTTGCGGCTCAAAATAAGCGCACGTTTGCTGGCCGCATTGTTGCTACTTTCCAGCAGCTTAAGTAACAACCGGGCACGAGTTTTTATTTCATTCGTCAAGGCATTCATTGCTGATCTCCCGAGCTCATAGCGAAGAGATGAAATGAGGCCGATAAAAATTCCAGATTTTTTTGAGGTGTACGAGAGATAGGAAATGGTCGAACGGTACAACAAGACTTAAACATGACAGGCTCCAATTCGCTTATCGACGACCCGCTGACGTCAAACGAAAATGGCAATATCACATTAATAAAGTGAAAGAGCTGTGTGATTTAGCAGGGTGAGAGCCTCTTGAGCGGGCAGGCGCCCCTTTGCACCTGTGTGGTGATTGTAGGGGCGTTTATGTTAACTTGTCAACGCGCAGATTCCCGCCATAGCAGGAGCGAATATGACTGGATACTAATAGACCGAGGGTTCACCCTCAGGCCGGGTCTTAAATCGCTTATGTGCCCAAAAATATTCTGATGGCGCTTTTAAAATTTCTTGCTCAATAAACGCATTCATCTGACGGGTGGCAGTGGTCATATCATCTTCGCCAGGATAATTATCCCAAGGCGTATGAAAGGTCACTTTCCAGCCGCGGTAATTGGGCAGCATGGTGGCAATCACCGGCACGATTTTGGCACCGGTACTGGCAGCCAGACGCGGCATGGCGGTCAGCGTCGCGGCAGGGATGCCAAAGAAGGGAATAAATTCGGCATTTTTCATACCAAAATCCATATCTGGCAGCATGAAATACGGCAATCCATCCTTGGTCATGGCACGGATGATAGGTTTAACGCCTTCTGCACGGGAAAACAATTTAACCGGGCGAAAACGTGAACGACCACGGCGCAAGGCACGATCAAATACCTTGTTACGCTGTTCGGTATAAATCGAACACAAAGACGATTCCAACATCACCGCAACGCCTGCAACATCCAGACAAACAAAATGCGGGCACATCAAAATGGTCGGACCTGCTTTGATCACGTCCAAGGGCACTCGTGGTTCGATCTGAATCAAACGTTTTAATCGGGCTTCGGAGCCCCACCACAAAATACCGCGCTCAAACACGCTACGCGCATACATCTGAAAATGTTGTTGAGCGATTTTTTCGCGTTCTGCCTCACTCAGATGCGGCATGCATAAACGCAAATTGGTCAAAGCAATATGGCGGCGTTTTGGAATCAAGGTAAATAAAATACTACCAACTCCCTCACCTAAGCGTCCCAACACTGGCAAAGGTAGCCAGTGCAACAACCACATCAACGCGAGCACCAGCCTCATGCTTGCTCCCGCGCTGTTGAAGCCTCAGGGCCGTCAACGCCTTCCGGTTTTTTATAGCGGTTGTAACTCCAGAAATATTGGCCAGGTGAGCGCGCAATCAGTTTTTCCATAGAGCGGTTAATCGCTTCCGCTTGTTGTGTTACGTCGTCCGTCAATTCCTCGTCAAACTTCACAAAACGCACAACATAGCCTTTGCCATGCGGCAGACGCTCAGCATACGTCAGAATAATCGGTGCCCCATTCATGCCGTGTAATTTGGCTGACAAGGTCATGGTGTAGGCTTTTTTACCAAAAAAGTTTGCCCACACGCCCTCACCTTCTTGCGGTACCTGATCTGGCAATAAACCAATCGCCTCGCCTTTTTTTAAGGCCTTGGCCATAATACGCACGCCCGACAAATTGGCAGCCGCCAGCAAGAGATTGTCACGTGCGCGCGCGCCTTCGATCAAAGGCTTCAATGCTGCCTTACGAGGTGGGCGATATAACACGGTCAAACGGGTACGGGCGGCGATCATTTGCGCCACGATTTCAAAGCAACCCAGATGCGGGGTTAATAAAATGACGCCTTTTTTCGCATCTAAGGCTTGTTGTAAGAGTTCCCAATTTTCCATTGTGGCAGTCGCCAAAACCCGTTCCGGTTTGGCGCACCAGATAAACGGCAGCTCTAACACGTTCTTACCGGCTTCGCGGATAGCATCGCCTAAATGTTCAGAAAAACCAGCACGGGCAAGGTTTTCTTGCAGGCGACGACGATAAGATCCTGATAACAAATAGACGATACGTCCCAGTAAGGCACCGATAAAATGCAACACTGGCAGAGGGAAAATTGACAATAATCGGAATAGAGTGACGAGCATGAGGCTGATCAAGAATATAAGAAAAAATGAAGGGTATTCGACACAGCTTGAATAGAAGGCGTAAAATATCACACATTGGCAAGCTTTGGACGTTCTCAGGAACCCTAAAAGCAAGCTACCGCCGAGTTAACAGACAACTTGCGAGGCGGTATATAAGTTCCGCTAAAGCGTCGCAGGTTCTCTTTCCGACTGCGGCACAATTTTTTACGGTCATTTTTTATAGGAGCCTGCGATGGCAAATGATTTCCTTTTTACCTCAGAATCCGTGTCCGAAGGACATCCGGACAAAGTCGCTGATCAGATCTCTGACGCGATTCTGGATGCGATTCTCGAACAAGACCCACGTTCCCGCGTTGCGGCTGAAACCCTGACCAACACTGGTCTGGTTGTTCTGGCTGGTGAAATCACCACCAATGCCCATGTTGATTACATCCAGGTAGCACGCGACACCATCAAGCGTATTGGTTACGACAATACCGACTACGGCATCGATCACAAAGGTTGCGCCGTGTTGGTCGCTTACGACAAGCAATCGAATGACATCGCGCAAGGTGTCGATCGCGCCAGCGACGACTATCTGAATATCGGCGCTGGTGACCAGGGACTGATGTTTGGTTACGCTTGCGATGAAACACCAGAATTGATGCCAGCACCGATTTACTACGCGCACCGTCTGGTGGAGCGTCAGGCACAATTGCGTAAAGATGGCCGCCTGCCATTCTTGCGCCCGGATGCAAAATCCCAGGTCACCATGCGCTATGTCGACGGTAAGCCACACAGCATTGATACGGTCGTTCTGTCGACACAACATAGCCCTGATCAAAGCGAAACAGCGACCAAGATGAAGCAATCTTTCATCGATGCTGTGATCGAAGAAATCATCAAGCCAGTGTTGCCGAAAGAATGGTTGCAAGACACCAAATATCTGATTAACCCGACTGGTCGCTTTGTCATCGGCGGCCCACAAGGCGATTGCGGCTTAACTGGCCGTAAAATTATTGTCGACACCTACGGTGGCGCATGCCCTCATGGCGGTGGGGCTTTCTCCGGTAAAGATCCTACGAAAGTTGATCGCTCTGCTGCTTACGCTGCACGTTACGTGGCAAAGAATATTGTCGCTGCCGGTATCGCCCGTCAATGCCAGATCCAAGTCGCATATGCAATTGGTGTGGCTCGTCCTATGAACGTGACAGTGTACACCGAAGGCACAGGCGTGATCCCTGACGAGCAAATTGCGGCATTGGTGAATGAGCACTTTGACTTGCGTCCACGCGGCATTATCCAAATGCTGGATCTGTTGCGTCCTATCTATTCCAAAACCGCCGCCTATGGTCACTTTGGTCGTGAAGAGCCAGATTTCACCTGGGAACGCACAGATAAAGCAGCCATCTTGCGTGCCGCTGCTGGCTTGAAATAATCATCAGGAGTTGAAGTAGAGATGCAATGGAGTCCGTTGAAAAATAGTTTCATTGCATCTTGCTGCAACCGAATTCGATTCAAACATAAATCTAATGCCGCGCTATTAATGGCGGCTTTTTCAGGCTCACTTTTTGCGGCTACCACACCTGCAAAGCCCGCTGCGCCAGCACCCGTTGTCAAGCCCAAAACCGTCACTGACTGGTGTACCCCTTTAGCAGCAAGGTTACCTAAGGTATCCGTCGACGATTGTCGCAATACCAAATTACAACCAACCGGAACCAATTCATTAAATGGCTTCCCTTTGCTTGCGCGTGATTTAAGCGCCAGCGCCAAACACCCGCATGCCATCAAGGTTTTACTCATCGGCGGAATACACGGTGACGAGCAAACCGCTTCTGCGATTGTGTTCAAATGGCTGGAGAATATCCAAAAAAGTAGCGAACAAGAGTTCCAGTGGAAGGTCGCCCCTATCATCAATCCTGATGGTTTACTGGCCCCTAAACCACGTCGCATGAATGCACATGGTGTCGATTTAAACCGCAACTTTCCCACACCGGACTGGCAAAAAGAAGCGCCCGCTTATTGGTCCCGCGTCACCCGCAGTGACCCGCGCCGCTACCCTGGCAAAGCGCCCATTTCTGAACCAGAAAGCCGCTGGGTCTATGACACCATAGAGAAATACAAACCGAATGTTGTGATCTCAGTACATGCCCCTTTTGGTGTGCTTGATTTTGACGGACCGACATCTCCGCCTAGCCGTTTTGGTCGATTGATCTATAACCGGGTTGGTGTGTACCCTGGCTCATTAGGCAATTACAGCGGTATTCACAAAGATATTCCAGTCGTGACGATAGAACTGCCAAACGCCAGCCAAATGCCCCCCGATGCTGAAGTCCAACGCATCTGGCTAGACATGCAAAAATGGATACGCCAAAACATCGTGACATCAACGAAGACAGTTAAACGTCTTTAAACACGTTTATCACCAGATCTCGCTGTATGAAGGCTCTGACACTGATTGCCTAGCTAGCTATCAGATTGCAGTCAAGACCCGCTCATTGTCGAAACAAATAATCCCCTGATTTTAGTAAAAAGAGTTGATACATTAAGTTACTTTAAATTGAACTTAATTTTTATTTATTTTTTTATCAGAATATTATTTAAAATAAGATCAAATAGCTAAAATTTAAATTATTTCTCAATACGATCCGAATGTTGTTTTGATACATTACGACATATTAGACATTCCTTCGACGCAATTTCTCTGATTAACTCACAGGCGTTATCAGCGATTCGCATTGACATTAAATCTTCAATTTAAACATTGGCACACGCTAATTGCTGGTAATCCACATCAATAAGTTCATAGATAAAAATTACCGGAGAACAATATGACGTCTTGCTTTCAAACGCAGCACTTGTTAAGAACCATCTCTTACGCAGTTTTTTTGCTCAGCTCATCGCAGGCTTTTGCAGCAGAGCGCATCAATCTCGATAACTTTGCGCCCCCAGACCAAGGCAAACAAAGAAGCGTTACGGTAACGCCATTCAGTACGCATCAATTATTGGGTTTATCCAACGATGAGCTCAAACCAGTTCGCAGTCAACAGTATCCAAATGGAAAAGTCGTCACACGTTATCAGCAATATCATCAAGGCGTCGCTGTGTGGGGCGAGACTATTACAGAACACCTAACGCCAGGTCAGTCGCAAGCGATTTTAACTGGCACGATGCTCCGTGACGTTCAAAAGGATATTCCCAATGCTAAGCCACTCTATCAACCTGAACAAGCGTTAAACTTTGCCAAAACACAGGCACAAACAAATAGCACCGAAAATGAGCAAACCCATTTGTATGTGCGTCTCCACAATGATCAGACTGCACAATTAATTTATTTGGTTTCTTTTGTAGATACCTCGCGCCCTAACCAGCCTTCGCGACCACATTTCATTATCGATGCAAATACGGGGGCTGTTCTTCAAAAATGGGAAGGATTAACCCACGCAGAAACTGGAACCGGTCCCGGCGGCAACAGCAAAACCGGACAATATGAATATGGCAGCACACCTGGATTTGGCTTTCTGGATGTCATGGCCAACGGTGGTAATTGCAAACTCAGCAGCACCAATGTTGATACCTACAACATGAACAATAGTAGTTCAGGCACCGGCACCCTACAAACTTTCACCTGTCCGCGCAATACCATCAAACCCGTCAATGGCGCCTATTCGCCAATGAACGATGCCCATTACTTTGGTAATCAGGTATTCAATATGTATCAAACCTATCTTGGCGTACGCCCGATTACACAGAAACTCAAAATGAAAGTGCATTACGGTGTTGCCTACGAAAATGCATTTTGGGATGGCAATAGTATGAACTTCGGTGATGGTGCATCAACCTTCTATCCTCTGACGGCGTTAGATGTTACCGGCCACGAGGTAAGCCACGGTTTTACAGAACAAAATTCCGGATTGATTTATAGCGGAATGTCCGGCGGCATGAATGAAGCATTTTCAGACATCGCAGGTGAAGCGGTCGAGTATTTCGTCAAGGGTAGTAACGACTTTAAAGTCGGCGTGGACATCTTCAAGGCACCAGGCGCATTACGTTATATGTACAACCCACCAATGGACGGCCGCTCGATAGACCACGCCAGCAAATATAACGCTAACCTCGATGTGCACTTTTCCAGTGGCGTCTACAATAAAGCTTTCTATCTGCTCGCCTCAAGCCTGGGCTGGAACACGCGAAAAGCCTTTGAGGTCATGGCAGATGCGAATCGTCTTTATTGGAGTAGTAATAGCACGTTCGATCAAGGCGCCTGTGGTGTAGAAAAAGCAGCAGCAAACCGCGGCTACAAAGTTGCAGACGTCACCACAGCATTTAAAACGGTGGGAGTAAGCTGTGCTTCTGTACCATCAAAGGTTTCGCTAACCAACGGGGTTGCTGTTACGGATATAGCTCTACCACCAGGCGCAACTCAACTCTTCACGATTGACGTACCTGCAGGCACCAAAAAACTGAGTATCAAACGCTCTGGCGGCAGTGGTACAGAGATCTATATCCGTGCAGATAGTGCGCCAAGCACATCCAGCTACGACGCCAAATCTGCAGGCTCTGGCACAACTACCACACTCAGCATTTTGTCACCCAAGTCTGCGACTTATTACGTTTTACTCAATCCAACACAAGCAATCAGTGGCGTTTCTTTAGTCGCTACTTACTAGGCTTGCCACCAATTACTTCTAGCTTTAGAAAAATTCACTCGTTTTAAGAACTTTTAAGCATTTCTATTTCACTTTACTCTGACTCCTTGGAGAATCCGTTGCATAGGGATGCAGCGGCTTTTTTTTAAAGTTTAGATTATGATTCATTGCCGTATAAAAAATGTGCTGTTGATGATGAACGATCATCAACAACCTATCATTCATCGAGACAACACCGGAGAACCAATGAGACACCCATCCCAATACCTTGCCGCTTTTTATCTATGCAGCGTTGCCAGCTTAAGCTTCGCGCAAAGCCAGGACCCATTTTTATGGCTGGAAGATGTCACCGGAGAAAAAGCCCTGGATTGGGTCAAGCTGCGCAATCAGGAAACCCGCGGCAAGCTCGACAATGATGCAGGTTTTCTACAATTACGTGGTGGTTTGCAAGTCATTCTCGACTCAAAAGACAGAATCCCTGGCATCACCAAAATGGGTAATGCTGTCTACAATTTCTGGACCGATGCCGAACATCCAAGAGGCGTATGGCGTAAAACGACCTTAGAAGAATATCGTAAAACTGAACCAAAATGGGAGACTGTCTTAGACATCGATGCATTGGCAAAAACTGAAAAAGAAAATTGGGTTTTCAAAAACAGCCAATGCCGCGAACCAGCCTATGATCGCTGTTTGATTGAACTCTCTCGCGGCGGTGCCGATGCAGTGACCTTGCGTGAATTTGATCTGCAAAAAAAGCAATTCGTCAAAAACGGATTTAACTTGCCGGAAGCAAAAATGACCGTCGATTGGCGTGATCTGAACACTGTGTTTATCGCGACAGATTTTGGCAAAAACACATTGACAGAATCAGGCTATCCGCGCTTGGTAAAAGAATGGAAACGCGGCACACCACTGACCGCAGCAAAACTGATATTAGAAGGTAAAACCACCGACATGTCTGTAGCTGCCTCAGATATTAGTCATGCTGGTCAACACCACGAATTAGTTCAGAGACAAATTGATTTTTATAGTTCTGAACAATATTTGCGCGAACACGGCAAATTAAAAAAGCTCGCCGTACCTGCGCAATCTGATCTCGGATTTTTTGAAGATCAATTGCTGATCACGTTAAGAGAGGCATGGACATTATCAGGTAAAGCCTATCCGTCGGGTAGTGTGTTAGCTATCAACTTCGCTGCATTTCAAAAAGGCGACAGAAACTTTAATACTTTATTCGAACCCAGCGACAGCACTTCTTTCACGGGTATTACAGCGACTCGTCACTATCTACTCTTGCAAGCTTTGGACAATGTGAAGAGCAACCTCAAAGAATGGTCGCTCAAAGATGGTAAATGGGTCATGCGCGAAGTGGCACTGCCAACTTTAGGTAGCGTCAACGTCACTCCGATGGATGCAGAAAAATCAGACGATTACTTGCTCAGCTATTCCGACTATTTAACACCTAGCGTTTATCTGTTGGCACAGGGCGGAAATGACCAGCGAACTATTTTAAAATCGGCACCAGCCTTTTTTGATGCCAGCCCTTATGAAACCGTGCAGCAATTTGCTACCTCAAGCGATGGCAGCAAGATTCCGTATTTTGTTATCAAGCGTAAAACTATTGCTTACGACGGCAACAACCCTACCCTTTTGTATGGCTATGGTGGATTTCAAATCTCGTTGACACCATCCTATTCTGGTTCTTTGGGTAAAGCCTGGCTGGAAAAAGGCGGCGTGTATGTGGTCGCCAATATTCGCGGAGGTGGCGAATTCGGTCCGCGCTGGCATCAGGCGGCACTCAAAGAAAACCGACAACGTGCCTATGATGATTTTGCGGCTGTCGCCAAAGATTTGATTAGTAGCAAAATTACCAGCCCACAACATCTTGGCGCCATGGGTGGTAGCAATGGCGGCTTACTGGCGGGCGTCGCCCTGACCCAACATCCAGAACTCTTCAATGCTGTAGTAAGCCAGGTTCCCCTGTTGGATATGCAGCGCTTTAACAAATTGCTCGCAGGTGCTTCCTGGATGGGAGAATATGGCAATCCCGACATTGCTGAAGAATGGGCTCACATTAAGAACTATTCGCCTTATCAAAATGTCAAAGCTGATACCAGCTATCCTAATGTTCTTTTTATTACATCCACCAGGGATGATCGTGTACACCCTGGTCATGCGCGTAAAATGGCGGCGAAGATGTTAGAGCAAGGTCACAAGAACGTCTGGTATTTTGAAAATACTGAAGGCGGCCATGGTGGTGCAGCAAATAATACCCAACGTGCTGATATGAGCGCCATTACGTATACTTTCTTATGGAATATGCTGAAGTGGGATAATACCTCCTATATTGTGCATTAATCGTACATTCATCGTTCATTGAAATCCGCCATTTCAGGTGGATTTCCTCTGACGATCCGTTATCCTCAAGGGGGTAACGGATTTTTTATTTAAGAATTGACATGACACTGTTTCAACTACTCAGAGAATTCATACGGCGTCACTGGCAACATTATTGTGCTGCTGGTGCCATGTTGCTGGCTGTTGCGGTCATGACAGTCTTAATTCCGCGGCGTGTCGGTGCGGTAATTGATGGCATGGTGAATCATCAACTAGATCAGCACGGCTTACTGGAACAGCTCGCCTACTTACTGTTGATGGGCGTTGCTATTTACTTTCTACGGGTTGGCTGGCGCATGCAATTATTCACAGCGTCGTATCAGCTTGGCGCAGAATTAAGAACCCGCTTATATCAACGACTGAGTTTACAAGGACAAAGTTTTTTCCAACAACAACGCACCGGCGATTTAATGGCTTTGGGAACCAATGATGCTGATGCGATCGAATTGGCGTCAGGTGAAGCCGCGCTGGCTGGTTTTGATGGCTCGTTAACTTTTGCGCTGGTGATCGGCATGATGTTGCTCGGCGTTGATTGGCGACTAGCTTTGGTGGCGTTATTACCCTTCCCTTTAATGGCCTGGGCCTTTAAACGTATTACTCACCATGTCCATGAAGCTTCACGTGATTCACTCGACCGTTTCAGCAAACTCAATGATCAAGTGCAAGAAACCCTGGCCGGGGTTCGCACTTTACGCGCTCTGGGTCTGGAACAACGCAGCGCCAGTCAATTTGCCGAATTGGCAGAAAACGCTGCCAATGCAAGCTTATCTGCCCAACGTTGGGAAGCCGCCTATGAACCGGCGGTCGGTATTACTTTGACCTCGGCTGGCGCACTAACGCTGGCAATGGGCGGCTATCTGGTATGGCACGGTGAAATGAGCATCGGCATGCTGACCAGTTTTACGATGTATCTTGGGCAGCTGATCTGGCCGATGTTTGCTGCTGGCTGGGTGTTATCCCTGTTAGAACGCGGCAAAGCAGCCTGGAACCGTTTAGAGCCTGTGTTGAATATGGAATTATCGATAGAAGATCATGGCACAGTGACGCAAGCACCAAACGGTGTTGTTAGCTTACAGCACATTCACTTTTCTTATCCCTCGCAATCACGCGCTGCACTCGATGATGTTTCAGTATCGATTATCCCGGGCAAAACTTTGGGCATCGTCGGTCCGACTGGCGCAGGTAAATCCAGCATCATCAAATTATTATTACGCCAGATAGAAACCACGCAAGGTCAGGTCGTCTGGGGTGAGCATGCGATCGCCGATTATCGGTTGCAGACCTTGCGTTCAGCAATCAACTGGGTCGCACAAGAACCATTTTTATTTTCCGCTTCCATTGCAGAAAATATTGCCCTTGCCAGACCAGGTGCGACGCGTGCAGAGATTATGCATGCAGCAAATCTGGCCTCAGTGCACGATGACATCATTCGTTTCCCTCAGGGCTATGACACGCCTGTCGGCGAACGCGGCGTGACTTTATCCGGTGGGCAGCGCCAACGGGTCGCCATCGCCCGTGCATTACTCACCGATAGCCCGCTGTTGCTGCTCGACGATGCGCTATCTGCGGTTGATACGGAAACCGAAAGCCGCATACTTCAACATCTGACCACGCTACGTAAAGAACAAAGCAACCGTAGCGCTGTTATTGTCAGCCATCGCCTGAGTGCGGTTGCCAATGCGGATCATATTTTGGTCTTACGAGATGGAAAAATTACTGAACAAGGAACCCATGCCGAACTGCTGGCGGCAAAACATTGGTACGCCGCACAATGGCGCTATCAGCAATTGGAGGCAAGTTTAAATGCCGCGTGATATGCAGGTCTCCGAACCAAAAACACCGCCATCAGAAAAGAAAATGGCCGTGCAATTACTGCTGGAATCAGCACGTCCCGAAAAATCGCAGGTCATCTGGGGCATCCTCTTTTTACTGATCGCGGCAGGTCTGGAAGCACTTGGTCCTCTGCTAGGCAAAGCCTTCATTGATCGCTATCTGTTACCGCATCAAATGGATATGCAAGTTGTTGCTGGTTTGTTGTGTGCTTACGTGATCACAGGCTGGGGCGCTACCTGGCTGCGCTATTTGCAATTAACCCGACTGGCTGGCGTTGCGATGCGCTCTGTACGCCGGTTGCGTGAACGAGTGTATGGACATGTGTTACGCCTGCCGATGGCATTTTTTGATAAAGCCATGACCGGCCAATTAGTCAGCCGCGTCACGAACGATACTGAGGCTGTCAAAAATTTGTATGTACAGGTTTTGTTTGTAATGCTCGATAGTTCTATCGTCGTTATCGGCGCCTTAGCAGCAATGGCTTGGTTGGACTGGCGTTTGATGTTGATCGTGACGATGCTGATACCTGCCGTGGTGATTATCGTCTGGTTTTATCAACGCTGGAGCGCACCAGCCGTCAGCAAAGCACGACAATTGCGCAGCGAGATCAATGCGCAGGTCGCTGAAAGTATTAGCGGCATGAGCGCATTGCAAGCGAGCAATGCAGAGCAACGTTTTGACGAACGTTTTACCACGACCAATCAATTACATTACCGCGCCAGATTGGATGAACTCAGAGCAAATGCGTGGTTACTGCGTCCGGCTTTGGATTTCTTAAATTCAGTCTTGCTGGTGGTCGTCATTTATTGCTTTGGTCAGCGCAGTTTGTCCGGCATCGAAGTCGGTATTTTGTATGCCTTTGTCAGCTATATTGCACGGGTGGTTGATCCGCTGATTCAAATCACTTTGCAATTCGGACAAATACAACAAGCAGTGGTTTCTGCGGCGCGCGTCAATACCTTGTTGCATGAACCACTTGCGCACTCGGCACCGACCAACGCGCTGATGGAATCTGGTGAAGTACACATTTCTCACCTGACGTTTGGCTATGCACCAACGCACCCGGTTTTGCATGACATTAATTTATTTATTCCTTCTGGCTCTTTTTTTGGTATCGTCGGTCATACTGGTAGTGGAAAATCGACACTCATGAGTTTATTACTGCGCTTTTACACGGCACAATCCGGCAGCATCACCATTGATGGTCGCAGTATTGCTGATTTTTCAGATGAGCATTTCCGCGCCAGCGTAGGACTGGTTCCGCAAGAACCATTTTTGCTCGCCGCCAGTGCAAGAGAAAACATCACGATGGGCAGAGACATCAGTGAAGCGGATGTGATTGAAGCAGCCAAAGCTGCGCATGTACACAACTTAATCCTGCAACTGGAACAAGGCTACGATACCCCATTAGGTGAAGGTGGTGCACGCTTGTCTACTGGTCAAAAACAATTGATCGCCATCGCCCGTGCGCTGGCAGGCAAACCAAGAATTTTATTTCTTGATGAAGCCACTTCACACATCGATAGTGAAACCGAACAAATTGTACAGATTGCCTTAAGCGAGTTACGCCATCAAGTCACAATCATTGCCATCGCCCATAGACTGTCGACCATCCGCGACGCGGATTGCATCGTCGTGTTAAACCACGGCAAATTGGCAGAACGTGGCAAGCATCAGGAATTGATGCAAATTGATCGGGGCATCTATCAAAAACTGTATTTGCTGCAAACCCTGGAAGAATAAGGAAAACGAATGAAATTGATACTCGCCCTGGCGGCGTTCATTGGCGCGATGCTAATCGCAACTGCAGCTTATGTATTTTTGGTGCTCGCACCTGATTTGCCAGCACTCGATGCAATCACTTATTATCAACCCAAAATACCACTACGCATTTACACCGCTGACAATGCCTTGATTGGCGAGTTTGGTGAAGAGCACCGCGATTTTGTGCCAATTAAAGACATTCCTGATGTGATGAAAAATGCGTTGTTGTCGATTGAAGACGCGCGCTTTTATGAACATCACGGTGTTGATTTCATTGGTGCCGGACGCGCACTTGTTGCCGATCTTGGCGGTGGCTTTCACCAGGGAGCCTCCACCATTACGATGCAAGTAGCACGCAATTTTTTCCTGTCCCAAGAAAAAACGATCACGCGTAAAATCAAAGAAATTTTATTAACGTTCAGAATTGAAGCAGCCCTGAATAAAGATCAGATTTTAGAACTGTATATGAACCAGATTTATCTGGGACAGAGAACACATGGTTTTTCCAGTGCCGCGAAAACCTACTTCGGCAAACCACTCAATCAAGTCACGCTTGCTGAGGCAGCGATGTTGGCGGGCATACCGCAAAATCCTGTGCGCCATAATCCGGCGGTCAATTTTCAGCGTGCCAAGCAAAGGCAAATGCTCGTACTAAAAAGCATGCTCAATAAAGGAATGATTACTGAAGCGCAATTTGATGAAGCAAGCCACGAACATCTGACCGTCACTGGCAAACAAATATATGACGCGCATGCGGACTATGTCGCAGAAATGGTACGCCAGAACATCGTCGCTGAATATAAAGATGCTGCGTACACCTCTGGCATCAAAGTCTATACGACACTGCTCAAAGCTGATCAGGATGCTGCCTATGAAGCGGTGCGTAAAAATATTATGGATTACGACCAGCGCCACGGCTATCGTGGTCCGGAAGCCTTCATTACCTTGCCAGCGGATGAAGACGAACGTGATGATGCGATCGATGAAGTACTCAAAAAACATCCGGCCAACGATAAGCTGATTGCAGCAGTGGTAACCAATGCCAGCAGCAAAGTGGTGCAAGCTGAAACAGCCTCTGGTGAAAATATAGAAATCAATGGTGACGGCTTGCGTTTTGCAAATAGCGCTCTCCAAAGCAAAGCTAAATCAGATTTGAAGATTATTCCAGGTGCCATCATTCGCGTGATTCAAGACGCTAAAATGCGTTGGAGCATCACGCAATTGCCAGAGGTCGAAGGAGCGTATGTATCACTGAATGCACAAACCGGCGCCTACCGTGCATTGGTTGGCGGTTTCGATTTCAATCGAAAAAAATTCAATCATGTGACCAGCGCCTTTCGTCAACCTGGCTCCAGTATTAAGCCATTTATTTATTCTGCGGCACTGGAAAAAGGTTACTCTCCGGCGACATTAATCAACGACGTACAACTATCTTCAACGACAGAAGAATCCCTCAAATGGGATCCCCGCAATGATGATGGCAAGTATGATGGCCCGGTCACTATGCGTAGCGCTTTAGCACAATCGAAGAACGTGGTCTCAGTCAGGATCTTAAAAAATATCGGCGTCAACACAGCGCTCGAATGGTTACCACATTTTGGATTCAGTAAAGATAAACATCCTAATAACCTCACCCTGGCGCTCGGTACCGGACAAGTCACACCAGTCCAACTTGCCACTGGTTATGCCGTGTTTGCGAACGGTGGCTATCAGATTACACCTTGGTTAATCAGCAAAATCACCGATGCACGTGGTAAGGTACTAAGTGAAACCAAAGCCCCTGCCGTAGCGCAGGATAGTGATCGTGTTATCGATAGTCGAAATGCGTTTATCACCGACAGTATGCTGCGTGAGGTCGCTTTACGTGGCACGGGTGCCGCCGCTGATCAGAAATTAGGCAGACACGATATTGCAGGCAAAACCGGTACCAGTAGTGAAGCAGTAGACGGTTGGTTTGCCGGCTATGCAGACAATATCGTTGCGGTTGCATGGATGGGCTACGATGATCCTAAATCACTCGGTGGACGTGAGTTTGGTGCGACCTTAGCTTTGCCAATCTGGATCGACAGTATGCGCGTCAGCCTCGCAGGAAAGCCAGAAACCCAAAGAAATGCGCCGGAAGGTGTGAGCAATGTCGAGGGCGATTGGATGTACACCGAATTTCTTAATGGCGCCGGAGTCAAAGGCGTCGATTTAGATGAAGCTAGTGCTGCAACACCGGCGGCCTCGACCGGACAAGCAGTGACACCATAACCAGCAAAAAAAAAGCCCGCAGCGTTAAATCTGCGGGCAAATATCCTGACCTTTGGAGGAGAAGCAGTAGGATGGCGTCATGATACTCAACAGGCATGACAAGAATATGACAATTGTCGGCAGCGCTTATCAAAAATACCTGCTAAACAATTTCCCAAATACATTTCACGAATTACGACCTAATTCCCCCTTTGTTCCCTGCCTTGGTTTAACTCGTCCATTTGTACACTATCCCTGATAAAACTACACTCAGGGCGAGCCATGTCGACCGGATACCGCAATTACCGTACCCTCCCTCAAGAACCAAAATTCTTGCACGGCACGCCGGGGAGCATCTATATTTTGCAAAATGACGGCTTGCGTCCAGGCTTATTCAGGATCGGTGCTACACGCCGCTCTGGCGTATCTAAGGCAATGGAATTTAATCGCGATATGCAGAATATGCTACCGGGAAGCTATGAATGCGTATTTGAACTGCATACCAAAGATTGCGGTGCCGCATTAGATGCCATCACGCAAAAATTTTCACTGTGCCGTCATGGCAAAAAAAACCTAGATTTTTACCAACTCGATCTTGAAGAAGCCAGCAATACGATAATGAGCATCATCGCTGACATCAATAACCTGGCGATTGAAAGAGCAAGATCCCGCCAACAGCATGCCCCAGAATTAATGCGCCATTTGTTACCAGAGTTGCCAGATTCAGAACCAGCAAATAACCCTAGCTTCACCCAACCACCGCCAAGCTTTTTGAGAAAAGCATTTGAATGGGTTGCGAGTTAAGCCGGTTAATATTTTTCTCGCAATTAAAAAGGGAGAAAATCGTCAAACGATTTTTCTCCCATTTTTGCATTTTAAGCGGCGTTTTTAAGTCAGAATGGCGGCCCGCACCCGACCTACAAACGCTCGTCTTTTCTGCATGGTTTTATATTTAAGCAACCTGCGCCATCGTCGGCAAAGCACGCAAAGCACTAAAGCCAACTTCCAGATCAGCTAACAAATCTTCTACGGCTTCCAGACCAACGTGCAAGCGCAGCATTGGTGCAGTCCATTTTTCTGCATTGATGGTGCGGTAATTTGATGGGCAAGTCGGCAAAATCAGGCTCTCGTAACCGCCCCAGCTAAAACCGATACCGAACAAGCGCGTACGGTCAATCAATTCTGCCACCTGCTGCTTCGTCACATCACGATGGAAAACTGCACCCATTAAACCGCATGCATATTCGGGGCGGAAATCACGTTTCCATAATTCGTGCCCTGCTGTGCCTTCCATCGGTGGATACAATACTTCGGCGACTTCTGGTTGTGATTGCAACCAACGTGCCACAACTTTTGCGCTTTCGCGATGTACTGCCAGGCGTGCTGCCATGGTACGCAAACCACGCAAAGCTAAAGCGGCATCATCACCACCGATTGACATACCCAATTGCTTGTAGGTATCGCGTACACGATGTTGCAAAGCTTCATTCGTCAAAATTGCACCCATTAATGCATCCGAATGACCGACGATGTATTTAGTAGCAGCGTGGATAGACACATCAATACCGAGTTCAAACGATGCCCAACCAATTGGGGTCGCCCAGGTACTATCTGAAACCACAACGGCACCACCTGCATGAGCAACGGTTGCGATAGCGGGAATATCTTGCACTTCAAATGTTAAAGAACCAGGAGACTCCACAAAAACAACTTTGGTATTTGGCTGCATCAGCGCGGAGATTCCTGCACCAATCAAAGGATCGTAGTAAGTCGTCGATATGCCATTTTGTTTCAATAGGCCTTCACAAAATTGGCGTGTTGGATCATAAGTAGTATCGACCATCAGCAAATGGTCGCCAGGCTTCAATAAGGCCAACAGGGTCGTTGTAATTGCGGAGAGACCTGAAGGTGTCAACATACACGCTGCGGCGCCTTCTGCCGCGCATAAAGCCTGTTCCAGCGCCATGGTCGTTTCGGTGGCGTGACGCGCATATACGCGGCGTGTGCCATTGGCTTCTTGCAAAGCGGCGCAATCAGGGAACAACATGGTCGATGCGCGAACCAGCGGCGGATTCACCGGACCGTGATGATCTTTGCCTTTACGGCCAGCATGGGTCAGACGGGTCGCAGTTTGCAGATGGAATTCGTGCTTGTTCATGATTGCTCCTGGTACATAATTATTCTGATATTGAGACTTAGCCAGTGTTGCTAAGCAGACAGGACTCCATCGTAACAATCATGAGCAGAAATTTTTTACTAAATATTTTATAAAAACATGGTATTTTTAGAAAAATTTTCTAATATAGTGAAATCATGGATAAAAAAGATCTAGAAATTCTCCATTTTCTACAAAAGGATGCATCAATTGCATTATCGGATCTGGCACAAGCAGTACATCTATCAGTGACGCCCTGTTGGCGACGTTTGCAGAAACTGCAAGATGAAGGTGTGATTCGTCAGCAAGTAGTTCTCTGCGACCCGGTCAAACTCAATCTCGGGCTTACCGTGATGGTTACACTCAAAGCTGCGCAACATAATGAGAAATGGATGCAGAAATTTATCGGCGGCGTCAAAGACATTCCGGAAATTGTCGAAATTTTGCGGATGAGCGGTGATATTGATTACCTGCTCAAAGTCCATGTGCCTGACATGGCAGGCTTTGATCAGGTATACAAAAAATTAGTGAAGGTCGCTGACTTGCAGGATGTCAGTTCCAGTTTTGTCATGGAAGTGATTAAGAGTACGACCGCATTGCCGCTCGATTATGCGATTCTGAAACAAGCACGTGGAAGTTAATTACCAACTTCCACGCCGTCGGGATGGCTGTATCAGCCGCGGAAACGGTAATGTTCTTGCGTGAACAAATCGATCCCGCATTGCAGATTTTCTATCCAATCCAGAAATGCGTGAATCGCTTCTTTGCCAACAAAATAGCGCCCATGTTGCGGTACCATCATGTCAATATCCATCTCTCGGACCATGTTTGCCCATAGACGGCAAACTTTATTGGACACCATGTAACGCTTGTGGAAGCCACTCATGGTATGGAGTTCCTGGAAAAAATCTTCTTTGGTACGCATAGGCTTCTGGATATCATTTGCATCCACCATCGATGCGCCCATATCTCCTGAAAATAAAATTTTGGATTTGCTATCGTAAAATTGAAAATTACCTTCCGCATGCAAAAAATGCGCAGGTACGGCGTGTATTGTTGTATCACGCAAACGTATCGGCATACCTTCATCGGGAATACCAATAATACGGCCATCAGCGCGATTCAGATTACAAAAATGTGGCACAAAACGTGACCATAATTTGGATACATACAAATTGCATTCAGTACTGAATAGCCATTTGTCTAACGCACCAATAATGTCGGGATCCTGATGCGATGCAAACAAATACTTCAGCTGTTGTTTAGGCAAATACTTGTGCATCGCCAGCACTAAAGAGTTATACGTCAGATGCCCTGATGGGTCGATCAATGCTCCTTCACCATCAGAGACAATGAGAAATTGATTGGCCTGAACAGCATGATCACCGGCATCTTTGACCAGATCATTAAACATCAAACAGATGTGTTTGCCGTCGTTAAAAAGTTCTATTGCCAATTTATCTCCCGTCTTCGATGTCGTCAAAAATATGACAATCGATTGTAGTCAGTACAGGAGTAGTAATCTTGATACAGATCAAAACGTCAGCTCAGATAATAAAATAGGTGTAATCAAACAAAAAAAACCCACTCTTTTTAAAAAGTGGGTTCGGAGATCTAACGAAAGAGTACAACAAACTGCGACAAATTTAGAATACGCCCTGTACTGCAACGGATAACAATTTGTTGTCACCAAAAAATTTGTATGGATACGTCGATTTATCTTTAGAGACGTCATACTGAATTTTTAGAGCCATATTTTTACGTACGTCCCACCGTAGCGAGAAAATTTGCGTATCCCGTCCCTCTATCGGTTGCGCCACAGTGCGATAGCGTGAGTAGGTGTACATCGGCGTAAATCCTTTGTAGTTATAACCAACTCCTACCAACGCGTACTTGTACACATTATTCAAGCCTTGTGTCTGATCAACCTGAGAAAAATGATCTACCTCAGTTTTGATCAACCAGCTTTTATAATCCATATTTGCGGACAAGCCCATAATTGTGGTTGAGGCATCATTAACCGCAGTGCTTGGACCGAGAACAGGATCGTTAATAATTTCTGTTTCTTTATGGTGCATGACCATAGCGCGTACATCAAATATACCGTTATTGACTGAAACCGAGCCGCCAAAAATGCCTTTCCAGGCATCACTGGTCGGTACCGAGTTGTTATATATATTTGAATAATAAGCGTCATTACCTTGAGTGTAGCTACCCGTCCAGACTGATACTGTAGTCGCCCAATCTGAGTCACCTAACTGCGTACGATAACTAACATTCGCACCGTTATAGGAATAAACAGGCCAGCCATACACGTCCGGTGCTGGTCTTACCCATGGATAAGCGTAACCAATATACAAATAGTCGCTGTAATAATACAAGGGAATACGAAAACGTCCGGCCTGGAAAGTCCAGTTAGAGTCCGCAGATGGCTGCCATGTCAAATATGCCCAATCCACAGTTGGCTTAGAACCTTGGTTAGGATTTTGAGAGCGAGCAACAACCTGGACAGTCGCCGATAGCGTCTGGCTGAATTCTTTTTTCAGTTGCAAGCCAACCAAAGATTCCTGATCAAATTGCCACCCTTTCGACTTCTCATAGACACCGGTATATTCCCAGTTTTGAATAGTGCACGGGCAATTATACTTTTGGTAGGTCCACGGAGCTGAGCTTCCCTGAGCTGAGCCGCTCATGACCTTTGCTCCAGTCAAATTATAAAATCCGGTGAGCTTCCAAGTTCCTTCGTCATCAAGATCGATCGCAGAAGCAAAGGCTGGAACCAGCATCAAAGCAAATAAAATTTTCTTCATTGCATATCTCCTAAAAGGTTAGTCAGTGATGTCGTTCAAGGAACGATAGCGACTACTTTTACCGTGTCATCCACAGAGGACTTGTCGATATATCCCATGGCGTTGGGAGTAGCACTGACAAACTTTTTAACTTCCGCATCCGTTTTAAATTCTTTGGGCGCTTTGGCTTTGCCCGTGAACAAAAGCTTTGACCAGATGGCTTGCACCTGCGCGGCATCTTTATCTAAGACTTTTTTGTAAAATTCTGCCCTGGCCGGAGAGTTTTCAGCCAATTCCACCGGAGCGAAGAGTGTGGAACCGCCAAGATAGAATTGCGCGACTTGCGCCAGATACATTTTGGTCGCAGGATTATCTTTATTCACAATCACGACAAGTTCAGCGTTGGCTGACATTGTGGCAAAGGAAAAAGATAACACTGGAATCAAGCAATAGAGTCTCAACTTCATTACCATTCCTCCAAAGTGAGCTGCGAAACGCAAGCACCTCTTTGCGAACACCCGCTATCACAGCAGACAGATTCCCCAAGATCGATTGATCAAAAGGTCCAAGATGTTCCGGTCTGATCGCAAAACTACATACAATCAGACTAAATGCTAATAAAACAATTTCGACAACCGGAAAATCCTCATTCCGGTCAGTACTTCACTGCTTATCCCTGTAAGAGGATGTAACACCATATTAGCCATAAGCGCAGGCAAGTAACAGGCTTATTTCAGTTCCGACCAAGAAAACAACAACAAAAATGCTGGGATAAACAACTGCTGAAAGAGTACAAATTAAAAATAAAAACGGATAGAAAAACCTTTCTATCCGTGAAAAAATCAGTCTGGAACCTTCGTATCTGAAGATCAAAATGTAGACAATTACACTAAACGTTCCCAGATCGCAGTGGTTGCAGCAGCTTGGTTGAGAGAGTAAAAATGCAATCCTGGCGCACCACCTTGTAACAATCGTTCACACATACTGGTCACAACATCGAGTCCGAACGCTTTGATCGACGCATTATCATCGCCATAACTATTGAGTTTGAGTCTTATCCAGCGAGGTATCTCAGCGCCACACATTTCCGAAAAACGTTGTAGCTGGCTGCTGTTGGTAATTGGCATAATTCCAGCAACGATCGGTGCAGTTACGCCCAATTTTTGCGCTTCTTCAACAAAACGGAAATATGCATCCGCGTTATAAAAATACTGGGTGATTGCGGCATCGGCACCCGCATTTATTTTGCGAACAAAATTGCTGAGATCATCTTGTGGCGAACGCGCCTGAGGGTGCATTTCTGGATACGCAGCCACCTCAATATGAAACCAGTTACCCGTTTCAGCACGAATAAATTCAACCAATTCAGCCGCATAGCGAAATTCACCGCCCATCCCATATCCACTCGGCAAATCGCCACGCAAAGCCACTAAGCGACGAATATCATGCGCTTGGTACTCGCGCAAAATGGTACGGATAGATTCACGTGTTCCACCAACGCAAGACAAATGTGGCGCAGCATCAAAACCTTCACGACGGATTTCGACGACGGTATCTAAAGTGCCCTGCTGTGTTGTACCGCCAGCGCCAAAAGTTACTGAAAAATATTTAGGATTCAGCGTCGCTAATTTGGCACGGGTAACACGCAACTTCTCTGTTCCCTCAACCGTTTTCGGGGGGAAAAATTCTATACTGAAATTATGCGGTTTCATTATTTTTGCAAAATAAGTGTCGAAAGTGTCCAAGAAATCACGCTATACAACAACGCACCGCCAACCGCAGCCCAAAACCCAGCAACATGGAAACCATCCACCATACTGGCAACCGCCCAGAACAACAGACCATTAATCACAAAGATAAATAAACCCATCGTAATTAAGGTGGCAGGTAAGGTCAGCAACACCAGCACTGGACGCAATACCGCATTGACCAAACCCAAAACCACCGCGACTAACAAAGCAGTTCCAAAACTATCAATCGATACCGAATGCATCAAATAAGGGATCGCCAATAAGGCGAGAGCATTGATTAACCAGGTTGCTAGCAAACGCATGAACACTCCAGACGTAAATGAGAAATAAAAAACTCCTCGTCACGCTTGGTGAAACGAGGAGTTATGTTACTTAGTAACGGTAGTGCTCAGGCTTGTATGGGCCTTCTTTGGTAACGCCGATATACGCTGCCTGCTCGTCTGTCAAAACACTCAATTGTGCGTTGAGTGTTTTTAACTGCAGACGCGCGACTTTTTCATCCAGATGCTTCGGCAAAGTGTATACGCCAACTGAATATTTATCGTTGTTCAAGAATAACTCAATTTGCGCAATGGTTTGATTAGCAAATGAAGAACTCATCACGTACGACGGATGACCAGTACCACATCCCAAATTCACCAGACGACCTTCGGCAAGCAAAATAATGCGTTTACCATCTGGGAAAACGACGTGATCAACTTGTGGCTTAATGTTTTCCCATGTGTATTTTTTCAGGGATGCAACGTCGATTTCATTGTCGAAGTGACCGATATTGCAAACGATCGCCTGGTTCTTCATCTTCACCATATGCGCGTGGCTGATGACGTGATAGTTACCCGTTGTCGTCACAAAAATATCGCCAAATTCAGCAGCGTATTCCATCGTCACAACGCGGTAACCTTCCATCGCCGCTTGCAATGCGCAGATAGGATCGATCTCTGTGACCCATACTTGTGCTGACAGAGCTCGCATCGCTTGCGCGCAACCTTTACCAACATCACCATAGCCAGCAATCACAGCCACTTTACCCGCGATCATCACGTCGGTTGCGCGCTTGATACCATCCACCAGAGACTCACGGCAGCCGTACAGGTTATCGAACTTCGATTTTGTGACTGAATCATTGACGTTAATCGCCGGGAAAGCGAGTTTGCCTTCTTTGTGCATTTGATACAAACGATGCACGCCAGTGGTAGTTTCTTCTGTTACGCCCTTGATTGCCGCAAGACGTTTGGAATACCAATCCGGCTCATTTTTCAAATGAGATTTGATCGCATTAAACAAGCAGATCTCTTCTTCTGACCCTGGATTATCGAGTACAGAAATATCTTTTTCAGCGCGAGTGCCGAGATGCAGCAACAATGTCGCATCGCCGCCGTCATCGAGAATCATGTTGGAGTAACCGCCGTCAGTCCATTCAAAAATACGGTGTGTGAATTCCCAGTATTCATCCAGGTTTTCACCTTTGAACGCGAACACTGGTGTGCCGCCTGCTGCGATTGCTGCAGCGGCGTGATCTTGTGTAGAGTAAATATTGCAGGAAGCCCAACGAACCTGTGCACCTAATGCATTGAGTGTTTCGATCAGTACGGCGGTCTGGATCGTCATGTGCAAAGAACCAGTGATACGCGCACCTTTTAACGGTTGGCTGGCAGCAAATTCTTCACGAATTGCCATTAAACCTGGCATTTCGGTTTCAGCAATTTGAATTTCTTTACGGCCCCAGCCGGCGAGACTAATGTCGGCAACGAGGTAATCTTGATGGGATGTTTGGGTAGTCATGATGGTGGCGTTCTCACGCCCTCCTTTCAATTGAAAAAAGTAACGTGAGCGCAGTTGTGGCAAGCGAAACCCGAAATATTCTCATTCTTCACATCAAAATTGATAAAAAGAAACCAAAACACACGGAAAACGCCTTTGACTCCAAGCCTGGCGAGAAAGTGATTCTCGTCGCAACGCTCCTTGGAAGATTTGAAGTATAGCGCAGCTTCTGCATTTTTGCATACGCCAGATGCTGCGCAATTAGCGATGTTTCAATCGGAGTCAACAATGACGTTCAATCAGCGCAAAAAACATCTGAACGATCAATTGCATTTTGTCATTACAATTATAAAAAAGCGATGTTCGTGATTGACTTTCCTACCAGAAATAACCTCTCGGACAAAAAAATACCTGATTCACGGTCAGGTATTTTTATGTGTCCAGGAAAATCTTAAGGCAAATCAATGCCCTTCGAAATTACATACAGTGAACAAAGGCAAACCACTGTCCTTAATGATTTTAGAACCGCCTAATTCTGGCAAGTCGACAATCACTGCGCCTTCAACCACCGTTGCGCCCAAACGCTCTAGCAATTTCTTACCTGCCATCATGGTGCCACCAGTTGCAATCAGATCATCGATCAACACCACGCGATCCCCTGCTTTGCAAGCATCGGCATGCAGTTCCACCGTTGCACTACCGTATTCAAGTTCGTATTGTTCGGAAACAGTGTGGAAAGGTAATTTGCCTTTTTTGCGAATAGGCACAAAACCCAAATTCAATTCATAAGCCAATACCGAACCGATAATGAATCCACGCGCGTCCAGACCCGCGACGACATCTATTTTTTCATCCATATAGCGATGTACAAACATATCGATCAAGACGCGAAATACCTTAGGATTCTGCAACAAGGGAGTGATATCACGGAACATCACACCTTCTTGCGGCCAGTTTGGCACGGTGCGGATATGTTGTTTAATGTATTCGGATGGATTTAACATCGCCAGATGTCCTTCAATTTTAAAAATAACCCGCTATTTTAACAGCCGCGCCTCTGCTCTAGCGACTGCTTCTGATGTACCGCGCAAAACTAATACATCACCGACCTGCAAGATAAGGGAATTTGTTAACTCAACCCGATTCTTGCCACGCCGGATTGCCTGTACATCTACGTCCAGTTCGGACAAGCGTAATTCGGGCAATAGTTTTCCGATAAACTGAGATTTATTGCTCAAAACGACAGTATGCAAACGAATTTGCATATGTTCAGGACTATCGGTCGCATCACTAATACCGTGGAAGAAACCGCGTAAGGACTCATAACGTGCATCGCGTGCCGCTTGTACCCGATGCACCACACGTCGCAATGGAACCCCGAGCAAAACCAGAGCATGAGAAGCCAGCATCAGACTGCCTTCCATGAGCTCAGGCACCACTTCTGTCGCCCCGGCCGCCTTCAGTTTGTCCAGATCGCTATCATCATGGCTACGAACAATCACTGGCAAACTTGGGTTCATCTCAGTAACGAAATGCAAAATTTTCAATGCCGACGCAGTACTTGTGTAGGTGACGACTAACGCTGCGGCACGATTAATCCCGGCGGCCATCAGGCTTTCACGTCGCGCAGCATCGCCATACGACACATTATCACCAGCAATTTGCGCTTCCTGCACGCGATCTGGATCCAGATCTAGTGCGTGGTAGTCAATTTTTTCTTCAGTCAGCAGACGCGCCAGACTTTGGCCGCTACGTCCAAAACCCGCAATGATCACGTGCTTTTTGGCGGTCATTGTCCGTGCTGCGATCTGCGTCAGTGCAAGAGATTGCATCATCCACTCATTGGCAGAGAACTTCATCACTATTGCATCCGATTTTGCCAAAATAAATGGCGATGCAAGCATAGACAAGACCATCGCTGCCAAAATAATTTGCATTAAGTTAGGATCAATCAAATGCAAATCACCAGTCTGACTCAGTAAAACAAAGCCAAATTCACCAGCTTGCGCCAATGCAAGACCAGTGCGTAAAGACACGCTGGTCGAGTTACCAAAGACTTTTGCTAAACCAGTGATTAGTACTAATTTAAGCAATATGGGAACGATAAACAACAATAACACCATCCAGATATTACTTAACACCACTCCTAAATTCAGCATCATACCTATTGTGATGAAGAATAACCCCAGTAACACGTCACGAAACGGTTTGATATCTTCTTCCACCTGATGCCGGTATTCCGTCTCTGAAATCAACATACCTGCAACAAAAGCACCGAGCGCCATGGATAAACCTGCTTTCTCTGTGAGCCACGCGGCGCCCAAGGTGACAAACAACAGATTGAGCATGAATAATTCTTGCGAACGCCGTTTGACTACAATTTTGAACCAGGTACGCATGATCTTTTGTCCAATGAACAATAAGATCAGCAAAGCCAATATCGCCTTAGCTCCTGCCCAGCCCAAGGTTTGCAAAATATCGCCGGAATGAGACGCCAGTGCTGGTACAAGAATCAATAGAGGTACTACCGCCAGATCCTGAAATAACAAAACGCTGATAATCTGACGTCCATGCAAGCTTTCTAATTCCAGGCGTTCTGTGAGCATTTTCGAGACAATTGCCGTGGAAGACATCGCCAGCGCGCCACCTAAAGCAAATGAAGCCTCCCAGCCTATCCGGAAAAACTGAGGTAACCATGTAGACGCCGCCCATGCAGCCAACATACTGACAACGACTGTCACAAATACCTGCGCCAAACCAAGTCCGAACACAGCTCTTCGCATTGCCATGAGCTTTGCCAGAGAAAATTCCAGTCCGATAGAGAACATCAGAAAAACTACGCCAAATTCAGCCAACTCATGGGTAACTACACCATCTTCTGCGACTTTAAGACCGAATGGGCCAATCAAAATACCAACGGTCAAATAACCTAAAATCGGTGGCAATTGCAACATGCGAAAAGCCACCACACCGAGCACGGCGGCGGCTAACAAAGCTAAAGTGATATCAAGCGCGTTCATAACTGACATTATTGCCGATTTACGTGAATCAACTGTCGTTTTCCTATGCTAAATTTACACTTAATTTGAACCACATTCGTACTTAGAACGTAATTTCAATCTCAGATTTTTCCCCTGTGTAATAACTTCGTTACATCTGGCAAAGTTTTTGCTTTATGGATTTCGTTTATACTATCGGGATGAACGATTTCAATGCATCCCAACCAAAAGACACTCAGACCATGTCTGACGTAGTCATCGATGATGCGGCACGACGTGCTGTTGAATTGGCATCAGAGACTTTGCAAATTGAAGCAGATGCTTTAATTGCTTTGCAGGCGCGACTCCAGAACGAAGATGCTGCCGGTTTTGCGCATGCGGTGCGTATGCTACTTTCTTGTAAAGGTCGCGTAGTTGTCTCTGGCATCGGCAAATCTGGTCACATTGCACGCAAAATCGCGGCGACGTTTGCTTCGACTGGCACCCCTTCATTTTTTGTGCACCCTGCCGAGGCTGCACACGGTGACCTGGGGATGATTACTTCGCAAGACATTTTTATTGCTATTTCATACTCAGGCGAAGCGGCAGAGTTGATGTCAATTTTGCCCATCATCAAACGCTTAGGCGTGAAACTGATTTCGTTAACTGGCAATCCTGCTTCGAGTTTAGCCAAGATCGCTGACGTGCATTTAAGCTTGCAGGTAGACAAAGAAGCTTGCCCATTAAACCTCGCCCCTACTGCCAGCACCACAGTCACCTTAGCGTTGGGTGATGCGCTCGCCGTTGCAGTGTTGGATGCGCGTGGATTTCGTGAAGAAGATTTTGCCCGTTCGCATCCAGGAGGAGCTTTGGGCAGGCGCTTGCTGACCTATGTCAAAGACGTCATGCGTACGGGCGACGCCATTCCAAGCGTCAGTCCCGATACAAAACTCACATCAGCATTGCTAGAAATCACCAAAAAAGGTATGGCGATGACCGCTGTGGTTGATACTGCACGCAATATCGTTGGTGTATTCACCGATGGTGATTTACGCCGCATGATGGAAGGCGTATGTGATTTCACGCAAATTAGTATTGGCGATGTCATGCACACCAATCCGCGCAGCATCCGTGCTGATCAGTTAGCGGTAGAAGCAGTCGAAGTCATGGAAACTCATCGCATCAATCAATTGTTGGTCACTGACGAACAAGGAAAATTAGTCGGTGCATTACATATTCATGATCTGACCAGAGCGAAGGTGATTTAATGAAGGATGCAATACAAAAAGCAGCGCGCATTAAACTGATGATCTTTGATGTCGACGGTATTCTGACTGACGGCAGCCTGCATTTTGGCCCTGATGGCGAAGCCTTAAAAACGTTCAACGTTCTCGACGGCCAAGGTATCCGCTTATTGCAAAATGCTGGCATTGCGACGGCGATAATCAGTGCACGCAGTTCAGCAATTGTTTCTAAACGAGCATCAGATCTTGGGATCACACATGTACGTCAAGGTATTCATGACAAAAAATCGACGTTTATGGACTTGCTCGCAGAGCTCAATCTTGCTGGCAACGAATGTGGATTTATTGGTGATGACGTTATTGACCTACCCGTATTAAGCAGAGTGGGTTTTGCCGCCAGCGTTCCCAACGGACACGCTGAAGTACGCTCTCGGGTCGACTACGTTACGAGCGCAACGGGTGGCAAAGGTGCGGTGCGAGAGGTATGTGATTTTATTTTAAAAGCACAAAATAAATATGAACTGGCTTTAGCCGAATATTTGGCATGAAACCACAGATTACTATAGACCGGGCACGTATCTGGATAGCCGTTGTTGCGCTAGGTCTTATTGCGCTTGGAAGCTTCTGGGTCGAAAACGCATTTCGTCAACGCGGAGAAGACGATGCACGAAAATCGTCGATAAGACTTGAACCTGATTATTACGTTGAGCATTTCAACTTCATCCGCTTGTCAAATAGTAGCAAAGCAAATTATCACTTGACCGGCGATCGCTTAATTCATCTGCCACGCACGGATCAGTACGAAATTACTCATCCGCATATTAATAGTTTTGACAGTACCCGCATGCCAGTGACCATCATTGCTGAGCGCGCTGTCGTCGATCAAAAATCTGAAGCCGTCAATCCTAAACGTGAACACGATATTGTGCACTTGTATGACACTGTCAGCGTAGAACGTCCGGAGGGACTTAATTCAAATTTTATGCGACTGGAAACTAATTACCTGATGTTGATACCAGATAATGATCTGGTGACATCGGATCACCCAGTCACCCTATTTACCAATGGGATGGAAGCTCACGCGATAGGCATGATCGCCAATAACTCGACTCAGCAATTGGAGTTATTAAGCAAAGTACATGCACGTTTAAAAAAACGCGGTAGCTGAAACCTCGACGTATCAGACAAAATTTAGAAAGAAAAAAATGCGCCTGCCTCTCTTTTGCTCTCATCAAATAATGAGTTCAATCTTACTGCTCGGCATGACGACAACGTTTTTATTGCCTGCTTATGCGGAAAAAGCCGACAGCCAAAAAGAAATGGTCATCGAAGCCGAACACCTGGTGAGTGATGGTAAAACCAACATTACCACTGCAACTGGTGACGTTGTTATTACCAAGGGCACGTTAATTGTGAAATCCGAACGCGCAGTCGCAACTAAAACCCCTGAAGATTTCCAACACGTTAATCTGTATAGTAAATCGGGTGGAAAAGTCAGATTCCGTCAGAAACGTGATGGTGGCCCGGATCTTTGGGTTGAAGGTGAGGCAGATCGTGCGGAATACGACGAAAAAACAGAGTTCGTCAAATTCATCTCTAAAGCAAAAGTGCGTTACCTAGACGGCAAGAAGGTTACAGATGAACAAGAAGGCGAATTTCTTTCTTACGACAGCAAAAACGATGTCTTCGTTGGCACCAACACAAGTAATGGCACGGTGGTTTCTGGCGGTGGCAGAATCAAACTGACGATACAACCAAAAACTGATAAACAGACAAATTAAGATGCCAGCCAACACTTCAGAAAAAAATAGCATTCTGGTCGTTAAAGGTTTGCAAAAGCGCTATGGCGCACGACAAGTTGTCAGAGATGTTTCTTTATCGGTAAAAAGTGGTGAGGTGGTTGGTTTGCTCGGCCCCAATGGTGCTGGTAAAACCACTTCGTTTTACATGATCGTTGGCTTGGTGCCATCAGATGGCGGAGAAATCAGTATCGATGGCGTGGCTATTTCAGGTTTACCTATACATCAACGCGCGGTCTTAGGTTTATCCTATTTACCGCAAGAAGCATCGGTATTCAGAAAACTGACGGTAGAAGAAAACATTCGTGCTGTTTTGGAATTGCAGAAAGATAAGAATAAAAAATATCTTTCAAAGCAGAAAATTGATCGGCGTCTGGATGCTTTGCTAGTGGATTTACAAATTGAAAAAATTCGCGAAAGCCAGGCGCTGTCATTATCTGGTGGTGAACGACGACGCGTCGAAATCGCCCGCGCATTGGCAACTAATCCTCGCTTCGTATTACTGGACGAACCATTCGCTGGTGTTGATCCCATTGCCGTGATTGAGATACAACGTATCGTAAGATTCCTGAAAGAGCGTGGTATAGGCGTATTGATTACCGATCACAACGTGCGTGAGACGCTGGGCATTTGTGATCATGCTTATATCATCAACCAGGGCGCGGTGTTGGCCAGCGGTAAGCCTGATGACATCATTGAGAACGAATCAGTGCGTCGGGTTTATCTAGGAGAGCATTTCCGCATGTGACGGAAAGCATCATGAAACAAAGCCTGCAACTACGTACTTCCCAACATCTGGCATTAACGCCGCAATTGCAACAGTCGATCAGATTATTGCAATTGTCGACGCTGGAGTTGCATCAGGAATTAGAGACACTACTCATAGAAAATCCCTTGCTGGAACGTGTAGACGATCCTATGGACAATGCTCTACGTCTACTTGCAGATGGTGCTATCAATACATCAAGTAACACACCTGATGCCGGCATGGAGACTTCTAGCGCCAGAGAAAATACCAATAGTGCTGAAGAAACACCATCAGACAGCGAAATTGTACCCAATGACAGTGTCAGCGCCAACGAAGAAGAATGGAGCTTCAACGACGCGCCAGCAGGTCAGCACAGCGCTGAAGATGATGATGGTTACCGGCAACTAGAAGCCGCCCATATCTGCCTCCGAGAGCACTTGCTCGAGCAAATGCGTCTGAGCCTGCGCGAACCACGCGACCTAGCATTAGTAGAACTGATTATCGATGCAATTGACGATAATGGTTACCTTTCAGAGACCCTTGATGAAATTCATTCCAGCTTGCCAATAGAACTCAGCGTCGAGCCCGAAGAATTATCATTCGCGTTATCGATGGTACAAAGCTTTGATCCGTCAGGGGTTGGTGCCAGAAGTGCTGCCGAATGTCTTGCAATACAGATAAAACGTTTACCCCAAATCCCATTTGTCACACGACGTCTGGCATTAGCTATTGTTGAAAAACAATTAAATTTATTTGCACAAAGAGATTTCACGAAATTAAAAAAAATCTTTGATTGCGATGACGAGGATTTGCGCGAAGCACAAATTGTCATACGCGCATGTCACCCTAGACCAGGGTATGCATTTGCCAAGAGCAGTTCTGACTATGTTGTGCCCGACGTTATCGTTAAAAAAACTGCGCATGGCTGGCAAGTCTCGCTCAATCAAGATGTGATGCCCAAGCTGCGCGTCAGCAGTATGTACGCCAATCTGATGCGGCAACATCGCGGAGAGAACGGACTTGGTGCACAGCTTCAAGAAGCACGCTGGCTCATCAAAAATATGCGGCAGCGCTTTGAGACAATTTTGCGCGTTGCACAAGCGATAGTAGAAAGACAGCGTAATTTTTTCACCCATGGCGCCGTCGCAATGCGTCCCCTTGTTTTGCGCGAAATAGCTGATACACTAGGATTACACGAGAGTACTATTTCCCGTGTTACGACCCAAAAATACATGTTGACCCCACATGGCATGTTTGAGTTAAAGTATTTTTTCGGCAGCCATGTCGCGACGGAAACCGGGGGGGAAGCATCGTCCACCGCGATACGAGCACTTATCAAGCAGTTAATAGGAGCAGAAGACCAGAAAAGCCCACTCTCTGACAGTAAAATCGCAGAAATGCTGGGTGAACAGGGTATGGTAATTGCCCGACGTACAGTCGCCAAATACCGCGAAGCTCTGAAAATTCCACCCGTCAGTATGCGTAAATGTTTGTAACAAAGTCCTTGTAATTCCGGTTTAAATTGCTATATATGATTTAGCTCAAGACACTTCCGATGAAATGAGCGCATCGTAATAGCAAGCAACATTACCATAGGAGCACAGTATGAATCTCACCATCAGTGGACATCACGTCGAAGTAACTCCTGCAATCCGCGAATACGTACACACCAAGCTGGAAAGAGTCCGGCGACACTTCGATCAAGTCATTGATATTGCCGTCATCCTGACGGTTGACAAGCTCCGCGAGAAAGACAAACGCCACAAGGCGGATATCAATCTGCACATCAGCGGTAAAGATATCCATGTAGAAAGTCTGGCGCATGATTTGTATGCAGCCATTGATGCACTGGTAGACAAACTGGATCGTCAAGTGATCAAACACAAAGACAAGATTCAAGAACATCACCACGATGCAATTAAACACATGCCAGATCCGGCATCGGCATAATCGCCACCCCCTGTTCATTCAGGGTCACTAAAACAAGGACGCTATCTGGCGTCCTTTTTTATTGCTATCCCACACATCACTCAATCCGCACTAAAGACCGTGACGGCAAGCGCGCAGCAGCATAAAATACCAGCTTTACCACGATCAATTTATTGGTATCCCTATGAGCGAATACGTTGTCACTTCTGTCAAAAATCAAATCGGCTTCATTACATTAGATCGCCCCAAAGCACTCAATTCCCTATCATTGGACATGGTAAGAAGTATCACGGCTGCCTTATTGAAATGGCGTGATGATAACGAAATCCGTGCAGTGTTTATTCATAGCAGCAGCGAAAAAGCTTTATGTGCTGGTGGTGATATCCGTTTTTTTTATGATGTCGGAACCTCTACTCCGACAGGCGACAGCGCATTGCTGGAAGATTTTTTTTCTGAAGAATACGCATTAAACCATTTAATTCATTTCTATCCAAAACCGTATATTGCGCTGATGAACGGCGTGGTGATGGGGGGTGGCATGGGGATTGCACAAGCGGGCCCTGATAGTTGCTTGCGCATCGTGACTGAGCGTACCAAGATGGCAATGCCAGAAGTGAATATTGGCTTATTTCCAGACGTTGGCGGTGGTTATTTTCTGTCACGTACGCCAGGACAAATCGGTACCTATCTGGGTTTAACTGGAGAAATTATCGGTGCTGCTGATGCGCTGTATGCTGGTTTGGCAGATGTATTTATTCCAACCAGCGAAATTTCTGGCTTAATGGAATTATTGAGCAATAGTGATACATCCGATTTGCGCAAAGCAATTCACGATTTCGCCCGCCCTTACGCGACACAAGCTGAACCAGCGCAAAGTAAACTGGCGGCGCAACGTACTGAAATAGATGCGCTATTTTCTGGCAATAGCGTGATGAATATTGCCGAAACACTCAAAAAGAACGATGGTGTATTTGCCCAAAGCACACTGGCCACCATGGAAAAGCGCTCACCGTTACTGATGTGTGTGACCCTCGAACAACTTCGCCGCAGCGCCAGCATGTCCGTGTCAGATTGCCTGCGCATGGAGAGAAATATGGTCCGACATTGCTTCAAACATGGCGAAGTACTCGAAGGGGTACGTGCCTTGGTAGTTGACAAAGACAATCAACCCAAATGGTCACCAGCGCACTTGTCTGAGGTCAGTGAAGACATGGTGGCAGGTTTTTTCAACGAAGTATGGCCAGCATATGCCCATCCTCTGCGCTCTTTGAATGGATAATTGACTCATGTAGGGCGGATGCAACCCACCCTACATTTTGCACTGCTCTAAACTTAATGCTGCGAATTACCACCAAGGTACGCAGCTTTGACAGCCGGATCATTTTGCAGACTAGCGGCCGGACCATGCACAGAAATTTTGCCATTTTCTAAGACATAGCCATAATCTGCGACGGCTAACGCCGCAGCCGCAAATTGCTCAACCAACAGCATTGTCATGCCCTCATGCTTCAGACGTTGGATGATACGGAACACTTCATCCACCAAAATCGGCGCCAGCCCCATCGATGGCTCATCCAGCAAAATAACTTCCGGATTTAACATCACGGCACGCGCCATCGCCAGCATTTGCTGCTCACCACCAGATAAAGTACCTGCGAGTTGATCACGACGTTCGCGTAAGCGTGGGAACAGCTCCATCGCCTTTTGCAAATCAGTGTCAATATCACCGCGGTTACGCGAGCCGGTAAAGCGTGGGAAAGCGCCTAACAGCAAATTGTCTTTCACCGTCATCGTCGCAAACACGCGCCGACCTTCAGGTGAGTGAGCTAATCCAGCACGCGCAATTTTATGTGAATCAAGTCCGGTGATATCTTTACCAGCCAGACTCACTGTGCCCTCCTTCGGTTTCAACATGCCGGAAATTGCTCGCATGGTCGTTGTTTTACCAGCGCCATTTGAACCGATCAACGTTACCACTTTTCCTTTTGGGACGTCCAAAGAAATACCATGCAATACCTGCACCTTACCGTAAGCGGCGTGTAAATTTGAAATCGTTAACATAGGTTTTCCTTACACCGCAGCTACGGGATGAACCGCGCCGCTCAGTTCTTCACTCACACTACCTCCCAGGTACGCTTCAATGACTTTGGGATCCGCTTGTACATCAGCTGGCTTACCTTCACAAATCTTCTGACCAAAATCAAGTACGGTAACGACATCACATAAGGACATCACAACATCCATATGATGTTCGATCAGAATAATCGTGATCCCATGCTCACGGATTTTACGAATAATAGCGATGAGCTCTTTGATATCGGGTGCAGTCAAACCGGCAGCAGGCTCATCCAGCAACAACAATTGTGGATTCAAACCAAGAGCACGACCGATTTCTAACAAACGCTGTTTGCCATATGGCAGGTTGCGCGCCTCTTCATTCGCCAGATCGGATAAGCCGACAAAGTGCAAAATACTGGCTGCACGTTCACGCGCAGCACGCTCTTCACGCAAGTACCGTGGCGTATGCGCCATCGCATCAAACACGTTGCTACGGAAAGTACTATGCAAACCAACCAGCACGTTTTCAGTCGCTGTCATTTCACCGAACAACTGCACGTTTTGGAAAGTACGAGCAACTCCACCTAAGGCGATTGCAGAAGGCGTTGTGCCTGAAATTACCTTACCGCTAAATTCAACCGCACCATCGGTAGGTTTATAAATCCCCGTCAGCACATTCATCATCGTGCTTTTGCCTGAACCGTTTGGTCCGATCAACCCATGTACTGTTCCTCTGGCAATTTGCAAGTCAACATGGTTCAAGGCTTTTAAACCACCAAATTGCATTAATAACTGACGTGCATTAAGTAATACTTCAGTACTGTCACCACCCGCTTTAGCGATCGCCAGACTGTCGCCAATTTTATCTGCGTCTGCAGATGCCATCAGATGACGTGGACCTTTACCAAACATGGCACTAACAAACCCAACAATCCCATCTTGCAAATAGTAGACGACAAACAAGGTCATCAAGCCAAAGATGGTCAAACGCCAGTCCGTAATATTTTCCAGCTTATAAGAAAACAAGGCCATGCCTACTGTTGCTACGACAGGCACCACCAGCTCACGTCCTGTTTTGCGCTTCTGAACCAAGGCCACGATTGCGCCTATCACTGCAATCACTGCGGCACCGGTAGAAATCTGACGGAACAAGTCAATATCCGCCAACAACGAAGGCAGCATCACGACAATAAACGCACCGAGTAACGAACCAATCCGGCTCTTACGCCCGCCCATGATCACCGCTAGCAGAAACAAAATCGTCAGTTCAAAATTGTAGGTATTCGGTGAAATATATTGTTCAGAATACGCGTATAAACTACCTGCTAAACCTGCCAAGGCTGCACTAATGACGAACGCATATACTTTGTAACGATATACCGATACGCCCATACAGTCAGAAGCAATCGGACTATCACGCAGCGCCTGAAATGCCCGACCTAAATGCGAACTCAATACCCTGTGCACAACAATAAGGGCCAACACCATCATCACCGCCACCAGATAGTAAAAACCTACCTCAGTCATTTTTTGACCAAACCACACTGGCTTAGTGATTTGTATGCCCATCGGACCTTCGGTTAAGAAGCTCATTTCATTGATCAGGATTTGCGTGATCGTACCGAACGCCAAAGTCACCATCGCCAGATACGGCCCGGTAACTCGTAAGGCAGGTAAGGCCATAACCGCGCCAAACAAAGCCGCAACCACGATACTGGCTGGAAGCGCGACCAAAATTGGCATCCCTAACTTAAGAAACAACACTCCTGTCGTGTAGGAACCAATGCCAAACAATCCAGCATGACCTAACGACACTTGACCGGTATAACCAACCACGATATCGAGACCAAACAACAAAATCGCGTAAATTAAAATTGTCTCTGCCAGATGCAAATAATACGGATTGTGCATAAAGACGGGGAACAAACCCAGCGCAGCGATACCAACAACAGAAACCGCTAAGGACTTTATATTCATGGCTTCTTCCTTATACTTTCTTGATCGCGGTTTTACCAAACAAACCCGCTGGTTTTATCGCTAATACCAGCAATAACAAAACCAGACCAGGTACTTCTTTGTAACCTGTAGAAACGTAGAAACCGGTCAGCGTCTCAGCAATACCTAAAATCAAGCCACCGACAATGGCACCAACACCGGAAGTCAATCCACCAATAATCGCCACAGCAAACGCTTTTAAACCCAACGAAGAACCCATTGTCGCACCAGTCAGTGTCAAAGGTGCCACCAGCACCCCTGCAAACGCGGCAGTCGCTGATGACAGTGCATATGAAAACGTAATGACCATGCTGGTATTGATACCCATTAAACCTGCAGCATCTCGGTCATTCGATGTTGCTACGACTGCTTTTCCATAAATCGATTTACGATTAAATAATTCAACCGCTAACATAATCGCTAAGGCGCCAACAATGACCACGATTTGCATAGGTTGTACATTCGCACCAAAAATTTGGAACGGTTGCGCCGACAAGGGTGAAGGGAAGGTCAAATCATCTTTGCCCCAGATATTTTCTGCGACATTTTTAAAAATGATAGCCAAAGCGATGGTGGACATAATCCAGCCAAATTCTGATTTGATTTTGATCGACGGGCGTACGGCGATCCACTCCACCACCATCCCTTGTAAACCGCCAAACAGAATCACCAGCGGTATCATCAACCAGTAATTCATATACGGGCCGCCATGAATACTACCTACCAGACTCAAACCAACCAGCGCGCCTAACATCAGCGACTCCCCCTGTCCAAAATTAAGGGTGCCGGAGGTGGCAAAGGTCAATTGATAGCCGAAAGCAATAACAGCGTAAATCATGCCAAGGGCAATGCCACTGAACACGAGTTGTAATAAGATTTCCATTTTTCAATGCCTTAATGGAGCGCACAGCGTCGAACCTCACCCGGTAAGGCTACTTCCATACCAGGTCTTACAAGCGTCAAAACAGTGCGGTTGCGGGATAAATAAAAATGAACCAGGCGATAAAAACGATGATTCGTTTTCAGCCTGGTTCCGGTATTACTCAGAAATACTTTGCATGCATCAACTACCCAGCAATATCTTATTTTGACAAGACAATATGACCGTCTTTCGCTTCGCCCATTACTGGCACACCGGCTTTAATCGCTTCGTGATCATCGTGGGTAAATGGTTTGTTGTAAGTCATCACAACGCCATCAACTTTTTCAGTCAGGTTCTCTAAAGCCTCGCGTACTTTTGGTCCATCCGTCGTACCTGCCTGCTTCATTGCTGCTGCCAAGAGATAAATCGAGTCATATCCTTGCGCTGCAGAAACTGGTGAGGGAATACGATCAATTTTGTAGGTTTTTTGGTAGGCCTCGATGAAGGCTTTACGTTTTGGTGTATTTGGATCTTGGATAAAGGTTTGTGGCATGGTTGCACCATTGCCATTTTTACCTGCGTTATCAAGGAAGTTACCCATCGACAAAGTCCAGCTGCCGATCATCGGGACTTTCCAACCCAGTTTTTCCATACCATTAGCGATCTGTGCTAATTCAGGACCGATACCATAAGTGAGAATGGCTTGTGCGCCCGCTTGCTTAGCTTTGAGCAACTGCGCTGTCATATCTACATCTTTGATATTAAATTTTTCAACGGCGACAGGTTTAATCCCTTTTGCGTTTAAAGTTCTTTCCAGATCTTCACGTCCGAGTTGGCCGTAGTTTGTGGAGTCAGCCAGAATCGCGACTTTAGTCAATTTACGCTTAACGATAGCCTCTTCTACGATCATCGCCGACTGCACGGTGTCGTTAGCAGCATTCCGGAAAATATAGTTATCCGGAAACTCAGGTGCATTAAATTGTTTTGTGACGATAGATCCTGTCGCAACATTATCCATGACCGGAATTTTGGCAGCCTGATAAAAACGCTGAGAGGCAATGGCTACGCCGGTATTGATATATCCAACTGTAGCAACAACTCTTTCTTTATTAATCAATTCTTGTGCAACTTGCACACCTCGTTCATTTTTCGCCTCATCATCACGTTCGACCATTTGTAACTGCCGACCCAACACACCACCCTTCGCATTGATTTCTGCCACAGCCAATTTGACGCCATCGCGCATAGATATACCCATCGGTGCGGAGCCACCGGTAAATGGACCAGCCACACCAATTTTAATAGGTTCAGCAGCAATACCAGCCATTGACCAGCTTACCAGTGTGGTCGCAATCAGTGTTTTCATTTTGTAGGACATGTTGGTCTCCGATATGTGAATGTAAATCTTTTTATTGATTTATTGTAGGGCAAACAGCGGCATCTCAGTCAAAAAATAACCCGGCGAAATAATCTTTATCATTTCAAATGCGCTGTGCTTGTGCGATAACTTACCAGAAAAAATGATACTGCGTTGCAACATTATCTACGTAAGTAAAACTACGTAGATAATATTTCTTGTTGCAAGAGCTAACTTGGCGCTCTGCGGTCAGTGCAAAACCGCAGGAAAAAATGTCTTTTTTATGGCTTTTGATATGTGTTGCGCTAGCCTTTTCAGCCAGCGCAACACAATTTTTACATTACTTCAGCAAACTAAAAACTTTGCTAATCGCTGCGCTACCAGCGGCAACTGGGTCGCGACGAATTTCTTTCTCTTCTTCACCGATCATCAAAAACAAACCATCGAGGGCCTTCTGTGTAACATAACCCTCAACGGTCGCCTCTTGTTCCGGAACGACGCCAAATTTTTGTGCTTGCCCCATCACCGCATTGTATTTTGACGATAAGCCCGCTTTGTCAGTGACGCCTTTCACCAGGGGCAAAAATTTAACCGACAATGGCGCTGCCGTTTTCTGTTTAAAGAAGTCAGTCACCGAAGTTTCGCCACCGGTCAAAATATTTTTTGCATCAGTCAGACTCATCGATTTGACGGCATTAACCAACAAGGGTTTTGCCATAGGCACTGCGGCTTCAGCGGCACGATTCATAGAAACGACTAATTCATCGAGTTGTTGGCCTTTCCCTGTCATCTTCAAAATTGGCATAGCTTTTTCCAGCACGGACGGGAGTTGAATTTTTACCTTATCATTATTCAAGAATCCATTTTCCACACCAAGCTTGCTCACGGCTACAGCCGAACCTTTATCCAATGCCGCTTTCAGGCCTGCACTAGCATCCTGGTTGCTCAAATCGTTCAAGGACAAGGCATGCGCAGATATTGCCACCCCGACTAACATACAAGCTACTGCGCGACGAGAAAACGAAAGAGGAATTGAGCGTTGAAGTTTCATAACAATCTCCGAAGAAAAATTAAATTAAATTAGGGATGAATCAAGAGCGAAGTTTTGGTCTCAAATTTCATCAATTGAAAACAGTCGCCGATGTTCACGAATGGCATAGCGATCCGTCATGCCAGCAATGTAATCAGCAATTTTTCGAGCTTGCATCAGGACTTTTTTCTGCTCATCTTCCGCCGCTTTTATTTGATAATCTGGTGGTAATAAATTTGGTTCTGTCATTAATGCGTCGAATAATTCATGAATAATCCGCCGCGCTTTAGACATCATGCGGTTCACCTGGTAATGCCGGTAAAGATGTTGATGTAAAAAGTGTTTCAGAACTTTTGCTTCTTGAAATTGCGCATCTGAGAAACCAATCATTTTCCCCATGCTTCGCACATCATCGACTGATTGTGGAGCGTGCTCTTGGATGCGCGCCGAGGAGGTCTTAATCAGATCAGTGATCAACGTATTAATCATGCGACGAATTGTTTCCGAAATAGCCCGACGCCCGGACAACCCCGGGTAGGCGGCTTCGACCTCCGCTCTATGCCGGGCAAAGATATCAACCTCTAGCAATTGCTTTTCGGTAATCAAGCCCGAGCGCAGACCGTCATCAATGTCATGGTTGTTGTACGCAATTTCGTCAGCCAGATTGGTCAATTGCGCTTCTAGTCCGGGCTGTGACTTTTGAATGAAACGTTTTCCAAGATCGCCTAAAGTTTCTGCATTATTGACTGAGCAATGTTTGAGTATACCTTCGCGGGTTTCAAAGCAAAGATTGAGACCATCAAATGCGGCATACCGCTCTTCGAGCTTATCAACTATACGCAGACTTTGCAGATTATGTTCAAAGCCACCGTATGGTTGCATACATGCATTGAGCGCATCTTGTCCAGCGTGACCGAAAGGCGTATGACCAAGATCATGTGCAAGTGCAATCGCTTCCACCAAGTCTTCATTCAAACGTAAGTTTCTCGCGATGGAACGCCCAATTTGTGCGACCTCTAAACTATGCGTCAAACGGGTACGAAACAAGTCTCCTTCATGATTTACAAAAACCTGCGTCTTATACTCAAGTCGTCGAAACGCGGAGCAGTGGATAATTCGATCGCGATCACGCTGAAATTCACTACGCGAACTAGACGTTGGCTCAATAAAAAGCCGCCCTCGCGAAGTTGCAGATTGGGCGGCATATGGCGCTAGATGGTGGTCGCTAAAGATCATCGCTATTCTAAAATGCAGTGACGTAAAGTTTCTAATAAAACTGCTTCCGGTACACTAGTTATTATTGCTGTTCCTAACGGCTTAAGCAGGATAAATTTGATTTTCCCACCCTCATTTTTCTTATCGACTTCCATCAATTCCAGCCAGCGTTGCTCACCGAGATCGGGCGCAATGACCGGTAAACCAGCATCTGCAATCAATTGCTTTATCCGTGTCTTACTGACAAAATCAATATAACCAAGGCGGAACGATAACTCCGCAGCCATTACCATACCACAACCGACAGCAGCTCCATGCAACCAGGTACCGAAGCCTAAGCCTGCTTCAATCGCGTGACCAAACGTGTGTCCAAAATTGAGAATCGCACGCAAACCACCTTCACGTTCATCTTGTTGCACGACGTTGGCTTTGATCTCACAAGAGCGTGCTATGACGTAGGCAAGAGCGTCAGGATCTTTGGCACGCAATCTGGACATATTTTGCTCTAACCACTGAAAAAATCCAGTATCAATGATTGCGCCATGTTTGATGACTTCTGCTAGTCCTGCTGACAACTCCTCATCCGGTAAAGTATTCAATGTCGACGTATCCGCTATCACAGATTGCGGCTGGTAAAACGCACCGATCATATTTTTACCCAAAGGATGATTGATGCCAGTTTTACCGCCAACCGAAGAATCCACCTGCGACAATAAGGTTGTAGGAATTTGAATAAATGGAATTCCACGCATGTAGGTTGCAGCGGCAAATCCCGTCATATCGCCGATCACACCTCCACCTAAAGCAATCAAAGTAGTTTTACGGTCGCACTTATTGGCCAACAAATGATCAAAAATCAGATTCAGATGTTCCCAATTTTTATGCACTTCACCATCTGGCAAAATGACCGCACTACAAGCTTTACCCAGTGCCTTAAACTGCGCTTCCAAGCCTTCCAGATATAGGGGCGCAACCACCGTATTAGTAACAATCACAACATGTTGGCCACGGATTTTTTCGGCTAACAAAGCCGCATTACTTAGTAGCTCCTGGCCAATAGAAATCGAGTAGCTACGCTCCCCGAGATGAAGGTTCAAAACCTGTATATTGCCGCTTTCTACAGAGTGCATGCCAGATTCATGAGCTTGAAAATATGTTTCCACATGGGTTTTCGGTAATTTTTCGAGGATACTTTGTACCAGATGCTGTACGTTTGGACGGCCAGTCTCAATAATTAAATGAGCCGCCTGCTGATAAAGAGGATGACGCTCCGCCTCTAATTCTTCCAGCTTTTTACGCGGATCGGCAGTGCGCAACAACGGACGATTTTTATCGTTCCGAGTACGTTGCAAGATACTGTTAATGCCAGCACGTAAATAGATTACAGTACCACGTTCGTGCAGGTACCGCAGACTGTCAGGGTTTAATACGGCTCCGCCACCAGTCGCCAAAACAATTCCACTTTGGGCAGTTAAATCGCGGATGACATCCGCTTCGCGTTGACGAAAACTAGCTTCACCTTCTATCTCAAAAATCACAGGAATTGAGACACCGGTTCGTGCCTCAATCTCGTGATCAGAATCAATAAAACGTTTATTCAGTTTTCTTGCCAGGGCCCGACCGACTGTCGTCTTGCCGGACCCCATAAGACCTACTAAGAAAATATTGCCAGACATCGCAATTTCCCGGGCAAATTAAATTCAGCGCCTGGACACTTACAAAGTCTCCTGCACAACTTTTTCAACAACAAAACTACGCTAGCAACCTGGCAATATTTTCATATTACTAGTAGCGACCGCATTTGCTGCATCAATCACAGTAAACGTCACTGTTACCGGGGACGAACTTCCAGTACAGAAATTACCGGATGAGGTCACGTTCGCACCTGCAACAGTCAACTGGGTCAAAGTCGGTGCCGTCGCTGCGGGGAAAAATCCTGCAGTGACCGTTGTATTTGGCGTAATAGTTGTATAAGTCGCTGGCGTTGTAAATACTTGATAAGGTGAAGTACCTCCATTGACAGTCAACGCAGGAATAGCACCAGAATACGTGGACAAAATCGACCATGATTGAGGTGTTATAGACAAGGTCGTTGGGAGCTTAGCTGCGATCGCAGAAATGGTTATCTGTTGTGCATTACCATTTTTATCATTAACTAAAATAATTACGCCTGATGATGAAACGGCTCCCATCGTTGCTGAGAATGTCCCATTCGTAATATTGGAACCGTTATTGACATTTGCTAACGACGGGTTATTTGACGTTGCAGTATATGGTGCCGTACCGCCAGTCACCACAAAATTCAGGGTATCACCAACGAATGCCTGAGCCACTGTAGCCGGTGCAACGCTCATAGTTGAACTCGTTGTACCGACAACCGTTACATTTGTTGAAACTTTTCCGCCGTTACTATCAACAACGTTAACCGCTATTGGTCCGCCTGGGGAAACCCCAGTGATTACCAGTGAATTCGTATTGCCGCTTGTTGGAACAGTCGCCGTGACCACTGAACTGTTAGCTGAAGACGCTGTATAAGGAGGAACTCCGCCACCCAGCACATAGGTTCCGGTATTGTTAGAAGTTACCCCAAGCGAAATAGCACTTGGCGCCGATGTATAAAATGATATAGCCGTGCTAGTACCAACAGTGACACTAATAGTTACTGGCTTCGATCCCGCGGAGTCATTGATTACCACATTGGATGTTCCGGCAGTAATGCCTTGAACTGTATATGTGCCGCCACTCAACGATACTGTCGCAATCGATGTGTTGCTACTCACTACACTATAAGGTGGGACACCACCAAATATCTGATATTGCGGAGCCAATGCTGCTGACGATATTTGAATATTCACGGCAGTTGGCGCCGTGGTGTAAAGCGCATTTGTTGACCCACCCGAAACTGTCACTGTGATTAAGGGTAAAGCTGTACCTGTTGCATCCTTAATTGTTACTGTTGCGGTACCAGATGCAAGTCCAGTTAAGGTCAGCGAAGTACCGCTGGTCGTCGCTGTTAATACTGTTGAATTATTGCTCACTGCGGTATATGGCGCGACACCACCACCAATAAAATAGCTCGCAACCGCACCTGTTACGCTCGCTCCACCAGTGGTCAGAGTAATCGCGACTGGCGCGGTGGTAAATAGAGGCGTGACTGAACCAGTTACGGTTACACTAATTTGTACAGAATTGCCGCTCGTATCAGTCACATTGACAGTGGTAGAACCCGCACCGACTGGTGTAATGATAAATGAACTGCTATTGGTTGCGTTAATACTTGCCGTAGCAACTGCGTTATTCGCACTATTAACAGCGTACGTCTGACTACCGCCACCAATAGTAAAATTCACTGGATTAGATCCAGCTCCAAGCGTAATTGCACCAGGAGCGGAAGTGAATAACTTCGAAGAAGATCCTACCTGAACTGCTATCGTCACGGAATTTGATAATGAATCCTGGACGATGATATTCGCTTGTCCAAGAGAAACGCCAGTTACCGTCAAAGTCCCCCCTACAACATTTGCTGTGACCACGCCTTGATTACTACTTCCGACCGCATATGGAGCGGTGCCCCCTTGAACTGTATAGGTCGTTGAACTACCAACACCAACAGTAATACTTGTACCTGCTGTTGTCGAAAGAGTACCTGATACACTGCCAACCGTGACGGTGATTTTTACCGAAGCACCCAAAGTGTCTGTCACCGTAACAATTGCTGTTCCGGTCGAAATACCAGCAATTGCGAATGTATTTCCAGTAGAAACTGCACTGACAGCGGCAACTGATGTACTGCTGCTTGTCACCGTATAAATACCACTACCACCGCCAATTTGAATAGGTGTGGAAGTAGCTCCAACTCCAACAGTCATCGTTGCTGCAGAAGTATATAAAGCTAAACCAGTACCTATTGTTATAGAAATGGAAACTTTTGTATTTGCGGCATCTGTAACCACAACGGTTGCTGAACCACTGCCAGTTGCTGTAATCGTTAAAATATCCTGCGATACACTTGTCGTCAGTATAGAAATGATACTTGAACTAGCTGTATAAGATGGTACTCCACCACTAACTTTATAGGTTACGGTTTGACCAGGAAGTAAATTTATATTTGATGGGGCCGTCGTACCTAAGGGTGATTTAGACCCAGTAGCCCCCGGCGACCCGCCCCCGCCGCCACAGGCGGACATGAGTGCCAATAACAATAAGCCAGAGATGATCCGGAAGAAGCTTTTCATGTAACACCTGTAGTTGAGCGAAAGCATTTGTATGGTTCTATTTTAAAAAGTTAAGGTTACTTCAAACCTAAGCGGTCAGTCATAATTTTTGGCGTAATGAAGATCAATAATTCTGTTTTTTGATTACTTTTGCCAGTCGTTTTGAATAAATTTCCTAACAACGGAAGGTCACCAAAGAACGGGATTTTAGTCACATTATCTGCTTCGGTTTGCTGGTAAATTCCGCCCAGCACAACTGTGCCTCCATTTTCTACTAACACCATGGTCTTTACTTCCTTAGTATTAATTGCAAAACCCATCGTTGTTTGCTGACCAACAGAATCTTTGTGTACTTCCACATCCAAAATAATATTTCCGTCAGGCGTAATTTGCGGAGTGACCTCTAGGCGCATGGTCGCTTTTCTAAAAGTAATCGAAGTCGCACCACTTGAGGTTGCAACTTGGTACGGCAACTCCGTACCTTGTTCAATAAGTGCTTTCAACTGATCGGCTGTGACAACGCGTGGACTGGAGATGACCTTACCTTTACCATCCGCTTCAAGAGCAGAGAGTTCAAGATTCAGGAAGCGGTTTGCGGCAGAAGAGAATAAGCTAACAGCCAAACTACCAGGATTTAAACCGCCAATCCCAGCTGCCGGTAAATTCACAAATTGAGAGTTTGGTGCATAGCTACCGCTTGTTACTGTTGCCTGACCAGTTTGCTCTCCGACGCCTAAGTAATTTCCGGTCAAAGCGACGCGTTGATTGCCACTGACCTGATATCCAGCATTGCCCCCGTTAATTCCTCGCAAATCAGTAAACCCGAGCTTCACGCCAAGATTTTTACTAAAACTGTCGTCTGCTTCAACGATACGCGCTTCAATCATCACTTGTTTCGAAGCAATATCCGTCTTCTGTATCAGCTTACGAACTTCCTCTATCTTCGAAGGGATATCGGTAATAAACAATTGATTAGTGCGAGGTTCAATCACAGCACTACCACGTTTAGACAACAGACGATTTGTGGACTGCCCATCAACACCAAAAACTTGCTTAAACGCTTCGGCTTTTTGGTAATTGAGTTGGAAAGATTCGGTTTTTAACGGCTCTAAATCCGCAATTTGTGCCTTTTGTTCCAATTCAAGTTTTTCTTTAGTCAGCAACTCATCTTTGGGTGCAACCCAGATAACGTTACCATTCTTACGCATATCAAGTCCCTTGATTTGCATAATATTATCCAATGCCTGATCCCATGGGACATCCTTCAAGCGCAAGGTAATGGTTCCAGTCACCGTATCGCTTGCGATAACGTTCAACCCGCTCACTTCGGCAATAATTTGTAAGATCGCACGAACTTCAATATTCTGGAAGTTGAAGGACAATTTTTCACCTCGGTAACCTTGCGTACCCTGGGTCAATTTGTTCGGATCTTCTTTAATCGGTTTTACCTCTAAAACAAACTGGGTATCGCTTTGATAAGAGCTTTGCTCCCACAGCCCTTTAGGCTCGATCACCATCTGAACATTTTCACCGGATGGCGTTGTGGTGATGGTCTGCACTGGAGAGCCAAAATCTGCAACATCTAAGCGCCTGCGCAAGACATCCGGCAAACCGACTTTGAGGAAAGTAACGTAAATTTTTTGTCCTTGCTGATGCACATCCACGGCAACCTGATTCAATGGCAGATCAACGACAACCCGCCCTTCTCCACCGACTCCCCGGCGGAAATCGATATCATGGAGCATAGACTTACTCGACAGTAAAGGTGTCGAGTCATTATTTACTGGCAACCCTTGAGAGTTTACCGGCGTAGCAATCCCTCCGGATCCGTCAATCGTCACAATCAGAAATTTTCCCTCTATCGTTGCTGCGTAGTTAAGGGGTTTATTTAAGTTAAAAATCATCCTCGAACGACCAGTCGCTTCAACTAGCGTCACTGTTCTCAGCTCACCTGTATTGATGTCAATAGACGTTTTTCCTGTGCCATTTGAGACATCAGCAAAATCCAGAGCAATACGTGCGGGACTGGCTATAGAGAACCCTACCGGCAATTTTGCCAATGGACTCTTCATAGCGATTTTTACTATGATGTTTGCACCTTGCTGATTAGCAACGATGGATTCGATACTATTTGATTGTGCGAACGCTAACTGGCTTATTCCTACAAGCAGCAACATACAAGCTCTAACAAACATAGCGCCCCTTTTACTTTTATTTATCAACGCATTCATTTTTGACTCTCCTGCAACTCAAGCTTGACCTTACGTTCAACCCACTCTCCCGCCGCATCTTGTACGGTTTCCTTTATATCAACACCATCTTCAGCAATCCCTGTTATCAAGCCGAAATTTTGACCTATATACCCGCCTACTTTCGCCTGATAGACAGTTTTATCTGCTTGAACCAAAGCTTGCTTCAGTCCGCCCTTTTCTATTGTTCCGACCATTTTGAGTGAATCAAGGGGGAAGGCTTCAAGTGCCTCTTTCCGGCGCTCCATATCGGGACCATTGTTAGAGTCTGCTTTCATTCGGGCGAGTACAGCCAGCAATTTTGAAGCATTAAAAGGATCCAACTCGTCTTTTTGAGTATACCCAGCCGGCACAAAAACTTTTGGCGGCACAAGCTTAGGCGTAGACAATTTCATCTCTTTTCTGGCTGTCGCCATCCATTCAGTCAGTTCGCTTGAACCGTTATCGCCGCAAGCGCTAAGAAAGCTTAAAGGCACTAGTAGCAATAAAAATGTAAACTTATTAAACGTCATTTTTTCGAGGCCTTTTTCAGGTTGGCCTGAGCCAAAACTTCATCTTTATCCAGATAGCGGAATGTCTTAGCAACAACTTCCAACGTCAAATTACTATCTTTCGTATTACTTGAAATACTTAAGTTATTTAAGGTAACAATCCTTGGTAACTTAGCAATATCAGCAACAAATTCACCGAGATCATGATAATTTCCTGTCAATTTGATATCAATCGGTAATTCAGCGTAATAATCTTTTACCGACACAAGGCCTGGCTTAAATGAGTCAAACTGTAAACCGCGTCCTGCACCAGCCTGATTAATATCCGACAATAATGCGTCCATTTCGGCTTTACTAGGAAGCTGTTTTTCCATTGCCGCAACGTACTGTTGCACCAATACCCTCTGATCCTTTAAAGCATCAAGATTTATCGCTTGCTGCAATTTTTCTTTATATTCTTGCTTAAGTTTCACTTCCTCTTGTTGCTTTTGGTTAATTTCTTCGTTCTGCCCATCCCAATAAAAGAACCAACTCAACAAAATAACGACGGCCAACACAGCCAGCGCAGCTGCCATCCTCGGGACTATAGGCCAAAGCCCCGGGTGTAAGCCATTCAAATCACGAAATTGGGCACCAATATCGTCAACAAGCTCTTGTACATTAATTGCCATTCCTGACCTTCCAATTCTTTTATCTTAATGACCAGGAGTTGGTCGATTCTTGTCCTGCGCCTGACCAGCCGCAGCACCTGAAGCCACATCTTCTTTCTCTCTCGGGCGCTTGATCGCAACATTAATCGAGAATTCGTACACTTTTTTTGCATCCCTTCCCTGACCTAGCCCAGAGGAATGAATGTCAACAAGTTCAGGTTTATACATCCATTCAGACTTACCTCCTAAACTACGAATGTAATCAGCAACGCGCTCTTGCGATTGAGCATAACCATTTAATGTAATCTTTTGTCCATCCTGTTTTAATTGACGCAAATATACGCCTTCAGGAGTGTATTTAACCAACTCATCTAGCAAATAGACTGGTTGATTTCGATCCCCCTGCAAATCTTCAACCGCTTGCTGCCTTGCCTTGAGCGAATCAATCTCTTGCTTCAAATTAACGATTTCTTTAATTTTCTCGTCGAGTTTGCCGTTTTCTTTTTTGATGAAATTAACCCTGTCTGTTTGCGTCCCAAGTTCACTAGCATTGATAGCGCCAACGACAATAGCAATTAATGCTCCAAGAATTGCCGCCAGCAATAACAAAGAGTAAAAATCTTTTTTGAGCTGTTTGCGTTTTTCTTCCCGGTGCGGAAGAAGATTGATTTTTATCATCAGCCAAATCTCCGCAGGGCCAGACCGCAAGCGATCGTGTAGGCTGGGGCATCATTGCGTAATACTTTTTCATTAACTCCAGCAGCCAGCTCCATCCCTTTAAATGGACTAATGACCGCAGTAGAAATTTTGGTTCGCTCAGCAACGATATCAACCAAACCAGTCACTACCGCACAACCACCCGTTAAAAATATTTGATCAACTCTGGTGTAAGGCGTAGACGTAAAGAAAAATTGAATAGCGCGAGTAACTTCGAGTGCAGCGTTTTCTAAAAATGGTTCAAGTAATTCCATTTCGTAACTATCTGGTAAATCCCCAGTTTTCTTCTTTAATTCGGCTTCCTCTTGTGACAAGCCATAATTACGAACGATATCTTGGGTCAATTGACTACCGCCAAATTGTTGTTCACGCTCATAAACCACTTCGCCATTGAGCAATATGTAAATATTCGTTCGTTTTGTACCTATTTGAAAAATCGCGTAAATTTGATCACGACCTTCGTTTGCCTGCATTTCAATCAATCGCACCATGGCAGCACGAGCAGCATAAGACTCAACATCCATCACTTTAGCCTGCAAACCCGCCGCTTGCGCAACAGCCACGCGATCTTCAATCTTTTCTTTACGGGAGGCAGCTAACATGACTTCAACGTCTTCTTGGTTAGGCGCAGGTCCGATAACACAAAAATCCAAACTTACCTCATCCATTGAAAACGGAATGTATTGACTCGCTTCCGATTCAACTTGAATTTCCAAGGCCTGATCGCTTAATGTTGCAGGCAGCAATATTTTTTTAGTAATTACTGCTGCCGCTGGCATTGCCAAAGCTACATTTTTAGTGTTGGCACCGCTTCTTTTTACTAATTTACGAATCGTTTCGGAAACTTGCTCGATATTTTCTATATTGCCGTCCTGAACCGCACCTTTTGGCAAAGGTTCAGAGGCATAACGTTCGAGACGATACGCCTTATTGCTGCCCTCAGTAAGCTCAACAAGCTTGATGTCAAACGAACTGATATCCAGCCCTATAAGCGGCGGATTTTTTCTGCCTAGCAGTGAAGCAAGATCAAAAGCCAAGAATATCCCCTCATAAACACTTTTGTGTGTATTTTTTACAAATTGAAACAAAGCATGCATCCTGGATGCAAGTTTTTGGAAATTCTCTTTAAAAACCGCTATTTACGAGACACTTATCCAATCCTACATGAAATCGTAGCAATATAGCCCGCATTGGTAAAGGACTTTCCTCAGAGCACGTTCAGAATGCGTTGCCAAATTTCCACTCGATGTATAAATTACATCTGATTAGAATTAATCCAGCAACCTTTAAAGGGATAAACGACGACAACCGTTATAATGTGGTTTGCTATTGCCACACTAGAAACTCATGTCAGATAAAGAAATTTCCTCTTCCAACGAGAATCAACAAAAAACGACAGCGAAGCCCAGTATTGGCAAGCGTATCCTTGTCGCGATGCTCAGTATCGTGGTTGGTTCAGCTGTTGCGATTGCACTCATCATAGGCTTCGCTCTCACTTTGGCCTATCCTAATTTACCTGAACTCGATTCAATTACGAGTTACAAACCCAAAATGCCGCTTCGGATTTTCTCTGCGGACAATGTATTAATAGGTGAGTTTGGTGAGGAAAGGCGTAACGTTGTTCGCTTTGATCAAATTCCTGAAATCATGAAGAAAGCAGTGCTGGCGATCGAGGATGATCGTTTTTACGAACATGGGGGTGTTGATTACTTAGGTATTACCCGTGCGACATTACACAATCTGACAGGGGGTGCAAAACAAGGCGCATCCACCATTACACAGCAAGTTGCCCGTAACTTTTTCTTATCGAGTGAACAGACTTTCAAACGAAAAATTTACGAAATATTATTGGCGTGGAAAATTGAACAAAATTTAACGAAAGATCAGATTCTTGAAGTCTATATGAATCAGATTTATCTGGGGCAACGTGCTTATGGTTTTGCTTCGGCTGCACAAATTTATTTTGGAAAAAACATTAAAGATCTGACGATCGCGGAAGCTGCGATGTTAGCGGGTCTACCCAAAGCGCCGTCAGCATACAACCCGGTAGCCAATCCACGCCGTGCAACAGTACGTCAACAATATATTTTGTTGCGCATGCATGATTTGAAATACATCACCGACGCACAATACGAACAGGCCAAGAACGAAGAAATTATCACGAAAACCGACAGCAGTGAATTTGGCATTCATGCAGAATACGTTGCTGAAATGGCTCGTCAATTAGTCTACGAACAATTCAAAGAGGACACCTATACCCGCGGACTGAATGTCTACACAACCATTACCAAGGCGGATCAGGATGCCGCTTACTTGTCTTTAAGACGTGGCGTCATGGACTATGAAAAACGCCATGGATATAGAGGCCCTGAAGCGATCATCGCGATCCCGGAAGGCAAAGAAGCCGCAGATGATGCAATTGAAAAGGCATTAGCGGAACACTCTAATAGCGACGATTTGCAGGTCGCAATGGTACTTGATGCGAATCCAAAATCTGTTCGCGCAGTCTTGGCTGATGGCGAAGAAATTCATATAGATGAAGCTGGCATTAGTTTTGCGGCAAGCGGCTTAAGTACTAAAACCCCTGCCAACAAACGCATCCAGCGTGGCGCAGTCGTACGCGTGATGCAAGAGGGTAAAAATTGGGTTATCACCCAAATGCCAGAAGTACAATCCGCATTCATTGCAACTGATACGCATGACGGCGCAATTAAAGCACTGGTTGGCGGTTTCGACTACAACCTCAACAAGTTTAATCATGTGACACAAGCATGGCGTCAACCTGGCTCGAGCTTTAAGCCCTTTATTTATTCCGCTTCTCTGGAAAAAGGTCTTTCTCCAGCAACAATCATTGACGATGCACCTATCAGTTTTGATGCTGGTCAGACTGGCGGGCAAGCGTGGGAACCAAAAAACTACGATGGCAAATATGAAGGTCTTATGACCATGCGTAAAGGTCTGACGAAGTCAAAAAATATGATTTCGATCCGGATTTTGCATAGAATCGGCGCGAAATATGGCCAGGAATACACGACACGATTTGGTTTTCTGCCTGAAAAAAATCCACCTTATCTTACCCTTGCACTAGGCGCTGGTGCTGTTACACCTTTGCAGATGGCAGGTGCTTACTCGGTCTTCGCAAATGGCGGATATAAAATCAATCCTTACCTGATCAATAAAATTACCGACAACAACGGCAATATTCTGGTGCAAGCAAAACCAGACAAAGCGGGTGATGAAGCTAATCGCGTGATCGACGAGCGCAATGCGTTCCTGGTTGATAGCATGCTCAAAGACGTGGTGCGTTATGGTACTGCGGCGAAAGCGATGGTATTAAAACGAACCGACCTGGCGGGTAAAACAGGTACCACGAACGATTCTTTTGACGCTTGGTTTGCTGGCTACCAATCCAAATTGGTCGGTATCGCATGGATAGGTTTTGACCAGCCAAGAAACCTCGGTAACCGCGAAACCGGTGGGGGTCTGGCTTTGCCAATCTGGATAGGCTACATGCAAAAAGCACTCAAAGATGTACCAATGGAAGAGCGACCTGTTCCAAATGGAATCATTTCGGCGAATGGGGATTTCTACTATGCTGAAAATCCACCCGGAGTTGCCGTACAGGATTTAACTACGCCAGCTATCATTGATGAAACGAGCCCAACGACGAACTAAGTGAAGCACTGAAAAGTTATTAGCTTCTAAACAAAAAGGGGAATCGAATGATTGCCCTTTTTGCTTACTTCCCTTGTTCTTTTCCTAATGCCGATAAAGTCATAAACAATTCGCTACCATCTCTGGTATTTAACCAGTGCTGCCCATCATATTTGTAATGAAAGCCGCCGCTACGTGCCGCCAGCCACATTTCTTGCATTGGCGCCTGGCTATTAACGATCATTTTCGAGCCGTTATTGACAAATTCTATCGTCAAAACATTGCCGCTACGGCTACACTCAACATCTAATTCGTCGTTGTCGAATGCTTTTTCAAACATTTCTTCCACCTGCGCCAGGCAAGACTCCGCCAGTATCAGGAATTCAGATTCAGTCATGCTACACTCCTTTGATTGATTCATGCTTTAATTCACGCGTTGATTTACGCTGTGATTTACGCTGTGATTTACGCTGTGATTTACGCTGTGATACACACGTTGATTCACACTTAAAACGCCATTCTATACGTTGTTAGACAAATTCAAGATGCGACCACTTATTTACTCTCTGATTTTAGCTGCCATCTCGGCAAGCCTGCTTGGTGCATGCGGTGCGCGTGGCCCTTTGTATATGCCAAATAAAGCCTTAACCAATGAATTGCCGATTTCCAGACCGGTAACCACACCAGCTCCAGACGCAGCGCGTACAACTGCCAGTAGCTCTGCGGAAGGCACCAGCATGACTCCTGAGAAAAAATAAGAGCGGAGCGAAATAAAAAAACACCTCTTTGCACTTGATGTCAAAGAGGTGTTTTTTACTTCCAGGTCTCGCCTAATTTAATTTTCACGGAATTGTATGGCTCCAGCCTGTTTTGGCCGGCAACCTTGAACGCCAGCGTAGACGTCACGAATTTTTTGTAAATCGGTGTTCGTGTCACCGCTGAGTTCCATGTAATCGACCAGACTGATTTCTTTGCGCGAAAAATCGAAATATGCGCAGCCCAATGGAACTTTGGCTGCGAGCGCAATGTGATAAAAGCCACTGCGTAAGTAAGGACGGAAACTACGCGTACCTTCTGGTGTAATAGCTAACCAATACCAATTGGAACGATTAATTTTCTCTGCCAATCTGGCAATAGCACCTGTAGATACGCCACGCTCTATTGGTTCACCGCCCAACTTGCGAATGATGCGGCCGATAGTGGCGCCGGTAATTCCTTCAAACAAACTCGATTTAGCAATGAAATGAAATGGCATCCCTATCGCGAGTTTAGCCAAAATACCGATAGCAAAATCCCAATTAGATGTATGTGGGTAAACGATAATGACCCCTAAAGGTCCCGGTAATGGCCGGTAATTTACTTTCCAGCCTATGCTGTTTAACACTCGGATAGCACAACGTTGGGTGAGTGTCTCCGCTTGCTCTTTTTGTAGTTGATATGTCGTCATACTTGGTCAGCCGCTCTTGCCGAATAAAATGAGAGCTGAACATTATGCCGTGTAACACCTCGGGAAGCAAAAGCAGTGCAGCATTTCTTGCCCCCCCCTGCATATTCCCTAAGCGCTAGCCTGATTGCGCGCTGTCGCTGACCAATGCCACCAAACCCGTGCCAGCAACAAGGTGCCGACCAAGGCAGCAAACATCAATGGTTGTGTTAAATCATGCTTGCCGGATTTCATCCAGTAATAATGCAAAACGCCAAACGGTACGATCACATAAACCAGCTTATGCAACAGTTGCCAACGTTTGCCGCCGAGACGTTTGATCATCCCATTGGTACTGGTGAGAGCGAGTGGTAGCAAGCCTACGAAAGCGATAAAACCCACAGTAATAAACGGGCGTTTGAGTACATCTTTCCACATTTCCTGTACGTCAAAAAAATGATCGAACCACAAGAAAGTCAAAAAGTGCAGACTTGCATAAAAGAAGCCATACAGACCCAACATACGGCGCAGCTTTAATAACCACGGCACATTCAGCAGCCTGCGTACTGGCGTCACTGCTAAAGCAATACATAGGAAATACAAGGTCCAGTCACCGGTATTGCGGGTAATAAACTCGACTGGATTGGCACCAAGTTTATCGAGAAACGCGAATGCCACGAGACGAAAAAAAGGTAGCAGCGCCAGCAGAAAAATAACTGCTTTGATGCCCGAAATTTGCTTTTGTGAGAGTGCCATATCAGAAAAATTTTTTCAGATCCATGCCGGAATACAAGGAGGCCACTTCAGAATACCCATTAAACATCAGGGTTTTACGCTTGCGTGCAAATAGACCATCTTCACCAATCCGGCGTTCTGTCGCCTGCGACCAGCGCGGGTGATCGACCTCAGGATTGACGTTAGAATAAAAACCGTACTCACGAGGAGCCGCACTATTCCAGGCCGTGCGCGGCTGGTCTTTTACAAAACGGATTTTAACAATCGATTTCGCGGATTTAAAGCCATATTTCCAAGGCAAAGCGATTCGAACTGGCGCCCCATTTTGGTTTGGCAATACCTCGCCGTACATGCCAAAGGTCAGCAGAGCCAATGGGTGATTTGCTTCATCCAGACGCAAGCCTTCGACGTACGGCCATTCGAGCACCGGACTGCGCAAACCTGGCATCTGTTTTTTATCATCCAAGGTGATGAATTCTATGTAACGCGCGTTCGCTGTCGGCTCAACTTTTTTGATCAGATTTGATAAAGAATAACCTATCCATGGAATCACCATTGACCAACCTTCTACGCAACGAAGACGATAAATGCGCTCTTCAAGCGGAGCCAATTTAATCAGACTATCGATATCCAGCGTGATCGGTTTCTTGACCTCACCTTCTATCGTGACCGTCCATGGTCGCGTTTTCAGGCTGCCAGCGGTTTGGGCAGGCTCTGACTTATCGGTGCCAAATTCATAAAAATTATTGTAGGTCGTGGCATCTTTGTACGCCGTTTTTTTCTCGATCAGCGCATACGCAGGATTGAGTGTGGCGGCCATTTTTTGTGCGCCCAGTGTTTGCGCAAAGGCTTCACGATTGGCCATTTCGTACAAAGAAGTACCAGCGATCGAACCAACGGCTAATTGGCGGATAAAGTCACGTCGCGACTCGAATATTGCGCGCGGTGTGATTTCGGAAGAAAGCGGCAGATCGATGCCGTCAGGGCGAGATTTAATCAGCATATTGAACTCCGTAGTTGAGATGCCAGGCAAAACAGTCATCGTTCTGACCGCTGTTTTGCTACTTAGTTTCTCATGAGTCGAAGAACTCTGCTGATCCTTACATTTTTCAGGGATTCGCGAACAAGTACCGTAGCAAAAAACAAATGCCAGCAGTGTTGATGTTCGGAAAGGCTTAGAGAAAACTAACTTTTTCTCTAAGCCTCTGCATTAAGGAGTTTGAAGTTTATTTAGAAACGCTACTTATAGAGCAAACTACTTATAAGGTTCCGTAAGAATGCAAACCTGACAAGAACATATTCACGCCAAGGAAAGCAAACGTCGTGACCAGCAAGCCCACCAGTGCCCACCATGCGGCGACCTGGCCACGCAAGCCCTTCATGAGACGCATATGCAACCATGCCGCATAATTCAACCAGACGATGAGCGCCCAGGTTTCTTTCGGGTCCCACGACCAATATCCACCCCAAGCCTCTGCTGCCCATAACGCACCAAGGATAGTGGCGATAGTAAAGAACGTAAAACCAACCGCAATCGCCTTGTACATCACGTCGTCCAACACTTCGAGGCTAGGCAGACGATCTTCGAGGTAACCCTTGGATTTGAGTAAATAAGCCAGACCGACCATCGCAGCCAATGAAAACGTACCGTAACCAATAAAGTTCGCTGGCACGTGTATCTTCATCCACCAGCTTTGCAATGCTGGTACCAAGGGCTGAATATCCGCCGCATCACGGCTCACCGTGTACCACAGCAAGAATCCGACAGCGGCAGAGATCACCAGCAAGACAAAAGGTCCTAGTTGTAAAGTGGCGTATTGTTGCTCATAGTACAAATAGAACAAAGCGGTGATCATCGAAAACAAAATAAACACTTCGTACAAATTAGAAACCGGGATATGCCCGACATCCATCCCCACCAGATACGATTCATACCAGCGCACCAACATTCCGGTAAAACCCATGATCACGGCCGCCCAGCATAGAACCGAACCGACCGATGAGCCAAAATTGGAACGCGCAATCAAACCGCCCCAATAGAATAGCGTGGATAAAAAGAACAGCGTTCCCATCCACAAAATCGCCGATTGGCTCGACAACAAGTATTTCAGGAAAAATTTCTGATTTGCCATGTCCAGCGAACCACCATACAAATGAATCGCGAACAAACTCAGCACGGCTAAGAGAGGTATCAACCAGCGCACCGGCTTCCAATGCCAGCCCAGCCAGGCAAAGGTCGGTGCGGCGAGCAACAAAACGCCTTTTTCGTACACATCCATAAAGCCGCCAAAACGGCTTAAAGCAAACAGTGACGCCATACTCAGGGCAACAGCGTAAAGCCAATCAAGCACTGTCAGTCGCTTGAAAAAGCCCTGATATGGCGTGTAGTTCTGCGTTATTTCCATTTTATGTCCTCAAACAGCCAACCCTGACTGTCAGTGTAGTCGATCATTGGGATTTCGTTCTCACGCTTGTCCGTGATGAACGATTTGTCCTAATTGTATTTTTAACTGCTCAAATTCTTTCTCAAAATCCAGCGTCTTTCGCTGTGAGCTTAAGGCCATCAGTATAGTCGTTGTAGCGGCATCGTCTTTGAGCCAGATCCATAAACGACGCTCGCGGATATAGAACATCGAAAATACGCCCAATACTAACAACAAACAACCAAGATAGACGACTTTTTTGCCCGGTGAACGAGTCACTTGCAATACCGAGGCTTTGACTTCTTCAAAACTCTTTAGTTGCAAATACACCGGCGCACCGTAGAAAAATGCGTCAGACATCGCCCCTGTGGCTAATAGTAAAAAGCGCGCATGTTTGTCGTCCAATTCCAGCTCAGGCAAACCGTCTTGGGCGCGCGCCATTTGCCATAAATCCCACATGCTGCCATTCAAAATTTTCATGAACACATCGGCCGCTTTGGCTTGATCGTTGGCGGGAATTTGCTCCAGGAATTTAGAAATGGCGACAAAGCCTGCTTGTTTGCCATCACCCGCAAAAATCGACAAACTCTTTCTGGCTGATTCTGCCAGTTGGGTTTGCAGTTGTTTGGCATTCGGCACAGACGATGACATCGCACGTGCCGCATAACGTTGCGCAGCAGCATCGCGTAAAGCCGGGTTATTCATGGCGGCACGCAGGCGCATCCATTCATTGACGGTATCGTTATCGTCTGCCGGAATACGCAGATAACGGAAGGCATCAGCAGGCGAATCCCGCGTACCAGCAAGGAACATATAATCGCCATCGATCAACAGCGATTGCATGTAGTTGCTGAATTCTCTTGCCTGTCCGGTCTTATCGCGCAATTTGTACTGCACGCTGGGACCGACATTTTTTAAATCTTTGTTATTGGCGTTTTTACCAGCTGAGCCCAGGTGCTTATTCAAATCGGTACTGAATTGCTCATTAAACGTTTGCTTGGCATTGGCAGCACGCACATCTGCGCCATTGCGTGCCATGTTCTCGACGTTGAACGGTCTGAATCCTGACCATTCTATCGTCATGTCGTTACCATCCTGACCTGACAATGGTGTTGAACCGCCAATTTCTCCAGCGACTTCAAATGGTTTTGCTTGTCCACCGGACATAGGGAAGGCAGCGAGCTTCAATCGACTACCGCCATCTTCAAAGCTTGACTGATAGACGGCGATGCCCTTGTAGATCAAAGGCTGATTCACCTTGATCGTTGAAGAAAAGCTTTTTCCGGTGTCGTGATCCACAATTTCTACATCGCTGGCGAAGAGCTTAGGCATGCCCGTTGTATAAAAATCGATGGTGAATTTTTTGAGGCGAATAGTGAACGGCAAATCCTGAATAAACACGCCGGTTTGTTGTGGGATGATCGCGGTGTCGCTGCTCGCGCCTTCCGGAATCATGGTATTACCGCGGAAAGTAGGATTAGCCAACGACAGTCGATGTTGCTCAGGAATTTTAGCAATGATGCCATTGCCGTCAAACGGTACCTTGCCCATAAACCATTGCTGAAAATGGATGGGCATTTCGGAATCGAGCATACCGCCTATGCAAATGATAACGATCGCGCTGTGGGCAAAAATGTAACCCCACTTATTTGCCGCCCCTTGCTTAGCGGTGATTAATGTCGCGCCATCTTTTTCTATCAATTTGAAGCGATAGCCAATACGTGCCAGATGGGCGGTCAGTGCCGGAACTATTGCGGTGCGGGTTTCTTTTGCTTGCCATTCAGCCTTATGGTGAAAATTACGTAGTGACTGCTCACGCACATTTTCACGCCAGCTGCGCATGTCTTTCAACATCTTGGGCGCATTACGAATCAGACACAAGCTGGTCGATAAAACCAGAAAACCCATGATGGTCAAAAACCACCAGGCTGTATACACCGAATACAAACTAAACGACTTAAAGACTTCAAACCAGAACGGCCCAAATTGATTGACGTAATTTGGCATTGGTTCATTTTGCTTCATCACGGTACCGATGACGGAAGCAATCGCGATCAACGTCAGCAAACTAATCGCAAACCGCATCGATGAAAGTAATTCTATGGCATCCGCCAACCAGGCTTTGCGGGTGTTGATGTGTATGCCGCCGGTGGAAGTCGCCAGTTCGGCATCGATCTTATTGTCCATACTGCTCCGAGAATAACCTGAAAAAAAGGGGATGGCATTTCGCCACCCCCTCCGTATTGCATGTCAAAAATAGCGGATAACCTCTACTCAATCTTTCTACAGCAACTGTGGCAGCTACTGCAACTGGGTCACAGCGAGCGAAAGAGGTGATAATCCGATTTTTTGAATTATTTTAAGCCAGCGACGTAATCCGCAACGGCTTTCATTTCATCGTCAGACATTTTTTTGCCGATGGAAACCATCTGTGCACTGTTTTTACGAGCGCCAGTGCGGAAGTTGGTCAACTGCGCAATGGTATAATCCTGATGTTGTCCAGCAATACGTGGGAACTGTGCAGGAATACCAGCGCCGTTAGGACTATGGCAACCAGCACAGGCAGGCACGTTTTTCTCAGCAATACCACCACGGTAAATTTGTTTACCCAGTTCAACGATGTCTTTATTTTTCGCGGCACCTGGGGCAGATTTTTGTAGCGATAAATAAGCAGAGACGTTTTTGACGTCTTCTGGTGTCATTGCTTTGGCAAATGTTGTCATAACCGGATTATTACGATCAGCGCCGGTAAAGTCATGCAATTGCTTAGAAATGTAGGCTTCGTGCTGTGCCGACAGTTTAGGATTGACTGAAATAGTAGAGTTGCCGTGCTCACCGTGGCAAGAGACGCAGGCAACAATGCCACGTGCTGCATCACCATTGGTGAATAAAGCCTCGCCTTTGGCCGGATCGGCTTTGGCTGACTTAGCTGCTTCGTTGGCATACGCCACAGAAGTAATAGAAGACATAGCCAAAATGGCAATGCTAATGGATTTCAAAACTGGTAAGAAAGCACGGTTCATTCATACACCCTGAGACTAAGTAATAGAAATCGGCCCTGATGGCGACACGTAGCTACTAATTTGGCTTGATGCGAATCAAACCGATATTGATATCCAGAGTAGGACTGGACTTGTTTACTTCTGCCCATATCTAACCCCTTATTGTACAATAGCTTTTAAGCGTTTTTACCGCTGACTGTTGCATTTTTCAATCTTTCCTTTCCTCTATGTCTATCCTCTGGCAAGCCCGCTTCTTTACTACGGTAAATCATTTACGTGATCTACCGCGTTCCCACGTACCGGAAATCGCATTCGCCGGCCGATCTAACGCTGGCAAATCGACCGCCATTAATACCCTATGTAATCAAAAGAAACTTTGTTTTGCATCAAAAACTCCTGGACGAACCCAGCACATTAACTATTTTTCCATCGGCGGCGCCCACGTCGGTCAGCATCGTAAAGACGAAACACGGGTCGATGAGATCCGTGCGCTGATCGTGGATTTGCCTGGATATGGTTATGCGGAAGTACCAGGAGCGGCAAAACAACACTGGAATCAGTTGCTCGGTGCGTATGTACAGCGTCGTACGCAACTGGCAGCATTGGTGTTAATCATGGATGCCCGCCGTCCTTTCACTGATCTGGATATCCAGATGCTGGAGTGGTTTGCGCCGACTGGCCGCCCGATCCATTGCATTTTGACCAAAGCAGACAAATTAAACCGCAATGAATGCACCAATGCTTTGCGCCAGGCCAAAGAAGTGTTATCTCAGTACGTAGATAATGAGGGACCTTTGTTCCCGTTCACGATCCAATTATTCTCTGCCCTGAAACGAATCGGCATAGAAGAAGCGGACGCAACGATACAAAGACTGGTCGGACTTGACCGTGAGCCGGAACTGCTGAATGACGGCGCAGAAATCGATGATGCTGACCACGCTTCTGAGGAAATTGACAGCACAGGTAAGGCTGAAGACAATCCTGAAGCACAGTAATTAAAGGAAAAAAGCCCCGACTCATGTAGGAATCGGGGCAATAACACCGTTTAGCATAGGGACCAACGGTGCCTGCTCAGGGAAAGGAAGCAGTAGGTCAGGAGACGCTCTTAACCTAAGCGATCAGATGCAGTAAGTCGGAAAAAGTTTCATCGAAGTTCGATTATTATTTGTTTTTTGGCCTCAATTCTTTTTTTAAAAATTATGTCCCATCATAAAACTACCCAATTCCCCGCTGTGCGTATGCGTCGCATGCGCAAGGACGTCTTCTCACGTGCGATGATGCGTGAAAACATTGTGACCGCTGCCGACTTGATTTATCCGGTCTTTGTTATTGATGGCGTCAATCAATGCGAAAAAGTCGCATCCATGCCAGGTGTTGAGCGTGTCTCTATCGATGTCTTGTTAGGTGTGGCGGAAGATTGCGTCGCTTTGGGCATTCCGGTGATGGCACTGTTTCCGGCAATTCATTCCAGCTTAAAAACACCGGACGGCATTGAAGCGACGAATCCTGAGGGTTTGATTCCACGCGCGATCCGCGAATTGAAAAGCCGTTTCCCGGAATTAGGCATTTTAAGTGACGTAGCTCTTGATCCTTACACCAGCCACGGCCAGGACGGTTTGCTGGATGCGAACGGCTATGTCATGAATGACGAAACCACCGAGATGCTGGTTAGGCAGGCGCTCACGCATGCGCGCGCGGGTGCAGACATTGTGGCTCCTAGCGATATGATGGATGGCCGCATCGGCGCAATCCGTCATGCTTTAGAAGCAAACAATTTCATCCATACACGCATCATGGCTTACTCGGCTAAATATGCGTCAGCGTTTTACGGTCCTTTCCGTGATGCTGTGGGCTCCGCTGCTAATCTGGGCAAAAGCGACAAAGCCAGCTACCAGATGGACCCAGCCAATAGTGATGAAGCCTTGCGTGAAGTGGCACTCGATCTGGAAGAAGGCGCTGACATGGTCATGGTCAAACCAGGTATGCCGTATCTGGACATCGTTCGTCGCGTGAAGGATGAATTCCGCGTACCGACTTTTGCTTATCAGGTTAGTGGTGAATACGCGATGATCAAAGCAGCTGCGCAAAATGGCTGGCTCGACCATAACAAAACCATGATGGAATCCATGCTGGCATTTAAGCGTGCGGGTGCCGATGGTGTACTGACTTACTTTGCACGTGATATTGCGCGTTTATTGAAACATCCAGATTAATTTTCGTTTCAAAAAAATCAAAACCTTCTGGCGTCTGGACGCCGAAGTGAAGAGGCACAGAATAAAAGCCAGAGAAAGCCATCGCGGTTTTCATCACTTTTATTCTGTGCTTTTGTCTTTGATGCATCTTTGTCTTTACAAAAGTATTGGCGGATTCAATTCATACAGTTTTCACTGAATTTAAGCGATTTTCTATCATATTGATAAATCATATAAATAAATTCGTCTTGCCCTCAAGCGCAAAGCTAATTAGCATGTTCCAGATAGATTTTCATTCTGGGGCAACACATGCAAGAAAAAATTATCCTTTTCGCGAGCCCGGTATTTTTCGTATTGCTTGCGACTGAATTCATCGTCGCCTTACGTCGTCAGCGTCACACTTACCGGATCAACGATGCAATCAGCAGCATCAGTCTGGGCATCATGAGCCAGATTTCCGCGGTATTTTTAAAAGTTTTTGTGATCGGCATTTATGCCTGGGTCGCGCGCCATTTTGCACTTTTTCAATTGTCAGCAGACTCGGTCTGGGTCTGGGTCAGCGGCTTACTGTTGTACGATTTTTTGTATTACTGGCTGCACCGCATGGGGCATCACACGAATTTGCTGTGGGCTGCACATGTCGTGCACCACCAAAGCGAAGAATACAATTTATCGACGGCATTACGGCAAACCAGCACTGGCCCGCTGTTTGGGTGGATTTTTTATATGCCCCTGGCAATTCTGGGCTTTCCCCTGCAAGTGTATGTCGTCGTTGCCTTAATCGATCTGATTTATCAATTCTGGATACACACGCAGCAGATCAATAAGCTTGGCTGGTTTGATCGTGTTTTTGTCTCGCCGTCCAATCATCGGGTACACCACGCCGTCAACGACTTGTATCTGGATAAAAATTTTGGCGGCATTTTAATTATCTGGGACAGGATTTTTGGTACCTATGCGCAAGAGCAAGATGCCCATCCGGCGGTCTTCGGTACACGCAAACCCTTACAGAGCTGGAATCCGCTGTGGGCCAATCTGGAAGTCTATCAGGCCGTTGCTTTAGATGCGTGGCGTACCAAACGTTGGAGCGACAAATTCAAAATCTGGCTAATGCCACCAGGCTGGTTACCTGCAGATCTGGCGAGTCAGAACAAAACTACGCCATTTAACTTAAACCATCCCGTTTACAATCCGCCGCTCAGTACAGGCATGCTGTGGTATTGTCTTGCCCAATTTACTATGACGATGCACACCACCACGCATTTCTTGCTATCGGCACCGTCCGCAAACTTTGCATCAAGTGCCTTGTATGCGTTCTGGCTATTCGCGGGATTTTGGATCGTTGGAGGATTATTAGAACAAAAGAGAAAATTCATCGTTCTGGAATCCTTGCGCCTGATGCTGGGTGCAGCAATGGTGGTATATAGCCCAATGTGGTTCGGCATTGTGTACTTACCACTTTGGGCACAAGTAGGTATCATTGGCACTTGCCTGATATCTTTGTTTTCTCTCGGAATGATCGTCCGGAATTCCTCAGTATCAGTTTTACATACCAATTAATACAGGGTGGGAGTATCAGTTAAAAATGGTCTGACGAGCTTTGTTCGTATAGATATTTTTAAATACTCCCCCTACCATTAATAACGAACAAACTTTAACGCATGCAAGACTACACATTTCTGTGGCACGACTATGAAACCTTTGGCGCCGTTCCGCGCCGTGATCGCCCGGCACAATTTGCTGCGATACGCACCGATGCGGAATTAAATGAAATCGGTGAAGAAATCATGGCCTATTGTCAGCCTGCAACAGATTTTTTACCTGAACCACAAGCTTGCCTGATCACCGGTATCACACCACAAACTTGCCTGGAGCGAGGCGTACCCGAATACCAGTTTGCACAAACAATTGAAGCTGCGTTTGCCCAATCCGGCACCATTGGCGTCGGCTACAACACGATACGCTTTGACGATGAAGTCACCCGTTTTTTATTCTGGCGCAATCTGATCGATCCCTATGCGCGTGAATGGCAAAATAATTGCAGTCGTTGGGACATCCTGGATGTGGTTCGCACTGCTTATGCTTTACGCCCTGATGGCATACATTGGCCGAAAAATTCTGAAGGCAAAACCAGCTTCCGTCTTGAACATCTCAGTGCAGCCAATGGGCTGAGCCACGAAGCTGCGCATGATGCTTTATCCGACGTCCGTGCGACGATCGCGTTTGCACGTTTGCTGCGTGAGAAAAATCCACGCCTGTTTGATTTCTGTTTGAGCTTACGAAAAAAAGATCGCGTGATGGAAGAGATAGGCTGGCCCGTCAAACGCCCCTTACTGCACGTCACTGGCATGATTCCGGTCGAACAGGGTTGTCTGACTGTGGTCTGGCCTTTGGCGATGCATCCTAGCAATAAAAACGAAATCATCGTCTGGGATTTACAAGCGGATCCTACAGAACTATTTTCCCTGACAGCCGATGAAATTCAATTGCGTATGTTCAGCAAAGCCAGCGATCTGCCAGAAGGCGTACAGCGTTTGCCAATAAAAACCATCCACATCAACAAATCGCCTATCGTCATCAGCAATTTAAAAACCCTGAGCGCAGAACGTGCCGCGCATTGGTGCATAGCGATGGATCGCATCATGGCGCATGCCGACATCGCCGCCACCGCACCTGACATGAGCGCCATTTGGGATGCCGTTTTTGATCGCCCGCAACTCGCAGCTAATGATGTCGATGAAGACCTCTACAACGGCTTTATCGGCGCTGGTGACCGTCGCTTACTCAACGACCTGAGGCACATGTCGGCAGCGCAGTTAACGCAAGCACAGCCATCGTTTCAAGATCCACGCCTGGAAGAATTATTTTTCCGCTACAAAGCCAGAAACTTCCCTGAAAGTTTGAATCAAGATGAGCTTGAACAATGGGAAGAACACCGCGCCCAGCGCCTGCACGAGGGTATCGGCAATGCTTTAACAGTAGAGCAGTATTTTGAAAAGATTGATCAATTGTCGGAAGAGGCCGATGAGCGCACGGAAGAAATTTTAGGAGCGTTGTACGACTATGCCGAGCATGTAACACCCTCGCGTTGAATTTGTTGATGGCAAAAAAAACCCGACTTAGCGTCGGGTTTTTTTCGAAAATTACTTATTCGGTTGTGGTGTAATACGCAGATAAGGCTTAGGTGCGCTATAACCTTTTGGATATTTCTGCTTGATGACTTCTTCATCTTTGATCGACAAAGGAATAATCACGTCATCGCCATCGCGCCAGTTGCCTGGTGTAGCGACAGTGTAGCCATCGGTCAGTTGCAAGGCATCGATCACGCGCAGGACTTCATCAAAATTACGGCCTGTCGATAATGGGTAAGTAATGATCAGACGTACTTTTTTCTTAGGATCAATGATGAAAAGCGAACGCACTGTCACTGTTTCAGATTGATTTGGATGAATCATATCGTACAGAGTCGCAACCTTGCGATCTGCATCAGCGACGATAGGGAAGCCAACCACGGTCTTTTGTGTCTCTTCAATGTCTTTGATCCATTGAATATGAGAAGCAGCTCCGTCTACTGACAGAGCGATCGCTTTGACATTACGCTTATCAAATTCTGGTTTGAGTTTTGCAGTCAGGCCTAACTCTGTGGTGCAGACTGGGGTGAAATCTGCAGGATGGGAAAACAATACTACCCATGAATCACCAGCCCATTCGTGGAACTTCAGATGTCCAATCGAAGAATCTTGCTCAAAATCTGGTGCGGTGTCGCCTAAACGTAAAGTCATGTTTCTCTCCAAAAAAGCATAGGGTTTAACTATAAAACTTGCTTACTGACGATTCAAGAACAGAGAAGTTGCAAGCTTATACCTTATTAAATATATAAAAATAAGATGGCCTCAAAACACAATAAATTCATCACAGCAATGCATCCTGTTTGCAACTTCATTACAAACTACCAAAAACTTCCAACTACGATTCTGCAGGTTGGTTATTTACCTTCATTTTTCAATAATGATTGCAAGAATTTTTCAGCATCCTGAAAGCCAACCACGCGTCCATCCGGTATTTCTGTGCCCATAGGATTAAAGAATATAATCCCGGGCGGTCCAAATAGATTAAAACGTTTCAGCAAAGCTTTATCATCTGCATTGTTTGCTGTCACGTCGACTTGTAACAACAACATGCTGTCCAGTTTAGCCTTGACCTGTGGATTAGTGAAGGTCAATTTTTCCATCTCTTTACATGAGACGCACCAGTCTGCGTAAAAATCCAGTGTCGCCATCTTGCCTTTATTTTGCGCAAGAGCGGCGTCTAATTCAACGACGGTACGAATTCTGGTGAAAACGACTTTCTGCGTCTCGGTTCCCAAAACGTGAGCGAGCGGGGCGTAGATATCTCGACCACCTGTGCTAACACCAACCAACTGCGTCGCCCCCAACAACACAAACACCACGGCAATGCCCTTGGCGAACAAACCTGAGCGATGGAAAAATAACAGGTAGCCGCCATAGCCGATCAAGAGCACCGCCCAACCAAGCATTTGCACCCAGACAGGCAACACAGGTGATACCATCCACAAGGCCATCGCCAGCATTAACACGCCAAAGAAACGTTTGATACTTTCCATCCATACGCCAGCGCGGGGCAACAAGCTACCAGCTGACAAACCCAACAGCAACAGTGGAACACCCATACCGATCGCGATCGCAAACATCGCAGCCCCACCAACTAACACATCACGAGTTTGACTGATATACACCAGTGCACCCAACAGGGGTCCGGTAACGCAAGGACCGACGATCAACGCTGAGATCGAACCCATCAAAAATACGCCAAACAACTTGCCCAGTTTACTATTACGTTGACCTTCCGATACTTCGGTCAGTTTAGTTTGCAATGCGGCCGGCATTTGCAATTGATACACATTGAACATGGACAGCGCAAATACCACCATCAAAGCGGCAAACGCACTCAGAACCCAAGGGTTCTGCAAGGTCGCTGCCAGACCTTCGCCAGCCAGCCCAGCCGCAACGCCCATACCGGTATAAACCAGCGACATCCCTAACACATAAGCGACCGACAACAAAAACGCACGGGTGCGGCTAACACCAACACCTTCACCGACAATAATAAACGACAGAATAGGCACCATGGGCAATACGCACGGTGTCAGCGATAAGCCCAAACCAAGCACGAAAAACAGCGGCAAGATCACCAGCAATTTGCCGCTTTTCAACGCCGCGCTAATGCTGCTGGTCTCAGCGTCGCCAGCGCCCGCATTCGATGAGATAGTAGCATCCGCCTTTGTTGGCTCACCAACAGCTCCTTGGGTGCCGGCAATACCAGTAATCGGCAATTTGAATACGCTTTCCATCGGTGGATAGCAAAGCCCCTGATCCGCACAACCCTGACGAACAACCTTCAGGCTGAATTCGTGACTCGCTTTGACCGGAATTCTGACCACAACAGCGTGACGATAGGTTTCGACCTCCTTTTGGAAGGTCTCGTCGAATTTAACTTTCCCTTTTGGGAGAACGGGTTCACCCAATTGCGCGTCTTCTGACGTAAATTTCAAACGCTCGCGATAAAGGTAATAACCTTCAGCAATGTTGAGCGTTACTTCGGCAGTGCCAGCATCAACCATCTTGGCGGAAGCAGTAAATGCAACTTCCGGATCTAGAAAATCTTCGGCCTTCACCAGCGCACTAGCTAACAAACACGCCGCAACGAACACTACTTGCAGCAAGAGGGTAAAGGAATGTTGTATGCGTAAAAACGCTGGCGTACTTTGCAGTTTCATTGACGTCCTGTTTGTTCATTAACCCATTGCAAATAGGCGGGTAGGCCCGCCACAACGGGGATTGCTATGATTTCGGGTACTTCATAAGGGTGAGCTTCAGTAATGCAATTTTGCAGGGCCGAAAATGCTTCGTTTGTCGTTTTTATTTGCAACAACACTTCAGTCGTCACCTCCTGCTTGCCAGCCCATGTGTATAGAGACATGACTTCGGGCAAGACGTTCACACACGCCGCCAACTTATTTGCTAACACTTTTTCAGCAATCACCAACGCTGTCTGTTTGTCGGGGCAAGTGGTGATAACTAACAAAATCTGATTCATATTTCCCCTAAGCAGCTATTTTAACAAGAGTGCGCGATTTAAGAGCAGCGTCAATCAAAAACCAATGGCGATTCGTGACGCATTCCTTTGATAGAAGAGTAAATTAAATGCATAGACGAAAAAAAACCGCTCAGTCAGACTGAACGGTTTTCTTGTATGAAGGCACAGGTCCTTCAATTACTTATGCTTCTGGTGCATCAGCGATGTCAGAAACTTCTGGACGATCCAGCAGTTCAACATATGCCATAGGAGCATTGTCACCAACGCGGAAACCCATTTTCAGGATACGCAGGTAACCGCCGTTACGATTTGCGTAACGTGGGCCCAATTCAGCAAACAATTTAACAACCATTTCGCGGTCGCGCAGACGGGAGAAAGCCAAACGCTTGTTTGCCAGTGTGTCTGTTTTACCCAAGGTCAGAATCGGCTCAATAACGCGGCGCAGTTCTTTTGCTTTTGGCAAAGTTGTTTTGATTGCTTCGTGACGCAACAGGGAAACTGTCATGTTGCGCAACATTGCTAAACGGTGGGAAGATGTACGATTCAGCTTACGTAAGCCGTGACGATGACGCATGGTAATTCCTTTTAAAGTTTTAAAAAAGCCAGCTCTTCTATCGCTAACGCATATTTTTTCGTCAGCGCGGGCCGGTCGGTACTACTGTTAAATCGGGCAGCAACGCTGCCCGAGGGACCAAATTATTTTTCCAAGCCAGCTGGTGGCCAGTTTTCCAACTTCATGCCCAAAGACAAACCACGGGACGCGAGTACTTCTTTGATTTCGTTCAAAGACTTACGACCCAGATTTGGTGTCTTCAACAATTCGTTTTCGCTACGTTGGATCAGATCACCAATGTAGTAAATGTTTTCTGCTTTCAGGCAGTTAGCTGAACGAACTGTTAATTCCAGATCATCCACTGGACGCAACAGAACTGGATCAACTGCAGGTGCACGGGATGGCGCTTCAGCAGCAGCTTCAGTACCTTCAAGTGCAGCAAATACATTCAACTGATCAACCAACACGCGTGCGGATTGACGAATTGCTTCTTCTGGAGAAATCACACCGTTTGTTTCGATGTTAATGACCAGTTTATCCAGATCAGTACGCTGTTCAACACGAGCGGACTCAACTGCATAAGAAACACGACGTACTGGAGAGAAAGAAGCATCCAAAATCATACGACCGATGGTTTTGTTCGCATCTTCTGAGAGACGACGAACATTACCTGGTACATAACCACGGCCTTTTTCTACTTTGATCTGCATGTCAAGTTTGCCGCCAGCAGTCAAATTAGCGATCACGTGATCTGGGTTGATCAGTTCCACATCGTGTGGCAGATCGATATCGGAAGCCAAAACTGCGCCTTCGCCATCTTTCTTCAAAGTCAGAGTGACTTCATCACGATTGTGCAACTTGAATACAACACCTTTCAAGTTCAACAGAATATCAACTACGTCTTCTTGAACGCCATCGAGGGAAGAATACTCATGAACGACACCAGCGATGGTGACTTCAGTCGGTGCGTAACCAGTCATCGTCGACAACAGAACACGACGCAGAGCATTGCCCAGCGTGTGGCCATAGCCGCGTTCAAACGGTTCCATAGTCACTTTAGCGTGACCAGCACCCAGCATTTCCACATCAATAATACGTGGCTTCAACAGATTGTTTTGCATGAAATGTCCTTTTCAATACCCTCGGTTCGTTACACCGATAAGGCTGATGGCATTAAAGAAAAAGCCTGCCAGTCGCGAAACAGGCAGGCGGAGAAACTTAATATTAACGAGAATACAATTCAACGATCAGAGATTCGTTAACATCGTGAGCGATGTCGCTGCGATCTGGCATGGACTTGAAAGTACCTTCCATTTTCTTCGCATCAACAGCAACCCAAGTCGGCATGCCGCCTTGTTCTGCCAGAGACAGCGCCTCAACGATACGAACTTGCTTTTTCGCTTTTTCACGAACTGCAACGACGTCACCAGCTTTAACCTGGTAAGAAGCGATATTCACAACGATACCGTTCACTGTGAAAGCTTTGTGGCTCACCAATTGGCGTGCTTCAGCGCGTGTAGAGCCAAAGCCCATACGGTAAGCAACGTTGTCCAGACGGGATTCCAACAATTTCAACAATGTTTCGCCAGTATTGCCTTTTTGACGATCAGCTTCAGCGAAGTAGCGGCGGAATTGACGTTCCAGAATGCCGTACATACGTTTAACTTTTTGCTTTTCGCGCAATTGGTTACCGAAGTCAGAGGTACGAGCACCGGAAGTGCGACCATGTTGACCTGGTTTAGCGTCGAGTTTGCATTTTGAATCTAAAGAGCGACGTGCGCTTTTCAGAAACAGATCCGTGCCTTCGCGGCGGGATAACTTAGCTTTTGGTCCGATATAACGTGCCACAGTATTTTCCTTTAATTAATGACGCAGAATGAGCTGCGCTAGTCTGATCTACCTGCAACCAGACAGTGGTCTTAAAGACATAAGTACTAGAAATAACTAGCCTTTTAATGTCTGAAATAAAAATTCCCAACACAAAACCCGCCAACAAAATGGCGGGCTTGCATTCTAACGGAAAAACCGTCAGAACGCCAGCAGCAAATGCTACTGCTTAGATACGACGACGCTTTGGAGGGCGGCAGCCGTTATGTGGAACTGGTGTTACGTCTTGGATCAAAGAAATCTTGATACCGAGATTGTTCAATGCGCGAACTGAAGATTCACGACCTGGGCCTGGGCCCTTGATGCGAACTTCCAGATTTTTGATACCGCATTCAACAGCAACTTTACCTGCTGCTTCCGCTGCAACCTGCGCTGCGAAAGGAGTAGATTTACGTGAGCCTTTAAAACCAGCACCGCCAGCAGTTGCCCATGAAAGCGCATTGCCTTGACGATCAGTGATCGTGATGATGGTGTTATTGAAAGAAGCGTGAACGTGTGCAATACCTTCTGCAACGTTCTTTTTAACTTTCTTACGAGCACGTGCTGCTGCTGCGTTGTTAGATGCTTTTGCCATAATGATTTCCTTGGATCCGGGCTAGCCTGGATTATTTCTTCAAAGATTGAGCTGCTTTACGTGGGCCTTTACGTGTACGTGCGTTAGTACGTGTACGTTGACCACGGCAAGGCAAGCCTTTACGATGGCGCAAGCCGCGATAGCAACCCAAGTCCATCAAGCGCTTGATGTTCATGGACAATTCACGACGCAAGTCGCCTTCGACGATAAATTTACCGATTTCGTCGCGAAGCTTCTCGAGTTCGTTGTCATCCAGATCTTTAACCTTTTTATTGGTCAAAACACCTGTTGCTTCACAGATTTTCTGTGAGCGTGGACGGCCAATACCATAGATAGCTGTTAAGCCGATTACGGTATGCTGATGATTTGGGATATTAACCCCTGCGATACGTGCCATTCGTTATTCCTCGTTCAATAACGTTAATTAACCTTGGCGCTGTTTATGGCGTGGTTCTGTGCAAATAACACGAACAACACCTTTGCGCTTGATGATTTTGCAGTTGCGGCAAATCCGCTTAACTGATGCGAGAACTTTCATTTTTGCCCTCTTCCCTTTTAATACAATTTAATTTACTTGGTACGGAACACTATTCGCGCCCGGCTCAAATCATAAGGCGTCAATTCCACTGTCACCTTATCACCTGGAAGAATACGAATATAGTTCATTCGCATCTTCCCGGAAATATGGCCTAGTACAACATGCCCGTTTTCCAACTTAACTCGAAATGTCGCATTCGGAAGATTCTCAAGAATCTCGCCCTGCATCTGTATAACGTCGTCTTTTGCCATTCGATCTGCTGTTCCTTCAGGCAATTACCGAGAAGGAATCCCGCCCTTGAAATTTGCTTTACGAAGAAGCGATTCATACTGCTGAGACATTACATAGTTCTGAACTTGTGCCATGAAATCCATGGTAACGACCACAATAATCAACAGCGATGTGCCACCGAAATAAAATGGTACCTTCCACTTGGCGATCAAGAATTCAGGTAATAAACAAACCAGCGTAATATAAACCGCACCGGCCAGTGTCAAACGCATCAAAATCTTATCGATATAGCGTGCTGTCTGATCACCTGGACGAATTCCCGGAACAAACGCGCCACTCTTCTTCAAGTTGTCAGCCGTTTCTTTGCTATTAAATACCAAAGCGGTATAGAAGAAGCAGAAGAAAATAATTGCAGCTGCATACAACAAAGCGTGAATCGGCTCGCCTGGTGCCATCGACGCTGCTAGATCTTTCAAGAAGGTAATGAAACCGCTTGAAGAATCGCCTGCGCCTTTAGTGAACCAGCTGGTAATCGTCGCCGGGAACAAAATAATGGAAGAAGCAAAAATCGGAGGAATTACGCCCGCCATGTTCAACTTCAGAGGCAAATGACTACTTTGCCCACCATACACTTTATTACCGACCTGACGTTTTGCGTAGTTGACCAGGATCTTACGTTGGCCACGTTCCACAAACACCACCAGGTACGTTACAGCCGCAGCAATCACACAAATCAACAATACTGATGCCGGATGCATAGAGCCTGTCCGAACCAGTTCAAACAAGTTACCCAAGGCATTCGGGAGGCCAGCAGCGATACCGGCGAAAATAATGATAGAAATACCATTACCTAAACCACGCTCCGTAATCTGCTCGCCCAACCACATCAGAAACATCGTTCCAGTTACCAACGTTACTACAGTAGTCAATCGGAAAGCCATACCAGGATCAAGAACCAAACCTGGCTGAGCTTCCAGACCAAACGCAATAAAATATGCCTGCACCGTCGCTAACAGCAAAGTGCCATACCGAGTATATTGTGTAATCTTTCTACGACCGGATTCGCCTTCTTTTTTTAGCGCTTCCAGTTGTGGAGAAACGATAGACATCAACTGCATGATAATCGATGCCGAAATATACGGCATGATACCGAGTGCAAACACGGTGAACCGTGACAATGCACCACCGGAGAACATGTTAAACATACCCAAAATACCACCTTGGTTTTGCTTAAACAAGTCCGCCAATGCAGTTGGATCTATACCAGGAACTGGCACATGAGCACCAATCCTGTAGACAACCAGTGCTGCAAGCAAAAACCAGAGTCGCCCCCAGGGAAATCCGCTTGCTGCACTTTTAGCTTGTTGTGGAGATGTTGCCAATTATTGCTCCGGTGTCTGCACTGAATTAAGCGATTGTTCCGCCAGCAGCTTCGATTGCAGCTTTAGCGCCTTTAGTGACGATCAAGCCGTTCAAAGTAACTTTCTTGGAAATTGCGCCAGACAAGATCACACGAACTACACGTGCGAGCTCGGAAACAACACCAGCTTGTTTCAAAGCTAAGATGTCAATTTCAGTGACTGGCAGATTTTCCAGGTCTGTCAAACGAACTTCTGCTTTAAACGGGGTTGCCAGTGATTTAAAACCACGTTTTGGCAAACGACGTTGCAGAGGCATCTGACCGCCCTCGAAACCGACTTTATGAAAGCCGCCTGAACGGGATTTTTGACCTTTATGGCCGCGACCCGCTGTCTTACCTAAACCTGAACCGATACCACGACCAACACGACGTTTGTAGTGTTTTGCGCCATCAGCAGGTTGGATGTTATTCAATTCCATAATTTGCTCCGAACATAAGCCTTACGACTTACGCTACAACCTTCACAAGATACGAGACTTTGTTGATCATGCCGCGTACTGCTGGTGTGTCTTCCAATTCAGAAACTGAATTAACACGACGCAGACCCAAACCACGTACGGTAGCACGGTGATCTTGGCGTGTGCCGATCAGACCTTTGACCAATTGTACTTTTACTGTCTTAGTCATCGCGCTCTCCTTAACCGAGGATTTCTTCAACGGTCTTGCCACGCTTTGCAGCGATTTCAGATGGAGTACTCATCTTAGCCAGACCATTTAAAGTCGCACGAACCATGTTGTAAGGATTTGTGGAACCGTTGGATTTAGCAACGACGTTCACAATACCCATTACTTCAAAAATCGCGCGCATTGGACCACCAGCAATAACGCCAGTACCTTCTTTTGCTGGAGAAATCATGACGGAAGATGCGCCGTGCTTACCAGTAACGGTGTGCTGCAATGTACCGTTCTTTAAAGTCACTTTGATCATCTTACGACGTGCTTCTTCCATCGCTTTTTGTACAGCTACAGGAACTTCTTTCGATTTTCCCTTGCCCATACCGATACGGCCATCGCCGTCACCTACGACTGTCAGCGCCGCGAAACCCATGATACGACCACCCTTAACCACTTTGGTTACACGGTTGATCGCGATCATTTTTTCGCGCATGCCATCATCCGGCTTGTCGGCTGCTGTTTTTGCTTGCATTTTTGCCATGACAAATTTTCCTTAGAACTTCAAGCCAGCTTCGCGGGCAGCTTCTGCAAGCGCCTTGATGCGGCCATGGTAACGGAAACCGGAGCGGTCAAACGCAACTTCGGTAACCCCTGCTTTGATTGCCTTCTCTGCTACACGCTTGCCGATCAAAGTCGCGGCTGTGGTGTTGCCACCAGCACCGGACTTGCCAGCCAACTCTGCACGTACTTCTGCTTCTACTGTAGAAGCAGATGCCAACACTTTGGCGTCTGGGCCAATGATGTTTGCGTAGATGTGCAAGTTGGTGCGATGCACGGCCAGGCGGTTCACTTTGAGTTCTGCGATCTTGGCACGGGTTTGACGTGCGCGGCGCAGACGTGATTGTTTCTTGTCCATCGTCAACCCCTATTACTTCTTCTTGGTTTCTTTAATCACAACCACTTCGTCCGCATAACGGACACCCTTGCCTTTATAAGGCTCTGGGCTGCGGTATGCACGGACTTCAGCTGCCACTTGACCTACTTGCTGCTTATTAACCCCTTTGATCAGGATTTCAGTAGGTGTTGGCGTAGCACACGAAACGCCAGCTGGCATTTGATGTACAACTGGGTGTGAAAAACCTAAAGACAAATTCAATTTGTCACCTTGAGCTTGCGCTTTGTAACCAACGCCGACCAAAGTGAGTTTTCTTTCGAAGCCTTTAGTAACACCGTTAACCATGTTGTTGACCAGAGCACGTAAAGTGCCTGTCATTGCATTAGCTTCACGGCCATCATTGGCTGGTGAAAAACTCAAAGTGCCGTTGTCGTTCGCAATTGCCACTAAGCCGTTTAAGCTTTGTGTCAATACGCCCATAGGACCTTTTACTGTAATCTGCTCTGCTGAAATTGCAACTTCTGCACCGGCCGGCAAAGCGATTGGCATCTTACCTACTCGAGACATCTTTCACTCCTTAGGCGACGTAGCAAATAACTTCGCCACCGACACCGGTTGCGCGCGCTTTGCGGTCAGTCATGACGCCTTTTGGTGTGGACACAATGGCCACGCCCAAACCGTTCATCACGCTTGGAATCTCGTCTTTACCTTTGTAAATACGAAGACCTGGACGTGAAACACGTTCCAAACGCTCAATAACAGGACGTCCTGCATAATATTTCAAGCCGATTTTTAATTCGGACTTACCTGCAGTTTCCAAAACTGCGAAATCTTCAATGTAACCTTCGTCTTTAAGTACGTTTGCAATTGCAATCTTTACTTTAGAGGACGGCATCGCAACTACAGTTTTTTGAACAACTTGTGCGTTACGAATGCGGGTCAGCATATCGGCGATAGGATCGCTCATACTCATTGCTTATTCTCCTATTACCAGCTGGCTTTAGTCATACCCGGGATTTCACCACGCATGGCGACTTCACGGAGTTTAATACGGCCCAATCCGAATTTACGGAATGTGCCACGTGGGCGACCTGTCAAAGCGCAACGATTACGCTGGCGGGTCGGATTAGAATTACGTGGCAAAGCCTGCAACTTCAGACGAGCGATGTAACGCTCTTCTTCTGTCTTTGATTGGTCATCAATGATGGCCTTCAATTCGGCGCGCTTGCCAGCGAATTTCTTCACCAAGTCTGCACGCTTTTGCTCACGATTAATCAGTGCCAATTTTGCCATGGCGACCTCAGTTTCTGAACGGAAATTTAAATGCGGCGAGGAGTGCTTTCGCTTCTTCGTCGGTCTTTGCTGTTGTCGTGATACTGATATTCATACCACGCAATGCGTCGATCTTGTCGTACTCGATTTCAGGGAAAATAATCTGTTCCTTGACACCGATATTGTAGTTACCACGACCATCAAACGCACGACCAGAAACACCACGGAAGTCACGTACACGTGGCAATGCCACAGTGATGAAACGATCCAGGAATTCATACATCTGAGCGCCACGCAAAGTTACCATACAACCGATTGGGTAGCCTTCACGGATTTTAAAACCTGCAATCGCTTTACGTGCTTTAGTCACGACTGGCTTTTGGCCAGCGATTTTAGTCAAGTCACCAACAGCGTGCTCAATGATCTTTTTGTCAGCAATTGCTTCAGACAAACCCATATTCAGGGTAATCTTCAAGATACGTGGTACTTCCATCGAAGACTTATACGCGTACTTTTCAGTCAGCGCCGCAACGATTTTTTCTTTATATAATGCTTGTAGACGGGCCATGATGTTATGCCTTCACAACTTCGCCAGTCGACTTGTAGACGCGGACTTTCTTACCATCCACGACCTTAAAGCCTACACGGTCTGCTTTGCCAGATGCAGCGTTAAACAACGCAACATTCGACACATGAATCGGCATCACTTTATCAACGATGCCACCTACTGCGCCAGTCATTGGGTTAGGCTTAACAGCTTTTTTAGCAACGTTAATACCAGCTACAACAACGTAATCGCTGTCGATGCATGCTTGCACCTGACCACGTTTACCTTTGTCTTTACCCGTCAAGACGATGACTTCGTCGTTTTTACGAATTTTATTCATCACGACTCCTTACAGCACTTCTGGAGCTAAAGACACGATTTTCATGAAGCGCTCAGTACGCAATTCGCGTGTTACTGGGCCGAAAATACGAGTGCCGATAGGCTCAAGCTTTGCATTCAACAATACTGCAGCATTGCCATCAAATTTGACCAACGAGCCATCTTGACGACGAACACCCTTAGCTGTTCTCACAACCACGGCGTTGTAAATTTCACCTTTTTTTACACGACCGCGTGGAGCAGCAGATTTTACAGTGACTTTAATTACATCACCGATACCCGCATAACGACGCTTGGAACCGCCCAACACCTTAATACACAAAACTTCACGTGCACCAGTGTTGTCAGCCACTTCCAGCCGGCTTTCTGTTTGAATCATAATGTTCTCTTTCCCAACTTAATCCACATAACTTGCACAATGCAAATTTGTAGTCAGTCTTGGTCCCGCCAGCCAACCCCTACATAACCTACAATGCACGAGCCAACTGATTAGGTGGACGATTTTTTAACCACTTTCACAACGAGAGGGTGTTGCGAAAGACATTTAGGCTGTCATTTACATGTATTGCAAATGACAGCCCATCATTATTACATCAAAAAAGTTTTTGTGCAATAAATTTATACAACTTGTGCGACTTGAACCACACGTGTCACTGTCCAAGCTTTAGTCTTGGAGATCGGACGACCTTCTTGGATTTCAACTGTGTCGCCAGCTTTTGCCTGGTTCGCTTCATCGTGTGCGTGGTACTTTGCAGTACGAACGATGATCTTGCCATACAAAGGATGTTTGACGTGACGTTCAACAACCACTGTTACGGTTTTGTCCATCTTGTCTGACACAACTTTGCCAATTAATGTGCGCTTCAATGCCACTTTAACTTGATCGTTCATTATTTGGCATCCTTCTGGTTCATGACGGTTTTAACACGTGCGATGTCACGACGAACTTTTTTCAACTGTGAAGTGTTAGTCAGTTGCTGTGTAGCGATTTGCATACGCAGGCTGAATTGTGCCTTCAACAGATCATTAAGTTCTTTGGTCAAAGCCGCTTGATCTTTACCTTGGAGTTCAGATACTTTCATTTACAACTCCTATTATTGGCCGACTTGACGGACGACGAACGTAGTCATCAACGGCAATTTAGCTGCAGCCAAGCGGAACGCTTCGCGTGCCAGCGCTTCATCGACACCATCCATCTCGTACAACATTTTGCCAGGTTGAATCTCGGCAACGTAGTACTCAGGATTACCCTTACCATTACCCATACGAACCTCTGCAGGTTTCTGGGAAATTGGCTTGTCCGGGAAAACACGGATCCAAATACGACCACCGCGTTTAATATGACGGGTCATCGCACGACGCGCAGCTTCGATCTGACGCGCTGTGATACGACCACGGCCAACCGCTTTCAAGCCAAACTCACCGAAGGAGACAGCTGTACCACGGGAATGAGAAATCCCCTTGTTACGGCCTTTTTGCTCCTTACGATATTTTCTGCGTGCTGGTTGCAGCATGATTATTCTCCTGCTTTCTCAGCTGGAGCTGCAGCGTCAGCTTTTGCGCGTACGCGCTTGGCTGCTGGAGCTGCTGCACCAGTTGTAGTTTGCCCTTCAGGACGCTTAGCACGTGGACGACTGTTTGGCTTGCCATCGTCACGACGTGGACCACGACGTTTTTTGTCGTCTTCTGGAGTCGATTCAATAACAGGCGCATCGCCATTTGCTAAACGATCACCTTTGTAGACCCACACTTTTACGCCAATAATGCCGTAAGTTGTGGATGCTTCGCCAAAACCGTAGTCGATATCAGCGCGCAATGTATGCAGAGGCACACGGCCTTCGCGATACCATTCTTTACGAGCGATTTCAATACCATTCAAACGACCACCGGACATGATCTTGATGCCTTGTGCACCCAAACGCATTGCATTTTGCATCGCACGTTTCATCGCGCGGCGGAACATAATACGTTTTTCGAGCTGTTGAGCGATCGAATCAGCGATCAATTGTGCATCGATTTCTGGCTTGCGAATTTCTTCGATGTTCACGTGAACTGGCACGCCCATCATTTTCGACAATTCAGCTTTCAATACTTCAATATCTTCGCCTTTTTTACCGATTACAACACCTGGACGGGAGCTGTAAATAGTAATACGGGCGTTTTTCGCTGGACGCTCAATAGTGATGCGGCCTACAGATGCGTTTTTCAGTTTTTTCTTCAGGTACTCACGTACTTTCAGATCTTCACCGAGCATGGCAGCGAAATTGCCGTTGCCTGCATACCAACGTGAAGACCAGTTACGTGTTACCGCAAGACGAAAACCGGTTGGATGTATCTTCTGTCCCATCGTGACTCCTTAGTTACCGACAGTCACATAAATGTGACAGGATTGTTTAGAGATACGATCACCACGACCCTTAGCGCGTGCTGTGAAGCGCTTCAGAATCGCACCTTTTTCGACATAGATAGTCTTTACTTTCAGCTCATCGATATCTGCACCATCGTTGTGCTCGGCGTTTGCAATTGCAGACTCCAACACTTTCTTAATGATTGCAGCACCTTTTTTAGGGCTGAATGCCAGGATATTCAATGCCTGATCTACTTTTTTACCACGGATAAGGTCTGCAACGAGGCGACCTTTTTGCTCAGACAGACGCACACCGCGAAGATTAGCTTTAGTTTCCATCATCGGTCCTTATTTCTTAGCCTTTTTATCGGCAGCGTGACCCTTGAACGTACGGGTCAGCGCAAATTCGCCGAGCTTGTGACCAACCATGTTTTCGGAAACATAAACTGGTACGTGTTGCTTACCGTTATGCACCGCAATGGTCAAACCGATGAAGTCCGGCATAATTGTCGAACGACGGGACCAAGTCTTGATTGGCTTTTTGTCTTTATTTGCTTGCGCAGTTTCGACTTTCTTCACCAGGTGGGCGTCGCAGAACGGCCCTTTTTTCAATGAACGTGTCATGTTTTATCCCTTATTTCTTACCACGGCGTGAGACGATCATCGAAGTAGTACGCTTGTTGCGACGTGTCTTCTTACCCTTGGTCTGTTGACCCCATGGAGAAACTGGATGACGACCTGCTGCGGTTTTACCTTCACCACCACCGTGCGGGTGATCAACCGGATTCATTACCACACCGCGAACGGTAGGACGAACACCGCGCCAACGCATCGCACCAGCTTTACCAATCTTACGCAGATTGTGCTCGCCGTTACCAACTTCACCGATAGTTGCGCGGCATTCGATATGAATACGACGAACTTCACCGGAGCGCAAACGAACCTGAGCGTAAGTGCCTTCACGCGCCATCAGAACAACGCCAGCACCAGCTGTACGTGCGATCTGAGCACCCTTGCCTGGCAACATTTCTACGCAGTGCATAGTTGTGCCAACTGGGATGTTACGGATAGGCAAGCAGTTACCAGATTTGATTGGCGCTTGAGAGCCGCTCATTACCTGATCACCAGCAGCCATACCTTTAGTAGCGATGATGTAAGCACGCTCACCATCCGCGTAGCACAACAAAGCAATGTGCGCTGTACGGTTAGGATCGTATTCAATACGTTCTACTTTTGCAGGAATACCGTCTTTAGTGTTGCGTTTGAAGTCAACAATACGATAATGCTGCTTATGACCACCACCGATATGACGGGTAGTGATGTGACCGTTATTATTACGGCCAGCAGTTTTGGATTTCTTTTCCAACAAAGCAGCAAACGGACTACCTTTATGCAGGCCTTCTGTTACTACTTTCACCATACCACGACGACCTGGTGAGGTTGGCTTCATCTTAACGAGTGCCATGCTTATGCCCCCTCAGTGAAGTTGATTTCTTGACCTGGCTTCAAGCATACAAAAGCGCGTTTTGTATGATTGCGACGGCCATTAAATCTACCGGTACGTTTTTGTTTACCTTGACGATTTGCTACTTGAACAGATTCAACTTGAACCTTAAACAGCAATTCGACGGCAGCTTTGATTTCTGGCTTGGTTGCATCTGGCATAACCAGGAAAACCACTTGTTCATTCTTTTCAGCAACCATAGTTGCTTTTTCAGAAATAACAGGAGCCAGCAACACCTTCATCAGGCGTTCTTCGCTATGTTTGATTAATGCGCTCATGCCAGCATCTCCTCAATCTTTGCCAGTGCTGGCTTAGTGATCAACACTTTCTTGTAGAACACCAAAGAAACTGGATCAGCATAACGTGGCTCAACAACCAAAACGTTTGCCAAGTTACGTGCTGCCAACATCAGATTTTCATTGAATTCATCAGTGATGATCAAAACGGAATCCAGGCAACCCAATGCTTTCAATTTTTCCGTCAACAATTTTGTTTTCGGAGCTTCGACAGCAACATCATCAACCACATTCAGACGACCTTCACGAGCCAACTGAGAGAGGATCGAGCAGATACCTGCGCGATACATCTTTTTGTTAACTTTGTGAGAGAAGTTCTCATCTGGTGTATTTGGGAAAATACGACCACCGCCACGCCACAAAGGAGAGGAAGACATACCAGCACGTGCACGACCAGTACCTTTTTGACGCCAAGGCTTCTTAGTTGTGTGATGGACTTCTTCACGATCTTTTTGCTTGCGATTACCGCTACGCGCGTTCGCTTGGAATGCAACAACTACTTGATGAATCAAGGCTTCGTTGTAATCACGACCGAAAATAGTATCAGGAGCAACGACGTTCGCTGCAGCTTGACCTTGTTCGTTTAGGAGCTTCAGTTCCATGGATTAGGCTCCCTTCTTTGCTTTAACTTTAACAGCAGGAGATACTACTACCTGACCATTTTTTGCACCCGGCACAGCACCCTTAACCAGCAACAACTGACGCTCTGCATCTACGCGAGCGATTTCCAGATTTTGCACAGTACGAGTTACGTCACCCAAGTGACCAGTCATGCGCTTACCAGGGAAAACACGACCTGGATCCTGCGCCATACCGATAGAACCTGGAACGTTATGGGAACGGGAGTTACCGTGAGTAGCGCGACCAGAAGCGAAGTGGTGACGTTTGATGGTACCGGCATAGCCTTTACCAATTGTTACGCCTTGCACGTCAACTTTTTGACCAGCTTCGAACAATCCAACAGGCACAACATCGCCAGCTTTCATTTCGGAAGCTTTAGCAGCATCAACACGGAATTCTTTTAATACAGTACCAGCTTCAACACCTGCTTTTGCGAGGTGACCGGCAGCCGCTTTAGTTACACGGGATGCACGGCGCTGACCGAAAGTAACCTGAACAGCGGAGTAACCGTCTGTTTCAGGAGTTTTGACTTGCGTCACGCGGTTGTTGGACACGTCTAATACAGTAACAGGAATTGAATCCCCATCATCTGTAAAGATGCGCATCATACCAACCTTGCGACCAACTAGGCCCAAGCTCATTATTTTCTCCATTCTCACCTACGATTGGGTGAGGCTGATGTTTAAAAAACTTAAACGAAAAGGTTAGCGGAAGCTAACCTACATTTAAGCCTTCGATTATAGCCCACAAATTTTTTATTTACAACGCAAATTATTTGAAAATTCAAAAATTTGTGGTATGTCAATTCCTTTTAAATTCACCAGTTTGCAATTACACAAAAACTGGCGAACTTTAATTGGTAATTGATTACTGCAATTTGATTTCAACATCAACGCCAGCTGGCAAGTCGAGCTTCATCAAAGCATCAACTGTTTTGTCTGTTGGATCAACGATATCCATCAAACGCTGGTGTGTACGAATTTCAAACTGATCACGGGAAGTTTTGTTCACGTGCGGGGAACGCAATACGTCGAAACGTTGGATACGTGTTGGCAGAGGTACTGGACCTTTAACAACAGCGCCAGTGCGCTTAGCTGTTTCAACGATTTCCAAAGCAGATTGATCGATCAATTTGTAATCGAATGCTTTCAGACGGATGCGGATCTTTTGATTTTGTGTGGACATGCTATTTCCTATAAAGAACGAGCCAACTACTCAGTGAGTGTGGCGATTTTTACAAAGAGCGAATACTAAAAAAAGCGGCTGACGTGCTTAAAAACACGGCAGCCGACTAGTGTACTACAAAATTACGAATTACTCGATAATTTTTGCAACAACGCCCGCACCAACAGTACGACCGCCTTCACGGATAGCGAAGCGCAAGCCTTCTTCCATCGCGATCGGGTTGATCAGTTTTACTGTGATAGATACGTTATCACCTGGCATAACCATTTCTTTGTCTTTTGGCAACTCGATCGAACCAGTTACGTCCGTTGTACGGAAGTAGAACTGTGGACGGTAGTTGTTAAAGAATGGTGTATGACGACCACCTTCATCTTTAGACAATACATAGA